>CAWCJP010000013.1:0-266219 GCA_963795925.1 Bryobacterales bacterium | reverse complement strand
CTTTCCCGAGTCCTCCGGCGGATACCCCAGCCCGGGGAATCTGATCCGCGATGCGGCGGGCAACCTGTATGGAACAACGGCCGGACGGTCGTCCAGCGGTCTTGCGGGCGTGGTGTACAAGCTGGATACCGCGGGCGAGGAAACCGTGCTGTACACCTTTGCGGGGGGCACCGCGGGGAGCCAGCCGCAAGCCGGAGTCATTCGCGATGCGGAAGGCAATCTTTACGGCACGGCGGGCGGCGGCGCGGCCGGAACGGGCATCGTGTACAAGTTGGATCCCTCGGGCGGGCAAACGTTGCTCTACAGCTTCGGCGGCGGAGGCGGGTACCAGTCCTATGCGGGAGTGGTCCGCGACGCGGCTGGCAATCTCTATGGAACGAACTTCTATGGCGGCGCGACCGGCGCCGGAACCGTGTACAAGCTGGACGCGGCCGGCCACTACACGGTGCTGCACAGCTTTGCGGGCGGCGCCGATGGGTCCGGTCCGTTGGCTCCAGTGATTCGCGACGCGGCCGGCAATCTGTACGGGACCACCGAATACGGCGGCGCGGCGGGCGCGGGCGTCGTGTACAAGCTGGATTCGGCGGGCCATGAAACGGTATTGTACAGCTTCACGGGTTTGGCCGATGGCGCATGGCCGACGGCAGGCGTGATCCGCGACGCGGCCGGTAACCTGTACGGAACCACCTCCTATGGCGCGGCCGGGGGCGGCGTGGCCTACAAGCTGGATCCGTCCGGGCAGCAGACCGTGCTGCACACATTTGCGGCCGGAGCCGGCGGGTTCGGCGTATACGCAGGCGTGGTCGCGGACCCGAGCGGCAATCTTTACGGCACCACTTGCTGCGGCGGCGGCGGCGAAGGCGTAGTGTACCGGCTCGATCCGGCGGGAAATGAGACCGTGCTGTACGACTTCCTCGGCGGCTCCGAAAGCGGGATGCCCACCGCTGGCGTGATTCGCGACGCGCAAGGCAATCTGTACGGGACATCCAATTACGACGGCCCCGGCAGCGGCGGCGATGTCTACAAGCTGGATGCGGCGGGGAATTACACGCTACTGTATTCTTTCACCGGGGGCGGCGACGGGGGCTTCCCCGACGCAGGGGTAGTGCTAGACGCGCAAGGCAATCTTTACGGCACCGCTGGGGACGGACCCGACGGAAAGGGAGTCGTGTACAAAGTGAATCCTTCCGGCGTGGAGACGGTGCTGTATGCTTTCACGGGCGGCGCCGATGGCGGCAATCCTTACGGGGGCGTTACCTTCGACGCGGCGGGCAACATTTATGGGACCACCACCACGGGCGGAATTGGCAACGCGGGTGTGATTTTCAAACTTACGCCGCAATAAAGCTCGGGCGGGCCTGTCCGCGTTCCTCAGTCTGAAATTGAATCGTGTGCTGGGGAAAAGCATCAAACTAAAGTTCCGTCCGAAGTAGCCGATGAACTGGGTATGCCCGCCTTGAAGGGGAGTACCGGGCCAGAAGGTGCGTCCAGGGCGACGGCGGAGCTGCGGCGCGAGGCAGATGCGGACTTGATCGCACGGCTGGTGAGGGGAATCCTGCCCTACCTGGTTATCCTGGTAATCATCGCTGCCACGACGGACTATAGACGCGCGCATGCGACGTTCTTCTGGGGCTTTACGGCCGCGATCGTCATCGCCATCGGAATCCGCCTCGCGCTGACCAGGCTTCGCGAACGAGTTCACACGCTACGCCCAGGGTTTCGTAACGCGGCATTTGCCGCCGCCGTAGGATTGCCTGCCGCGGCAGCGGGATTGGTGAACGCAAGCGCTCTCTGGTTTTACGGCTTTGAGGGCTGGCCGTACGTAATCACCATGCTGTGCATCGTCGGCTGCGCTTCTGGATCCACGATTTCCCTCACTCCGAGTTTCTGGCTGCTCCAGCTCTATCTTTGGACGGCATTTGCGCCGGTATTTATTGTGATTTTATTGCTGGGCGGGACACATGGCTACACGGTGGCGTTAGCCACGGCGGCTCTTATTGCATTCCTGCTGACCCAGGGCCGCAGTCTGCATAAGACATACTGGCGGCAGTTGCGGGGACGGGCGCTGGAGAGCGCGCGAACGATGGAACTCGAGGAGGCGAGCACGGCCGCCGAGGCCTCCGCCTGGGCCGCACAGCAAGCCGAGCGCCTTGAGTTGGACCGGAAAAACGTGCTCGAGCTGGTCGCAAAGGATCAGCCGCTCGACCATATTGCAATGGCGATCGCGCGGGCCGTCTCGCATCACCTCCCATTGTCTGCCTGCTCCATTCAAGTGGAATTGCCAGGGGCTGAGCGAATCTCCGTATCGCTGCTGGTCCCCGATCGACTTGCGGACATCCTGGCCCGGATTCCTATCGCGTCCGTACGCCAAGCGTTGTCCGGAGCGCCGGTTGAGAGCCTTTCCGACGATCCGGAATGGCGGCAATGCGTGGAGAACTCGCCACACCGCCCGCAACGGAATTACCTGGCGGCGCCCATTTTCCGGAACAGTCTGGTTGCCGGTATGATCGTCACACTACTGCCGGGTGTGAAACTCGCGACTGCCACGGACGGAGAATTGTTGGAATCGTGGGCGCGGTTTGCAAGCCTCGCGATCGAACGCCGTGGATTGTACGAACAGTTGTCTTTTCGGGCACAGTACGACGAGCTGACTACGCTCCTCAACCGGACTTCGCTCTATGACCGGATGGAAGCGCACATACACGGCGCCCTCCACGAAGGCGGCGCAATGGCCGTGCTGTACTTCGATTTGGACTCTTTCAAGGAGATCAACGACCGGTACGGGCACGCCGCCGGGGATGCGGTTCTGCGCACGGTTTCGCAACGAGTTCTCGAAAGCATCCGGCGCGCCGATGTGGCTGCCCGTATCGGCGGCGATGAGTTTGCGATCCTGCTCCTGGACGTCGGCGACCGGCGCGATGCGCGCCGCATCGCGAATCTCATCTGCCAGGCGGTAAGTGAACCGATTGAGTTTGAGAGCAGGGAACTGCGCGTGGGCTCGAGCATCGGGATTGCGATTTATCCAGGCGATGGGCGGAACGTGGACGCTCTGTTGAAGAGCGCGGACGAGGATATGTACAGGACGAAGCTGAGCCGCCGGCCCGACGCATCGAGCGGAACCGGCCCGGAGGCGCCCATTCGCGGCAATAAGGAGCTGGCCCCTTCATGCCTCAGCCGAAGGTCCCTCCCACGGAGCGGATCGATTCATCATTCAAAACGTTGACATCTATTACGCCGATATCCCGGCGTCGGACATCTCCTCCACCGCCGCACACGCGTCCAGGTGCAAAATCGGAAACGGCCAGATCGTTTTTTGTCCGGCGTTCGATTCCAGCCACGCCGTCATCCACTTCGGATGGTTCCGCACCGGCGAGGAGTATTCCAGTGCCGGCTGACCACTCACCCTCCGGATCGCATCTTCCTTTATCGCCAGGTACTGCTCGAAGGTCTTCCGGTTGCTCTCATTTTTTAGATGTATACTCACAGGAAGTTCGAAAGGCCGGAATGGAAATCGAATCGAGGTCCGCCGATTTCGTCGCCCTCCCGAGCTGGCCGCGAATGACGATGATCTTCCAGCTTCGGCGCTACGCTCTGGCGGCAATTTGCTGCGGTCTCGCGCTGGCGGTGGCCTGGCCTCTAGATGCGCCTTCTTCTTGTTTCTTTCTGGCTGTCGCGGTGAGCGCCCGTTACGGAGGCAAAGGGCCTGGCCTCGTGTGCCTGGGGCTTTCCGCGCTGGCATTCTACTATTTCTTTCTGCCGCCGCGATTCCAACTCTACCACCAGCCCCCTTCTTACCTTCGATTCGCGGCCTTCCTGGGAGCGGCATGCTTGATCGCCTGGTTGATCGAGACCAGGCGGCGCGTCGAGCAAGCCCGCGGCGAAATCGATGCGCGCTACCGGACCATCGCCGACACGGCTCCCGACGCGATCGTCTCGATCGACGGGAATGTCCGCATTTCCTTGGTGAATCCAGCCGCTGCAAAAACATTCGGATGGGATGCGACAGAAATGATTGGACAGCCGCTGACCATGCTCCTGCCTGAGTTCCAGCTTGGAGAGCGTCTGTCCTGTGCCGAGTTGACTGGCCGGCGAAAGGATGGAACGGAGTTTTCGGCTGAGGTTTCCCTGGGAGCGGTCTCGGGCGGCGATCCGGCCGGCTACACCGGTTTCATCCGCGATATCTCCGCGCGCAAGGCCGCGGAGATCGAGTTGCACAAGCTCTCCGGCCGTCTTCTGCGCCTGCAAGACGAAGAACGGCGGCGCTTGGCCCGTGAGCTGCACGATAGCACCGCCCAACTGCTCGTCGGCCTCAGCATCGATCTTTGGGTGGTGAACGAGTCGGCTGCCGCGCTGGGGCCGCGATCCCTGCGGGCGCTGGCCGAATGCCGCGCTCTGACAGATCGGTGCCTGCGCGAGATTCGCACGGTTTCTCACCTGTTGCATCCGCCGGAACTCGATGAGTTGGGCCTGCAGTCCGCGTTGGCCATCTACGTCGACGGTTTTGCGCAGCGTAGCGGCATCCAAGTGAATCTTGACGTGGCGCCGGATCTGGGCCGCCTGCCACAGGAAGCGGAGATTGCGCTCTTCCGCATCGTACAGGAGGCGCTCGGCAATATTCACCGCCACTCCGGCAGTGGCAGCGCGAGTATCCGGCTGGTTCGCACCCCGTTTGACGTGACCTTGGAAGTGAACGATCAAGGCAGCGGCATGCGCTCCGGCGCCACGCCGGGCGTCGGCATCGCCAGCATGCGGGAGCGAGTCCGGCAACTCGGCGGTTGGTTGGACATTCGTTCAGCCAATGGTGGGACCACCGTCAAGGCGGTTATCCCGCTTTCTCCGGCGACTTCCACCAGCGCCTTGATTAGCTGAGAAAGGAATCCAAACCAGTGTTGCTCCGGCGGCATCACGGCCGGACCGGACGGCGCCTATAATTAGGAATGGCTGGCCAAGGCCATCGATCGAAACGCGCGCATCGATTCTGCCAGTTCGCGCCTGTCATGCCTGCTCAGGCAAACTATTCTCGACAAAATCGACCTGAATACGGGCCGGATTGTCGGGAATGTTCAGATACCGGGTCGGAATACTTCGAACACTGATTCGAATCCCGCGGTTTCGCCTGACGGTAGCACAATCTACTTCTCGAACTACAATACGCTTTACACGTTCAACGCCAGGACTCTCGCGCTCACCAACACGGTCCCCGGCATCGGTCTCGTCAACCTGACGGTGAGCCCGGACAGCGCAGACGTCTGCGGCGCAACCCCTGCCTGCTATGGCTGCGCTATCGAATACCGTTCGCACACCGTTTCCGCTTCCTCGCTGCAAGTGGCCGGCACGACGCCATCCGCTTACCAGGCTGGACCGGGCGGGGCTTGAGCAGTGACGGGAGGGGCGGCCACGTGGCGGAACGGGTTCACTGGAAACCGTCGATCCTTCCGCCAAACTTTGCCGCCGCGGCGTGCATCTGGACCTACTGGCGGCCGGGTTGCCGCACTCCGCCTCGCGCACCGTGGATTTAGGCGGCGGGACCGGTTCGCTTGCGGAAGCCATTCTGGAGCGCTTCCCGAACGTTTCGGTGCTAGTGCGCGACCTCGACAATGAGATGCTCACCGTCGCGCGGAACCGCCTGGCGCGCTTTGGTGGCCGAGCGGACCTGCATGCAGGATCGTTTACGGACCCGCTGCCGCCGGCGGACGCGGTGGTGGCGGCGTTCGCTTTGCATCACGTGCGGAGCTTGCAGGAGAAGGCGCGCGTGTACCAGAGGATTCGTCAGGCGATCCGGCGGAGCGCCTATCGCGGCGAGCGCCGATAGCCATCATTGGTGCGCGAGCGTAAGGGAAATCGCAATCCTCGCCTGAGCCCCACTTCAAGCCTTAAGCACTTCTAGCTCACTCGCTCGGCGCCGTCAGGGGTATTCGCGCAGGGAGGCACGAGCGCGGCTACACGCCGTCCCTACCAGCACCGGCGTGGTGGCGCTCACCGTCAGGCCCGTTGCAATTCTATCCGTGAACGGATCGAAGGACTATTTGGGCTGACACCGTATTCGTCGTAAGTCAGCACGATCTTTCCGAATCGCGGCGATCCGATTGGAGTGATCGGCGCTACAATCGGACATGACCGTTCACGGGAAGTTCGTTGCAGACATGGACGGCGCCGGAATTCACACCCAAAGCTACTTTGGTCGATTCTTTAGGGAAGGTTCCGCCGCTCAGAAGACGAAGAAGTTGAACCGGATGGCTACATCGACGCCTACGCTGCTAAAGCTCCCGAAGACGACGACGAAGAGGAAGACCGAGTGACCCTCAAGAGTGCGGCGCTCTTCGCATTGATCGGCATGGCACTGCTGACGATTATGCTGGCGGTCGGCTTCATCCGCGACCTATCCGCTCTTCTGGCCGGTGCAGTTGCTGCGGTAACGGCGTTGACATCGTTTATTCGTTTGTTGGCCAGCCTCAGTGTGGCTGTGTTTTTCTATGTGTTCTACAAAGCTCAACCTTGAATCGGCGGAACGCTGACTGAAGAGCGGGCCGCCGATTGCATCTCCTGGCGTTCGCGAGAGACCACGCGCGCAATCGATATGACGAAAGCTAGATCATTGCCTCTAATCGCGCATAGCTGGCTTCCATGCCGTGCTCCATTCCCGAGGCAAGCATCTGTTCGCGCGTCCTGGCATCCGGCAACGTCATTCGAATCGTCATCAGGGTGCCGTCCCCGTCCGCCTCAAAGGTCGTTTCTATGTGGTTGTCGGGCGTAGGATCGGGAAGATGCATCCGCTCCACGTGAACGATGCGGCGGAAGGGCTCGAGCGCCACATATTCCCCAGTCAAATAGAAGCCATGTCCTTTCCCATCGTCCCACTCGTAGCGAATCATGCCGCCAGGGCGTGCTTCGCTCACGCAAACAGGCATACTCCAGCCACAGGGGCCGAGCAGCCATTGCTGGATGATCGAGGGTTCCGTGTGCGCGCGGTAAACCGCTTCGGGCGGCGCGGCAAACCGCCGGGTCACCACAACGTGCTGGTCGCCTTCTGTTTTTAACGTCATCTTGGTCATCGTCATACGTTGTCCTTTCGCTTTCCTTTTTTGGTTTGCGCCGCCAGAACCTTGTCGAGGCGGGTATAGTTCGACTCGAGCGCTTTGCGTAAGAGTCCCAGCCATTTTTCGATCTCGGCGATCCCGCCAGGAGCAAGCCGGCAAGGGCGCTTGGCTCCCTCTATACGCCGCGTGATGAGTCCCGCTTCCTCCAGCACCCGGAGATGCCGGGAGATCGCGGGCTGGCTCATATCGAATGGTTGGGCCAATTCCATCACCGTAGCCTCACCGATGGCGAGGCGGGAAAGGATGGCCCGGCGGGTTGGATCGCTGAGCGCCGAGAACGTGAGATCCAGGTTCTGCGTCATCTAACCATTATGTTATATAACATAGTGGTTAATTGTCAAGAGAAAATTTGGAGGCTTACCTTCCCCTGGCTGTTCATTTACGCCTATGCCTCTCAGGCCGGGCGGGAACGCAAGTCGCGTTGAAGCTCTTGTTTGACGCGAATCTCTCGCCCAAGCTTGTGGGCCGCCTCGGGCAACCTTCTCCAGGGTCTTTCCATGTATTTGATACTGGAATGGCCCGCTCCACGTCTGATGAAAAGATATGGGAATACGCCGCGGAGGAGGGATTTACGATTGTGACGGCCGGTTCAGATTTTATCGACCTCGCCAAATCGCGCGGTGCACCGCCCAGGGTCGTCCACCTTGAGAACTGCGACTACAGGACCTCACAAGTGGAGAGCGTTTTGCGGCAGCATGCCGTTCGGATCGCGGAATTGGAGCAGTCTCCGCGAACCACGCTGACTATCCGTAACAAAACCCAAGCCATGCCCGATACTGTCGCATCACCCGGTCCGAGTCGGCGGCTTCACGTCGATCATCCAACTTGCCGGGAAACGCGCGACCATCCTCGCGTCTTAGAACGAGAAGCGCGCAGCAAACTGGAACGCGCGCGGTCCCCCCGAGCCGAAAATGTTCGAGTCGCGGCTGGTCGGAATTCCGAAACCGGCACTGCTGGCAGCGGCAGCGGCGGAAGTGGACGCCGGGGTCAAGTTATAGCTGTACCCACCCAGGTTGGCGATATTGAACACGTTGAAACACTCACCGATCAGAGACAGCTTGGCGCGCTCGCTGCCCAGTTTGAATACTTTGGTCACCCGGATATCCTGCGAGTTGAAGCTGCGCGGGAAAGCCCAGACCGACGGCACCCCCAGTTGCAGGTTGGGGTTGCTCTGGTTGAACTGATTCACCAACTGGACCAGCTCGGCCTTTCCGGCGTTGATCCCAAACTGGTTGTAACCGATACCCGGCAGCGGCGACCCGCTGGTCAATCCGGTTTCAAATGCGCCATTGCCGTTCAAATCCACACCCGAGATGTATGGTTCGATCGGCCCCACGCTCTGGTATGAGGTGATTCCCGAAATCATGAAGCCCCAGGGCAGGTCCACCACCAGGGAGCCGGTCAGGAGTTGATGGCCCGCCTGCGGTCCCACCGACGCGAACCAATTGCTGTCGTCCACCACGCCGTTGAAGCCGACCTGGTCGGAGTAGGCGTACGATAACTGCCCGCTGGTTCGGTGCGAGAAACGCTTGTTGGCTTTGAGCAGGAGTCCCTCGTAGTGCGAGCGGCCGCCGCTGACAATGCCCTGGATGGGGCCGGTGGAGCATTCCGCGGTGGGGTCGGCGGCCTGCGACCCCGTGCACGCAGGAATTACAGGACCGGCCGTGCTGTAGTAGTGATTCAGATCCTCGTAGCGAATGGGCAGGTGCAGGTACAGCCTGTACACGAAGTCGGCGGTCACCACGAAGTCGGTCCGCAACTCACGTTGTATTCCAATGCTGGCGTGCTCGGAATAGGGCGGCCGGAAATTGTATGCCATGATGTCCTGCCCGGTCTTGAAGACGTTGATATTGCGGATCGCCAGACTGGTGTTGCCCGGAGGTCCGAGTTCCGCCTGGGCTCCTGCATAGAACGCCGGGATCAGACCTAGGAATTCAGCCTCTGTAAAGTTGGTGATGCCGGGCAGGCCATACTGGCTGGCCAACGGATTGCTTGCCAGGCTGGTGGGCTGTATCGGCGCCGGCAGATTCCCAAAGCCATTGATTTGGAAAATGGTCGGGAAAAAGACGCTATCGGGCAATAAAGCGCGTCCCGTGCCATTGGGCCCCAGCATGGCGCGCTCGATCAGCCGTTCCTCGATATTGAGAGTGTCGTAATAGATGCCCGCGCCGCCGCGGATCACAGTCTTGTTGTCCTTAGTCGCCGTCCAGGCGAACCCCAGCATGGGGCTGAAATTGAAAGGCTGGTGTGGTTGAGTTCCGAGGGTATTCGCGCCGAAGATGGGCGCCAGGTATTCGGGCTTAGTCAAATCGTAGTTGAGGGCATTGCTCTCGTACGTGTATCCGAGCCCATAAATCAGCGTGAATCGCGGCTTCACGCGCCAATTGTCCTGCCAGAAGAAATGAAACGTGTTGTCGTGGTCGGCATTACCCTTGTTCCACAGCGGAGGCTGATTGATGTCGCCGACTCCCATGTCGAATCCGGCTACCGGCAGCGCCAGAATATCGTTGATGGTGTTATAGGTGGAGGGCACGTTTACCGCGTACGCTCCCAGGCCGGCCTGCGCCAGGAAGCCGTTAATCCCCTGCACAATCTCCGGCGAGAATACTTCGCCCGCCGCCGGCGCGGCATAAGCGTAGGTCCCGACTCCATACTGATACTCCCAGTAGGCGCCCCACTTCATCGAGTGGGTCCCCTTGGTCTTGCTGACATTGTCCGAGAAGATGTGCCGGCGCAAGAGGCGGCTTTGCGGCGCATTGGTGGCGTTGCCGATGGTGAAGTTCGAGACGCCCACAATGCTGATGTTCGGCAGTCCCAAACCCAGGCACGGCGCCGGGCACTCGGCCGCCGTCGGCGGATTGTTGTAATTGGACCAGAAGGTGTAGGAGTAGCGGAATTCGTTGGCCAGCGAGGGACTGAACGCGCTGGTGAGCGAAAAGACGCCGGAATCGGCCCAGTTCGAGTTCACATCCCAGTCGGAAGGCAGATCGCCGCCGCCGGGCGGAGCGTAGCCATTATTGCCGTCGTGCGAATAGCGCAGGGAAGCCGTGTGCTTGGAGTTGATCAGCCAGTCGAACCGCTCGTTGATCTCGTTTTCATGGAAGGGACTGGCGGCATACGACGCGAATTGCGCGAACAACGGGTCGCTGGGGACCGCGCTATAGACCCCCACCTGGTTGGTATGCTCCAGGGCGGAGAAGAAGAACAGCTTGTCTTTCTTGATGGGCCCGCCGACTTCGAAACCCGTCTGGCGCCGCGCGAAGAAAGGGCTGGCCGGTTCATTCGGATCGCGCGCCAGGTAAGGATACGCGGAGAAGTCGTGGTCCCGGTCGAAGAAGAAGGCGCTGCCGTGAAAATCGTTCGTGCCGCCCCGGGTGGCGATGTTCACAGCGCCTCCCGCCCCGATGGCGTTCGAAAGGTCCATGTTGGTGGAGGTCAATTGAAACTCCTGCACTACCTCCTGCGAGAAGTTTTGCTGCGTGCCGCCCGTGACCGAGTCGGCGATTGTCGCGCCATCCACGGTGATGCGCACGCTTCCGTTGCCGGAATCCGCGCCCAGAATGTTCACGTCGAACAAGCGGTTGTATTGGCCCACGTTATTGGCCGAGACGGTGACACCCGGCTCCAGCATGGCCAGGTTCAGGAAGCTACGGCCGTTGAGCGGCAGGTTCTCGATTTCCTCGCGCGTGATCACGCCGGAGATGGTATGGCTGTCATAATCGAGCTGCGCGGCTTCCCCTTGCACGCTGACGACTTCGCCGGCCGCGCCCACCTGCATCACCAGGTCCAGGGTCGTGACTTGGCCCACCTGCACGGTGGCCTGCTCGATCAGCGAGCGGAATCCCGACGCCGTGGCCTTTAGAACGTAAGTGCCGGCCGGCAAAGGCGCTACGCCGAACGACCCATCGCTCCCCGACATCACCGATGTTCGGCGCCGGTGTCTTTGTTGGTGACCGTGATGGCCGTCCCCTGCATGACCGCGCCGCTCGGGTCGTGCACCACACCGTTCAAAGACCCCACCGGGACCTGGGCGAAACCGTGAACCGTTCCCCATGCTGCAATGCACAACAACGACAGACCGAGTCGCGCTCGATTGACCATAGCTCCCCCTGTAACGTGGTGCGCCGTCGAAAACGCACGTCGCGTTAGGTTAAACACGCTTGCGCGCCGTTGTCAAGGGGGGTGCCTTTTTTGGGTGTGCGAAGTGGTGCCGGGAGGGGACAGACGCTCCGATCCGCGACTGTAACTGAGCCGCGACCGGTAAGGGAGCGGTCGCCGCACCTCACGGTATATTCCCCAAAAAGACGGCCATCGGTTCGCCCTGCTCTTCGACGACATAGCGGACGGCCTCATGAACATCCTGATCCCTCCACAGCCATCGTGTGCTACCGTGACGCGCCCACCGCTTCCGGCCGGGTCCCTCGCCATCGAGCCGGTTCAAAGCCCGGCTGGCGTAGCCCTTGAAGTCGTTCATCACCTTTTCCGGCGGACTTTCCCCTTCTACGATGACGTGCACGTGACTGCTTCGCACATGCGCGGCCAACAGATTCCAACCACGGTGCAAGCAGACTTGCCGCAGCCCCCTCGAGCACGGCCGGACGGCTGTCGCTACCTAGCTCATAAGCCGGCTGATGCATGCTGCGGCGCTCCGCAGCGGCGCGTTGTGCATCGGCCTCCAGCACCCTGGCTCCAAACAGATTGTGGCGGCGGTCTACTGAGCCCAATTCGTGGCCGTGAAGGTGAGCGCCGTAGCAGACAAAAGTGATGAAGTAACGCATGCAATCTACTACAGGCTTCGCTACCGCTCCCTCACGGTCGCCCCTCAGTTCGCGGCTCAACTACCGCCGCGGCTCAGATTTCATGTCGCGCACCGGACACCGAGGCTACCTGGTAGGGCAGTTTCCGATCACACCAAAGGAATGGTGACCGACCCCGCGATGTTAGTGCGTTGATCGAGCACAATCACCCGCACCGCGCGCACGCCATCGGTGATAGGATGATCCTGCGCCAACGGCAATCCCTCTTTCATCGCCTGCTGGTACTGGTCAGCCGTTAATTCCGGATTCAGGTTCAACACCACCGGCTCGCCAACCGGCCCCGCCGCGCCCCGATCGGAAATCAACAGATAAATCGAACCTTTGAACTTACCATCCTCTTCCCGCAGCAGGATGTCGGAGGAGCTGTACGCGGATCTTCAGATGCACGCCGCCTTGCCCTCCTGCCGCCGCCGCCGAACTTCCAGCGCACAAGCCAATGTCGGGATCATCGCCCGCGCTCTGCAGCGCTTGGATCAGCGCCGCCCTCACCCGATCCCCGGCTGGGCGCGAATCCGGCAGAGCGTAGTAGCGGGCTCGTGCCTGCACCACCACCCCCTTGCGTTTGCACGTGATGCGGACGCGGTGGAATTTGTTGTCCCAGTTTGCAGCGGACGGGTCATAGGCAACCTCGAACGTAGCGGCATCGCGGGTGAAGATGCCCTGAATGGCTTCCCGAATCCCTTGCCGGAAGTAAATGCCGCCGCCAGTCAACAGAGCCATTTGCGCCAGATCCCGTGAGGCATCCGGACTGCGGACGCCGCTCTTATAAACCGGTCCGTTGCCGGCAGACCCGCCACCGTGTGCCGCGATGGCAAGCTGGTCACCTATTTCCTGCATGGGGACCTCGGCATTTGCAATGCGTGCCGGGGTCCACTTGTCCTCCCAACCCGCCGGATCGGCGTGCCCGGCCGTCGAGAGATCCTTGTTGTACGACACCACGTTCACGGCGACGCTCGATTGCGCAAGCGCAACTGCCAGGTGCGGCACATACAGCCCGCAGTCCACCCAGTCCCCGCTGCACGGCAGTTTGGGGTTGTAGACATTCTGCATCCCGTCGGTGACCCATAGGATGTTTCTCCGCCCTGGCAATGCGGCCATCATGCCAGCCACGACCTCGAGTTGGTGGAAGGTCTTCTTCACCTGATCCTCTTGCCCCATTTGGACCTGCTTTCCGTGGCTGGCGTTCTTCATCGCCTTATCCAAAACCTGTCCCACGTCGCGTGGCCAGGTGGCATCGTCCGCGGACTTGGGCCCGATAGCGTGAATGGCAACCAGTTCCCCCTTCAGGTCGATCATGTAGAAATAAACGGAATCGCCCGATTCCAACTGCGGCAGGGACTTGGCGATGGCATGCCAGGTCTCCGTCCTGTCCCCCGCGTTCAGGTTGATCAGATCGAGCAGGATGACTACGGTGTTCCCGACTCTGCCGTTCTTGCGGTTGGCGAATTCCGATGGCGAGGATACCACCGGCGCCGCGTCGGGCTTCCCGGAAAAACAAAGCAGCCTGCGGCTTGCCGTTGTCAACGATCTCGAAGTCCTTGGCGGCGAGATCGGTGACCGGTTGTCCGCTCGAATCGAACACTGCGGGGTAAAGACGCACCAGTTGTGGCGCTCCGGGAGTTTGTGCCAAGAGCGAAAAGGCGGCGAGGGCCGCCCAACATAGTTTCCGCCTCATCCCTAATTATTGCCCGTTTCTCCGTAGCGAGACGGGCCGGTCGCGAGATCGCGCCGGCGGCGAACGATCCGCGACTCGTAACTCCGCGATTCGTAACTGAGCCGCGAGCGTAAAGCGAGCGGTGGGTCAGCCATGCGAACAAAAAGAGCTATTGTTAACACTGGAGTTTATCTTGAGGAATCTCTCAGCCTTTTTCCTGCTTCTTTGTTTATTCCTGGCACTTGCGCACGCGCAAGCGCCTTCGAGCGCGTCGTCCAAACTTTCGGGAATTTCACGCGCGGTGCGAACCCGTATGGAACGCTGGCCCGCGATGCCAACGGGGATCTCTACGGGAACAACGTATCTCGGCGGGACGGCCAATCTTGGCGTCGTTTTCAAGCTCCACGCTGGAACGTACCAGACCCTGCACAGTTTCCAGGGCGGTTCGGATGGCGCCAACCCTTATGCCGGCGTTACCCTTGATAGCTCCGGAAACGTCTACGGGACGACGTATCTTGGCGGCGCCGCGAACGCCGGCACGGTCTACAAATAAATGCCGCAGGCCAGCAGACGGTGCTCTATACCTTCACGGGCGAAGCGGAGGGGGCCAACCCCTATCACCAGGCCATTCGGCAAAGTAATCATCGACGAGGCGGGGAACCTTTACGGCACCACGCAAGCTGGAGGGCCACCGAATGCAGGCGTGCTGTATAAGGTGGATCCGGCGGGCCCGCGACAGTGCTGTACAACTTTCCCGGTCCGGTCAGCGGCCCCGGCATGATCATTGCCCGAGAATCCGGGCCGGGAACATTTACGGAACTGCCGCCAGTGCCGCGCCAGGACTGGGCCGTTTACAGACTCTCGACATCCAGTGAGTACACCGTGCTGCGTAATTTCACTGGTGCGGCGGATGGCACGGGCTCGGACGGGGTGACGCTCGACCCTGCCGGGAATCTCTACGGAGTAGGAGGGGGCGGTACAGCGCCAGCGGGGCTGGTATACGAGATTAAACAGCTCGGGAGAATTTACGGTACTCTATACCTTCACGGGAGGGTCTGATGGAAGCGATCGAATCCTCCTCCGTCCCGTCGTAATACATCGGTCAACGATTGAATTACCTGATATTTCACTAGCCTTCATCCAAACTCAGTCGTATACTGATCTGAAAAATGGAAAGGTAGAGAAATGAAATTGACAACCTTAGTCCTACTCGCAGTCGTACTCGCCGCCATCGGAATGGGCCTTTCGCCAGCGGTAGCGCAACAGCTCACCTTCGGCGGACTCCCCATCACCGGCATCCCCGATGACTGGACCCACCACCACATCGTCTTCTCCAACCCGGGAACCGAGGAAGAAGCCATCAAAAACGGAACCCACGACCGCTGGCTCGCCATCGTGAACGACCCGCGCTACATCCTCCAGCAACTGCATCGCGGCCAGCCGGCTCAGGGATCCGCCGCGCCCGCCCGCCCCGCGCCTGCGCCCACCCAACTGCCGCTGCCGGCCGCCCCGGCGCGCGGGACCTTCGCCATCCCGTCCGCCAATATCGCCCGTCCCGTGTCCCTCGCCCGCGATCGCAACACGCTCGCCATCAATCCCGCCCCCGGCGACAGCGCGCTCAGCCCCGACAAACTCCACCGCTTGCGCAAGGACTGGAGCATGGATCTCGGCGCCGGCGCCATGGGCCTCACCACCTTCCCCGCCAAATACACGTTCACCACCGCCGCCGCAAGCTGCCCCAACGATTACGTGGCCTTCTCCACCGGCATCCTCGGCACCGCCTCCCAAGCCACCATCACCGCTTACAAGAATCTCTACACCGCGTGCGGGGGCACGGTCCCCACTGTCAACTGGCAGTACAACACGGCCGGAGACAGCTTCCTCTCCCCTGTCCTCTCGCTCGACGGCAGCCAAGTGGCCTACGTCCAGTACGTCTGCACCGCAAACTGCGGCGAAACCGGCGAAGTCGATCTCTCCAGCCTCGTCGTGCTGAAATGGGCCTCCAACCCCGCTCTAGTCACGCTCTCCCGCACGGCTCCCGGCTCCTATCGCGCTTGCGCGGCGCCCTGCATGACTTCCCTCACCTTCGCCAATAGCGGATTCTCCGGCTTCTCCTCGCCCTTTTACGATTACTCCAGCGACGCGGTCTACATCGGCGACGACACCGGCGTCCTCCACAAATTCACCGGCATCTTCAAAGGTGCACCCGCCGAAGTCACCACCAGCCCTTGGCCCGTCACCCTCGGCTCGACCGCGCTCTCCCAGCCCGTCCTCGACCATGTCTCCGGCCTGATTTTCGTCGGCGACACGGGCAGCTTCTACTACGCCCTCAACGCCACTACCGGCGCGATCACCGGAACATCCGCCCAGCTCGACTTCGTCTACGGCCTCTGGGACGCCCCCTTGGTCGATTCCAGCGCCCAGATGACCTATGTCTTCGCCGGCAACGATGGCCAGACCAACTGCTACGACGAATACAGCGGCGAATACGGCTGCAGCGGCGTCTTCTCCTTCCCCACTAACTTCACCAACCTCGCCAACGTCGAAAGCCAGGTCTACGTCGGTTACTACCCGCTCTTCACCGGAGCCTTCGACAATATCTATCTAACATCGTCCAGCGCCAATCCCACCGGCCATCTCTATGTTTGCGGCGAAACCGACTACGACTTCGTGCAGGTCTTGAACCAGATACCCATCACCGCCAACGTCATGGGTGGACAAAGCGTAAGTTCCTACTACCTCGGCGATGGCTACCCCTGCTCCGCCGTCACCGAATTCTATAACGCCACCGCCGCCGCGGATTACATTTTCCTGAGCGTCGAAGGCGCGTATCAGGGCTGCACCCAGGATACCGGCTGCGTCTTCGGCTTCAACGTCACCAGCGGCGCAGTGCCCACGGCGCCCACTGCGGGCAGCGCCGAAGCCGGCGGGACCAGCGCAATCGTAATCGACAACGCGGGCGCCGCCACAGGCACGTCCCAAATCTATTTCACGACATTGAGTAACACGGGAACCTGTGCCACCTCCGGCGGCACGGGCCTATGCGCCATTCAAACCTCCCAGGCCGCTCCGTAACTTCCAAAGAGACAGGATCTTGCCTGCCGCGACCGCACTCCTGCGGCCGCCAAGAAATGCTATCGCCAGCCCACCGTCCGCAGGGTCGCGGGGCAATATATACTGGAATGTTCCCCCGGGGAAAAATCCACATGAGTGCCATCGCGACAACCAGTCAATTGAATCGCTCCATCGGGTTCTACGAGTCCACCATCGGCAAGAAAGCAGTCATGGCCGTCACCGGCGTGATCCTCTTCGGCTACGTGCTCGGCCACCTGATCGGCAACCTGCAGATTTATTCGCCGGACACCGAACAGATCAACCGCTACGCCGCATTCCTGCACTCCCACGCCGTCCTGCTATGGGCCGTGCGCGCGGCTGCTGCTGGCTTCCGTGATGCTGCACATCACCGCCTCCGTGCAATTGTGGCGCTGAAGCGGACGGCCCGCCCCGAAGCCTACGTGAAGAAGGACGACGTGCCCACCAGCTACGCCGCCCGCACCATGATCTGGAGCGGCCCCATCATCGCCGCCTTCGTCGATCTTCCACGTGCTGCATCTGACCGTCGGCAGCGTGCTGCCGCTGCGAGGAGGGCGAACGTGCGCGCCAACGTGATCGCCGGATTCCAGAATCCCGCCGTGGCCATCTTCTATATCATCGCCATGGCCCTGCTGTGCATGCACCTCTACCACGGCCTGTGGAGCATGTTCCAATCGCTGGGCATCAATCATCCGCGCTACACGCCCATGCTCAAGAAAGTCGCGGCGGTCTTCGCCTGGTTCGTCGCCATCGGCAACATCTCCATCCCGCTGATGGTGATGCTGGGCGTGCTGACGCTGATATAGGAACGCATATGGAACTCGACGCCAAAATCCCCGCCGGCCCGATCGAGACCCTCTGGGACAAGCACAAGTTCGATCTGAAGCTGGTCAATCCGGCCAACAAGCGCAAGTACAACATCATCGTGGTGGGATCGGGCCTGGCGGGCGGATCCGCGGCCGCCACGCTCGGCGAGCTGGGCTACAACGTGCAATGCTTCTGCTTCCAGGATTCCCCGCGCCGCGCGCACTCCATCGCCGCGCAGGGCGGCATCAACGCCGCCAAGAATTATCACAACGATGGCGACAGCGTCTACCGCCTCTTCTACGACACCGTGAAAGGCGGCGATTTCCGCTCGCGCGAAGCCAACGTCTACCGCCTGGCGCAGATCAGCGTCAACATCATCGACCAGTGCGTGGCGCAGGGCGTGCCCTTCGCGCGCGAATACGGCGGCATGCTCGACAACCGCTCCTTCGGCGGCGCGCAGGTTTCGCGCACCTTCTACGCGCGCGGCCAGACCGGCCAGCAGTTGCTGCTGGGCGCCTACCAGGCGCTGGAGCGCCAGATCGGCGCCGGCCAGGTGCAAGATGTATCCGCGCAACGAAATGCTCGACCTGGTGGTGATCGACGGCCACGCGCGCGGCATCGTCACGCGCGACCTGATCACCGGCAAGATCGAATCCTACGTGGCCGACGCCGTGGTGCTGGCCACCGGCGGCTACGGCAACGTCTACTACCTCTCCACCAACGCCAAGGGCTGCAACGCCACCGCCATCTGGCGCGCGTACAAGAAGGGCGCGCTGTTCGCCAATCCCTGCTTCACGCAGATCCATCCCACCTGCATTCCGGTCACCGGCGATTATCAATCCAAGCTCACGCTGATGAGCGAGTCGCTGCGCAACGACGGCCGCATCTGGGTGCCGCTGAAGAAGGGCGACAAGCGCCCGCCCAACCAGATCCCCGACGCCGAGCGCGACTATTACCTGGAGCGCCGCTATCCCAGCTTCGGCAACCTGGTGCCGCGCGACGTGGCCTCGCGCAATGCCAAGGAGGTCTGCGATGAAGGCCGCGGCGTGGGCGAGTCCGGCCTGGGCGTCTATCTCGATTTCCGCGACGCCATCCAGCGCCTGGGCAAGCACGTCATCAAGGAGCGCTACGGCAACCTGTTCGACATGTACGAGCGCATCACCGGCGAGAACCCCTACGAAGTGCCCATGCGCATCTACCCCGCCATCCACTACACCATGGGCGGCCTGTGGGTGGATTACAACCTGATGAGCACCATCCCCGGGCCTGTACGTCATCGGCGAGGCTAACTTCTCCGACCACGGCGCCAACCGCCTGGGCGCCAGCGCGCTCATGCAGGGCCTGGCGGACGGCTACTTCGTCCTGCCCTACACCATCGGCGACTACCTGGCGACTTCTCAAGCTGACCAAGCTGGACACCGAGCCACGCCGCTTTCCGCGAGGCCGAAACGCAGGTCGCCTGCCAGACCAGCACGCCTGCTCGATATCAAGGGCAAGCGTTCGGTGGATTCCTTCCATCGCGATCTGGGCAAGCTGCTGTGGGAATACTGCGGCATGGCGCGCACGGCCGCAGGACTGCGGCGCGCGCTCGAAAAAATCCCCGCCCTGCGCGAACAGTTCTGGCGCGACGTGAAGGTGCTGGGCACGGGCGAGGAGTTGAACCAGTCGCTCGAAAAAGCCGGCCGCGTGGGCGATTTCTTCGAGCTGGGCGAGTTGATGTGCCTGGACGCGCTGGAGCGCAACGAATCCTGCGGCGGCCACTTCCGCGAGGAGTATCAAACGCCGGATGGCGAGGCCCTGCGCAACGACGCGGAGTATTCCTACGTGGCCGCCTGGCAGTATCGCGGCGAGGGTCAGCCGCCCGAGCTGCACAAGGAGCCGCTGCACTTCGACTACGTGCACCCCAGCCAACGGAGCTACAAGTAAATGAAACTCACTCTGCATATCTGGCGGCAGCGCAATGCGGGCGAGAAAGGCCGCATGGTGCGCTACGAAGTCCCGGACGTCAATCCGGAGATGTCGTTCCTGGAGATGCTCGACGTCCTGAACGAGAGCCTGATCGCCAAGGGCGAAGAGCCGGTGGCCTTCGACCACGATTGCCGCGAGGGCATCTGCGGCATGTGCGGTTTCATGATCAACGGCGTGGCGCACGGCCCGCAGCGCGGCGACCACCGTCTGCCAGCTACACATGCGCCACTTCAAGGATGGCGACGAGCTGTACCTGGAGCCGTGGCGCGCGCGGGCGTTTCCCGATCGTCAAAGACCTGGTGGTGGACCGCAGCGCCTTCGACCGCATCATCGCCGCCGGCGGCTTCATCAGCGCGCCCACCGGCAGCGCGCCGGACGGCAACGCCATCCTGGTCCCCAAGGAAACCGCCGACATCTCCATGGACGCGGCCGCCTGCATCGGCTGCGGCGCCTGCGTGGCCATGTGCCCGAACGCCGCGGCCGCGCTGTTCACCGCCGCCAAGATCACGCACCTGGGAGTGCTGCCGCAAGGCCAGCCCGAGCGCTATCGCCGCGCGGTGGCCATGGTGGCGCAGGCCAGCCACGAAATGTTCGGCTACTGCACCAACATCGGCGAATGCGAGGCGGTCTGCCCGAAAGAGATCAAGCTGGAAGTGATCGCCCGCATGAACCGCGACTTCTTGAAAGCGGTAGTGACTGGCCGTGGCGCCTGAGGATCAGCCAGTTGTGTTACGATGAAAATTCGTTAAGCCACTGAAAAATAAGTAGTTTGGGGCGATATGGCTCGGTTGGCGCCAGCGATGCTGGGAATTTGGACTTGACTTTATCCGCCAACCACTTAATGATATCAGTACCTTCCCTGCGATAAGCGGGAAATTTTTGGTCGAGTTGGGAGGTGTAGTTCATTTGGCAGAAGTAAAACTGCAGGAGGGTGAAACGCTCGAAAACGCCCTTCGCCGCTTCAAGCGTAAGGTCCAGCAAGAGGACATTATTAAGGAGGTCAAGAGACACTCCTTTTACCTGAAGCCTGGAGAGAAGAAACGGGTCAAGCAGGCGCTGGCCCGTAAGCGAAACCGGAAAAAGTCGCGCCGGGAAGTCGAATAACACACAGGCGGACAGGCTTCGGCCTGTCCGCAGCAACCCGTTTGAGGATACAGGTTGGGTTATGGCGGAGTTCCAGGATCGGATTCTCACGTGTTCCGACTGCGGAACAGAATTTGTTTTCACGTCGGGAGAACAGCAGTTCTTCCAGGCCAAGAACTTCAAGAACGAGCCCAAGCGCTGCAAAGTATGCAAGAGCAAACGGCAGGGGGCGCCCCAAGGTGCAGGCAAAACCGAGACCATGACCGTATGTTCGCAGTGCGGGCGCGAAACCACAGTGCCCTTTAAACCCACGCAGGGCCGGCCAGTCTATTGCCGGGAGTGTTTCCAGGGCCGCAAAGCCACCACAGCCAACGCCGCCGGCGGCGGGCGATAATCGGAGAGACTGGCGGCGCGCAGCCGTGGAACCCGATGCCGGCTCGCACTGACGCGTTTCCCCCGATCGTGAAAGTGGTTGTCTATATCCTCCTTTATTTCGTGACAGCGTTCGTGCTGGGCCCCTTGCTCGCGTGGACCGGCGGATACATGGTCGGCATCACCGTCACCGGGTTGCTGGCGGCGGCGGTGACCAACGTGCTCTGCCTGCGGATCTACGCGCAAAGGGGCATCGCCGCCATCGGGTTGCCTTCGGATAAAGCCGCGCTCATTAACCTGGCATTGGGCTGCCTGGGCGGCATCGGCTGCGCGGCGTTGGTACTGGCGGGGCCGCTGCTCTTCCATGCTGCGCGAATGGAGCGCGATCCCGCGAGTGAGGCCAGCGTGGCTTCGTTCCTTTTCGTTTCCGTGCTGCTGCTGTTCGGGTCGGCAGGCGAGGAGACTGCTGTTTCGCGGCTTCGGGTTTCAGATCCTCCTGAGGGCTTTCGGCAACTGGACGACGGTGCTGCCCGTGGGCGTGATCTTCGCTGCCCTGCACGCGGGCAATCCCAACTCCACTTGGCTGGGTCTGGCCAACACCGCGGGATTCGGCATCCTCTTCGGCTATGCCTTCTTACGGAGCCACGACATATGGCTGCCCATCGGGCTGCATTTCGGCTGGAACTTTACCCTTCCCCTTTTTGGCGTAAACGTCAGCGGACTGACGATGAGATTGACGGGATTCACTTTACGCTGGTCGGCCGGGACGCTTTGGAGCGGCGGCGAGTACGGTCCGGAAGCCAGCATTCTGACTTCCGGGGTGATGCTTTTGCTGTTTGTGTACCTATGGAAAGCGCCCATCCGGCGGCAACGATCGGTCCTGCTGGACCCGCCCCCGTCGATTTGACCACCCAAAAATTCGGTTCTGCCGCAAGTTTTTCGGTCCCGGCCGATAAGTATTGAGGGAGTGGAATGGACCGCCAGAAACGCGGATAGGTTTAGCGCCATTCTTTCTCACGGGGGACATTTAAGGTGAGCCAAAAGACGATTTTGATTGTAGATGACGATCCCGATGTGCGCCTGGGCCTCAATCTCCGGCTAAAAGCGAACCATTACGACGTCGTTTTTGCAGCCGATGGCGTGGGGACGATCGCGGCCGTCCGCAAACACATGCCCGATCTGATTATCCTGGACCTCGGCTTACCGGCCGGCGATGGTTTCAGCGTATTGGAGACGTTGAAGGCAAACGACAGTCTCTGTTTGATTCCGACGATTGTGGTCTCAGGCCGCGACCGCCACGAAAATAGGGACCGTGCGCTTAAGGCAGGCGCTAAGGCTTTCCTGCAGAAACCGGTGGACAATGCCCGGCTGCTGGCGGTGATTCGGCAGATCCTGGGCGAAGAGAGCCCCCGTCCCCGGACGCCGGTATACGACCTGGAAAACCGGGAGCACGCGGCGCTGGAAACCTGCGAGAAACGGTAAGTGTAGCGTCGCCGCGCGAAACGGTGCAACTTAAACTGTAGAATCACTCGCGCGGCTGCGCTTCAGCGCCCTCGAACCCGTTCTCTATCATGGCTAGAAGTTGCTGCACGTTCCGCAGAATGATTTGCAGATACTCATTCTGTTCCTGGCTGGTTTCCCCAGCCAAGCCATCCGCGATAATGGTGCCAAACGAATAAATCGACGCCAGCGGGGAACGCAGATCGTGGGAGATACGGGACAGGAAATCACGCTTCCGTTGCAACTCATCGGTCATCTGCCGCAGACGTAGTTCGGCGGCTTTGGGTGCGGAAATATCGCGGATTACCACCGCAACGGAAACCAGATCCCCCTCCGGCCACTCGCACGGGCTAAGCATGATCTCGGCCGGGAACTCGGCGCCATCCTTCCGCAGCCCCAGGAGTTCCAAGGCTTCGCCCACAGCCCGCGCCCGAAAATGGCTGTCAAATTCATGCCAGTGAGCGGCGTAGTGACTTCGCAGGCGCTCTGGTATCAGGATTTCGAGCGGCTTGGCCAGCAGTTCTTCGCGCTGGTACCCAAATAACTTCTCCGTCCGCGCGTTTATCAGCAGCATCTCGCCGCGCCGATTGGCGATGACGATGGCGTCGGGCAAGGCTTCGCAGAGGGCCGCGGCAGAACTAAGTGGCGCCACAACGATAGGATTCAGGTCATCAGCCATTCCGACGCCTTCCGGCCGCAATTATAGGTTAACATGCCCGCGTTCCCGCCAAGGCGTACAATGAGTGAAAGGGAGCCGGTCACATGCGTTCCGCTGCAGTTCTCCTCGTCGCCCTGCTTCTAACGCCGCTGCTCGATGCGGCGGATAAACTTACCGTGCAGGACCGCATCGAATTGATGCGCGGCCTGATGGCGGAATACGCCACCGTCAAGCAGTTTCTGCCGCGCTCCAAGAAACCTCTGCCATTTGAATCGGCGGGAACCTTCGATAAGAAAACGTGGGAGGAGGCTTCCCACCAATACGGACCCGCCGGGCGGGTGGGCGACCTGGTGCAGATCACCAAAGTGTTTATCGATGCCGACAAACTGGTGTTGCAGATCAACAACGGATTCAATGGCGGCCGCAGGTGGTTCGATGGCGCGCAAGTCGGCGGCGGCGTGGGTGGCGGCGGTCCGATGAGGCAGTTGGGCCAGGCCAACTCCAACGCGCCGGGCGGCACGACTATCGAAATTCTGTTTCACAAGCCGCTCGAGCCGATGAAAGCCGCGGAGGTGAAGAAGATGCTGGCGCCGGTGCTCGATTTCGAGAAGCGCAGCGCCACCGAATTGTATGCCGAGGTCCTGCCGCCGGAAGTGCAAACGGCCATCCGCACCAAAAAAGTGATCGAAGGCATGGACCGCGACCAGGTGTTGCTGTCGCTGGGGCGTCCCGATCATAAATCGCGGGAGGTGAAGGACGGCATCGAGCTGGAGGATTGGGTGTTCGGCCGGCCGCCCGGAAAAATTACGTTTGTCACCTTCATTGGCAGCAAAGTAATCAAGGTAAAAGAAGAGTACGCGGGATTGGGCACCGAGGTGGAGGATTCCAAGCCGCCCAGGTAACCGCCTGTCCCGCCGGAGGAGCGTAAATCAGATACGGCGCTCTTGTTCAAGTTGCACCGCATACTGTCGTCCTGATACGCTTTAAGGTAATCCACACACCAAAACTTTAGGAGAAGAAATGGCAGTAAAAGTAGGCATCAACGGTTTCGGCCGCATTGGCCGGAACGTGGTCCGGGCGGCCCTGCATCGCAACGACATCGAATTCGTGGCGGTCAACGATCTGACGGATACCAAGACGCTGGCGCATCTGTTCAAGTACGACTCCGTGCTGGGCACTCTGCCGGAAGAGATCCGGGCCGAAGGCGATGTCATTCATGTAGGCGGCAAAAGCATCAAAGTATTTGCCGAGAAGGATCCCGCGAAGCTCGACTGGAACTCCGTGGGCGCGCAGATCGTGGTCGAATCCACGGGCAGGTTCACGGATGGTAAGGAGGCCTGCAAGCACATTCGTGGCAGCGTGAAGAAAGTCATCATCTCGGCCCCGGCCACGAACGAAGACGTCACGCTGGTGCTGGGCGTCAACGACGGCACCTACGATCCGGCCAAGCACAATATCGTTTCGAACGCCTCATGCACCACCAATTGCCTGGCGCCGCTGGTAAAGGTGATCCACGAAACGGTTGGGGTGCTCAAAGGTTCGATGACCACCATTCACAGTTACACCAACGACCAAAATGTTCTGGACTTCCCCCACAAAGACCTGCGGCGCGCCCGTGCGGCGGCTCTGAATATGATCCCGACCACTACCGGCGCCGCGAAGGCCATCGGCTTGGTAATGCCGGAGCTGAAGGGCAAGCTGGATGGCTACTCCATGCGCGTGCCCACGCCGGATGTTTCGGTGGTCGATCTGGTGGCCGTCACTGCCCGCAACACCACCGCCGCAGAAGTTAACTCCGCTCTTAAATCCGCCGCGGAAGGCAAGCTGAAGGGGATTCTGGCTTATACCGAAGATCCGGTGGTGTCGAGTGACATGTTGCATAACTCGAACAGCTCGATCGTAGATGGGCAGATGACCAAGGTGCTCGACGGCAACCTGCTGAAAGTGATCTCCTGGTACGACAACGAGTGGGGCTACTCCTGCCGGGTCGTGGACCTGATCGAGTTCCTGACGCAAAAAGGCTTGTAAGCGGCGGGTTCAGTAATACCCTCGAAGACCATACCGCACTGTGGCCACTGAGCCACAGTGTGACTGCCCGGCTCGCTTCAAAACTGAAACCAATCGAGGCCGATTGCGCGTCTCACAGCCTTGCTATAATTGACGGGTACTAAGAACATGAAGTGTGTAACTTATAGCGCTCTTATCATTCTAACCGCCATGGCGGGCCTGGCGCAGAGCCTGCCTTTCGCCACTGGTCAATCCGCGCGCCTGGTGATCGGCCAACCGGAATTCGACGCCGAATCGGACACGGCCTCGCAGACGATAGTGGGGGCGGTCAGCGGGTTGGCCTATGCCAACGGCTCCTTGTTCGTGGCGGATTCCAACCTGGTGGGCGCCGCGCCGGTGAATAACCGGGTGTTGATCTACAACGGCCTGAACACGCAGCTTCCTGCGCCCAACAAGGCGCTACCGTACAACAGTCTTTGCCCGGTATGCGTGGGAGAAGCCAGCCTGGTGCTGGGCCAGTCCGATTGGGTAAGCGTACTGCCCGCGCCCTGCGTGCCTCCGCCCTCGACCGTAACCCCCACCACCACGCCCACCACTCCCGCATGCACCACGACAGACTACCAGACGCCCATCGCCACCGGCATGCGCGTGCCGACCGCCGTGGCCACCGACGGAACGCATCTGGCAGTAGCCGATACGCTGAATAACCGGGTGCTCATCTGGAATACCATTCCGGCCGCTATGAACCAGGCGCCCGACGTGGTGGTAGGCCAAACCAGTTTCACCACAGCCGGATTTCCCGCGACTCCCACGGCTTCGTCCTTGCGGCTCCCGCAAGGCGTCTGGATCCAGAACGGCATGTTGTTTATCGCCGACACGCAGAACAACCGGATCCTGATTTACAATTCCATTCCGACCGCCAACGGCGCCGCCGCGGATTTAGTGTTGGGCCAACCGAATTTCACTACCTGGGTGCAAGTGAACATCGCCGACCAGACCACCAACGCCGCCGCCAACAACATGCTCGACCCCGTCTCGGTCACCTCCGACGGACAGCATCTGTTTGTTGCGGACCTCGGCTATAACCGCGTGCTGATCTGGAACACGATGCCCACCTCGAATCAGCAGCCCGCGGACGTCGAGATCGGCCAGCCGGATATGACCACCGGTATTTCCGACGACTCCTACTCGTGCGCGGAGAACGGAACGGCGGTGCATGCGGCGCGACGCCGACCGGCAACGACGTCATCCAGGAAGTGGCCGCCATGTGCACCGTTTCAAACGGCGTGGACGCCAACGATAACCCAACGTACCCTTCCCTGTGTGCGCCGACGCTCAGTCTGCCGCGTTACGCGTTGTCCGACGGCACGCGCCTGTATATCGCAGACTCGCGGCAACGATCGCGTCCTGATTTACAATACGATCCCCACCGCCGACGGGGCGCCCGCGGACATCGTACTGGGCCAAACCGACTTTGAATCCGACGCGCCTACCGACGGCGCCGACACCCTGGACGCGCCGTCCTCAATGGCCTGGGACGGCGCCAATCTATACGTGGCGGATACCTATAACCAGCGCATTCTGGTTTACACGCCGGCGGAGCAGGACCTGGCTTATAATGCCGTGCTCAATGCGGCCAGCCTGGTCATCTACGCGACCGATACGGTGACCATCGGCGGGACGATCAAATCCGGCGATAAGGTTACGGTGACTATCGGCGTTTTGACGTCCGCCACGACCGTCCCCTACACGTATACGATTCAAAGCGGCGACGATTTTGCCGGCATCGTGGATGGCCTGGTGGCGTTAATCAATGGCGGCAAGGACCCCAACGTGCTTGCCACCGCGGATACGCAGGCCGACGAGGTGGTGCTGACAGCGAAGGTGCCGGGCGTGCTGGGTAACAACGTGACCGTGGTCACCAGCATCTCTTCCGGGGCGGAGATTACGGCCGTCGCGTCCAGCGCCAATCTCGCAGGGGGCGGCAGCGCGGCCAGCATCGCGCCGGGAAGCCTGGTCTCATTTCTGGCCGCCCCAGGCGCCACGCTGAGCGACCAGACGGCGAGCGCTCCCGCGAACGGGCCATTACCCCTCACTTTGGGCGGTGTGCAGGTCTACTTCAACGGTGTGCAGTCCCCCCTGCTTTTTGTCTCGCCTAAACAGATCAACGCGCAATTGCCTTTCAATTTTCAGTATGCGGGCAGTGGAACGGCCAACGCGTGGGTCCGGATTCAGCGAAACGATGGCACGATCGTCGCGACCGATACAGTGGCGATCTCCATAGTGGCGGCGGATCCCGGCATATTTGCCGCCGCTTGCTCGCCCACGCCCTGCCTTCAACCGGCCCTGGCTTATCATTCCTCGAACTACGCGACCGGCGTGATCTCTGTGGATGGCACCATCAGGGCGGGCAACATAGGCTCGATCTGCATCGGATCGACCTCCGCGCTCACCGCCACGACCACGGTTCCGACGGGTTGCAACGGCCGCCTGTACAACTACACGGTGCAGGCCAGCGATTCGCTCGCCACCATCCAGCAGGCGTTTGTCGGCATCCTGAACCAGGATCCGCAGTTGACCGCCACCGCTTCGAGCGAATTCACGCGCATCCTGCTGCAGGCCAGGACCCCCGGCACGGCGGGCAATGGCATTTTGTTTGAAGCCATCGTGAACACCGGCGCGGACCTGCTTTTGACGCCCATCGGTCCGGCGCCTCCTAGTCCCTCGGCGGGGGCGATGCTGTGCTGCGCGAATACGGCGGGTACGCCGCTCACGAATGCGAATCCGGCTAAACCGGGCGAAACGATCGTGGTCTATGCCACCGGGTTGGGTGTGCCCGAGTCTGGATCCGGCCCTGAATCCGTATATGCTGTCGGGCCAGGTCTATCAGGGTCCGGCTTTCAATACCCCGCAGGCGGCACAATTTGTCTCGGCCCTGGTCGATAGCGCCACCGCGAACGTGCTGCGCGCCGAACTTGTGCCGGGGATGATCGGCGTCTATCAGGTCTATCTGCAACTATCCGCGTCACAGACCACCAACCCGCAGGCACAGTTGACCATTGCGCAAAGCGTTTTCGTGAGCAATATCGTCACTATCCCGGTGTTTGCCAGTCCTCTGTTATCGTCGGTGGCTTGCGATCCCACGACGTTCAATTCGGGGGGAACCACCACCTGCACGGTGACCCTCAGCGTGGCGGTGGCTACCGGCGCCACACTCATTTCGCTTTCCAGCTCCGACAGCCTGCTGACGCTGCCGGGGTCCGTAAGCGGTGCCGGCGGGCGCCACCTCGGCCACCTTCACGGCCACGGCGGCCACGATCCCCACCAGCCAAACGGCGACGGTCACCGCGACGTACGGTAACACCGTTGCGACCACCAGTCTTACGCTGAATCCGTAGGCGGGGACTGCATCTCAGGGCCGCGGCGCAGTCAGGCTGCCGGCGTGGCGACGCGGGTCATCCACGCTCCCAAATAGGCGCCGGCCAACCCTGGCAGCAGAGCCGGAAGCGACCCGGTGACCTCGGAGGCCGATATGGGGGTGGGCGACCGAAAGAAAACCACTAAGGGTCCCAGGAACAGGCGCGCCGGGCCGTTCAGGTCGCGGGGACCGGGCAGCGTGACCACCGTATTGAAGGCCAGCGTCAAAGGAATGCATAGGACAATCAGGCATGCCCATCGCCAGGCGTGCGCGGGCCGCGCAAAGCCGAACACGGCGCATTGTACGAAGATGAACAGCACGTTGTACTGCAGGTTATCGGTGTGCAGTGCCATGATTGCGCACAGCATGCCTACGGCAACCGCCAGCGTGTACCACACCCATTCGGCACGGGAATTCTTCATGGGGCTACGATAGCGCGCCTGGTCTTCGCTGTCAAGTACTTTTAGATGCAAAGTTTAGTGGATTTGGGTGGTGAAGACTTCGAGCGGGCCCCAGTAATACGGCCGGCGGAAGCGTGCCGCCGAGTGCACCAGAGCCAGCTTAGCGGAGCGCAGGGCCTGTGCGGGAGGCTTGCCCGCGGCGATGCCGTCATAAAGTCCGCGCATCAGATCCACGGATGTGGCGTCGTCTTCGTCCCATAGTGTGGCGATCACGTTTCGCGCGCCGGACTGCAGGAAGGCCCAGGCGAAACCCATCAGTCCCTCGCCCGAGTAGGCTTTCGCGCCGGCGCTGGTGCACGCTGAAATCGTTACCAGATCCGCGGTCAGCGGCACGGCCGCCACGTCCCGCGCGTAGAGTTTAAAATTCTCGCCCTGGTGCGATAGGATGATGGCCGAGTTCAGCGGGCTCTCCCGGTTGGCGGTGGCGTGCGTGGCGAAATGGATGTTGGTGAAATTGGCGGGCGTCGATTTGGCGTACTCCGCCGGTACGGCGGCGAGTCCGGTAAAGGCCACCCGGTTGGCAGCGGGGAAGTGCGCCTCGACGGCCGCGATTTCCTTGCTCACGTTTGGCAGCGGCCCGAACTCGTGGCCGCGCAGCACGGGATCGCCGAAGAGCAGCAGCTTTTGGGAACGCGGCGAGGGCGGGGATGAAAGAGGATCGTCGGCCCCACGCAGCACGCGCAGCGAGGGGGCGGTCGAGATGGACACATCTTCGATCCAGTAGTGCGGCCGGGGCGCGGGCACCACCAGCGTCTCGAAGTTGAGCTGGTGCAGCGCGCCATCGGGCACCACGATCACATTCGAGCCGGGGGGAATCAACTTGTGCACCGGAGCCAGCACGGCGTTGTAGAGCGCGGATGAAACGCCATCATCGTGCGCCAGAGGATCGCCGCCCTGCGTGATGGCGCCGGTGTACTGGCTTACCAGCTTCGTCGATCTCGGCGACGGGGGGAAGGGGATGATGCGAGAGACCGCCGGGACCGATCACCCACACCGAGGCATGGAAGGGCGCCAGCCAATAGGAAAGGATTACCGTGTGAGATGCCCGCGCCATGCGCGAGCAGCTTGTCAATACGCAGATCCGGAGGCAGCGCCTGAGCGCGTTCCAGTTTCTGGCTGAGCACGCGGGCACGCGATGATTCGGCCACTTCGAGCGCGCGGCCGGTCTGGCCGTTTTCCAGCAGAAAATCGACGTAGTCTTGAAAAATGCCGATGAGATGGCCGGGCGCCAGGAAGGTCGATTTGAAGTCGTCGCTGCGGAGCTTGCTCCATTCGGAATCGATCATGCCGATGGCCTTGCGGTACTGAGCGTCAGCCAGTTTCGGCCGGTGGGCATTCCCGTAAAAGTTACCAAGCTGGTCGTACGCTCCGCAAAGGACACCCCAGGCATGCGCCTGCTCCGCCATCCGGATGACGCTCCGGTAATCCGTTTCCGCCTGGGTATACCGCTTCTGGCGAGCCTCGATGTCGGCAGCGTTCAGTTCGGAATAGGCCAGCGACCACACGTCCTCTTTCAGGCGCCGTTTGATTGCCAGCGCCTGATCGTTGAAGGACTGCGCGGCTGCCAGATCTCCCTTCCTGATCGATATCTCAGCCAGGTTGTTCAGCACGATGGCCGTCCATGGATCGTTGCCCACATCCTGCGCCAGAGCCAGGGCGCGTTGTTGATAATCGGCCGCGCGGTCCAGGTCTCCCCGAACCATGTAGATGTTGCCGATGGAGGTCATGGAGCGGTGTTGCCAATCCCGCAAACCGATTTTGGCGCTCAATTCCGCGGCCTGTGTGTAGGCGTCCATGGCGCGGTCGAGGTCTCCCAGTCTGAAGTAGCACCAGCCCAGATTGACTTCAGCCAGGACGATCAACGACTTGGCGCCCACTTTCCCGGCCGTTTCCCGGGCCTCCTGCAGGAAGGGAACGGCTTCATCGAATCGGCTGGCTCTCGCGCGATTATAACCCAGACCGATTCGCGTCCACGCGGCCAGATACGGGTCGCCTTGGCGCTCCGCATCGGCCACTGCCTCCCGGTAACACGCCTCGGCTTCGGCGAACTTGCTGTCATTGGCCATCAATTCGGCCATGTGCAGCCGGATAGAGCACGCCAATTCCGAATCTCTGACTTCGAGCGCGATCTGGAGTGCCTCATTGAGGGGTGGCCAAGCCTTTTTCGGTTGCCCCCCTTTGAGGATCCAGGCGCGGTCGAGAAGCCAACGGGCCCGCAGGCTGGGTTGAGAGGGAGTTCCTACTCCTTCCAGGAGTTGGCTGGCTTGGGGCGAATGTCTCAGGCGGATGAGATTCTCCGCGCACAGCAGGCGAAACTTCCAACTCCAATCGCCTGCCGGCCATTTGCGGAGGCCCGCTTGTGCTTCGGCCAGCGAAACGCTGAAATCGCCGGTGCGCATCGCCGAGAAGGACTTCCGGTAACTGGCATCCGCAGCCCTTTCCCCGGAGACGCAGCCGCACAGAAACGCGATCTGTGCGCACAACACCCAGAGGATCAGCGTCTTATGTGCCCGGAAGATGTTTTGAGACATTTGTGCGGTGCCCGCCCCCCGGCAACACCGCTGCGTCTATCGCGAACTGGCATTCTACTCGTGCCCAGGGTGGCTGTCAACAAAAAATCGACACAAAAAATCGAGGCTGCGGACAGCGTTTGGTCCGAGCCTCGATCATTGACATCTATGGGATTTCTGGATCGGCGGAATGGCAGTCCCAGGCTGACTTAGCCGCCCGTTCCCCCTCCGCCGCCTTGCCCCCCAGTGGTTCCCCCGCTCCCGGACTGCGGGCTGCCCAACGCCAACCGGACCATATAAATCTGATGAATCGGGTGCCAGTCCTCGCTGGGAAGAAGCATCCATTCGCCGAAGTACACCCTGCCAAAACCTTTCACATACATGCAGCGGCCGGGGGTATCGGTGATGGCTTTGCGGATTTCGCTTTCCACCTTGGGATCCGGATCGTCGCCGCGCAAATAGGTCTCGCAGCGGTCCACGGAATAGTGGAATGGCGCAGGCAAATAATCCTTGACCGGAGCGCCTTTCGCCCGAAGATTCACGATGCCGCAGCCGTGCGGCACGACCCGCACCCGCTTGGCGAACGGCTTGCCGTTATCGTACCAATGGCGGCGGTAAACGCTGACTATGCCTAGCGTGATGCTGTCCGCCGTGAGGGCATCTCCCTCAATTTTCAGATTGTGGAGCGTCGAGCGCACCTCCGTGCGGAAGAAGCCATCCTTGTCTTCCGGATGCGCGGTGACCTCCGACGAGCAGCCGCCGTGCGATAAGACCCCCGGAATCTCGTAGGGATCCTGATTCGCCTTGTAGTGACCGGGTTTGGCGTCCGGCACGCTGCAACGCGCGTGACCGTCAATCTTGTGCGGACCAGGCTCCCATATATCGGCTTCGAATCCAACCGCCTGGCCGTGATAAAGATACTTATCCATCGGCATGAGCTATCTCCGTTCTAACGTGAAGTTTGGAATTTAGACCTTGAAACCGTCTCGCCGCCCGCGTGGCCGGCGCGAACTTCCAGTATGTGAATCCCGCCGGGCAAACTCTTCACCGGGATTTGCAGGTATAAATACTCCTCCTGGCCGGCAGGCGCCGGTAAGGAGCCGGACGATTCGCGTTGGCCATCGGCGCTAAGAACTTCGTAAGAATAGGACGGAGAATTGGGGCTGGGAAGAAAACGCACCTGGTAAAAAGTGTTTCCGGGCGGCACTTCGTGCACATCGTCCGCGCCATGGGCCGGTCCCGGCGCAAAATAAGCCGGGATGAATTGCGGCCGGGCGCCGTCGCGCGCGCCGGGCAGCAGGATGAATGCGAAAGCTGCCGCCCAAGCGAGGTTGCCTGCGAATGAAAACGCCAGGGCTGGATGCGTTTGGAACCACTCCCGCCATTTCCGCCACAGGCTGGGAAGGCTGGGAGCCGGAGCTGGTTCGGACAAGGCGGCGCGAAGGTTGGCCGCGAACGTCATCTCCAGGCGAACCTCCTCCGCACACTTGGGGCAGTCGAAAAAATGTTCCTCGAATGCGTCTTTATCCTCCGGCGATAGTTCGCGGGCGACATATCGTTCGGCGGCGTGCAAGCGCATCGCTTCGTCGTGCTCCATCGGATGCCTCTATATAGATTGTGAAATCAAAAGCTAAAGCGTTACAAAGTCATAATAAACCCTTTAGACTCCGCGCCTGCGGGGGGACAGCGCGGGCTAATGCCCGCCTTCCATGCCTTTTGCGAGAACCGCGAGGGCGATGGAGTGCACCTTGGTCTCCGCGGTTTCCGCGCGCGATAGCAGCACCAGCGGCACGCGCGCGCCCAAGACAATTCCGCCCGATTCGGCTTTGGCAAAATACACGATCGCGCGGTATAGGATGTTGGCGGCCTCGATATCCGGCGCGAGGAAGATATCGGTGTTCTCGACCACCGGGCTGACAATGCGCTTACGTTCCGCGGCGAATTTGCTCAGGGCGGCATCGAGCGCAATGGGGCCTTCCACATAGCAGCCGGGAAGCTGGCCGCGGCGGTTCATGGCGCACAGCGCGGCGGCGTCCACGGTGGCCGGCATCTCCGGGTTCACCTGCTCCAGAGCGCATAACGCGGCGATGTTCGGCTTTTCGATACCGATGGCTCTGGCCGCCTCTACCGCGTTGCGGCACAGTTCCGCCTTCTGGGCGAGCGTAGGCGCAATGTTGATGGCCGCATCGGTCAGCAGCATTAGCCGGTGAAAGCCAGGCGCTTGAAATACGATCACCTGGCTCAATTGGCGGCTGGTCCGCAGGCCCGCATCCGGATCGAGCACCGCGCGTATCAGGCCGGCGGTCGAGACCTTGCCCTTCATCAACAGCCCTGCCCGGCCTTCCCGCACGAGGGCAATGGCCTGACGAACGCCCGCCGCCGGGTCGGGCTCGTTGACGATCTGGTTTTCGGCGAGATCCAAACCGCCCTCGCGGGCGAGCGTCCGGATCTCGGCCGCTTTGCCTACCAGGATGCCCTCCGCCAAGCCTAGCTCGCGGGCGCGTTTGAGCGCTTCGATCACATCGGGATCGTGGGCGGCGGCTACCGCGATAGCGGCCGGACCGCGGGCCCGAGCGGCTTCCAGCAGTTCATCGAAACTGCGAAACATGCGGTGACATCGTAGCACAGGGGCCGGCGGCTGGGTATACCTGAACCGTGGGTACTTAGACCCGTACTGGTGGAACCGCCGGGCGAAGTGCGCATTGCTTAGAATTGCGGTTTAAGGATCGGAGAACTGTATGACTTTGAACGATGCATTTGAGGGGCATTCCATCAAAACGACGCACCTGATGCAGAAGGGTTCGTTGCTGGCGCTGGCGGTGGCCGCCACCCTCATTCTGGCGTTTGGACGCCGTAACGGGTTCATGGTGGGCGTGGTGCTGGCCCTTTCGACGGTGGTGGCCCCCACGGTCTTTGTGCTGGGCAAGCGCCTTTTGCTGAAGGTGCGGCAAAGAGAGACGGAGGCCCGCCTGGTGATGCAGACCAGAGAGTACCTGCAAAACCACGAATCGGAGTGCGTGATGAGGGCCGCTCCCGGCGCGAAAGCGCCCGCAGTGGAATCCGACATCGAGATTCTGGCGCGCGTCATCGATGGACGGAAGCTGCCTACACAAGGCTTTTTGAGTCACCCGGGAACGGTCTCCAGCCCGCCGGAGGGCGAACCGGTGGTGTTTGACGCTTTGCCTCGCCGGTATGCGGTGCGAAGTCTCTACGAGCGGCGCTTTGCGGACCTAGCCGCAAACCTGCCCAAAGCCGTGTGCCTGCCGTTGGGCGAGCTGCAGCCGCCGGCCGCCACGCAGGAGTTCGGCTATTGGGCCGCCGGACCACGGAACCTCCAGATTGAGTATTCGGAGATTGAGTATTCGAATGCGGCGCTCGATGAGATCCGCATGCGGGCGGCGGAAGGCTATCAGCGTATGCGGCACGGCGGCGTGGAAGTGGGCGGCGTGCTGTTCGGGACGCATGCCGATGGAACGGTACGTATCCTGGCCATGCGGCCCATCGAATGCGAGTATTCGCATGGCCCGCGGTTCCTTCTTTCGGATCAGGATGAAACGGGGCTGGCGAATCTGCTCGAGAGCTGCGCCGGCGATCCGGAGTTGGCGGGCCTCGAACCGGTCGGCTGGTATCATTCCCACACCCGCGAGGAGATCTGCCTCTCCCCCGCCGATGTGTTGCTCTTCGATCGCTTTTTCCCGCTGCCATGGCAGGTGGCTCTGGTGCTGCGTCCCGCCAGCCTTTCGCCCACGCGGGCCGGCTTCTTTTTACGGGAAGCGGATGGCACGCTGCGCACCGCGTCCAGCTATTGCGAGTTTCATTTGGGGCTGCCGGTGTCTGCCGCGGCGTAAGCCTGTCCTACAATTACAGGATGGCAGAATCCCCGATTACTTCCCGCGAGAAAGACTTTGCCGCCTGGTATCAGGACGTGGTCCTGCAGGGCGACATGGCCGAGCCGGCCGAGATCGTCAAAGGCTGCATGGTCATCAAGCCCAACGGCTATGCCGTCTGGGAGCGTCCTGCAGCGCGAGCTGGACGACCGCTTCAAGGCCACCGGCCATCAGAACATTTATCTTCCGCTGCTGATCCCGCAGAGCTTCCTCGAAAAAGAAGCCGAGCACGTGGAAGGTTTCTCGCCGGAGCTGGCGGTGGTGACCATCGCGGGCGGCAAGAAGCTCGAAGAGCCTTACGTGATCCGGCCGACGTCGGAAACCATCGTCGGGCCACTTCTTCGCGAAGTGGATTCAGAGCTATCGCGATCTGCCGTTGCTGATCAATCAGTGGGCCAACGTCATTCGCTGGGAGCTGCGCACGCGCATGTTCCTGCGCACCACGGAGTTTCTCTGGCAGGAGGGCCACACCGCGCACGCGACCCATCGAGGAAGCGCTGGAAGAAGTGCTGCGCATGCTGGATGTTTATGCCGAAGTGGCCGAGGACGTGATGGCCATGCCGGTGATCAAGGGCGCCAAGACGCAGGCCGAGAAGTTCGCCGGCGCGCTGCGGTCGTACTCGATCGAAGCCATGATGCAGAACGGCCTGGCGCTGCAGGCCGGCACCAGCCACGACCTGGGCCAGAACTTCGGCAAGGCCTTCGACGTGCAGTTCCAGACCAAAGAAGGGCAGCTCGATTACGTCTGGCAGACCAGTTGGGGAGTGAGCACGCGGCTGATCGGCGGCTTGATCATGACGCATTCCGACGATAAGGGACTGGTGCTGCCGCCGAAAGTCGCCCCGCGCAAGGCCGTGCTGGTGCCGATTTACCGCAAGGACGAAGAGCGCGCGCAGGTGATGGAGGTGGCGCGCAGACTGGCGGCCGAACTGGGCGCGCATGTGGACGCGCGCGAGGGGCAGACGCCGGGCGCCAAGTTCTTCCACTGGGAGCGGCGCGGCGTGCCGGTGGTCTTCGAGCTGGGGCCGCGCGACGTGGCGTCGCGGCAATATCGTGATCAAGCGGCGCGATACCGGAGCGAAGGAAGTGATTCCGCAAACCGCGGCGGCGGCGAAGCTGGCGGCCACGCTGGAGGCGATGCAGACGGATCTGCTATGCGCAGCGCCAAACAGCGGCTCAAGGACAATACCGTGCTGGCGAACTCGATCGAGGAGGTCGAAGCGATCCTCAACGACGTCACGGCCGAGAAAGGCGGCGGCAAATTCGTGATGGCGCACTTGAAGGACGACCCGGCGTGCGACGCGCGGATGAAGGAGTTCAAGGCCAGCGTGCGCAATATTCCGTTGGTGGACGAATATGACGGGCCGGGCAAGTGCATCGTGACCGGCGAGCCGGTGGACCGGCGGGTGGTGATCGCCAAGGCGTATTAGGAGCGCAACGGGGCGCGTCTTCCCGCGCCGCCGTACAGCAGAAACTCCGCAAATCCAAGCGGCGCGGGACGCCCCGTTTTGCGCGAGTCACTCGAGAGCTCTCAGGCGGTTTGCAGGATCTTGTGAATGGCGCCGTTCACGCGTTGGTACTGCTCGACTTCCGTTGCGAGTTGCTTCCGGCCGGCGGCGCTAAGGCAGTAATAGCGCGCCCGCCGGTTTCCCGCTGTCAGGCCCCATTCCCCCGACACCCAGCCTTTCAGCAGCATCCGTTGCAGGGCTGGATAGAGGGAACCTTCTTCCACCTGCAGCACCGCGCCCGACACCTCATGAATCGCATTGGCGATCTCGTAGCCGTGCAGCCGGCCGTGGCGGGCCAGCATTTTCAAGATCAGCATGTACAGTGTTCCGGGGGGGATCTCGTCGCGTCCCGCGTTCTCTGCCATAGCTAAACTATGGCACGGGGCCGCGGGGGCGTCAAGAGGTAGGCCTGCTCCGGGTATGAGAGAATTGTTAATAGTGGCAGAAAAGAAAGTCCGACCCGAATCGAGGAAAGTCAGAGTCCGGGTTCCGAAGCAAGCCTACCTGGTCCGCTTCCTTCTCCATCCGGCCGGCAAATCCCTGGTCATCTCTTTTACGCTGGCTTTCCTCCTCATAGCCGGTGTTTTCACGCACTACTATACAAAATACTCGCGCCTGATCGATCAGAAGCTGCGCGCCGGCCCCTTCGCCAATACTTCCAAGATCTTCGCGGCGCCGCGCCTGGTAGCGGTCGGCGACGCCATCACCGCCGCAGCAAATTGCGGACGAGCTGCGCCGCTGCGGCTATAGACGAATCGCGCGGCAATGCCATGGGCTCGTTCCACACTGCGGCCGGATGGCGGCATCGAAATCTTTCCCGGCCCGGATTCGTACTTCGACCAGGAAGCCGGCGTCATCAAGTTCGCCAAGGGCCGTATCTCGCAGATCGTCTCGCTCGACGACAACACCGCCGCGCGGCCAGTACCAGCTCGAGCCGCAGCTCGATCACCAACCTCTTCGACCGCAACCGCGAAAAGCGGCGCCTGGTGAAGTTCGCCGATATCCCCCCGGTGCTGATCGACGCCGTCACCTCCGCCGAGGACAAGCGCTTCTTCCAGCACCAGGGCTTCGATCCGTTGCGCATCGTCAAGGCGGCCTATGTGGACCTGAAGGAAGGGCCGCAAAGAGCAGGGCGCCTCCACCCTCAGCCAGCAGCTCGCGCGCGACCTCTGCTCGAGCCGGAGAAGCGCTGGACGCGCAAACTGGCCGAGATGATCATCACCCTGCACCTGGAGCAGAAGCTCTCCAAGGAACAGATCTTCGAAGATTACGCCAACCAGATCTATCTGGGCCGCCGCGGCAGCTTCAGCATCCGCGGATTTGGCGAGGCGGCCGAAGCCTACTTCGGCAAAGATATCCGCCAGCTCACCCTGCCGGAGGCCGCCACTGCTGGCCGGCATGATCCAGCGGCCCGGCTACTACAACCCCTACCGCCATCCGGACCGCGTGCGCGACCGCCGCAACCTGGTGCTCGCCCTGATGCGCCAGAACGACGACATCGACGACCGCGAATACGCGCTGGCCGTCGAGTCGCCCCTGAACCTGGCCAAGGGCGCCAGCCAGTCGATCGACGCCCCCTACTTCGTCGACATGGTGAACGAGATCCTGCAGAACCAGTTTCAGGATGTCGATTTCCAGGCCAACTCGTTCCGCGTCTACACCACGCTCGATCTGGACCTGCAGCGCGCCGCCACCGAGGCCGTCCGCGACGGCATGGAAAGGGTGGACGAGCTGATCCGCAAGCAGAAGCGCTTCAAAGGCCAGACCCGTTCCCGAAGCGCAGTGCGCGCTGATCGCGCTCGATCCGCACACGGGCGAGATCAAGGCGCTGTCGGGCGGACGCAACTACGGCGCCAGCCAGTTGAACCATATCCTCGCCAAGCGCCAGCCGGGGTCCATCTTCAAGCCTTTCGTCTACGCCGCCGCCCTGAATACGGCCGTCGAAGGCGGACTCCACGTATCCTCACGCCGGGCACCACCGTGGTGGATGAGCCGACCACTTTCTGGTACGACGACAAGCCCTACGAGCCCAGCAATTTCAAACACGAGTTTCACGGCACGGTCACGCTTCCGCCAGGCGCTGGCGAAATCCATGAACGTGGCCACCGTCAAGGTGGCCGAGATGGTGGGCTTCGACACGGTGGTGGCCCTGGCCGCAAAGGCCGGTTTGAATTACGATATTCAACCCCACGCCCGCCGTGGCGCTGGGCGCCTATGACGTCACGCCCCTGGAGATGGCCGGCGCCTACACCATCTTCGCCAACGAGGGCGTAAGTACGTGAAGCCCAGTTTCATCTCGATGGTGCGCGCGCAGAACGGCAAGGAAATTTTCGATAACAAGCCCGAAGAGCGCCAGGTGCTCGATCCGCGCGTGGCCTACCTCATGACCAACCTGATGGAAGAGGTGATGCGCAGCGGAACCGCGGCCGGCGTGCGCGCGCGCGGCTTCACTGTGCCCGCCGCGGGCAAAACCGGCACCTCGCACGACGGCTGGTTCGCCGGCTTCACCTCCGACCTGCTGTGCATCGTCTGGGTGGGTTTCGACGATAACCGCGAGCTCGATCTGGAAGGCGCGCATTCGGCCCTGCCCATCTGGGCCGAGTTCATGAAGCGCGCCTTGAAGTACCGCGCCTATCGCGACGCCCGGCCGTTCGAAGCGCCGGACGGCATCGTCTCGGTGCAGATCGATCCGCGATCCGGAATGCTGGCGACGCCCTACTGCCCCACGACCATCACGGAAGTTTACATCTCCGGGACGCAGCCGGTCGACGTCGTGCCCGCTGCATGGCGGAGGGCAGCCAAGCGTCACGCATGTGGCCGGATGGGAAATCCCCGGCGATACCCGCCGTCGCGGAGCCCGCGCCGCATGTGGATGCGCCGCCCGCCGCCCTGAGCGCGCGCGCACGGCCGCCGCCTCCGCCGGGCGCCGCACCGGCCGCCCGCCACGCAAACGGCCCAGGCGCCCGAAAAACCGAAAGAAAAAAAGGCCTTTTCCGCGCGCTTTGCTGGGTGTGTTTAAATAGAAGCAAAGGGAGGCCGCTTATGGTTTCCGCCCGTAACCTGATCGTTCTTTTCGCTCTGTGTCGCTGGCTTCCTAGCGCAGCCTTCGCGCAGGACACCAAAGTCGCGCTTCGGCTCCTCCACTCAGGATGCCGCCACCCCGGCCGTTTCCGACATCTTGACCCGCCGCTCACGCCCGAGCGCCGCGGAGACATCCTCATGGCCCGCAAGATGTATCGCGAAGCCATCGAGGCTTACGCAACAGGCGCCGCAGGATTCCGCCGTCGTGTGGAACAAGATGGGCATCGCCTATCACCAGATGCTGCAGCTTGATGCGGCCATGAAACGCTACCAGCGCTCCATCCGCCTCGATCCCAAGTATCCCGGAGGCCATCAACAACCTGGGCACCATCTACTACGCCGAGAAGCGCTACAGCAAAGCCACGCAATACTACAAGCGCGCGCTGAAGCTGGCGCCCGATTCCGCATCCATCTACAGCAACCTGGGCACCGCCTACTTCGCCCGCAAGAAATATAAGGAAGCCTGCGGAAACCTACGACACGGCCGTGAAGCTCGACCCCGAGATCTTCGAGCACCACAGCACTTATGGCGTACTGCTGCAGGAGAGCAGCGTCGCGGAGCGCGCCAAGTTCCACTTCTATCTGGCCAAGACTCTATGCCAAGGCCGGGCAGAACGAACGGGCGCTGCAATATATCCGCAAGGCGCTCGAAGAAGGCTTCACGGAGCGTAAGAAGCTGATGGAAGATCCCGAGTTCGCCACCTTGCGCGACCTGCCCGAGTTTAAGGAGTTGCTCGCGCTGGAGCCGCGTGTTCTGTAGGCCCGGCCTGCGTTAGAACCTGCGGCAATCGGCCCGCGCCCGCCTGCTTTGTCGTTCTGCTAGTGCTCCTGCCGGACTGCCTCACCGCCAGAGCCGCGATCTCGCCGCGGACGATCCGGCTCGCCTCCTGCGTTTCGAAAACCTTTCCGGCGATCCCGCGCTCGACTGGATGGGCCGCGGCTTCTCCGAAATTCTCTCCGGCGAGCTGGAAGGTTCCCCGCAACGCTACGTAGTCCAGTGGCGGGCTCTGCATTCGCTCGATGCCTCGCTCGGCAAGCGGCCGGCCGCCGCGCCCGGAATCTCCGCCGAGCGAACCGAAGCGCTGATGGCCGGCGCCGATGAGATCTCTGTACGGAGACTTCTCCGTAGTGCGGGGCCGCTGCGCGCCACCGTTACCGAGGAAGATACCGTCACGCGGAAGATGGTGCGTGGCCTCTCGGCCAGCGGCCCGCTCGGCGACGGCATCTTTCCCGTGGCCGGCGCACTGGCGCGACAGTTGGGCCAGACGCGTGCGTTCGGTACGCGAAATCCGCAAGCGCTGCGCGCCTATGTGGCGGCCCTGGAATCGCCCGATCCGGGCGCGGCATTGCAGGATTTCGCGCAAGCCACCACGGCCGATCCGGATTTCGGACAAGCATATGTCTTCTGGCTGGATACCGCGCTGGGCCAGCGCAATCGCTCCGAGGCCGACCGCGCGCTCGGCCAGGCGCGCGCGCATTTCGATCGCCTGCCGGAGCTCGACCGGGCACGCCTCAATCTGGGCGGGGCTGCTCTGAGCGGCGACTTCCAGGCTCGCGTGCAGGCTCTTACCGAGATCGTCCGGCTCGATCCGGGCGATCCCGAACGACCATCGCGCGCTGGCCGAAACGCTGATGAGCACCCGCCACTACGACGGCGCCATCGCGGAGTTTCGCCACGCCCTTTCGCTCCGTCCGGACGATATCCAATCGCTCAACACCATGGGCTACGCGGCGGCTTACTCCGGCGACCTGCCGACCGCCATACGGGTGCTGCGCGGCTACGAGGAGTTGCGGCCGGGCGAGCCCAATCCGCTCGATTCGCTCGGCGATGTTCACTTCGTTCTCGGCCATTACGGCGAAGCGGAGCAGTTCTATCTGGCCGCGCGCGCCAAGGCTCCCGGCTTCCTCAATGGCGGCGAATTGCTGAAGGCCGCGCAGGCGCGCCTGATGACCGGCGATGTGGCGGGAGCCACGGCGCTGTTCAACCGCTTCCTCGCCGAGCGGCAGGCGGCACACGATCCCGTTCGCCGAATATCATGCGGCGGCGTGGTCATGGCAGACCGGCGGGCGGCGCGCCGCCATTGAGCGCATGGACCGTCTGGCGCGCGCGGCGGAGGCGGGCCCGCTACGCGAAGTGGCCTCCCGCGCCGATGCGCAGGCGGCGCTCTGGCTGCTGGAGTTGGGAGACGGCGCGGCGGCCGCCGAACAGCGCTCGCAAAGCTGTGGCGGAGAGCGGCCCCGCAACCCCGCGGTGCGACCGCGCTGGTAGCGTTCCTGGCGCAGCCGGACGCGCTTTCCCGACTGCGCAGCCTGTTCTTAACAGATTACGCGCGGGCCTACGCGCTGTTATTCTCCAAGAGCTTTCAGCCGGCCGTGCCGGTGCTCGAAGAGATCTATCAGGCGCCCCACATCGGATCTCGACGACGGCTTGGCGCGTGCTGCTGGCCTGGGCCTATGAGGAGACCGGCCAATGGCAAAAGGCCGAACCGCTGCTGCGTCTCAACCCGCTTCCCGAAGCGCCGGGCCTGGGACGTTTTCGTCGCTCTACTTCCCGCGGCTGTTCTTTCTGCGCGGGGCGCTGCTGGCGCGGGACGGCCACCGCGCTGAGGCCGCCCGCAATTACCAGATGTTCCGCACGCTTTCGGGTCCGGATAGCGCGATTTGGGGGGAAGAGCAGCGGGCGCGGTAGTGGGGTTATCCTGGTCTCATGAAGATGTCCCGGCGCGATTTCCTGGGAACGGCGGCCCTGACCACCGTAGCTGCCCGCGCGGCGACCGACTCCATGCCCACCCGCATACTCGGCCGCACAGGCGCGCGCGTCTCCATCCTGGCCATGGGCGGCGGCAGCCGTTTCCTCATGTATCAGGACGAAGACAAGGCGCTCGAAGCCCTCAACCGCGCCTTCGACCTCGGCATCACATACATGGACACGGCCTACAGCTACGGCAACGGGCGCAGCGAGGAGCGCGTCGGCAAGGTCATGAAGACCCGCCGCAAAGACATCTTCCTGGCCACCAAGATCGACGCGCGCAAGGGCGACGAGGCGCAGCGCATTCTGGAAGGCAGCCTGAAACGCCTGCAAACGGACCACCTGGACCTGATCCACGTACATAGCCTGACCGACGAACACGACCTGGCCGCAGTGGAAGCGCCCGACGGCGTGCTGAACGTTTTGCTGAAGCTGCGCGATCAGAAGGTGACGCGCTTTATCGGCATCACCAGCCATACCGATCCGGTGGTGCTGAAGACCGCGCTCGAGCGGCACGATTTCGATTGCACCCAGATGGCGCTGAATGCCGCGCGCGTAGGCATGCGGAACGGCAAGGGCGGCATGGTGCCGAACCCGGCGCTGAAAACCAGCTTCGAAGACGTGGCGTTGCCGGTGGCGCACCGCAAGAAGATGGGCGTGATCGCCATGAAAGTTTTCGCGCAGGAAGCGCTGGTAGGCCAGGCGCCGCCCGAAAAGTTGCTCTATTATCCACTTTCGCTGCCGGGCGTGACGTTAGCCGTGGCGGGCATGCCGAAGTTCGAATTCATCGACCAGAACGTTGCGCTGGCTAAGGCGTTCAAGCCGCTGTCGGCGGCCGAGATGAAGCAGTTATCCGCCGGGTTGGCGGCCCGCAATAAAGTGGCGCTCGACCGGTTCTTCAGCACGCATGTAGACGGGTAACCATGTGGATTCTTCTTCTGCTTTTCTGGGCCGATCCCGCATCGTTCGAAAACACTCTGCGGGCCGGCCTGGAAGCGCTGCAACACAACAATCTGCCGGTGGCACGCGCGCGCCTGGAAGACGCCTCGCGCATGCAGCCCGCCAGCCCGCAGAGTCTGGATCGGGCTGGCCCAGACTTACTGGAAATTGAAGCTGCCAGATCTCGCGCGCTCGGCCGCCGCCAAAGCCGCATCCGCCGCTCCTGATAGCCCGGTTGTGCTGCATGGCCTCGCCTACTTCTACGCGGAAACCGGCGATCCCGCCAGGGCCGCTCCGTTGGAAGCCCGCTACGCGGAAAAAGCTCCACGCGATCGCGATGCTTTCCCGCGCGCCGTCGATCTCTATTTGCAGGCCAGGCAGGCGAAGCCGGCCATCGCGCTGGCCGGCAAGGCCCTGGCGCTGGAAGATCGCGCCGACGTGCACGAACTGCTGGGCCAGGCCTATGAAATGGACAGCCAGCCCGAGAATGCCGCCGTCGAGATGCGCCAGGCCATCAAGCTGAACGCCTATGACGAGTCCTATTATTTCAGGCTGGCGCCGCCTTATCTGCGGCACCAGCATGCCGCGACGGCTTCGAAATTCTCGAGGACGGGCGCAAGGTCTTCGCTAACAGCCCGCAACTGGAGCTCGCCCTGGGGGTCGCCTACTATGGATTGCGCCGTTTTTCGGATGCCGCCGATTGCTTTCTGCGCACCATCCAGCTGGCACCCGACGTGGAACAGCCGTACGTTTTTCTGGGCCGCATGCTCGAACAGGCCGAGGACAAACTTCCGCAGGTGACCGAAGCGTATGCCGCTCTCGTCAAGCGCCAAGCCGGACGACTATCTGGCCAATTTCTTTACGGCAAGGCCCTTCATCGCATCGGGCGCTCGCCGATCCGCGGTCAAATCGAGGCACTAATGCGCAGATCGATCGCGCTCAAGACGATTTTTGGGAATCGCATTACGAGCTCGGCATCCTGCTCGAGCGCGGCCGCGATTTCGCGGGCGCGGCCGGCGAGTTCCAGCGCGCCATCGAGCTGAGCCCCAACAACCCCACGCCGCACTACCATCTGGCGAGAGTTTATGAGCGGCTGGGCAAGAAGACCGAAGCGGCCGCGGAGCATGCCGCGCACGAGCGCCTCAGCGCGCGAGACCGCGCAATCCGCAGCCAGGAGCGCGCGCTCGACGCACCTCGACCTGTCGGGCTAAAATGAGCACCGAGGTGGGGATAAATTGGACATGATCGTGGCCGGTGTGCTGTTTTTCCTGGCCGGCCCCGGAGCGAACTGCTGATCCGGCAGGTGGCCGCATCGGGGCGCGTGCTGGAGATCGGCCGTCCGCCTTCCCAGCGGCTCTCGCGCCTGCGGCGAGATCGCTCCCGGCGCGCCGCCGCTGCTCAGCTTCCGCTTCTTCGAAGGCAAGGAGCGCCATCGCTTCGGCGGCCTGGATCTGGTGATCGACGATGCGGGCCATTAGCGCCTCTCTGCTGCCGTTGCTATGCTGGCGGCCTTTCCGGCGCGCGCAGCAGGATCCGCTCGAAAAAGGTATCGCGGAATTCCACCGCGGCCAATATGCCGCCGCGCAGGCTTCGCTCGAAAAAGCGCCGGACAGCCCGCAGCGCCGCGCGTTTCTGGCGCTTGACGCGCGCGGCCACTGGGCCATTGCGATGCCGCACAGCGCCGATCTGGCCGAGCAGTTCGCGAAGAACGCCGGATACGGAGCTGCGCCGCCTGGCCGGGCTGGCCTTGACCCAATGCCGATTGGCCGAGGGACACTACGATGAAGCCGTCCCGGTGCTGGCGCGCCTGCAAGCACTCTATCCCGGCCGATGCCGATGTGCTCTACCAATCCGCGCGCCTGCACATGAAAGCCTGGAACGACACGCTCTTCGAGATGTTTCAGAAGGCCCCGACCTCCTATCGCGTGAACCAGATTTCGGCGGAGATTTTCGAAATCCAGGGCCGCTACGCGGAGGCGGCCGCGGAATATCGCAAGGCCATCGAAAAGAATCCGGCGGCTCTGAACCTGCACTTCCGTTTGGGCCGCGCGCTGCTGCTGGAGTCGCATTCGCCGGAGAACCTGGCGCTGGCGCGGCGCGAATTCGAAGCGGAACTGGCCTTGAATCCCGGCGATGCGGTGGCGGAATACGAGATCGGCCAGATTCTGCTGGCCGGCCAGGCAGCCGCGCGGGGCCGTCGAAGCACTTCGAGCGCGCCGCTGGCGCATCAACCCCGGCTTCCCGGAGGCGCTGCAGGCCGTGGCCAAGGCGCGCATGGACGCCAAACAATATGCGGAGGCCATTGCGCTGCTCGAAAATGTGGTGCGGCTCCAGCCGCAACGAGTCCGCGCATTACAGCCTGATGCTGGCTTACCGCAATGCCGGACGCGCCGCGGATGCCGCGCGCGAGCAGGCCGCGCTGGACAAATTGCGGCAGTCGCCCGAGGGCGAGTTCACCGATTTTCTCAAGCGCCTGGGAGACAAGGCGCCCAAGCCAGTGATCCGCTGCCGCGGCGCTGCTGTCGTCGCGCTCTGTTCTGCGCCGGGAGCAGCCGGCCGTCGACTTCCACAATGTCGCGCGCGAGGCCGGCCTCGACCGATTCCATTCCCAACGGCGGCGCGCGATCCAAGAAATACATCATCGAAACCACCGGCAGCGGAGCGGCCTTTCTGGATTACGATAACGACGGCCTGCTGGATGTTTTCCTGGTCTCCGGGCCGGGCGGCATCGAACCGCCTGTATCACAACCTGGGAAACGGCAAGTTCGCCGATGTCACCAAAGAGATGGGCCTGGAACATACCGGCTGGGGACAGGGCGTCTGCGCCGGCGACTTCGACAACGACGGCTACACGGATCTGTTCGTCACTTACTGGGGCGCGAATGTCCTTTATCGCAACCGGGGCGGCCACGGCTTCGAGGATGTCACCGCCAAGGCCGGCCTGAAGCAGGACCGCGTGCGCTACAACACCGGCTGCGCGTTCCTGGATTACGATAACGACGGCCACCTGGATCTGTTCGTGGCCAACTACCTCAAGTTCGATTTCGCAAGCACGCCCAAGCCGGGCGAGAACTCCTATTGCTGGTATCGCGACCTGCCGGTGGCCTGCGGCCCGCGCGGCCTTCCGTTCGACCGCAATATTCTCTATCACAACAACGGCGACGGCACGTTCACGGATGTTTCGGAGGCGTCCGGCATCGCCAAGCCCGTCGCACAACTACGCGCTCAGCGTGCTGACCGGCGACTTCAACCACGACGGTTTCACCGATATCTACGTGGCCTGCGACCAGACGCCGTCCATTCTCTACATCAACCACGGCGATGGAACGTTCACGGATGAAGCGCTGCTGCGCGGCGCCGCCTTCGACGACAACGGCAAGGCGCTCTCCGGCATGGGCGTGGCCGCGGCCGATTACGATGGCGACGGCTGGACCGGATATCTTTCGCTCGAATTTTTCCGACGAACGCGAAACGCTTTATCACAATCGCGGCGACGGCGGAGTTCGACGACGCCACGCTGGCGGCCGGCATGGCGCTGAATACCCGCTTCGTGGGCTGGGGCTGCGGATTCCTCGATTTCGATAACGACGGCTGGAAGGATCTGCTGCTGGTGAACGGCCACGTTTTTCCGGAAGTGGACCGGCTGGGAATCGACGTGCACTACAAGGATCGGGCGATTCTTTACCGCAACACCGGCAAAGGGCAAATTCGTCGACATCTCGGAATCGGCCGGTCCCGGCATTCTGGAAAAACATTCGGCGCGCGGCGCGGCGTTTGGCGATTACGATAACGACGGCGCGGTGGAAGTGCTGGTCAACAACCAGAACGAGCCGCCGTCGCTGCTGAAGCAGTCCGGCAAGCCGGCGGGCAACTGGGTTCTGTTGAAGCTGGTGGGAGTGAAATCCAACCGCAGCGCGATTGGAGCGCGGGTGCGCTTGACCGCGGGCGGACTGACGCAAACCGGCGAAGTCCGCAGCGGCGGCAGCTATCTTTCGCAAAGCGATCTGCGCCTGCACTTCGGACTGGGGACGGCGCGCCGCATCGAGCGGGTGGAGATCGACTGGCCATCCGGCGTGCGCCAAGTGGAGAAGGATCTGGCGGTAAATCGAATCGTCGTGATTCGGGAAAGGTGATTTCATGGAACGTCGCCAATTTGTGAGAAACGCCGCGGGAGTGGCCGGCTGGACGGCTCTTTCCGCCGCGAGAGTTTTGGGCGCGAACGACCGCATCTTCGCGGGTATCATCGGGTGCGGAGGCCGCGGGCGAACGGTCATGCGCGGCATGCTGCAGCGCCCCTAACACGGCGCTGGCCGCGGCCTGCGATGTGTACGATCCCAACGCCGCGCGCGCCGCCCAGGATCTTTCCGGCGGCCAGGCGAAAACGCTCAAAGACTTTCGCCGACTGCTCGAAATGAAAGGAAGTGGATGCCGTCCATGGTGTCCACGCCGGATCACTGGCACGCCATCCCCACTGTGCTGGCGCTCGAAGCCGGCAAGCACGTCTATGTGGAAAAGCCGTTCGCGCTGACCGTGCGCGAAGGCCGCGCCATGGTGGAAGCCGCGCGCCGCACCGAGCGCATCCTGTATCCCGGCACGCAGCATCGCTCGGCGCCGCACATCGCCGAAGCGGCGCGCATGGTGCGGAGCGGCGAGATCGGCGACGTGTCTTTGGTGCGTGTTTGGAACAGCGGCAACATCGCCCCCAACGTGCAGAAGAAGCAGCCGGATTCCGATCCGCCCGCCGGGCCTCGACTGGGATTTCTATCGTGGGTCCCTCGCCGGTGGCGCCGTTCAACCGCAGGCGGTTCCTGACCACCTATCGCCTGTTCTCCGATTACGCCGGTGGCTACATCACCGATTTCGGCAATCATCGCATCGACAGCGTGCATCAGATCATGAGTGCCTCCGAGCCCCACACCATCTCGGCCGTCGGCCGCCGCCTGTGCCCGGAAAACGCGGGCGACATCTACGATCTGCACCTGGTTACTTATCAGTATCCGGACTTCATCATGGAATACGCGGCCTGCTGGGTAAACAGCCACGGCTTGGGTGGCCGCTCGGCGGGGATGAGTTACTACGGCATGCGCGGCGCCTACAATCGTCCGCATGGCTTCGCCTTTTACGGCACAAAAGCGGCGCTTTTTGTGGATCGCGTCGGCTACGAGATCTTCCCCGAACTGGAGCCTGGCGCACCCTACGAGCCCCCGCTCCCGGCGAAACCAATCTCAAGTATCGCGCGGAACGTAAGACCTTCCAGGGCGCCGACGCCACCTCGCTGCACGCGCAAAATTTCATCCAGCAGGTGCGCACCGGTCATAAGGGCGCGGTGGACGAGATGGCGGGGCACACGGCCACGATGGTTTGTCATTTAGGCACTATCGCCGCGAAGACCGGCCGCACGCTGCACTGGAATGCGCAGAAGGAAGATTTTGAAGGCGACGCCGAAGCCTCCAAACTGTTGACGCGCGATCTGCGCGAGCCCTACAACCTGATCCGGATTTGAAACCTTCGATCATACCCGTGCGTCGCTCTCCACATGGGCCTGGATCGAAACGCGGCAGTAGCGCTCGGGATACTCTTCGCTTGCGCCGGCGCGACGCCGGTGGCTGCCGACGAGGGTATGTGGCCGTTTGACCGGTTTCCCAAAGACGCCGTTCACCAGAAGTATGGCTTCGAAGTTACGCAACAGTTCCTGGACGGCCTGCGCCTGGCCACTGTAAGAATTGGTGGCGGATCGGGGGCTTTTGTTTCGCCGCAGGGGCTGCTGCTCACCGATCGCCGCGCCGTGTCCGGTTGCCTTGCGCAACTCGCGTCCGCGGGGCACGATTACGCGAAAGATGGCTTTTACGCGGCATCGCAGCCCGCCGAGGCCCGCTGCACGGGATTGGAGGCCGGCGTTCTGACCGACATGGCGGACGTCACTAAGCAGGTGAAAGCCGCGGCCAGGGAGGGAGCGCCGCCCGCGAAGGCACTCCAGGCTCGGGGCGCTGAAATCGCGCGCATCGAAAAGGACTGCACGCGCCCGCCCGAACAAACGTGCTCCGTGGTGACGCTGTTCTCCGGCGGCCTCTACAGCCTGAATCGATATCGGGTCTACGCCGACGTCCGGCTGGTGTTCGCTCCCGAATATCAGGTGGCATTCTTCGGCGCGGAGCGCGACAGCATCACCTATCTGCGCTACGGCCTGAACATTGCGTTCCTGCGCGTCTACGAGAATGGCCAGCCTGCCGCGACGGCGCACTATCTCAAGTGGAGCACGGCGGGCGTGAAGGAGGGCGGCCTGGTGTTTGCGGTGGGCGATCCGGCCGCCACCGCGCGCGCCACCACCGCCGCGCAACTGACTTTCTACCGCGACACTGCGCTTCCGGCGGCGCTCGCTCGATTAGGGCCACGCATCCAGCAGCTAAACACATTCGCCGCGCAGCCGGTCCTAAACGATTTGCTCGAAAGCTACAAATCGGACGCCGGCAGACTGATTGGTCTGCGGGACGACCGGCTGGTTCTCCGCAAGACAGTGTTCGATGCAAAAATCCGCCAGGCGGTCGAGAGAGATCCAGCTTTAGGAAAAGACGGCGGCAAGGTATGGGACCAGGTGGCCGCCGCCTATAAGACTTGGGCGCCTTTTGAAAAGCCATATCAGATCCTGGAAGGATCTCCGGCGCCCGGATCGAACCTGTTCCGGATCGCGCGTCAACTGGTTCGCGGAGAGCCGCCGGCCGATACGGAAGCATCCATCGGCAATGCCGTCGAAACGGTCCTGCTGACGCAGTACCTCGAGGAACTGAAGAGCCTGAAGGGGAAGGACGCGCTCCCGAAGTCGATCCTCAATGGCCAGACGCCCCGGCAGGCCGCCGAGGCGCTTGTCCAATCCACGCGCCTCAACCACCCAGCCGAACGGCGCCGCCTGGCGGCCGATCACAACGCCGTGATGAGTTCTGACGACGCCATGATCCATCTGGTCCTGCTGCTGGAGGATCCGGCGCGGCGGCTGCGCAAGAAGCGGGAAGATGTGATCGGATCGCTGAAGCCTCCGCTGCGGAAAAGATCGCGCAGTACCGCTATCTCTTGTTCGGCGATGCGGAATATCCGGATGCCACCTTCACTCCACGCGTGGAGTTTGGCACTATCAAAGGTTATACCGATCGCGCCGCGGTGCCCCAGCCGTACGCCGCGACATTTGGCGGTCTGTACTATCGCCAGAACAGCCAGGCGCCTTACCAGGCGCCGCAAAGATGGCTCGACAGTAAGGCGGCGCTAAACCTGGTAACACCGCTTGACTTCGTGAGTACCTGCGATATTGGCGGCGGAGAGCACGGCGGTCCTACGGTCAACCGCGCCGGGGAATTGGTGGGCCTGATCTTCGATGGAAATCTGGAAAGCCTGCCCAACACCTACCTCTACATGGATGAGCAGGCGCGCGCGGTGCATGTGGCCGTTCAGGGAATAGTAGAGGCGCTCGAAAGGGTGTATCATGCGCAGCCGCTGCTGCGGGAGTTAGTGTTCTCAGAAACGGTGGACTAATCTAGCCTCTAGTGGACCCGGCGGCGGCGAAGCGCTAGCCCAACAAATCCAGCCAGGCCGGCGCCGAGCAGCAACACGGAAGCTGGCTCCGGGGTAGCCACCAGGGGATCGAAGTGCAATGCGAAGGTCAAGTCATCCGCCGTTTCCGGATTGATGCCGGCATCTGAGACGAATGAGTACGGAGTCACAAATACTTGCTGCCAGTTCGTCTGTTCGCCGGCAGGCAGCAAATCGGTGAAGCCGCTGCTGTAGAAGGCTTCGCCGGGCAGGATCGGGTTGGATGCGGTAGCACAGCAGATTTCGCCAAAGTTATACAGCGGGCTCACCGGCGTGCCGTTCACCGACCACTGCAGGGCGACCGCGTCGAAATTGGCCGCTTGGCTGAGGTCATAGTTCATCACGATGTCCCAACCGCTATCGATGTTGCCCGCCAACGGCCCGCCGCTTACGATCTGCATGTAGAAAACGTCCCACTCGCCGCCCCCCGCGGTCGGAACCTGCTCTTGCCAGATCTTTACGGCGCCGCTGTCGACCAGGACCGGCGTCGAACTGAAGGTGGTGAGCGCGGAGTACGTATCCGGCGCGTTGGTGCCCCCGTACGTCAAGGGGGAACCGACGATAATAATGCTGGCTTGCGCGGTGGTGCCGACTGCGAGAAGAGCCAATGAAGCGAACAGGAAAAATGCCTTTTTCATGATAGACTCCGAGCGCCGATTTAGTCCGTTCCATTACTTATACTGGAAGAGGAGTGTGATTGTCAATACTTTTCGGTGCCGAGATCTGTACGTACCCGTACGCGATATAGTAGAAATCATCGATGCGAATGATTGCCGCCTTCCTCCTCGGCGCCGGCCTCCTGACAGCCGCCGATCCCCACCACGAGTGGACCGTGTACGGCGGCGGTCCGGACAGCATCCGCTACTCCACGCTCGACCAGATCAACCGCGATAACGTGGCGCGCCTCGCCGTGGCCTGGACCTACGATACCGGCGACGCCTTTCCCGATTCCGAGATGGAGTGCAATCCCATCGTCGTGAACGGCGTGCTCTACGCCACCACTCCCAAGCTACAGGCTGATCGCGCTGGATGCTGCCACCGGCAAGCTGCGCTGGTCTTTCGATCCGCGCCACATCCAGAGCGAAGCCGCCTTCGGCAAATCCCGCAATCGCGGAGTGACGTACTGGGCAGCCGGCGCGGACCAACGCATCTTCCTGCGCCGCCAGCCATTGGCTTTATGCGCTGGACGCACGCACCGGCACGCTCATCCCCGACCTTCGGCGAAAACGGCCGCGTGGATCTGCGAGCCAGGTCTCGGCCGCCGCTCCGAAGAGATGTCCATCTCCGCCACCACCCCCGGCATCGTCTACAAGGACCTGCTGATCATGGGCAGCATCGTCAGCGAGACTCTGCCCGCCTCGCCCGGCGACATTCGCGCCTACGATGTCCGCACGGGTAAGATCCGCTGGACCTTCCACACCATTCCGCATCCAGGCGAATTCGGATACGAGACATGGCCCAAAGACGCCTGGAAATACATCGGGGCAGCCAACAACTGGGCCGGCATGAGCCTGGACGATCAAGCGCGGCCTCGTGTTCGTGCCCACCGGCTCGGCGGCCTTCGATTTCTATGGCGGGAATCGCATAGGCGACGATCTGTTCGCCAATACGCTGCTGGCGCTCAATGCCGATACCGGCGAGCGCGTCTGGCATTTTCAGGCCGTCCGGCACGATCTTTGGGATCGCGACTTCCCTGCCCCGCCCAACCTGGTCACCGTGCAGCGTGATGGCGCTCGCAGTGGATGCCGTCGCGCAGATCACCAAGTCCGGACACGTTTTTCTGTTCGAGCGCCAGACGGGCAAAGCGCTGTTTCCCATCGAAGAACGCGCCGTGCCGGCATCCACCGTCGAGGGCGAACTGACCGCGGAACGCCAGCATCTTCCGGTGAAACCGCCGCCCTTCGCGCGCCAGATCTTCACCGAAGATATGGTCACCAAGCGCACGCCCGAGGCGCACGCGGCCGTGCTGGCGCGCCTGCGCAAGGTGCGTAGCGCGGGCCAGTTTGTGCCGCCCAGCCTGGAAGGTACGGTCATCTTTCCCGGCTTCGATGGCGGCGGCGAATGGGGCGGCGCGGCCTTCGATCCGGCTTCGGGCTGGCTCTATGTGAATGCTAACGAGATGCCCTGGATTCTGCGGCTGGTGGAGGCCGCCCGCCAAGCGGCAGGCGAGCGGACGCAACCTTTATAACGCGAGTTGCGCGGCGTGCCATCGCCAGGATATGCACGGCACGCCCTCCGGAATTCCCGTCATTGGCCGATATCGCGAAGCGCCGCACACCCGAGCAGATCGCCGCCATGATCCGCCAAGGCAACGGACGCATGCCTGCGTTCACGCAACTGCGGCCTGACGCGGTGGCGGCGATCATTACCTATATCTCGACCGGCGAGGATATGAAGGTCACGAGCGTGGATCGCAGCCCGTGGCCGATCGAGCAGAAATACACGCACGATGGCTATAACAAATTTCTCGATCCCGATGGCTATCCCGCCGTGGAGCCGCCCTGGGGAACACTCAACGCCATCGACCTGAACAAGGGTGAGATTGCCTGGAAAATCCCCTTCGGCGAGTATCCCGAGTTAGCGGCCAAGGGCCTGCGCAACACTGGGAGCGAGAATTACGGCGGCCCTGTGGTCACTGCGGGAGGATTGGTGTTCATCGCCGCTACTGTCCATGACCGCAAGCTGCATGCCTTCGATAAGGCCACCGGCAAGTTACTCTGGGAAGCTGCTTCTCCCCGCGGCCGGCAACGCTACGCCGGCGACATATGAAGTGGATGGACGCCAGTACGTAGTAATCGCCGCGGGTGGAGGCAAATCGGGATCTCCATCCGGCGGAAGCTACGTGGCCTTCGCCTTGCCTAAGAATTAGGGGCCGAGAACGCTGAAGCCGGCGTAGTCCTCGATTGCCAACCCGGCAAACGATGCGTTGGGCGCTTCGGCTTTGCGAACCATACCCAGCACCGTTTCCATCCACGCCGTCCCCGTGTGCGGGCTCGTGTTGCAGAAGGAAGTATCTGCGGGCGTCTGGCCGCAAGTAGTCAGTACGCCGATGATGACCTCTTTACCCGCAATGCTGTTCGCATAGGTAAGATCGGTGGTAGCCTGCCGCTCGACGCGCGACGCGGTGTCCCAGTAGTCCATAATCACATACCGGTCGACGATGTTGATGACCAGTTGATTCATCGGCGTAGTCACCGAACCCTGCGTAACCGGTATGGTGCTGTACCAGTAAGGAACGTCTACCGAAAGTGTCAGTCCGAGTTGCTGCGCGGCAGCCTCCAACTGTGTAATCAGGCTGATGTAATCGAGCGCAATGGTGTTCTGCTCTTTCCTCCATTGCTTCAAACTGTACGGCTCTACATCATAGTGTACGGCGACGGGTTTGCCCGTAGTCATCTGCGCGAGTAACTGCGCCGTATAAGTGGAAATCAGCGAGACGGCGTAACCTTGAAAAGGATAGCCGGAACCGGGCAGTACCCAGTCGGCATCGCCGAACAGAAGCTCCGTCGTCAGGCCATTGCCGGCGGCGGCCTCCAGAAAGGCAGTGAGCGCCGGCTGATTGTTCTGAATGGCCGATTCGCATTCAATGTAAACGCGATTGATGCCATGCGTGCCGGCGAAGGCGAAGAAAGCAGCTTGGTCCGTGGGATCGGTGATTACATTTTCCTGCCACTCCCAGATCGCGCTTGGATGATAGACCTGCGATGGCGCGGCAGCAGCCAGAATGGCCGGGGCACACAACACCCACAGGGTTTTATGAAAGTTCATGGGTAAATCCGAGCGTATCAGGTCCGATCCATGGGACGCAAGATAGCTTTACTCGTACCGCAAAGCCGTCAACGGATCGACGCGCGTCGCGCGCCAGGCCGGGATCACGCTGGCTGCGGCCGCCGCGGCCGCAAGAGTCAGCATCACGCTGACGATAGTCGTCGCATCCGCCGCCGTCACGCCGTAGAGCAGTCCGGCCAACAGGCGCCCGGCCGCAAGCGAAGCAACCAGACCGGCGAGTAAACCCATCGCGACTGGAGCCATGGCTTGCCGCACGATCGTCACCAGGATATCGGCGCCGCCCGCTCCCAGCGCCATCCTGATCCCCATCTCATTCGTGCGCAGAGCCACCGAGTAAGATACGACGCCGTAGACACCCAGACTCGCGAGCACCAGCGCAGCCGCCGCAAACAACAGGATCAGGCTCATTTGAAAACGCCGCTGAGCCACGGATTCGTCCACGATCTGCTGCATCGTTTGGAATGGAGGCACCGGCAGTTCGGAATCCAGGCGCCGGATCGCGCCGCGAATGGCCGAAGAAATCGCCAGCGGATCGACCGCGGTTCTGACGGCCAGTGACGGTCCCCCCTAAGTGCGGCCTTGCCAATAAGGCACATACACGGTCATGGTCGGGGCTTGGTCGAGAGCCGCGCCTCGCACGTCGCCGACTACTCCCGCCACGTTGATGAACTGACCATCCGGATCGCCGATCTTGAATCGCTTGCCCAGGGGATTCTGCCCCGGCCAGAGACGCTCCGCGGTCAGCGCCGATACCAGGGCAACACGGTGATCCCCGTCGGCTTCTTTGAAGAGTGCGCCTTGCTTGAGCGGGATGCCCAGAGTCCGGAAGTAATCCGGATTCACGCCGCGTATATCCGCCAGCGGGCGCTCGGTGAACGGCACATCGACACCTTCCACCGAGATCAGGTTATTGCCGCCTTCGCCGCTCAACGGGAGTTTGTTGGAAATGCCGGCCGTGACGACGCCCGGCAAAGCGCTTACCGAATCGAGCAGCGACCGGGCGAATTGCGCTCTGCGCAACGCATCGGGATAGCGCGTATCCGGCAGTTTCAGATCTACGGTGACCACCTGTGCGGCCGCGAAGCCTTTATCCGCTTCGAGCAGCTTGATGAAGCTGCGCAGCAACAAGCCGCCGGCGATCAGGCACAGCGTACTGAGGCAAACTTCCAGGCCAACCAGGAGCGTGCGCAAACGACCGGCGTTTCGACCTTCGGTGCTGCCGCGGGCGCCCGATTGCATGGCCGCCTGCGGATCGATCCGCGCCGAGCGCCAGGCTGGAAGCAGCCCGAAGAGAAGACCGGCGAAAATGGAAATCGCGGCGGTAAACAGAAGCGCGCGGACGTCCAGATGCACCTCATCGAGGCGCGGCAGATCGACCGGCGCACGCACCAGGATCAAACGTAGCGAGCCGTAAGCCATGGCCATTCCGAATACGCCGCCAACTCCGGCCAGCAGCAGGCTCTCGGTAAGAATCTGGCTTAGCAGCCGCCGGGCGCCCGCGCCGAGAGCGGCACGAATGGCCAGTTCACGCCGTCTGGATGTGGCCCGCGCCAGCAGCAGGTTAGCGATATTGACGCAGCCGATCAGCAAGACCAGCCCGGCCGCGACCAGAACCAGTTCGAGGCCGCTGCGCGAATGGCCGGTGATTTGTTCCTGCAGCGGCACGATGGCCGCCAGCAATTCCACTTTCTCCGGCGCCAGGCTCGCGAGGCGGGCCTGCGCCGCATTCAATTCAGCCAGCGCCGGGCTGAGCGAGACGCCCGGCCGCAAGCGCGCGATGCACGCGTAATTGAAATCGCCCAGCGGCTCCAACTCCTCGGGCATCGCCGCAAAAGGCTTCCACATCTCCGGCCGTTCTTCGGCGATTTTCATGGCGAACAGTTGGCTCAACTTTGGAAAATGGAAGCTGGGTTCGAGCACCCCGACGATCTGGTAGGGATGGCCGTCCAGGACGATCTTGCGTCCGATCACGTTCGGGTCGGAGGCGAACCGGCGCTTCCAAAGACCATCGCTCAGCACCACTACATTGTCGTGTCCGGGTTGGTCCTCCTCTTCAAGAAACGTCCTGCCCAATTGCGTGCGGGCTCCCAGCATGGGGAAGAGGCTGGGAGAAACGCGCGCGGCGGCCAGACGCTCCGGCTCTCCCGTTTGCGTCAGATTGAGGTCCAGGCCGCCGATCAGCGCCAGCCGCTCGAAAGCACGCACGCTCTTGCGCCACTCCAAAAAATGCATTGCGTTTACAGGCAGGCGAGGCGCGAGGCGGGCGAATTTGGGGACAATTTCATGAAGCGCGACCAAGCGGCCTTCGTCGCCATAGCCCAGGGGCCGGAGCAGGATGCTATCCACAACGCTGAAGATAGCGGTGTTGGCGCCGATGCCGAAGGCCAGCGTGGCAATGGCGATCGCGCTAAAACCGGGGCTGTGACGGATGGCGCGGCAGGCCAGGCGGAGGTCGCTCGAAAGGCTCATCAAGTATTGATACGCTCGACGCCACCCCGAGGTTTGCAAAATCCTTGTGCCGCGCTACTCCCACCGTAACGCGACCATTGGATCCACCCGCGCCGCTCGCCGCGCGGGCAGATAGCCGGCCAGCAGGCTGACGGCGCCGAGAAGCGAAAGGGTAGCCGCCAGCACCCACGGGTCGAATGGCGTCACACCGGGTATGCCCTTTTGCATGGCCAGTGTAGCCAGCATGGCTGCCGGCAGACCGGCGACGGCTCCCGCCACGACCCACGCCATACCTTCGCGAACGATCAGCGTGGTAATCTGTTCGCCGCGCGCGCCGATCGCCATGCGGATGCCGATCTCGCGCGTTCGCTGCGAGACCGCGTGCGCCGCCACGCCGTAGATCCCCATGGACGCCAGACCCACTGCCAGCGCGGCGAAAAGGCCCAGCAGCCCGGCGGCGATGCGCTGCCGCCACAGGGACGTGGCGATGTGTGTCTGCATGGTCTGCACGGCATAGAGCGGCAGGCCGCCATCCAGCCTGGCGACCGCTTCGCGCAACTCCTGCGATGTCCGCGCCGCGCCGGCATTGCCGCGAACCACCAAAGTAGTCCGGCCGCCTGGCTCCTGCCAGGCCGCAAGATAGAGTTGCATGGTGACCTCGCCCGCCAGCGAGCGCACGTCCGCGTCTTTCACCACGCCGACGACCGTCAACGGCGGACGCGGTTCACCGCTGAACTCGGGCGCGGTAATTCGCTCTCCGATCGGATTTTTCCCCGGCCAGAGACGCTTTGCGAGACTCTCGTTAACAACGCACGCGCGCGGCGATCCGGCCCGATCCTGCGCGCTGAACTCGCGCCCCGCGCGTAACGGAATGCCCAGCGTATGAAAGAATCCGGGCGCAATCGTATCGGTGTCGACGCGCAGGCCCATCTCGAATTCGCGCCCTGGGAAATCCTGTAACGGCGGTTCCTCTCCGGCGCGAAAAATCGCCCGGCGCCCAAAGAATTCCTCGGGCGGAATGGTCCCTCCCAGGCTGGCCGACACGACTCCGGGCAGCGCGCGCACCTGCTGCAGCAGCGTCTGGTAGAAGAGTCTGCGCTTTCGCGGAGGAGTATCCCTGGACATCCAGGTCGAGCGATCCCAGCAGCACATCTTCCGGCTGCGCGACGGGGTTCGCGGCGAGAGCGCGCCGTATGGTGGCAATGCCGGTCCCTGCGCCCGCCAGCAACACCAGCGAGAGTGCGATCTGCGCTGAAATCAGGCCGCCTCGCAGGCGCGATCCCGACCGTCCGGCGCCCGGAGATCCTTCTTTGAGCGAGGTGCTCAGGTCTACGCGAATGCCGCGCCGCGCGGGCGCCAAAGCGAAGAGCAGGGCGGAGATCAGCGTCAACGCCAGTACGAACCCCAGCACGCGCGGGTCGAGCTGCACCTCCACGCCGCGCAGGGTGTATGCGCTTTGGTTGGCGGATACGGCCAGTTGCGCCAGCATCGGCGCCAGCAGAGTCCCGAGAAGCCCCGCGGCCAGCGCCAGCAGCCCGCCTTCGGTGAGAAACAAACGCACCAGGCGCGCGCTGCCCGCGCCCATCGCGACGCGCACTGCCACCTCCCGCCTGCGCGCCGCCGCGCGCGCCAGCAGCAGATTGGCGACGTTGGCGCATGCAATGAGCTGCAGTAACCCTACGCACGCGAGCAGCAATCCCAGCAGGCGGCCCATCTCCGCGCGGTCGTCCGAATCGAGCCCCAGGCCGGGAACCAGCGTGACGGTTCGCGTGTGATTGGTGGCTGGATATGCCCGCGCCAGGCGCGTGGCGGCGGCGGTCACTTCCGCCTGCGCGGCGATGAGCGGAGCGCCGGGCTTAAGCCGCGCGAAAATGCGAAGCCATCCGCTGGCGCGGTTCTGCAGGGTGCCCGGCGACATGCGGGGCATAGCCGCGGGCTGCTGCGTAATCGGCAGCCACAGATCGGGTTGGAATTGTGTGCGCGTACCGCGCAACTCCGGCGGCGCCACTCCCACCACCGTGAAAGGCTGCCCGTTAACGCGCAGGGCGTTTCTCAACGCGCCGGGCATGCGCTTCCACAATGAATAGGAGATCACCGCCACCGCCGGCCCGCCTTCGTTCTCATCCGCGTTAATAAGAAGACGTCCGGCCGCCGGCCTGGCGCCCAGGACCGCGAAATAATTTCCGGAGACCAGCGCTGCCGCCAGGCGTTCAACGCCCGCGCCGGACGAGAAACTAACACGCGCCTCGGCTTCGGCCGCGACCCCGGAGAAGCTCTGCAATTGATTGCGGTAATCCAGATAATCGGGATAACCCATGTCGCCGAGCAATTGGCCGGCTTGCCAGCGCTCGAACACCACCATTTCGTGCGCAGCTTGCACACCCGGCGGGAGCCGCAGCAGCAGAGCATCCATCAAGCTGAAAATGGCAGTGTTCGCGGCGATTCCCAGAGCCAGTGCCAGTACCGCGATGGCGGTGAACAAGGGACTGTGCCGCAGCATACGCAAGGCGAAGCGGATGTCCTGGAGAAAAGCGCTCATGGCCTTAGGACGCGGCGGGGTTGGTTGGTGTTAACAGGGCAGCCGTTACTTCGGCACGTAGAAAATATAGCTGGCCTGGTAGTCCACCGATACCTCCGCGCTGGAATGCGACTTGTCACAGCCTTCCGCGGGAGCTACGCCTCCCTGGGTGTCCACGCGCTGGATGTAACTTACGCGCGCGAATGTGCCGGCCCCTTCATGGGACGCGGCCTTCAGCAAAAGCCATGGAACCGCATTCGTTGCGGCCGCGCCCATGCGCTGCAACACCTGCCCAGTCACCTTGCTGCCATCCGTGGCCTCCCAGGTGGGGCCCTTGTAGTGTTTTCCAATGGTCGCGCCGTCTTCGCCAAACAGCGTTGCCTCCGGCCTTTCGAGGACCCATTCGACCGGACCCTCGGCGCCGGACTTCGCCTTACAGGCGTACACCTGCTTTCCCTTTCCCAGCGCCTTCAACATAACCACCTCGCTCGAGGGCGCCTGCAAATTCTCGGGGATCTGCGCGGCAGCTACCGCCGCCAAACCCATCGCGACTAGTCCCACGCGTATTATTTTCATGGCAAATTCGCCGGCTTGCCGGCCATCCTCCAGGAATACATTAGAAACGATGTGGAAGTCAGATCGATGGCGGGCTCGGTCGTGCTGTATGACTGCACATTGTCCCTATATACGGCCTTCTGCCCGGCATTGTATGGTCCATCGTTCCCGTTGAATATTTTGAACGTATCGATGCCGTTAGCCGGGCAGAGATTCATGCCGGGAAGGGTGCCCGCGGTAGCCCCGTACGAAGGGCCCTCGGAAGCCGCGCCCCATAGCACGGGTACGCCGCTCGACGTGCCATCCAGCGCGCCGGCCAGATTGGCTACCTGGTGTTGTATGCAATTAGGGAACGTATTGGAGCCCACGCCCACAATAAATGACGATCCCCAGGCGTTAGCGCCGAGAATATTAGCCAGCCATCGTTGCGAGTAAGTATCGTACCCACTCGACGAAGTCAGCGAATAAGCTTCAGTGGCCATCACCGAAATGCCCGCGCCACGCGAAGTCGTATCGCTGTTCCAGCTATCGCCGAAGCCCCAGGCGTCCGTTCCGGCTTGCGAAATCGCGTCACCCACCTGTTGCAACAGTTGGGTGCGAATGCCTGCCTCGGTTACCGCCAATCCGGCCGGGTTACCGGCCATTTTCAGGGCGCGATACAACTCGAAATGCGCCAGCCCGCTGACATCGTAAAGGTTCAGCGTGTCGGCGTTGCCGGTATCGTAGATGCGGGAAATATAATTGCTTGCGAACTGCGCTGCCTGGCTCAGGTAGGTCATGGGATCGGTAACAGGCAGGCCGGGGGGCAGCTTTCCGCCGGCGGAAGTCAGAGCAAAGTAAAGCTCCGCCGCGCCTAACTCCATGTCGTCGTCCCACACCGTTTCCGGATATCCGTCAAAGGGCATGATCGTCAGCAGGCATCCGGATGTGCACGTGCCGCTGCCCACGGAGTTAGCCGGGTCCGCATAGGAAGTGTCCGCCAGTGCGAAGATGTCCTCGGCGTCCCTGAGACACTGCTTGGCTGTGGATGGATGAGACGTGAGGTTGAGTTGATAATATAAAGCGAAAGCCGCGGCCAGGCGCCCCGCCAGGTTCGGGCTGATCTTCGCTCCGGCCGGTCCGGCGACGAATACGGGGCGATTGCAGATATAGTGCGCCGCGGAATTACAACCGTTCCAGTCATCGTCGGCCTGCGGCAGGCGCCAGATATCGTAGTCGCTGAGAAGATTGGGGAAGTTAGCCCAGCTTTGGCTGTTGCCCACCTGGTAGTAAAGCGTCTTAGTGGTGTCGTCCCACATTTTCTGCAGGAATTCGATGCCGAAGCGCGCTTCCGCCTCGAAGTTCGATGACGTGGGCGCACCGGATGCGCTGCCCGCGTAGGAAATAGAGTTCGGCGGAGCGGCCGGATGCACGGGCGCGTGATCGCCCATGAAATTGGGGAAATCGCGAATCCCGATCTCCTGCAGCGTCACCGTATAACTGGTCGTCTCGACATATTTCATGTAGTCGCCCGCATCCCACCAGCCGCCGGACGCGTCGATAACCGCGCCGGTCGGGGTCAGCGGCGGACCCGTGGTGGCGATGTTATCGTTGCTGTCGAGTACCGGAGTCTGAAAGACCGTGGCGCTCGCATCGTTGAGGTGGCCGGGCGCGGTGCGGAGCGCATTGGGAATATAGTTGGGGCCGTCGCGTTCTGTTTCATAGAAGAACCTGGTGTTCAAGAGCAAACCGGAATAAAGCGCGACGGGATCCGCGACGGGAAAAACGGGCGAAGCGGCCGCCGCCGGACCGGTCACCGATATCGTATAACCATCGCCGGCTGGAGCGGCAAAATCCAAGGCATACACCGAGTAAGTTAACGTCGCGCTATTGCTCCAGGTGCCCAGCAGGGAGCCGATCGAGGCCGAGTAAACGGTGACGCCCTTAGAGTTTACAACTGCGAACGCCGCCCCGGTTTCCGGGACGGTAGACATCAGGTAGGCGCGAAACGGTGTATTGCCGGTTTCGTACCCGATCTGGCTGACGCGCACATAAGCGGATTGCGCCCAAGCAGCCGGGGCCGCGGCGAGGGTTGCGGCTGCGGAGGCGAGCAAGACGGCGGAGAGTTGTGGGGATCGCATCTTGGGGCTAAGTATACACAAAAAAGCGATCCATTTGATGTCACGAAGATGACGGCGCCTTCGAAGGTGCGCCCGCATTATTCCTGGTAAAGGACTGGAGCATACCTTCCAGGAACGCGAAAAACACATCCACGGCGTAGCCCGCCAGAAAAGCGATTGCGAGGGGTGGAATGGAGGCTCCTTGCCCGATGGTGAAGTTGTTAAACAAACCGACCACCGCTCCGCTGATGCCCGCGATCAGAAAACGGGCGGAATTGGCTGTGGAAGGCACAAAGGTTTGGTTGGCCATTTGCTGCTCGAATGTGCGCAAGAGATAGGCGCAGGTGCCTAGCAGCGCATATAGAACCGGGAGCAGGCAGGAAGTAATGGCGCCGTAGAAGAACGATACATCGTCGAGCAGGCTTTGCGCAAAATATCGCACATCCTGGTAAACCGTGGTCAGGTTCTCCGCGGCGACGTCAAAGTTGGGCAGTCCCCTGGGGAGTTGGAACGTATCGTGGATCTTACCCGGGTCGTTTCGGATCTGCGCAAAAGGGTCGCGTTCGCTATGTAGCACAAGCACATTCAATTGCCTGGCGCGCGCATCGATCGCGCGCACGGTGGTGGCGAACTGTTGCAACTCGCTAATGATCGCGCTATCGGCATCGGCGCTGCCGGCTTTGGGCGGCGCTCCCTGGTTTGCGCCGGGCGGAGGCCCGAGTTGCGTCCGGAGCTTTATCGTAAGATCGTTGGCCGTACCGATATCCGCGTGGATGGCGCCCGATATGGCGGAAGCCACAAAGCTGGCCAGCGAAAACGGAACGATGATCACGGCAAGGCAGATGGCGACAATCCAGTACTGACGAACCGTGCTCCGGGTTTCGCCCCTGCATGCCTTCAGGCTCTCGGCGGTAACGGGCTTGAGACGGGCGGCGAGTTGCGCGAGCGCGGTCAGCAGATTAGCGGCTGTCGGCTCATCCCATCCGGTGCTACTGGCAGCCCGCGCCTGCAATATGTGATCGCGGATGTCGTCATCGACCGCTATGCCCAGTTCGGCCGAATACTTGAGCAGCAGCTCGGCATCATCGAGTGCCTCGCCGAAGTATCTAGGCGCATCGGCTACCTTGGAGGCCGGGCTGGGACAAGGTGTTTCAGCCACTCCGGGCGCGGCAGTTGGCGGCTGTACGGGATCAGGGGTTATATTGATGTCAGGTTGGGCCATTGCCGTGACTTCCTCCGTTTCGTCGGCTGAACAAGTGTACCCTAAATCCCGCCTGCCCTCGAAGAATTGAACATGCTACGCAATCTACGCTACGCGGCCCGGATGCTTTGGAAGAGCCCGGCTTTCGCCCTGGTGGCTATTGTTACGCTGGCGCTGGGCATCGGCGCGAACACCGCCATTTTCAGCGTAACGAACGCTCTGCTGTTGCGGCCGCTGCCGTACGCGCATCCCGAGCGGCTTGCGATGGTTTATGCGGCTAAACCCGATTCTCCGGGCGCCGTCCTGCCATTTTCGTATCCGCGCGCGGCGTTCTTGAGCGAAAAGAGCCGCGCGTTTTCGGGTTTCGCGGCGTTCACCAGCGAGACCTTCAATCTGACCGGCCGCGGCGATCCGGAGCAGCTTTCCGCGGCGCGCGTTTCGTGGAATTTCTTCGACGTGCTGGGGGTGCATCCGGCGCTCGGCCGCGCGTTCCTGCCGGAGGACGACCGGCCCGGCGGCGCAGGAGTATGCATGATCAGCCACGCCCTGTGGACGCGCTCGTTTGGCGCGCGCGGCGACATGGCCGGCCAGCGCATTACGCTGGATGCTACGCCCTATACCATCGCGGGCGTGCTGCCGCGCGGTTTCACGTTCGCGCCCCTGGGCCCTGGAGTGGACTTGTGGGCGCCGCGCGTGTTTGACCTGAATATCACCACGCCCGCGCAGGTCCGCGCCGGCGTTGGATTCCTGAGCGCGGTGGCGCGTCTAGCGAAGGGCGTGAGTGCGGCGCAGGCTCAGTCGGAGATGGATGTGCTCGACCGCCAGTACAAGCGCGAAAATCCGCACATGCCGGACGGCGACCCTTCGCAGACCATGCGCGTTGTGGACCTGCAGCAGCAGACGGTGGCCAACGTCCGGACCGCGGTGCTGATTCTTTCGCGGCGCGGTCGGCCTGTTACTTCTGATCGCATGCGCCAACGTCGCGGCTCTACTTCTTTCCCGCGGGTTGACACGCCGGAAGGAGATCGCCATTCGCGCGGCCTTGGGCGCACGGCGTTCGGCGCTGATTGCCCGGCTGCTGGCGGAAAGCATCCTGCTGGCGTTGGCGGGCGGCGCGTTGGGCATCGGGCTGAGCGCCTTAGGCACGCGTGCGCTGGCCATGCTGGGGCAAGGAAATCTACCGCGCATGGAGGAGATCGGCATCGATTGGCGGGTGCTGGCGTTCGCCGCGGGACTGTCGCTGCTCACGGGCGTGCTGTTTGGATTGATCCCGGCGGTGCAACTATCGCGCCAGGATCTCAACCCGGTGTTGCGGGCCGAAGGGCGCGGATCGGCCGGCAGCCGGCGGCGCAGCCGCGCGCGCGGCGCGCTGGTGGTAGCGCAGGTGGCGCTCTCCATGGTTCTGCTGGTGGGCGCCGGACTGCTGATCCGCAGCTTCGTGCGGCTACGCAACATGAGCGCGGGGTTCGATCGGCGCAATGTTCTGACGATGAGTATCGCGCTGCCGCCCGCGCGCTATCCGAACCGGTCCGCAGATGGCCGCGTTCTACGACCAGGTGGTGAAGCAGGCTGCGGCGATGCCCGGCGTGCGAGTCGGCGGCGGTAGCGTCGGCGCTGCCGGTTCGTCCGGTGCGATTTTCGCCGGTGCTGGTGGAAGGACAGCCCGAGTTCCCCTGCCGGCGCGTCCTATCACTGGCCATCCAGATGGTCAGTGCGGCGTATTTCCGGACGCTGCGCGTCGCTCTGCGGCAGGGGCGGGAGTTCACCGACGGCGATAACGCCGACGCGCCCCTGGTGGCGGTGGTCAACGAAACGCTGGTTCGCCGCTATCTGGCCGCACGACAATCCGCTCGGCAAGCATCTGCTGCTGGGGCGTATGACGAAGCCGGCGGAAGTGGTGGGGGTGGCCGCGGATGTGAACAACGTGAGTCTGGCCGCCAGCGCCCGAAGCCGAAGTTTACTTGTCATTTCCGCAGCGTCCATGGGCCTCCATGAATCTAATTCTTCGTACGGCCGGCGATCCGCATCACTGGGCGGCGGCCGCGCGCGCGGCGGTGGCGGCGGTGGATCGCGATCAGCCGGTGACCGCGATGAATACCATGGAAGAAGTGCTGGCCACATCCACGGCGCAACAACGCTTCAGCGTTTTCCTGCTGGGCGTATTCTCGACTGACCGCGCTGCTGCTGGCCGCGGTGGGCCTTTACGGCGCGATCACTTATTCGGTCGCCGAGCGCACGCGCGAGATGGGCATTCGCATCGCGCTGGGCGCGGACACGGGCGACGATTCTGCGCATGATCGTGGGGCAAGGTCTGGCGCTGGCGCTGGCCGGCCTGGCGATCGGAGCGATCGCGGCGCTGGCGCTGACGCGGCTGATGTCCGGGCTGCTGTTTCAGGTCGGCGCGGCCGATCCGGTCAGCTTCGCTCGGCAGCGCGCTGCTGTTTGCGGCCGATCGCGGCGCTGGCCAGCTATCTGCCGGCGCGCCGCGCCACGCGCCTCGATCCGACTGAAGCGCTACGATACGAGTAACGATATGTTCCGGGCGATCAAAGAGCAGATCGACACGATTTTCCGGGAAGATCCGGCCGCCAAGAGCGTGATCGAGATCGTGCTCTGCTACCCCGGATTTCATGCCATTCTGGCGCATCGCCTGGCGCACAATTGTACCGCGCGCGGATTCCTTTGTTGCCGCGCGTGATCTCGCAGTTCAGCCGCTTTTTAACGGGCATCGAGATTCATCCGGGCGCGCGCATCGGTCGGCGGTTCTTCATCGATCACGGCATGGGGGTGGTGATCGGCGAGACCACCGAGATCGGCGACGACGTGCTGCTGTACCAGGGCGTGACGCTGGGCGGCACCGGCAACGAGAAAGGCAAGCGGCATCCCACGCTGGGCAATCGCGTGGTGGTCGGCGCGGGCGCGAAGATCCTGGGCGGGATTCGCATCGGCGACGACGTGAAGGTAGGCGCCGGATCGGTGGTGGTGCGGCCGGTGCCGGATAATTGCACGGTAGTGGGCGTTCCGGGGCGCGTCGTGCGCACGCGCGACGAGAACGGCGCCCTGGAACACGGCAAGCTGCCGGACCCGGAAGGGCAGGCGCTCGAAGAACTGTCGCAACGGGTAGCCGAACTGGAGACCATGGTGCGGCAGTTGACGGGCGAGCGGATGGAGATCCGGTCCGGACGCCCATGAGCTTGGTGCAAGCGCCTGACGGGCGTGCTAGGATAAAAAAGTCGCGTGCATGCGGGGACGTAGTTCAGTTGGTTAGAACGCCGGCCTGTCACGTCGGAGGTCGCGGGTTCGAGCCCCGTCGTCCCCGCCACCATCTTCCTTTTCTTTTCAAACACTTCTAAAACTCTGAGAAACGACCCGCATATTCCCCGAACGAAGCGTTCTCGCCTGGGTCAGTCTCCGGCTCAGTTAGCGGGAAATCGTAAGTCCGGTCTGTAGAATATGCGCGTGAAACCCTTCGTATTCATAAAACGTCTCGCCATACCCGTAATAGCGGTATTCGGACTTCCAGGCCAGGCCCTTATGCAATGGCAGCGAGAGCCGCGCCAGCGGCTGATAATAAGTGGTCGGGCGGCTGCCCGAAGAGATGAACAGCGATCCGCCGAAGGCCAGGTGCGGCGCGAGTTTCGCGTAACCCGGCAAGGCCAGGTCCACCAGCGCGCTGGCGTTGTGCGCATTGTCGCGATAAAGCGACGTCTCCGGACTGAGAAATTCGGGCTCCAGGTAGCCGATGTTCGAGTACAAAGTGGAGCGCGTGTATTCGCCCAGAATGCTGATGCGCTTGCGATGGCGTCCAGGCAGCCGATAGCGAATTCTGCCGGCTCAGGAAATTGTAATTGATGCCCGCCGTGGGATTCTGATTGTTCAGCAGCGAGAAACTGGCCTGCAAAGCCAGCGTGGGAGCCACCTGGTATCGCGCGCGGGCGCGCATCTTCTGATAGTTGTACAGGCTGGTGCGGAAGTAGGCGTGATCCGAGACGCGCCTTCGAAATCCACGTTGAGCGAGAGCTTCTGGCTGGCGCGAAAGTTGGCCCCCGCCATGCCAATTTGCTGGCGCAACTCGCTGGATTCCTGGCCAGGTCCCGCGATGAGAAGGTTGCCGGTTTGCGCATCGCCCCACACATAACGATAACCGCCGCGCAGCGTGAGCTTGCGGGTGACATCCAGCAGGACATCGACCTGCTCCTGGTTGTAATTCACGGCCAGCAGGCTCGCGAGCGGCGTCAGCGTGGTTTGCGCGGCTGAGAGCGGCTGCAGGATCATGTCCGTCACCAGGCCCGCCGCCGCGGTGTGCAGACGGTCCGTCATCCAGGACTCGAGGATGCGCACGCGCTTCAACGGCCGCAGTTCGAAACCCAGGCTGCCGGTGGTATGCGGCTGCTTGCCTTCGGCGAAGCCCAAGGCCTGTTCGCCGGTATAGAACAGGATGGCGCTCTCCAGCACCAGATTGCCGGTATTGAACTGGGTATAGTTGACGCTGGTATCGGGTTGGCTGTACAGAAATTGGCCGTACAGATCCATCCAGGAGTAACGGGCTGGCGGTGAACAGCGCCTTGGTATAAACGCTGCTGCCGCGGATGCCGTAAGCCTGCGCCAGACCGGTCAAATCGAGCGTCTGGCCGAAGTACGGCTGATAGTTGTTGCCGTAGTTGACCGTGGAATCGTAGGCCTGCTGATCGTCGCGCAGCGTGGTGCCGCCTTGTTCCAGAGTGACGTGAAAGCGGTTGAACTCCAGGCGTACGCCCCCGCGGTAGTTGTCCGTCTTATCGAACATGTGGTCGGCGACCGGGTACTCGTTATCGTCGGAAACGAACGTGGTGATGCCGGTCCCTTCGCCGGAATCGCGGCCATAGGCCAGGTAAGGAATGATGCGATGGCCGGGCAGCAGGTCCAACTGGAAATCGCTCATGCGGCGGCGGGAGAAGTAGGAGTCTTCATCCAGCACGATGCCGGTGCCGAGCAGGGGATCGGCGAACGACGGCAGCATATTGAAGTAGGCGATATCCCGGTAGTCGAAATTGAAATCGTAGATGCCCTGCTTGGAGGCATTCACGTGCACGGTGTTGTAGGGATCGCCGCCCCAGTTGTTGGCGCGCACGTCCAGGCGGTCGAAGAGGCGCTTCTTGGGATCGACGATCGTGAAATCCAGGCCCAGCAGACGGGGACCCTGGCCCAGATTCACCACGCTGCGATAGACGTCGTTGTTGCCGCCGACGCTGGTGAAGCGATAGCCCAGGTCGACGCTGCCGGTAATCCACGTCTCGGCGGCGGGGTGGTTCAGGCGAGGCGGCCGCCGCAGGTGGAGCCGCCTGGCGGCTGCGCCGGCTGCTGCGCCGGCGTTTGCGGCCTGTTGCGCCAGCAATGGAACCGTGACCAACAAAGCCAATGCGAGTCTCATCTGAGCAAGTCCTGGCTCACGTACGATCCGTGGATCTTGATGTGGCAGACGGTGCAGTTCTGGAACTGCGGGCTGAACAGGTCGTGAAACGCGGGAGGCACTCCGCCCAGCGCGGGAGGATTCTTGATGGGCCCGGGCGCCGTGGGCAGATTGGCGTGGCACTCCAGGCACATGTAGCGGACTTCCGCGCGGATCAGCATGCGCGGGTTGGCCGAGCCGTGCGGCTCGTGGCAGGCGGCGCAGCCTTCCAGGCGCACCGGGGCGTGCTCGAAAGTGAAGGGACCGCGCAGGTTGCCGTGGCAGCGGAAGCAGCCCGGTTCATTGGCCGCATAGGACTGCGCGCGAAGCGCGCTGAGATGCTGCCGTGCGGGTTGTGGCAATCCACGCAGGACATGGCGCCTTCGGGCAGGCGGTGCTTGTAGGGCCGCTGGAATTCGGCCCAAACCGCCGTGTGGCAACTGGCGCACAGCTCGTTGATCGCCGCCGTCTTTCGCGGCGACCAGCCCGTTGGGGCCGTTGCGATGGATGGAATGGCAGGCGGTGCAGCTCACCTCGTTTTTCGCGTGGCTGCTTTGGATGCGGCCGATGTGGGTGGGCTGGTTCAGGTGGCACTTCAGGCAGTCGCGATCGGCTTCGGCGGGCGGCAGCGTCGGCCGGATTGAGGATGTCCTCCTTGTCGGCCGATGCGGCGTGTTTGCCGCCGGGACCGTGGCAGGACTCGCAGGCTTTGCCTTCCCAGCCGCGGCGTTTTTGCGTGTCCACCAGCTTGTGCGGACTCTTCTGGAAGGCGTTGTAGATGTCTTCGTGGCAAGTCTGGCAGGTTTCCGAGCCGACATAGGCTGAGCGGCCGGGGCCGGCCGGCGGCGGGGGTTTGCGCCCCCGCCGGCCAGCAAAGTAGGATCAGGGCTGCGATACCGGTTACTGGGCATGCACCGCGTCGACCGCGAACTGCGCGCCGGCGGCATGGCATACGTTGCAGCTCTCTCCCAACACATCGGTATTGGCCAGGAAGTGGGCCGACTCGCCCTCCGAAACGTGACATCCGCTGCAAGCCGACGAAGCGGGCTGCACCGGGTTTCCGGTCGCCCCCTGAATCCAGCCCTGGGGATCTTGAACCGGATTCAGGCCGATCGGCAGATTCTGCTCGCTGCCATTGGTGTGGCAGACCGCGCAGTTTTGCATATAAGTGGCGTCTCCCGCCGGGCTCATGACCGGGAAGAGCACGCCGGAGAAGTCGTTGTGGCTCCCCATGTACCTACCACGATGTAAGGCTCCTTGGGCGGTCCGCCCGGGTTGGGCGCGGCGTTCACGCCGTCGTGAAGGCGGTGAACCAACAGATTGAAGTTGATGCCTTGCGGCGGCAGCGTTTTGTCGGACGCGACGACGGCGTTGGCGCGCGTGCTGGCATCCGTATTCGACGGATTGTGGCACAGCACGCAATACTCGGTGTTGTTGCGCAGGCCGCCGTGCAGCGAAAGCGCGACGTGGCAGGCATTGCAGTTGGCTGAGCGCCACCACCGTGCGGCGCGGCGTGACGGGCGAGCCATCCACCGAGAAGTTCACCACGGGATTCGCGGCGGCTTTCGTTGACGCTCTGCGACGAAGTGGTGCCGGCCAGACACCGTCACCGTCATGCGCGCCTCCCCGCCGATGGTGTAGGTTCCGGTAGCGGCTGCCGGAATGGCGTGCGTGAAAGTGTAAGTGCAATTGCCGCTGGAATCGCAGGCCGCCTTGAGGCGCTTTCCGTCACATAACCCGGGTGCTGGCAGTGTCGCTTCCGAAGCTGGTGTAGCCGTAGTCGGTGGTAGGGCCGGCCATGGTGAATTGCAGGGTGGAGAGCCTGCGATAAGGGGATGTTATTGCCCTTGTTGATCCTGCACGGTGAAGGCGACCGTGGGCGTTTGCCCGGCGGACGTATTGGTCACGCCGGTAATGGCCAGGTTTATGCCGGCGATCAGCGTATCCGGGTTCTGCGGGTAAGTGGCGGCAGTATCGGTGGGCACCACGTGCGCGCCCAGAATGGAAGCATCGAAGGGTGTCTCGCCTTGGGGGATGTGGCAGTTGGCGCACTCGGTGTCATCCATCTGGAATCCGCCAGGGTGGTTGGCGCCGGTGGCGAAATTGACGTCGTCGTGGCAGGCGCCGCAGGCAGCCCGGCGTGGGCTCCGTCATGAACGCTTTGGCTTGCGCCGCGCCGGTGGTCTGGCTATGGCAAACCTCGCAACGGCGGGGATCGGCGGGATCGATCACCGTTGAAAAGTTATTGACGGAATTCATGTAGCCGATGATTTCATAGGGAGCCGGCGGAACGGTCGTCGTGCCGGACGTGTACCCGATGACGCTGGGCAACTGCGACCCCATGTGGATCTTATGCGCGAACACCTTGAGATCCAGCGTGTTGCCCGTGGCCGGATCGGCGTTCTGCGGCTGGTGGCACATGACGCACATGGGCATGCCGTTGGCGTATCCGCCGTGGAATGCCAACTGGTAGTGGCAGGTGTTGCAGCTTTGGGTGCGGATCACATCGCGGGTGACGGTAACCGGCGAACCATTGGGCACGAAGTTGAAGGTGGCCCCGGCGTAGTTCGTGCCCAGATTGAATGGCGTGAGATCGCGGTTACCCGCGACCGCGACGGTATTGGTTACGGTGGGATCGAATCCGGCAGGCGCCTTGGCCATGAAGGTGTATTGGTATTGCCCCGGACCTACCGCGTGGGCGTGCCTGCCAACTTCGAAATCCGGGCGGGTGATGGTACCCAGCACGGCGCCGGTCGCCTGCTCGGTGGTATAGGCCATATACTGTTCCTGGCCCTTAGGGATGTAAGCGGCCACAAACGCCAGCGAGATGACGCCCGGCGTGGTTGCGCCAGTCGCATCCAAAGGAGCCCATTGGGATCGGTGAGCGTATATGTAACGCTGATGACGCCGGCGCTCGAAATGGAGGCAGAGTTGATGGTGATGTTCAAACCCGGCACCACGAAATCGATGGGGCCCTGGTCGGTCCGGGGAATCTTAAAGCCCCGTTGGTAGGGTGCTTTGGGAGAACCGATCAGGGCGGCCGATCCGGCCACCAATAGCAGCACCGAAAAGATCCGCGAGATCCGTGAAGCCAAACAATATACCTGCATACTCCTCCAGGCGCTGACGCACTCTAGTTGGTTCAAGACTAAAACGGACAACCTAGCAAGCCTCAGCCCAAAACAAAGAGCCTGCGACTTACATAACGGGAGCTAGTCTTAGTGCGCATTCACCAGATCCAAGTGCAGGATCTGCATGCAGAGGTGCTAAAGTTACCGCTGTAAGCATGTCAGCCGATAGGATCGCCGGGTATCACTTCTTCAGAGTACGCACGTAAGCCACGACGTTATCCAAGGCGGCCCCGGAGACTCCATTGATTGGCTTCATTTTGCCCTTTCCGGTGGTGACAATTGCCTTGATGTCGGCGTCGCTCAGCGCCTGGACTTCGGCCGAACCCAGGTTCTTCATATCGACTTTCATCATCTTGGCGATGGCTGGATTCGCCGTTCCGTCCGTCCCGTGACAGGTCTTGCAGGACTTGTCGTAGACGGCTTTGCCCGCCGTGGCGTCCGCGGCTGAACCGGCCGCCGCTGAGAAACCGGCAAGTGTTAATACCGTGAGGATCGTTCGCATATTCCTTCTCCTGTTCGTTAGTCTCACTGCTTTTCAAAGCTTGACAATCGATCTGCTATTCCAAGCGTTTTGAGTATCTCGGGCGACGCTTCTTCAACGGCCAGCGCCTGATGGCACGTGCCGCAATCCTGTGGGATGGTTTTCTTATCGGAGGTCGCGTGACTGTCGTCGTGACATCGGAAGCAACCCGGGGCGTCCGTATGGCCGAGATTATTGGGATACGTTCCCCAGGTGACCCTGAGATCCGGAAAGACGTTGTGCCGGTAGATAGCCAGCAACGCTCGACCGGCGGTTTGGATGCCTGCGCCGTGCTGGCTGGCCACGGCTGGATATTTCGCCCGATAGTAAGCGGCCAAACCGCCTGGAATTCTTTGCGCGGCTTCTTCGTCGCTCGAATAGCTGGCCTTGAGCAGTTCGACGCCGGTCTTTTTGACGAACGGCAGCCCTACCGGGATATCGCCGCGGGCCATGGCTTCGTCGACCGCGCGGTCGGGCAGTTCAAAGGAGTGCGCCGCGCGGTTGTGGCAATCCACGCACTGCATTTCGAAAGTTGGAAGCGCCCGGACCGATTCGGGTTTGGCGTCTCCCGTCAGGTAGGTTCGCGCGGCTCCCGTCTCGGTGTTGCGATATTCCACCCAGGGGATGGTCTGCCGTTTTGCGTCCGCCGCGGCATACCGTATGCGCACGCCGGGCCCCATGTGGGCGCCATGGATGCCGCCGAATCTGCCGCCGCCCACCGCCATTATCAGAACGGTCTCGGTGGGGGTATTGGTTTCGTCGCCTTTGAATTGGCTGATTACGCGTAGGCGCGATCCCACACGCATTTCACGGGCGTGACACTGCTCGCAGGTTTCGGCCGATGGCACCAGCCTGTCGCTTTCCATCGCCGACTCGATGGGGCGCGGAAAAGTGTCGAACGTGACCGCCATAAGCTGGCGTGTACCGGACATCTTCGCTTTCAGCCAGCCCGTAGCGCCCGGTGCAATATGGCAGGAGGCGCAGGTCACCGCTTGGTGCGGAACCAGCAGATGCGCCGTGAACTCAGGCTTCATCACATGGCAGCTTTGGCCGCAGAACTGGACCGTATCCATATGCTCGACGGCGCGGTAACTTAGTTGGCTCCCGATGACGATGTTCGCCAGCGTCATGACCACGAAGAAGACACCCGCGCGGCGCCAGGCGGTATGGCGCTCCGCGGCATCGTTGAATATCGGGCCAGCGCGGCGGCGGGAAAGCGCGATGCCAATCGGGATAAGCAGCAGTCCCGCGAAGAATACCACCGGGATAGCGATGAAGACCAGCAGCCCGATGTACGGATTTTCAACGTGCCCGCGAATGTTGGCTGGTAGAACGAACAGCCAGGAGAAGCCCGCCAGCGTCACCAGCGAAACTCCGGCCATGCTGATCCAATGGCTGGTGATCAGCACCAGGATCGGCCGCTTTCGATCGTCGCTCACGAGATCCTTAGGTTTGGGAGCTTTATTTGAAGGAACAAAAAGCTGTCAGCATTCGAAAGGCCATATCAGGCGATTACCGCCCTGTTCTCATGGTTCCCAGCCCATATCCGCCAACGGGTCGTGATCGCTTGGTTGCTGAAGGCAGCGAGCATCGGACGCGCAGCCGCGATGGATTTCTTGACTTCTGGTAAAGACAGGGAAGCGTCGTGACTGGCCTTAGCTGTCCCAAACCTCGGTGATCCAGATCCCGTTTTCGTCGGCTGTATCCGCGGCAACCACATAACTCAGACACCCCGGCATTTCCTTTACCGCTTGCAGCAACAGAGAGAGCACCTCCTTCCGTTTGCCGGTTACGGTCGTCATCTTTCCAATCATTCCATACATCGCCTTCTCTTCCTTTGGCGCGGCCCAGATGGCCGTTACGAACGCAGCAATAAGGCCACTGACGATCTCCTCCGTCTAAACTCCATCGGTCGATTTTAGCTAATAAATGAATTCGGCCTTGACCACTTCGTCTTCCAGCGAGTGCCGCAGGGTGAAGCCCAGCTTCTCGCAGATGCGCATCACATCCCGGTTGTCGGGCAGGATGTCGGCCGTCAACGCGCGGAGTTTCTCGTCGCGGCCTACCATCACCAGACGGCTGAGCAGTTCCTTGCCCAGCCCACGGCCATGAAAACGGTCGCTCACCAGCACGGCCACTTCCGCATCGTTAGAGCCGGGAACGCGCGTCAGCCGTGCGACCGCCAGGATCGCGCCTTCCCATTCAGCGACCAGGGCCATTTCGCGGTCATAGTCGATAAAGCAGATGCGTGTCAGCCGCTCATGTGCCACCCGCTGCGAGAGATTCATCAAGCGGAAATAGCGCAGGTAGACGCTACGCTCCGAGAGAGTCGCATGGAAGTTGACCATGCCAGGCTCGTCCTCCGGGCGGATCGGCCGGATGGCAACTTCGCTCCCATCCTTCATGGTCCATGTGGAAACGTAGCGGCTTGGATACGGGCGGATGGCCAGCTTGGGCAGTTGTTCCTGGCTGACTTCAGGTCCGTACAGTACGATGCGTGCGTCCAGCGCCACCAGGCGGTCCGGAGTCGCCAGCAGCGGATTGATGTCGATTTCCCGGATCCAGCGTTGCTCAACCACCAGCCGGCTGAACCGCACCAACACTTGCTCGAGTTCCGCCAGGTTTACCGGCTTGCGTCCGCGCACCCCCCGCAACGCCTTGTAAATCTTGGTCTGCTCCATCATGCGGCGCGCCAGCGTGGTGTTGAGCGGCGGCAGGCTCAGCGCGCGGTCCTCAAAGACCTCCACCAACTGGCCGCCAGTCCCAAACAGCAGCACCGGCCCGAACTGTGCATCCACGCTGCTCCCGATAATCAGCTCGTACCCCTCGCCGGTATCGATCATGGGCTGCACCGTGACCCCCTGGAAATGCTCCGCACCTGCCTTTTCGATCACCGAGCTTTGGATTTTGCGCCAGGCTCGCTCCAAGGCCTCGCGATCGGCGAGATTCAACTGTACCCCGCCTACATCCGTCTTATGCGTGATGGTTTCCGAGAACAACTTGAGCACTACCGGATAACCCATGCGCCCGGCCTGATCGGCGGCCTCTTCGAGCGTCCGGGCGGCCACCGTCCGCACCGTGGGTATGCCGTACGCGTCCAGCACCTGCTTCGATTCGGCCTCGGTGAGAATGGTGCGGCCCGCGGCCCGCGCGTTTTGGACCATCTGGCCGGTCCGCGTATTGTTTGGCGCACCCTCCGCCGAATCCTCGGGCAGAGACGGCGTTTCGTACAAGCATTTCAGGTTATATGCCCACCGCCACATATACGTGAATGCGCGCACCGCCGTATCCGGAAATTGAAACGTGGGGATTCCGGCTTGGTTCAGGATCGCGATACCGGCGGCCACGCCGGCGCCTCCCATCCAACTCGCCAGGATGGGTTTGCCCTCCAGCTTAGCGTACGGTTTCAGATACTCGGCAGTCAGCGTGGGATCGGTCATGGACTGCGGCGTTAGCACCACCAGCAGACCGTCGCTGTGCGGATCCCTAGCCGCGATCTCGACCGCCTTAGCGTAACGCTCGGGACTGGCGTCGCCCAGGACATCTATGGGATTGTTGTGACTCCAAGCGGGCGCCAGGATCTGGTTCAGTGACTCGAGCGCAGTGGGCGAGAGTTCGGCCAGCTCGCCGCCGGTGGCCACCAGCGCGTCTGTGGCCAGCACACCGGGGCCGCCGGCGTTAGTCAGAATCGTCAGCCGCGGACCCTTGGGGCTGGGCTGTTTGGAGAGCACTTCGGACATGTAGAACAGATCGGCGAGGCTGTTCACACGCAGCACGCCGCAGCGCCGGAACGCGGCTTCCAGCACGTCGTCGCTGCCCGCCAGCGAGCCCGTATGGGAAACCGCGGCTTTCGCGGCGGCCGCGCTACGTCCGGCTTTGATGACGATAATGGGCTTGTTCAGCGCCACTTCGCGCGCCGCGGAGAGGAACGCGCGCGCATCCCCGATGCTTTCCATATAGACCACGATGCTGCGCGTGCGCGGGTCGTTGCCCAGGTAATAGATGAGGTCGCCCCAGCCCACGTCCAGCATGGAACCGATCGAAACAAAGGCGCTGAAGCCCACCATTTCGCGCAGACTCCAGTCCAGAATGGCCGTGCACAGCGCGCCGCTCTGGCTGATGAAGCCTACATTGCCGGGGCGCGCCATGGCGGCGGCAAATGTGGCATTGAGCCCCGTCGGCGGGCTCATTACGCCGAGACAGTTCGGGCCGATGATGCGCAGGTTCCCGCGGCGCGCCTCCATCAGTATCTGGCGCTCCAGTTCGAGTCCGGCGGGACCGGTCTCCTTGAAGCCCGCCGAGATTACGATGGCGGCCTTGACGCCTTCCTCCACGCAGTCGTGGACGATGCCCGGCACGCTGGCGGCGGGTGTAACGATTGCGGCCAGATCCACCGGCTCGGGTGCTTCCGAGATATGCTTGTAAGCCTGGATGCCCAGTACCCTGGGCCGCTTGGGATTGATCGGGAAAACGGCGCCGCCGAATGAACTGCCGATCAAGTTCGACAGAATGGTACGGCCAACGCTGCCGCCCGTCTCGGTGGCGCCGATCACTGCGACGGTCTTCGGTGCGAAGAATACGTCGAGTGGCTGGCAGCCTTCTTTAATACCCTTGGCCGGTTTGGCGACTGGCATAACCGTTTGATCCCGTGCCTATTTTTGTGGAGTTGCGTCCAGCCCAAACGCGGCGCGATTGAGGGAGGCCACGACATCCTGGCTGGAAAGCCCGCTTTTGCGCGCTACAGTTTGGATATCACAGTCGTCACAACTGGCGCGAAAACCGAATTCCTCGAAGACCGACATGGTTTCCGGGTGGGCTTGTTTTACTTCGCGGACAATCATGTCGTGGCGGATCAATTGATCGAATCGAAACATGAATAAAGCCACCGTGCAATCCTAATTCCATCGTATATCCCGGCCCCGAGCCCATGCGCCCGTCCGGGCCCGTGACCGCCGGGGACGGCACGCGGACGGAACGCTGGTGGGACCGGCCGGACCGGGCAGCCGGCCGGCGCAGGTGGACGAGGAGATCGAACTCTATGCGACCGGGTTCGGCCCGACGAATCCGCCGGTATCGCCGTCGCAACTGATCCGGCAGGCTGTGCTCCTTGCGGGAACGCCGACTGTTTCCATCGGCGAGGAAGCGCCGTCGTGAACGCAGCGAATCTGGGGAGGCGGGGCTTTACCAGCTCAACGCGACCATTCCCTCCGTTCCCACGGGCGACCAGCCAGTCCGGGCTCAGATCGCGGGGTTCCAGAGCACGGGCGGGGTGCTTGTGACCTGCGCGAGCCAATAGCTACATTCCGGAACTGCCTAGGGCGTCCAGACGTAGCCCTCATGCACGCCGTTCACCGTGCAACTCCCCGCCACCGCCCCGACCACATTGATGGAAGATGCGGACGTGTCCGATGCGTTTGGCACGGAGAGCGTCGCGGTCGAACCATTTACGTGCAGCACGACCCCATGCCGCACGTTGTTGGGGTCAAAGAACTGGCCTACAGCTTCGCCTTTAAAGGCGATCCCGGTCAAAAACGTTCCTTGGCCGCTAGCGGTGCCCGCGCCCGGCGCATCGAACGACGTAATCGCACCGTCCGCAGCGCGCACGAAGCCGTGCGATAGGCCGTTCGCATCGGAATAAGACCCCACGATGATTCCGTTTTCATTGATCGACGATGCGCTGGTGCCTTGGGCCGCCTGCGCGCCCGCTGATGGTGCATCGAACACCGTGAGAGTGCCACTTGCGTCCCTCACAAATCCGTGCATGATCCCGGTCGAGTCGATGACCGTTCCCGTAATCGCGCCTCCGTCGTTAATGCTAGCCGGCTCGGTGCCCTGGTCCGGACCTGCGCCGGCGCCCGGCGCGTCGAATAGCGCGATCGTACCGTTCGCGCTCCGCACGTAACCGTGAAACGCACCATCCCCGGCGAGATAGACTCCCGTCACGGCGCCCCTAGCGTTGATGGAACTAGCGCCCGTAGCCTCGGCGCCGGTCACGCCGAAGGTGACGATCTTTCCGCTGGCCGCCCGCACAAACCCGTAGGCACCCGTTTCGTAAAAATAAGTGCCCGCCACGACGCCTCTGTTGTTAATCGCGGCCGCCGCGGTCGAATTTCCACTCACCGAGAAATACGTGTTTGCCCCAGCCGCGCGCACGAATGATTCATAATTATACGTACCGTTCAACTGGAAATATCCAGTCGCCGCGCCGCCATCGTTTAGCCCCGTCACAACCGTGAGATTTCCACAACACGTCAGCTTGAACAAGGCAAAGTGAGAAGTGTCCGGCTCCTGAGCTGTCACCCCACAGGTCAAACAAAGACCAAACAGCGCCAACCCGCCGATCCGATACCGAGGAAATGAGTTCATAGGTCCTCCTTAGACCAACCGATGTTGATGAATTGCATTTAGTTTGCATCTGCACGTTACCATAAGTTATCCAAGCCAGGTGTTGTGTTTCTGCCCGCTATCCTCTAGATTCATTCGGTAGGGTGGTTCATGAAACTCAATGGGATCTTCATTGCTGTGGCGCTTGTCTTGGTGTCCGCCGGACTATCGGCGGGAGCCAACGGCCGGGACTTTGCCGGCAATTTCAGCCTCACCGGCGTAAACGAGAACGCGGACGGCGTTGCACTGACCATAACGCTCCACCTTTTCAACTATAGCGGCGAAGATCTGAAACAGGCCTCCCTGACCGTGCGCGGGCCCAGGCTTGGTCCGGTTCTCGCGAGCTTCGCGCCGATCGCAGACTGGCCGCGCACGCGCGACATCGTCATCCGCGAATCGTTCACAGTGACCAGAGAGACTTATCGGATCTGGTCGTCCCGTACCCAGCCGAACGTCTTCGTTACGTATTCAAGTGGAGGCCAGGCTCGTGAGGGTTCCGTGGAGTTGAGCCGGCGGCCAACGATTGCGGACATCCCCTCCCGCCGGTAACGATATGCCCGTAGCCAGACTCCGCATTTCACGCTCCATCCTACTGCTCGCTTGTGCTCTATCCTGTGTCGCCGCGCGCGCGCAACAGAGCATCATCACCACTCTCATCGGCGGCGGCCCCAATGACATGCCGGCTATCGATGCCGATCTCAACAACCTGGCCGGACTAGCACTGGACAATGCGGGTAACTACTATGTCGCCGGCTACGCAATGAACCGCGTTTACCGGGTTGACGCCACCGGTTTTCTTACGGCCGTTGCCGGAACCGCCGGCTATTCAGGCGACGGCGTGCCGGGCGGTGCGGCGAGCGCGATGGTAAACTGGCCGCAGTCGGTTGCCGTAGACAGCTCAGGCAACGTCTACATCTCGGACTCTTTTAACTGCGTGGTACGCAAAGTGGATGCGACGAACACAATCACCACTATCGCAGGTCAAGTTGGAAGCTGTGCCTACAACGGCAGCGGCGGTCCCGGAACGAGCGAATATCTGACCTCCCCAGCGGGCCTTGCGCTCGACAACGCCGGTAACCTTTACATCGCGGACACATACTGTTCTCGCGTGCGTAAATTGGTGCTTTCCACTGGCTACCTATATGACTTCGCCACGTTCAACGCTCCGGTCGGCGTAGCGGCGGATGGACAGGGTAACGTCTATGTCTTGGACTTTGTTACTTACCAGATCTACGAAGTGAATGCTTCTACAGGTAGTGTGTCGGTGATTGCCGGCAACGGTAATGAAGGTTACTCCGGCGACGGCGGTCCCGCAACGCAGGCGGAAATTGGCCGGGCTTACCAACTGGCCGTCGACAGCGCGGGCACCACAATCACCTTAGCCGACGCCACAAACGATGTGATCCGTCAGTTTGCGATCGGCGGCAATATTACTACCATCGCGGGCACCAGTAACCGCACTTCGTGCGGACCGAACGGCGGGCCGGCGGTGAATGTGTGCTTCAACTATCCCATGGGCGTGGCAGTCGCGAGTTCCGGAACAATTTACGTTGCGGATAACGATGACGGCTATATCCGCACATTTGCCGTAGGCGGCAACATCAATATCGTCGGGGGCGACGGACAAGGCATGTCGATTCCCACCAACGGCATTGCCCCCACCGGCACCGAGGTCGACCGTCCCCTGGGCGTTATGGAAGATTCATCGGGCAACGTCTATTTTTCCGAGGGGCAGGGAGCCAGGGTGCGTGAGTTGACCGCCTCGTCCGGTCTGGTCGACTTCTTCGCGGGGACGGGCGAATCCACTTATGGCGGCGACGGCGGACCAGCAGTTAACGCTCAACTAGCCGAGCCGGTAGGGCTCGCCATGGATAACGCCGGAAACGTTTATATTGCCGACGAAGCAGTCTGCGTGGTCCGCATGGTGAATCCTGAGGGAATCATCAGTACCTTCGCCGGCAACTCTTTCAAATGCTCATACGGCGGTGACGGCGGCTCTCCGGCCAAGGCGAACTTAAACGGGCCGACCAGCGTTTTTATCGACAGCCACGATAACATTTACATCGCTGATACGTACAACCACGCCATCCGGAAGATCGCCGCGGGTATCATTACGACTGTCGCCGGAACGGGCGAGGCCGGCTTTTCGGGCGATGGCGGTCCGGCCACCGGCGCGATGCTGGATCGCCCCGCGGCTGTAACAGAGGATGGCGCAGGCAACGTGTATATTGCGGATTCTTATAACTGCCGCATCCGCGAAATCCCTGCCGGCACCGGAATCATCCATACTGTCGCCGGAAATGGTTCTTGCGGTTTTAGCGGCGACGGCATCGCTACGCAAAATTCGCTTTACTATCCGCAGGACGTCAAGGCCGACGTGAACGGCAACCTGTTCATCGCCGATACGAACAACAACTTGGTGCGATGGGTTGCGCCAAGCGGAGTTCTTACTACTTTTGCCGGCAACGGCACATACGGATTCTCGGGCGATGGCGGACCCGCTAAAAGTGCCGAGTTCGCCGAACCCAGCGCCATTCTCGAAGACGCCGGCGGTAACTTCCTGGTGGCAGACGAATACACTGACCGCATCCGTGCCATCACGGCTTTCGCAGGTCTTGGCGTTTCCACTCTGGACATGACATTTCCCACCACGGTTCTGAACGGGGCCAGTACGCCGGAAACGCTTACCCTGAGCGGCGTCGGCCCACTGACCATCGGCTCCATCGCGGTGAACGGCCCTTTTACGCAATCGAATACTTGCGGTTCCAGCCTGCCTAATGGGCAAACCTGCACCGTGTCGGTATCCTACAAACCGACTGGCACGGGCTTGCAAACCGGATCGGTCCAGATCCAAACAAACGGTTACTTCGTCAGCCTCGAGACGGTCACCCTGCAAGGCACCGGCACCACCATTGCGGTGAGCGGTTCGCCCGTGTCGTTCGGTAAACAGTTGACGGGCACCACCAGCGCGGCCAGGAAGGTAACGATTACTAACCGTGGAAAAGCCGGCATCAACATGGGTGTGATCACCTTGACGGAAACTACGGATTTCGCCATCGCCTCGAATACCTGCCCCGCTTCCGGCGGCGTCTTGGCAGCCCACGCAAATTGCGCCGTGGGCTTGACGTTCACGCCGCAAAGCACCGGCGCGAAGCAAGGTGTGCTCGAAATCGCCGACAGTGACGCCGCCGCGCCGCAAACGGTGGACTTATCCGGAACGGGAACAAGCGGCATGGCTCTCTCTCCGGGTTCGCTTACCTTCGCGGTACAGCCTATCGGCACGAAAAGCAAATCGTCCAGGGTCACGCTCACGAACAATACCGGCGCGGCGGTGACTTTAGCTGATCCGGCAGTGACCGTGACCGGGCCCTTCGCCATCGCCAGCAATACGACATGCGCCAACAACCTTTCTATTGCCCCCAAAGCAGCCTGCATCATCGAGATCAAATTCGCGCCGGTCGCCGCGGGAGCCGCGGCAGACACATTGACCGTCACGGACAGCGATCACTCGAGCCGCAAACCGTGGCTCTCACGGGCACAGGCACAGCCCTTGAATTCTCACCGGCGGCTCTGAACCTGGGCGGTGTGACAGTGGGAACGTCCGGCCAAGCCAGCTTCACCATCACAAATGTCAGTGCGTCAACAGTAACACTGGACGGTTTCACCCTGGCCGGCGGCAACTATGCCGACTTCATTGTGGAAGGCGGCGAACCGTTCTGCGGGGCAGCCTGGCCGCAAAGGCGGCGTGCTCGGTGGTCGTAATCTTTACACCATCCGTTGCAGGCGCGGAATCCGCGACGCTGCAGGTTTATGACGCTACAGCCGCCAGTCCCCAATCGTACGCGTTATCCGGTACCGGAGTGCAGTAAATCGGACGGCCGGTCCTGTTTCGACACCTTCTGGCACACCTTGACCTTCGACACATCGATGCATTATGATTGAACACATCGAAGGTTGAGGCAAATGATCGGTTCACACCGCTTTCCCATTCCGCAGGGCACCTTGGACATGCTGGTACTTCAAATCCTGTCTCTTGGGCCTGCCCACGGTTACGGCATCGCTCAACGTATTCAGCAACTGTCCCGCGAGGCCGTACAACCTAATCAGGGCTCTTTGTACCCGGCCCTCCATAGGCTCGAACAAAAGGGTTGGCTGAAATCCGAGTGGCGCCCGTCGGAAACGGGCCGGGAGGCAAAGTTCTATTCGCTGACGCGAACAGGCGGGAAACAACTCGCGGCGGAAAAGCAAAGCTGGGATCGCCTGGCTACTGCCGTTCAATTGATTTTCAACGAGGGGAGGTAGATTGTGCGGAAATTATGGAACCTGATCCATGGCCAGCGGATGGAACACGACCTCGAACGCGAACTGCGCTACCACCTGGAGCGCCGGGTGGCGGACCTGAAAGAGTCCGGACTGAGTGAACCCGAGGCGCAGCGTCAGGCGGCGCTCGAATTCGGCGGTGTCACTCAAGTGCAGGAGGAGGTTCGGGACGCGTGGGTCTGGTGCTGGTTACGCGATCTGCTGCACGACTTGCGCTTCTCCCGGCGCATCCTCGCCGCGCACCCCGCTTTCACCGCCGCAGCGGTGCTGTCGTTGGCGCTGGGAATTGGCGCCAATACGGCGATCTTCAGCTTCATGGATTCGATCCTGCTGAGGTCCTTGCCCGTGACCGATCCGCAATCGCTGGCCAGGCTCGCCTGGCACACCCGTCAGGACGAAGTACATGGCATGAACCGGCACGACGACAGCTATCTTGACGCCAAGACCGGTTACACCGGCGGCTTCTTCGCATATCCCGCGTTTGAGCTGTTCCAGCGTAACCGGAGAATCTTTTCCAGCGTATTCGGATATCAGGGTGCGGGCGATCTCAACCTCTCTGTCGCCGGGCAGGCCGAGGTCGCAAAAACGGAATATGTCACCGGCGACTATTTCCGCGGCCTTGGCATTGCGCCCGCCGCAGGGCGGCTGATCATGTCCAATGACGACCGCGCAGGCGCTCCGCATGTGGCGGTGATCAGTTTCGCGCTGAGCGAAAAGCGCTTCGGCGGTGCGTCGCGCGCGGCGGGACAGCAGTTCCTAATCAACAACCTTCCGTTCACCGTGATCGGCGTGGCGCCTCCCGGATTCTTCGGCGTGGACCCTGCCGTGGCACCGGACGTGTACGTCCCCATGCGCACGCAAGGCCTGTGGGAATCGGCCGATAGCGCTGGGGCCACCGATCGGCGGTTCATCGATCCCGATTTCGATTGGGTCGATATTATGGCGCGTCTGCGCCCCGGCGTGACACCGGAGCGAGCGCAAGCGGTGCTGGCGCCGCAGTTCGCGGAATTCGAGCGTAACGTTACAAAAGTACGCTCGCGGGACGATCTGGCGTCTCTGATCGTCCTCGATGGCGCACGTGGTCTCGACGGGCTCCGCCGGACTTACTCGAAGCCGCTCTATGTGCTACTGGCGTTGGTCGGGCTGATCCTCGGGATCGCCTGCGCGAACGTTGCGAACCTGCTGCTGGCGCGCGCGGCCTCGCGCCGCCGCGAGATCGCGGTGAGGTTGAGCATGGGCGCCGGACGGGTGCGCGTGGTGCGGCAGTTTCTGACGGAAAGCGTGTTGCTCGCGACGATGGGCGGCGGGCTCGGTGTGGGCGTCGCCGTCTGGAGTATTCGCGGGATCACCTTGTTGCTCGGGTTGCATGCCGATTTGAGTTGGCGCCTGCTGGCGGCCGCGGCGGCACTGTCGATGGTGACGGGTATTCTGTTCGGCCTGACCCCGGCGCTTCAGGCAACGCGCGTAGATCTGGTGCCCGCGCTCAAGGAATCGCGCTCCGGCGACCGGCGAACGCGCGCGGGGCTCAGCCGCGTGCTGGCCGTGTCGCAAATCGGGTTCACGCTTCTGATACTCGTCGCGACGGGACTCTTCGCGCGGACGCTTTCGAATCTGGAATCGATCGATCTCGGATTCAATCGCGAGCACGTGTTGACGTTTGGGATCAATGCGACTCAGGCGGGTCATCGGGCACCCGAGATCGCCACGTTCTACGAAGATCTGAGGACACAATTCGCGGCGATTCCAGGCGTCAGAAGCGCGAGCCTGTCGCAGATCCCGCTACTGGGACAAGGCCGTTCGATGACGATGGTAGGAGTGCCGGGGGCGAAGCCGCGGGGCAGCCTGATCATGAACGTCGGCGCCGGGTTCTTTTCCACCATGGAGATCCCGATTATGCTCGGCCGCGGGATTGACGAACACGACCGCGCGGACGCGCCGATGACCGCGGTGGTGAACCGGACGTTCGCCAATGAGTGGTTCGGCGATCAGAACCCTGTGGGCCGCCAAATCACGGTAAGCGACTGCCCGAAGTGCGAGATCGAGATCGTGGGCGTCTGCGGTGACGCGCGATACGGCCGTCTCAAGGAGAAGGTTTCGCCGGCCGTGTTTTTTTCGTTCTCACAGTGGCCAGTCGAAGACATGACGTACGAAATGCGTACCGCGGGCAACCCCCTGGGCTATGTGCAAGCGGTGCGCGAAATCGTGCACCGGGCCGACCGGCGGATACCGATGGCCGATGTGCGCACGCAACGGGCGCTGATCGATGGCCTGATCAACCGCGAGATCGCATTCGCGCGATTGTGCACCGCGTTCGCGTTGCTCGCGCTGGGGATTGCCTGCGTGGGACTATACGGCACGATGTCGTACAACGTAGCTCGGCGGACCGGCGAGATCGGGGTCCGCATCGCGCTCGGCGCCCAACGTCTGGATGTCGCGGGGATGGTGCTGCGAGAAACCATGCTGCTGGTCGCGGCAGGACTCGCGCTCGGCATCCTCGTTTTTCTTGCAGCCACACGCCTCGCCGCCAGCTTAATCTCCGACCTGCTGTACGGCCTCAAGCCCAACGATGTGACTTCGGTGATCCTGGCTACTGCCACCTTAGTCGTGGTGGCGACCCTCGCGGGTTTACTGCCCGCACGCCGGGCCTCGCGTATCGACCCCCTGACCGCGATCCGGTACGAATGAGCCATTGCTACAATTACGGTTTCGGGGGCCGCGAGCAATGCGCAGTAAACGAATTCGCAAAAACTCCGGCGTGTTACTCGCGCTGGTGGCCACACAAGTAGCAGCCTGGTCCCAAGCCCCGGTCGTTTCCAGTCTCGTGAACTCGGCCAGTTACCAGCCCACCCTTGGCGGGGGCGGTACTATCGCGACTATATTCGGCACAAACCTGGCCGCGGCTCCCGCAAGCGCACAATCCACGCCGCTGCCATTGCAGCTTGGCGGGACCTCGGTGACGGTGGGTGGAGTCGCCGCGCCTCTGTTCTATGTTTCGCCCGCGCAGATCAACTTCCAGGTGCCGAACGGCGCAAACGACGTCGTCGTGGTATCCACGGCATCGGGCATCAGCGCGGCGTACAACCCTGACACGGCAACACCGAATGCGTGGTACGCGGGCGGCGTCTTCACCATGGATGCGAGCGGCTGCGGTCCGGGGGCCGTGCTTAACAATGCTGCCGACGGCATTGTTTCACTCAATTCACCTGCCAACAGTGCCGAGCCGGGCGGCTCGATATCCGTCTTCGGATCCGGCATCGCTTATATTAGACCTCCAGTACTCATCGGGTACCCGACCCCATTGAGCGCACTGATATCGTCACAAATTGTGGGCGGCATTCAATTCGACCTGACTGGCGCGGAGAATGGGCTGCCGCGGCATGGTCCGGCCTCTGCGCCCAGCTTCGTCGGCTTGGACCAAATGAATGTCGCAATCCCCCAGCGGTGAGGGAGGGCTGCGCGGTACCTGCTGTCTTTGAGAATTTTGAGTCTGGCGCGACCATCGATGAGATCATGGAATGGTTCGACGTCACGCGAGAACAGGTTGCGGCAGTGTTGGAGTTTGCAGCCCGCAGCCTTGATGCCCCAAAGACGCCTGAAACCTGGTTAACGCCGGTCGATGCGCATTCTCTTTGACCACGGTACGCTCTCACCACACGTGCCAAGTCCGGAATGCCATCACCATTAAAGTCACCGACGGCCAACCCATGAACTTGTCGGTTCCGGCCTGTACAAGACGGGACTTTGAAACGAGCCGTCGCCGTTGCCAAAGCTAACTCCAACGCCAGATGGTCAGGCAGCTTTACAACATCTCCTTAGCTGTTCCCCATATACATCACGTGGCAGTAAGTGCCTAACCGTACGTTATACGCCAGATACCAACCCACATGGTCCGGGTCGTCGTAGATGACGATCTGGTCGCTATCCCAAAGCCAGTCGGCGCAGAAACCAAGATCCGCGGGCGCCACGCTGAAGTAGAAACCGCCGAACCAAAAGCGTGAGGGACCTCCTCCCGCGAGCCGGAAGACGTGGCCCCTGCCGATGCCCCCTGTAAAGCGTCCGTGCTCCCAGGGATGATCGAGATGATAATTCGCGTCGCCCCTGCCGGTATCGTGCCCGACCCATGTGCCGTTAGTGTGCACATGCGGAGCTTCCGGATGTCCCGGCTGATCGGCGAAGGAACGTTTCGCCTCCGGAGCCGGAGCGTTGTGTGCCGGAGCCGGAGCGTTGTGTGGTTGAGCTTTTGCGGGCGGAGGACCGTGCTTGGGAATGTATCCACCGCCTACGCCATGGCTCGGGCTGGCGTGTTGTTCGTGTTTGTCTTGCCCGGGAACTGGCATGGAAAGCATTGCCAAGACCGCACAAGCTGCCATCAGTGTCTTCAAAGTACCTCCAAACGACAACTCTATCACCAAGGCCCGCAGTTCAGTGAATTCAAAGGGGTAGGCGGTGTTCGAATTGAGACAGTCCCCCGATTTTCGTCTTTTCCCGCACCGCCTGCGTCTCAACAATTTGAGAAACGATTCCCATCCGAACGCGTTGACGTCCGCGTTGCGCCAGTTGGTCGCCTTCGGTACCGGCGCGGGCATCCAGATTTCCGGCGCGGATCTGGAAATCGCCGTCGCGCGCGTCCGCCCCACCGGCGTGCAAGTGTTGGGACGCCTGACGATTCAGCGCTTTCGCGAGCGTCCGGCCGCGCAATGGGGCGCTGAATACAGCGCGCTTCTGGCGAAGCTGGGTACGCCGCATCTGAGCGCCACCGTGCTGCTGCCCAGTCCTGAGGTCATCGTGCGGCAGATTGCCATGCGGGGCGTCGAAGCCAAGGATCTGGAAGCTGCCATCGCTTTTCAGTTGGATGGGATCAACCCCTACGGCGACCAGGAAGTGCTGTTCGGGTGGACACGGCTGGCCGATAGCGGCGTGCTGGTGGGCATTGTGCGGCGCGAGATCGTGGACCGCTATCTGGAGCTGTTCACCGAAGCCGGCATCAAGACCGGATCGTTCACTTTCGCGGCCGCCGCGATCCATGGCGCGATCCGGTTGTCGGCGCCTCCCCCGCGCGATTTCGTGGCCCTGACTCAAACCGGATCTCGCGGTCGAGATTTATGGCGAAAGCCAGGCGCGCCCGGTTTTCGCCGCCGAGTTCGAGTTGCCCGCGGAAAAAGCCGCGGCGATGGCCGTCGAGGAATTGCGCCTGGCGCCCGAAACCGTGCCGTTGCCTATCGAGAGCCTGCTGCCGGCGCCGCGTGTGAATCCGGTGGAGAACGATCTGGCGCACAATCCGCTGCCTTACGCGGCGGCGCTCGCTTGCGCCTGCCCACGGCTGGCCCCGTCGGCCAACCTGCTGCCCCCCGAGCGGCGCGCCGGCGCCTCCCGCGGCATCTTTATCCCCACGGCGGTCATCGCTACCGTGCTGCTGATCGTGGTGGTCGCTTCTCTGGCCTGGCCGAGTTACGACGAGCGCCGGTACCTGAAAGAGCTGGATGCCGAAATTGCGCGCTTGCGGCCGCAGGCGGCGCATGCGGCGGCCCTCGACCGTGAAATCGACCATACCCGCGCCCGCGCTCGCCTGCTGGATGAGTTCCGCACGCGCACGCGCTCGGACCTGGATGCCATCAATGAATTGAGCCGCCTGCTGCCGCCCCCGGTCTGGACCAACAATGTGGAGCTGACGCGCGACGCGGCCATGATCTTCGGAGAAGCCGAACAGGCCGCCCCGCTGATCAAAGTGCTGGATGCCTCCCCGTTGTTTCACAATTCCGAATTCAACGGCATCAGCAAAGTGCAAACCGCGGAGATCTTCCGCCTGCGCACGCAACGGAGGCCGCACCCATGACCACCGGCACGCTGGATCGCCGCACGGTGCTCGTGCTGGCAGCGGGAGTGGCGCTCGTCCTGGTGCTGCGCTTCGTGGTCATGGCCGATAAGCAGCCCACCGTGGTGGCCGCTACCGAATCGATTCCGCTGGCCGAGAAGCGTCTGGCGAAGCTGCGCGAGCTGGCCGCCACCGTGCCCGGCAAAGAGAAGACGGCCGGGCAGGTCGCCGCCGAGTTGGCCGCGCGCGAGAAAGGCATGATCCTGGCCGATACCGCCGCGCAGGCGCAGGCGCAATTGCTCGAAATCATCCGCCGTACGGGCAAGGACGAAGGCATCGACGTGCGCGGCGCCGAAGAGATGAAGGTGCGCCCGCTGGCCGACGATTATGGCGAGGTGGTGGTGGCGGTTTCCTTCACTTGCCGCATCGATCAGTTCGTGAATTTCCTGGCGAGCCTGGCCAACCGGCCGGAGTTGCTGGCCACCAGCGATATCCGCGTGGCCGCCAACAATCCCAAGGATAAGACGGTGATGGTGCGGCTGGCTCTATCGGGCGTGGTGCCGCGCAAACTGGCGCCGGAAAAGAAAGGACCGGCCTCGCTGTGAAGCGCAAGTTGTTTATCGCGAACCTGGCGCTGCTGGGGCTGAGCGCGGCCATCGCCGTCCATTTGCGGCGCGAGTGGATCGATGCGGGCGCCCGCGAGCAGGCTATTCTCCAGCAAAGGCTCAAGCCCGTGCCGCCGCCGCCCGCCAGTCCCCTGCCGGCGCCCCAGCCGGTCAAAGCCGCCGGTTATATCGATATCGCGGATAAGGATTTGTTCTCCAAGGATCGCAATCCCGATCGTGGTGGTCGAACCGCCCGCGCCGCCGCCCAAGCCTCCCATGCCGAAGCTGCCCTTGTTCCACGGGCTGGTGGATCTGGGCGATGGTCCGATGGCCATCATGAGCGACGGTCCCAAGGGACCCCATCGCGATTACCAGCCCGGCGATAGAGTAGGAGCGTTCAAGCTGGTGGCCGTAGACAGCGAACAGATCGTGCTGGAGTGGAACGGCGAGACCATCACCAAGAGCGTGGATGAGATGCTGGACCGGACAGTGGCGGCCGCCCCGCGCCCCCGGGCCAGGCGGTGGCCGCCGCGGCGTCGCCGGCAAAACCAGTGCCCACGGCAGAGGCTAAGCCGGGTGGCGATCTGGGGCGGGGCAGCAAGGCGTGCCAGCCCGGCGATTCGTCGCCGGATGGGACCGTAGCCGATGGAATGCGCAAGGTAATCAAACCTACGCCATTCGGTTCGAGATGTTATTGGGAGCCCACAAATTAGGAGTGATCACGAATGAGAATTCTTACGTCCATGTTATTCGCCGCCGCCAGCCTGGCGGCCCAAAACTCCGCAACGCCCTCCGCTGCGCCTCCCGTGCGCCTCCCGCGCACCCGGCGGTAAAGGCTACCAAAAAGGCGCAGGCCCTGACGTCCATTCCTAAAGACGCCGTGGAGACCATGCCGGGAGTCTATCGATGGACCGATAAAGACGGCAAGGCGTGGATGTATCGCCGCACGCCCTTCGGCGTATCGCGGTGGCCGGCTGAGCCTATGTACACCAAGCAGGATGCCGCCGATGAGCAGACCACCGCCAAGGCGGAAGGCGACTCGATTCGTTTTGAGCGCTCCACTCCGTTCGGAAAGCGTACCTGGGTCCGCAAGAAATCGGAAATGAACGACACCGAAAAGGCCATTTGGGAGCACCAGCAAAAGAATAGCGCGGCCAGCCGCGCGGCGGAAAAGGAGTAAGGGGTGACATCCGGCAAAATTCCGGCGGCACGCCTGCTGGCAACCGCGATCGCGACGCTGATGGCGTCGGTGGCCTGGGCGCAGCAGGGGCAGGCGCCGCCGGGCATTCCGCCCGCGCCGCCGCCACCCAGGGCGCCACTGTCTCAAACCCCGGCCGGCGCCCCCGCGGCGACCGCCGCGCAGACCGGTCCGCGCCGGTCCTCCCTGACCGACACTGGCGGCTTCATGCTGGAGAACGTCTCGCTGGGCGAACTCATCGACATCATGGCCCGCCGGTTGAAGATCAATTATCTGCTCGACCCGCGCTTCAAAGGCGGCACCGTCACCATCCACACCTACGGCGAAATGAAGCCCGCCGACCTGATGCCGATGCTCCAAACCATCCTGCGCGTGAACGGCGCGGCTTTGGTACAGGTCGGCGATCTCTACCGCGTGGTGCCCTTGGACAGAGTGTCGTCGTTGCCGCTGCCCGCGTCAGTCAACGGCAAAACTTTCCCGGAAGATGAGCGCATGTCCCTGAACCTGGTTTTCCTGAAGTATGCCACCGCGGGCGAGATCATGAAGCTGCTCCAGCCGTTCCTGGGCGAGGGCGCCACCGTGGCCACCTACGACCCGGCCAATCTGCTCATCCTGCAGGACAACAACCGCAACATGAAGCGCACCATGGAACTGCTGGAGCTGTTCGATAGCGATACCTTCGTCAGCCAGCGCGTGCACCTGTACGAAGTGAACAACGGCCGGCCTCAGGATCTGGCCAAGCAACTGGAGTCGATTTTCAAGGCTTTCTCGGCTTCCGAGAAGAGCTCGGTGGTCAAGTTCGTGCCGATCGACCGCATTAACACCATCATCGCGGTGGCTCCCAACCCCGGCGTTTTCGACGAAGTGGGCAAGTGGCTGCAAAAGCTGGATGTTCCGGCCAAGTCGCCGGCGGGCGCGGTGGATAACTACGTGTACCGGCTCAAGTACGGCCGTGCCGAAGGCATGGCGGCTGCTCTGATGGCTCTTTATAGCGGCAACCCGATGGCGCTGATGCAGTTAAGCATGATGAACAGCATGGGCGGCATGGGTATGGGTATGGGCGGTATGGGCGGAATGGGTATGGGCGGCATGGGAGTGGGTGGCGTGGGCCTTGGCAACGCGGGTTATGGCGGCGGCATGGGCTATGGCGGCGGCACGGGCTATGGCGGCATGGGAGGCATGGGTTACGGCGGCGGCATGGGCTATGGCGGTATGGGAGGACTGGGTTATGGCGGCGGGGGTTACGGCAACGGCATGGGCTATGGTGGCACAGCCGGTTACGGAGGAGCCGCCGCCACCCGGTCGTTTGCAGGCACCACTGCCGCGACGGGCACTGGCGACCAGACCGGTACGTATCTGAGCGGCAACCCCAATGACGCCGTCCCAATGCGCATGCCGCATATCATCCCGAATCCATTCGACAACACGCTGCTGGTGCAGTGCACGGCCGAGGAATGGGAGCAGATTTCGCGGCTATTGACTCAGTTGGATGTGGCTCCGCGGCAGATCCTGGTGGAAGCCAAGATCTTCGAAGTGCTGCTCACCGGCGATCTCCAGTACGGTGTGAATAGCTACCTGCAGACGAAGGGGACCGCCATCCCCGGCGGCTTAACCGCCCCCGGCACTCCCGGCGGCTTTGTAGGCAGTGCCGCCGTCACCGGCCTGAACCTGACCAGCGGCCTGCTGGTGGGCCATGGCCGGGAACTCCTGGCGGCTTTGCAGGCCATGGAGAGCACCGGCAAGGCCCGCACGATTAACGAGCCGTCGTTGATCGCTACCGATAGCATCCCCGCGATCATGAATGTGGGCGAGACCGTGCCCACGCTGAGTTCCACCACGGCCTCGGGCGTTCAACAGAGCGGCACCACGGTGTTCGCCAATAACATTTCCAATGTCAGCGCGGGCGTGACCCTGAACGTCATGGCGCGGGTCAATTCGAGCGGCATTATCACCATGATGATCAATCAGCAGATCAGCAATCCGGAGCCGCCCGCTGCCGGCGCGGCGATCCAGTCGGATTCGTTCGATACGCGCAGTTTCCAGACGCAGATCACCTTGCAGGACGGCGATACGGTAGCCATAGGCGGAATTATCCAGGAAAGCACCACCGAATCGTCGGGCGGCATCCCGTTTCTGCACCGGATTCCGATAATCGGCGCGGCTTTCGGCGCCAAGACACGCACCAGCAGCCGCACCGAGCTGATCGTCTTTTTCACGCCGCACGTGATCTACGACACCACGTCCCTCGCTGAAGCCAGCGACGACCTGCGGAGCAGATTGAAACACCTGAAGAAAGAGATGTCGGAACAGTAGGGCCGTCGGCGCTTTACGCTATAATCTCCACCATGAAGCGAGTTGTGGGATTACTGACGCTGTTTTCCTCTTTGGCTTTTGCCGAAACCTGGAACGGCACCCTAGTGGATGTAATGTGCAAGGACATGGATTTGGCCGGCCACACGACCGAGTGCGCGGTCAAATGCTCCAAGAGCGGCTATGGACTGGTGCTGGCGGACGGTAAATTCGTGAAGTTCAACGAAACCGGCAACGCCAAGGCGCTGGCCGCCCTGAAAGCCACCAAGAAGGAAAAGGACCTGAAGGCCAAGGTCACCGGCACCCTGGATGGCGACACCGTTCAGGTAGAGTCGGTGGCGCTCGAATAGCGCTTGCGGATCTCCACCCAGGCGGGAAACACCTCGGGGTTCTCCAGCCAGACGAGCATCCACTGCGCCATCTCGTCTTTCTGCGCCTTTTTACCGGGCACGGTCTTTGGGATGCGAGCGATGAAGCGGGCGCGGTCTTTGGCGGCGATCACCTGGCTCCGGCAGTAGCGCATCCGTGGCCGGTCTCCGGCCTGCCTGGCGCCCAGGTACACGGCGAGCATATCGAGCAGGTCGCGCTCCAGTTCCTCGAATGACTTTTGCCGGATGCCGGCGAAGGGCTGGTCAAACGGTAGGCCCGCCGTCCGCAGCAGGCTTCGCAGGTAGCTTTCCGAGATGGGGGCCAACTCGCGCAACGCCGCCTGCCACTCCATTTCGCCGATGGACGTAATCCCCGCGGCGGCGAGGAATTCCCGCAGGGCCTGCTTTCTGGAGGACGAGGCTGCCACAAAACCAATGTTACAATTCCCGGCTCCGGGCGTTATGGGTGTAGAGTGATATAAGCGGGTTGAAGAGTCCGCTACAGCCGAGCGAAACCACAGGTAGTGTCAGCCGAAGCCGGCCGGAATGTTGAGCGGGGGATGCCAGGGCCGGCGCCGCAGGGCGGCTTCGCCAGATAAGGTCGTTGCCAATAATGTTGGCCGTAGTCCAAAGGGAGCGGCGAGACCAGACCGAAGCCAATGCCAGCCATCCGAGTAGAGGCACCGGTTTTTCGTACGGGTTCTCACCATCGCCCATGAAATCGGCCTATACTGTCCTATTGGCACAAACAGATCGTCAGCGCAAATGAAACGTCGTGTCGTGATTACCGGAATCGGGGCGGTGAGCCCCAATGGGATAGGCAGAGAGGCCTTCTGGGCGGCCAGCCGGACAGGAGTCAGCGGAGTCCGCCGGATCACCCGTTTCGACCCTTGCGGCTTCGCCGTGCAGGTGGCCGGGGAGGTGGTGGGGCTGGACGAATCCCAATATGTGGATCCCAAGGACCGTCCGCACGTATCGCGTGTAGTGCCCCTGGGCGCAGCGGCTGTGCGGGAAGCGCTGGAGGATGCCGGTCTCGACGTCGGAACGATGACCCGGAACGAGCTGCGCCAGATCGGCGTGATCGTCGGCTCCGGCGGCGGCAGCCTCGAGTTCACCGAAGAACAATACCGGCTCTATTATTCCGGCAAACAGAAACAGTGCAGCGTGTACACCGTTCCCACCTCCACCATCGGCACGCTGGCGAGCGAGATCTCCATGCGGTTCGGGTTCCGCGGCCTGAGCCACATCGTCTCCACCGGATGCACCTCCTCGACCGACGCCATCGGCTACGCCTACCGCAACATTCAGGCGGGTGTGCTGGATGTGATGGTGGCCGGCGGTGTGGATGCGCCGATCGCGCCGCTGATCCTGCGCGGGTTCATCGTCATGCGGATCATGAGCACCGGCTGGAACGCGGAGCCGGAGCGCGCGTCGCGGCCTTTTTCGCGCGACCGCGACGGCTTCGTGATCGCGGAGGGCGCTTGGTTCTTCATCATGGAGGATATGGAGCGTGCGCGCGCCCGCGGCGCGCATATCTACGGCGAAGTGGCGGGATACGGATCCACCTGCGAGGCCTTTCACCGTGTGCGCCTGGAGGAATGCGGCGAAGAGCCGGCCCGCACCATGCAACTGGCGATTGAGGAGGGCGGTATCGCGCCCGCGGACGTGCAGTACGTGAACTATCACGGCACCGGCACCGAGTCTGAATGATCGCATCGAGACGCGCGCCGTGAAGCTGGCTTTCAACGGCCACGCCTACAAGCTGGCGGGATCGTCGCTGAAAAGCCTGATCGGGCACCCCCAAGGGGCCTGCGGCGCGGCCGGCATCGCCGCTACGTTACTGGCCATGCGCGATGGCGTGGTGCATCCCACCATCAACGTAGAGGAGCCCGATCCGCAGTGCGACCTGGATTACATTCCGGAGATCGGCCGCCGCATAGACATCGAGCACGCGGTATCCAATTGCATCGCATTTGGGAGCAAGAATTCGGCGCTGCTGCTGCGCAGAGTTTAGAGAGCCGCTGACTTGCTCACCATGCGAGGAGGCGCGGGCGTCTCACCCGCGAGTATCCCCTCCAGACACGCCTGGCCCTGGCGATATAAGGCGCCCGTATCCAAGCCCTCGTAAAGCGGCAAATATCGTTCCAGCTTGCGCAGCCCCTTCCGCAACTGCCGCTCCGCCCCCAACCGGTTGCGGCGCCCCAGATGATAGAACGCGACCGCAAAGTGAATCAGCGCCTGCAGAAACAGTCTGTGCGGCCCGCGCATGGGTGTCCACAGCTCTTCGAGCACTTCATGGCACTCGAAGAAGTGACCCGCGCGGTATAGCTCGATGCCGCGGCGATAGAGCGGGTCATCGTTCAAGGTCATCGGCCAGGGTCAACGGGCTCCTTGCGCTTTGTGCCATGCGAGTGTCAGCCGCAATCCTTCTTCGAAGGAGACGCGCGGCGCGTGGCCCAGGTCCCTGGCGGCGGCTGTGGTGTCGGCCTGCGAATCGCGCACGTCGCCGGCCCGCGGGGGGCCGTAATTCGCCGGAATCGTCACGCCCTCGATCTTCTGCACCAGGCGCCATGCCTCGTTCAACGTGATGCGTCCGCCGTTGCCGCCATTATATAGCTTGCCGGAGACGCCCTGCGCGCGCGCGGCTTTCAGGTTGAGATCCACCACGTCCTCCACGTAAGTGAAGTCGCGGGATTGTTCCCCGTCCCCGAAAATAAATGGCGCGCGCCGCTCGAGCGCGGCCTTGATGAACAGCGACAGCACGCCGGAATATTGGCTCGATGGATCCTGGCGCGGGCCGTAGACGTTGAAGTAGCGTAGCGAAACCGTCTCCACGCCAAAAGCTCGAGGCGAAGATCCGTGCATAGCATTCGCCCACCAGCTTTTGCAGCGCGTAAGGCGACTTGGGCCGCGGAGCCATGCTCTCCACCTTTGGCAGCACTTCCGTATCGCCGTAAGCCGACGAGGAGGCCGCATACACCACGCGCCGGACGCCGCCCGCCGCGGCGGCGCGCAGCACGTTGAACGTGCCGTCGATATTGACCTCATGCGAGGGCACGGGATCGTCGATCGAGCGCGGTACAGACGGGATGGCTGCTTCGTGAAAGACCACGTCGGCGCCTTTGAGAATTGGCGCAATCTGATCGTAGCTGCGAATATCGGCGCGTTGTAAGTCGACAGCGGAGCGCACTTCGTCGAGATTTCGTTCGCTGCCTGTGAGCAGGTTATCGAGCGCCACCACCTCACGCGCGCCTTCTCGCAGCAGGCCGCGCACAATGGCGGAGCCGATGAAGCCCGCTCCTCCTGTAACTACGTATTTGCTCATTGGCTCTCTAGATAGCGTAACGAATCGCGGGCGATGGTTTCCGCGCCCGGCGTGAAGTCGAACACTTCGGCCGAGATCCAGCGCGCATATCCGCGCCGGCGCAGTACATCGAACAGCGGCTTGAAATCATAGGACCCGGTTCCCGGATAGCGGCCGTCCAATTCGTTCACGTGCACGTGGCGGATCAGATCGTAGTGGCGTTCGACGAGCTCCGCATGCGGCTCGGTTTCGTCGATGGCATTGTGACAGTCGAACATCGTTCGGATGGCCGGGTGATCGATCTGGCGCACTAGGGCCGCGGCTTCGTCGAGCGTGGTCACCACGTCGCATTGGCCGATCGGCAACGCTTCCATCAGCACCGTGACGCCGCGCTCGGCGGCCTGCGGAGCCACCCCGGCCAGGCCTTCCACGAAATGGCGGGTGGCCTCCGCGCGGCTCAGCCCGCCTGTCGCGCCGCGCTGCTTAGGCGAGCCGAAAACCATGATGCCGTCCGGACCGAGATCGGCGCACAGGTCGATCAGATGCCGGATATGCTCCCAGCTCCGCCGGCGCAGCCCGGCATCCGGCGTGGTGACGTGCAGCCCCTTGGGGCTCACCATCAGCCAATGCAGTCCGACAAACAGCAGGCCTTCGGATGCCATAATGTCGCGGGTTTCGCGCCGCGCCGCCGGGGGAATGGCAGCCGGATCTTCCGCCAGCGTAAACGGGGCGATCTCGATGCCGCTATATCCGGCCTGGCGAATGGCGCGGCACGTATCGGCGAAGGCCCAATTCTCGAAGACCTCGTTACAGATGGCATGACGCACGGCGGACGGCGGTTCGGTTAAGAACCCCCCTCCGCCGGCTTCACTTCCACTGCCGGAATATTCGCGTCGCGCACCTGCTTGTTGAAGGCCGGCAGTTCGCCTGCGAGCAGTTTCTTCAGCCGCTCCAACTCGGCGTTCGATTTGGTGGCCAGATCCTCGTACACCATCTGCTCCTGCTGGGAGGGCGCGGCATCGCTCTCTTCCACGTCCCCCTTGAGGGCCGCCAATTTGTTGTTCAGCTTGATCGGGAAATTCAGAGCGTCCTCGCCGGCCTTTAGTTTGGTCTGATAGAGGGTTTCTTCTACCTCGGTCAGTTTTTTATCGAGCGCCTTGGCCGCGTCCTTGACTTTGTCTTCTTTCTCGTAGCGCGCGAGCTGCTTCTTCGCTTCACGGATCTCGATGACGGCCTGATTCACGGCGCTCAGCTTGTCCCGAATCTGCAACGCCAGGGCAAGTTGCGCGGCGTAGTCTTCAGGGCGGGTCTTCAGGCGCGGATCCGCACGCACCGTGAACGTTTGCGTCTGGCTCTTGCCCGCGGCCGTCAGCTTCACGGTATATTTGCCGGGCGCGGCGGTGGGTCCCGTCACGCTGCCGGCCCACATGATCAGGCCGGGAAACTTGGTGGAATCTTCGTAGCGGAGATTCCATACGAAGCGGTTCAGTCCGGCCGCGACGGGCAGCTTGTCCGATCCGCGGGGCGGCCCGAAAGCGCCCTCTTCGGGGTCGCCGGGGCCTTCCTCCTTCTTCTCGATGTTCGAATATTTCTTCACCAGCTTGCCGTCGTCCAGGATCTCGAGGGTGACCTCCTCTTTTTCCTTGGGCTTCTCCGCGAGCGAGTAATAGATGGCGGCGCCGCTGGCGGGGTTCTGCCCGAGCGGCCGGCCCGAGGGAATCTCGAAACCGCCGCGCACGCCACGCACCACATCCTTCGGCTGAAACAGATGCGCCGGCTCCTTCAGCGCCGCGGGCGCGAGCTGGTAGAGCAGCGGCACATCGTCCAGAATCCAAAAAGCCCGGCCCTGGGTGGCCACCACCAACTCCTGCTCCCGCTTGTGAAACGCCAGATCGGTGATGGGAACCAGCGGCAGGTTAAGCTGAAATGCCTGCCAGTCCTGCCCGCCGTTAAACGAAATGTACATGCCGGTTTCCGTACCGGCCACCAGCAGCCCCGCGTGATTGGGGTCCTCGCGCACCACGCGCGTGAACGAGTGGTCCGGAATGCCGCGATCGATGGCCGCCCAGGTCTTGCCGGTATCGTGCGTGACAAAAAGGTATGGATGGAAATCGTCCCACTTATACATGGTCGCGGCCACGTAGGCGGTTTGCGCGTCGTGCGGCGAGGCGTCGATCGCATTGATCTGTATCCATTCCGGCATGGCCTTTGGTGTGACATTGGCCCAGTGCTTCCCGCCATCGCGTGTCACGTGAATCAGCCCGTCGTCCGACCCGGCCCAGATCAACGCCCTTCTCCAGCGGAGACTCCGCCACCGTAAAGATCGTGTCGTAGTATTCCACACCGCTATTGTCTTTGGTGATCTCTCCGCCCGCGGGACCCTGCTTGGTGCGATCGTTGCGCGTCAGGTCTTCGCTGATGGGCGTCCAGCTATGCCCTTCGTTGCTGGTTTCAAAAAGAATGTTGCCTCCCGCCCAGAGTTTGGTGGGATCGTGCAGTGAAAACAGCAGCGGAAAACTCCACTGGAAGCGGTACTTCATGCCCTCGGCGCCATAGCCCATGGGATTGTCGGGCCACACGTTGACGCTGCGGTATTGCGCGGTCGAATGGTCGTAACGCGTCAGGTACCCGTCGTACGATCCGGCGTAGACGATCTGCGAATTGCGCGGGTCGGGCGCGATCCATCCGCTCTCGCCGCCGCCCACCGAATACCAGTCGCGCTCGCCGATGCCGCCGCCATCCGCGCGGCTCGCGATGCGCACGGTGGTGTTGTCCTGTTGCGCGCCGTAGACGTGGTACGGATAATCGTCATCGAGCGCCACGCGGTAGAACTGCGCGGTGGGCTGGTTTTCCTGGCTGGACCAGGTCTTGCCGCCGTTGCTCGAGATGTTGGCTCCGCCGTCGTCGCTTTCGATCATGCGGTCCGGATCGTTGGGCGCAATCCACAGCCCATGGCGGTCGCCGTGCTGCGCGCGGACCATGGAAAACTTGCGTCCTCCATCGACCGACTTCCACATGGATGTGTTCAGCACGTAAACCGCATCGGCGCTCTTGGGATCGGCGAAGATGTGCGAGTAATACCAGGCGCGCTGGCGGAGCGTATTATCCGAGTTGGTCTTCTGCCACTTCTTGCCGCCATCGTCGCTGCGGTAAACGCCGCCCTCGGCCGCCTCCACGATCGCCCAGACGCGCTCCGGATTGGCGGGCGAGATGGTAACGCCGATGCGTCCGATCACGCCTTTGGGCATGCCTTCGTTGCGCGTGATCTCAGTCCAGGTATCGCCGCCGTCGGTGGATTGAAACAGCCCGCTGCCCGGGCCGCCGCTTTCGAAGGTCCACGGTTTCCGGAGGATCTGCCACAGCGTGGCATAGATCAGGCTGGGATTGGACGGATCCATCGCCAGATCCACCGCGCCGGTGTTCGCGATCGCGATAAAGCATCTTCTGCCAGGTCTTGCCGCCATCCTTGGAGCGGAACACGCCGCGCTCTTCGTTAGGGCCGAATAGGTGGCCCAGCGCCGCCACGAAAACGATATCCGGGTTGCGCGGATCGATGGCGATGCGGCCGATGTGATAGCTGTCGGCGAGCCCCACGTGTTTCCAGGTTTTGCCGCTGTCGACGGATTTGTAGACGCCGTCGCCATTGGCTGCGTTGCCGCGCACGCAAGCCTCGCCCATGCCCGCGTAGATCACGTTGGGGTCGGATTCCGATACCGCCAGGGCGCCCACCGATCCGCTCTTCAACTGGCCGTCGGAAACCGGAAGCCACGTCGCGCCGCTATCGGTGGTTTTCCAGATGCCGCCGCCCGTGGCGCCGAAATAATAAGTCGAGGGCTGGGAGGTGACGCCGGCCACCGCCACCGCGCGGCCGCCGCGAAATGGGCCGATATTGCGGTACTTCAGTTCCTTAAGGCCGGTCGCGGTGAAATCCACCTGCGCGCAAAGCAGGGCTGACGAGATCAGCCAGAGAAGCAAGATACGCATAGCAGGCTAATCATACATCAGAACGGGGTGTCCCGCGATTCTATTCGGCGCGCAACGTGGCGGCCGGGTCGACGCGCACGGCGCGGACCACACCCGGAACGGCGGCCAGCGTGGCCGCCGCCAGGATGGTCGCCACCGGAATCACCAAAGCACTCAGGCCGGTAGGCTTCACGCCGTAAACGAGCGCTTCGATGTATCGCACTGACGCCATGCCGAGCGCCAGGCCCGCCACCGCTCCCACCAGCACCATGGAGAAGACATCCGCCGTCACGCGCCGCGCGATATCGCCGGCCTGCGCGCCGATCGCCATGCGGATGCCGATTTCGCGCCGCCGTTGCAGCACTGAATAATCGAGCACGCCATACAGGCCGACGCCCGCGAGCAACAGCGCGACACCGGCGAAGAACAACGCCAGCATCGCCAGCAGCCGCTCGCGGACGGTGTGTGCCTGGTTGATCTCCATCTGTGTGCGGATGTTGCTGACGCGGAATTCGGGCCGCGCGCGCGGCACCTCCTGGCGCAGGATGGACGCCAGCGCCAGCGGGTTTGCGCTGGATGTGCGCACCACAAATGTCCCCCTGCCCATCGGCTGGAATGCGCCCGTGGCGTCCATCGCGTGAAACGGAACGTAAGCCGTCGGCCGAATGGGCAGGCGCAGGTTGTCCCTGGAGCGGGCGTCGCGGACGAAGCCCACGATCTGAATCCGTAGCCGCGCGCCGCCCCGCTTCGACTCGCTCGAAAAATTTCCCAACCGGATTCTCGCCGTTGAAATATTGCTTCGCAAACGCCTGGTTGACGATCGCGGCGTTAGGATAGGCGTCGCTCGCGCGGAAGTCCCGGCCGTCGATGAAAGGAATCCTCATCGTCTCCATCCAGCCGGGCGAGACGCTCAGAAAATCGGAGAAGATTTCGCTGGAGGCGCGCCGTTGATTGAAATATAGCCGATCGCAGCTTTCCCCGCTCATCAGCGGCCAGCCGGTCAACGCGACCGTCTCGACACCGGGCACGCGCGCAGATGCTCGGCCACCTGGTCCCAAAGGCCGGCGGCTGGGGCCGATGCGTGACCGCTTCCAGATTGAGAATCCGTTCCGCGGAAAAACCAGTGGGCTGGCCGGACAACCGGTCGAAGGTGGCGACAAACAGCCCGGCGACGAAATGCACCACGAAACAGAAAGCACCTGCACCGCGATCAGCGCGTGCATCAAGCGGCGCCGCGCATGCGGATCTTCTCCGCCCTTCAGCGCGCTGGCCGGCTTGACCGCCGAAGCGCGCAAAGCCGGCGCCAGAGCCAAACAGGAACGTTACGCCGAGCGGCCAGCGCCAGAGCGAATCCGAATACCCGCCAGTCCGCCGGAAGAACCAGGTGCGCCGGGTTATCCGGCGAATCGATCATGCCTACGATGAGCGGCGCGGACCACCAGGCGAAAGCCACGGCCAGGATCGGTGGCCAGGAACGCCAGCCAGGCGCTTTCCACTAGGACCAGTTGCACCAGACGCCATCGTCCCGCGCCGATCGAAACTCGCAGCGCCATTTCGCGCGCGCGCGCCGCCGCCTGGGCCGTCATCAGATTGGCGACGTTGGCGCACGCGATCAGCAGCACCAGCGCCACCAGAATGCCGAGCGCCGTGAGCGAACGGCGGTAGTCTCGCTGCAGGTTGCGACCGTCCGGCGGCCGCCGGCTCCAGCAAAAGCTTCTCGCTGGAAGAACTGCTCTCGACGCCGTTTGGGCATGGCGGTGAAACTCTTGGCCCGCTCCTGCTGGATCGCCCGAAATATTGCGAGCAGCGTCTGATGAACGGGTTCCGGCTGCGACGCCCGGCTTCAGTTCCACCAGCGTCCGGAGCCAGAAGTTGTCGGGGCTCGCGAGCGTGCGCGGATTCTTCATCATCATGGGAACGAAGATGTCGGTCACTGTGCCGGTTTCGGTGCCGGTGAAGCCTTTCGGCGACGCCGACGATCTGGTAAATATCGTCGCCCATGCGGAATGTGCGCCCGACCACTTTCGGATCCTGTCCGAATCGGCGGGTCCAATAATCGTATGACAGCACCGCGACGGGATGTGCGCCCGGCGTGACGTCGTCGTTTTCGGTGAGCAGCCGCCCTGCCGCCGGCCGGAGCCCGAACGCGCCGAACATCGAGCCGGAGACGTACTGCCGGTAGGCTTTCTCCATCTCCTGATCCGAACCGTAGGTCAGATCGATACGGTCCGCATAGGAGACCGCCACTAGTTCAGCTCGATCTTTCACAGCGGTGCGCATCTGGCGGAACATCGGATAGGAGCATGCTATCGTAGGTCATCGGTTTGCCATCCGCGCCGGTGCCTTCAAAAGCCACCACGTACAGGCGTTCGGGATGGGCCACCGGCAAGGGACGCAGCAGCAGCGCGTCGATCAGCCGGAACGCCGAAGTGCACGCGCCGATGCCAGGGCCAGGGACAGGATCGCCGCGGCGGAGGTTACCTTCTTTTTGGTGATTTGCCGCCAGCCGAAGACGGCATCGGCGCGGAGCGAATCGAGCCACGGGATGAGGCGCAGGTCGCGGCTTTGCTCGCGGTGATACAGCGGGGAGCCGAACGCGCGCCGGGCTTCGGCCGGATCGCGGCCCTGGGCGATGGCTTCCGCGAGGTGCGAGTGCAATTCTTCGTCGATCTCGCGGCTCAAACGATCGCCGCGGAATAAGTTTGCCATGCGTGACCAGAGCGACATATCAGGCGGTCCTTAATACGCGGTTTACGGCCGAAGTCACGGCCTGCCAGCGCGACTCTTCGGTGGCTAACTGGCCCCTGCCCGCCGCGGTGAGTTCGTAGACACGAGCGCGGCGGCCGGTTTCCTTGGTGATCCACTCCGCGCGAATCCAGCCGGCCTCCTCCATGCGGTGGAGGGCCGGATAAAGCGAGCCTTCCTCGGCGCGCAGCACCTCGCCGGACATCTCCTGAATGGCGGTCATGATCGCGTAGCCGTGCAGATTGGGGCGGCGCGATAGGATCTTCAGGACCAGCAGATCGAGGGAGCCTTGCAGCGTGTCGGGTTTTCGCATACTCCGATTTCTGATTATACAGACGGCTGAGTATCCGGAGGGTTACGGGGAAATTTCGAAGCAGATTTGAGAAAATCGAGCCTTAGCATGCGAACCCGCAGGTGGTTGCTCTTAATCTGGGTTTGCTTCCTGTTGCGGGGCTGCTTCTATGCTTGCATGCTGCCGCTATGGGAAGGGTACGATGAGTTCGCTCACTTCGGCGTGATTCGCGCAGCCGCACTTCATGGCGTTCTGTTGGCGCCGCGAGACCAACGAGGCCCGCGCGATGTCGAGGAGTCGCTTGACCTTGTCCCGATCCCTTGGGGCGTGCACACATGGGACGTTTTTCACTCTGGGGTCACTCATGATCAGTTCTGGAGCCTGCCTGAAGCCGAACGCCGCGACCGCGAAATCCGGCTGCACGCCATATCGCGAGCGTGGCAATGGCAGGAGTCAAATCGAATCTCAGCGTATGAGGCATATCAACCGCCACTCTACTACTGGCTCATGGCGCCCCTGCTCTTCGTGTTGAAGGACTCCAGCCTTCTGGCCCAAGCACTCGTGCTGCGCTGTATTTCAGTCGCGATTGCTTCTGCGGCTATCCCAATCGCGTTCGCCGTATCGCTAGCCGTTGTGCCTCGAAAATCCGTCGCCCTGGGTTGCGCGGCCCCAATTTCCGTAATGCCTGAATTTGCCACAAATGCAGCGCGCATCAGTAATGAGTCTGTCGCCATTCTGCTCTTCTCACTCCTGGTCTGCATAGGGCTGCGGCTACTGGTTCGGAATCCGGACCTGCCGGCCGCCCTCTTGCTCGGCACAGTTCTTGGGCTCGGACTTTTGACCAAAGCGTACTTTCTTGCAGCCGTCCCGCCTGTGTTTCTGCTCCTGATCTGCCGCTTTCGCCGAACATGGAAACCCATCGTCACGTCCGCCGCCATCGCTGCAGCCCTCTCCGGGTGGTGGTACATTCGCAACGAAGTGAAGACCGGCACCTTGACTGGACTAGCAGAACCGGTGGCGCTGAACGGCAGGAGTCTCAGCAGTCTCGTGGATGCCACCCGTCATGTACCTTGGCTCCATGGCATTGACGTGACGCTGCTATCGCATCTTTACTTCTGCGGCTGGAGCGGACTCACTCTGCGAAGCCGGATGTACCACGTATTCTTCGTCATGGCGATTCTTGCCGTCGTGGGCGTGGTCATACACTTGCGCCGTCCATCAGTCCTTTGGCTCGCTGGGATCTATGGGTTCTTCTGGATCGGCGAACTATACAATGTTTGGCTCCAATACCTCACTAAGAACCTGAGCGGGTCGATGGGCTGGTACATGTACGCCGTCATCGTGCCGGAAACCGTACTATGTGCCTTTGCCGCGCCAGCCCGCTTGCGCGCATGGGCCGTTTCGGTCGCCGCGATTCTATTCGCCACAACCGACCTCTATGCCACGCACTGCGTGGCCATCCCGTACTACACCGGGCTGATCGCACATCGAGCGAACAGCAACGCGCTCGCCGCTGTGCACCTCGGTGCCTACCGGACGTTAGGGTTCGGTGTGATATTCGATCGGCTGGCAGTCAACAAGTGGGCGCCGATTACCCCCGGCGTCCTCATTGCGCAGTGGGTCCTTTACTTGGTGGCCACAATCCTTCTGGGCGCCATCTCCGTGAGCCGGGCGAGGAAGCGTGAGAACGGGGGCGAACCGGGCGCCAGGCTCCGATACCGCGGCACCCCGCACATGGCCTGCGCGAAACGTCCGCCCCGTCCAGTTCGCTAAGATAATGGACATGGCTGTCGCAGAAAAACAGTACACCACCATCAGTGGGGTGCCGATCGAGCCGCTGTACGGGCCGGAGCAGTTGCGGGATTTCGATCCCCTGCGCGAACTGGCGCGCCCCGGCGAGTTTCCCTACACCCGCGGCATTCACGATTCCATGTACCGCGGCCGGCTCTGGACCATGCGCCAATTCTCGGGCTTTGGGACGCCGGAAGAGACCAACCGCCGCTATCACTACCTGCTCGGACAGGGCCAGACCGGTCTCTCGGTGGCCTTCGATCTACCGACCCTGATGGGCTACGATGCGGACCATGCGCTCTCCGAAGGCGAGGTCGGCAAGTGCGGGGCATCAATTTCTTCGCTCGAAGACATGGAGATCCTGTTCCGCGGCATTCCGCTGGGCGACGTGACCGTCTCCATGACCATCAACTCCCCCGCCGCCGTGCTGTGGGCCATGTACCTGGCAGTAGCCGAGCAACAGGGCGTGGATTGGAAAGTGGTCTCGGGCACCCTCCAGAACGACATCCTGAAGGAATATATCGCGCAGAAGGAATACATCTTTCCCCCGCGCCCTTCCATGCGTCTGGTCACCGACACCATCGAATTCGGCGTCCGCCAGACGCCCCGGTTCAATCCGATTTCCATCAGCGGATACCACATCCGGGAAGCCGGATCCACCGCCGTGCAGGAGTTGGCATTCACCCTGCGGGATGGCATGGAATACGTGGAATGGGCCCTCGATCGCGGTTTGCAGATCGACGAATTTGCCCCGCGCCTCAGCTTTTTCTTCAACGCGCATAGCGACTTTTTTGAGGAGATCGCCAAGTACCGCGCGGCGCGCAAGCTGTGGGCATACGCCATGCGCGACCGCTTCGGCGCCGCCTCGGAGCGAAGCTGGAAACTACGCTTCCATTCGCAGACGGCGGGTTGCTCGCTCACCTGGCAGCAGCCTTACAACAACGTGGTGCGCACGGCCATACAGGCGCTGGCCGCCGTGCTGGGCGGCACGCAGTCGCTGCATACCAATTCGCTCGATGAGGCCTATGCGTTGCCGAGCGAGCAGGCTGTCACCATCGCCCTGCGCACGCAGCAGATTCTGGGGTATGAGAGCGGCGTCGTCAATACGCCCGATCCGCTGGGCGGCAGCTATTTCGTGGAGCGCCTGACGCTCGACATGGAGGAAGCCGCCGGCGATTACTTCCGGCAAATCGATCGGATGGGCGGCATGATCGCGGCCATCGAGAAGGGTTTCCCGCAAAGCGAGATCGCCAACGCCAGCTATCGGTACCAGCGCGAAGTGGAAGCGAAAGAGAAGCTGGTGGTGGGGGTCAACGCGTTCCAGTCCGAGGGCCAACCGATCGAGCTGCTGCAGATCGATCAAACCGCCGAGACGCACCAGCAAAAGAAACTGGCGGCCCTACGCGCGCGGCGCGATCAGTCCCAAGTGCGCAAGACTCTGGACGCGCTGCGGCGGGCGGCCGAGGGCACCGCGAACACCATGCCGTTCATTCTGGATGCCGTGCGGGCCTACGCCACATTGGGCGAGATTTGCGATGCCTTCCGGGATGTGTTTGGTTCATATCAGGAGACCGCGCACATATAGATGAATCCACCCATTCGAGTGCTAGTGGCCAAACCCGGGCTGGACGGCCATGATCGCGGCGCCAAGGTAATCGCGCGCGCGCTGCGGGACGCCGGCATGGAAGTGATCTACACCGGCCTGCGCCAGACCCCCGAGATGATCGTCAACGCCGCGCTGCAGGAAGATGTGCAGGTGATCGGGCTGTCGATCCTGTCCGGCGCGCACAACGCCATCGTGCCGCGGGTCATGGACCTGCTGCGCGCCAATGACATGCTTGACGTCAAGGTCATCGTGGGCGGCATCGTGCCGGACGAAGATGCGGAGGCGCTCAAGCGGCAGGGTGTGGCGGCAGTATTCCAGCCGGGCGCGTCGCTCGATGCTATCGTCGAGTTCATCCGGAAGTCGGTCTTCGCCGGGCAGAGTTAGTAACAATGAGCGTGGGCCGCATTCTGATCGGGATTGGAGTAATCCTGATAGTACTGGGACTGCTCCTGACATTCGGTGGGAAGCTTCCGTTGCGCCTGGGCCGCCTGCCGGGCGATGTTTATGTCCGCGGAAAGCACACTACTTTCTACTTTCCCATTGTGACATGCATCCTCCTCAGCGTGGTTCTTTCTTTGGTGTTATGGTTGTTCCGCCGCTGAAGTGAGAGCCGCCGAGCGGCACGAGGATTGCAATGCAAGATCGCATGGATTTAAGCAAGACCATCGCTGAGCTTTACGAAGAAAAGACGAGGCTCGAGAAAGTGATTGCCTCACTGGAACAGCTTGGAGAGTATCCGTCCGGCTTGCGTGTGGTTACCCAGAGGCGCGGCCGTAAATTCATGAGCCCGCAGGAGCGGCGCCAGGTATCGGAACGGATGCGTAGATACTGGGCGGGGCGCAAGGCGTCGGAACAGCCTGAGCACCCCATGACTATGACCGCCGCATCGGCCGCGTAGCGTATTTTTTCCAATGCGCTAAAACGCCGTTGCGGTGCGAATAGGTACTTTTTACCCAGGATTTTCTACATATCCGGACTTTCCCGGTTTACCTTCGACTATACTGTGTGGCCTAGCGGACGCGGCCCAGCTTATCCAATGGCCAGTACACAAATACGGCCTTCCCATAGATATTCTGGCGCGACACCGTACCCCAATTGCGGCTGTCGTTCGATGAGCTGCGGTGATCTCCCAGCACGAAGTACTCTCCCGCTTGGATCCGTTCGGGCGGGCGTGACTGGTAGTCCCGGTACTCCTCAGGCACGTAATCCTCGATGAGCGGCTTGCCGTTCACAATGACCACGCCGTGGTCGATCTCCACCATGTCTCCCGGCAGGCCGATCACGCGCTTGATGTAAGACTTGGACATATCCAGCGGAAACCAGAAAACCACCATGTCCCCGCGCTCGATCTTGGAAGAGCCGAAGCGGTAGGTGAATTTGTTAATGAAGATGCGCTCCTGATCCTGCAGTGCCGGCATCATGCTGGTTCCTTCCACCTTAACCGGCTGGTAAATGAAAACGATGAGCACTATGGCGATCAATACCGATAAGGCCAGATCGCGAATCCAGGAAATGGGACTGAATCCGGGGCGCCCTGGAGGCGCCTCTTCAGGCGAGGACTTGGCCGAAAGCGGCTGATCTTCTGGCATCCCGCGCAAATTTCCTCTGACACTTATTATAAGGCACGGCCGTTACAAAACACGCCCGGCCCCATGGACTTTCTTGAGGGCCACCGCGTTCATACAGTACCGCAGACCGCTGGGGGCCGGGCCATCCGGGAACACGTGGCCCAGGTGGGCGTCGCACGTATTGCAGATGGTTTCCACCCGCTTCAAGAAGCTTGGCCCATCGAAATGGTACGCGATCGCGTTGCCGCTCAGCGTCTGCGTAAACGAAGGCCAGCCCGTGCCGGACTCAAATTTCTCCGATGCGTCGAACAGGATCGTGTCGCAACAGCGGCATGCATAGATCCCCGGCTCGAACAGGCTGCACATCTGCGAACTGAAGGGGTGCTCGGTCCCAGCGTGCCGCGTGACGTGGTACTCCTCCGCGCTAAGCTGCGCGCGCCATTCGGCATCGCTCTTTTCAACCCTGCGCTGCGGGGCGGGATTGCCGCTCTTGGCGAGGTTCAGGATATCTGGCCACTTAAGCATCATGCCTATTCTAGCGCGCGGCTCCCGGGTATTTTCCCGTCAAAGTCCGCAGCAAAAGGCGCAAAAATCGCGTACAATGACTCATTGTCAAAGGACCTCTCAATGGCGGATTACAATGTCTTCCTCAGTTACTCCGGCGAGGAACGCGCCGTGGTGGAGGAGGTCGCCACAGATCTCAAGGGTCTGGGACTCAAGGTCTGGTTCGATCGTTGGGTGCTCCCTCCCGGAGAGCCGTGGCAGCGCCACCTTCTTGAGGGCGTGGAGCAAAGCGCGGCGACTCTTCTCTTCGTCGGCCCGAACGGCCTTGGCAGATGGCAGGAAGAGGAGTTGGCCGCCGCCATCAACAAACGGGTGGCCGAGGCCAACCATCGCATCGTTCCCGCGATTCTGCCGGGAGTCTCCCCGGACCAGGTTAAGCTGCCCATGATCTTGAAGAACTTCACCTGGGTGTTCCTGCGGGAGAACCTGCACGATAGAGCCTCCCATGGAACGGTTGTACTGGGGAATAACCGGCTCGAAGTACGTGGCCCAGCCGGATGGTCCGCGCGATCCTGTAACCAAGCCCGGTGGCGGCGCCATAGACCATGCCACCGCCGGCCTTCGGGAGGTGCTGAAGACCGATAACATCACCTACTTTGTCGGCACGGGCGCTTCCAATGGCAGCGACTCGCTGCCGCCCAGCGCCAGTGAAATCGCGCGCGGCCTGCTGGTCGATCTGCACTTGATAGATTCCAGTTACGACAAGCTTCTTCCACCCGTCGATGTGGCCAGCGCCTACTATGCGGCGGAAGCCGGGGCCTCCCGGCTCGAGCGCCGCATTGTCGACATGGTCTCCGCCCGTTCCGGCGAAATCCCCAAGCTCCACGGGCAGATCGCCGAGTTGGTCCGTCTGCTCTCCAAGCGCCCCAAGCTCCGCAGCCGCAATCGCATGCAGCAGTTGATCGTGAGCACCAATCTGGATCTGTTGATGGAGCGCGCTCTGCTCCGTGCGGGCGTCTCCTTCACCCGCCTGGTGCAGAATACCGCCGCTTGCAAGATCGAGGTCAACCGTTATGACAAAGTGTCGCGTTCCGCGGACCGCACCATCTCCCTCTCTTCCGGCCAGGGCGCCATCACCGTCGACGCGGATAACTGGGACGAACTGGATGAAGCGATCGCCAACTACGGACGCAGCTCCGTGGCCGGTTCCGAGGGCGAATCGCCCGGCACCGGCGCGCTGCATAAGCTGCCCATCAAAGAGATCTGCGGCGACGACCCGATCCTATACAAATTTCGCGGCTCGCAGGACGTGCGCGGCAGTTGCGCCCTCTCGGTTGACCAATACCTGCGTTACCTGCGCGGGCTGCTTCGCCAGGTGCTCGTACCCGCGCAGATTACCGAGATTCTGAATAGCACGCCCCTGCTGCTGTTTGGCTACGGATACTTCGATCCGGATTTCCGTTTGGTTTATCACGGCCTGCTGCGCCAGACGCTGGAACTGGGCCTGGAACCGGTTTATTCCGTTCAACTGCCTCCCGACCGGCAGACCCAGGATGCCTACCGCCGGATGGAACTCGATCTCTGGGATCGCATGAAAGAGAGCGCACTGCGGGAGTTGAAGATCAACACGCTCGAAGCCTCTAGCGAAGAGATCCTGGAGGCCCTGCTCGAAGACCCTGCGGACCCAACCCGCCGCCGCGTAGAGCCGCCATCCATGTCTCCCGACGCCTCGCCAAAGCCGTATAAAGGGCCCGAAAGCTATCAGGCGGAAGACGCTCACCTGTTCTTCGGCCGCGACGCCGAGGCCGATCAGTTGATCGCCAAGATCGTATCGGCGCGGTTCACTTTGGTGCATGCGCAATCCGGCGCCGGAAAGACGTCCTTGCTGAATGCCCGGATCGTTCCCGGTCTGCAATCGCGCTACTGGCTGGCGGTCCGCGTTCTGCCGCAGAACGATCCCGTCGAATCCATTCGCGTCACCACCTTGCAGAGCCTGTTTCCGCCTCTCGCCGTGGAACGCGAGGCCATCCAGGCCGCTCGCGACGCGCTGCTCGAATCCGGCGAAGACGTTGCTATCGAGACGCTTCTGGCGCGTTATGACTCTCTCGATGTGCGCCGTCCGGAAAGCCGGGCCCTGGTCCGCCGGCGCCCCGCGTCGAGCGCGGTGACTTCCTCGGTGTTCCCCGCCTCCGGCGAATTCGACCCGGTTTTCTGCCGTCTGCTGCGCGGCAATATCCACGTCGCCCAGTTCCGGGAACACCTGGCCGCCATGCGCGGCTTGAGCCCGGGGGATTCCAGCGCTCCATTGGACATCTCCGAAGCCACTCTCGTAGGCGATCTGCTGCGGAGCGTGGCCGAGATCGAGGCCGCCGTCGATTACGAGAAAATCGTGAACCAACTCTATGCCCCGGTTCCCGATCTGTGCGCTTTCTTTGAAAACATCTCCGGATCCTACGGCAGTCTGTGCGGCCGGTTCAAGATAGTTCTGGTGCTCGATCAATTCGAAGAGTTGTTTACCCGCTTCGTGGATGTCGGCTCCATTCAAACGGATCTCTCCACCCCGCCCCTCGATTGGCGGCTCCGGTGGGAGCTCTTCGACGAATTGAAGCGCTTGTACACCGGCCCCTCCGGATCGCCCCTGCCCATCCATTTCGTGGTCTCCATGCGCGACGAATATCTCGCGCAGTTGGATCCCCTGCGGGCTTTCGTGCCCGATCTGGATGCTTGCGCCTACCATCTGGGACTGCTCAGCACGGAGGCGGCCCGTGAGGCCATTCGTAAGCCCGCCTTGCAATTCGGCTACGACTATTCTGACGAATGCTTTTCGCTCATCGTCTCGCAACTCACCAAGGAAGACCGCTTCATCGAGCCCACGCATTTGCAAATCGTCTGCGAAAAATTGTGGGTCCGGCGAGGCCGGGAACTCGCTGACCTTCCGGCCGACGCGGATTCGAAGCCTCCCCTGGAGGCCGGCGTCCTGTTGGATCTGAACGGCGCGGCGGGGATTTTGCGCTCGTTCTTTCGCGAGTTCCTCGACGAGTTGCAGTCCGAGATGCGTATGGAAGTGCTCGAAATGCTGGAGCAACTGGTTACCTCCAGCGGTTCGCGCAATATTGTGGAACTCGGCGATCTCACCAGGCCGAAATACCGCCGCGCGCCCATGCGTGAGCATTTGTTGCGCCTGCTCGAGCAGCGATCCATTGTGCGTCTCGAAAGCCGCCTGGGCGGCCAGTTCGCTGAGATCGTTCATGAATTCCTGATTGGGCCTATTCTGCAGTCCCTCCGCGAGGAACTGCAGGTGAATCCCGACTACGGCCGGGCCCGTTTGGCGCCGCGCATTCTCAGCATGTTCGACGGTATCGATTTCCGCGTCTCCACCGGACGCCTCCTGGGCGAGTACGAGTTCCGCTCCCTGCATCAATTCCGCAGCGACATTCGCTGGGACGATTGGAGCGTGGAATTGATGCTGCGCAGCGCCATAGTACTGGGGATCTCGGAATCCGAATTACAGTACTGGATTCAGCAATACGAGGATTACAACCTGGATATCGACCGTCTGCTCTCCGAAGCGGAGCGGACCATGCGCTTGCTCGCGCCGGAAGAAGTGCGGGCATTGAGCGGCTACGAGGGAACGCTTTCCCAGTCGCTGGCCGCCAAGGTGTTGCGCTCGGTTTTGACGTTCTCGGCGGATGAAAACCGCGATGAAGTGGCCCAATGGGCGCGGAGGTTAGTCGAAGATGAATCAACGTAATGCGGCAGTCCTGTTTCACGAGTACTTGCTTTCCGAGAACCCGCAGATCCGCCGGAACGCGCTGACGGCCGTAGCTTCCGCGCATGTCGCAAGCTGCTACAAGGATGTCGTCCGCATGGCCGTTTCCGATTCCGACGTCCTGGTGCGGGAGCGCGCGGAGGAGGAAATCGCCGCGTCGGGCTCTCCCATTGCCGGCGAATACGCGGCGGCCCTGCGGGGAATGATGGCATCGGGCAAATCGGCGCTCGACGCCTTTCGGCTGGCCGGCCGGATTCGCGCCCGCGGGCCGGCTGTGCCGCTCGGAATTCCGGTGCTGACGAGACTGAAGCTGGCGGCGCGCGAACGTCTTTCGAAGACCGGCAAAATCCGCTGGCTGGCGTGGCAGGCTCTCATCGGCGGGATTTTCGGCCTTGCCGCCGTCTGGATTCTGCTGCTCGCGGTCACCCGGGCGGATGAGCTCAACACCGAGGTCATGGGCTTTCTGGTTCTGGGCAGCCTGTTCCTTCCAGCGCCGCTAATCCTCATCTCCGGACGCTGGTGGAGGCCAATCCAGACCGAAGCGGACCGGCTGGCCGCCATGTTGGTGGAATTTTGCGTATTGGCGGTGTTGGGCGCAGCTGCGGCTGGAGTCGGCATGGCGATCGCGAAGCAACCGGAAACCAGCGCGCCGCTGACACGTCCCGCTGTAATTGTTTCGCTGCTTTCGGGCGTCCTGTCCTTTTGCGCGGCTCGGGCCGGCGCCGCGGCCGCGCACGGGAGCGTCAACCAGCGAACCACGGATCGCATCCTGCAAGTATTGGCCGGCACGGCTGCCGGAGCGTTCGTTCTGACCTTCGTCGCCGCCGAGATAGGCCACGCCACCGACCCTCTAACATCCGCCGTTTGGCTGATGCTGGCGCCCATTCTCCCCGGTCTCGCGATGGTCTTCGCACGTGCCGATACCGACGTGTATTCGCGCTTCGCGGGCCGCCCTGTATTAGGGCGTCTGACGCGCCTGGTGACGCTGCTGTTGATTTTGATCCTCGTGGTTCCCATGGTGGAGCTGCTCCTACCGCCCCGGATCCAGCCGTTGCAACGGCAGGCCGCTGCCGGCGCAATCACCGTCCCCATCGCCCATCTGCCTTACTTCGAACCGATCGTGTTGGATTCCAAACAACTGCTGCAAATTTGGGTCTTGGACGCCAGGCCGGGCACGGGGGCTCTGACCGTGCAGCTTACCCTCGGTGCAACCAGGCAGGTGATCGGCAGCGGCGGCGGCGAAATGAACTCTCCCATTAAGGGCACGGCTGGCCCCGGCAGCTATATGGTCGAGGTGGACCGTCCCAAACCGGCCAAAATGAAGGGACCCAATCCGGACAAGCTTCTGGCTCTCGTAACAGGCCGCCTGGCCAAAGGCTTCCGCCCCCTGTTGCCGGAACCGCAGGATTGCACCCTGCATATTTTGATGACACCGCCCAAATAGCAGCTTTCGTCAAGCTTCTATTTAAGTAGTGTTTTCAACTGTTTACATCAATATCTTGTCACTCAACGCTGCAGTGTGCTAATAATAGTCCTTCGGACTCCGTGATGCGGACTCCGACTACCCCGAAAACATAATTCGAAAGATGGAGGTTGTACACCAATGAAAATTCGTCCGCTTTATGACCGCATCGTGGTCAAACGGATCGAGGACAAGGAAACCATGCAGGGTGGCCTATACATCCCCGATTCCGCGAAGGAAAAGCCCCAGGAAGGCGAAGTCGTCGCCGTGGGCAAAGGCAAGCGCCTGGAAGACGGCAAACTCGTGCCGCTGGATGTCGAAGTCGGCAATCGCATTCTGTTCGGGAAGTATTCCGGCAGCGACATCAAGCTGGATGGCGAAGAGTTTTTGATCATGCGCGAGGACGAAGTCCTCGGCATTTTGGAAAGTCAGCCCAAAGTGGCCAAGAAGGCGTCGTAAGGAGTAAAAAACAATGGCGAAACAGATCGTATACGCAGAGAATTCCCGTCAAGCAATTTTACGCGGCGTCAACCAGTTGGCCGACGCCGTCAAGGTAACCCTCGGCCCCAAGGGCCGCAACGTGGTCCTGGAAAAGAAGTTCGGCGGCCCCAACATCACCAAGGACGGTGTGACGGTGGCCAAGGAAATCGAACTGAAGGATCCGCTGGAGAACATGGGCGCCCAGATGGTGCGCGAAGTGGCCTCCAAGACCTCCGATGTGGCCGGCGACGGCACCACCACCGCCACCATTCTGGCGCAGTCCATCTTCCGCGAAGGCGTGAAGGCCGTAGCGTCGGGCGCCAATCCGATGGCTCTCAAGCGCGGCATCGATAAGGCCGTATCAGCGGCCGTCGAAGAAGTGAAGAAGCTCTCGAAGCCCGTTTCCGGTGAGATGATCGCGCAGGTCGGCACCATCTCGGCCAACAGCGATTCCACCATCGGCAACATCATCGCCGATGCCATGAAGAAAGTCGGCAAAGATGGCGTCATCACGGTCGAAGAATCCAAGACCATGCTCACCGAGCTGAGCACCGTGGACGGCATGCAGTTCGACCGCGGCTATCTCTCCCCTTACTTCGTGTCCGACGCCGAGCGCATGGAGTGCCTGCTCGAGGATCCCTACATCCTGATCCACGAGAAGAAGATCAGCAACATGAAGGACCTGCTGCCGCTGCTCGAGCAGATCGCGCGCTCCGGCAAGCCGCTCCTGATCATCGCCGAGGAAGTGGAAGGCGAAGCCCTGGCGACCCTGGTGGTGAACAAGCTGCGCGGCACGTTGAACGCCTGCGCTGTGAAAGCCCCCGGCTTCGGCGACCGCCGCAAAGCCATGTTGGAAGACATCGCTATCCTCACCGGCGGCAAGTCCATCATGGAAGAAACCGGCATCAAGCTGGAAGGCGTGCGGCTGGACGATCTGGGCCGCGCCAAGCGCGTCACGGTGGATAAGGACAACACCACCCTGGTGGACGGCAATGGCAGCCAGAAGGCCATTGAAGGCCGCATCAAGCAGCTTCGCACCCAGATTGACGAGACCACTTCCGACTACGACCGCGAGAAGCTCCAGGAGCGCCTGGCAAAGCTGGCCGGCGGCGTCGCTGTAATCAAGGTCGGCGCAGCCACCGAGACCGAGATGAAGGAGAAGAAGGCCCGCGTGGAAGATGCGCTGCATGCCACTCGCGCGGCGGTTGAGGAAGGCATCGTGCCCGGCGGCGGCGTGGCGTTATTGCGCGCGTCGGCGGCACTCGAAGGCCTGAAAGCAGACGGCGACGAGCAGATCGGCGTGAACATCGTGCGCCGCGCCTGCCAGGAGCCCCTGCGCCAGATCGTGCTGAACTCGGGCACCGAGGGCGCCATCGTGGTGGAGCGGATCCGCGAAAACACCAACCCCAACTTCGGGTTCAACGCGCAGACCGACCAATACGAAGACCTGGTGGTTTCGGGCGTGATCGATCCGACCAAAGTGACCCGCACGGCGCTCCAGAACGCCGCGTCGATCGCTTCCCTGATGTTGACCACCGAAGCCATGGTGGCCGAGATCCCGGAAAAGAAGCCGGCGCCCGCCGGACCTCCCGGCGGTCACGGCGGAGAAATGGACTACTAAGCAGTAGTCGGCAAATAGAAGCAAAAAGGCCGCGTTTCCCGCAAGGGGGCGCGGCCTTTGTCATTGTTGGGTGCAGCCGGACGCTAGGCGCCCGCTGGAGCCGGCCCTCGCGCCGCCTTGGTGGGACTGATCAAAATGTGTGCCTTCCGTCCTTCCAGCCGCGGCACGCCTTCCACGCTGCCGTAGGCCGCCAGGTCTGCGGCGAAGCGCGTCAACAGCTTGCGGCCCAGGTCCGCGTGCGCAATCTCGCGCCCGCGAAACTGCACCGCTGCTTTCACGCGGTTGCCATCCTGGAGAATCCGGATGGCGTGGTTCTTCTTGAAATCGTAATCATGATCGTCGGTGTTGGGGCTGAACTTCAACTCCTTCACCTGCACTACGTGCTGATTCTTCTTGGCCGCATGCTCCCGTTTCTTTTGCTCGTAGAGATGGCGTCTGTAATCGACCACTTTGGCGACCGGCGGCAACGCAGCGGGCGCCACGACGATGAGATCGAGCTCTAAGTCCTGCGCCTTGCGCAAGGCGGTGGCTGTCGGCAGGACCTCGGTTGTCCCGTCCGGGAACACGGCACGCACCTCCCGGGCGCGGATCGCGTCATTAAGATTCTCATTACGGGGAGGTCGACGAGGAGTAAAGTTTCTTGGTAGAACCATCTATTGGGCGTTGATTTGATAATACGTCGCAAGCATGGAGCGCAACGATTTTGCGCCGGCCGCGCCGGACGGCTGGATAGGACCGAAGCTGAAGGTTAATACCAAACTGAGTTCGATGTTCTCTAGTATACCTTAACCGCGTCGCAATCACGCATGCCCTGACGTAACCTGTCCAAAAGACGCGACAGTAGCTCCCACCACCAACCTTGGCAATCTCATCGGCGGTAAAGCCTTGGCGCAGCATCTCAGCAACCACTACCGGGAAAAACCGCGGAGTCATGTTGGGATAGGCCCGATTCGTTCCGTGCGCGACGATAGGAGGTCGGTATCCGTGCCGATACCCACGTGGTCGATTTTGATAGCATCCGCCATCACCTTGGCGTGCTCTTTACTGATCAGTCGAGGCTTCATCATCTGGGCCATCCTGGCGTTGTTACCGACGTAAGTATCGAGGCCGGTATGAGAGATTATCAATGGTTGCGTAGCAACCTTGAGCGCAGCCAAGACCGTCTCGTGGCTTGCGTGCGCCATATCCACCAGGATGCCCGGCCGGTTGCATTCCTTCACCACGGCAGCGCCGAATGCCGTCAGGCCACCGAGGTGAGGGGGATCGGTATTGAGATCGCCGAGTGGAGCGGCCATGTCATCGCGCATGTGCAGCAGTTGCAGATGTCGAAGGCCACGCTGGTACACTTCTCCTACTCGGGATGGAGCTGCCGATTCCTGCACCGGTTACCAAAAAGTCCCTGCGGGAGTGACTCATACCTGAGAGCGTACCTCTCCACATCGACATACCCATCAGGTTTAGAGTGTGCTAATATGTGCGCCGGAGCGGCTCGGTTGCTCCTGGAGGGTCAACATGAAAATTACGATCGCTTTGCTGCATTGTTTTTTGGCCGCGCATGCCGCCGATATGGGCGTCACTCGCAAGATGTCCGAGAACAAGTTCGCGCCGCTGCCCGGTCTTCCGGGGTGCGCCACTCTGGCGGTTGAAAGCGGCGATCCGTCGAAAGGCGCCTCCGTGATTTTGTTGAAAGGCACTGCCGGTTGCGTGATTCCCTGGCATTGGCACACACCGGCAGAACAAGTAATGATCGCGACCGGGTCGGCCAGAGTGGAAATGAAGGACTCGGGGAGTTCCGCGGTGCTTGGTCCGGGAGGGTTCGCCATGATGCCAAGCAAGCACGTGCATCGCTTCACGTGCACTTCCGCCTGCTCGGCTTTCGTTAGCTCCGATGCGACGTTTGACATTCACTACGTGGACGCAAAGGGTGGAGAAATCGCTCCGGATGTCGCGCTATCGAAGCATTAGGGCGCGGTAGAATCCAAAGGTGCCTCTTTCCTGTGGGATGCGGGTCGCCCGTATGAAATCCTGGAGTTGATCGGCGCCGGCGGCATGGGCCAGGTGTACAAGGCGCGCGACACCCGCCCGGACCGCGATGTGGCGATCAAGGTTGCCGCCGAGCGTTTCACAGACCGCGTCGAGCGCGAGGCGCGCGCCATCGCGGCCCTGAATCATCCGAATATTTGCACTCTCTACGACGTCGGCGCCAACTACCTGGTAACGGAGTTGGTCGAAGGCGAAACCCTCCGCGATAGCTTCCGGCGGGAGCTGCCTATGGATCGGCGGCTCGACATCACACGCGCACGAAGCCGGTCTTGTTCACCGCGACCTAAAGCCCGAAAACGTCGTGGTCCGCCGCGATGGATTGGTTTAAGGTTCTCGATTTCGGCCTCGCGAAGCGAAGCGTGCCCCCCGTCATTGAGGCCCAGACGGCAGCCACTCTGGCCGCTAGTGTAGTGTCCAACAAATAGATGGACATATAAAACCGGGTGTGGGACAATCAGACATGTCCCGCTTGACACCTCCGCTGGTGCTATCGGAGGACCATCACCGGCAACTCGAACGGTGGCAGGATGCTTTGGGAACACCGCAGCAGGTGGCGCTTCGTTGTCGGATCGTTCTGGGCATCGGCGCCGGCAAGACGGAAGTCATCGTCGCCGCTGAGAATGGCGTGAATCGCAAGACCGTCCGCCTGTGGCGGGAGCGGTTCCGCACACTAGGGTTGCGGGGGCTCTGGGAGATTGCTCCCGGCCGGGGCAGGAAAGCCACCTATGATTCGTTGCGCATCAAGACTGTGATCGATGCCACCTTGCAGTCCAAGCCGAGAGGGGCCACTCATTGGAGTTGTCGCACGATGGCAGTGAACCAGGGAATCGGCAAGTCAACGGTGAGCAACATCTGGCGCAGCCACAACATCAAGCCCCATCGCACTAAAACCTTCAAGCTGTCACGCGACCCGAAGTTCCTGGAGAAACTCACCGATGTGGTCGGTCTGTACCTGAATCCTCCGGACAAGGCGATGGTGCTCTGTATCGACGAAAAGAGCCAAATTCAGGCGCTGGATCGCACTCAGCCCGGGTTGCCGATCAAGAAGGGCCGCTGTGGCACGATGACTCATGACTACAAGCGCAACGGGACCACGACTCTGTTCGCCGCCCTTGACGTGATCGAAGGCAAAGTCATCGGGGACTGCTACAAGCGTCACCGCCATCAGGAGTTCCTGAAGTTCTTGCGCCGCATCCATCGCGAGTTTCCCGGCAAGAAGTCCCTGCACGTGGTGATGGACAACTATGGCACTCACGGTACCCCCGAAGTAAAAGCGTGGCTCAAACGCCATCCCCGCTTCGTGGTGCACTACGTTCCCACCAGTTGCAGTTGGCTGAATCTCATCGAACGCTGGTTTGCGGAGTTGACCAACAAGCGCATCCGCCGCGACTCCTTCCAGAGCGTTGAGGCTCTGATCGCAGCTATCGGCGAATTCCTTGCGGTCTGGAACGAGAAGCCCAAACCCTTCGTCTGGACCGCCACCGTCGATTCCATCCTGGCGAAACTCGCCCGTTGCCGCCAGACCTTGGAGAAAATTGAGCCCGGCTGCACCCTCCCCAAAGGCCGCAAACGTTTGTCCAGCTAATTCGTGGACACTACACTAGCCTTCCTGGCCAGATCCTTGGAACGATTGCCTATATGTCGCCGGGGCCAGTCCGCCGATCAGCGGAGCGATCTGTTTGCATTAGGGGTTATCCTGCACGAAATGTTTACAGGAGCGCATCCGAGGCCGCGCGGGTCGGCTATTGACATCATGCACGCCATCCTTCACGACGATCCGCCGGTCTCCGGCGCGTTTCGACAAATTGCCACGCCTGTGCGGAAGCTGCTTTCGAAGGATCCCGGCGATCGGTACGCTTCAGCACGAGAGGTTCTGGAGGCGCTCGCGAGCAGCCTCTCGCCTGAGAAAGGTCAGCCTGCCGCAGCTATCGTCTCGGAATCTCTCAACTCCATCGCGGTATCGCGCTTTGTTTTTCTGCAAGACATCGCGGACCGGAAGGCACTCGCCCTTGGCTTCGCCGACGCATTGATCACGATGCTCGGCGGCCTGCAGGACATCAGGGTGCTTCCCACCTCGGCGATTTTGAACTACGCTGCCGGGGCCGATGCCGCAGGAGTCTGTCGCGACCTCGGCGTTCGCCATGCCCTCCAAGGAAATGTCCAAAGGATGGGAGCGTTGTGGCGGGTGTCAATACAGATCTTCGATTCGGAAATCCCAAAAATCACTTTTTCCGAGAAGCACGACTTCAATATGGACAGTGTTTTCGAGCTTCAGGATGAAATCGGCCGGCGAGTCGTGGAATCTCTGCAGACCCGGTTTCCACGAGGCTCAGCTAAGTCCCGCGACCGGTGCAGCAGCGACCCCGAGGCTTATGACGAGTTCATCGCCGGTCTCCGCGAAAGTTACTCGGATCAGCCTGACGCTCTAAAAAGAGCCGTCCAGCACCTGACAGGGGCAATCGAGCGTCGCTTTGGCGCACGCGTGGCTCGCCTACGTACTCGTCAATGTGTTTTACAGCTTCGATCCGCAGCGTAGCCGGCTGGAAAGGGCCGAGCACCACTGCCGCACCGCACGGACGCTCGATCCGTCGCTGCCCGAGGGCCATTTGGCGTCGGCCTGGATTCTGTGGAGCCCCGCCAGGAACTTCGCACACGCCGAGGCTATCGCAGCGCTGAACCAGGTACTGGCGGCCCGGCGTAATCTCGAGCAAGCCCATAACCGGATGTCCTCGATCTGCCTGCATATCGGCAGGCTGGAAGAATCACGGATGGCGAGCGAACTCGCTCAGCGGTCGAACCCGCGGACTCGCGCCACGAACCTTGAATTCTATTACCTCTACAGCGGGGACTTCTCGCGCGCCGAAGAGGCGGCACTGGCTTGGATTCGAGAAGGCCGCTCTACGCCATATGGTCTCTGGTTTCCGCCCCTGCCGCCGATGTTGCGCGGAGACTTGGAGTTGGCGGAGCAACGCCTCGCGCCTGCGCTGAATCTTCTTCCGAACGAGCCATTGATTCTAAGTCTTCAAGGCATGCTGCACGCCCGGCGCGGGCGGAGTACTCTGGCGCTCGCCCGCGTTCCTTCGGGCATGCGCATCACACCCACTATCAGGTCGCCTGCGTTTATGCGGTACTGGGACAAACGGACAAGGCGATGGCATGGCTTGAACGGAGTGTCGAGACTGGCTTTGCCTGCTGGCCATTTTTTCTCCTCGATCCGTACCTCGAGGCTCTGCACGCGAGCACCGAGTTCCAGCGGCTGGTATCGGACCTCAAGGCAGAATATGGAGGACTACAAATCCGGCGTTTGTAGCTCAGAACACGAACTTCAGACCCGCCTGCACCAGCCGCGGCGCCGCCGCGCTCACCACCTCGCCGAACGTCGCACTGGTGATATTGCCGTCCACCGTAGTCGGGCCAAAAAACTGCGCATGATTGAAGATGTTAAACGCTTCCAGGCGAAACTGCATGGACTTCGCTTCCGTCAGGCGCAGGTTTTTCAGCAGCGCCATATCGAAGTTCTGCATTCCGGGCCCCGCAAAAAACCGCCGTGATGCATTGCCGGGAGTGCCCAGCGCGTTCTCCGTGAACAACGCTGAATTGAAGTACGGCCGCCCGTTCCGGGGATTGCCATTCAGATTCAGCGAACCCGATGCCACGTCCGGTTCATCCACGCCGAAATTATTGATCCCATTTGGCGCGGCTCCCAACAGGGAGTTATCGCCGTAGTTAATGAGAGTCACGGGCAGGCCGCTCGAGAAGCGCGCAATGCCGGAAAATTCCCACCCCCGGGTCCACCCGTTGGCGGAATGGAACAACCGTTCCAAGGGAACCTGGTAGCTGTAACTCGCCACAAAGTTTTGCCGTGTATCGAAGGCGGAGAGCGCCCTGCTCAGCGAAGGATTGATCGGGTTCACCTCTTCGCCCAAGTTTGAGGATTGATCGAGCGACTTGCTATAAGTGTAGGCCGCCAGCAATTGCAACGGGCCGCTGGAGTGCCGCAGAGTGACCTGTAGGGAATTGTAGTTGGAGTTGCCGATAGTCGCCTGATTGGTGTCGCTGCCGAAGTTCGAACCTAAGGGACCTCTGGTTCCATTGATCACCTGGCCTGACGCCGTGGTAAAGACGTTGCTTTCCGCGAATGGGCCGCAGGGCGTCTGTGCAGGCGCCAGACTGGCCGGGTTGCTGAGCTGCAGGCACAGCGCCGGGTTGCCTGGATTGGCCTCTTCCATCACCAGCAGCCGATGCGACTGAGTTCCCACATAACTGACTCCCAGCAGCGTGTTCCTGCCAAAGCCGCGCTCCAGCGAGACCATGTATTCCTCGGTGTAAGGAATGCGATTGCTGGTGGGATAATTGGGCATCCCGCTGATAGGCTCGAACTGCGACCAGTCGAGGGTCGTATCGGGGTGGCTCGCGCTGGTGTTTAAGGGCGCGAGCTGCACCGGAAAATACTGGCCGGAGTTCTGCCCGTTTGCCGCGGTGATGAATGGCGTGGCAAACAGAGGGGGGGCCGGGCTGGTGAAGGTAGTGCCATACGGCGCATTCGCGCTCATGATGCCGATAGTCAGGGCTTCGATCGCCGAGTAGAACATGCCGTAGCTGGCGCGTACGCTGGTCTTGCCGGGGCCGCCCAGGATTTTGCCGAGCAGGCTGCCGGGGTCGGCATCCGGCGCATAGGCCACGCCGATGCGCGGCGCAAAATCGAGATTGCCTGCGGGCCCGAGCGTACGCGGAACGCCGGGATCGGTCGGAAATAAAATTCCCGCGGGCGCGCCCGGGAAAGTCAATGACTGCCGGCCTGGCGCGAACGTGGCGATCTGATTGTATTTCTCATACCACGGCTCGATGCGGTCCCAACGCAGCCCATAGTTCAGCGTCAGGTTTCTTCGTCAGGCGCCAGCTATCCTGCCCGTAAATCCCCGCATACTTGTTCCGCCCATAGAACGCCTGAAGCTGGCTTTGGTTGTACTGGCTGGCGATGCCCAGCAGGAAATCCGCGAAGTCCAAACCGGTTTCACTGCCGAAAAATAAAAAATTGCCGTTCAACTGCGCGATCGGATTCGTATTCACCTGATCGTAGTGGAACTCCGCGCCCATTTGGATCGTGTGCGCACCGGCGACCTTGGAGAACCCATCGCGCCACTGGAAAGTGTTGTTCACCTGCTTCAACTCGTTCGTGTTCGTCCCGATCGAGAAGTTATTGAAATCGACGCTCTCCACGCCCTCGGTCTTCGGAGACAGAGGCAACAATTCCAGGCGTATTCGGCCCACCACGAAGCCCTGTGACGCGAGACTGGTGCCCACGCCACCAATCGGCTGCCCCAGATCCGTCGCGTCGCGCATGAAACTGAAATGAAATTCGTTGACGGCCGTCGAACCAAACGTCTTGGTGTCGCCCAACGCCAGCAGTTGCGCGCGCCCCAGGTTGAGCGCGTTGAAGCCCGGCACATTCGCGCCGCCCTGCGCCACCGGGTACGGATTGTTCTGCGACCAGCCATCCAGAAAAAAGTACGCCGACAGCATTCCCCAGCGCGTGGCGCCATCGAGGCGCAAGGCGCCCTTGTCGTCGCTTAACGTTTCGTTGTATGCCGAAGTCGAAAACGTGCCGTTCGGATTGTTGGCCGCCGGAATGTATCGCAACAGATTGGCTGCGGGAGACGGACCATGCACTCTGCGGAATCGTCGCATTCGGAAGAACGCATTCCGTGGAATTGGTGCATCCCGGGAAGTAATAAGGCTCGCCGGCCGTCACGCCGTACCCGAGTTTTTGCGAAAGCTGGCTGGCCCAGTAAGCGCCGCTCACCGTCGTCGGCACCTGCTGCCCGTTCTGGTCCACGGTACAAGAGAACTCGCCAGATCCGCCAGATTGCCGGTGCGATCGGCGGGCGAAGGCACCGGGATCTCGCCCGTGTCGATTCCCTGCGTCAATCGCGTCCCTTGATAGTCGCCAAAGAAAAAAATCTTATTCTTCCGGATCGGCCCGCCCAGCGTCCCGCCAAATTGATTTTGGTCGAACGCGCCGCGCGTAGGTGAAAAATAGTTGCGCGCATCCAGATCCGTATTGCGCAAAAACTCAAAGGCATCGCCATGAAAGGAGTTGGTTCCCGACTTGGTGACCACCTCGATCTGGCCGCCGCTGAACTCGCCGTATTCTGCGTCGAAGTTGCTGGTGAGAATCCGGAACTCGGCAATCGAATCCAGGTTCGGAACGATCGCCGTGCCCATGTTCACGTCTTCCTCCACGTCGCTTCCGTTCAGCACAAAGCTGTTGGCGAATTCCCGCTGGCCGTTGATCGAAACCGTGCCCGGATTCAAATCGCCGGACGGCGAAAACGCGCTGACGCCCACATCCTGCTGAGTGCTGGAGGTCAGAGAAGTGATCGGAACCACGCCGGATTGCAGGGCCAGCAGGTCCGTATAGCTGCGTCCGTTGAGCGGCACCGCAGTCATCTGTCCGCCCGTGATCACCTCTCCGGTCTGGGTATCCACAGTCTCCACATGCGTGGCCGATTCCGAAACCGTGACCGTCTCGGTCTTCGCCCCGATCGCGAGCGACGCATCCAGCGTCACCTTGGCATTTACGTCGATAGCCACGCCCGTGCGCCGGATCGGTTTGAAGCCGGAGGCCTCCATCCGCACCTCATAGCGTCCCACCGGCAGACTCTGGAACGAATAGAAGCCCGCGCGTCGGTCGAGACCGTCTGTTTCACTCCGGTGGCCGTATCCGTGGCCGTGATCTTCACCCCCGGGAACCACCGCCCCGCGGGGATCCGTAACGGTTCCCAATATGCTTCCTCCGTCATTTGCCCATAGACGCAGCCCTGCCACCGTCAGGAGCGCGGCAACCATGCGGAACCGATTCATCAAATTGCTATTATTGCAAGCCATTTGCATTTACACAAATACGATACTGCATTGATATGGCGGGTGGAAGAATCTACCAGCAAATGAGTTGCAACTAGGATCGGATGGAAGAAAATGAGGCTTTAGCAGTATTCGGCGTAGCCTTCCGGCCGGCTAAAGCGGGGCTTAACTTACTCCTGCCGCAGCGCCACCACCGGGTCGATGCGCGTCGACTTCCGCGCCGGCACGTAGCAGGCGGCCAGCGCCAGCCGGCCAGCAGCAGCGGCGCGCCCACCAGCAGCACCGGGTCGGCGCCCTGCACCGACGCCACCGAAAAGAACATCCCCGCCAGCGCGCGCATTCCGGCCCAGGCGACAGCCATCCGATGATCGCGCCCGCCGTCACCAGCACCGCGCCTTCCTTCATCACCAGCCCCAGCACGTCGCGCTTCTGCGCGCCCGAGCGCCAGACGGATGCCGATCTCGTGGCCGCGCTGCGCCACCGAGTAAGCTGTCACGCCCGCCAGCCCCACCGAGGCCAGGATCAGGCCGAACACGCCGATCAGGCCGTAAGTCCAGGACGCCGCCTTCAGCGCCGACATGAACTGCGCGATCTGTTCCGTCATGCTGCGCGCGTTGAACGGCGTGATAGCGGAATCCATGGCCGATATCTCGCGGCGCACCGCGCCGATGGCGTCTACGCCGGGCACGGCGCGCAGCATCAGCGTCACGCCGCGCAGGGAGGGCTGCGCGTAATCGGCCGCGCGCAGCGGGAAGTAGATCGCCGGATGCTTCTTGTTGACCACGAGGTCTTCGGTCACGTCCTTCGCCACGCCCACCACTTGCATACACCTGGCGTTCTCTTCTCGATCATCCCGGCGCGATAATCGATGGTGCCGGGCATGGCCCCGATACCTCCCGACGCGCTCGCCGTTGCCGATTTCGATGCGCCGCCCCACCGCGTCTTGACCCTTCCAGTACGACCCGCACCAGTTCCTGGCTGACGATCACGTTCCGCGCGCCGCCGGCTTCGTCCTCCCGGCGGAAGCCGCGCCCGGCGAGGATCGGAATCGCCGGCCGTCTCGAAATAGTCGCGGCCCACGATGTGCTTGCGCGCCCAATCGACTTCTCGCGCGTTGCCTGTCTCCTCCCGGCAGCCGAGAACGTCACGCCGGAGTTGCCATCCATCGCCACCGGAACCGTATCGGTGAGGCAGGCGGCGGCGACGGAGGGAAGCCGTTGCACGCGGTCCAGCAGCTTCTCGAAGAAGACGGCCGCGCGCTCGGCGGAGTATCCGTCGCGCACCGGATCGAGCGAGATCAGATACAGGTTCCGTGGATTGAAGCCTTCCTGAACGCCCATGGTGCTTTGTATGCCGAGTCCCATATAGCCGGTGAGCAGCAGACAGAGTCAGCGAAGCCGCCATCTGGCAGAGCACCAGCGCGTTGCGCAGGCTCAGGCGCCGGTACCTGCGCAACTGGATGTTGCCGCCTTCCTTCAGCGCGGGAATCAGGCCGGGGCGCGTGGCCTGCAACGCGGGCGCGAGTCCGAAAGCGATTCCGGTCCCCAGGTCAGAGCGCAAGGTGAAGAGCAGCGCGCGCCAATCGGGGCTCAGATCGAAGGCGACCGGGATGGGAAACGGCATCCGCACCTGCGAAAGCAGATGCATGCACCAGACGCACAGACAGGAAGCCCGGCATGGCGGCGCCCGATCGCCACCAGCATGCTCTCGGTCAGCAACTGGCGGATCGAGCCGGGCGCGGCCCGCGCCCAGCGCCAGGCGCACCGCGATCTCCTTGCGCCGGTCCGCCGCGCGCGCCAGCATCATGTTGGCGACATTGGCGCAGGCGATCAGCAGCACCAGGCCGCCCATCACCAGGAAGAACTCCCGGAAGAACGGCAGGTCCTGTTTGCGCAGCGGAATCACCTTGCCGGCGCTCAGCAGCAGCACGCGGCGCCCTTTCTGGTCCCTGCCCGCCTCGCCGTAGGACTGCTGCATTTGCTGCGCGACGGCATCCAGTTCCGCTTCCGCGCGCGGCCTCGGTGACGCCCGGCCGCAAGCGCCCGACCACCTGAAACATGGTCAGGTCCCGGCGTTCCAGCGCGTTGTCCGCCAGCTCCGGCGCCAGGCGCGCGTCCGCCGTCACCGGCAGCCAAAGGTCCGCCGCGAACAGCGCCGGCGATGCGCCCAGAAACTCCTTCGGCCCCACGCCGATGATGGACGACGGATACCCGTTGATGCGCAGCGATTTTCCAATGGCGGCCGCGATCGGATCCCAGGTGCTCCTGCCAGAACCGGTAGCTGACCACCACGGCCGGCGCCTGCCCGGGCTGTTCGTCGGCGCGGTCGAAGAAGCGGCCCAATGACGGGTGCACGCCCAGCGTGGAGAAGTACGAGGGCGTGACCAGGTGGCCCCACGTCCGCTCGCTGCGCCCGCCGCGTCGAAACGCCGAACGGCACCGGCGCGACGTACGCGAAGGTGGATGAGAACAGGTCGCCCAACTCGCGGTAGCGCTGGTATGCGGGATACGACGACGGCGCTTGCAGCGACACCAACTCATCCGGCTTCGGCACGCCCGGAAGATCGCGCAGCAGCCCGTTCATCTCGCTGTAGGCGCAGGTGGCGATCGCAGATGCCCAGGCTAAGCGAGATCAGCGCGACGGCCGTGAAGCCCGGCGATCGCGGCCAGCATGCGCAGGCCGTAGCGGATATCCTGGCGCAGCTCATCAGTCATACTTCCGCTTATTTTACACGGCAGCGCATCCAGCCTCATCGAATCGCGATCAGTAGGCCAGCGCTCATGCCAACCGATCGCTCATGTCCACGCCCGAAGTTGTATTCGTAGCCCGGTTCCAGGTACCAGCCAAATCTATGCTTCGCGGAGGGCCAGAACATAAAATCCAACACGGCTTCGCCGGCGATTGAATTCGTCGTCATGCTGTATTTCCTTGTATGAACCCATTCCGGACCAACCCCGAACATAAACTCCACTTTCTTGGAGAGGGTCCAAGGCTTTTTGAACAGAAGGTCCGTGTCCCATTCTGTTGAGTGATGGCCGAAAGTCGCCGTAACGCCTGTCTCAAGTTCCAACCAGTTCTCAATCGGCGTAACTTCAACCGCGACGCTTGGGCCGAAGCCCCCGAAGCTCCATCCGCCGCCTGTGAGATTCCAGCCAGGAGCTCCTCCAAGCTCGACGACAGCGGCAGGCTCCTTATCGACCGATTGCGCGAAGGCGTTTCCAGCGCACAGACCAGAGCCAAGAAAAGATACGACCCACATGGACCTCGTCGCGTTCACTCGGTGTCCTCGTATCCAACTTCTCACATCCGCGCATCAGTGAGTGCTCGCGATCTGCTCGCGGAATGGGTGAAGTGAGAACGGCTCGCTAGAGGGAGTCTGCTATTCCTCCCGCAGTGCCGACGTCGGATCGAGCCGCGCGGCCCGCTGCGCGGGGAGCCACGATGCGATCGCTGCAATGGCAAAAACAGCACCGCCATCGATACGAAAGTAGCGGGGTCCGTCGGTTTGACGCCCACCAGCATGCTGGTCATGGCGCGCGTCAGCTCGAACGCCGCCAGCAGACCTAGCGCAATGCCCGCCGCGCTGAGCCGCAGCCCTTGCCCCACCACCAGGCTGAAGATGCTGCGCGGGCGCCGCGCCCAGCGCCATGCGGACGCCGATCTCGGGCGTGCGCTGCCGCACCACGGTCGAAAGCACGCCGTAGAGTCCCACGCCCGCGAGCAGCGCCGCCACACCCGCGAATACGCCGATCAGTAACAGCGAAAAGCGCGTGGAAGCCTGCGCGTGCTCGACCAGCGCATCCATTGGCTGCATCTCGGCTGACCAGCAAATGCGGATCGAGCCCGCCGATGGCCGCGCGCACGGCGGACGCATATTTCGCCGGATCGCCCGCCGTGTGAATCGCCCAGTAGCGGGCCGCGCCATGCCCCAGGAAACCATCACATGAAGTAGATTTGCTCACGGCCCGGCACGGCCAGCGAAGTATCGCGCTGATGCGCGACCACGCCCGAGCACTTCCACCCATTCCGGCTCGGGCGTGCGCACGCGGATCAGCAGCCGCTTGCCCACGGCGGATTGCGCCAGGGAATGCCTTTGCGGCCAGCAACCGATCGATCGACCACGCCTTTCCGGTCGGGCGCGTTGTCGGCATCCGTGAAGGTGCGCCCGGCAAGCAGCGGCGTATGCAGCACTTCGAAGTAACCCGGCAGCACGAATTGGAAATCGACCGCCTGGAATTTGCTTGGGTCTGTGAGAGCCGGCTCCAGTCCCCAACGGATGGGGTTGAATCCGCCCGCGAGCGGGAAAGGAAACGAAGCGGTCACGGCGTCGACGCCGGGGATGCTCTGCAAGCGCATTTGAATCTCGCGCTGGCGCGCCGCGCGCTCCTGCGGCTGTTGGCCCGCCGCGGCCTCCCAGCAGCAGTAAATGTCAGCAGGCCGTGCGGATTGAAGCCGGGGTTGATGCGCTGCAGCTCCAGAAAACTGCGGAACATCAGCCCGGAGCCAATCAGCAGCACGAACGAGAGAGCCACCTCCGCGACCACCACGAAGTTGCGCAGCCAGCCACCGCCGCTCAATCCCGCATTGCGGCCGCTCGCGCGCAACAGCGGAGCGATGCTGGGCCGCACAGCGCGCACCGCGGGAGCCAGACCGAATAATGCCGCCGCGGCCAGCGCCGCCAGGGCCGCGAAGCCGACCACTGCCGGATCGATCGCAATGGTATCGAGGCGCGGCAGGCTGGCGGGCGCAATCGCGCGCAACTCGTGGATGCCCGCCCACGCGAGGCCCAGGCCGAGCACCGCGCCGCAGAAGGCCAGCAGCAATGCTTCGGCCAGCGTCTGGCTGACCAGTCGCCACCAGCCTCCGCCCAGTGCCGTCCGGATGGCCAGTTCGCGCTCGCGCAGCGATGCGCGCACCAACAGCAGGTTGGCCACGTTCGCGCAGGCGATCAGCAGCAGAAAAATCGACCGCGCCCATCAGCGCCAGCAGCGCGGGCCGCACTTCCGCCACCACGTGGCGATGCATGGGCTCCAGGCGAATGAACCAGCCGGAGGTCTCGTGGATGATGAAGTTGCGGCGCAGTGCGGCGGCCACGCGGTCGACGGCGGATTGCGCCTGCTCGATCGGCGACGCCGTCTTTCAGCCGGCCGATGGCGTGCATCGATACGCCGTTACGGTTGGCGTTGTCATAATCCAGGCGATTGGCCCACCAGATATCGGGCCGCTGCTCCATGGTTGGCATCGGGCGGAAATAGCAGCTCGAAGCCGGGCCTGAGCACGCCCACGATTTGGGTGTTGTTGCCGCGGGCCGGGCATGGGGCGGCCGAGATGGATGCGTCCCTGCCGCCGAAGCGCCGCTGCCAGTAGGCGTAGCTCAGTATGGCCATCTGCGGCAGCGCCGGGGCCTGGCGGGCGTCGCACCGGCGGGGCCGCAGGCTGGGCGGGCTGCGGCAATCCATCGCCTTCGGTGAAGTCGCGGCCGCGCGCGATTGGATGCCGCCCATCATGCGGAAAAAGTTGGGAGTGACGACAGCCCAGCGGATCTGCTCCGGCGAACCGTCCTCGCAGCGGCACAGTGGCGCGCCCGGTAAAAACGCCGCCCACGTCCTGGAACATGCCGCCCAGCGCCGTTGCGCAGGTCGATGAAATCGGCGTTGGAGAACGGGAAGTCCTTCACGTTGCGTTTGCGCATGTCCGAGATGGCGAAGACCAGCCGGTCCGGATTCTTGTAAGGAAGCGGCCGCAGCAACACGGCGTTGGCCACGCTGAAGATGGCCGTGCTGGCGCCGATGCCCAAGGCGATGGTGATGATAGCGGTGGCGGCGAAGACAGGACTCTTGGTCAATGTCCGGGCGGCGTAGCGAAAGGGCATTGACTCCTCCTGCGTTTTTCTAAGGATATCAGCACGAGCTCGTCATTTGGCCCTGGGCGAATCGGGAAAGCGAGGCTGCACTCTGCTTCGAAGCGACGAGTCGGGACAACTGGTAACGCAAATGAGCGCTTCGCCGTTGTAGCTGCCCAGTCCTCCGATATCCAGATAATTCAGCCCGGAAGTCGTTCCGCTCGGCACGGTCACGTTCATCTGGTATCCGGCCCCGACCGCGAGTGGAGTTCCCGGCTCAATGCCAGCGTAGTCAATGGTAGCCGGTCACGCCGGAGAAATCGACTGACATGTAGCGGAGGTTGGTGGCGTTGCCCGAGGAGTCCAGCGTGCCAAGGCCCGTCAGATAAACCGCCAATTCCTCACCGATCACGGCTGGGTTCGAAGCGCTGACGATCGGACCGTTGCCGTGGAAAACGGCTGGCGCGGAGGTTGCACTGTTGAATATGCCGGGTTGGGTCACCCCCACGTAGTTACTTACCGTGTTCGATGTTCCCAAACTGTTGACCACCTGAATCGAGGCGATGCCGGTGTGATGCCCAGCGGGATCACCGCGTTGACCTGGCCGGGGCTGACGTAACGGACGGCCGTCGGACTCCATTCACCAGCACTTGCGACGCCACCCAAACCGGTGGGGAGAGTGGGGTCTGTCGCCGTTGTAGTTGCCAAGTTGGCCCCGAAGATCGAGATGAATTCTCCGGGCGCGAACTCCGCGGTGAAGGGGGCGAAAGAGCCTGCGTTCACGATGCCGGTCGGATAGATATAGGGCGCGGAAGTGGGAGCCGACGTGTAGGCGGGCCCCTCCATCAGGACCTCGATCCCCAGGAATCCGGAGCTCGCATTCGCAAAGCCGATCGCGAATGTGCCACCCGGGCCGAAGAAGTATTGGTTGTCGAAATCGGTGTACGTGCCGCCCGACACGCTTAGCGGAACGGAGTAGGTGTAATCTTCGAGGAAGCTGCCGCGTGGCGGGCCCACCACGTTATCCCGCTGATGCGCCAGAATCTGCCCGTTGTTCGCATCTGTGAGGACGTCATATCCGCCGTAGGTGCTGTTGAGCCAGGCACAGCCGCAACTGCTGAACTGGGAATCGTCCTGAAAGAAACCGCCTGTGTAGTACGGAATTTGCGCAGCGAAGGAACCGCTGGAGCCCTGGCGCACGCCGACGATGAAGTCGGTATCCTCGGGATCGCCGCCGAAAAAGAAATTACCATCGGGCGAGAAATAGAAGTATTTGGTGCCGGACATCAGGTTACTATCGAGATTGGCGGTCGTCAGCTCGTTACCGAATGTCACAGCCGCAGCGCCGGCGCTGACAGAATACTTCACCCCGGAGAAAGCCGGCTGCGTCATCGCTGTGGTGTTCAACCCGAGGGCCCCGGTGAGGGCCGTGGTGGTGACTGTGCTGCTGGTGCCCGTCATAGTAAATGAGTAAGCGCGCGTGTGGATCAAGTCAAGGGTCAGCGCGGGAATGCCTACACCGATAACGGAAAATGTGCCCTCGCAACGAAGGCGTCGATGTGGGCGCCGGCGCTGCAAGAAACAGGTCGTTATAACCGTTGTTGTTATCGGTCGTGCTCCCTACCACGACTTTGGATGGGGACACCAGCAAACGGATCTCATCGCCCTCGAATTTGGAGTAAACGAATTGGAGCGGTGTGGACATGTAACCGTAGCCGCTGGCTTCGATGGTGTAGGTTCCGCTGCCGGTAATCGATGTGACCGTGTTTTCGGCCGCATCGGCAGCCTTTGCGGTGAGGGTATAGGTTCCATTACCACTGAAAACGATGTTGCCGTAAACCGCTATGGCTTCCTGGAGATTATTGGCGGAATTATACCCACCGAGCCACATGACCTGGCGGAAGTAGTACGTGCCATTCAGCAATCCATTTCCGCTGGTATCCCAGCTTTGCGCGGCGGCGGGCCAGGTAGCCGCCATGAACAGAAGCAAAGAGCTCCAAGCGAGTCGTTTCATATATAACGGCATTATGGCCCAAGTAGCTTCAATCTGCGCACCTGGCGCTGGGCCTTACAATAGGGCGAGCACGCATCCGCCGCCGTAATCCGCTACCATAGTAAGTAAATGCTAACCAAAACCGTTCGTTCCCGATTCGCGCATGAACCGGGTGACAAAGTGGAAGGGTGCACCATCCTGGAGAAACACGTCATCATTCCGCCGGATCCGCTTGAGCGCCGCCTGGGAGTATACGATTATCTGGTCGAAGTCCCGCCGCCTAGCGGTGAAACCGCCGCACACGGCCCGCCACGCAACGCCGCGCACTCCGCGCGAATCGAGCGGCGGCACCCGCGCCACGCCTGAAATGCACGGTACGGTCATTCGCCGCATGTCGTCCCGCTAATAGCCTATCCGCCCGCGATGGCGCCGACCACCAGAAAAGGCTCGGAGCCCGACGCGATCGGCTCCGGCAGCGGCGCGTCCGGCGATTCGTGCGACAGATCCTCCTCGCAGGCGAAGAACCGCACGAACGGCCGGCGCTGTTGCGTGACGTGGTCGCGGATCGTCCCCGCAGCATCGGATAGCGCGCCTCCAGTGCATCCAGCACCGACCGCTGCGTGGCCGGACCCTGCGACCTCGAGTTGCACCTCGCCGTCGACGCGCGCCAGCGTCCGCAGATGCGCCGGCAGCACCACGCGGATCATGGCAGCGTCTGCACCTCGACCGAAAGCACGGCCGGAAGATCGCGCACGATCGGCGCCCAGTTGTCGCCGGCATCGGCCGACGCGTACACCTGCCCGCCGGTGGTGCCGAAATACACGCCGCACGAATCGAGCGAATCCACCGCCATGGCGTCGCGCAGCACGTTGACGTAGCAGTCGCTTTGCGGCAGGCCCTTGGTGAGCGCCTCCCACTCGTTGCCGCCCGTCCGGCTGCGGTAGACGCGCAGCTTTCCCTCCGGCGGAAAATGCTCCGAGTCGCTCTTGATCGGCACCACGTAGATGGTCTCCGGCTCGTGCGCGTGCACGTCGATCGCGAAGCCGAAATCGGTCGGCAGGTTTCCGCTCACCTCGTGCCACGAGTCGCCGGCGTCGTCGCTGCGCATCACGTCCCAGTGCTTCTGCATGAACAGCACGTCCGGACGCGACGGGTGCATGGCGATGCGGTGAACGCAGTGGCCGACCTCGGCCGTCGGATCGGGAATGTATTCGGAATGCAGCCCGCTGGTTGATCGGCCGCCACGTCTCGCCGCCGTCGTCGGTGCGGAAGGCGCCCGCGGCCGAGATGGCGATGAACATCCGCTGCGGATCGCTCGGGATCGAGAATGATGGTGTGCAGGCACATGCCGCCGGCGCCCGGCTGCCAGTGCGGTCCCGAGCCGTGGCCGCGCAGTCCGGAAAGTTCCTGCCAGTTCTGCCCGCCGTCGGTCGAGCGGAACAAGGCGGCATCTTCCACTCCGGCGTAGACCGTATCCGGATCGGTCAGCGACGGTTCCAGATGCCAGACGCGCTTGAACTCCCACGGATGCGGCGTGCCGTCGTACCACTGGTGAGTGCCGGGCACGCCGTCGTAGACAAACTTGTTGCCCACCGGCTCCCAGGTCTTGCCGCCGTCGTTCGAGCGCTGGATCAGCTGTCCGAACCAGCCGCTGGACTGCGACGCATAGAGGCGGTTCGGATCCGCCGGCGATCCCTTCAGGTGATAAATCTCCCAGCCCGCGAAATGCGGACCGCTGACGTCCCATTTTTCGCGCTTCCCGTCCGACGTCAGGATGAACGCGCCTTTGCGTGTGCCAACCAGTACCCGTACGCCGCTCATTGGTTTACGCACTCGCGGGCATGGCAAACGGCTCGTCCGCGCTGCCGCCGTAGATGCTGGGCACGTGCGCGTTCATGGCGCGCAGGTAACTGCTTAATTGGCCGCGATGGTGCACGGTGTGCTTGATCCAGAAGTCCATATACAACACCAATGGCAGAGTGAAGACGTTGAAGAAACTCGTCGGTGTGGCCAGTTGCTCGCCTGAAAGCGTGGCGAGCTTGTCGGTGAGGGAGGGCACATTCTGATCGTAATACGCCACGATTTCGGCGGCGGTAGCCGGAGCCGGCGGGTCCGCGTCCATGGGGAAATTGGCGTTAACGACCGCATCGCCGAACCACTTCTCGCTGCGCGCGATGTGCCACATCAGATCGCGTGCGGTGCGTCCTTTCTCGCCCAGCGTGAAATCGAGCTGGGATTCCGGAACGGCCGCCAGCACGCGCCGCGTAGTGGGAATTTCGTTGCCCAGGCTCTGCATGAAGACCATAGACAGTTCTTTGGCTTGATCGGGTGTAAACATAGGTTGCCTCCTCGGACATAATACAACAACGCTTTGATATTTTGCTGCCGGCGCTACGCGGGCATGGCCCCCGCTCGCGAGCCTCTACGACGCGCGGTTTTCAACGGACCTGACGATGGCATTACCGAGATCGACAAACTGTGAACGCCATCGACGCGCTTTCCCGCGACCATGGTTGCGATCTCATCAATATGAGCTTCGGCGGCGGTCCGCCGTCGCCCACGGAAGAAGATTGTATCCGAGATGCCGTGGAGCGTGGCACTCTCTGCATCTGCTCCGCCGGCAATTGCAGCGGTCCGATCGACGATCCGGGAGATACCCGGAATGCGTCGGTCTCCGCGGTAGGGCAGACCGGCTGGGCGCCCGCCGTACCTTCTCGGCGAGCAACCGGCCACAGGACCCGTCCATGATGGGTCGGCAAAACCTGTTTCTGGCCGCCTTCAGTTCTTTCGGCCCGACGCTCGCATGCGCGGGTCCCGGCGTGGGCATCGTATCCACGGTTCCCGACCACGAGGGCGCCACCGATCTCTACATGGAGATGGGGTACCTCGTGGCGAGCCCGGCGGCTTGTGGCGCCCGGCGGTGATTTTCGCAAAGACGCACACTACCCCTCGACGACGCGCGGCCAGTACCGGACCACGGCTGCCCGCAACCTGCTGGCGCAGCACTGCCGGCCCATCGGTTTACCGGTGAAATACGAGGGGCGCGGACTGCCTCACGTGTGACCATCGTATTATGGGCCGATATCTGGTAGCGACCCGCCGCGACCGTCGCCTCAGCGGTGTTCCCACCGCCCTGGAGGCAGTCGCGGCGGAACCTGGCGTTCGCGTGGTGGATTCCGCGGACCCCCACATGGTGAGTATCGAGGCCAGCCCAGAGGAAGCCGAGATCCGGCGCTCCTTACATTAGCCCACGCTCGCCCGCGCGCCCGGCTGTCGTAAGATCTAAGATGGCCGAACGCCACGGATTAACGCGCGGGCTGGGGTTGCTCGAAGCCACCGCCCTGAACATGAGCAACATGGTCGGGGTGGGGCCGTTCGTGACCATCCCCCTGCTGATCGGCGCCATGGGCGGACCGCAGTGCATGCTGGGTTGGGCCGTGGGCACGGTGCTGGCGCTATGCGACGGCCTGGTGTGGGCCGAACTTGCGGCCGCCATGCCCAGCGAGGGCGGCAGCTATCTCTACCTGCGCGAGGCTTTCCGCCGGACGCGGCTGGGCGCCTTGCTGCCGTTCCTCTTCATCTGGCAATTCATCTTCAGCGGGCCGCTCGAAATCGCCTCCGGCTACATCGGCTTCGCACAATACCTGAGCTACTTCCGCCGCGGCATGGGCGTGTGGGAGATGCGCCTGGCGGCGGCTGTGGTGGGCGTACTGGTGGTGGTGCTGCTCTACCGCGGCATCCGCGCGGTGGGCAGACTGACGGTGGTGCTGTGGATCGGCATGCTGGCCACGGTGGCGTGGATCATTTTCGCCGGCTTCACGCACTTTAACGCGCGGCTGGCTTTCGACTTTCCGCCGCATGCCTTCACCATCACGCCGGCCTTCATGGCGGGACTCGGCGGCGCCACGCTGATCGCCATGTATGACTTCCTGGGTTACTACGGAATCTGTTTCGTGGGCGGCGAAGTGCGCCAGCCGGAGAAGGTGATGCCGCGCTCCATCGTGCTATCGGTGCTGGTGGTCGGCGCCATCTATGCGCTGATGACGCTCGCCATCATGGCCGTGGTGCCGTGGCGCGAGGCGGCGCAATCGAAGTTCGTGGCGGCGCGCTTCATGGAGTTGATCTATGGGCCGTGGGCGGGCGGGGCGGTGACATTGCTCATCCTGTGGTCGTCGGTCGCCGGCGTGTTCGCGTTGTTGCTGGCCTACAGCCGCGTACCCTACGCGGCGGCCCTCGATGGCTACTTCTGGAAACCGTTTGCGCGGCTGCATCCCAAAGGCGGCTTCCCGTATATTTCGCTGCTGCTGATTGGCGGCCTGGCCATCGCAGGCGGGATGCTGAACCTCGATTGGGTGGTTTCAGCGCTGCTGACGGCGCGGATTCTGATCCAGTTCATCGGACAGATTGCGGCGGTGGAAGTGCTGCGCAAAACGCGCCCCGATGTGCGGCGTCCGTTCCGCATGTGGCTGTATCCGCTGCCTAGCGTGCTGGCGCTGGTGGGATGGCTGTATGTGTTCGCCACATCCGGCTGGATCTTCGTGCTGTGCGGGCTGGGCGTGCTGGCGAGCGGCGTGGCGGCGTTTGCGGTGTGGCGGCGGAGTAAACCGGACTCGGTGTAATATGGACAAGAACGAAAATCTTGCGTCTGGCAGCGTGGCCATCGTGCTCAGCGCAACTGTGGCCGGGCCGGCATGGGCGCAGAGGACTTACGATCCGGGCGCGACCGACACCCAGATCAAAATCGGCAGCATCAACTCCTATACAGGCGTTGCCAAGGAATACTCCTCTATCGCGCGCGCGGAGACCGCTTACTTTCAAATGATCAACGATCGCGGCGGCGTTAACGGGCGCAAGATCGACTTCCTCAGCGTCGACAACGCGTCCGACCCCGCGAAGTCTCTGGCCTTGGCGCGCAAGCTGGTCGAACAGGATGGCGTCTTGCTCATCTTCAGTTCTTTCGGGACTGAGGCAAACCTGGCGATCCGCCCCTACATGAACTACGAAGACGTGCCCCAACTTTTCGTCCAATCCAGCTCTGCGGTGTTCGACGACCCGTCGCACTTCCCGTGGACCATGGGCTTCTTCGCTACCTACCGGACCGAGGGGCTGGTGTATGCGAAATATGTCCGGCAGACCCGGCCCCATGCCCAAGTCGCGATTCTGTACGCCAATGACGATGCCGGAAAGGAATATCTCGCCGGCATACATGACGGGCTCGGCGACAAGGCCGCGGCCATGATCGTTAAGGAGGTTTCCTACCAGGATTCGGACCGAACACTCGATCCGCAGATTCTAGCGCTCAAAAACTCGGGCGCAGACGTTTTACTCAACATGTCGGTGGGAAGCTTTACCGCCCAGGCTATTGGCAAGATCTACGATACGGGCTGGCGCCCTCTCCAGTTCATTCCCAACGCGTCTCTCTCGGTGGCCGCGTTCCTGGAACCTGCGGGCCTTGAGAAAGCTGCCGGAATTATCTCGAACGCCCGATCCAAGGGCTGGCTCTCTGCGCAAGCGCGAAGCGACCCGGCGGTCGAGGAGTTTCTGGGGTGGATGAAGAAGTATAATCCGGAGGCCAGCCTCCGGGATCAAAATAATGTTGCCGGCTATGAACGCGCGCAGGCGTTGGTCGAAGTTCTGAAAAAATGCGGCGACAATCTGACCCGTCGAAACATCATGAAACAAGCGGCCAGCCTCGACCTGGAACTGGGGATGCTTCGCCCCGGCATCCGCATCCGAACGAGCGCGAGCGACTATCAGCCGATCAAGCAGTTGTTCCTGATGAAGTTCGATGGCAAGACCTGGGTTCCCTTTGGTTCGGTGATCGGCGACTGACATGCAAACACCCCCGCCATCGCGTCGCGCGTTTCTGGCCGGCATGAGCGCGGCGGTGATCGGAAGCGGCGCGCAAACTGAGCCGGATCAAATCTTATATAACGCCAACGTGATGACGGTGGATGCCGCGCAACCGCGGGCGCAGGCCGTGGCGGTCGCCGGCGCGCGTTTTCTGGCCGTGGGTTCGAACGACGAAATCGGCCACCTGGCGAAAGCCGGAGTGCGGCGGGTGGATATCGGCGCCAGACCATCGTCCCCGGATTCATCGATGCGCACTCGCATCCGTCCTATGCGGGCATCCGGCACCTGAAGTGGGTGGACTGCGATTTGCGCTCCATCGCCGATATACAGAACGCGATCCGCGGACGCGCGGCGAAGACGCCGCCGGGCGACTGGGTGATCGGGTTCAAATACGACGATACGAAGACGAGCGAAGGCCGCAAGCTGACGCGCGAAGACCTGGATGCGGCGGCTCCGCAAAACCCGGTGTTCATCGAGCATCGCGGCGGCCACACGGCCTATGTGAACTCGCTCGCGCTGAGGCGGACCGAAATCCCCGAAGAGGCTGCCGATTCGCCAGGCGGCAAATTCGATCGCGATCCGGCCACGGGGCGGCTCACCGGCGGCTTGCGGGAAAAGGCCACCGAACCCTTCCGCAAACCTCTGCCCACCAACTTCACGCGCGACGAAATGCGGAAGGGCATCAAGCTAATCTCGCAGATGCTGGTGCGGACGGGCATCACGTCCTCCACCGAGTGCCAGGGAACGCCCGAGGATCTACTGGCCAATCAGCACGCGCGGGAGGCGGGCGATCTCGCGTTCCGCGTGTACCGCTTCCTGGCCTACCCGTTTCTGGACCGCATGAGCGCGGCGGGCGTACGCACCGGATTGGCGACGAGTGGGTCCGGGTGGGAGCCATCAAGCTGGTCGCCGACGGCTCCATTTCGGAGCGCACTGCGTGGCTGACGGAGCCCTACGTGGGCCGGCCGAACGACCACGGTATCCAGGTGGCGAGCGCGGACGAGCTATACGCCATCGCGCGAAAAGCGCGCCAGGCCGGGTGGCAGATCGCCACGCACGCCAACGGCGATGCGGCCATCGACATGATGCTCGGCATCTACGAGCGCCTGCAGCGCGAAATGCCCAGCCGCGATCCGCGCTACCGCCTGGAGCATTGCACGGTGGTGAACCCGCGGCTGATCGAGCGGATACGGCGCAGAACGCCTGAATTGGATGTTCGCGTGCGCAGTTTTCTGGACGCGGGCATTCGAGTGACGCAGTCCTCGGACTATCTGCCCGGGCCTTTCGAGCCGCGTAGGCACCATCAATGGCGCGTACGCATCGTTCGACGAGAACCGCAAGGGCAGCATAACCGCGGGCAAGCTGGCCGATCTGGTGGTGCTGGGGCGCGATCCCCTGCGCGTGGATCCCATGTCGTTGATCGACATACCCATCGAAAGGACCATGGTAGGCGGGCGTTGGGTGTATGAGTCGTAGAGCGCGGCGAACTGCGGGCCGGATGCCATGATCACGAGAGACGGCATCCTCTCAAGCGACTGAAAACAATCGCCCATCGCGCTCTGGCCCGGTAATTCTCTTGAAATGGCCTGCTATGCTGAAGTCGGGAACGAGGCTGTCTGCGCCGCCCCACGCGACGAGGCGCAACGGAATGCAACACAATGTGACGTGAAACGAAAAAATCAACGCCGAGAGGCTCCAGATCGTCCCTAGAGTTATGCGGCCAATTCTCATCGCCGCGATGGCTGCGGTCTCCCTGCAGGCTGCCGTGATTCGCGGCGTGGTGGTCGAGAACCTCACGAGCAAGCCCCTGGCTCGCGCGCGCTTGACCGTGCAGCCGGTCGCGGGAACGCCGGGCGCCACGAAATCCATGCGCGCGGACGTCCATGGAGCGTTCGGGTTCGATTCGCTCGCCGCGGGCGCCTACATCGTAAGGGCATCGCGCAACCACTTCATGCCCTCCGAATATGGTCAGAAGCGCTGGAATTCGGCCGGCGTGCCGATCATCCTCGACGAGGACGCCCGCGTCTTCCTCAATATCCGGCTGCTGCGGTACAGCGCGATTAGCGGAACGCTGCTGGACGAGAATGACGAAGGTCTTCCCAGCCATGAGGTGATCGCGTACCGTAACTCCAAGCCGCCCGAGATGGTTGCACATGCGACCAGCGATGAGCGCGGCATCTATCGTTTGCACGGTCTCGAACCGGGCAGCTACACTGTACGCACTGCCGGCGAGGAATCGAACGAGGGATCGTATCTGCCGACTTTTTCCAAAGAGACCGGCAAATTGGAACAGGCGCGCACCGTGGACTTACTGCCCGAGCAGGACGCGAGCGAGATCGATGTTCGGCCGCTCGAAGGGCGCTTGTACAGCATTTCCGCCGTTGTGGAAAGGATTCCGCCGGGCGCAGACGTGGCGCTCACCGTGGTCTCCGAGACGGGGCGCAGGAAGGTGATGGCGTCCTCATACCGGTTTGCGCATCTCCCGCCCGGAGATTATGAACTCTTCGCGCAGTCCCCCGCCGAGCCGGCTCCGGGGAATCAGTTTGTAGGCGCGTACCAGCGTGTCTCGCTGGGCGCCGATATTGGCGTTACGCTCATTCTGCGGGGCGCCGCCGCAGTGACGGTCTCTGGCATGGCGGCTAACGCTTCGATCGAACTCCGGCTGCGGGCGGGAGACCTCTCTGGCGACGGACCGCCGTCCGTGCTGACTGTAGCGAACGGCGTGGCCACCATCCCGGTTGGCCGCTGGCAGGCGCTATTAGACCCACCCGCGGGTTACTACGTTTCGGGCCTGGCGGGTTCCGTATCCGCCCTCTCCGGGGCGAACCGCGGGCGCCCCGACGGCTGGCAGGAAATTCTGTCGCCAGGCTACGGTGGACTGCGCTTCCTGCTCTCCGCCGGCGCCAGCGCCGTGCACGGCATCGTGAAAGGCCCGGACGGCGCGGTCTCAGGCGCGCCCGTGTATCTCGAAGCTTATAATCTCACCACGGACCAGCGTATCGCGGACCTGCGTGCAGCCACGTCCGACATGCACGGCCAATACCGTTTCGAAGGGTTGGCGCCGGGGACCTATCGCATCCTCGCCACCTTTGAATACATGTCTCCGGATGCGGAGACCATGGGCACCGCGGGCGCGCAACCATTGACGCTGGATGCCCACAGCGAACTCGCGCGCGATCTGGATCTGTACACCATCCGATGACACGTTCTTTGTTATAATCATTGGCATCTTACGCGATTATCTTCACTCATTATTTAACGCAATCATTGGCGGCGGCGCATGACAATTCGATTATTTGGCGTTCCGTGCACCTGCGTGCTGATCCTATTTTGCAATGCCCTCCCCGTACGGGCTCAAAGGCAGCAGTTGACGGCTCCGGCGGACGTCAGGTGGGTTGATACCGGGATCACTGTCGGCGCGGGTCAAGTCCTCAGAATTATGGCTTCTGGACAGTGGTCCAATGGCGGCGGTCAACCTCGATTCGTTGGGCCGGATGGCTTCCAAGGGTTCCGCATGGCAGGTACTCTACTTCCATCGGCCAATCTTGCTTCACTCATCGGCAAAATAGATTCGACCATCTTTTCTATAGGCAGCAACTATTCACGAGTAAGTTCGGTCTCCGGGGAGCTTTTTCTCAGCATGAATGACCTTCCAAATGCATTTGCTGATAATAAGGGAAGTTTGCGCGTTTCGATTGAGCTGACGGAAGCACCATCTATAACACCTGTGGATCATCCTCAGTCGGGCGACATTTGCAGATCAAAAGAAATTAGATCTGCTATGCAGGTCATTGAGAATAAGGAAGCCAAAGACCCAGCGGGTGCTCTTTTAGGGGGAGTGGCTTGTGCAGTTACAGGTGTCTGTCCGGATATGAGGAACATGCAGCCGACCATTCTGCAGTCCAGGCCTGCTTCTGACGGCGCGGGATACACTTCCAATGATCCCGGTTCGTTTCTTTGCCAGGGGTTGTTCGCGCGCGGAGATGTTCGTCTTAAGGTGCGAAAAGAAGGGGATTTGGCGTCCGAGCTGACAAAGTTTGAAATGGATCAAGTACTACAGGCGTTTCCAAATTTTCAGGAGAACTTCAAAGTCAGGCCGCTGCAAAGTGGACGGTATCTTCTGATCCTGCTACCGTCTATCACGGGCCTTTCCCAGGAGTATTCCGCGGAATTTAGTTCTCCGCGGTGAGGGAAAAATCGCCCGGCACTGGCGCTTGTTTAGCGTCGGTCAAAACGCTTCCTCCCATCGAATACATACGTGCACCCCCGGTCGCGCCGCATTGGTGGCGGTTGACCGTTTCTTTCGGCTTGATGGTGGCGAGGGCTTCCGCCGATAGCGAATCAGTCTGCCGCCCGCCTCGTCCCTTCGCGCACCAAAAGCAGCTTAGAAGAACAGCTTCAAAGATAACTTTACGATTCTGGGGAAGTTGAGCTGGAAGGGCGCGATGGTGCCGAAGCCCTGCCACGAACCGTTCGCCTGCTTTACCGGCGGGCCGTCATAGGGATTCAAATCGGGCTGCCAAACAGGACGCTATTCAGCATGTTGTCCGCTTCTCCGCGGAATTGGAGCTTCCATCGCTCCGTAATGGGGAACTCGCGTTCCAGCGTGATATCCAGGTTGACATTCTGCGGCTGCCGCAGCGAGCCGATCTGGCCCGGCTCCTGCGAGAGGACGAATGGGGGCAGCGAGGTTTGGTAGCAGGCGGTAGGATCGCCATTGCAGTTATAAATCCACTGCGACATGGTGGAGCCGCCATCGGGTGTGTAACTGTGCGACGAATTGTAGATTCCCCCTGGCAGGCCCTCCGGAAAGCCCGTTTCGACCAGCAGCACGTTAGCCAGCCGCCAATGATTGACCACATAACCGAGGGCCTTCATGCCGCCGGAGTCCGCCGTCGAATTTGGGAAGATCGTATACACCGCTCAGGGTGAAGACGTGCGTGCGATCGTTGGGCGAAATCTCGTACAACAGGCTGGGATCCTGGTAAGGCCAGCCGTTCAGATAACCTCCGGCCACCATGGTCTTGGAATAAGTGTAGTTGGCGCGAAAGCTGACGTTGTGGGAGAGGCGCTTGTTGAGTTGCACCTGCAGAGAGTTGAAGTAGCTCTTGCCCAGCGGGTCGTCATAGTCGCCCAGCGGACCTGGAAATTCCGGCCAAGGCAACGTCAGGTAGAAATAGGGGATGGTCGGCGACGATCCCAGATAGGTTCCGGCCGGAACGCTGGGAACGCCGTAAAACGGATTGGGGACCTGTGAGTTGTACAGATTCGGGTTGGCTATCGCCTGATGGAGTTGGGCCTTGGTCCAAGTGCCGTTCAGCCAGACACTACCCTGTGAGCCGCTCCATGCCGTGGTGCGCAGACGGTCGTTGAAGTTACCGGCGTAGCGGACATCCAACACCATGTTGGCCGGCAGTTCGCGCTGGATTCCCAGTGAGACCTGCTGCGAACGCGGAATGCGCCGGTCCGGGAAAATCGAACGAGGCGCCGTTGCCGACCCCGGTCAGCAACCCGCCACGCCGCGCCCAAAGGCGTGATGTAACCATTCGGAAACGGATTGCCGCTGGCGAAATTGTTATCGGGTGTGATGTTGCCGTTCAGGGACGCCGTGTAGCCGGTCGACTGGCTATACCCCGACCGTGGAGCCGCCTTCCAGACCCACGGAGTACATGATGCCGTAGCCGCCGCGGACCACTGTCTTCGGATTCAATTGATAGGCGAAACCGAAGCGCGGTCCGATGATTGGTGTAGTCGGTATTGTAGGCGTCGTTGGGCTGTCCGTTGTGGCCGGCGAACAGCACGCCGCCGTAAACCGTCGAGAGATTCGGATTCAGGCCCACGGAGTTCCAGATTGGCGTGTCCGCGGCCACATTGGCTTGAAATGCAGGATCGTTGGTGATCGGATTTACGCAGGTGAAGCACATGCCGCGGTTCAGTCCGAGCCCCTGCAGACCAAACTGGATGTCGTAACGCAGCCCGATATTGATGGTCAGGCGCCGATGTGACGTGCCAGTTATCCTGCGCGTAGAAGGCCGTAGTGGGAAACGTGGTCCACTGCGAGGCGTTGTAATCGACTCCACCGCTATCCGGATAGCCGAGCAGCATATCGGCGACGCCCATGCCGTCGTTGACGCCGCTGATGGTGCCCCTGGTGTAAGGATTCGCCTGCGTATACTGCGTGCCGAAGTAGAAATAGCCATTCGGACGTCCGACAGCTGTTGGGCGTGCCCCACTGGTAGTAGGCCGCTTCGCCACCGAAGTGGAAGGTATGCTTGCCCCAGGTCTTGGTGAAATCTACATCCAGTATGGTGCTGTTGTAGGCATCGTTGCTGACATTGTTTCCCACCACCTGCGGGTAACTGGCCATGGTGAATTCCGGCAGCAGGTCCAGGTCACGTGGTGGGAATCTTCGGCATGGTCAGGCCGATGGACTGCGGGCGTTACGGTGGATGTGAGATCGCCATCCGGGAAGTGGTCCTGGAAGCGGGAGAAGGTGAGCCTTGGCATCCACCAGGAAGGTGGGCGAAAAGACGTGCGTATAATCCTGGCTGGCCATCAGTTCCTGGCGCATGGTGTTGATGTTGCCATTTTCGGCGGGAGGCGGAAACCCGCTCACATTGCGGAATTCCGTGCCGTGCTGGAAGGCGAACAGACTATACCAGCGGGTGGAATCGCTGGTGTCGTAGTCCACGCGCCCATAGGTTGCCAGTAGCGGTATAGATCGGGCACGTTGGCGATGAAGTTATTGTACAGACCGGAGCCGGCGTTCGGCAGCGGGTAGAGGTTCAGAACGGCAGCGCCGATGGGGTTGATCTGGTTGGCCGGAATCGTGTCATTGGGAAACGGCACACGCTGCAGAGATGCGCTCGCGCCGTTGCAATTGGAAACCGAGCGGACCGCCATTGCAAAAAGTCGAGTTCGGCTCGAAGATCGTGAAGCCGGCTCTGCGTGAAATCCACGCCGCTGGCCGCTCTGCGGACGCAGGTAAGCCGGAGGCACGCTGGTCAAGGTGGTGAACGGAATGTTTTCGACATAGCCTTCGAAGCTGCCGAAGTAGAAGACCTTGTCCTTGATGATAGGACCGCCGATGGTGCCGCCGAACTGGTTCTCATGCACTAACTGGGTCGGAATGCCGTTGAGGTTGTTCTCGAAGTTATTGGCATCCAGATGCCCGTTTTGCAAATAATCGTAAAGATCGCCGTGAAATCTGGTTGGTTCCGTTCTTCATCACCATGTTCACGAAGCCGCCGCTCGACCGGCCGAAGCGCGCATCGTAGTTAGTGGTCTGGACGTTCACTTCCTGGAGAGCATCCAAGTTGGGCGCAAGCTGCCAGGTGCCGGTGCCGTTGTTCTGCTGCGTGATATTGGAGCCGTTCAGGGTAAACTGCTGATATCCCTGCACGCCGCCGCCGAGTATGTAGTTATTGATAACATCCCAACCGCGTGTGCCCGAATATCCGGATGCGCCGAACTGGGTCTGCAGAAACTGGGAACCGGGGACGGTGTTGATCATGTTATAGATTTGCCGTCCCGCCATCGGCACGTTCTCGAGTTCGCGCGTCTGCAGCACGCTGCTGCCGACGGCATTTTCGGCATCCAGCAGCGGCGCAGTGGCCGTGACCGAGACAGTTTCCGCCAGTGCGCCGACTTCGAGTTTGAAATCCAGCACGGGCGATTCGCCGGCCTGCAGCACGGACATTCTCCTGGACCGATGCCTTTGAATCCGTTCGCCTTGACGGTCACGGTATAAGTTTCCCGGCAGAATATACGGAATTTGATATGATCCCGAGCTGGTGGTTGTGGCTGTCCAGGATTGGTGTGTATCGTTGTTCACAGCCACAACCGAGGCGTTTGGAATCAGAGCGCCGCTGGGATCGGTTACATGGCCGCTCAAGTGTGCCGCGAAATTCCTGCGCCTGCATTGGGAGAGTAAGGAACAGGACGAGAGAAAGGGAGAAGGTTAGTGCAACTCCGTGTAGTTTGAACCCGGACTTACAAGAGACGGGGTGTAAGTCGCCCATGGGACCTCCTTGTTAGCTATGCCTTAACCGCATCGTAAGAGGGGAGTTCATTTTTGTCAATATGCAGACGTCTGCCGATGGTAACGGAAAGCCCCACTGGTGCGCGGATGAGGCCCTGCTCCGTGCCGAACAGCACGCGCCTGATACTCTTAATGAAGTGACTCGTCCGGACGACCGTTTGATCCAAATCGTAGACGCCGCGTTCGCCGAAGCGGCGCGCAGAAGCGGGCCGTGGCTGATGTGCCGTCCTGGGTGCGCGCAGTGCTGCCTGGGCGAGTTCCCCATCACGCAGCTCGATGCCGCACGGCTGCGGCGCGGGCTCGCTGAGTTGGAAACCCGCGAGCCGGAGCGGGCCGCGCGCGTGCGGCGGCGTGTGCCCAGGCACGTGGTCGCCCGCCAGACGCCCATGGCGGATGATGACCCCTGCCCCGCGCTCGATCCTGAAACCGCGACTTGCGATTTGTACGCGGCGCGGCCCATCACCTGCCGCACGTTTGGTCCTCCGGTGCGCTGCGAATCCGGTGATTTGGGGGTGTGCGAGCTGTGTTTCGAGGGCGCCAGCGACGCCGAAATGGCCGCCTGCGAAGTGGAATTCGATCCTCAGGGGCTGGAGTCCGTTTTGCTGCGCGAGTTGGAAGCCAGCGCCGGCGTGCGCGGCGAGACCACTGTTGCGCAGCGGCGGCCTATCCGCCTAACGCGCCATAAAGCGCCTGCTTCCAGCGCGGCACGTCGATCGTCCAGCAGATCCGCGCCTTCCGGCCGCCGATCCAGCGCCTGCTTCCAAATGGCGCGGTTGCGATGGTTTCCGGCGATGTCCAGGCGGTCCACCACGGTCATGCCGCGCGTCAACTCGCTGGCGGTTTCGATTTCCAGATAGTGGTCGCTGGCGCGAGGTGCAGATGGATGGATCGAGCGCAATCGACATGGCCACCGGGTCGGGCAGCGAGATGCCGGTTCTCTCCGGTCTGCACGCGATACGCCGCCATGGCGGTGCTGTTGCATTCGACGGCGAAACGGGCCAGCGGCGTGCCGATGCTCAGCACGTGCTCGATATCGGCGGCATCCAGTACCGCGGCGCCGCGGCACAGGTGCCAGCCCACCAGTTCGATGGGCAGGCCGGAGCGCGCCACCATGCGCGCGGCTTCCGGATCCACCCAGATGTTGTATTCGGCCGCGGGCGTGACGTTGCCCTCGCAGCACGGCGCGCCGCCCATCACCACCGCGCGGCCCACGTTGGCGGCAATCTCCGGCGCACGCGCCAGGGCCAGCGCCATGTTGGTCAGCGGACCCAGGGTGACCAGCGTGATCCCAGGATTGGCGCGAATCGGTTTCGATGATGGCGTCCACCGCGTGGGTCGGCTCCGGGCGCGCGGCGGGGAGCCGGATAGTTGTGGTCGCCCAAGCCGTCTTTGCCGTGGAACCATTCGGCGTGCATGTATTCGCGCAACAGCGGATGTTGCGCGCCGGGATAGACCGGCACATCGGAGCCGCACAGTTCGGCGGTGTACAGGGCATTGCGGGCCGCCTGCGCCACGGGGACGTTGCCCGCCACGATGGTGATGGCGCGCACCTCCACGTCGGGCGCACGCAGCGCCATGATCAACGCTACGGCGTCGTCGGAAGCGGTATCGGTATCGATCAGAAAGGCTCGCGGCACGGGATCAGTGTATCAGCCATGGCAGCCACTGTTATTATAAAGACAGTGTCACGCATTCCCATCTCGCCCATTGTCACCGCCGCGTTGTGGACGGCGGGCTGCACCTCCCGGCCCGCTCCGTTGCGCATTGCCGCCGCCGCCGATCTGCAGTTCGCGCTGGGCGATGTGATCAAGGGGTTCCAGCAGCAACATGACAATATCCGGATCGAGCCGGTGTATGGGTCTTCGGGGTTGTTTTACGCGCAACTGGTGAACCACGCGCCGTTCGACCTGTACTTATCGGCGGATATGCAATACCCGCGCAAGTTAGCCGAGCAGGGGTTGATCGTGCCAGGCAGCGAATTCACTTATGCGGTGGGGCGCATCGTTCTTTGGACCGGCAAAGCGTCCGGGATCGATGTCGAGCGCCTGGGAATCGATGCGCTCAAGCAGCCCGCGGTTCATCACGTGGCCATCGCCAACCCGGCGCATGCGCCCTACGGACGCGCGGCGGAGGCCGCCCTGCGCTCGCTAGGCGTTTACGACGCGGTGAAAGCAAGCTGGTGATGGGCGAGAATATCGCGCAGACGTTTCAATTGGCGAGAGCGGCGCGGCGGAAATCGGCATCGTGGCGTTATCGCTGGCGTTGGCCCCTGGCAGCGCCGGCGAAGGGCGACTACTGGGAGGTTCCGCGCAATGCTTATCCGCGCTATCCAGCAAGGCGGCGCGATCCTGCGGTGGACCAAAAATCCCGATGGCGCGCAAGCTTTCCGCGCCTTCCTGCTGTCGCCCGAAGGCCGCGCTATTCTGAAGCGATATGGATTCTCCGGAGAGTAGATGGAGTGGCAAGCGATCTGGCTGAGCCTGCGCCTATCGTTCTGGACCACCTTGATCCTGCTGGCCATCGGCCTGCCTGCCGCGCATTGGCTCACGTTCTCGCCGCGCCGCTGGAAGTTCCTGGTGGAAGCGGTGGTGGCGCTGCCGCTGGTGCTGCCGCCCACCGTGCTGGGATTCTATATCCTGCTGGCGATTGGCCCGCATAGTCCGGCCGGGCAAGCTGTACGCGGCTCTGACCGGCGGCATGCTGCCCTTTTCGTTCCAAGGTTTGCTGGTGGCTTCCGTGCTGTATAGTCTGCCCTTCGCGGTGCAGCCGTTCGCGTCGGGCTTTGCGGCGGTGGATCGCAGGCTGATCGAAGCTTCCTGGTGCCTGGGCGTTTCGCGCACGGCCACTTTCTTCCGCGTGGTGGCGCCGCTCGCGCTCCCCAGCATCGTCACCGGCATGATTCTGAGCTTCGCGCATACGCTCGGTGAGTTCGGCGTGGTGCTGATGGTGGGAGGCAACCTGGCGGGCATCACGCGCACCGTATCGATCTCCATTTACGACGACGTGGAGGCGCTCAATTACAGCGCCGCCATGCACACTTCGCTGCTGCTGCTGGGCATCTCCTTTCTGGTTCTGGCGGCTACTTATGGACTGCGGCGGAGGGTCTGGGCGGTTTGGCCCCCCTATGGGGAATGACCTGGCAGTCGATATCCGCAAAAGGCATGCCGGCGGTCCGGAGATCGCCGCCGCGTTGAGCTTGCCGCTGGGGGCACATTCCGTGCTGGTGCTGTTCGGGCCATCCGGGGCGGGAAAGACCACGGTGCTCCGTTCGATCGCAGGCCTGGACACACCGGATTCGGGATCGATTGTGTGCGGCGCGGAGGTCTGGTACGATGGCGCGCGCGGGATCGATCTCGCTCCGCAAAAGCGCCGCGTTGGATATCTGTCGCAGGATTACGCGCTATTCCCGCATCTGACGGTGCGGAGCAACGTCGCGTATGGCGTGCGTGGCTGGGCGCTCGATCCATTGGTCGCGCGCTTCGATCTCAGCAGCCTGGCCGATCGCTATCCGCGGCAGCTCTCGGGCGGAGAACGGCAGCGCGTGGCATTGGCGCGCGCGCTCGCGTCGCAGCCCCAACTTTTATTACTGGATGAGCCGCTCTCGGCGCTGGACGCGCCTACGCGGTTGCGCATGCGCACCGAACTGCGGCAGATGCTGGCCAGTGTGCAAATACCCGCCATCGTGGTGACGCACGATCGCATCGAAGCGCTGGCGCTGGGCGATTCCATCGCCATCATGATCGGCGGAAAATTGCGGCAGGCCGGCGCGGTCGAGAGCGTTTTCGATTGCCCGGCGGATGCAGACGTGGCCGAGGCGGTAGGCATTGAAACCATCTGCCCCGCGCGCGTGGTTTCAAGGAACGCAGGGCCTGGTCACGGCCCAGATCGGGCAGGCGCGCCTGCTGGCCCCGGATACAGGCGATTCCGGTGAGCCGGGCACGGATGTGTTTGTTTGCATTCGCGCCGAGAGCGTGACCATTGAACGGGAGCCGTCGGGCAATCCGTCGAGCGCCCGGAATCGCCTGCCGGCGAGCATTGTGTCCGTGACCGCCGAAGGACCACTGGCGCGGGTGGCGCTCGACTGCGGCTTTCGCTTGACGGCTATCGTCACACGGCAGTCGGAAGAAGAACTGCGCTTACGCGAAGGCGAACCGGTGATAGCGGTGGTGAAGGCTACGTCGATACGGATCGTGCCGCGGAGCAGCTAGTCCGCATGCGTGTACCACGGCAGGTTGATGACGATAATGCGCCCGTTCCCTTTGAAATACAACATCGTTTTCAAGGCAGTGGCGCGCTGGTTGTGCAGCGGATGGTAATACCAGCGCCGTTCCACAATCTCGGGAATGATCACGGCCACCTGGCGGTCCGGGTTCTTCTTCGCAAGGTCCAGGATGTAATCCACTATCGGGGTGATCACGAAACGGTAAGGCGATGAGAGGACCACCAGCTTGGGCGGCGTCATGCTTAGCTGCAAGACGGGTTTTTCGACAAAGTTGCACCATTCCTCGCGCAAGTAACCCGTGTGCTCGCCGGAATCGACGTGTAAGGCCGTGATGTCCGGCGAAATAGTCAGCGCGAAGGTGAGAGCCCGCTTGGCGATTTTGCTCCAGCGATCCACCGGCATCACCACCAGCGGCGGACAGAAGCCGTGCAGTTCCAGAGGCGTCTGGCTGCCGATTTGCAAGGCCACACGATGATACTGGCGGCGTACCGCGACCATTACGGCCAGCAAGAGGGGGATCAACAACAGCGTAATCCAGGCGCCATCCACAAATTTGGCCACCAGCACCACCACCACGGTGACCCCGGTGGCTATTGCGCCCAGGGCGTTCACCACGATGCTGTGGCGCCATCCGCGCCCACGGATACGCTTCCAGTGGAACACCATGCCGGTTTGCGAAAGCGTAAATGCCAGGAACGCGCCGACGGCATACAGCGGAATCAGGCGGTCCGTGATGCCGCCGAAGATGGTCAGCAGCACCGCGGAAAGCACGGCCAGTACGTAGACCCCTTGCGAATAGACGAGGCGGCGGCCGCGCGTGGCGAATGAGCGCGGCAGGAATCCATCCTGCGAGATGACCCTGCACAGGCGCGGAAAATCGGCGAACGCGGTGTTGGCCGATAGCGCCAGCACCAGCAGAATGGAGCCGATGGTTACGTAATAGAACAGCCCCTTGCCGGCCACCGCCGCCACCAGCATGGAGAGCACGCTCTGATATCCGGCCGCGCCGGGATCGGTGGCGGCGATGCCATAAGCGCGCACCAGGTAAGCAATGCCGGCCAGCATCAAGATCAGCAGTGCAATGATCACGGTCAGCGTGCGCCGCGCGTTCACGGCGGTCGGCTCGCGGAACGCCTTCACTCCGTTGCTGACCGCTTCCACGCCGGTCATGGCCGTACAGCCGCTGGCAAAAGCCTTGAGCAACAGCCACACACTGACAGCGGCCACGGCGGGTGAAGGCGCCGGCGGCGCGACCACGGGCGCCGGATGCCCGCCGCCAACCCACGTCTTCGCTAAGCCGATGACGATCGCCACCAGCAAGGTTCCCACAAACAGATAAGTGGGAACCAGGAACACGATGCCGGTCTCGCGCACACCGCGCAGATTGATCACGGTGATCGCCACCAGAATCCCCAAGCAAATCGGCAGCGTGTGCGATTGCAATCCGGGCGCGGCGGATACAAGAGCGCCGACGCCCGCCGAGATCCCCACGGCCACGGTCAGCGTGTAGTCGATCATCAGGGCCGCGGCCGCCAGCAATCCGGCAAAGGCGCCCACATTGGCGCGCGCAACTGTGTAGGAACCGCCGCCGCCTGGATAGGCTTCGATGGTCTGGCGATAGGAGAAGAAGACAATGGCCAGCAGGATAATGATGCTGGCGCTGATGGGGACGATGTAGGCGACGCCCGCTAATCCCAAGGGCAGTAGTAGCGTCAGCGCAGCCTCGGGGCCGTAGGCGGCGGAGCTCAGGGCATCCAGACCGAAGATGGGAATGCCGGCAAGGGGTCCGATTCTTTGGGCGCGCTCGTCGCTGGAGGCGAGGGGCGACCCAAACAGGTAATCCACGATTTTCATGGGGTTGGCTTTTATGATGTCATCGTCCGGCGCACCATGTCCAGCCGTGCACGCGGCGGTCCGAAGCTTTTGAGGAACATGCGCAAAACGGCGCGTGGACTGTTATTGACGGGATTGAGGCGCCCACGCGGTTTTGCGGCTAACTACGGACAGTACGCACCTGGCAGCCGGTCTGTGCGAGACTGCGAGCATGAACGCAAAGACGGGCATAATCTGCGCCATTGCCCTGACGCTAGTTCTGGCCACACTGGCCGGGGTGTCGAAAGAGCCGAACTTCAGCGGCGAGTGGAAAATGAACGCTGCGAAGAGCAGCTTCGCTCCCTTGCCGGCGCCGGATGCGATGGTCCGCAAGATCAGCCATGAGGGTTCGCGCCTGAAAATAGTGACTACTCAATCGGGCCAGCAGCAGGATATTACGACCGAACTGTCGTATACGACCGACGGCAAGGTGTGTGAGAACACAATCCGCGGAAAGACGGTTACCGGTTCTGCTAAGTGGGATGGTAGCAATCTGGTCATCGACAGCCAACGGGAGATGCAGGGAATGCAGATCGGCCAGCGGGAAACGTGGTCGCTTTCCGGGGACGGGCAGACGCTGACGATTGTCAATCACGTGCAGACGCCGCAGGCGGGCTTCGACATCACGATCGTTTTCGAGAAACAGAAAACCAATTAGCCCCTAGCATATTCTCATCGAAGGATGAGCCTGAACGGTGTAGGAGAGGAGATTGAGAGCCGGGACTCCTTTTCGGTGATTTTGTAATGCTCGAGGGTAGAGTAGGAGAGAAGGCGACACGAGTTGCGCGACCCGCTCTCCCCTCGTCGAACCGGAGATGCAGATTTCCCACGTCCGGCTCTCCTGAAAGCTCTCGCCTCAGGCTTTCGCATTGCCCGACAGACGGATCAGCCCCAATCGCGCCAAATGCTGTAGCCATCCCTCGCCTTGCGGAGGACGGTATGGCCGTTGACTGCGTCGTTGCAGATGCTGGATTAGACGATCCCGAACATAGCGTTCGATCTCACAGTAAACGCTTGAGGGGTACCCAAAGGAGAAGTAGTTCATCCAGCCTTTCAGGTGCCGATTCAACTCGCCAATTAGAACCGGGATCGGCTTGACGCACTGATGACGGTTCGTCATTTCGCGCAGCTTTTCCCGCTCCCTCCGGACGGCCTTCCTCGACGGAATCACATTCAGGTATTTTCGGTCGCGTCCTTTCAGATCGCGGTCGTACCGAAACGTGTAACCCAGAAAATCCAGACTTACTCTTTCTTCCCGCAGGTCCACCACCCGCGTCTTTTCCCGATTGATCTCCAACTGGAACTTACCTTCCAGCCGCGACTCGATGAACTCAATGGTTTCCGATCCCATCTGTTTCGCCAGCGCCACAAGGTGAGTAGGCCCGGGGAGTCTCACCCCGAGCCTCTCTCAGAACCGTGCTTGAACGTCTCCGCTCACACGGCTCCCGCCATGGAACCTCGCCGCACGCCCAACTGCCAGTGCGCCCACAGCTTCGGATCGCGTCTCGAGATCTTCGCGACCCAGTGCGTCGCCCTGCGCAGGTGTCCGTGCAGCTTCTTGTATTTCCGGTGAGCCCATCGGGCCAGTGATCGATCCAATTGACGCATCGGCGGATAGAGCGCCGACCGGTAAAATCGCCCATAATACCGAAGCCACCCTCGGATGATCGGGTTGAACATCCGCGACAGATCCTCGATTGACTTGTCACTGCGTAGGTGCAGATTCCAGTGTCGAATCTCCGCCCGGATCGTTTTCACCGCCTTGTCAGAGACTGCCGGACTGAAGTTGATGAAGTACTTCCCAAACCGATTCTTCGATCTCCGCGGCCGAAATGTATAGCCGAGAAAATCGAACTTCTCGTGCGGGTATGTCCTTCGCCGATCATCATCCTTACAATAGACAACCTTCGTCTTCTCCGGATGAAGTTCCAGCCCACATTCCTGCAATCGCGCGGCGATCGCTGCCCGAACCTCCTGGGCTTCCACTTCTGTCCTGCAATGCACGATGGCATCATCGGCAAAACGTTCAAACGGCAACTGCGGATACCGTTTCGCCATCCATCGATCAAAGGCATAATGCAGAAACAGATTGGCTAACAGAGGGCTGATGACCCCGCCTTGCGGCGTGCCCTTCTCACGCGGGACCAACTGGCCATCCTCTTCTTGCACTGGCGCTTTCAGCCACCGCTCGATGTAGAGAACCATCCACTGCTCCTTAGCGTGTTTCTTCACCGCCCGTATCAGCAGATCTTGCGGGATGTTGTCGAAGAAACCCTTGATGTCCAGATCTACAATCCAGTCATAGCGCCAGCATCTCTGCCGTGCCTGCCCCACTGCATCCAGCGCCGACTTCCCCGGTCGATACCCGTAGGAATCCGGGTGAAACAGCGGGTCCACCTGGGGCTCCAGTCTCGACTTCACCACCTGTTGCGCAATCCGATCCGACACGGTCGGTATACCCAGCTTCCTTTCCCCACCGTTTGCTTTCGGGATCTTCACCGTCCGCACCGGCGGCGGAAAGTAACTGCCCGACGACATCCGATTCCAGATCTTGTACAGGTTCCCTTTCAGGTCCCTTTCGAAATCCGCAATCGTCTGCTCGTCGACCCCTGCCGCTCCCTGGTTCGCTTTTACTCGTTTGTACGCCTCCCAGACCTCCCACTTGGAAATACTGAACGGTTTTGCCTCACTCATCGGCTCCTCCCATTGCTGGTTGGCTCATTGAATTCAGCCCCATAACACAACCCCTTCGCTCCATCCCGTTTCGGGGACTTCACCGCTACTACGGGTTGTTCCGCCCCTGGGCTCCGCTTCCGTACTCTCGCCCTCGTGGTTCTTCCACTTGCGGCTTCTCCGTTACCATCGGAGTCCCAGGTTCCCACGTTCCGCTCGACCGCCCCTGACAAGCTCAGGCCACCTCAATGCCGGATGCCGCTTCGGTCCGTAAACAGGCTTCGCCGAAGCTCGTCCCGCGTTAACGACTCCCCCGCGGTTTCGACACCGTTCCTACGCTTTCGACATGTCATCAGTGGTTCCCTTGCGGTCCTCTTCTTGCCAGTCACCTGACCTGGTTCTTTCCAGGCCTTTTCCTTCTGTGCTCACGACCATGGCTTTTGACCACAGCCGCCGAAGGTGGTTTGGAACCTGCTCCTGCCAGCCGGTTCCGAGGGGCCGTCCCTCATCGATCAAGCAGTTACACACATTGGGCCCTCCTCGGCCCTTTGCGCTCGTGGCGCACAATCATCGGCGTAACGCACCAGCTTGACATCAGCCATTTGCCCCGGCCCTTGCGGACCGTAAAACAGGGCGTCGAACCAGTGCAAATACAGGTTTGCCAGCAGTGGCGAGGCTACCCCGCCCTGTGGCGTTCCCTTCTTCGGCCGGTTCCATTTACTGCTTCCACCCTGCTCCTCACTCCGTTCCACAACCAGCGCCTCCAACCACATCCGAATCAACTTCAAGACCGACCGGTCTACGACCCGCATGCGTACGCACGCCAGAAGCTGGGAGTGCGGAATCGAATCGAAATAGCCCTTCAGGTCCGCGTCATACACGACTTGATACCCGGCCTGCAAATGGCCACGTATCTCCGCTAACGCCTGGTGCGCTGATCGCCCCGGTCGGAACCCATACGAACAATCCAGGAAATCTGCCTCAAAGATCGGCTCCAGGATCAGCAGGGTCGCCATTTGTGCTACCCGGTCTCGCACCGTCGGTATTCCCAACGGTCTCAGCTTTCCATTCGCTTTCGGAATGTACACGCGTTGCACCGCCTGCGGCTGATAGGTTTTCGTGCGTAACGATTCCTGAATTCCTTCCAGGAATCCCGCCACACCTTGGTCTGACTCCACAATCTGTTGGATCGTGAGGCCATCCATTCCGGGCGCTCCCTTGTTGGCTCGCACCCGTTCCCATGCCGCTTCCAACACATCCATCCGATAGATCCGGTCGTACAATGCGTAAAATCGGAACTTCGGTTCCTGCTTGGCCTTTTGGCCCAGTTTCTGTCTCAGTTGAGAAACTTTCTCCGGCACCCCTGGCTCTTTCACCGTTTCCGGCATCGCCTTTCCTGCGGCTGCCCGAGTCTCCGTAGTGGAATTTTCATCCAAGCGGTTTTCTCCTCCTCTTACAGAATCATGCTTACAGTAAGGCCCCTTTGCTCCACGGGCGTTACCCCGCTTCTTCGCTAATATGGGCCTCTCCGACTCCCTGCCGGACCTCGCAACGGTTATGTATTCCCGCGGCGCGTTGGTCACGTTTGCTCCCGACCGACAGGGCCTCCCAGGCTCCTCGGCTAATCTTTCCACGCGCGCTGTCCCCAACCACCCCGGAAGGTCCGGTGATTGCTTACGCCTGTTGCTTCACCACCGGTCTTGTCTGGCTTCATCCTAGTCGGGCGGACTGGCCACCTTCGTATTCCTATCGAGGCCGAATCGGGTTCACTTGCGTTACGGCTCGCGTGTTCGCCTCGCGAGTCCGCCAACTCCATCACTGGGGCCCGCGCTCGCTCGGCTACGTGCTGAACAGGCAATTTACACGGTGAACTCCTTTCAATTCACAAGATCAGCCAGGCTTCTCCTGGCGTACCCGACCAACGGGAGGCACTGCAAGGCCACAAACTCCCGCCGTTGTTTTTCCTTTCATAGGAAGGTTTTGTTTTTTTTGTTTTTTGTTTTCCGTTCCCTGATATACCGAGCGGAACATGCGGCCAATCGCCGGCCACGAATCGCACAGGCCTGCCAAACTTAAGCCGTGCGCTCGCGTTGGAAGCTCTGGAAGAGTTTGCGCTTGGCGCGCTGCATGGTCAGAGCGGACTCGGTGTCGGACTGGGTCTGGGCGAAGTGATCCAGTTCCGCCAGCGTGATGCGTGGCCGCAGGTGCTTCTCGCAGCCAGGCAATTCGCGGAACATCTCGAAGGGCGTGGCCCACCGCAAGTAGACCCGGCGGCGCTTGCCGTTGGCCGCGGTGAGGACCTTGGGCACCGCGCAGGGCGATGGAAGTTGACGTACGGATTCAGATGGTCCCGATGAAATTGATCCATCGCCTCGGCATGTTGCGCATCGATGTGGCCGAAGCCGATGTGCTTGCGGATGATGGCTCCGTTCTTGGTTTCCACCAAGCCGTTGTCCCCGGTGTGATGCGCCCGCGACTTGGTTTGTTCGATCAGCAGCTTGTCCAGCAGACGCGCCACGTTGTAGTTGATGAACTCGCTGCCGTTGTCGGAATGAAAGCCGCGGATCACGAAGGGGAACTGTTCGAGCAGCGCTTCCAGCACCGGCAGCAGCCAGAGTTCGGAGATCTGCGGGGTAGAGGCCACGATCTCCCACTGGGTCACCTGGTCGACGGCGTTGATGTGATACAACCCTTTGCGTCCATCCTGATCGCCCTGATGCACGGTGTCGATGCGCAGGTATCCAGGCGAGCCCTGCGGCTGCGGCTTGCGCCGTTTCGCCGATGGGAATCGGCGTGGGCCGCGTGGGCTGGTAGCTGGCGTTGCGTTTGCGATAGCCTGCCGAGTTGCGCAACCGGTATAGGTGCGCCACCGAAATTGCCGCCAGCCGCTGGTAGGCAGCCTGATTGTATTCGCTGTACTCGCGTTCCAGGATGCGCCGCGTCGCCGGCCCGCTCAGGTTCCCATGCGCCTTGTCCACGTAGGCCAACAGATCCACGTCGGCCGCGGTGTAGCGCGTGGCGAACTTGGTGCGCTGGTAGGCCACCGCTTTCACCCGGCCGGTCCCGGCGATACGCCGTGATCAGCCGCGTCACCTGCGCCCGGCTCAGCCCCGTCATCCGCGCGATGTACCTCCGCACCAAACCTTTTCCCGGCCGGCCCAGGCTGGCGTACTGCTGCCGCACCAGCGTCCGTTCCACCCAAGCGTACACCTCCTCCCGCCGCTGCCCGGCAAATCGCACCTCTCCGCTGCCCGCCAGGAACGCCCGGATCTGCTCCAGGCTCCCGGCTTCTGAATCGTCCATGCTGATGATCAATCCCCAGCATCCCGTTCTTCCCCTTCAGGCTCATCTTGTATGAGAATCCAGTACCCAGTTCAGGCTCATCTTGCATGAGACAAGAGTCCCTTCCGGCAAGCGGGCAATTCCATGTACTATTGAGGTGTGGATCGTCGCTGAAGCGGGGAGCATACCACGTGGCTAAAAGCGCGCGCAACAAGCTCATCTGCAGCCCGGAATTCGATCCGCTCGGCCTTGCATGGGCGGTTGGGCGAGTACCCATTCGTGGCCCCCGTTTGCCATGCACCTACGACACAGCAAAATCGCGTATGAGGGGCAGCCACCGCGAACCTTGATTTCCTCGCGCGCAGGAGGGTGCGTTTCCGATTTCCACGGCTCGGGGGCGCGTCAGTAGCCGCCATAACCAGCTCGGCGGTGGCGCTCTACGGGTAATAGGAGAATGCTGTTCCCAGGGAATTGGCCCCGCCCTCGTAGGTGGTTCCGTGGATCGTTTCGTCCTCCGTCGCCATCAGGTCACACAGGGGCTCCTCGCCGTCAGACTCACCGTGAAAGGCGTGCAGTACGTCGAACCGCCATGGCGTTCCGGGTGATGCGGGCGGGTCGAGCCGAAACAAAACCCCGTAGCCTGGATTCTGGTGTAGGGGGGGTCCCGTTCCCAACCCCCCGCCGCTGGCCACGCCGTAGATGCTGCCTGCCTTCGACAGTTTCAGACTATGCGGAACGTATCCCTTCTTCGGAGATCCGTTTATCTGCGGAAAGCTGTAAATAATGGTGTGTTGCTAAGAGCCGCTCTGCTGAGCGAGCGAGAAAACCGTGCCGTATCCCTCACCCCCGAACGATGTTACGCCGTAGATCGTCCCGTCGCGAGCCAGCGCAATCGACGTCGGGGCCGCCCCAGCGTTAGCTTCAGCGAAACCGTAGATCACCGTCTCGGACTGGTCCGCTGAAATGGAAAAAATCGTTCCATAGCCACCGTTACAATATCCCGAGGTGGTTCCGTATGTATTGCCGCCCGCGTCGAGCACCATCGATGCTGGGTTACAACCGTCCCCAGCGTCCCCAAAATTGTGTGTTATTGTTTCAGACCATACGCCGCCAGAAGTAGGCGCCAGAAGAAAGGCCGTTCCAACCAGAAAGCTTCCGCCATTGACTGTGAGTCCGTGTATTACTCCGCTCGTATCAATGGCAATCGAACCTGCGGGATTATGACCATCGCCGGGGGAGCCGAAGCTCCACAAAACCTCCTCGGTCCAGTTGCCCCCCCGGCGCGACCGGAGGGGACAAGCGAAACACCGTGCCCTAATTGTACGTGCCGCCGACGGACGTTGCACCGTACAGCGCGCCGTCCGGCCCCGACACCACCCCTAATGGGTCCATACCGTCGCCGCCGTTGACGCCGAATTCGTACAGCACCGATGTCGTCGATAACCCATCAGGCGTTGTTGGCGGCGTGAGCGAGAAGAACGTGTTCGACGTTACGCCATAGATGACGCCTTGGCTGTTAAGGACCATTTGCCCAACCGGATGAGCCTGGGGCTCGATTGAATCGCCAAACTGATAAATTGTCGAAAATGTTGCTGCGTGGATTGCGCCAAGGCTCAAGATCACGAAAAATATTCTCGGCATCTTGTCTCCAGACTTCCTCCATAACGCGGGGACTTAGAATTAACGATCAGGCGACGAACTGTCGGAGTCCGCCCACAGCCCTCTTCTAACGCCGACGTAGCCCAGTCTTTAGGCCGCGTGTCAGTGCTGAACACTCTGCCCACTTTCAACGCTTCCCGTCCACGCAGACCGAACTGTTTTGAGCTGGTAGAGCGCCGAACTATAAAGGTGGCCCTCAAGATTCGTGGCGGCGACGGCGGTGACGTTGTTGCTGGTTGGCATTGAGGTGTCCGGAAAGTTCGGAGCGCACGCCGCAACCGACTCCTCGGGATAGGTCGATACTGAGGTGGCGCCTTGGCCCGCCAGAAACGCGAGCACAGGCCCAAAAAGCCGGGATAACGCTGGCTGAAGGGAGGTCAGTCGCAACTCATTAGACCCTTTATTGCATTCGGCTCAGTTTGAGAATACCCGGTCTGGACCCAGGTCTCGGCGGCACCAAGCTCTTCGACAAATACAGCGTGTCCTCCGCCATTTGCTTTTGCGGCCGTAAACGCCGCAGCAAAATCCTGGATTGATGAGGGGACGAAATTGTAAATGTCTAGCCCAGAGCAACCGCAGCCGGTAGGTTCGCGGCTAGGTTTAAGGACCAGCACTCCACAGGGGTGGCTCCAGTGAGCACCCAACAGGGGTAGCCAACTCCGGCGTTAAGGTTTTCGGGATAGTCCGTGGTGGCTGCAAGGGTCAGACAGGGCTGCGCCGCAGGCCCGCAAATGGGTATCGGAGTTGCTGCCAACGCTGTGCACGGAGAATAGCGATCGGCACAGTCTGTGAGATAGGTATACATGTTGCCATGGCCGCCCCCGTCACTCGGGCCAGAGGCGACACTGCATTGAGTACCAGACGGCGGGCCATAGAAAAAGTTCCACTCCCAGTCGCAGGTGCAGGTGTTTCCACCCGGGGCACTTGTCGTGTAGTTGCTGCATACGTCGGTATAGTTTCCCATGCCCTCTGCGTTGTTGTTGCCGAGAGAGCCCTGTCCCGGGCCGCCCCATCGGGCCGTCATCGTGGTTGGCTCATGCATCATTACAAAAAATATCGCCGGGTTGCACCCAATTTACCACCATCCACTGGTACAGGGAGAGTGAATTGGAAGGTCCGCAGCCGCAATTGGGAGCGGCGAAGGGGACGGTGGCGGTCGGTGAGGACACGGTAGCGCTCCACCAGAGCGAGGAGGGCTCCCCAACGGAGAAGGCCATGCGGTAAAATTCGTTAAAGGCATTTCCCGCAGGCATGGATACCACGTACTCAAAAGCCGTCGCGCTGGCAGTGCCGGTCTTCCTCTTTCTGATCGCCGTCGAATTCATCGCGGACCGGATCAAGGGCACGCGCTACTATCACCTGGCGGATTGCATCAACAGCTTGAGCTGCGGCGTGGTCTCGACCGGCGTGCGCGTGTTCTTCGGATTCCTGGGCATCTTCTTTTATGAATGGGTGCTGCTTCATTGGGCTCCGGTACGCCTGCCGGCGAAGAACTGGGGCACGTGGGTTTTTGCCTTCGTCTTCTACGATCTGTGTTATTACTGGAACCACCGTTGGGGACACACGATCGGCCTGTTTTGGGCGTCGCACGTGGTGCATCATCAAAGCGAGGAGTTCAACCTCACTACGGCATTGCGGCAGCCCGGCACCGGCGCCTTCCTGAGCTGGATCTTCTATCTGCCGATGGCGCTGTGCGGTGTTCCGGTTCCGGTCATGTTGATGGTGGGGGTGGTCCAGCTCTTTTACCAGTTCTGGCCGCACACGCAACTGATCGGGCGGCTGGGCTTTCTAGACCGCTGGATACAGACGCCTTCGAACCATCGCGTGCATCACGCGCAAAACGACATCTATCTCGATAAGAACTATGTAGGCGTGTTCCTGATCTGGGATCGCCTCTTCGGCAGTTTTCAGGAAGAACTGGATGAAGAGCCGTGCATCTATGGCATCCGCGGGCAATTGAATAGTTGGAACCCGGTGTGGGCCAACGTGCATTACTACGTCGCGATGGCCAAGGACGCTTGGCACACAGGCTCCTGGGCCGATAAGCTGCGGGTTTGGTTCGCGCCTCCCGGATGGCGTCCGGCGGATGTGGCGGCGCGTTATCCCAAGCGCCCTTACGATCCGCGCCTGGATTTCGTGAAATTCGATCCGCCGCGCAATATCGCGGTGGGCGCTTATGGCCTCGCGCAGTTTGTGACGCTCATCGCCGCCAACAGCCATTTTCTGTCGCTGCTGCCCAAACAGGCGCCGGTGCTTAACGTCGCCTACTTCTTGTATATCCTGGGCACGCTCGTGTGTCTGGGCGGAGTGCTCGAGAACCGGCGTGAATTTCTGATCGCGGAAGCGGCCCGGCTTACGGCGACCGCGCTGGTGGTGCTCTCGTCCGGCACGTGGTTCGGCGGCGTGCGCGATCCGCGGGTGATCATTCCGCTGGTGGCGTTCCAGGGCGTGTCGCTCGCGTGGCTGTGGCTGGCATCGCGCACGCGCGCCAAGGCGGCGGAAGCGGTGGCGGCATAGCCGCGTCGTCAGTTCACGCTTGCTTGGCCGCCAGATCGCCGATCACGGGCAGCACAATCTTCTTACCCTGATACGTCTGCAGGAGTAAGAAGACCGATAAGACCAGGAATGCCAGTTCGACCAGCCCGCTCAAACGCCAGAATCCAAAGGGGAAAAAACTCAGGGCGTAAAAGAGTACGACCATCACCAGGTTCAGGAAGAGCGACTGAAAGGCGTTAAAGCGAACGAGCTTGTTCTTGCTGTGCGGTTCGATCACCAGGAAGACGATCGGAACGATGAAGCCGGGAATATAGCAAAGGCCCGCCGCCAGGTTGGCAGACAGCCCGGAAGCATCGATAACAGGGACAGGGCCGGACGGCGGGCTGGCTGGATCTACCGCCGTCCCGCACTTCGCGCAATAGCGCCCGTCGACGGCGGCGCCGCAATTCGGACAGAAAGCCATAGTTCCTCCGTTTTCCTCAATGGGCTCAGGCAGCCCGCCCCACACGCGGTGCGGCTATGGAGAACACCAGGCCTCCCAGCGCCGCGCCCACCAGAATCGCCGGATTGCCCGCTCCCATCAAATCGAACAGCAGGCCGGCCAGTCCACCCATGGCCATGCCAACCAGCGCCACCAGCAGTCTTTTTAACATATCTTGCTATGCTCATGGTAGCTGTGGGTAGCGGAATTGTCATCTTTGCACACGGGTCGAGCGTCCCATCCGCCAATGACGCCGTCAGAGCTGTAGCCGAAAAGGCGGCGGCCACGGGAGGTTTCAACCTGGTGGAGACCGCTTTCCTCGAAGCGCGGCCCGGCCTGGATGAGGCCATCGGGCGTCTGGTGGAGCGGGGCGCCAACCGTATTCTCGTGATTCCCTATTTCCTGACGCTGGGTATCCACTTGCAGCGCGATCTGCCCGCTATAGTGGAGAAAATAGAGCAGTTGCACCAGAATGTGGAGATTCAGGTCACACCGCCGCTGGATGGGCATCCGGCGTTGATTCAGATCGTTTTAGATCGGGCGTGCGAAGCGTTCAACAAATAGACTTGACAACGAGGCACTAAAGTTTGATAATGGGAGCTGTGCTAATGAGCAATGATATCAGGAGGGCTCTAAACATATGGGAAAGATTATAGGCATTGACCTTGGGAACCACGAACTCCGTGGTCGCTGTAATGGAAGCCGGGCAGCCGACGGTGATTGCGAACCAGGAAGGCAATCGCACGACACCGTCCGTTGTGGGCTTTACCAAGAGCGGAGAGCGGCTGGTCGGGCAAGTGGCCAAACGGCAAGCCATTACCAACCCCGAGAACACGGTTTTCTCGATCAAGCGCTTCATGGGGCGGCGCTATGACGAGGTCACCGAAGAAATGAAGATGGTCCCCTACAAGGTGGTGCGCGGCGATTCGAACGACGCGCGGGTGGACATCAGCGGCAAGAAATATTCTCCGCCGGAGATCTCGGCGATGATCCTGGGCAAGCTGAAGGAGGCGGCCGAGGCTTATCTGGGCGGGAAAGTGACGCAGGCGGTGATTACGGTTCCGGCGTACTTCAACGACGCGCAACGGCAGGCCACCAAGGACGCGGGCAAGATCGCGGGCCTGGACGTCATGCGCATCATCAACGAGCCCACCGCGGCAGCGCTGGCTTATGGCCTGGACAAGAAGAAGAACGAGACCATCGCGGTATACGATTTCGGCGGCGGCACGTTCGATATTTCGATCCTGGAAGTGGGCGAGGGCGTGGTGGAGGTAAAGTCCACCAATGGCGATACGCATCTGGGCGGCGACAACATCGACCAGCGCATCATGGACTGGATCATCACCGAGTTCAAGCGCGAACAAGGCATCGATTTGTCCAAGGACCAGATGGCGCTGCAGCGGCTGAAGGAAGCGGCGGAGAAGGCCAAGATGGAGCTCTCGACGCTGCTCGAAACCGAGATCAACCTGCCGTTCGTCACGGCGGACGCCACCGGTCCCAAGCACCTCACGATGAAGCTGACGCGCGCGCGCTTCGAGCAAATGGTGGAGGATATCGTGCAGCGCTCGGTGGGGCCTTGCAAGCAGGCCCTGGCGGACGCCAATGTAACCCCCACGCAGATCGACGAGGTGGTCCTGGTAGGCGGCCAGACGCGCATGCCGCGCATCCAGCAGATCGTCCGCGACCTGTTCGGCAAAGAGCCGCACAAGGGCGTAAATCCGGATGAAGTGGTGGCAGTGGGAGCGGCGGTGCAAGGAGGCGTACTGGGCGGCGAAGTGAAGGACGTGCTGCTGCTGGACGTGACGCCCCTGTCGCTGGGCATCGAGACGCTGGGCGGCGTGTTCACTAAGCTGATCGAGCGCAATACCACGATTCCGACGCGCAAAAGCGAAACGTTTTCGACGGCGGCCGACAGCCAGCCATCGGTCGAGATCAAGGTATTCCAGGGCGAGCGCGCCATGGCGCAGCATAACCGGCTGTTGGGCGTGTTCCAGCTTGGAAACATTCCGCCCGCGCCGCGCGGCATTCCGCAGATCGAGGTGACCTTCGACATCGACGCCAACGGCATTCTGAATGTGGCCGCCAAAGACAAGGCCACCAACAACGAGCAGAAGATCACCATCACTTCTTCCTCCGGCCTCTCGAAGGATGAAGTGGACAAGATGGCCAAGGACGCCGAATCGCATTCGGCGGAGGACCGCCAGCAGAAGGAAACCATCGAGACGCGCAACCGGGGCGACGCCATGATCTACAACGTGGAGAAGACGTTGAAAGAGCATCGCTCGAAGATCAGCGACGAGGAAGCGCGCCAGATCGAAGACGCCATCGCGGAAACCCGCAAGGCCATGCAGGGTACCGAGGCTGGCGCGCTGAACGCGGCCATCGACAAGCTGACCACGGCCAGCCACAAGCTGGCGGAGGCCATGTACAAATCGGCGTCGCAACCGGGCGGCCCGGGCGAGGGCGCGGGTGGCGGACAGCCGGGAGCCGATGGCGGACAACCGGGCGCCGGCGGCGGGAAGAAAGACGACGTGGTGGACGCCGAGTTCGTGGACGTCGACGATAAGAAATAGCGTTCGATGGCTGTTCTCTATGCCTTCCAAGCAAGACTATTACGAAACGCTGCACGTAGCCAAGGGCGCCAGCCAGGAAGAGATCAAGAAGTCTTATCGCAGGCTGGCGCGCAAATATCATCCGGACGTGAACCCGGGGGATAAGGCCGCCGAAGAACGTTTCAAACAGATGCAAGAAGCCTACGACGTTCTGAGCGACGCGAAAAAGCGCCAAATCTACGATCAGTACGGTTTTTATTCGGACAACATACCGCCGGGAGGCAACGCCGGACCGGGTCCGGGTGCGCAGCCCAACATGAATTTCGATAGCTTCGACTTTTCGGACTTCTTTCAGGGCGGCGCGACCGGTGCGGCGGGCGGCGGACGGCGGCCCGCAACTGGAGGCGGGGGAAACGCGGGCGGCTTCCGGGATATCTTCTCGCACATCTTCAACCGCGGCGAGGCGCAAACACCCGAGGCGGAGAAGGGCGAGGATCTGGAATACTCGCTGAACATCGATTTCTGGCAGGCCATCAAGGGCACCCAGGCGCGGCTCAACATTACGCGCTACGACGTGTGTCCCACTTGCCATGGGAGCGGGTCGGCCGGCGGGCAAACCGTGACGTGCCCGGAGTGCAACGGAACGGGATCGGTTTCCCAAATGGCCGGCGCCATGCGTTTCAACCTGACCTGCCCGAAGTGCGGCGGCAGCGGCAAACTGAAGAACGCCTGCCCCACGTGCCAGGGCGAGGGTCGCATTGCGCATACGGAAACGGTGGAGGTCCGTATTCCGCCGGGAGCGCGCAACGGCTCGCGTTTGCGGGTGCCGGGAAAGGGCAACGCAGGCTCCATGGGCGCGCCGGCCGGCGATCTTTACATCACCACACGCGTGGAAGACCATCCCTATTTTCACCGCGAGGGCGACGACATACAGATCCGCGTGCCGGTGGCCGTTTGGGAAGCCGGGCTGGGCGCCAAGATTGAGGTGCCGACCGTCGACGGCCGGACGCTGTTGAAGGTCCCGCAAGGCACGCACAACGGGCAAAAGTTCCGGTTGCGGGAGAAGGGCGTCTTCAACGCGCGCACGAACCAACGCGGCGACCAGATTGTAGAAATCGCCATCGAGACGCCTGCGGTTCAAGACGAACGCACCAAGGAGATTCTACGCGAGCTGGCCGGACTGCATCCGGAAGATCCACGCGCGGATCTCTGGGCGAAGGTGTAGGGGCGGAGTATGGGCAAGGGAAAATCGAAAGGCTCGTACATGATCTCGTCGGTGGCCGAACAGTATGCCATCCATCCGCAGACCCTGCGCCTCTACGAAAGGGAAGGCCTGCTGAAGCCCTCCCGCAGCGACGGCAATACGCGGTTGTACACGGACGGCGATCTGGAACGCCTGGAAGTGATTCTGCACCTGACGCGCGAATTGGGCGTCAATCTGGCGGGTGTCGAGATCATTCTGAATATGCGGGAGAAGATGGGCGAGATGCAGTCGCAGATCGAGGAGTTCGTCTCCACTCTCAATCGCGAATTAGTCGCGCGCCGGCGGACTCCGCCCCAAGCGGACAAGCAGTCCCTGGTTCCCGTGATCGATTACTCAAGAGGCGCGGGGGCCGTGTCCGGTCGCAAAGGCCGAAGCCAGGGTCAAGGCTAAATTGTCAGGCGGATGGGGTTTCGTTCCAGGAACCCGGATAGGACTGCGCATCGGCCTGTCCCGCGGGTAAGCCGCTTTTTCCAGTTGTTGCAAAGTATAAAACCGGTCCGGCGGACCCGAACAGCTCCGCAAAATCGCCGGAGATCCGCGAAGCTGTTTGGGCCCGGCGCTCTTTCGAGCACGTCGATGCGTTGGTCATGCATTGCTTGAATCATTCGGTTCCTCCACCACGCCGTCCGGTTAAGCGGCGGGAAACGATGCGGGGAACGGCATCTTGGGCGCGGCCAGAAATCGTCGCGCTCTCCAGCTAAAATAGAGAAATGCTGAGAATGTTTCCACCGATATTCATGGCTGCCGCCGTGCTTGCGCAGACGCCGCCGGCAACCCCCGGGAAGGCTCCGCTCGAAACTTCGCAGAAGGCGCCGCCGGAGGTGGACGCGGCTTTACGGGCGCGCATCAGCCAGTTTTACCAGCTCGAAGTGGACGGGAAGTTCAGCCAGGCCCTGCCGCTGGTGGCCGACGACACGAAGGATATGTTTGTAGGAACAAGCAAGCCTACTTACCGCAGCTTTGAGATCGACAAAGTTGCGTACTCGGGCGACCTTACGAAGGCGGAAGTGGTCGTCCTGGTGACCCGCCTGATGCCGGTCGAGGGTTTCCTCGGCCACCCCATAAAAACCAAAGTGCCCAGTCACTGGAAGTTGGAGAACGGCCAGTGGTGTTGGTACGTCGATCCCCAGAGAGACCTGCCGGCTTCTCCATTTGGACCCGTGCGGCCGCCAGGGATGCCGGCCGCGACGGCCGCCCCACCCGGCGCGGCGCCCCAGGGGTTGCCGCCCATGGCCGCCAACACTCCGTCGCCATCGCAGTTCGGCGCGCTGACGGTGGATAAATCTAGCGTGCAACTCAAGTCCAGCGGCCAGTCGACGGATCAAGTTGTCATCCACAACCCGTCACCCTGGACTTTGACACTGAGTCTGGCAACGCCAAGAATTGTGGGATTCACGGCGAAACTGGATCATGCCACACTGAATCCGAGCGGAAATGCCGTACTCAGTATTGAGTCGAGCGGCGCGATTGTCTCCAAGCAGTCGGTTACGGTACTCGTCACGGTCGCGAAGACGAATCAAGTAATCCCGATCAAAGTCTTTTTTGAGAAGTAGGAAAGGAAGGGCAGGTCCGCACGCCGGCAACCTGCCCCCCTCAGGCTATTACTGGATCGGGATCAGCGAGCCATTCCCGTATATCGAGTTAGTGCCCTGATACACGACGATGGCGAATGGTGCGTTGTTGTTCGGCGGAGCATTCTGAGGCACCTGGAATTCTACCTGATATACCCCCACCATGCCGTAGGCATAAGTGGCGGAAACGACATTGACCCCACCGTTGTCCACGCCCACGGCGAAGCTCGCCGTTACCGGCAGGACCTCCGGCAACAGGACGTCGTTGCCCGGCGTCGGCACCAGCGGATCGAATTCATCGGTAAACAATGCCGGGTTGGTCTGGCCAAGTCCGGTGACAAACATCCGGATGGTCTCGCCAGGCTGCGCCGGGTTCTGGGTTGAGACGAAGGATCCGTTCGGCCTGATCAAAACGGCGCGCAGGACGCCATCCGCCGGGTCGTTGGATTGGAAGATCCCAGGACTATAGGTCGATACGTTGACGTTGAATGGCGCGGAAGGAGATCCGCTGGCCGACACCACCATCGGGACGACCGCCGGGGGATTGCCCGCCGCCACTTCACAGGGAATTTGAATCCCCAGGGATTCCTGACCGTTCTGGTTGGCTACGTCCAGAATCGGCGCCAGCTCAGTGCTGCCGTCGGGCAGCGTAAACGAGACGGTGACGTTGGCGACTTGGGTCTGCGGGCCGATAAAGGCTTCCGCGACACCCTGTATCGTATCCGCAAAACCGGATCCGGTAACGTACGCCAGACTGCACGGCGAAACGAACTGGCTTTGGAAGCCAGCCGCGTTGAAGATTCCGGTGATGACCGGTCCGAGCGGATTAACGGTCAAGTTGAAGGTGACCGAGTACGTCTTGCCGGCGGAGACGATGCTGGCTGTAACGACAGCCGGGCCGGGTGTTTCACCCGCGGTGGCGGTGACCTGTGTCTGGCCGGATGCGTTGGTGGCTTGGGCTCCACTGAGCGTTACCGATCCACTAGGGGTCACGGAAAAGCTCACCGTGGCGCCCGGTACCGGCGTGCTATTGTCGTTGACCTGCACGATCAAAGGATCGGGGAAGGCTTGCCCCACTTTGGCCGCCTCGGTGGCGGTGGAGATGGCCTGCAGAGAGGTGACCACGGTGTTCACATTGACCGTGAAAACATATATGACGGTCGGTTTGCTGGTTAGGGTCAGCGTAACCTGCACCGGACTCGGCAGCGCGGTGGGAGTCACGTCGACGGACACGATACCCGCGCTGGTGGAAGCTGTGACCTTATTTGTAAGGGTCGCCGTGCCCGACGTCACCGTCCAGGTGACCTGCGCCGCGGCAGATGGATTGCCGCCCAGATCGGTTACTTCGGCACTCAACGGCAGCGGCGTGACACTGCCCAGGTTGACGGACTGTTTGTCTCCCTTGATGTTGGTGAACATCGCCGGAGGGCCAGCGGTCACCGTTACTGTCGCGGAACCAAAGCTCTCGAAATTGCCGCCGACCACGAGCGTATAACTACCCTTCCCAATGGTTCCGCCGAAGACCGGGACGCAGGTCCCGGTGCCGGAGGAATTCGTAAGGACGGTGCCGGCCGGCTGGCCTGGCTGTGTCTGACAGCTTACGTTCGGCTGGCCGGTCGCGCCGGACTTGATTGCCAGTTGAACGCCTTGCAAGGCGCCGAATGGCCCAACCACGGTCACCTGGAGCGGCGTGGCGGTTGAGCCGACCGGACCAGTGAGGTTGGGTTCCCCCTCGCCCGATGGAAGCAACTCCACAAAGATGTCGGATAGCCCCAATGCCCCCGGCAAAGCGGTGGTCTCGTTGAACAACACGCTGGCGCCCAGGGCCGACGCCGTAATGGTAGCTGGAAGGACGTTAGACCCGAAGAAAAATGCGTACGGTTGGAAAATATAAGTGGCTTGGCCCGACGAGTTCGTTGGGCTGGTAGAAACGACCGACCCATAACTTCCTTGGGTGGCGGTCCAGGTAACCGTGGCGTTCACCACGGGTGCGCCGGTCACATCCTTCACTTGCACGACCAGCGGAGTATAAGGGGTGGCGCCCGGACAGTTCGGGCACACCAACTGCCCGTTGCCGGAAACTATTAAGACGGTTTGGCCCGAACAAAGGGCCGGTAATAAGCACACCGCGGTGAGAAAGGCCCCCGCGAGCAACCTGAGTTTTTGCATACACGTCCTCCTGACGCTAAAAAAGGAAAGAAATGGCGGACGCGGAAGATTAGTCTAACACCTTCCACACCAAAAAAAAAGGGGGAGCCGGAAGCTCCCCCTTTTTAAATCACGACCGATGCCGTGAAAGTTTAGTGCACGAGTTGTTCACCCGTCTCGCTGCTGCAAGCGCCGCCGTTCGCGGAACAGACAAACGGTTGCGGTGCGCGCGGAGCATCGGGGATGATCAGTGCCAGATAGGCGGCCGCGAAGTTGCGGATGCCAGTGTCGCTCACGAAGGAGTAACCGTGACCGTACTGGAAGTTGCAAATCGCGATGGCGTATCCGACAAGCCCGTAGGTGGGCGTGCTGTTGTAACCAGGATCTATACCCGATAGCGAGAACGCCCAAGTTGTACCGGACGGAATCAACCCGGTAGTCAGGGTAGTGTCCGCGGTCGAACTATAGACGCCGCTCGTGCCGAGATTCGAGGCGTTGGTCCCGTAGAAGTTCACCGAGCATGCACCCGTTTGGGGCGATGCGCCGGTGGCGCCTAGAGGATCGGACGAAGTGTTAGAGATCGCGATACCAGTATCAAACCCGTAGAAGTCGGTGACGTACGGGAAGAGTAGGATGGTCTGGCACAGCGAAACCGTGAAGAGGCTGGTCGGCGACGTCCCTACATCCTTGCTGTTGGAGAAGGACGGGAACGGACCGGGCGCGGCGTAATTGGCCGGCGGAGGCAGCGTCGGATAGAAGCTGCTCAGTTCGCCTGCCTGAATACCGGTCGCGGGCGAGCCTGGAGTGCCTGGGGCGCCCGTGAATGCAGCGTAGATGTTAAAGGTCAACGTATCGGTGGCCTGTGGGTTGGTGTTGGTGATGGCCCAAACAATCTGCACAGAGCTTTCACTACCGTCGGTGACCTGCGTAACTGTATCGAAGTACGGATCGGGGAGCGACGAAACCGGCGCAATCATCGTGGCATCCGACGGAGTGGTGCAAGTCGTCTGCCCGGAGCCGCCGACTGTGCAACCGCTGGCGCCTGTCGTGGACAGCGCCCAGTTGTCAACCGAAATCACGACTCCAGCCGGGATATTGCTGATGGTTGTCTGCAGTTCCGTCGGCGAATCCGCGACACCCGATTCTCCGCCGGTGACGGCAATTTCAAGTCCGCTCTCCGTGTAGTACACTGTGCCTGGCGTATTTTGCGGGTAGGAGGTAGCGGTGGTGGATGTGTTAGCCCCCTGAAGCTTAAACGCCGTGACGAAATTCTCCTGGAAGGTCACAGATCCGACTGTCGTGTTGCCGTAGCTCTGGCATTGCAGGAACGGCGGATTTGTGCCCGACGCGCTGGTTAGCAAGCCTTGCGACACGTAACCAACGTAGTTGCCATTCGACTGATTGCTGACCAGAATCGAGGTGCTGCTGCCGGTCGAAACGAAGGCGTACACGGGGCTCAGGAAGGCCACTCCGCCCGGGACGACCGTCGCATCCACGCGCACGTTGCTGATGCGATACGTACGCGAGGTCAACGGAGCATCCACCGGAACGCCGTAAAACGTTACGGAATTGACCGATGGCGTTTGAGTCTTTTGACCTTGAAAGACGTTGTACTTCGTTGGGGTGTTGTATGTCAGGCCGTCCGATACGGACAGGCAACCAACCGGATTCAGAGCATTGGTGCCGTTTGCCACACCGCAAACCAGTTGATTTGCCGGTGACGGATCGTCAACCGTGAGTACCGCGTCGATCAAGGGGCCTGCGGAGTTGCCAGCGGTAAGAATACGGCTGGTGATCGGCGCGCTATACGTGACCGAGATGCTGGCCTGCGGTGCAGTCCCACCTGTCGGCGCAGGGCTAGGACCACGGGTGCAGCTCAGCAGGATATCACCAGTCAGTTCGGTAAAGCCTTCCTGCCGAAGATTGGGGATGACCGCGGGGGCCACAGTACAAACAACATTTTGTGCGCTCGCTGGAGCCACAGATCCTAATACGACGACCAGCATAGCGAGCGCCAGAAACCATTTGCGAAAATCTGCCATTTCCTTCTCCTTGTGAATTGCGAAATTGAATCGGTCGAAGTTCTCTCCCAACCTGAGCCTCTCCCAACTGTCTCTTACTACCTAGGGAACTTCTCCGTGCGGGCGGAGATTTCATTAAAGATTTTGCCGGCGAACCAACCGTCTGGCACCGGGTACTGCCGAATCACGCCCTGCGATGGGGCTGTGCGTATCTGTTTTTGTCTTTCGCCGACTCGCAGGATTGCACCAAAATTGCATCTGACGCGGACTCAGTAAAGATATTCATAGCGTATAGGCTAGGTCCGTGTCAAGAGAAAATTCTTTGCCTTCAACGAAAACCTGCCAACTTCGGGTCCTAAAAGCACACATCCACCGTACGCCCGAATTAGACCATGCCGCTACGTTCTAGTCAACAGTTTCACACTGAATCGTCTCATTTTAATGATTTTTAATTAAAGCGGCATTGGCCAGCCCGGCGGCCAACCGCGCATGCTCTCCGCCGGCAAATGTCGCGTTGAAGTCAAATGTGCCATGTTTATCAATCGGTTGCGGTAAACGTTCCCTTTAGACGTGGAGCAGATGGCCCACCCCCTCGCGACCCGTAAGCTTCGCCAATGCATAAAGATACCATTGCAACTGGCGTTCGTAACGGGCGGAGGTTTGCGCGTCGCTCTTGAAATCGACAATCACCCAGCGCTCCTGTTCAATGAAAGCCAGATCGATCACGCCCTCGAGCAGTCTGCCGTCTGCGAGCGTCAAGTGGAATGGCAATTCGCGGTGGCAGCGCGCGGCGGCGCGCGCGCGCTCCAAAAGGGGGTGCGCCCAGGCGGCTTCCACTGCCGCGGCGGCAGCTTCTGCCTGGACGGCTGGCGCGTCCAGGAGGCGCGCGTGCACCCGCGCCAGCGCCGCGATTTGAGCGGGCGTGCCGCGCAGGTCGAGATCGCGCAAGATCGCGTGCACAAGAATGCCGAAGCGAGCGCCGCCGGCTCGTGCGGACGGGGCGGCGGCGACCGATTCGATTTGTGCAGGCCGCCATTCCGGCGGATCCTCAATTCCTACCGTCGGAGACACGATGCGGAATGCGGGCGCCTGCCCTCGGCCGATGGTGTGCGCGCGTTTCGCTTGCCATTCCCGGTAGCGTGCCAAGCCCTCGGCGGCGCGGACGGCGGGTTCCGGCGCTAGAATGTCCTCCTGGCGCAAGCCGATGCCCGGCGACACATCCAGGCGCAGCATGGTGGGATCCCACCAAACCACTCGATGTTCTCCGGCTTGGGGTGTATGCATGCCGGGACAAACGGAGTCTTCATCCATGCCGAGGTGCTCGGGCGGGCGTTCGAGCACGGTGCGGTCGCCCGCAAATGCCGGGCAGCCGGGCGCGGCGGCCTTCTCGCGGTGCTTGCCGCGAGTGGGAAAGACAGCCTTATTCAGAGGGTCGAGCCAGCCCTGGCGCTCCTCATCGCCCACTGCGGAGACCACCAGCAGATCGCGCGCGCGGGTGGCCGCTACATAGGCCACGCGCACACCCTCGGCAAGTTCGCGAGCGTGTTCGTTCTGCTCGTTTTCGAGCAATTCCCACGGCGCCGCGCCCAGCAAGCGGGTGGCACACAGGCTGCCATCCACGAAGCGTTCGGCCGCTTCCCGGGCCAGCTTGGCGGTCATATCGGCCAGGATCACGACCGGAAATTCCAGGCCCTTGGCGGAATGCACGGTCATCAGGCGCACGCCGTCAGAGGCTTCTTCGAGCACGGGCGCTTCTGTCGATTCGGACTTCTCGGCCTGGGCCGCCAATTCCTCCACGAAGCCACGGAAAGAGATGCCGCCCGTCAGCTCGAAAGTGCGCGCCAGATCGCAGATGCGGTATACGTTAGCCAGCGCCTGCGATCCCGCCCGGCGGAGCGTGAATCCGGCATGCGCGCGCGTGGCTTCGAGCAACTCGTTGATGGTATCCGCCACAGGGCGGCGGTTGCGCCCGCGATGCAGATCCGCCAGAATGCCGAGGGCCTGCACGATGGGCGTGAACCCGGCCGGGAGGCCGTCTGCCGGGCGGCGAAAGGGATGCAAACGGCGGCCGCCGCCCTCCAGGCGGAAGCGCAGCAGCAGATCGTCGGGGATGGCGAAGAGCGATCCGCGCAGCGTGCCAAACACTGAAAGCTCGTCGTCCGGCCATTCGATGGCAGCCAACGCCACGCGCACGGTCTCGACCTCTTCGCGATGATAGAACGATTTCGATCCCACCAGCAGGTGAGGGATGGAGCGCGCTTCGAGGGCCTGCGTGTATTCGCGCGAAATGTCCGCGCCGTAATTCACGAACCGGCGAAAGAGCACGCAAATGTGTTGCGCCCGCAGCGGCACACGCGCGCCATCGCGATCGCGCACCTGCCAGCCGCTCTCGTTCACCAGCCATTCGATGTAGCCTGCGATGGCGCCCGGCAGACAGGCATCGATTTTTTCCTTTTTAATACGCTGCAATCCGTACGGCGAATGCGCCGGCAGCACCACGATGGCGGGCTGCGCGCCGTAGGCCGGCGTGTATGGCTCAAGCGGCGCGTAGCGCGCCTGGCCGCCAAGAAGATCGCCGGTCATCTCCGGCGCGAAGGCGGCGTTCACCAATTGCTGGATGGGAGGCACGGCCCGGTAGCTCCTGGTCAGGTGCAGGCGCGCCACGCCGCGCGCGGCCAGCGCCGCGCACGCCCGCTCGTATAGGACCACGTCGGCACGGCGGAACTTATAAATGGATTGCTTGGAGTCGCCCACCACGAAGAGCTTGCCTGCCAGTGGCGTGACTTTCAGCCAGTCGTTTTCCGCGGGGTCGCCGGCCGCCAGCAGGATCAGGATTTCAGCCTGCAGCGGATCGGTATCCTGAAATTCATCCACGAAGATGCGGGCAAATCGGTCTTGCAAGTAATTGCGGACTTCCCGGTTGCCGCGCACCAGGTCGCGGACCAGCAGCAGCAGATCCAGAAAATCGAGCTTGCCCGCGCGTTTTTTAAGATCCGTGTAGGTAGTTACCAGGCGCTGCATCTCCTGGTTCAAAGCCGCCGCGAAATCGGCGCCGGCATCCCGGCGGAAGTTATCCAGATCGGGCAACAGCGCATCAACCGCATCGAGGACCTGTTGGCGCGAGACGCCCGGCGCGAAATTTCCGGAGCCTTTGCGGAAGTTTCGCGCGATATCGCGCGGCAGCTTCGCCAGACGCGCTTCGAGCGTGTCCTCATCGCAGGGCCGGCTCACCAGATCCATGAGCGGGCGCAGTGAGCGCACCAGGTTATCGCCCGGGCGAGTACACTGTGCGGCGAGCGCTGCCAGCGCGCGGCACTGCTCCAGCACGGCGTCCATACGGGCGCGGCGATCGAAGGCCTCTTGGCGCCAGGGCGCGGCGTGATCGCGCCATTCGATCAACTGCCGGCCCGCTTGTTTGAGCGACTCGGCCGGTGAGTTGCCGGATTGCCAAGGGTCGCGCCATGCCAGCCGCGCGAGCGATCGGCGCAAGGCGGGGCTGCCGGAATCGAGCCTCTTGCTGGAACCACAGATCGAAGGCGCGCGCCCGGAAGCGGTCGGCTTCCGGCTCGGTGAGTTCTTCGAAGGCGGGGTCAATGCAGGCTTCCACCGGCCGCTCCCGCAGGATCTGCGCGCAGAAACCGTGAATGGTGCCGATGGCGGCTTCTTCGAGGCGCTCCAGCGCGTCTTCGAGACAGGCGCGCTCGGTCGCATTGGCGCATCCGGCGCGGGCCCTGTCCAGTCCTTCGCGCAGCCGGATCTTCAACTCGCCCGCGGCCTTGTGGGTGAACGTGACGGCGACGATCTTTTGCACCGGAGTGCCGGCGGCCAGCACGCGCACGATGCGGTGGATCAGCTCGGACGTTTTTCCCGTGCCGGCCGAGGCCTCCACGATCAGGCTCTCGCCCAGCGAATTGCGGATGCGCTCGCGAGCGGCATCGTCGCCGGTTTGAATGGCCGGAATCATTTTTTCTCGCTCCTCAAGGGATGTTCCTCAAATCCTGCAAAGCGTCCAGCGCGTCGCGGTGTTTCTTGGAGGTGCGGCGCTCTTCGTTGGGGCCGCAGACCGGCAAGTAATCGCAGTAGGCGCATGCACCTGGCTGCGGGGCGGCAGGCAGAAATCCGCGTTCGATTTCGCCATCGATCAGAGACATCACGTGCGTGAAGAACCGGCGATGCACGGGAGTGATGTCGATGGGAATCTCCTGATAGGCGCCGCGCTCGGTGCAGTAGAAAAGGCGGCTCACTTCGCAAGGCGCGCCCAGCAGCGCCTCTGCCGCCATGGCATAAGCCAGCGGCTGCAGCATGACGCCGCCCGCCACGTACTTGGGCAAATCCTGCGGAGGTCTGCCGGTCTTGTGATCCGTGATGCGCAGGGCGCCGCGCGCGGGGTGCTTTTCGATCAGGTCGATGGCGCCGCGCAACCGCACGCCGTTATCGAGCACGGCTTCATCACCGGTGCTCGCCAGGTCGCGCGAGACGCCGCCTTCCGATCGGGTTTCCAGGCCGAAGCTGAATTCGAAATGCGTGGGGACCCAGCCGCGGCCATCCGCCGCGGCCTGCTGTATCCATCCGCGCAGATCGGTGCGCAGATCCTCGATTTCGCTGCGCCAGACGCGGGGAATGGCGGGGGCGAGATCTTCCGCATACTTGGCGGCCACGCGATCGAACACGCTGTCGGCGATGGTTGTGACGCGCGCGGCGTTCTGCGGAAGGATAGGCAATAGTTGCGCGGCCTGCAATTCGCGAAACAACCGGAACTGTGTTTCGTGAAATAACGCGCCGCGCGTGAGCGGGTCCAACTGTTCGAGGGCGGCCTTCTCCTCGCGCGGGTGAAGTTTATGGATAGCGTGCAACAGGAAGCGGTACGGGCAGGCGGCGAAGTGCTGGAGCGCGGAGGGCGAGTAGCTGCGGGCGGCGAGGCGCTGGGTGGCCAGCACCGCGCGTGTGGCGGCGTCCGGATCCACAATGCCATCGGCATACGACCAGGCGGCGCGCGCGCGGCGCGCATAGGCGTGCAGCGAGCGCACCAAATGTTCGTTGGCCGCGATGAGGTAGCGGCCGGTGGCGCGCGCCGCCGCGGCATCCAGCGCGAAGGTGCGTCCCAGCGCCGCGAGATCGAATTCCGCATCGTCGATGGCTTCGAGAGGATCGGCCGGCGCGGGCCAATCGAGCCGCGAGGGAGCGCCGCGGCGGGCGGTTTCTTCGAAGGTGCGCAGGTCGGGCAAGCGCCCGTACGCCGCGCGTACGATTTCGAGCGCATAGAACGATGGCACACGGGGGCGCGATTCGACGGCGTCGACGCGGGGATATGAAAATACCAGCTTCGAGCGGGCCGCCGCACAAGCGATATGCAAGCGGCGGCGTTCGGCGGCCACCCGGTCGTCCTGCACGCGCAAACCGGCGTGCAACTTCTCGCGGTGGACGTCCAGCAGAATGGGATCTTCGTGCGCCCGGCTGGGAAACAAGCCTTCGCACAGTCCCGGCAGAAACACGATGTCGAACGCCCGTCCGCGCGCTTCGTCGATGCCGCTGACGAAGACGCCGCCATAGCGCCGCAACTCCGGTTCGCGGCGCAGAATGCGCAGGCGGTCGCGCAAGACGCCCGAAACCTCGTCGAGGCCTACGGGCCCCACTTCGGCCATGGCCTGCAGTTCACCGAGCACGGGGAGCACCGATTCGGGACGGCGCAGTGCGGCAGCGGCCAGCGCGCTGAGGTGCTCGATCCAATCGCCCCAGGCGGCCTGCCGCGGCAGAGCGGCGAGCCGGTCGATCAGCGGCAGCGCGAAGCGCTCCAGGTTCTTGAGCCGGGCGATCTCGCGCAAAAGCTGCTGACGGCGGCTTTCCTCCTTTGGACCCAAATCGCCCAATTGCAGACGAAACTCCGCGTCCAGGCCGCGCAGACGCCGTTGCCAACGTTCGGGACCGCCGATCACGGCCGCATCCACCAGCAGCTTTTCCCAATAGCGGGGCGTCTGCAGCGTGCCGCCGATCACGGCGGCGTCTTCATCTTCTGGCCGCTCGGGTTCGTTCTCCGGCGATGCGGCCTCCGCGCCCTCGTAGAGGCGGCCGAGCACTTCGTCGCCGCCTGGCAGCCTCGCGGCATCGGTGTCCGCGGGGCGATCGAGCGGCGGGGCTTGTCCCAGCGAAAGATACTCGGCGAAGCGCGTGGCGGAGCAGCCTTCGCCGGCACAGGCGAGCAATGCCAGAAAAGCGCGCCCGGCGGGATCCGGCCGGGCGACGCCGCGGCTGAAATACGCCGGAATCGAGGCCCGCCGCAGCGCCTCTTCGACCAGCGGCTGGTAACGCTCCGGCGAGTGCAACAAGATCGCCATGCGATCGAAGGCCAGGCCGTCCGCGGCGAGGGCGCGGATACGGCGGGCGATCTCCACGCATTCGAGCGACTCACCAGCGGCGGAGAAGTAGTCCAGGGTGGAGTCGGGCTCGGTGCCAGGGGATACGGCTGCGAAGAAAAGGGATTGCCGGACGCGGTCGAGGGTTGAGGCAGCCGGCGTTGAGGCAGCCTGGGGGCCAACCCCACCTGCCTGCGCCTCCAGGCGGGCGTCGAAGACCGCCGGGGCGCGGGCCAGAACCGTTTCCGCCAGTTCGCGACGCAGCGCCGTTTCGAGGTCCAGATCCAGCAGCACGACCGGCAGCCCCAGCAGGCGATGCTTCCCATCGCGCGCCGCTTGGATGGCATGCCGCAACAGCAGCGCGAAATCGGCCACCGACGCGCCGGCCAGTTCCTCCTCATAAAGGGCCGCCATGCGCGCGAGGTCCCGGCCGGGGAGACCGGTTTCCGCCACCTGCTCCGGCCGCACGCCTTCCAGGCGCAACTCCGCGATGGTTGCCGCCACCGCCCGCGCCAGGCCCGGTGTATCGGCCACCGGCAGAAAGTAGGGGATCGAATCCGGCTTCAGCTTATGAATGATGCGCGCCACCATGGCTTCCGCGCTCAAGCCGCTGAGCGGAGCGAGGCCCGCGCGGACCAACGGCGCTTCGGCCAGATCCACCGCCAGCGCGGTGAGGGTCATGCGATGCACGCCGAGCAGTCCACCGCGGCAAACCGAGCGCACGAAGTCGTCGGCCGCGCCGCGGGTGTGCGCGAGAACCAGGACTTCGCCATCGCCAGGGAGCGACGCGAGAAATTCCGCCGCCGCATCCAGCAAGACGGCGTAGGATGCGGACTGGACGACGTGGTGCATTAAGTCGCAGTGTATCAGGGCTGCCGCGTAACCAATATCCGTGTAACCATTGGGCCGCCGCAAGTTATCATTATTTGATGGAATCCCTTCTGCAGGACATCCGTTACGCGCTCCGCATTCTGCGCCGCAGCCCCGGCTTTGCGATGGTTGCGGTGTTGGCGCTGGCGCTGGGGATCGGGGCCACTACCGCCATATTCAGCGTTGTGGACGCGGTGATTCTGAAGCCGCTGCCTTACCGTGACCCCGGCCAACTGGTGCAACTCTGGATGCGCTTCACCGGCATTGGCGTTCCCAACGATCAAAACTGGGTGTCGGCGCCGGAGTTCCAGGATCTCCAGCAGAACAACAGCTTCTCCCAGATTGCGGCCATCGACGATGCAAGCGTCAACATCCACATCGGGGGCATGCCGGAGCGCGTTGAAGCGGGCGTGGTTTCGGTGAGTTTTTTCCCGCTGCTGGGCGTGCAGGCGCAGTTGGGACGCGTGTTTCTGCCCGAGGAGGGGCGCGCCGGCCACGAGCACGTGGTTCTATTGAGCGACGGCCTGTGGCGCCGGCGTTTCGGCGCGGACCGCGGCGTGCTCGGACGGAAGCTGGTCATCGATGGCGCAAGCTTCCAGATCGTAGGCGTGCTGCCGCCGGGATTCCAAATGCCGAGCGACGCCGAAGTGTGGGGGCCGCTGGTATTCGCCGCGGCGGATCTCACTCCGGGCAGCCGCGGCAGCCACGGCTTGCGCGCTATCGCCCGTATCAAACCGGGTCTGACCATTGAGCAGGCGCGCGCGGATATGGCGGCCGTGGCGCGGCGCATTATGCGGCAAAACCCCGGCTATCCCTACAAGGATTACAACTTCGGCGTCATCCTGGTTCCTCTGCTGGAGCAGCAGATCGGCGATATTAAGGTGGCGCTTTGGGTCCTGATGGGGGCCGTCAGCCTGGTGCTGCTGATCGCCTGCGGGAACGTAGCCAACCTGCTGCTCGCGCGCGCTTCGGGGCGCCAGCGGGAGATCGCCGTACGGCAGGCGCTGGGGGTAGGCCGATGGCGGCTCACGCGCCAATTGTTAACCGAGAGCATGATTCTAGCTCTGGCGGGCGGAGCGGCTGGACTGGCGTTGGCCTTCGCCGCTCTGCGCCTGCTCATTGCCGCCACCGCGACCAGCTTTCCGCGCGTGGCGGAAACGCACATGGACGCTGGCGTTCTGCTGTTCACTCTGCTGGTGTCGCTCGGGACCGGCATCCTGTTCGGTCTGGCGCCCGCCTTTCAGGCGGCGCGTCACGACATGCACGACACGCTCAAGGAAGGGGGCCGCGGTATCGTGGGCGGCGGATCGCAGATTCTGCGCAGCGCGTTAGTGGCCGGCGAGCTGGCGCTTTCGCTCGCGCTGCTGGCTGGGTCCGGCTTGCTGATCCGCAGCTTTCTGCGGCTGCAGGAAGTAGATGCCGGGTTCCGCGCCGATGGCGTGCTGACCATGCGCATTTCGCTCCCTGAGGAGAAGTATGCGAAACCGGAACAGACGCGCGTTTTTTATCGCGAGCTGCTTGATCGCATCCGCCAGCTTCCCGGCGTGGATGCCGCCGGTGCGGCTACCGGTTTACCGCTGGGCGGCACGGGTTGGTCCGGCACCACCACCATCGACACCGAGGCCGTTCCCGCGAAGGATAGGACCCCTGAGGCCGATCAGCGGCCGGTCACCGCCGGTTACTTTGAGGCTATGGGGATTCCGCTGGTGCGCGGCCGCTACTTCGACCAGCGCGACACGGACACATCCGCACCGGTAGCCATCGTCGACGAAACGCTGGCGCGCACCTACTGGCCCCACCAGAACGCCATCGGCCAGCGTATCAAGCAAGGCCCCCAGCAGTCTGGCGTCCCCTGGCGCGTAGTGGTCGGCGTGGTACGGCACGTGCGGTACCGCACATTGGAATCGCCCTCGCGCGTGGAATTCTACTGGCCTTATCCTCAGACGGGATTCGCACTCGGCTCGATGAGCCTGGCGATCCACACCAGCGCCGATCCGCGGCTGCTCGCCAGTGCCGCGCAAAAGCTGGTATCCGCCCTGGATCCCGATCAACCGGTGTACCGCATCCGCACCATGCGGGAGCTGATGGCGGAGTCCGTCGCACGGCGGCGCTTCTCGATGTTTCTGCTGGCCATCTTCGCCGGAGTGGCGATGTTGCTGGCGGCGGTCGGCATCTACGGCGTCATGTCTTACACGGTCGCGCAGCGCGCGCACGAAATGGGAATCCGCATGGCGCTGGGCGCGCGCGGGCCGAACATCCTGTGGCTGGTGCTAAGCCAGAGCTTGGGGTTGACCGCGGCGGGCCTGGCGATCGGTTTGGCGGCGTCGCTGTTGTTGACGCGGCTGCTCTCGACACTGCTTTTCGATGTAAAAGCCACCGATCCGATGACTTATTTGTTCGTGGCGCTATTTCTGGCCGTGGTGGCGCAGCTTTCGAGCTTTCTTCCGGCTTGGCGGGCTACCACGGTCGACCCGGTGACCGCGCTACGCCAGGAGTAGCAGCCGCAATGTCACGCAAGCAATAAGTGTAACGGCTGCCGGGGAAATCCCCGCAGCACTTTCCTACATCCGTTTCGCAACCCCTCTCGTACACCCTTTGGCAGCCGGCGCATCCGGCTCCAGGAAAGGTGCAAATGAAGGACAAAGGAAGATACATCGCTGTAGTTCTGGCGGCGTTCACGGCGGCACAACCAGTGACTGTTTTTGGCGCCAGTCATCGTGAAGCGCCCATCACCGCCCTCGACAGGGCGGCGGATATCGCAGATTTCTTCGCCTTCGTCAGTTACGACGACCCGACGAAGGTAACGTTTATTATGACCGTAGACCCGCTGCTGGATGCCAGCAACGGCCCCAACTATTTCCCGTTCGATGCAGGCGTCCGGTACGCGATCAACGTCGACAACAATCAAAGCGCGCTAGCGGAGATTTCGTTTGAGTTCCACTTCGCGCCGCCCCAGAGCCCGCTGAATATTCCTACGGGTTTCCTGGGCGCATTGACCGGCATCAACGCGCCGGCGGATTCGCCGCCGCCAGTGTCTCCCGGAACTCAGGTCATACCGCCGGCCATCACGGCGCTGACCGGCCCCGGCTCCAAGGGATTCAACCTGAGCCAAACCTACACGGTCAATATGGTGGTGAATGGCGTGACCACGCCGCTGGCTCCCGCAGCCGGGGGCAGTTTTATTGCGGTTCCGTCTAATGTCGGCCCGCGCACCATGCCCCACTACCCGGCTGTGGCAGCGCAGGGAATTTACGCCACCACCAATGGAATCCGGGTTTGGGCGGGAACGGCCGACGATCCGTTCTACATCGATCTGGGAGCGGCATTCGATACGTTTAACATGCGGTCCGGGGCCTTCCCGTCGGGAATTCCCGGCGTGTTGACGCCTACTCAGGATGCCGACGACACGCAAAACTATAATGCGGACAACGTCTCCGGCTACAACGTAAACGTGATTGCCATCGAGGTTCCAATCACCATGCTGACCAGCACAGGGCAGTTGGAACCGCCCACCAGCACGGCAGCCACCATCGGCGCTTGGGGAACCACCTCCAGGCCGGCAACCACCATCCGCCATGCGCCGAACCCGATCCAATACTCGGGATCTTACCAACAGGTGCAACGCATGGGGAACCCGCTCATCAACGAATTGATCATCGGCACGGGCCACAAGGATTACTGGAGCATGAGCCAACCGGTGAACGATTCGCAGTTCGCGGGCTTCGACCTGGATCCGAAATTCATTCGCATACTGAATGCGGCCTATGAAGCGCTGTTCGGTGCCGGAGCGTTTCCCATACCGTCGCCCCCGCGCACCGATTTGTTGCCGCTGGTGACCTACGCGCCGCCTATCGCCGCGAGCGGCACACCCGCGGGTCCGATAGCCGATCTGCTGCGGTTGAATACCGGCGTTCCTCCGACTCCGGCCGCCAGCCGCAAACGGCTGGGGCTGATAGCCGGCGATGCGGCTGGCTACCCGAATGGCCGGCGCATTTCCGACGATGTGACCGACATCTCGTTGCGCGTGCTGCAGGGCATTCTGGTTGACAGCACGACGTATAACCTGCTGTTGGGCGACGGCGTGAACGTGAACGACGTTCCCTTGCAGGAGACCTTCCCCTATGTGGGTTGGGCGCAGAGTGGATACTCGGCCAGGCACGTGGATCCAGGCGAGCCCGGTTGCCTGGGAACTTGTCCGGTGAATTAGCGGTGCGACAGGGTGGCCGTTTAAGAGAAGGGCGGCCACCCCATTTTCCTGGAGGAGGCGATCATGATCAAACCAACGGTTCTGGCAGCTATCGGTGTGTTGACGCTTTACGCCGCGGCGGATGTGGACAGCTTGACGCAGCGCGCGCGAACGTCGTTGAAACAGGCCCGCGCCGCGGATTCCGCCGCGAGTCTGGCGGACGCGGAAGATGCCGTGCACAAGGCTCTGGAAATTGCGCCGGAGAATTTTGATGCCCGCAAGCTGGAGGTTCGCGTGCTTCTCGCGCAGCACCGTTTCCGCGAAGCTTTGGATAAGGCGCGTCCGCTGAATCAGGGCACACCGGACGATGTGGAAGCATGGGGCTTGGTGTCGGATGCGGCCCTAGGCCTGGGCGACTACGCTGAAGCCGAACGTTCGGCGCAATGGATGTTGAATCTGCGCTCGACCAATATTAGCGGCCTGCAGCGGGGCGCGCGTCTGCGCGAGTTATTCGGGGACACCGAGGGCGCGCGCGAGTTCTGGCAGTCGGCCATGCGGCTGGCGATGGCAGATGCGGAAGAACGCGCCTGGATCGCCACGCAACTGGCGTCGCTCAACCGCAGGAGCGGGCAGACCGCGCAAGCCGAAGGGCTGCTCGGGCAGATTCTGAAATCCATGCCGGACTACCAGCCGGCCACGGCCGAGCTCGCGCGCGTGCGCATGGACCAGCACCGGTACGCCGAGGCGGCCGCTATGTTCCACGAACGCTTCAAGAAAGTGCCGCGTGCCGACGTGCGGTTCGAGTTGGCCGGGGCTCTTCACATGGCCGGGCGGGAGGCGGAAGCGCAGGCTGAGTACAAGGAATTCGAACGCGCCGCGCGTGCCGCCGTGGACGCGCCTTATAACTACAACCGCGAGCTGGTCCTGTATTATACCGATCGCGCCCCCAACGCCGCCGAAGCGCTGCGCGTGGCAAAGACGGAAGCGAGCAGGCGGCAGGATGTGGAGACGCTGGATGCTTACGCGTGGGCGCTCTATGCATCCGGCGATCTGGCTGAGTCGCAAAAGCAGATGGATAAGGCTCTTGCGGTGGGCGTGCGGGACGCCGCATTCCTCGCTCATGCCGAATCCATCGCATCGAAGCGTAAGGGGGCGCCGCGTGCGGACTAAGCGTCTCGCGTGCGCGTTCATGGCCACAGCGATGCTGGCTGCGGCGGCCGATCTGAAACAGATGCTTCCCGCCATCGGCGGCCGTAGCGCAGTCTCCCAGAGCGCCACCACCGACGAGCGGATCGCATCGCTCGAAAAGGCCATCGCGCAGAATCCCGCGAGCACAGCTTATCGGAACCAGCTTGCGGCCGCCTACATGCAGAAGGTGCGGGAAACCGTGGATTTCGGCTACCTGGATCGCGCGGAGCGCATCCTGAACCAGGTGCTGGCCGCCGACGATGGGAACTACGAGGCGCTACGGATGCGCGAAGTGGTGGAAATGGAGCGGCATCATTTTCAAACGGCCGCCGAATTCGCGGAAACCATCATCCGCCTGCATCCGGCCGATCCGTGGAGTTACGGCATTTTGGGCGACGCTTCCATGGAAATGGGCCATTACGATCACGCCGCCGCCGCGTATCGACAGATGCTGCTGCTGCGCCAGGATCAGTCTAGTTTGAATCGCGCGTCCTGGTATGAATTTGTCTTAGGGCACCCGGCGCAGGCCATCGCGTTGATGAAGCAGGCAATCGATTCCGGCGCGCGGTCGCCCGAAAACACCGCGTGGTGCCTGGTCGATTTGGGCAACCTTTATTTCAAGACCGGCGAGATCGAACAGGCTGCGCGGAGCTACGCGCAGGCCCTGGACACTTTCCCCGGATACCATGCGGCCGAAGCCGGCATGGGCCGCGTCCGCGGGGCCCAGGGCCAATACGCCGAAGCCATCGCGTTTTACAGAAAAGCGCAAGGCTCGGTGCCACTGCCCGAGTATTCAGCGGCCCTCGAACAGCTTTACACGCTCTCGAATCAGCCGGAAGAGGCCCGCAAGCAGCGCGAACTGATCGACTTTGTCGACCGCATGGGACGCCTGGCATCCGAGAAGACCAATCGCAATCTGGCGTTGATCTATGCCGACGAAGGCCGGAATTTGGATCGCGCGCTGGAGTTGATCCAGGAAGAACTCAAGGTTCGCAACGATATCTTTACTCACGATGCGTTAGCTTGGGTCCTGTTTCAGCGGAAAGACTACGCCGGCGCCGAAGAGTCCGCGCGTGTGGCCCTCGAACTGGGCACGCCGGAGCCGGCCTTTTACTACCACGCGGGACGCATCGCGGCGGCGCTGGGCAAGCCGGAGGAGGCGCGCAAGCTGCTCAGCCGGGCGCTCGAGTTGAATTCGAAGTTCGACCTGCGGCATGCACCGCTTGCCACGGACATGCTGCATTCGCTAAAACCGTAGAGTCTACCCGACTCTGCGATGTTGGTACGAGAACTACGCCCGCGCCCGCACTCCTGGTCCCAATACACCCAGAATCGCGCCCGCTTGACGCTGCCATTCCGCGCTTTGGAATGGACGCTTGAGTGGTCCGCGTATTATCTGAGCCGCTGGGCGTTGCTCGAGGTGCTGGAATATTTGAGCGTTCTCTCGGTGCTGATCGGGGTGATTTTCTATTTTTCCGAAGCCGGCGACCGGCGAAAGCAGAAGCACTACCAGGCATGGCAGGTGATCAACACGGCGCAGGGCAAGGGCGGGAGCGGCGGGCGCATCGAGGCTTTGCAGGAGTTGAATCTGGACCATGAGCCGCTGGTGGGTGTGAATGTAACCGGCGCGTTCCTGCAGGGCATCCAACTGCGCGGCGCCAATCTGCTCCGTTCCAATCTGGAGGCGGCCGACCTGCGCGACAGCAACCTGAGCGCGTGCGATTTGGAATACGCCGATGTCCGGTCGGCAAACTTCCGGCAAGCGAATCTGCGCGGCGCGAAATTGCAGGGCGCGGACTTGCAGGATGCCGACCTGGTGAACGCAGATCTCGCAGGCGCGGACCTCGGCGGCGCCAACCTCCAAAGCGCCGACCTGCGCAATACGGATCTCGAAGGCGTTCGATGGAGAGACATCAAGAGCATTGCGAACGCCAACATCCACGGCGTGCGCAACGCACCGGAGGGTTTCGAGGGCTGGGCACTGCAGCACAAGGCTGTGTCGGTTGCGGATGGCGAATGAACTATGAGCGCACTTGTTCCGCGCTGAACTCCACGTAGGTGAACGTCTCCGGGATGTGCGAGTCGTAATGCCCGTGGCGGTTCCAGGTCCAGCCGGCGCTGGGATCCAGTTTGCGGCCCGCGCGGTCGAACTGCTGGAAGCGTGAACAGTCGATGCGCCACACGTCGCCGTGGCGCGGCGGCAGGGCGCGACCGTCCGCGAAGTCGCGCAGTCCGCGCCAGGGCAGCGCCAATTCCACCGACCAGCCGCGGAGGCGCCACATGCACCGCATGCCGCAGCCCCGGAAAATCCCAATCCAGAAATCCCCAGCGCTCGCCGCGCGGATGCACGTGGCCGCCGACGCCATCGAGCACCATGGTCCGCTGGACGGCGGGATCGAACTCCGGCCGACCGAAGTACCGGCTCCCCGGCAACAACGTGTCTTTCCAGATCCAGAACACCTCGTAGATGGTATTCGAGGGCGTTGATCTCGAATTCGTAGTAGGCGTCCCGGCCGGCGATGAAGACCTCCATGTCGTTGTCTTCGTAGATGCGCGAATCGCGTGCGGTCAAATAACCGCGCACGTCCGGCTCCTCGGCCGTGAATCCGAAGTACAGGCAACGATCGTCCCAAAGCAGCGCCACGCGCGTATCGAACCACGCCGGCTCGCCGGTCACGATATCCACGAACGGCGCGGATTTGGGCGCCATGCGCCAAGAGGACTCGTCGAGCTTGCCATCTATTTCGATCGGCCCCGCGGTGCGGTAACAGGTGTAATGCGCCAGGCCGGCTCGCATGGTTCTTCTTTTTTAGCATGAGGTCACCCATGCCGGGCATTACAATGCGGTGGAGGAAACTCCATGTTCACCGCTACCGCCGATCTGATTCTCCCCAGCACCACCACCGGATCGTTTCCGCGCCCGCGCTGGTTCGACGTCAGCATGTGGGGCCGGCCGCTCGATACCTGCATGCTCGACGTTCGCTTCCGCGAGAAATTTCAGGACGCGATGGCCGTGCTGATCAGCGACCAGGAACGCGCCGGGCTCGACATTCTCACCCATGGCGATCTGCACGTCGATGAAGACATGGCCGGCCGCGCCTGGCACCACTATCCGCTGCAGCGCTGGGCCGGTTTCGAAGGCGATTATCTGCAGCCGGAAGAGACCACCGCGCCGTGGCTGCACTATCCGCCGGGCACGCTGCTGAACGAAATCTACACCGGCTGGCGCTGGCCGCACGTCGTCGACAAGATCGAGCACCGGCCGCTCGACTATCCGAAGCTGTGGCGCATGGCGCAGGCCAAGACGCGCAAGCCGGTGAAGTTCGGCACCTGCTGCTCGCAGGTGATGGCGCTGTTCCTGGATATCCACACGCCGAAGTACAAAGACAAGCGCCAGGTGATCTGGGACATGGCGGAGGCGATGAACAAGGAACTGCTGGCGCTGCGCGATGCCGGCTGCCGCTGCATCCAGATCGAGGAGCCGACCTTCCACTTCATGGCCAACACCTACGGCAAGGATCACGAGGAAGTGAAGTTCATGGTGGATGCCTTCAACCGCGAGGTGCAGGGGCTCGACGATGTGGAGCTGTGGATTCACACCTGCTGGGGCAACCCGAACATGCAGCGCGTGATGGAGGACACCAGCTACGCCAACTCGATCGAGATCTATCTGGAGCGCTGCCGCGGCGACGTGTGGACGCTCGAGATGAAGGATCGCAACCAGAAGGATCTGGAATTGTTCGAGCCGTTCAAGCACGACCTGAAGAAGAAGATCTGCATCGGCGCCGTCAGCCATCGCGACGTTGCAGGCGGACCGGCCGGAAGATGTGGCGGCGGAGATCCGCAAGGCGCTGCAGTACATCCCGGCCGAGACGCCTGATCGTATCGAGCGACTGCGGATTCGGCCGGCAGGGCTGCAATCGCGAGATCGCGTTCTATAAGGCCAGCGCCATCGCGCAGGGCTCCAACATCGTGCGGCGCGAGCTGGGCCTGCCGGCGACGTATGTGCCGGCCGCGGATCCGGCTTTGCAGATCGACGTGGTGCCGGGCCGGTTGTCCTTTGCGAACTAGCCAGCAGCACCGCCCTGTGGAGTATAATGGTCCGGACCTCGGCCGCAGCGTGCTGAATCATTTCGCATCGTGGCCGAGACCATACAGACACTTTGGATTTGGAGACGATTGATGTTATCAAAACGGATGGGAATTTTGGGGACGCTTGCGATCCTGCCGGCATTTGCGCAGGTTTCGAACGTATCCCTTTCGCAGGATACACAAGATACAACGGAGAAAATTGCACCGCATCAGCATGGACTGATCCGGGATTTTCATGACCATGGCGACGGCACCTCGACCAGCACCAACTGGAGCGGCTATGCGGTGACCGGCAAGTCCTTTACGTCGGCGGAGGGCTCCTGGACCGTGCCGACAGCCAGTTGCGGCGGCGTGTCGGGGGACCAATACGCGGCATTTTGGGTGGGCATCGATGGATACTCATCGACCACCGTCGAGCAAACCGGGACCGATTCCGATTGCGTAGGCACCCGGCCCAACTATTACGCATGGTACGAGTTTTACCCGCACCCCTCGTTTGAAATCACCAGCCTCCCGATATCTCCCGGCAACGTAATATCGGCCTCGGTAGTCTATAGCGGCACTGAATTCACCATTACGATCAAGAACGTAACCACGGGAAAATCCTATACCAAGAGCTCCGCCGTATCCGGAGCCAAGCGCACGTCGGCCGAGTGGATTGCCGAGGCCCCCTGCTGCACGGGTAGCGGTGGCATTCTGCCGCTCTCCGATTTCGGCACGATTCTTTTCGGTGAGGACACCAGCGGCGTGAGCGGCACCAATAACGCGACGGATTCCACGCACAGCGGCGACATCGGAAGTTTCGCGGCCGCCCGCATCAACGAAATCAACAAAGTCAGCAGTTCGACAAGTCCACAAACATCCACGTGCACGTCGCTCTCGAGCGATGGAACCAGCTTCTCGTGCACCTGGGCGCCGTAATTTCCAGGTTGTCTGACCGTTCACCGGCCGAGGATCTCCCGCGAAGATGTGCGGGGGTACCCGGCCGGGAACGTTTTTCCCGGTAGTTCCGCCTCACGATATCATAGGCACTATGTTTCTCCGAACGTTTGCTCTCTCCCTCGCGCTGTGCGCGAGCGCATTTGCCCAAGCGACTACCATCGATATCCCTTACCAGAAATTCGTGCTCGACAACGGCTTGACCGTTATCGTTCACGAAGACCACAAGGCGCCCATCGTGGCCGTGAATATCTGGTATCACGTGGGCTCGAAGAACGAAAAGCCGGGCAAGACCGGCTTCGCGCATCTGTTCGAGCACCTGATGTTCGGCGGCAGCGAGAACTTTCACGGCCGCTACATCGATGCCATGGAACGCGTGGGCGCCACCGACCTCAACGGCACCACCAACGACGACCGCACCAATTATTTCGAAGACGTGCCCACTTCGGCGCTCGATTATACGCTGTGGCTGGAATCCGACCGCATGGGCCATCTGCTGGGATCGTTCGATGAGAAGACGCTCGACCTGCAGCGCGGCGTGGTGCAGAACGAAAAGCGCCAGGGCGAGAACCAGCCCTACGGCGTCACCCGAGCAACTGATCACGGAGAACACCTATCCCGCCGGGCATCCATATTCATGGACGGTAATCGGCTCGATGGACGATCTCAATGCCGCCTCCATGAACGACGTGAAGGAGTGGTTCCGGACCTACTACGGCCCATCGAATGCGGTGCTGGTGCTGGCGGGCGATATCGACTTCAACACGGCCAAAGAAAAAGTCGACCAAGTATTTCGGCGACATCCCCTCCGGGCCGCCCATCGGCAAGCAGGAAGCCTGGGTGGCCAAGATGACCGGCACGCATCGCGGCACGGTGCAGGATCGTGTGCCGCAGGCCCGCATTTACAAGGTTTGGAACGTGCCGCAGTACGGCTCAGCCGACGCGGATTATCTGCAACTGGTGAGCCGACTGCCTGGCGGGAGGAAAAGTTTCGCGCCTGTATAAGCGGATGGTTTACGACGATCAGATCGCCACCGGTGCGTCCGCATCCGACGAGACAACGAAATCGGCGGCCAGTTCGTGATCACGGCCACCGCGCGGCCCGGCCAGGACCTTGCGAAGGTCGAAAAGGAAGTGAATGAAGAAGCTGGCACGCTTCCTCGATGGTGGTCCTGACGCCAAGGAACTGGAGCGCGTGAAGACCCAATACGTGGCCGGCTTCATTCGGGGCGTGGACCGCATCGGCGGTTTCGGCGGCAAATCGGATGTGCTGGCCGCGGGCCAGGCATTTCTGGACGATCCCGCCGCCTACAAGGTGGAACTGCAGCGCGTGGAGTCCGCCACCGTCCAGGATCTGAAATCCGCTGCGCGGCGCTGGCTCTCCGACGGCGTTTACATTCTGGAAGTGCATCCGTTCCCCGACTACAAGACCGCCACCCAGAGCGCCGACCGATCGAAGATGCCGGAAACGGGCACCCCGCCGGAGTTGAAACTGCCGAAGCTGGAACGGGCTACGCTTTCGAACGGCCTGCAGGTGATACTGGCCCAGCGGCATGAGATTCCTGTGGTGGATTTCCGGCTCCAGGTAGATGCCGGCTACGCCGCCGATCAGTTTGCCTCTCCGGGCACCGCCAGCCTGGCGACGGCGCTGCTCGATGGCGGCACGGAGAAGCGCACCGCGCTCGAAATCAGCGAAGAAGGCCCTGCTGGGCGCGCAACTATACGCCAACTCCGGCCTGGATTCATCCACCGTTTCGCTCTCCGCGCTGAAGAACAATCTGGACGCTTCGCTCGATCTTTACGCCGACGTGATCCTGCATCCGGCTTTTCCGGAGGCGGATTTCCGGCGCCAACAGAAACAGCAGATCGCCGCGATCCGGCGCGAGAAATCGACGCCCCATTCCATGGGTTGCGCGTCCTTCCAGCCCTGCTTTACGGCGCAATCACGCCTATGGAGATCCGCTCACGGGTTCGGGCACGGAGGACAGCGTCGACAAGCTCACGCGCGAAGATCTCGTGAAATTCCACGACACCTGGTTCAAGCCCAACCACGCGACGCTCATCGTGGTGGGCGACACCACGCTGGCCGAACTGACGCCGAAGCTCGAGAAGCTCTTCGACGGATGGAAACGGGGAGACGTGCCGGCGAAGAATATCGGCAAGGTGGAGTATCGGCCGAAGCCGGTGGTCTATCTTCTCGACCGGCCTGGCGCGCTGCAGTCCGTGATTCTGGCCGGCGAGATCGCGCCGCCGCGCAACAATCCGGATGAGATCGCTATCGAGACCATGAACAATATCCTGGGCGGCAACTTCGGCGCGCGCATCAATATGAATCTGCGCGAGGACAAGCATTGGTCCTACGGCGCGTCCAGCCGGCTGATCAACGCGCGCGGGCAGCGCCCGTTCGTGGTTTTTGCGCCGGTGCAGACAGACAAGACCAAGGAATCGCTGGTGGAGATTAACAAGGAGCTGCGCGGAATTCTGGGCGATAAGCCGCCGACGGCGGAGGAACTGGCAAAAGTGCAGGCCAACGAGACGCTGAGCCTGCCGGGTTCGCGCGAGACCATGGCTGAGGTGGCCAACTCGATCGACACGTTGGTCGAATATGGTCTGCCCGACGATTACTACGAGAAGTATGCGGACCGCGTGCGGGGCTTGAAGGTTGCCGACATCGAGGGAATCGCCAAGCGCGTCGTGCGGCCGGATAATCTGATCTGGGTTATCGTGGGCGACCGCGCGAAGATCGAAGCGGGCGTGCGCGAAGTGAATCTTGGCGAACTGAAGTTCCTGGATGCGGACGGCAAGCCGATTTAGAACCGAGCCAAAATGGCAGTCCAATTAGGATCGAGGTTGCCGCGGCGTAGCACGTCCATACAACCCCAAGAGTAACGGGAGTCAGCCTAACAGCCCTGTTCACGCACAACCGGTACAACAACTCACGCAACCCGATCATTTGGCGAAGACTAAATGCGGCTAGAAAACCGTTCGGCCGGTGAGCGATCAGGCCGGTATAGTACGGAATACTCACGAAGTGGACAGTGTACACGTCCAGGGCGGCCAGGCAAAGGATCAGCGCGGCGAGCACCCAAGACCGGCCACGTATAGGGGTCACCGATTGCAACCCGACGACCAGGAGCGTAATCTCCGCAGCTACAACACAGTACATGTACCAGCCCATCGAGGTTGACGCGCCTTTACTCAGGAAAAGCAGTAAGACGTTATACAACTGTCCCACCCAAAAGAAGCCATACAAGGCTAAGAGCGGAAATAGTGACGAACGGCGCACATCCGCGGGCCGCCAGAGAATTGAAGCTACTCCCGCCACGGCAATGGCAGCCACTATGAACAAGGCATGGTACATCCAACTGCGCACCGCAAGCGAGCTCCAGCCGCCAAACCAGATGTGCGACACCAGAATCGAGTCGACCGCCCTTACCCATCGACCTGGCCTATTCCTTCGAGGAACTGCCGCCAGGTGTACTGACGCAACATCACCGACTCACTCAAGCCGGACCAGGCGCCAGTTGTCGTGCGATTGCGTATGTACCACCAGCCGGCGATCAGTAACGAGGCTCCGCACGCCGCAACAGCCTGATAGATCCAGGCGCGTCTCTGTTTCGCCGTGAGATGCGCCAGACATACAACACGCCCAGAGCGGGAATGGCGGTAATGAAATAAGCCTTGGTAAGCAGCCCCAGGCCAAGCGCGATTCCGATCAAGATCCCGGTTTTTCGGGGAGCAACATCGCGCGCCAGGTCCAGGCATAGAAGAATCAGCCAGGAATAGAGAACCACGGCAAGGCAGTCATTCCCTACACGGCACACGTCCACCATGAACTCGGGCATCACGCTCAATAGGGCCGCGGCGCATAGAGCATTGCGGAGTTTCCCACACACGCCAGGTCACCAGGAAAACCAATGGAACGGCAAATGAGGCGATCGCCATACTGACATAACGCAAGAAAAACACTCTTTCCGCGAGGGATGTGTGTCTTACCAATCTGTAAGGCAAAGAAAGGAGCCAGTAATAAAGCGGCGGCTGCAATGCTTCGTAGATTGGCAGCCATGAAGGGCCGGCTGACTGGACCAGCCTGCAGGAATTGCCGTAAGCTGGCGCTGTAGCTTAGCCCGTTCTTCGGGGGGCAGCCGCCAATAGTCGTCTTCCGTGAGAGATGGCTTCGGCATGCCGCGCAGCCCCAAGGGAGCGGCGCAAGCTGGAGAGACGCTTCGACCTCCTGAGACACCGGTACTTCCCGGCCAACCAGAACATCGCCGGCCGTTACGAGCCGCTCCATATAGGAGAAGTGCGCCCATTCATCATAGCCTTCCCAAAGAGGCAGGAAGGAACAATAGAAGAGCCCGCGAGCAAGAAAGCAGGCCCAAATAAGCGCCAATAAAGGCAAGAACTGGCGCGATCGCATTGACTAGATGTACACGTTTTGGCACGACGACGCAGAATGAAAGGCGTTGTCATTTCTGCCTCTGCACAATCCGATCGGCTTCGGCGCGAGCGATTTCATCGAGTTGGAGTTGGCGGCGCTGCTGGTCTTGCTGATCGCTGGCCCACGCGGGCTGGGCGGCTGGGCGCGCAGGCTGGCGGCGCACACCGGATGGTGCGATGCTGGTGCTCGCGATCCTGCCCATCGCGCTGCGGCTGGCGATGCTGGCGCAAAGTCCCGTACCGACGCCCAACGGCTCCGATGATTTCGCGCACCTGCTGGTCGCCGACACGCTGCGGCACTTCCGCCTGGCTAACCCGCCGCATCCGCTGCACCGGTTTTTTGAAACCATCTTCGTGTTGCAGGAGCCCAGCTTACAGCTCGATCTTTCCGATCGGGCAAGGCATGGCGCTGGCGCTCGGGCGCGCGATTTTCGGCCATCCATGGGCGGCGTGGCTGCTTTCCGTGGCGGCGCTTTCCGCGCTGTGCTACTGGATGCTGCGCGCCTGGACTACGCCCGGTTGGGCGCTGGTGGGCGGACTGCTGGCCGTCATCCAGTTCGGCCCGCTCAGGTATTGGATGAACACCTATTGGGGCGGCGCGGTCTCGGCTGTCGCGGGTTGCCTGGTGTTCGGATCGCTGCCCCGGCTGCGGGCGAGCTGGCGGATGCGCGATGCGGTCTTGCTGGGGTTGGGGATCGGCATCCAGTTGCTCACGCGGCCGTTTGAATGCGTGCTGCTGGTGGCGGCCGTCATCTTGTTTTTTCTGCCGGCGCTGCGCGGCCCGAACGATGGCGCAAACTCGCGCGAGTGACCGCAGCCGCGGCTCTGGCTGTCTTGCCGGCCGCCGGATTGACTCTGTTCCAGAACAAACAAGTCACTGGCAGTTGGACGACGCTTCCTTATGTGCTCAGCCGGTACCAGTATGGCGTGCCCACCACTTTCACGGTGCAGCCCAATCCCGTCGCCGCACAGGGAACTGACTGCCAGCCAGCAGCTCGACTATGAGGAGCAGGCCGCCACGCACGGTCCGGGCACCGACACCATCGGGCTACCTGGCGCGTCTCGGCAGCCGGGCGCGTTTCTACCGCTTCTTTTTCCTGCCTCCGCTCTATCTGGCGCTGCCGTTCTTTTTGCCGTCGCTGCGGCAGTGGCGGTTTGTTGTGGGTGGCGGCTGGCGCTCGCGGATATTCAGCCTGGGCACTAACTTCTATCCGTACTTCTATCCGCATTACATCGCGGCCGAGACGTGCCTGTTCGTGCTGGTGAGCGTGGTCGGGCTTGAGCGGCTCGGCCTGACCATCAGGGGATCGGCAGCAGGCCGCGAAGCCGCTCAATCTCCTCGTGTTACTTTGCGCCGCGCAGTTTCTGTTCTGGTACGGCTTCCACCTGTTCGCGAATGCGAACGCCGCCACCGCCATGTTGCAATACGACGACTTGGGACTGACGTGAATCACGGCGATCCCGAAGGGCGGATTGCGGTGCGCGACCGCCTGGCGCAATCCCCGGGCAAACAATTGGTGTTCGTGCGCTACTGGCCGCAACACCGATTCGAGGAGTGGATTCAAAACGCCGCCGATATCGACAATGCGCCGGTGGTCTGGGCGCTCGACCGCGGCGCGGCGGAGAACGAGAACTTGCGGCATTACTATCCGGATCGCACGGTTTGGTTATTGGAGCCGGACGCGCGCCCGCCGAAACTATCTCCCTTACCAGCAGGAGCCGCCGCCCCGGCGCCGGCAGCCCCTAAAGAGCAGCGCGAGAAGCCCAGCCCGGTACAGAACGGCATCCAACTGCTGCCGATACAATAGGTAGCCGCTAGGTCCTTCCCATGCTTCCGATCTTCGATCATTTCGGCCATCTGGCACGTCTCATGTTGCGCCCGCAACCACACCGAGCACGGCGGCGGCGGCCAGATTCGCGGATGCGAACAGGGATTTTCCTCCGGAGACTTGCGCACGATATAGTGCTGCGCGACCAGGCCGCCGGCCAGCGCGCCCATCTTGATCGCCAGCGAACCGTAACTGAACCGCTGCCCTGTACGCACCAGCGGGTTCGCTTCATTCTTTCCCCACGAACTGGCGACATCGGCCGCATCGCCCCCGCCAGCAGCGCCTGGCTCACGCGCCAAACGGCGCGCCAGCGGGACGGCCTTTCGGCGGCGGAAGCGGCTGGCAGGATCAGACCGGCACAAAAGCAGAAGCGAGGAACAGGTAATACGCAGCACAGATATCCGCCGCGGCGATAGCGAAGAGTTGCGGCGCGCTTTTGACTCCGCAAAGAGCGTTAGGATATCTTATATGCGAGGCGTTGCGCCCATCCCGTGACTCACACACTCGACTTTGTGGTGCGGCACGGCTACGCCCTGCTGTTCTTCTGGGTTCTGGCCGAGCAAGGCGCTCTGCCCCTGCCCTCCGCGCCCCTGCTGCTGGCCTGTGGCGCGCTTGCCAAGGATGGGCGCTTGAGCCCGCACCTGATCATTCTCACCGGCTTGGCGGCTTGCCTGATCGCGGACAATTTTTGGTTCGTTTTGGGGCGGCGGCGCGGCGCAAAGGTGCTGCGGCTGATCTGCCGTGTGGCGCTGGAGCCGGATTCCTGCGTGCGCCAGACCGAGACGGCCTTCCTGCGCTACGGCATCCGGTCGTTGCTGGTGGCTAAGTTCGTGCCGGGACTGAATGCGGTAGCCGCGCCGCTGTCCGCCATTTCGGGCGTGAGCTTCGGCCGGCTTCATCCTTTTCGATACGCTCGGCGCACTGATCTGGATCGCCGTCTACGGCGGCTTGGGCTATGTCTTCAGCGATCAGCTCGACGTGGTGGGAGACTACGCGGCGCGCATGGGATCCTGGGTGGCGGTGCTGGCCTTGGGACTGCTGGCCGCATGGATCGGCTGGAAATTCGTGCAACGCCGGCGCTTTTTGAAGAAGCTTTCGGTGGCGCGCATCACCGCGGAGGAATTGAGGGAGAAGCTAGAGGCAGGCGAGGAGATCGTTGTGGTGGATGTACGGAGCGCCCTCGAAAGCCGAGGACGACATGGTGCCGGGCGCCTTACGCATCCCGCTCGAGGATCTGGGGACGCGCCACGCCGATATTCCGCGCGATCGCGACATCATCCTGTTCTGCAGTTGACCAAACGAAGCTTCCAGCGCCCGTGCGGCGCTGCTGTTGCGGCGGCGGGGGATCACGCGCGTGCATCCGCTGGCGGGGGCGTGGATGCGTGGCGCGCGCTCGAACTGGCCCGTCTAGCCGCGCCGGCCCCGCGGGATAGGTGATAGAATGCCCATCTCGTGCAAAAAATACTCTCTCCTCGCGGAACTGACCGCCGAGTTTCTGGGCACGCTGATCCTGATCCTGCTCGGCAATGGCGTGGTCGCCATGGTGGTGCTGTTCGGCAAGGGCACGCCGGGCGAAATCGTGCATGGCGGATTCACCAACATCACCATTGGATGGGGACTTGGCCGTGACCATGGGCTGCTACGTCGCGGGGCGTATCTCCGGCGCGCACATGAACCCGGCGGTCACCATTGCGCTGGCGATCTTTCGCGGCTTCGCCTGGCGCAAGGTGGCGCCGTACATTCTGGCGCAGGTGGCGGGCGCATTCCTGGCGGCGGCCCTGGTTTTTTGGAACTACCTGCCCGCCTTCCACGCGGCCGATCCCAGCCTGGACCACACGGCCGGCGTTTTCACCACTTTCCCTGCCTTTCCGGAATCCCCAGCGCCGGCCTGCTCGATCAGACCATTGGCACCGCTATCCTGCTGTTCATGGTGATGGCGCTGACCGACGAGCGCAACCAACCGCCCGGCGCCAATCTGACGCCGGTGCTGGTGGGCGCGGTGGTGGTCGCGATCGGCATGTCGTTCGGCGGGATGCACGGGTACGCCATCAACCCGGCGCGGGACTTTCGGCCCGCGGCTGTTCACGGTGGTGGCGGGATTCAAGAATAACGGCCTGACGGACGGGAGCATGGTCTTCTGGGTGCCGATTGTGGGGCCGATTCTGGGGGGTATCATTGGCGCGGCGGCGTACCAGTGGGGCGTCGGGACGCTGCTGACGGACTAGCTGCGCTATAATGACAGTTTGCGTCTCCCCGCTCCGGGTATTCCTATGTTCCTTAGCATCAAAGAGATGGAATTGCGAAAGATTCGTTTCGACGAAACTTTCGCGCCGGGAGAGCTGAATTTTCAGCAGGATGAGATCACGGCAGACGGTCCGCTGCACGCGGAAGGCACGGCCGAACTGCTGGCCAATACCGACGGCGAGGTCCGCATCCAGGGCCAGCTCGACGTGCAGATGGAGGCGGAATGCGACCGCTGTCTGGGCCGCGCGCAATTTCCGGTGAACATGCGATTTCGATCTGTTCTACCGGCCGATGTCGTTCATCGCGCGCGATGAAGAGGTGGAGATCGACGAAGGCGAAGCGGAGATGGGCTTTTACGAGGGCGGCGGGATGGAGCTGGAAGATATTCTGCGCGAGCAGATCCTGCTGGCATGCCGATGCAGCGGGTCTGCAGTGAGGATTGCAAGGGAATCTGTCCGATGTGCGGCAAGAACCGCAACGAGACGCCCTGCGATTGCAAGCGAGCATCCCGACGACCGCTGGGCCGCGCTGCAAGGGCTGCAAGACCTGAAGACAGTCTGAAACCCCGGAACATCCGGAGTAAACACTTTGAGGTAGAGAAATGCCGAATCCGAAACGACGACACTCCAACGGCGGACCACCACCCGCCGCGCGCACGACGCGCTGAAGACGCCCGGGCTGTCCGAGTGCCCCAACTGCCACGAGCCCAAGCTGCCGCACCGCGTCTGCCCCCATTGCGGACAATACAAGGGCCGCGAAGTAGTGGAAGTCGAGCAGGAGTAGCCAACCCCCAACATGCTGACCATTGCTGTCGATGCAATGGGCGGCGACCACGCCCCGAAAGCGGAAGTGGAAGGCGCCGTCGAGGCCGCCAGAACTCTGGGAGTCAGGGTCATTCTGGTGGGCCGGCAGGATGTCCTGCGGCGGGAACTGCAGGAATACGACGACTACCGCGGCCTGCCCATCGAGATCGTGCACGCCAGCGAGCAGATCACCATGGAGGACAGCGCCGCGCGGGCCGTGCGCACCAAGCGCGATAGTTCCATGCGCGTGGCCTCGCGGCTGGTGCGCGATGGCATCGCCCAGGGATTCGTCTCGGCCGGCAACACCGGCGCGGTCATGGCCACCGCCAAGATGGTGCAGGGCGTGGTGCCCGGCGTGGACCGGCCGGCGCTGGCCGGCATCTTCCCTACCCTGATCGGCAAGCCCGTGGTGGTGGTCGATGTGGGCGCCAACGTGGACTGTTCGCCGCGCATGCTGGCGCAGTTCGCCGTGATGGGCGAGATCTATTCGCGCGTCATTCTTGCACCGGCCGCGGCCGCGGGTCGGCCTGCTCTCGATCGGCGAGGAAGAGCACAAGGGCAACGAAATCACGCGCGCCGCCACGCCGCTGCTGAAGAGCCTGCCTATCAATTTCATCGGCAACGTGGAAGGCCGCGACATCTACACCGGCAAAGCCGACGTGATCGTGTGCGATGGCTTCATCGGCAACGTGGCGCTGAAGGTCAGCGAGGGCCTGGTGGACATGGTGAAGCAGATGCTGCGGGAATCGCTCGAAGCCACCATCACCCGCAAGATCGGCTACGTGCTTTCGCAGGCGGCGTTCGCCGATTTCAAGAAGCGCGTGGATTATTCCGAGTACGGCGGCGCGCCGCTGCTGGGAGTGCGCGGCGTCTGCATCATCTGCCACGGCCGGTCCAACGCCAACGCCATCAAGAACGCCATCCGCGTGGCCGCGGAGTTCTCCGGCGGCAACGTCAATCAGCGGATCGAGGAAGAGTTACGCCAATGGGCCGCCGAACACGTCGCGTTTTAGCGCGCGACGGGCCGGCTGGCCTGTCGCTGTGCCTGCTGGCGCTGCCTGAGCTTGCGCAGGCGCAACAGACATGTGAAGTGGTCCCTGCTCGCTGGAACCCGCCTCCGCGGCCCCCGGCGCCAAGGTCCTCGCGCATCTCGAAGGCGCCATCGATCCCGGCTGGCACCTCTATTCGATGACCACCGCGGCGGCCAAGCCCACCACCATTAAAGTGGCGCCGAACCCGGCCGTGGAGAAAGTCCGCGTGTTCCAGGCTGCGCCCAAGAAGGCCTTCGACCCGAATTTCCAACATGGAAACGCGAAACCTACGAAGGCGCGGCGTTTCCTGGTGGAACTGCAGCTCAAGACGGATGCCCCGGCGGGACGCGTCGGAAATCTCCGCCACTGTTCGCTATCAGACCTGCAACGACACGGTGTGCATTCCGCCGCGCAACCAGGCGGTCAGCGCGACGCTCACCATCGATCCGGCGGCGCACGCCGCGGCAGCCGCGATCCCGGCGGGATTCACCGAAGTCAAGCCGGCGCGCCCACAGCGCGGCTGCCGACCAGCGCTCCGCGCGCGCGGCTGCACCCACGGACACGCAGGGCCTGGGCGCGTTCCTGCTGGTGGCCTTCGGCTTCGGCCTGGCTGCCATCTTCACGCCGTGCGTCTTTCCCATGATCCCGATCACCATGTCGTTCTTTCTGAACCGGCAGGGATCGCGGCGCGAGGGCATTTTTCAGGCAGCGCTGTTCTGCCTGGGCATCGTCGTGCTGTTCTCCGGCCTCGGGCTGGCTGACGACCGCCATCCTGGGACCGTTCGGCGTCGTGCAGCTCGGGTCGAACCCCTGGGTCAACGGCTTTATCGCGCTGGTGTTTCTGGCGTTCGGGCTGAGCCTGCTGGGAGCGTTTGAAATCACCATTCCGTCGTCGGTTCTGACGCAGCCTCGATCGCGGCTCGCAAAAAGGCGGCATCGCCGGCACGCTGCTGATGGGGCTGACGTTCGCGCTGGCCTCGTTCGCCTGCGTGGGACCGTTCATGGGCACGCTGCTGGCGGCATCGGTCGGCGGCGGCGGCGCGCGGCCGCTGCTGGGCATGGTGGCGTTCGCCACCGGCCTGGCGCTGCCGTTCTTTCTGCTGGCGCTGTTTCCGTCCTACCTGAAGCAGCTGCCGAAGAGCGGCGGCTGGCTGGCGCGCGTGAAAGTGGTGATGGGATTCGTCATTCTGGCGGCCATGCTGAAGTATCTGGCCAGCGTGGACCAGGTGCTGCAATGGAACGTCCTCACGCGCGAGCGCTTCCTGGCGGCGTGGATCGTGCTGTTCGCCATGGCCGGCTTGTACCTGCTCGGCTTCCTGCGGCTGGAAGGCATCGCGAAGGACGAGCCCATGGGTCTCGGGCGGCTGCTGGTGGGCATGGCGTTCCTGATCTTCGCCATCAGCCTGGTGCCGGGAATGTCCGGCGCAAGCTGGGCGAACTGGACGCCTACGTTCCAGTGGCGAGCGGCGGGGGCGCGAAGCGGCGCCGAGAGCGGCGCTCGATCTGGATGAAGAACCAGTACCGCGAGGCGCTGGACCGCGCGCGGCGCGAGGGCAAGACTGGTGTTCGTCAACTTCACCGGCTATGCCTGCACCAACTGCCACTGGATGAAGGCCAACATGTTCACGCGTCCGGAGATCGCCGGGGCGCTGAAGAATTTCGTGCTGGTGGAGTTGTACACCGATGGAGAGGACGATGCTTCGCAGCTCAATCAGAAGCTGGAGCAGAACAAGTTCAAGACCGTCGCCATCCCGTATTACGCGATCCTCGACGCGGATGAGAACGTGATCGCCACCTATCCGGGCGCAACCAGGGACGCGGGCGCGTATCTGGCGTTTTTGCAGAGCCGTGCCGCGACGGGAGCGACCCCGGCGGCAGCGAGCCCGCCCGAGGCTCCGGCCGCATTTTCCGGCTTGTCGGCAAGCACGCTCGGCGGCGCATCTTTCGATACCTCCGCGCTGCGGGACAAAGTGGTGGTGGTGAATTTCTGGGCGACCTACTGTGTGCCGTGCGTGAAGGAGATTCCAACCTTCAACCGCCTGCAGGAACAGCTTGGCGGCAAGGGGGTGGTGGTGCTGGGAGTCTCCATGGATGTGGATGGCGGCGCGCCGCTGGTCGAATCGTTCCTCAAAGCTCACCCTATGAAGTATCCGGTGGCCCTGGGATCCGACAAGATGTCGGATCTCTTCCATCTGGATAAGCTGCCCGTGACGGTGGTATTCGACCGCTATGGCAAGACGCTACAGCGTTTCGAGGGCTATACTCCGGCGGATGCGCTGGAGCGGGTCGTCAAGGCGGCGTTGTAGAGCGCAGGCGCACACCCACCTCGCTCGCGTGCGGCACATCCAGCCCCAGGATGCCTCCTGCGTCCGTCTGTTCTTCCGACATCTCCTCGTCGTCGACTTCAATCAGATAATTCTGCCGCGCCTTCAGGCCCACTACAAATACCGGCTGCTTTCCTTCGGCGGCCACTTGGAACTTCTGCGCGTGCGCGCCAAATAGAATCAGCGCGCTGCCCAAGTTCAGCGGTTCCGCGTCGGCGTGCGGGTCGAGGATGCTCGCCGCGCCGCCCTGAAACAATTGCAGTTCGCCCGCGAAGTACCCCAGCCACGCCGCGGATTCTTCCCAACTGGAGCGCGCGAACAGACGCCCGAAGAGGGTGTCGTGCAGCACCAGCGGCGCCTGGAAATAGCTGAGGCCGGGCTGATAAGGATTGGCCCACAGGAACTCGTATGGCGCGCCGAAAGTGCCGCGCAGCAGGAAATTGTCGTTCAACAGCCAGCCTTGCAGGAACTGGCTGCCGGGCGCATTGCTATCGTAAGCCACCATGCTGAACTCGGCGGCGCGGGAAAGGGCCGCGCGGCGCAGGTCCGGCTCATCGCCCGGGTGGAGGGAGGCGGGAATGCGGTATTCGTTTTCACCGGCCGGAAAAGTGGCGGGATAGTAGTTGAGAAGCTGCAGAAGAGGCAGGTCGCTGAAGAATTGGGTCTCGCCTTCGCGCAGGTCCAGGTTCAGGTTGTCGCGGACCGCATGCAAGATTTCCATCAGGGGGTAAACGTCGGCGCCCGGCCCCGTCCCAGCGGAGGAGGCCGGCCACCAATGGTGAATCACCTGATCGAGCTCACGCTCGGGAATATCCGAAACGGTCCCGGAGAGGGCCACCGCGGCCAGCAGACGCGCCCGGGTGGCCGCCACGCTCGAATCGCGGCGGCTTTGCTCGATGCCACTGGCTAACTTCAATGCCAGCGTCTTCGATTCCGCCTCGGTGAGCAGATCCTGGCACCAATCGAACACCAGCGCCCGCTGGCGGAGATCGGCGCCGTCTGCCAGTGCCCAGGTGATGGCTCGCCGGCCGAATTCGGCGCTGCCGGACACCTGGTAGTACAAAGCCTCGGCGAAGCCCGGTTCGGGCATGGGCGCTTTGCCGGCCATTAGGAGGTGAAACTGGTTCCAGCGCAGGGACTGGCGCTCGCGCTCGCGGCGCAACAGCTTGAGCCGCCGCGGCGCGAGGAAGATCCGGGGATGCGGCGTATCGATGCGCAAGCTTTCGTCCTGGCCGGACGCCAGGCCAGCCAGCGTGGCCACTGCCAGAGCCAGAGCGCATGTAGGGCGATTGAGCATCCTTCCCGATTGTGTCATAGCGACACAGTGCCCGCCCACAGGGCCACACGGTGCGGAAAGGTGAAGCTTAAGACGTTGCGCTATTTCAGCAGGATGCAGAGGATTGACAGTTGGCGATCCGGTTGCTATTTTCGGTGATGAATTGGCGAAGTAACTTTTAACCTGCCCTCTGCTGCAACAGGCAGGCGGAAGAGGAACGAGCGCAACAAGACAACGTGCTTGCGGGAGCCGGTGTTCGTAACAGTATTTGGGCTCGGTAGTCTTCCCTTGTTGGTTGCAACAGAGGGGTTTTTTTTGTGAAACGGTTTCCTTCGATCTCCCCGGGGGTCTGAGGTTGCGGTATTCATCTGGCATTCGTGGCGAGGAAGCTTGGACGCGGACCTTGCCAGGGATGCCGGTCGAAATACGGTAAATCCAGATGATCCGCCACCGGATCCCAGCCCAACCTGGGCGAGCCGCATCGGCAGGAGGCTCTAGCCGGTCCTAAGAGCCCCTCCGATGCGGTTTTCCTTTTAATACAACCCACCTTAGTTAACGTAAAGCAGGGTTATTAAACCCCCGCGTGGTAAAATTCGAAGAGTATTCCTCTCATGGATTTTCTTAAGGGCCTCAACCCTCAGCAACGTGAAGCCGTCGCCTGCACCGAGGGAGCGTTGCTGATTCTGGCCGGCGCGGGCAGTGGCAAGACACGCGTCATTACCCACCGTATCGCGCATATCATCACGGCGCGGCACGTTCCCCCGTCCGCCATCCTGGCGGTGACTTTCACCAACAAAGCGGCGCAGGAAATGCGCGAACGGGTGGCCGCGCTGCTCAGCGGTGTGGATCTCACCTCCACTCCCACCGTCTCGACCTTTCATTCTTTTTGCGTACGATTGCTGCGGCGGGATGGCGAGCCGCTGGCGCAGATCCGGCCCGGGTTCACGCGGCGCTTCAGCATTTACGACGACGAAGATCAACTGGCGCTGATCAAGGCCGGTTATCGCCACCTGGGCCTGGACGAGAAGTTCATGCAGTATCGCGCAGCCTTGTCGCGCATCAGCCACGCCAAGAACTTAAGACAGACACCACAGGATTTCTACCGCGACGCGAAGGATCCCGCGGCGGGCAAGCTGGCCGTAATCTGGGACGACTACGAAAAAGCGCTGCTCACCGCCAATGCCCTGGATTTCGACGACCTGCTGCTCGAAACCGTACGGCTCCTCTATCACGATGAAGCCACCCGCGCGCAATACAACCGCCGGCTCAGCTATATCATGATCGACGAATACCAGGACACCAACCGCAGCCAGTACGAGTTAATGCGGCTGCTTGCGGGCACGCAGGGCAATGTGTGCGTGGTGGGCGACGAAGATCAGTCGATTTATAGCTGGCGCGGCGCGGATATCAAAAACATCCTGGATTTCGAGCATGACTTTCCGCGCGCCCGCACCATCCGGCTGGAGCAGAATTACCGGTCCACCAAGAACATCCTGGCGGCCGCGGGCGCGGTGGTAGCCAATAACAAAGCCCGCAAGGGCAAGACTCTTTGGACCGAAGCGGACCACGGCGAGATGGTTGGTTTGTACAGCGGTTGGGATGCGGAGAACGAGGCGGCGTTCATCGCCAGAACGATCGATCGGCTTCTGGACGAAAATCCCAGGGACCGGGTGGCAGTGCTTTACCGAACCAACTCGCAATCCCGGCAGATCGAAGAGGCGCTGCGGCGGCATGGCCGCAAGTATCTGGTGGTGGGCGGATTCAGTTTCTACCAGCGCGCCGAGATTAAGGACGCGGTCGCGTATCTGAAACTGGCGATGTCCAACCTGGATTCGGTGAGCCTGCTGCGCGTAATCAACACACCGGCGCGCGGCATTGGCCGCACTACCGTGGAGCAGGTGGACGCATTCGCGCGGGAACATGGGCTCAGCCTGTGGGATGCGGTCGGCGCGCATGATCGACCAGCAATTGTTCCCGGCGCGGGCGCAGTCGGCCCTGGTGGCGTTCCGCACCATGATCCAGGAACTCTCGCTGCGCGTGCTGGGCGAATCGCTGCCGGACGCCATCCGGTTCATGCTCGACCGCACCGGCTATGGGCGCATGCTGGAGGAAGAGAATACTCCGGAATCGGAAGCCCGTCTGGATAACCTCCGCGAGTTGGTGAATGCAGCCGCGGAGGCCGCCGAGCGCGGCGAGAGCATAGGCGATTTCCTGGATCACGCCGCCCTGGTGGCGGACGCCGACGCGGTGGATGAACACGCACAGATCAGCCTGCTGACGCTGCACAACGCCAAAGGCCTGGAGTTTGCGATCGTGTTTTTGGCCGGCATGGAGGAGGGATTGTTCCCGCATCAGCGGTCGATGGCCTCGGTGGAGGCGCTCGAAGAGGAGCGCCGTTTGTGCTACGTGGGGATGACGCGCGCGGAGAAGCGGTTGTATCTGACCTGGGCCAAGTATCGACGCCGCTTCGGAGGCGGCGAGCAGGAGCGCACAGTGCCCTCGCGGTTCCTGAGCGAAGCGCCGGCGGAGTTGATCGTCAATGTGGGCGATGGCGACACGGCGCCGCAAATGGATCTGCACGCGGAACGCTATCAGGTACGGCAGAGCGCGCAACGCAACACCTTTACGGGAAAAAGTTACAACTCCCTGGACAACATCTCACAGTTCTTCGCCGAGCGCGGCGTGGCATTTCCGGCGCAAGAGCCGCCAGTGGGCCAAGCCCCGCAGCCCGCGGCAGCGGCCAGACCCGTGGCGCCCGTCGCTCCCCCCATGGTGCGCAGGGGCGCGCGCACCGGCATGACGGTGGAACATCCCAAATACGGCACAGGGACCGTGGTGCGGCGCGAGGGCGATGGCGACGATGCTAAGATTACGGTCAGTTTTCCGCGTTACGGGCTGAAAAAGCTGGTGGAAAAGTATGCGGGGCTAAAGAGGGGCTAAAAAAAGTTATGAACACGACGGCAATCGCTGATAGACTCGAACGAAAGAAGCTGAAAAGAACGGCGCGCAAGAAAGCGGCGCCCAAGGCCAAGCGCGCGGCGGGCGTGGCGCGCGGCTCGATGAAGAAAAAAGTGAAGAAGATGGTGCAAGGACAGCGTAAGCGTTAGTTTCTGGATAGGCCGTTGAGCCAACTATTCCGCACCAAGAGCATCGATGCTCTCATCAAGGCCTCCGAGGAGCCGGATAAGCGGCTGCGCAAGACGCTTGGCCCTTGGAGCCTGACGGCCTTTGGCGTGGGGGCCGTGATCGGATCGGGCATTTTCACGCTCACCGGGACGGCGGCGGCGGGCACCGTGATTCCCACCAAGTCGATTCTGGAGGCGACCGTCATCGACCTCATCCTCCACGGCACGCACGCCACTTCCCAGTTGGGCCGCCCCGGCGCCGGACCGGCCATCACTGTCTCGTTCGCTCTGGTGGCGATCGCCTGCCTGTTCGCCGGCCTGTGTTATGCGGAACTCTCGTCGATGATCCCGATCGCCGGCAGCGCGTACACTTACGCGTATGCGATCCTCGGCGAAATTGTGGCCTGGATCATTGGCTGGGACCTTATTTTGGAATACGCCGTTTCCAATATGTCCGTGGCGGTCGGATTTTCGGCGTATATACAGGATTTATGCGACAACCTCTTCGGCGCGCACTTGCCGCAGAGCCTGGCATACCCTCCCATACCCGCGCCGGGAAATCCGGCGGGCGTCTTCAATATTCCAGCGCTGCTGATCACACTGCTGGTCACCGTGGTGCTGGTGCGCGGCGTTAAGGAAAGCGCGGGGGCGAACACCACCATGGTGCTCATCAAGATCGGCGCCATTCTCCTTTTTTGCTTCGGCGCGGCGCGCGCCATCAACACCGCCAATTGGCATCCCTTCGCGCCCCACGGTTTTCCGGGGATTCTCACGGGCGCTTCCATCGTGTTCTTCACGTACATCGGCTTCGATTCCGTTTCGACCGCGGCCGAGGAGTGCCGCAACCCCCAAAAGGACCTGCCCATCGGCATCATCGCCACCTTGATCGTCTGCACCATTCTTTATGGTTCGGTTTCTCTGGTGCTCACCGGTATCGCGAAATATTCGACTCTGATTACGGCTTCGCCGGTGGCGGACGCTTTGAAAGCGCTGGGATACAACCGCCTGCGGGTGGTCGTCACCGCAGGCGCGCTTTTCGGAATGATTTCTTCGCTGCTGGTCTATCAGTACGGCCAGGCGCGCATATGGTTCGCCATGTCGCGCGACCGGCTGCTTCCCGGCTTTTTCTCCGCGGTGCATCATAAGTTCCAGACGCCGTACATATCCACTTGGATCGCCGGTTTTCTGGTTGGCATCCCGGCCGGAATCTGGGATATCGACACCTTCGCGGAGCTTTCCAACATCGGCACCTTGTTTGCGTTTGCGCTGGTGTCGGCCGGGGTGATCGTGCTGCGAAAGAAGCAGCCCGAACGCCCGCGGCCTTTTCGGGTGCCCATGGTTCCGTTGTTTCCGCTGATCTCCATCGCTTGCTGCGTGGTCCTGATGATGGGCCTGCCGCTCAGAACCTGGTTCCGCTTCTTTGGCTGGCTGATCGTGGGTTTCGCCATCTACTTCCCGTTCGGGCGCAAGCGCAGCACGCTGGCCAATGAGCCCGCGGGTGCACCGCCCTCGGCGTGAGGCTGTATACTGCGGTGAAGGATGCCCAAATTGACTTCTCGATCGCTGATCGTTCTTTCTTTTACTCTCGCCGCGCTGCACGCCCAGTGCACCCTGCCACCCGCGCCAGGCCCCGGTACGGCAGACACGACTTTCGACACATTCTTCATGCAGAACGGACCGGGCTGGACCGGTGCCGACGGCACGTATTCGGTGCTGCTGCCGGACAACCAGAATCTGTGGATCTGGTCGGATTCATTCATCGGCACAGTAAATCCTCAAACTCGCATGCGTACGGGCCATATTTTCCAGGCCCACAATTCTCTTACCATTCAGGATCAATCCACCAATACGTTGACTACGGTCGGTTATCCACCGAAAACCACGTCGTATTTTGCGCCATCCAATTCAGCCGACTGGTTCTGGCCCGGCGATGGCGATCGTGGTGGAAACGTCGCCCGGCGTTTACACAATCAAGGTTCTGCTGCTTGAGTGGACCGGTGTGTTTGAGTTCGTGGGCAATTCGGTGGCGACGGTTTCATATCCCGGCATGAAACTCGCAGTCCATCGTGCCGATTGCCCTGCCCGATCTGAGCATCGAATGGGGCACCCGGATCTTTAAGAACGGCGGATATTTCTATCTGTACGGCATTATGGACCCCGGCACGGCGAATAAACTGCCGTATGTCGCGCGCTTTACCAAGCTGAGCGACCTGACCAATCCGAGCGAGTGGCAATACTGGAATGCCACCAGCGGCACGTGGGTCACCGGGCAATCCAATGCCACGCCCATGGCCGGCGTGCCGGCCATCACCAATGAATACAGCGTCCACAGGCTTAACGCGGCCACCGGCCCGTTCTATCTCATGACGGGAATGGATACGCAGGATCCGCCCTACCCTGGCTGGGAATATGTGACGACTTACTACTCCTGCACGCCGCAAGGCCCCTGGACGACCCGTACGGTGGTCTACACGACGCCTGAAACCGGCGCGCCCGGTTGTTCGGTGGGTACGCTCTACACTTACAATCCAAAAGCTCATCCCGAGTTTCCGTCAAGCGCCGGGATACTGGTTTCTTACAATGTGAACGCCAACAATTCGCACGACCTGGTGTGCGCGAACGACTACAAGCCAAGCTTCATCCGCGTGCCCATTACGGGATTGGAGCTTCACCGGCGAGCCCTAGCCCGCCGCGCGTACTCAGTTCTGGCGCAAAGGCGTCATCGGTATCGGAATGTTATAGCTGGTGGCTCCCGGCGCCGACTCCGCCCTGGCAAGTGTTGGGCGGAGTAGTGCACACCGTACCGTTGCCTTGACACTCCGCAGCCCAGAACATGTAGCCCAGCATGCCCGGTGTGGCGCCCGCCCCGTGCGGAGCCACCGTTTGCACAAAGCTGCCGGTGCTATCTTGGAGCGATGCGCTGAAATTCGTGCATTCCGCGAATGGGCTGCTTGCCGACCAAATATACACTGCCAGTGAGTTTGGCAGGCGCCAGAGGCGGTACCGCGGGGCTTGATGCCGGCGTTCCGGTCACGTGCTGCCGCCACTGCGCTTCCGCCGCGGCCGCGCTCTTGTATTGCCTGTTCGACACCATGGCGTTGGCGTAGTCGAGCACCGGATTGGTGGTGCTCAGCCATTTTGAAGTGGCGTGTGCGGCGAGCGCGGTCAGATAAGTATCGCCGCTACCCAGGTCGATGGTAAGGCGCGCGGCCGGATTGGCTCCCGTCGAGTCATAAGGAATCTGGGAACGATAGGCGGTAATGAAACTCTGCAAACCGGTGAGGTTGGGATTCGAATCGTTTTCGTAGTCGATCTCCATGCCTACGCCGAACTGCTTGGCGGCGGCCGCGGCGTTCAGCCCGAGCTTGGCGGGGTTGGTGGAAAGAGCTTGATCCCAGTCGCTGGTGTAGCTGGCTCCGCCTATTGAAAACATCACGCGCACACCTACGCTGGTGAAGTAGTTAACGATCGCGGACGTCATGCCGATAGGTATACCATTGGCCGTTTCCGAATCGTTGGTCAGTTTCATCAGCTTCACGGGATTCACGAAGCTGAAAATCACGAGATTGACGGAGGGCTGGCCGTCACCGCGGTCGATCATCCAGTGGTTGGCGGAGTCGAAGGCGGAGACGGTCCGGACCGTGCCCCAGCGAACAGTAATCGTTGCTGCAGTGCCAGGCTCCGTAGACTTGAATTGGGGTTTGGGCGTCCGCCAGCACCGCGCTTGCAAAGATGAAAATAAATGAGAGCAGGATGGTTCGCATATCCCGCATGGTCCCGCCGGGCTGCGGAGTATGTCAACTTCCGCTAGACTTGCGGCTCCGCGCGCTAATGCGGGATATTGGAGTGCTACGGTTAAATCGCATGATCGACGAACACGAGTTCAAGAAGCACACTGATGAAGCCTTGAAAGCCATTCAGGGCGATCTGGTTCTGGCGGGCGACGACTACGGCTTCCATTCGAGCCTGCACGGTGGCGCGATTACCATTTCCTTCGACCGGCCGCCGGGCAAATTCATGGTGACGCCCGGACGTCGCCACCCACCAGCTTAAGGTGGCGACTTGCCGCGCGCACGTACAAGCTCGATTGGGACATCGTGGAGAACGCATTTGTCCATGTGGAGACTCACCAGACCTTGAAAGAACTGCTGGAGCAGGCCATCAGCAAGCACCTGAAGCAGGACGTGCAGCTCTAGCCGCCCCGGCACGATGGCCCTCCCCGACCAGGATCGCGCCGACCTGGGCCGCTTCGGATACGCCCAGGAACTGTTTCGCGGCATGGGCGGATTCTCCAACTTCGCCATCTCCTTTTCCATCATTTCGATCCTGACCGGCGCGGTGACGTTGTTCGGTTACGGCCTGGAAATGGGCGGTCCGCTGGAGATGACGCTGGGCTGGCCGCTGGCCACGGTGTTCACGCTGACGGTGGCCGCCAGCATGGCCGAGCTTTGTTCGGCGTATCCCACGGCGGGCGCTACTTACCACTGGGCGGCCGACCTGGGCGGCAAGGGCTGGGGCTGGCTGGTGGCCTGGCTGAATATCCTGGGGCTGATCGCCGCGCAGGCCGGTATCAACTACAGTTGCGCGCAGTTCATCCTGCCGTTTCTGAATCTGCCTTCCACGCCCTTCAACCTGTACTGCATGTTTGCATTCATCCTGCTGAACCAGGGCATCCTCAACCATTACGGCATCCGCTTGGTCGCGATCTTGAACGACTGCAGCGTGACGGTGCACATCGCCGGCGTCGCCGCGGTGGTGCTGGCGCTGTTTTTTCTGGCGCCAAAACAGCCCGTGCCGTTCCTGTTTGAAGCGGTGAACAGCAACGGGCGCTCGCCTTACTGGTGGGCTTTCGTGCTGGGCCTGCTGCAGGCGCAGTGGACCTACACCGGTTTCGACGCATCGGCGCACATGGCGGAAGAGACTCACGATCCACGCCGGCGGGCGCCCTGGGGAATCGTGCTGTCGGTGGCGGTATCCGGGGTTGGCCGGCTATTTTCTGTTGCTGGCCCTGACGCTGGCGATCCGCAGCATCCCGGCGGTGCTGGGCGCCAAAGACCCGCTGGGCAACCAGATTCCGGCGGTGATCGCCATCCTGCAGCAGGCGCTGGGCGCCAAGGCGGGCAATGCCATGGCGGCGCTGGCCTCCATGGCGATGTGGTTTTGCGGCCTCGCCTGCATCACCTCGGCGTCCCGCGCGCTGTATTCGCTGGCGCGCGATGGCGGCACGCCTTGCGCGGCGCAGGTACGCTGGGTCAGCCCGCGGCACGGTACGCCGGCGCCATCCATCTGGCTGATCGTGACGGCGTCGATGGCCGCCATGCTCTGGACCAAGGCGGTGCCGGTGGTGACTTCGCTGAGCACGGTGGCGCTGTACCTGGCATACACCATCCCGATCGCGCTGGCGTGGCGCGCGCGGCGGGCGGGATCGGACTGGCCGCAGCCAAGCCGTTTGGAGTCTGGGCCGTTTCGGCGCGCCGCTGAATGTCGTGGCCATTTTGTTTGCCGCTTTCATTTGCGTGGTGCTGATCATGCCGCCCAATGAGCTGGCGGGCAAGACGCTGGCAGGATTGTTGGTGGGGTTGGGGGTGTTGTACGGGGCGGTGGTGCGGCGAAGGTTCAAAGGACCGGAGTGGATCCGGAACGATGAGAATCGCTCGCCGCAAATCGCCGCTTCGGAATGACAGGAGTGGCAGACTCGCAGATCCCGAAGGACCGCCTACGAACCGAATGCGCTGGTTCGACCCCGCGGGTCACAGGGCCAACGCGAGGAACGCCTCCTCCCTTCACTTCGGCACGGAGGAGCTGCACCTCCCCTCCATTCGTGTGGGGTTCCAAGGACTCCGGTTTTGCCGAGCTTTTCGGAGGGGCCAACATGAACGATGCGAGGACCAGGATCAGAGTTCCAAAGATCGGGAGCGAGGCGAACATGACGTCGGTGGCTCCCCCGGGCTCTCGTGACCCGGAACGTCGGCAGCTCAGCCACAGCGTTCGAGGGTTTGTTTCAGAATACGGTCAGCCATATCGAGGTAGCCCCATGCAAATCTTGCGTCCCTCCAGTTTGACTGCACGATCCTGAAAGTCCACGCGACATGCAGCAGCACCAAAGGCTCAGCCAGGGCAATCTTCTCGCTTGCCGCCATGCTCGCCAGGCGCGGCAGAAACACGATCCCCGCCGCCAGGATCCAGATTCCGAACGTCACCTTCCATTCGTATTGCTTGCGCGTGTCGAATGATCGGAAGTAGAAATCGGCCTGCTTCATGGTTGTAGACACCGTGCTTCATCGCGCCGCAGCGAATGCCCGCCCATCGATACTCAGCCTCCGGACGCCCTGACGCCAATGTCGCGCCGCGTCGGGCAGCCAAGGGCACGCGAGGCAACTAGATTCGATACCGGGTGATTGCTATCGTGGAACAAGCGTAGTCTGCGAAGGCTGGCGGCGCCACGGGAGCCCAGCGCCGGCCTCGTCAGCGGACCTCCGTCCGCAGCCTCACGAATCACGCCAACCGCGGCATCTTCATGGTTGACCTTCTCGTTTTCTCCGGCGATAGTCGGAAGAGTTCGAGTGGCCGGAGTACAGTCACAGAAGTGGCTTCCGGCCTAGCTGTTTCCGTATTTCTTGAGGACGGCCTCGATTGTCGCGAGCGGCAGCAGCAGCGATAACGGCACGTCCAGCAGAGGCACAGCACCATAGCCGGCATACCATCCTGCCACCCTTTCATTCTTGGCGTCGATGACCAGCACCACGCCGCCAACTTCCGCCGAGGCCAACAGGCAGCGCCTGCCCGCCGCAAGCAGGAGTTGTCCGCCAATGCCTTGCCCTTGGAACCTGCGGTCCACAGCCAGGCGTGTCAAACGGAAGCCCGGCACATCATGACGTGCCAGCCCACGCCGTACGGTCTCCGGCGTCCGCGCATATTCAACCGCAGCGGGACTCAGACTGTAGAAACCGAGAATCGTTTTGCCGCCGGCATCGTCGATCGCGAGAAAGGTTTTCGAGCCGCCCAATTCGTGACTCTGGCAGGCGTAACGGCGCAGGAATTCATTGAGCGCTTCCTCGCCACAGTCGAACGATTTCCGATCGTGTTTCTTGTGGATTGGCTCTTCGTGCCACCCAGTCACGATTACGGCCGCTTTGGCAATGCCCGAGCGGCTGACCGCAGCCTTGCGTTCGGGACAGGTGGATTCTCCAGCAGATGCAGGACCCGCAGGCTATCCCTTTCGGAGAGCCGCACGCGACCCGCCTCTTCGATTACGGCTTTGGCGGCGCGCACTGCGTGTCGAATGACAAAATCCGTCAGGTCGGTCTGGTCGAGCGCTACCGCACGCATGAGCACGGCCTTTTCCTCGGCCCGAATCCGCAAGGACATCCGGTTGTTGTCTTCCACCGCTATTCTCGGCATGGCAGCATGTACGCATTCAAATAGTACACCGCAAAGCTGATGGAAGGCAACTGTCTACCCGTGCCGAATCACCAGCACGTCGCCGTCCTTGACAATATACTCCTTGCCTTCCAGGCGCAGCAAACCCTTGTCGCGCACGCCCGCATAGCCGCCTAAATCCACCAGCGATTTCCAGTTCACCACTTCGGCCCGAATGAACTTCTTTTCGAAATCCGAATGAATCGCGCCGGCCGCTTTCACTGCCGTGCTGTGGAATGGAATGGTCCAGGCGCGCACCTCGTCCTCGCCGGCCGTCAGGAACGACATCAGCCCCAGTAGCGAGTAAGTCGCCGAAATCAGACGCTCCAGGCCTGACTCACTCAGGCCATAACTCGCCATATAGTCCTTCTGCTCATCGGCGGGCAACTCGGCTAACTCGGCTTCCACCTTTCCGCAAATACGCCGCGACCGCAGTTTGCTTGCGTCCGGCCAGTGGACCCTCGCGGTATTCGCGCTCCTTGTCGTGCAGCTTCGCGGCGTCTGCTTCGCCCAGGTTCAGCACGTACAGCATGGGCTTTTGCGAAAGAAACTGGAACCCGCGAATGCGCTTCTCGTCGTCCGGGTCCAGATCCAGTTCGCGCAGCGGACGATTGGCCTCCACCGCCGCCTTGCACTTCTGCAGCAGCTCGAACTCGCGGTCCAGCTCCGGATTCTTGATCTTCTTGCGATCCTTATCCAGACGCTCCAGCCGCTTCTCGATCACCACCAGGTCGCTCAGGATCAGCTCCGTCTCCACGTCTTCCAGATCGCGCAGCGGATCCACGCTGCCCTTCTCGTGCGGTACGGTGTCGTCCGCGAACAGGCGCAGCACATGCGCAAACGCGTCCACCACGCGCAGGCTGGCGAGGTAGCTGGCATCGCGCAGGCTCTCCTTCGAGATCGCCGGCATGTCCGCGTACTCCACCGTGGCGTGCGTGACTTTCTTCGGATCGAAGATCTCCGGCCAGCGCGTCCAGGCGCGCGTCCGGCACCTTGGCCACGCCCACGCGCACCGCGGTCGAACCGATGCGGGTCTCCTGGTGGGCGCCGGTCAGAATCGTGAACAGGGAAGTCTTGCCTACCATGGGCAGGCCGATGATGGCAGTTTTCATATTTGAACTGCAGGACTTGTTAAAGAGGCACGTCGGTCAGGCTGAGTATCTCTTCGATCACGCGGTCGCCCAAGTCGCAGCGCCGCTGCGCCAGCGCTGTGCGCGTGTTGACCACCACGCGGTGGCCGAACACCGGCGCAGCCAGCCGCTTCACGTCGTCCGGAATGGCGTACTCGCGGCCCTCCAGCAGCGCCAGCGCCTGCACCGCGCGGAACAGCGCCTGCGAGCCGCGCGGGCTGACCCCCAGGGTCAGCGATTCGTGCGCGCGCGTCTTTTCCACGATAGCCAGCATGTAATCGACCAGCGACTCATCCACCGCCACGCGCTGCACGGACGCCTGCAGCCGGATGATTTCGTCGCCGGAGAGCACCGGGCGCACGCCGTCGGCGGTAGCCTAGCTCGAAGTTGCGCAGGATCTCGCGCTCGCTGGCGGCATCCGGGTAGCCGATGCGCAGGCGCATCAGGAAGCGGTCCATCTGCGACTCCGGCAGCGGATAAGTGCCGTGATGCTCCACCGGGTTCTGCGTGGCGATCACCATGAACGGGCGCGGCAGCAGATGCGGGCGGCCGTCGATGGTCACCTGGCTCTCGTTCATGGCCTCCAGCAGCGCCGATTGCGTCTTGGGCGTGGTGCGATTGATCTCGTCGGCCAGCAGGAAATTGGTGAAAACCGGTCCCGGCTTGAATTCGAACGCCTCGGTATGCGCGTTGTAAATGGTGACGCCGAGCACGTCGCTCGGCAGCATGTCGCTGGTGAATTGCAGGCGGTGAAAGCCGCAGGCCACGGCGCGCGCCAGCGCCTGGGCCAGCGTGGTTTTTCCCACGCCCGGCACGTCTTCGATCAGCAGATGGCCGCGCGCCAACAGGCAGACCAGGGAGAGCCGCACAACTTCGGGTTTGCCCCGGATTGCCGATTGCACGGCCCTGTCCAGTTCGCCCAACCTGGAGAGCAATTGCGGCGCAAAAGGAACCGGCGGGGCGAGCATGGTTTCCCGCTGCGGCATTCAACGCTATTGTAACGCACGGCTTGACGGGCGCTCTAGCGCTGATAATCGCTGGACCTCATATGCAGCGTACTGATCTCCCTGCTCCGCGGGATGAATGTAGGCGGCCACCATCAGATGAAAATGGACGAGCTGCGCGCGCTCTACGAGTCTCTCGGATTGCGCGATGTGCGGACTCACCTGCAGAGCGGCAATGTCGTTTTCAAAGCAACCGTGCGCGAACCCGGCGTCGCTACGCAAACGAATCGAAGACGCCATCGAGCGCGACTTTGGCTTTCATTCCGATGTTGTGCTGCGCACGCCCGCCGAGCTCCGGCAGGCGGCTGCCGCGAAACCCGTTCGTCAAGCGGCCCGGCATGGAACCCAACAAACTCGCCGTCCATTTCCTGGCCGCTGATCCGGCGCGGAAGCGCGCGAGCAGTGTTGCTGGCATCAACGCCGATCCCGAGGAACTTCGCATCTCGGCGCGAGCGAGCTGTACATCTATTACACCAATGGCATGGCGCGGCCAAAGCTGTCGATGCCGCTGATGGAGAAGACGCTCAAGACCTCCGGCACCAGCCGGAATTGGAACACCGTGCGAAGCTGCTGGATATGGCGGAGAAGCTGGGAGGTCGATAACCGCGCAGCCTATTCTACTCAAGTACTTAATAAACAACACTTCGTTGCCCTTTCTCGCTGTAGATCAGCTCATCCACCAGGTTACGGGTCAACAGAATGCCGAACCCTCCCGGCCGTACGCCCATCTCGGCGCGCACCTCCAGATGCCGGGCGGGCTCATCCGGCGGATTGGCGACGGCTGCGTGCCGGATGGCGTCGAACGAAAACCCCTTGCCGGGGTCCTGGATCAGATAAACGATGGCGCGCGTGGTGCGCACGTAGGTCACCTGCACGCGCTTGTTGGGATCGGATTCGCCGCCGTGTTCGATGGCGTTCATCAGCAGCTCGCGAAATGCGGCGGCGATGTTCTCGCGCTCATGCGGCGGAATGTCCATGTCCATTTCGCGCACGAACTGCATCAGCCGGTCGGCTGTTTCGAGCTTACAGCGCAGCCGCAGTCTGATCCATTGCGGAGCTCGCGGAAAGCACTTCGATATCGTCCTGCCACTGGCCGCGTATTGACCGCCTGCGTGATCGTATCGGCTACGGCACATGGGCGAAAACGGCTTGCTGAAATAAGCAAAGGCCTGCTCCCGGATGGCGCGCACGATGTTGGCCGGAGTGCTCTCGGCAGTCATCACCATCACCTTGGTCTCGGGCCGGATCTCGCGGATTTGGTGCAGCAGTTCCAGCCCGTCCATGCCCGGCATCCGGACGTCGGTCAGCACCAGATCGTAGGGGCGCTCTTCCACGCGAACGAGACCTTCCAGGCCGTCGTAGGCGCTATCGATCTGCCAATCCGGCGGCCGCAGAACGACGCCAGCAATTCATGCACCGCGGGATCGTCGTCCACCAGCAGCAGCGTATGCGCGCTCATGCGGTCTCCAGCATCAGGGTGAAGGTGCTGCCGCTGGCCGTATTCGCTTTCCACCTCGATGTCGCCGCCCATCAGGCGCGCCAGCTTGCGGCTGATGGCCAAGCCCAGGCCAGTGCCCAAGTGTTGGTAAGGAGATCGGCAATTGTTGAAACTCCTGGAAAAGCAGGGCAACTTGCTCGGGGCGCAAGCCGATGCCGGTGTCCGATACGGCGATGCGGGCGTGCTGGGGTAGGGCGGCATCGTCGCGCAAGCCGCTCACCTGAATCTGGCCGCGCGCGGTGAACTTGATGGCGTTCGAAACCAGATTGACCAGGATTTGTTTGGAGCGCTGCCGGTCGCAGCGCACCATCAACGGCTCGGCAGGGCCGGCGATGTCCAGATCCAGGCGCTTGGCGCGCGCCAGCGGCGCCATCATGCCGGTGACCTCGCTGATGACTTCGGCGGCGTCCACCGGCTCGATCAGGCATTCGAGCTTTCCGGCCTCGATGCGCGCCACATCCAGCGCGTCGTTCAGCACCGCCATGATGTGCTGCGCGCTGGCCGTGATCATGCGCACCTGGCGCATCTGCCCGGCATTGAGCGGGCCTGGAATCTGCTCTCCGAGCAGATCCGCGAAGCCTACGATGGCGGTCATGGGCGACGCGCAGTTCGTGGGTCATGCCAGCCAGAAAGCGGCTCTTGTGCTCGCTCGCCGCCAGCGCCGCCTCGTGCTGCTGCTTTCACCCGGTCGAATAAGCGCGCCCGCTCGACCGCCAGCGACACCTGTTGGGCCACCACCTGCAGCAGGCGGACTTCATGCGCCTGAAAACTTGTGCGGCTCGGCCATGTATTGATTCAGCGATCCGGCGGGTTCGCCCGCCAGGAACAGCGGCACGCAAATCAGCGCGCGCACTCCCTCGCCCAGGCTGATGTGTTTCCAGCTTTGTGCAGAGCGGATGGCGCGAGATATCCCGCACCCAATAGGGCTTGCCGGTGGAGACCGCACGGCCGGAAGGCGACGATTCGTCGGCGGGCAACAACCCCAGATCTCGCGGAATCTCTCGCCGTAATCGGCGGACAATCCGTACACCGCGGCGAACTCCAACCGGGTCTTGTCGGCAGAAAGAAGGGTGATGGAACCGAACGGCGCCCGCATGGCGCGGCTGGTCTTTTCGAGCGCCACGTGCAGAACCTGGCTCAATTCGAGCGGCGACAGCATGGCCGACGCGATATCGGCCACCACCGCGAGTTCCTCGAAGCGCTGTCGCAGGTCCCTGGCTGGCATAGCCGTAGCTGGCTTGTCTTCAGTCTAGCGCTTTCGCGGCCTGCCGGGATTAGGACTAGAATACGAGCATGGCTTCGCAGGAATTCATGGCGCGGGCGATCGAGATGGCCGTCGAAAACGCGCGCACCCGACGGGGCGGACCCTTCGCCGCGGTGGTGGTGAAGGGAGAGGCGGTGATTGCGTCCGGCGTCAACCTGGTGATCTCCGCCAACGATCCTACAGCGCATGCGGAAATTGTGGCGATCCGCGCTGCTTGTAGCACGCTCGAGAGCTTCCAGCTAACGGGCTGCGACATCTACGTCACTTGCGAGCCGTGCCCCATGTGCCTGGGGGCCATCTATTGGGCGCGAATGGCGCGCGTGTTCTTCGCAGGTACGCGCGCGGACGCGGCTGCGGCGGGTTTCGACGACAGCTTGATTTACGGCGAAATCGAAGCGCCCCTCGCCCAGCGCAGGATTCCCATGATCCCGCTGATGCGGGAGGAAGCGCAGCACCCCTTCGACGCGTGGCAGGGCACGGCGGGCCGCGTCGCGTATTGACGTTACGCCGCGGCGGGTTGGACCGAAACCAGCTTCGACACGCCGGCTCCTGCATGGTCACGCCGTACATGGCCTGCGCAGATTCCATGGTTTTCTTGGAACGGCGGTCAGGCTGCTTCGGTATTCCGGTGGAGCACAGCAGTTGGTCGGGTCACAGCGGGACCATGGCGTACGTCTGGCCTTGCTTGTCAGAGAACTCCACCAGAAGCGCCCGGTCGCCGTCGTGTTCGAGATGCTCGACGACCGTACCGAGAATGCGCTCGCGCAGCCATTCGGCATCGGCATGGTCCACTCCTAGCGCCGATTTGAACACACGGGCCTTGTGCTTGCCATCTTGATGGTAAGCGTTCAAGCAGTAGTCCTGTAGCTTCGCCAAATCAACGAAAGCCCGGTCGCGATTCGGAAGCTCGGTAAACTCCATGGAGCTCATACTCTATTCCGGCCGTGCCCCGGCTTGAGATCTACGCCGCGGCAGGCTGGAACTTCACCGACACCAGCTTCGACACGCCCGGCTCCTGCATGGTCACGCCGTACATCGCCTGCGCAGCCTCCATGGTCTTCTTCGAGTGCGTGATGATGATGAACTGAGTCTGCGCCGACATTTCCCGCAACAGCCGGGTAAGCCGCTCGATGTTGGCTTCGTCGAGCGGCGCATCCACTTCGTCCAGGATGCAAAACGGGCTGGGCTGATAGCGGAAAATGGCCATCAGCAGGGCCACCGCCGCCAGCGCCTTCTCGCCGCCGGAGAGCAGCAGTACGTTTTGCAGCTTCTTGCCCGGGGGCGACGCCACGATGTCGATGCCGGAATCGGCCAAGTTGGTTTCGTCGGTCAGCCGCATCTCGCCGGTGCCGCCACCGAACAGCGTTTGGAAAGCCTCGCGGAAATTCTGGTTGATGTGTTCGAAGGCTTCCGCGAACTTCTGGCGCGAGACCAGGTCAATCTCTCCGATGGCTTTCTCCGTATCCCGTATGGAATCCAAAAGATCCTGCCGTTGGGCGCTCAGGAAATCCTGCCGTTGCGAAGCCTCCTGGAATTCTTCCATGGCCTGCGCGTTCACGGGGCCGAGCGCTTCGATTCGAGCGCGGACTTCCTCGTATAGCTTTTCGGCCTCGGCGATGGCATCCGTATCCGGCACGGTCTCATCCGCAGCCGTCAGCTCCTGCACGGGGCAGTTCAATTCCTTGCGGCTGGTCTCGTCCAGATATTTCAACTCGGCCTGGCGCTTCACCAGTTCCACTTCAACCTGTGCGCGATTCTGATACGCCTCTTCCACCTTCATGCGGAGCTGCTTCAACTCCTCGCCGGCAGCGGCCAGCCCCTCGCGCATGTGCGCTTCTTCGGCGGCCAGCCGGTTGACAGCAGCTTCCGTCTGTAAGGCCTGCGCGGCCAGCGATGCCAGTTTGCGGTCCAACTCGATGTTGTCGGCCAGCAAACCGGCACGATGCACACCCAGCCGCTCGCTCTCCGCGGCGATCTGGCCTAGCCGCACCGTAGCGTCTTTATGCTGCGCCGCTAAACGGCCCATTGCCGCGCGCTCGCCGCGGTGCCGCTCTTCCAGGCCCGCCAGTTCCGCGCGCAACGCCGAATGATCCTCGCCCAGAGTCGCCGCTTCGACTTCGAGCTTCTCCAGGAACTGCCGCTGGTCGTCCAACTCCTGCTCGCGCTGTTCGCGCAGTTCTTCCTTTTCCGCGACGGCTCGCTGGTTCTGCCCACGCTGCTCCGCGGAGCGCTCGGCATCGCGCTTCAACCGATCCAACTCCAAGCGCGCCACAGAGAGCCGCGAGTTGGCGCGGCTGGTATCGTCACCCAGCTTGCGCATTTCATGTTCCAGCGCCACGCGGTCCTTCTCGCGGGCTTGCTGCACGCCACGCAAGCGCTCCAGCTCAGCTTCCAGGATGCCGGTCTCACGATCCAGATCCTCCAGGCGGGTTACCTGTTCGTTGAGCGTTTTCTGCCTGCCCTGCAAAACCAAACCGATTTCGCGCGCCTCGCGCTTCATGGCCAGCGGACCGCTGGCGGCTTTCTTGCCGCCCGTCACCGTGTGACCGTGGTAGCAAAGACCATCGGTGGTCAGGAAGTAGAGGTGCGGATAGCCGATCGCCAGGCGTTGCGCGGCCCCCCGGTCCTCCGCCACGAAGCACAAGGAAACCCGCGGCAGCAAGGTGGCGGCGCGGTCGGTCAGACCGTTGGTCAGGCGCAACGAATCGCTGAGCCGCGAAAGAATGCCTGTTTCGGGACCGATGGGCGGCTCCGGCAGATGGCTGTTACCGTCGCCGTTTTTGTCCGGATGCACCAGAAATGTGGCGCGCCCATCGAGTTCGGCGCGCAGGAAGTCGAGCCCGCGGTCGGCTTGCGACCAGTTTTCGACCACCACGTACTCCAGCTCGTCATGCAGAAATTCTTCGGCGGGTTTTTCGAATTGCGGATCGACCTCCACGAAATCGGCCAGCACGCCCTGCGGACGCAGGTCTTGCGCTTTACCCTTTTCGAGCGCGGCGAACAGGCGTTTCACCGATTCGGTGGTATAGCTGCGATGCGCCAGCACTTCTTCGAGCGATTCCTTGCGGGCCTTCAACTGCGAGCACTCCGTACGCAGCCGATCGATGTGGCCGCGGAGTTCGACGGCGCTTTGCCGCCGGCCGCTCAAATCTTCCTCGGTGCGCTGCCGCTCGCCGGTGACTGACTCGAGCTCAAGCTGGCGCTGCGCCATGGTTTCCGAAAGCGCATGGCGCGCGGTGGCCAAACGCTCCAGTTCCGCGGAGGTGGTCTGTTCGTCTTTTAGAACGCGCGCGGTTTCCCGTTCGATACCCGCCAGGTATTCGTTCATCTGGGCGAGTTGGTTACGCAAAGTCGAGACCTCGCCTAGCAGGCGCAGGACAGCCGTACGGCCGGCTTCAATGGCCTTCTCGCGCTCGCGGACAGCCGCCTGCAGTTCCTCGCGCAGGCGATTCTTCTCGATCATGCGTTCGCGCGATTGGGCGATCTGTTGGTCGATCGCCGTCACCTGCCGCTGATGCGCGTCCAGGTCGGCGCCCAAGTGGCCCAGCCGGGCTTCCAGTTCCTGCGATTCGCGTTCGGATTGCGCGATACGCTGCTCGATGGCGCCGCTCTCTTTCACCTGCGATTCGAGGCGCCCGCGCGCCCGCTCCGTCTCCACCTGGCACTCGGCGAGTTCCCGCCGCAATCCGGTGAGCTGCTGTTCCGCCTCATAGGACTGGTTTTGCAATACGGCATGGGCCTGCTCCTTGGCGGCAACCTGTTCAGTAAGATCGCGCAACCCGGTGGAGGCCAGATTCAGATCCAGCGCGGCTTTGGCGGCTTCGCGCTCGAGCATGCGGAACTTGCCCGAAAGCGCCACGCGCAGGCGCGTATCCATGTCAGCTTTCAACTCGCCATAGCGCCGCGCCTTGGCGGCCTGCCGCTTCAGCGAGTTCACCTGGCGGCTAACCTCTTCCAGTATGTCGAAAACACGCGCCAGGTTTTGCTTGGCGCTCTCCAGCTTGGCTTCCGCCAGCCGTTTGCGGGTCTTGTATTTCGTGATGCCGGCCGCCTCTTCGATGATCGCGCGGCGGTCCTGCGGTTTCGAACTGAGGATCTGGCCAATGCGGCCCTGCTCGATGATGGCGTAGCTTTCAGGCCCCAAGCCGGTCCCCATGAAGATGTCCTGAATATCGCGCAGCCGGGCCATGTGGCCGTTGATCAGGTACTCGCTCTCGCCGGAGCGGTAGAGGCGCCGCGTGATGGTGATTTCGCCATTCTTGCCATGCGGAGCGGTGATGGGGATGGGAACCGCATGCGGCGCGTGGCCATTGGCGCCGGCGATGGACGCGGCGGCCTCGTGCGCTTCCTGGTAAAGCATGGGATCGACCAGCGTCATCGTCACGGCAGCCAGGCCCAGAGGCTTGCGGTCGCGCGTGCCCGCGAAGATCACGTCTTCCATCCGGGCGCCGCGCAGGCTCTTCGCCGATTGTTCGCCGAGCACCCAACTGATTGCATCGCTCAAGTTGGATTTGCCACAGCCGTTCGGGCCGACCACAGCCGCGATGCCGCCGCCATTGAAGCGGAGTTCCGTACGGTCACAGAAGGATTTGAAGCCCTGCAGTTCGACGCGTTTTAGTTTCAGCAAAAACGTTCACCTCGATCTTGCTCGGGGGATCGTAACCATACTAAACTCGTCCACGGCAAAAGTAAAGTACCTTGTGCACTGTGAAAAGGGTTCACTGCAAATTACCCCCAAGATCTTGTGCCCCATATGATGGCCAGTGCGGCTGACGCTTCTCTTTGAACGCCCGGATGCCTTCCTGGAAGTCGGCGCTGTGAAATACCACCTGGCGCATCTGGCGGGCAAGCGCGCCAGCTTCCTCCCAGCTCTTGCCGCGGGCTTCGCGCACGAATTCGAGGCCGGCGCGGATGGCAGTCGGGCTGGCTTCCGCGATCTCTCCCGCGATCTCCCGTGCACGCACCATGAGGGTGGCATGGTCCACCACGGAGTGAACCAGACCATAATCGCGCGCCTCGGCGGCGCCAAAATTTCGCCCGCTCAAGGCTAATTCAATCGCGCGGCGCTCACCCAATGCGGCAGCAATAGTACGAAATATCACAAACGGCCAGAGTCCGATCCGGATCTCGGTGAGCCCGAAGGTGGCGTCATCGGCCGCCACCACGATGTGGCAATTGGCGACCAGACCCGTCCCCCCGGCGAGCGCGGCTCCCTGTACTGCGGCGATCAGGGGCTTGGTCATGCGGAGCCCCGCCGTAAAGATGCGCTCATGCTCTTCGTTGACGGAAGCGGCCGCAGGCGTCAGCACCTCGTGCAGATCCATGCCGGCGCAGAACGATTTCCCGTTGCCGCTGAGCAGGATGGCTCCCACGCCGGCGTCGGTTTCCGCCTGTTCCAGCGCGTCACCGAGTGCACCGCATAGTTCCATATTCAAAGCGTTGCGCCGCTCAGGCCGGTTGAGCACCAGCCGGAGGACGCGGCCCTCGCGCCTAATCTGTAAGCTCTCGCTCATCGATATCGATCTCCATGGCCAGCAGCGCGGCGCCCAGGGTCTTGCCCTGCGCGTCGGTACGCAGCGAAACGGTGCCGCCGCCTCCCAGGCCGCAATGCAGCAGGAAATTCAGCGCGTGCAGGTTGGGCAACTCGAAACGATCCACTTCGCCCTTCACCATCTCGCCGAAGAAAGCTTTCACGCGCTCCGGCGTCACCTCCCGCAACAGGAGCGGGTAGTATTGCGGGTCCCATGCAATCACGCCGATGTTGGAAATGTCGCCCTTGTCTCCCGAGCGGGTGTGGGCGATCCGCGAGAGAGGTACTTTCATCCGACCACCTCCACGCGCGTATGGATTTCCTGGCGCGGAATCAGCGCTGGCCAATACGCCACGATTTGCCGCACCTCGGGACGGCCATCGCCATATCCTGTGCCGCCGGGCGGCCCAGTGAGCACCAAAGGAATCATTTCGCGCGTGAAACGATCGACGGCGCGCTTATCGGCGCCGCGCACGCTGATGCGCACCTGGACCTCCGGCGGATCGTCGACCGGGTGAGCCGCGGGACCGTGGCAGGCGTTCACGCCGAAGTATTCGGTGTAGATTTCGTCGAAGTGCAAGCCGAGTTGTTCAAGACGCTGGCGCGTGATCCGGTCTGCCACACGCGCTTTTTCGATGGCTTGCGGCCAACTGTAGACAAGCGTGCCGGATGCCTTCCATCCCGCGTGGTAGCTGATGGATGCTTTCAGCATGGGCGGCCGTTCCGCGCCGCGCACGCCGGAACCGTGTACGCAGTCCGGCCCGGCGTCTTCCAGGCGCAGCGAAGTAAAGTCCGCCACACAATCCGGCGTCATATATTGCCGCGGGTTTCCGATCTCGTAGAGAAGCTGCTCCTTCACGCCGTGCGAATCGACGCGTCCGCCGGTGCCCGGATGCTTGGTCACCATGAACGATCCATCGGGCTCGGCCTCCACGATGGGGTAGCCGATATTGGCCGGATCGGGAATGTTCTGCCAATCCACCTGGCAATTGCCGCCGGAGCATTGCGCGCCGCATTCGATAATATGTCCGGCGACAATCCCCGCAGCCAGCCTGTCGTAGTCCTCCGCCTCCCAGCCGAAGCGGTGAATCATGGGCGCGAGCACCAGGGCGGCATCGGCGCAGCGGCCGGAAATGACCACATCCGCGCCGGTGGCGAGCGCTTCAGCCATCGGGAATGCGCCGATATAGGCGTTGGCGCTGAGAATGCGGTCGCGAATAGTGGCCAGCGGCTCGCCAGTATCGATATTGCGCATCTGGTAGCCCTTACCCAGAAACTCATCGATGCGGCCGAGCACATCGTCACCGAGCACCACGGCGATCTTCAATCCCGGCGCGGCTTTCAGCACGGCGCGCGCGCAAGCCACCGGATTCACGCCGCCGGCATTGGCGACGACTTTGATGCCGCGCTCGCGCAGCTTCCCCGCGATGCGGCCGATCAGCGGGGGGAAATCGCGCGCGTAGCCCAGCTCGGGGTCAGCCTGTCGCTGTTTCTGCAGGATCGACATGGTGACCTCGGCCAGATAATCCAGCGTGAGGTAGTCGATCGGCCCGCCATCCACCAGACGGACGGGCGCTTCCAGCCAGTCGCCCCAGAAGCCTTGACCATTCGCAATTCTAATCATTGGTTTTCATAGCGTCTCGAGCACCAGCGCTTCGCCGCGCGGGCGGTGAAGCGTCACCTCCAGGGCCATGGTGAGGATTTGGCGCGTCTCGAGCGGATCGATTACGGCATCGCAATGGCCGCGGGCGGCAGCGTAGCGCGCATCCAGCCAGCTTTCGTAATCGGACTTGGTTTTGTCGATGGCGGCTTGCAGTAGCTTGGGCAGCGCCTCACCGCTGGCTTTGTACTTTTCTAGTTCGACTGAGAAGAGCGCCTGCACTGCCGAATCGCCTTCCATGACCCCGATGCGCGCGGTCGGCCAACTGAATGTAAAATGCGGTTCGAAGCCCTGGCCGGCCATCGCGTAGTAGCCCGCGCCGCTCGCGTGATTCAGCGTCAGGATGAGCTTGGGAACCGAAGTGCACGACATAGCTTCCACCATGTCTGCGCCCGCGCGCACGATGCCTTCCCGCTCCGCCTCGGGTCCTATCATGAAGCCCGAGACGTCCTGCAAATAGATGAGCGGGTGCCCCTGCCGCTCGTTGAGTTCCACGAAATAGGCGACCTTGCGCGCGGATTCGGTGTACACGATGCCGCCGATGCGGGGATGGCCTTCGGAACGCAGGAAACCGCGCCGGTTGGCGATGATGGATACCGGGTGTCCGTTGAGGCGGGCATTGGCACACAACATTTCCGGCGCGTAATCGGGCTGGAATTCGGTATAATCGCCCGCATCGAAGATGCGGAATATGACTTCTTCGATTTCGTAGGGCAGGCGGTGGTTCTCCGGCAGCACGCCGTAGATATCGTCTATGGGCTGAGCCGGTTGATTGCCCCGCGAGGGAACTTGCGGCGCGGGCAGATCGCGAAACCGCTGGCGGATGCGCGCCAGGCACTCGGCATCGTCCTTGGCCATGTAGTGCGCCACGCCGCTGACGCTGGTGTGCATCCGCGCGCCGCCGATGGCTTCGGAATCGACCACTTGGCCGGTAGCGCCTTTGACGAGATTCGGCCCTCCCAGGCCCATGAAGCTCGTGCCTTCGACCATGATGATGTAATCGCTGAGCGCGGGAAGATAGGCGCCGCCCGCGATGCAAGGACCCATCACAGCGGCGATTTGCGGCACACGGAGCTTGCGCCGCATAAGAGAATTATAGTAGAAAATCCGGCCGCCGCCATACTGGCCGGGAAAAATACGGTCCTGGTACGGCAGGTTGACGCCCGCGGAATCCACCAGATAGACGATGGGGACGCGGTTGCGCATGGCGATCTCCTGCGCGCGCAACCCCTTGGTGACGGTTTCGGGCCACCAGGATCCGGCCTTGACGGTGGCATCGCCCGCGATGATCACCGCGTGGCGGCCCTCGATAATGCCGATGCCGGTGACCGAGCCCAGGCCGGGCGCTTCGCCATCGTACCGGTCGTAGGCCAGCAGAAGGCCGATTTCGAGGAAAGCCGTGCCGGGGTCGATGAGCGCCGCGATGCGTTCGCGTGCGGTCATTTTGCCGGCACGATGCTGGCGCTCGCTCTTGGCGGGTCCGCCGCCCGCGCGCAGGCGCTCTTCGAGCTTTTTGAGTTGGTCAACCAGGTGGCGCATGTGCACAATGCGCGCGATTCTTGAGGCGGGTTCGGGAATTGTGCTCACGTTATGACAAGCGTAGCGCGAAACTCGGGCACCCCCGTCACTTCATCGGCGAAAAATCGGCCGGGTCCATGAACACCGAGACCACCTTGATGACGATCTTCCCGTTAGCTTCCGACTCCTTCTGAACCTTCTGCCACTCCGGGTCGGCGACGAAGGCGGCCCAGTTTTTCTTGGCGGCCTCGCGGCTGGGGTGCGCGAGAACGTAGATCAGCGTGTTCTGCGATTCGGGCGCATCCTGCGGCACCCAATAAGCGATGTTGGTCATGCCGTGCTTCTCGAAGATCTTCATCGTGTGGTTGCGGAAGCGCGCCAACAGGTCGGGCAGCTTGCCTTCGTTGCAAGTGTACGTGCGCAGTTCGAAGACGCGCCCGTGCTCCTGGGCGGCCGCGGGCGGGATGGCGACGGAAGCGGCGATGACCGCCGCGAATGATAGAACCGTTTTCAGAACCGTTTTCAGCAGCATAGCTGTCAGTTTACAATGGTGCACGGCATTATGAAGAGCCTATCCATTCCGATTGCTGTTGTTTTCAGCGTAGCGGCCCTGGTTGCCGCCGCGCCGCCCTCCGTGGGCGAAGCCCGCAAGTTCATCGAGGACGCCGAAGCCCGGCTGCTGGTCTTGTCGGTAGATGGCAACCGCGCCGACTGGATCAAATCCACCTACATCACAGACGACACGGAAGCCCTGGCCGCCCAGGACGATGAACGCCTGATCAACGCCACTGTCGCACTGGCCAAGCAATCCACGCGATTCGATGCGCTGAAGCTGCCGGACGATGTGGCCCGTAAGATCAAACTGCTGAAGCTGTCGCTCACGCTGGCCACGCCCGCCGACGCCGGGGAAAGCGCGGAACTCACGCGCATCGCGGCCTCCATGGAGGGCACCTACGGCAAGGGCAAATACTGCCCGCCAAGCAAGAGCGAATGTCTCGACCTGGAAGATCTCACGCGCCTGATGGCCAACAGCCGCAATCCCGCCGAATTGCTGGATGCCTGGCGCGGATGGCACGCCATTGCGCGTCCCATCCGGCCGGATTACGTGCGCTACGTGGCTTTGGCCAACAAGGGCGCGCGCGAGCTGGGCTTTGCCGACGATGGCGCCATGTGGCGCGCCAAATACGACATGCCGCCCGACGAATTCGCCAAAGAGTTGGACCGGCTGTGGGATCAGGTGCGGCCGCTGTATCTTTCGCTCCACGCCTATGTGCGGCGAAAGCTGCGCGAAAAGTACGGCGCCGATGTGGTGCCCGCGGATGGTCCCATCCCCGCGCACTTGTTGGGCAACCTATGGGCGCAGACGTGGGACAACGTTTACCCGCTGGTGGCGCCGGCCGGCGCCGACCCGGGCTTCGATCTCACCGAAATCCTGAAGAGCCGCCAAACGGATTACAAGCAGATGGTCCATTATGGCGAGAGCTTCTTCAAATCGCTGGGCTTCGCGCCGCTGCCCGAGACCTTTTGGGAGCGCTCGCAGTTTGTCAAACCGCGCGACCGCGACGTGGTTTGCCACGCTAGCGCCTGGGATATCGACCTGGTGGAAGATGTCCGGCTAAAGATGTGCATCGATATTACGGCCGAGGATTTCCTGACCATACATCATGAGCTGGGTCACAATTTCTATCAGCGCGCATACGACAAGCAGCCATTCCTATTTCGCGACAGCGCCAACGACGGCTTTCACGAGGCGGTGGGCGATACCATGGCGCTGTCGGTGACGCCGGAATATCTGGTAAAGATCGGGCTGCTCGACAAGGCGCCGGACGCTTCGAAAGATATCGGGCTGCTGCTGCGCAAGGCCCTGGAGAAAGTAGCCTTCCTGCCATTTGGGCTGGTGATCGACCAGTGGCGCTGGAAGGTTTTTTCGGGCGAGATTCCGCCGGAAAAATACAACCAGGCCTGGTGGAAGCTCCGCCGCAAATACCAGGGCGTGGCGCCGCCGGTGGAGCGCAGCGAGGCGGATTTCGATCCTGGCGCGAAGTATCACGTGGCCTCCAACACACCTTACATGCGCTATTTCCTTGCGGACATTTTGCAGTTCCAATTTCACCGCTCGCTGGCGCAGATCGCCGGCTGCCAGGGGCCGCTCAACAGGTGTTCGATCTACGGCAACAAAGAGGCTGGCCGCCGCTTTAACGCCATGCTGGAAATGGGGCTGAGCCGCCCGTGGCCGGAAGCATTGGCCGCGTTGACCGGCCAGTCGCGGATGGACGCCACCGCCATCCGCGACTACTTCGCGCCGCTGCAGAAATGGCTGGATGTGCAGAATAAGGGCGTGCCGGTAGGCTGGTAGATCCGCGTACCCGCCTACGGCGGCTTTCCTTGACATGTGTTGTCATATCTGACAACATAGCTATGTGAGGCTGGTAGCGACAGCGAGAGGCGATGACCCCAAGAACACGGCCCGTTTCGTGGATCAGGGCGGCCCTGAAGAAATTCGAGACGTTCCTGGAAGGAGCTAGGTCGATTTGCCTGGCCGCGCTGACGATTGCGGCCGAAGGCAGCAAGGCTGACATTGCGAAACCGATGCACGGGATGAGGTCCGGGGTGTTCGAGATCGCGCTGCCGTTCCGGGGCGACGCCTTCCGCGTGGTCTACGCCGTACAGCTCGCCGATGAGATCTGGGTCCTCCATGCATTCCAGAAGAAATCGACGCAGGGTATCAAGACGCCGAAGCACGAAGTCGACCTGATAAAGGACCGCTTGAAGAGGCTGAAGGAGATGTTGCGATGAAAAGCGAAAAGCTGGAAGTGGTGCGTGGGAGCGGGAATGTTTTCCGCGACATCGGGCACAAGAACGCGGATGCCGAGCAGTTCAAGGCAATCCTCGCGGCCGAAATCATCAAGGCGCTCGATCGGGACGGGCTAAGCGTGCGCGCCGCGCACGGCCGCACCGGAATTGCGGCAGCCGACTTCTCGCGCATCCGCAATGCCGACCTCGGGCGGTTCACCGTCGATCGCCTCATGACGATCATCAATCGCCTTGGTTCGCGCGTGGAAGTGAAGATCCGGGTACGGACGGCTGTAAGTGCCTCAGAGTAGCGCTTCGATTTCCGCCTGGCAGCCGCTCTTATCGACCACGTTGGTATGGGTTGCGGCGATGCGGCCGGCTTTATCGATGATCAGCGTGACCGGTAGACCCTTATCCGCGCCGAACTGGGCCGCGATAGCGTCCGTGCCGATCGTCATCCGGTAATTGACCTTCTTCTGGCTGATGAAGGGCCGCACCAATTTCCAGCCCTCATCGTCGCGGGATACGCCCAGCACCACCAAACCGCGCTTCCGGTAGGCCTGCTGAAATTCGATGAACCACGGAATTTCGGTCTTGCAGCCGTGGCACCAGGTTGCCCAGAAGTTGAGCAGGACCACTTTACCCCGCAACGCGGAGAGCGTTACCGGCTGTCCAGAAGCATCGGTCAACGTGAAATCGGGCGCAGGCTTGCGATCCTTTTCGGGCGTCAGGTTCGCGCGTCCGGGTCCGGAGGCTGCCAGGCTCTGGCAAAGCGCGGCCAGACCAAGACACGCCGCCGCCCCAACAATGGCAACTGACCAATTCCGATTCGTCATATTTTGTTAATGTACTCCTTCCAGGGGCCCGCTGAATCCGCGGGGGGCTGGCAGCTATCCTAGGAGAGGGGGACTTGCCCACATCCGGGCGGCGCGGGTATACTGACATTTTTGGCGATGCCGTGCTTATGACGGTGAGAGACGAATACGATCCGCTGGCTCCGCAACGGGAAGCCGCCTTCTTCTATGGGCTTTTTCTGCGTGGCCATCCCGTGGACGACCTGCGGCAGGACATCGACGTGCCCCGGCCGCTGCTCGATAAGTGGATGAAAGCACACGACTTCGAGGCCACGTTCCGGGAGAATCTGCAGCGCGTCTACACCTATCGCAAACAGGTTTTAGCCATCTTCGATGGGTTAGTGCTGAACGAGCAGAACCGCCCGCGGGTGCAGTAGCTTAGACCCCTACAGCGCTTCGCCAAAGCGCATCGAAAAGCCTCCGCTGGGTTGCGTCGGATCGCGCTTGATCCTCCGGATGCCATTGCACCGCAAGGGCAAACCGCCGATCGTCGCGTTCCAGGGCTTCGATAACGCCGTCCGGATCCGAGCGGGCCGTCACGCGCAAGCCTGCCCCGATCCGGTCGACCGCCTGATGGTGCCGCGAATTCACCGCGTGGGCGCCTGCGCCAAAGATGCGGGCCAGGCGCGAATCCGGCTCGACCAGAATGTTGTGTGCCGGCGCCGCCGGATCTTTGCCCAGCACCCGGTGGGCCGCGGAATCTCAGATGCTGGATGAGCGTGCCGCCATGCGCCACGTTGAATAGTTGCATCCCGCGGCAGATGGCCAGCACCGGAATCTCAGCCGCCAATGCCTCGGCCAGGAGACGGGCTTCCAAATCGTCGCGCTCGTCGTCGGGCGGCTCATTGTCCGGATGCGGCACTCCGCCGTAGCGGGCGGGATTGATGTCCGTTCCGCCGCTCAGCACCAGGCCCTGCAAGCCCGCCAGCGGCCGGGCGTGGCCTGGAGAGATCAGTACCGGTTCGATACCGGCCTGCCGTAGCGCCGCGGCATAGGGTTCCACCTTATGCGGCTCCCGGAACGTCAATCCGGCCAGCAGGCTCATTTGAGCGCCTTATGCGGTTTGCTCTCGGCATGGTCGATGCGCTCCTTCAATGGCAGCAGCAGACGCAACGTCACCAGGTTCATCAGGCTGAGAATGACGGCGATTTCATAGCGGGACGAGGCCACCGCCGCCCCTACCACGCCCGTGTTCCAGATGCTGGCCGCGGTAGCCGTACCGCGCACGTTGCCCCGTGCCTGGATAATGGCTCCGGCGCCGATGAAGCCGATGCCGGTGGTCAAACCCTGGATGATGCGGGAGCGTGCCGCCAGATCCGCGCCCGCAAGGTTATCGGACAGCAGCACGTAGCCGCAACTGGCCATGGCAACCAACGGAAACGTGCGCACGCCGGTGCTGTGCGCGGCCTGCTCGCGGTCCCACCCGATGGGCAACGCCAAAAAATAAGCCCCTGCGACTTTGCAGGCCGTTACGACGAACACGTGCCAGTCGAACCATGGGACTCAGCCACGCCATTGGGCTAAGGATAACAACTTACAGGTAGCGCGGCGAGGCCCTCTTGCAACTATAATTGGATAGGAATTGGATGGACGCAACCGGATATAGACCGGTCGGAATTCAACGGCTTGCATCATGAAACCGAAGATTTCCCTTTATATCTGGAAACATTCATTGTAAATTATGTTTTATGGAGAAGTCCAACCAGCCCTCGTTCTTCAAGAGCCTCGCGCTGGCATTTGGCGATGGACTCGCGTTCGGCGTGGCGATGAAACTCGCACAAGGACCCTCCAAAACCCGGGAGGATGGTATGACCGATCTTGGTCCGCTGGCGGAAAGGCTTAGAAAAGTGGAAGACCGCAGAGAGCAGGCACAAACGATTGACAAAGACGCCCTGATGAAGTTCGGCGAGGGGCTGGATGGGCGCGTTCTCGAGAAGGTGATCGTCGCCATGGAAGCCCGCTTGACCGAGCACGCCGGGCAAGTGGACCGGCGCCTGGCCGAGATCGACGCGCAAGTCGCGCTGGATTTGAAGGCTGTGGATACGCACACGGCCGCGCAAACCAACGCCGTCGAAAAAGCGATTCAACAGATCGAGAGCCAAGTCCGCGATTATGTGGCGGCGGCGCAGCAGTCGAGCGCCGAACAAATCGCTGGCGTGGATCAGAAGCTCTCCGCGCTGCAGGAAGCCCTGCCGGCCAAATTCCGCGAGATCATCGAAGCCGTGCGGCAATCCATGGAGGCGCGCCTCGCCCTGGAATTGAAGGAAGTGGAAGACCGCGTGGCGGCGGGCCGGGTCGCCCCGGAACACCTGCAGGAACTCCAGGGGAAGCTGCGGAGCGAAATGGAAGCGCTGTCGGGCAGGCTCTCTTCCGATTTGCACGGCCTGGCGGAGCACCAGCAGAACCAGACAGCGCCGTTGCAGCAAGCGCTGCAGCAACTCGAAACCAAATTGACCACTCTGCGCGAGGAACTGCCACCCAAGATCCGGCAGATCGTGGAAGCGGTGGAGGCTTCCATGGCCGCGCAGATCTCGGCTGGCGATCGGGAGACCACCGGGCGGATGGCGAGCCTGGAGCAGTCGCTGGCCGCGCTGCGCTCCGATTTGCCCAGCGCCGGCGGCTTCCAGCAGGCGATCGACGACAGTCTGCGGCGCCACGCCGAACAGGTGGGCGCGCTCGACCAAAAGCTGACCGTGTTGCAGGAAGAATTGCCACCCAAAATCAAGGCCATCGTGGACGCCGTGCGGGAGTCTCTGGATGCCCGCATGGCAGTCGAGCTGCAGGCCATCGAAGACAAACACGCCACTCAGATCCAGCAGACTGAGGCTCGCTTCGGCGAGGCGCAGCAGCAGTTGCGGCAGCAACTCGCCGCGGAGTCCAAAACGCCGGCCTTGGAGCAGGATCTGGCGCAGTTGCGGACGGATCTGGCGGCGGTGGCAGGCAGGCTCGAAACAGGCAACCGGCGCGCGGCGGATCAGGCCGCCGCGGTAGCTGCGGAATTGGAGCAACTGGAAGCCCGGCTGCGTAGCACGCTCTCTAGCGAGATCCACGATCTGGAAGCCAGAACGCCAGATCGCTCCGCCGACCTGGAAAAAGCCTTGCAGTATGCTTCTCTTCTGGAAGCCCGGGTACAAGCGCTGGAACAGAAATTGCAACAGAGCGCGGAGGAGACCGTGGACCGCGCCGTGGAGCGGGTTTGGCAAGCTCTCGAAAGCCGCTTGCAACAGCGTGGGCGCAGGCGCCGCCGCCTGTCGCGCAGCCGATGGAGACTGTCACCGGCCTGCGCCAAAAATCGACCAATGCCGAACAGAGCGTGCTGGACTTGATTGCCGGCATCGGGCAACTGTTCGAGAAGCCCGCGCCGCGCCTGGTCCCCGACACGCCGCCGCCCGCGCCAGCACCTGCCGCACACGCCGAGCCGGAACCTGCCGCACCGGCGCCCATAGAGGCGGAGCCGGAACCGGTTGCCGCTGTACATATACAAACCGAATCCGCGGCGATCGAAGTGCAACCTGAGCCGCCAGCGCCTGTCGCGGTGATGCCCGAGCCCTCGGCCGTCGAGCCTACGCCGATTTCTGCACCGCACCCGGAGCAGGCATCGCCCACTGGAGAGCCCGCCGCGGCGCCGGTGGCTGCGGCTGTCGCCACGGAGGAAATGCCGGAGCCGGTGCTCGAAGAGAAGCCGCCGGTGATCCTCTTCAAGCCCAAGGAATCCGGCCGCAAGTGGCGTATCCCGTTCGTATCGTCATTCCTGCTGATGGCGGTGGCTCTGGCCTGGCTGGAGTTCATGTAATCGTAGTAGCACCGCCGGGTCGCCGCGTAGCCGCGTCGCCGTATCGCGCATTATGATCATCTCCAGCGTGCGATCCTTCCTGCTGTCCTATCCGTTCCCGGAGCCGATCCGGCTGCCCTTTTATGGCGGCGAGCGCACCATCCTCAAGCGCGACGCCATGCTGATCCGCATCGAATCCGATGGCGGTCTGGTGGGTTACGCGCCCGGACCGGGCAGCCAGCGCGCGCACGACATCATCGAAAGCATCGTCCGGCCATTTCTGGAAGGCCGCACGCTGGCGGACCCCGACGCGCTGCGCATCCAATTCATGGAATGGCCGGTGTGGATGCCGCCGCGGCCAGAACCTATTGTGCCGTGGAAGTGGGCCTGTTCGATCTGTGCGCCAAGGCCAAAGGCGTGCCGCTCTCCGAAGAACTCGGCGGCCGCGTGCGCGGCTCGATCCGGCTGTACGGCAGCGCCGGGATGTATATGCCGCCCGAACGGTACGCGGCCGAAGCTGCGGCCATCGCGGGCCTCGGTTTTCGCGGCTACAAGATGCGTCCGGCCGGCGGTCCGGAGGCAGGACCTGGAGACTGTGCGGCAAATGCGCCGCGCGGTGGGCCCGGACTTCGACCTGATGGTGGATGCGCACACCTGGTGGCGCATGGGCGACCGCAGCTACAGCTTCGAGACGGTCGAGCAACTGGCCCACGAAATGGCCGGCTATGGTATCGCGTGGCTGGAAGAGCCTTTGCCGCCGGACGATCACGAAGCGTATCTGCGCCTGAAAGAAGCAGGAAGCGATTATCTGCCCTTGGCCAGCGGCGAGCACGAGCCCAGCGAGGAAGCGTTTCGAAGACCTGATCCTGCGGCAGGCGGTCGACTACGTGCAGATGGACGTTTGCTGCCAGGGCGGCTTCGCCATGGGCCGGCGCCTGCTCGCGCGAATCGCGCGCGCCGGGCTGAAATTCGCGTTCCATAGCTGGGGCACGGCGCTCGAAGTCGTCGCCGCCGCGCAGCTTGGCATCTGCTGGCCGGAAGCCGTGGTGGAGTGGCTGGAGTATCCTTGCTATTCCGCGGCCGGGCGCGAAGGCATGTACCCATTCCCGCTGGCAGCCGAGATTCTGAAGGAGCCGCTCGAAATCGATCATGGCGACCTGATCGTGCCGCGCGCGCCGGGTTTGGGCGTCACCGTGGATGAATCGGTCATCGAGCGCTATCCGTGGATTCCCGGCCCGTGGTCGTATTTCCGCACCGATTCGCCGGCGGAGACGCGCGCCGTCACCTCCGATCACTCCGTCCAGTGGGAGCGGTATTCCGCAGGATGAATTACGAGCGCTATCGCTACTACGACATGCTGGTGCACGTGTTCGTGGTGATCCTGCTGATCTCCAATCTGGTGGGGCAGAAGATTACCAGCGTGGGTCCGTTCCGCATCAGCGGCGCACTGTTGTTCTTTCCGATCACCTACATTTTCGGCGACGTTTTCACCGAGGTCTACGGATACGGGGCTTCGCGCCGCGCCATCTGGATCGGCTTCTTCGCGTCGGCCCTGCTGGCCGTGATGGGATTGGTCTGCGTGTGGCTGCCGCCGGCGCCGGGATGGGATGGCCAGGCCGCCTTCGCCAGGGTCTTCAACTTCGTGCCGCGGCTGATCGTGGCCAGCCTGGCCGCCTTCTGGTGCGGCGAGTTCGCCAACTCATTCGTGATGGCGAAAATGAAGCTGCTGACCAAGGGGCGCTATCTGTGGACGCGCACGGTCGGTTCGACGGTCGCAGGACAGGCGGTGGACACCTTCGTGGTAACGGTGCTGGCCTTCGGCGGCAGCCTGAGTTGGCGGACTGATCGCACAACTGATCGGCTCGGGGTATCTGGCCAAGGTGTTGTATGAAGTGGTCGCCACGCCGGTGACTTATTGGATCGTGAATTTCTTGAAGAAGCGGGAAGGGGTGGACGTGTTCGATACGAACACGGATTTCAACCCATTTCATGGCGGAAGAACTACGTGCAATCACTGCACGCGTAACGCAATCATGCGGCTAGCCGCGGACTCTCCTTGCCGCACCGTCACCTTAACCTCGTACTGTCCGGGCGGCGGCTGGATGCCGCTCATAAAAGGGATAGCTCCGCTCGCGTCGGCAGGCGGCAGTTCCGGCGTGGCGGATTGAGATGCGCTTGCCGTCCTGAAGTACCTCGATGAAAATCGCGGCGGGCCGCCGCCCTGCGCCGGATAGACCACGACGTAGATGGGGATCTCAGATCCGGCCGGATACACGCTTTCGAGCGATGGGGTCACTTTGCCGCCCGCAAATTGCAGCGGATCGGCAGGGTCGCGGCCATCCACGAGCGGATCGACCCGCCGTACGGCCACCAACTCCGCTCAGCCCTATGCCGGTCTGATCGGCGACCACCAGCGCCTCGCGCTTCACGCTGGCGGCGCCATTTTCCTGGTCCACCATGGCCGTCTCCAGCGTATATCTGCCGGCTGGCAGCAGCAGCGGTTGCGCGAAGGTCAGGTCGCCGCGGGTGAACGTGTCGAACTTATCCGCGGGAATATCGTTGGCCAAATCGCGGCTGACTTTCCCCACGATCTGTCCATCGGCATCCTTCACCAGCGCCAGCAGGGAGATATGCGTGCGCAGCTTGGCGGTTTGCTTGTTCTCGCGGTAGGCGAGGTTCTGCATAGGGCACCTGGAACACGATCGAGTGCTGCACGGCGCCTGGCGCGCCGCGGAATAGCAGCGCCTGCGCCCGGTACTCGAACGCTTTGGGCTGGGGCCTGGCGTTCAGTGCGTTGAGCGCGGTCATTTCGAAAGGTTGCAGAATCCCACCCGCCAGCATCGGCAAGGCGAAGTAACCTGACCGCGTGTGCACCTGCGACGCCCGGGCGCGCCACCTGCACTTCGATCTTGCGGAAGTGGCCGTCGTAATTCTGGGAAGTGGGCACATAGCTCAACTCATAGTGCGCGCGCACGTCTTCCATCACCCGATGCAGAGGCTTGGCGGTGTCGTTCGAATTGGCGATCAGAAAGCCGCCGGTGGATTCGGCCAACTCGGCCATGGCCGCCTGCGGATCGGCGTGCAGGCTCATGTTCACCGTCTCATCCTGGTTGAACATATCGACTGCCGCATCGCCGGACGCCTCCATACTTTGGCTCTGGCTGATCTGCCCGCTGGTGCGCAACAAGTCGGTGCCGGCTTGCGCGGGCGATTTGACCGAAAGGCCCGTCACGTCCACGCAATAGATGCTCACGTCGGCGCGATTGGCGGCATCGATTACGCTCCGGAACATATTCTCCAGCGGCCACGGCACTACCAGGCCTTCGGAAAGCAGCAGCACGGTCTTGCGGCCGGGCAACTCGCGTTGGGCCTGGACCAGGGCGAGCAGCCCGTCGAGCGAACGCCAGCCCGCGCCGTAATTGACCATCTCCATCTGCTTCCAAACCATACGGGCGATGGCCATCTGCCCATCTGAACTCAGTCCCGGGGATTCGGCGCCCTGGGTGGCCGCGCCGGCGCTTTGGAACGGATCGCCGCCCGCGGGGGCGATGGTAATCCCGCTGCGGCCGCCCGAAATCTCGACCGCCAGATTGTTCAGCACGTTTTCGGAATCCTTGCGGAATTCGGTGTAGTTGCCGGTGCTGGCGCGCGCGATGGCTCTGCGCAGCAGGTCCCGATCGTTGGTGTAAGGCTGCAGCGCGTTGAGCCGGTAGTCCAGGCTGAAGACGCCGCCGTAGGTATTGGAGCGGAACTCATTAGCCAGGAATTCGGCTGCGGCCTGCTGGGCGAACAGCCGGCTGCGGGGTCCCATACGCTCGAAGACGATGGTTACGATGTTGAGATTGTGGAGCGGGTTGACACTCGCCGGGGCGGCGGGAGCCGCGGCTGGCTTACCGGGTGGCTCCTGTTCATCGGAATCCGTATCCGTAAAGCGGAAGGTCAGCACCTTCTGGGGAACGCCATCCTCCAGCACGCGAATCTCTTCGGGCTTCAGGTTGCGGATGAGGCGCTCTTTCTTGTCGCGCACCACCGCATCGAGCAGCACTTCCTGAGTGGTACTGCGGATAACCGGTATGCTCGCCTCTTTCGCTGCCGACTGGGCTGCCAACTGGGCTGCCAGCGGCAGACAGGCGAGGCCGGCGCAGACGAGCGGCAATGCGCGCATGAGGATCCTCTCTATTGAGCGTACGACAAAGGAGGGTCCCAAAGAAAAGGGGGAGCCATTTGGCTCCCCTTTTAACAGGCCGAGTGGCCTCGCCTAACGGACGAAGGAAGTTAGAACCGAAGCGTGCCGTGCAACTGCATCAAGCGGGGCGAAGCGTCGCCACCCAGGAAGGATCCCAGAATGGAGGTTGGCTCGCTGACCATGCTGTAGGTCTGCCCGAAGTAGCCCTGGCCATAGTCGAGATTGCTATACGGTTGGCCGAAGTTCGGGTGATTGAAGAGGTTGAAGGCTTGCGCGCCAATACCCACCGTAAAACGTTCACCGATATGAAACTGCTTGCTAATGCTCATGTCGGTCACAAAAAAGCCCGGGCCCCGATACTGATTCCGGTTCAGGGTGGGGAATGCGTTGAGCACGCCGGAATTGCTCATAGTGGGTGCGAAGTTTGAGACTAGTAAGCAAGGCGTGTTGTTGGTAAACGCGGCACCCGCCCCGCAGGACGGATACCCGGAAGTGATGGGTTGCCCGAACACCGTGCCGTTGTAGTTTGCGAGCAGCGCATTATTCTGTATCACGCTGAATGGGAAGCCAGTGTGATCCAGTACGGTGCCGGAAAGAGTCCAGCCGCCGAATATGGCGTTGGATCCCCCCGTGAAGTGCAGCGCACGTAAGAGATCGTCGATCACATAGTTGGCGGAGACATAGTGGCGAATGTCGTAATCGGCATTGCCGTTGTTGTAAGCGCTGATGGCGTACGGATTCTCCGGGCTCAGAGCGCTGCCGTTGCCATTGAAACTGAACGGCAACAATCCACCGTTTGAAGCGATGTCGGTAGCGTGGCTATAGGTGTAGTTCAAGCCGAAAGCAAGGTGGCTGCTCAATGAATGCTTGATCGAGAGCACCAGACCGTTGTAACGGGAAGTTCCGGTGCTGGTATACTCCGAAACAGACCCAAACCGCGCATCCGGCGCCACCGACCCTAAGGGCAGGCCCGCCGAGCAGCCGCTGGGGCAGAATGCGTTCAGGCTGTTGTTGTTGATGGCTTCCTTGACACCATGGTTGCCGACATAATTCGCGCTGAGCACGGTATGCCAGCCGATGTCATGCTGCAGTTCCAGGTTCCACTCGTAATAACGAGGCTGAGATAGGAAGGGATCCATGGTGACCAAGTTGGGCGGCGCGAACGTCGAGTTAGCAGCGGTGAGCGAGGCCAGAGTCCCACCGGAGTTGAAACCCGAAATCAGCGAAGCATTGGTCGAACTGGCGATGCCGAAAACGCTTCCGGGTACGCCAGGGGCCGCAGGACTATTCGCGTAAATCGCTCCCGGCAGGCCAATACCGTTGTAGTTAGGAGGATTCTCCACAAACCCGTCGACGACGAAAGCCGGGAAGGAGTCGGAGAAGATGCCGCCTCCGCCGCGCAGCACGGTCTTAGGTGTCAGAGACCAGGCGAAACCCGCACGAGGCCCCCACACGATCGCATTAGTTTTGTAGTACGCTTGCGGGCGGTCGGTCTGGATGGCCTGGTTGTAGGGGACTGTGGAATCGTGGTCGAGACCAGTGAAGGAGGTAACCGAGGTCTCGAAACAGTTGCCCTTGCATGTCGGGTTCGAGTTGTGATCCCCGCGCAGGGAGAGGTTGACGGTCAGGTTCTTATTGACCTTGATGTCGTCTTCGGCATAGAGTCCCAATTGGTAGACGCCTATGTGCTCATGGGTGTTGGAGGGGAAGGCCTGGCTAAAACCGCCAGCCGAACCAATCGTGCCGTTGTAAAAATCGTCAATGGTTCCGAAGGCCACCGCTCCCTGCGCGCCCGACTCGAAGTCATAGTCGTCAACCCAGTCTTTGTGCCAATTCCCGCCGAATTTGAGGGTTTGTCTCCCACGCGTCAACGTGAAGTCGTCGCTGATCTGGCCCTGCTGGACGTTGCGCCCTTGGGGGAACGCCGTCTCCGGACTATTCAGCGTGGCGAACGATCCATCGTTGAGAGCCAGTTGAGGAGCGAAGAAAGCGTTGGTAGCCGCCACATTGGCGTATGAGAAACCGGCTTGGTAGAAGAGATGGGATCCGGTAAACGAGTTGGTCGCGTTGGGGCCAAACACGTGGGTCCAACTAATCTGTTGCTGATTTTCCGGCTGGTACGAACTGAGACTAAACAATGGGCTCAGGGCGCTGGTGCCGGTCGGCTGCGTTCCGTGATCGACCTGATATCGCCCATAAATGCGATCCTTATCACCGACGTTTTGATCGATGCGAAGCGTCCATAGCCACTCCGGCGCGAAGTTTACCGGCGTGATGTAGTATTGACTAGCGCATACCCCGCCAGCAATATTCAAATCGCCGCAACTGCCTGCCAGAGGAGTGGCATTAGGCGCACCTATGGCGGAATTCCACGCTTTGAACGCCTGCTGATAAAACTGGGTCTCGTTGCCGTTTCCGTCCGCTGCAAGATTGGCCAGAGTGGCGGTCTCGAAGGCTTGGGAAGGAAGTTTCACGTTCTGTCCGGCCAGCGGGATCAATGCGCGGAGACCTTCGTAGTCGGAGAAGAAGAAGGTGTGATTCTTCCAGATCGGGCCGCCCACAGAGGCGGAATACTGGTTGACGTTATCGAACGCCCGCGACGCGCCGGTGGCGTTGTTGAACCAATCGCTGGCGTTCAGGATACGGCCGTTCCAGTAGTAATTCGCATTGCCGTGAAATTCGTTGGTGCCGCTCTTGGTCACGTAGTTGACCTGGGCTCCGGCCAACTGGCCATACTGGCCGCTGTAGCCGTTGGTGGTGACCGAGACTTCAGCCATTTCATTGGAACCCAGCAGCAGGTTGGTGGCGCCGCTGTTGTTCAGGTTCAGGAACGGATCGTTATCGTTCTGGCCGTTCAGGGTGAACAGGTTTGAGGTGCCCGGCAACCCGAAAACCGAAAGATTCCCGTAGCCGCCGTTGCTGTTCATTACCGCGCCCGGCGAGAGCTGGGCGTAGTAGGTGAGATCGTTACCGGGGTTCGGCAACATCTCGATCTGTTTGGTGTCGAAAACGCTCTGAATGTCGGCGTTTTCGGTCTGGATGGCGGTCGCATCAGCCGCGATTTCGATCGTAGCATTGGACGTCGCGACATTCAGTTTGGCATCCACCCGGACGCCCGATCCTAACGTAACCGCGGTCTTCATTTCGGTCGTCTGGAAGCCCGACGAGGTGATGGTGAGAACGTAATCCCCCGGCTGAACCAAAGGAAACCGGTACGTGCCGGAAGCATTAGTGGTGTCGGTTCTGACGGAACCCGTGCCGGGACTTTTCAGCGTAACGGTTGCGCCGGCAATGACGGCGCCGGATGGATCGCTTACGGTGCCCGTAACTTCGCCGGTGGTGATGGATTGGCTAAAGGCGGGTAGCGACAACAGCACTAACGCTACGACCAGGCAAAAAGCCAGATTTCGATGGAACTGCATGTACTCCTCCTTGACTCTTTTAAAGATGTGTATTGCCGGACTTCCCCAAGTTGAAGATCGTGCTACCGGAAGCAATTTGTGAACCAATCCATTACACCATCCAAAGCGTTGCAAATGCAGCACATTTGCTTCTCCGGCTATGCGATCCCATAATCCGCCGTAGGTGTCTCCGGATTTCGGGAGTCTCGCGGCCTGGGTGGCGGAAGCCCAAATAGCTCTTCCCACGTCCGAGTGCTGGTGCTCTTTTGGATTATCAGGGCAGTGTCATGCTAAATATCAGGCGTTTGTCAACCCATAAGTGCTCGGATTCGATCAAACTGAACTTCAACGGGCGGAAGTCAGGCGATCGATTTGGGGCCACAGAGCTGCCGATTCCGGAAACCGGATAAAGAATTCGTAAGAAAAACTAGCGCGGGACCTGGCCGATGCGGGCCGCCTCGAGCGATATGTGATTGGTCGAAAGCAACACGCCGATGGTGCGGTCAAGCGCCAGGCGGGCATTGGTGAAAGCCGCCAGAGCCGCCACTTCGGCGGATTGCGCCGTCATCAGGTCCCGCTGCTGCAGGATCACGTTGTATGGAATCGACGCGCCCAAAGCGAACCTCTTTTGCTCGCTCGAGAGCAACTGTTCCTGCAGCGTCTGGCTGCGTACCGCGGCCTGATAACGGGCGCGCGCCTGGCGCAACGCGATGACATAGTTGAGAACGTCTACCTCTACCTGATGCGCGTCCTTCTCGGTCGTCAACTGGGTCTGGCGATACGACAACTGATCGATGGCGTAATCGGCCGAAGCCTGCCTGTTCCGCAACGTCGCGGCGAAGTACGGGGTGATGCTTTCGGTGGGGTATGCCACGCTGAAGACCTGCTGCAGAGCATTGCCGATTCCGCCCACCAGCGGCGGGTTCGGACCATACGTTTGCCCGTTGAAGCTGAGGGTGTGGCCTTGGCCGGACAACCCGGCCTGGCTCTCGCTCGCGAAAATTCCCAGATTCGGAAGCACTCCGTTGCGCGTGCCGAGATTCGAAATTTCGGCTGTCTTTACGTTCTCCCGATCGGTGAGCAGATCCGTGCGAGTGGTGATGGCCTGCTTAACCAATTCTTCAATCGGCGGCAGGTCGTCAGTTTCCGGAATGGTCATGCGGTCCACCGGCTCGATGCGCGCGGCGGCGAGCACCGGATCGGCGGTTCCCGTGCGGCTCAGCATATTTTTCAATTGAATCTCCTGCTGCTGCCGGGTGGCCTCGGCATCCACCAGGGCCTGCTGGCTGGTCACCAATTGGCTTTCCGCATTGATGATGTCGGAAGGCGCCAGCGCACCGAGCTTTACCTGCTCTTTCACATTCGTCAGAAATGTGCCGGCCACGTCCACGGCGTTGCGCTTGGCCTTGCTGTCTTCGTCCGTGGCTTCCAGGTTGTAGTAGCTGCTCAACACCTGGTACACCACGTTGATTACCTGCGTTTGAAACGCCAGATCCGAAATTCCGGCATTCATCTTGGCGACGGTAATGAACCGGGAGTTGACCGCAATGCCAAAGCCCTGCAGGAAGCCTTGCTGGAGGGAGAATGAAAGAGCTGGGCGCGGCGGATGGATTCAGGACGTCGGTGGTGGCATTCTCGTTCAAATAAATGTCGGTGTACGTGACGGTGGCGCTGCCACCCGTCAGCAATCCCTGCTGGTAGGTGACCGAGTTGACGCGCGTATTATCGACCAGGGTGGCCGTGCCGCTCACGGTCTCGACCGGCTCGAGGTTGGTGGTGTGGCTAAAGGTCGTGGTTTCCTGAATGATAGGGTCCAGAGTTTGGGTGACAGGGCCAATCTGCTGGATCGAAGTGCTCGAGGTGGTGGAACTTCGGGTGCTCGATCCGGGAAGGCTGATCCCCGCCGCCGCCACGCTGCCCGCGACGCCCTGCCCCAGCGCCGTCGCGCCGACTTGTGAGGAGTTGGCCGGCACGCCCGGGAGTGCCCCGCCCGCCTCCGAGCGGGTCACGTTCCATTTCGCAACCAGCGGATTGTAGCGCGCCACCTCGATGTCGATATTGTTTTCAAGCGCCAGCGCGATGGCATCCTGCACGGTGAGATAGAGGGTCCCGGCGCGCACGAGTTCTTTCAGACGGCTGGAGTTCGCCAACCGGACCGGAGGAACGTCCACCGGGAAATAGGAACGCACGATGGCGGGAACAGAAGCTTTCGTGGGCGCAATGGTCTGGATGGGAGGCTGCTGCGCCCACGTGAGAGAAGCAGGGCAGATAAGGCAGAGGGCCAGGGCCAGATAACGTCTCGCCGTAGATGAAGCAGTCATGGCCGTTCCTCCTTCGGCAGATCCGCCGGCAGCGTGGAGGCCTGGGAGATTTGCCCCTTCAGCGCCTCGTCAATGGCTACGTGGTTGACTTCCAGCGTAGTGCCGAGGGCCAGATCGAGCGATATGCGCGCGTGCGTGTAATTGGCCATACTCTGCACTTCGGAACTCTGGGCGGTAGCCAGATCCCGCTGATCCTGAACCACCTGGAACGATACGACGGCCCCCAGCCGGTACCGCTTCTGATCGCCTGCCAGGGTTTGTTCCTGGAGGACGCGGGACTTAACGGCTGCCTCGTGCCGGGCGCGGGCCTGTTGCAGGCCGATCAAGGCATTCTGCACATCCACGCGGATCTGGTTGATGTTCTTGCGCAGGTTGAGCTCGGTTTGCCGCAGCTCCAGCATGCTTGTCGCGTAGTCCGCCTGCGCCGCTCGATTGCGGAGCGGTATGTTGAGCGAAATCCCCGCCGAGTAATTGGGATAGTTGCGGCGGGCGATCTGGGAAAGCATATCGATATATCCGCCGGTGACGACCGGCGTGCCGGCCACTTGTCCGATCAGGCCGTTGTTAGTCATCTCCGTGAACGCTTGCAGGGTCGGCTTCAATTCGTTCTTGATCCCCACCAGATTCATCTGGTTGCTCTCCAGGTTCAGGCGCGCCTGGGCCATTTCCGGGCGCTTGGCGAGTGCCTCCTTGATCAGTTCTTCGAGCGGCCGCGTCTCGTCCTGCGCGGGGACCTCGATCTTATCGAGCGGAACGATGTGGACGTTTGACAGGCCTGCAGCGGCCACGCCATTGCGGCTCAAGGCGTTCTTCAAGACCGTCTCCTGTTGCAGAAGATTGGTCTGGGCGGTCACCAGGTCCTGCTGGCTGGCATACAACTGCGATTCCGCGCGCGTGATTTCGATGGGCGCCGCGGTGCCGAACTCCACCAGCTTCTTGTTGTCCTGCAGGAGTTGCTCCGCCGTGGACACTTCCCGTTGGCGCGCGTGGACGTCTTCATCGAAACTCACCAGGTCCCAGTAGAGGTTGAGCGCTGCGGAAACGGTGGTAATCACCTGCTGTTTGAATTGCAGATCGCTGACCTTCACATTATTCTTCTGCACGCGGATGTTGCGGCCGGCGACCGCCCGGCCGAAGCCGTAAAGCAGGTTCTGAGTCAGCAGCAAATCCACGAAGCCGGAGGTGAAGGGGTTTAGTGTATAGTCGGCGCTGTTAACGTTGGTGTACCTGCTGGCGTAAGTAAGTTGCGCGTTTAGCCCGAAGTCCCAGTTCTGAATGTACTGCGCCTGGTAGGAGCGCGTTTCTACGATGAGGGTGGGAACTCCGGTGGCCACAATATTGCTCTGTGGAGTCGTGGAGTGGGAGAAACTGGCAATACCGACAATAGTCGGGTCGAGCGCGGGAATCGGCGGTCCCAACTGCGTGACAATTCCGCCGCCGGAGCTTACGCCGGTACCGGCGCTGAGGGTGCTGGTGGTATTCGCGCTGATGCCTTGCAGGCTGACGCTCTGGGGTCCCGCGGCCACGGGAAGCCCGACGCTACGCAGAGCTTGGCCGGCTTGCGCGCGCAGGAGAACTTCCTTCTGAAGCAGCGGCCCATATCGCTGTATCTCCACGTCGATATTGTTTTCGATGGCTAGCGCCACTACGTCTTGCGCCGTCAGATAGAGGTTGCCGGCACGGATGAGCGAACCGAAGCGGGAGGAATTCTCCAGACGGATTGATGGAACTGATCCGGCTCGATAAGGACGCGTAAGGAAGCCTAGCCCGCCAGTTGCGGGCTGTATACTAATTTCGCTCTGTGCGGCCGCGCAGACGCACAATATCAGAAGAGTGCAAAGAAATCGAAGGGGAGTTGGCAGTAGTCTCATTGAAATCAACCGTTTACTGATACGGAGCGACACCGGTAGGCTGGCGCGCGCCTGGGTCGCGCTATGGTGACGCGCGAACCACTAGTTTATTACGTATGCGGGAGGGTTTTGTTCGGGAGAACCCCGACTGCGGGCGACACGTTAATTCCGGCGGGAACGGGCGGGCGCCGCGGCGCCGCAGGTAAGCCCCAGACTCTTCACCTGCGAGCGGGCCTTGCCGGCGAGATCGTTACTGGGGAAGCGCTTCACTAACTCGCAGAATTCCTGCTTTCCTTGCGTGCGTTTACCCAACTTCACCAGCGTGGCGCCTTTCATATAGAGCGCGTCGGGCGTCTTGCTGTTGTCCGGATACTTTTCGAGCACCATATCGAACTCTTTCAGCGCATCGTCCAGATTTCCCTGTTTCAGATGAATCTCAGCCACGTGGAACTGCGCGCTGGGGGCTAGCGTGAGGTTGCCGTAATCGGCCAGGTACTGCGTGTATTCCTGGAGAGCCAGATCGTCCTTGCCCCCGCTCTGGTCGCGCATGGCGTTTTGATAGAGCGTCTCGGCGGAGACCTGCGGCATGCCGGCGGACGGGCCTCCGGAACCTTGACCCGGGCCCGGTCCACCACCCGGCGCCGCGGTGGGCGGAGTCGCGGCCGGCGACTGGATGGTGCGGACGGCATTGCCGATGTCCACCATCTGCTGTTGCAGCTTGCCGACCTGGCTCGAAATATCCGCTACGGATTCGCGCAGCGCCGAAACGTCGCCGGTCATGGCATCCACCTTAGCGCCCAGATCGATCACGGCAGTTCCCACTTTGCTCTGCTGATCCTTGCTGTTTTGCTGCAGGTTGTTCTGCAGCAGAGCCACCGATGTGTTGGCTCTATTGGCCGCATCCAGCGCCTGTTGGATCAGCACCTGAATGGCGGACAGTTTCTCGTCCTGAGAGCGCTGTAGGGTGCGGAGCTGTTCCTGCAACAGGGCCACATCCCGCTGCAATTCGACGATTTCTTTGCTGGCCGCAAAGGTCAGAGACGGGCAGATTAACAGGGCCGGCACCAGCGCGCGCCAAAAGGTCATAGGTTCTCCTGATGAGCGGGACGGGTTAGCCGTCCCGCCGGTTGCGGATGGGCCGGGACGGTCCGGCCCTTACCCGATTTTACTGCCCCGTGGAGAAATGCGCGCGGCGGTTCTTCTGCCAGCACTCCTCGTTCTGGTCGGTACACTGCGGGCGTTCCTTACCGTAGCTGATGGTCTTCAGCTTGTCGCCCGGAACTCCCAGTTGCGTCAGGAATTCCTTGGCGGCGGCGGCGCGCCGGTCGCCGAGAGCCAGGTTGTACTCGGCCGATCCACGATCGTCGCAATGCCCCTCAATCGTGACGGTGGCGTCCGGGAAACTGGCGAAGATGGCCTTCAGCGCGTCGGCGTCTTTGGTCAGAGCGGCGCGGGCATCCTCGCGGATATCGTTCTTGTCGTAGTCGAAATAGGCGTCCACGACAGTGCCGGAGAGCATCTGTTCGATGGTTACCTTGGGCTGGACTGCCGGCGGCGGTGGCGGCGCTGCGGGCTCAGTGACGTTGACCGTGGCTGTGGCGGTCTTGGTACCCCCGGCCCCGTAGCAGTCAACGTATAGGTGGTCGAAGATCCCGGGGAACACCCGGCGGCTTGCAGATGCTTGCACCGCGCCGATACTGTTATCGATCGAAATGCTGCTGGCATCCGTCACGGTCCAGCGCAAGGTGGACGACTGGCCGCGCTCAATCGACGAAGGCTCGGCCACAAACTCGGTAACGCTGGGCGCCGCGGCGTGCGGGCGGCTGTACGGCAGGCGCCGGCGGCGGCGGTGCGGGCGGCGGGGGCGGCGCTTTCTTCTTGCATCCGGCCGCGAACATCGCCAGCATTAAGCAAAAGCCAATCGTGCTGATTCTCCGTTTATTCACCATGAACTAAAATCCTCCTGAAAGCCTGAAAGTCTATTTGGCCCATACCGGGCTCCAATTCTTTCCCGCGGTGGTCAACTGTTTGATCTGGTTGCCGTCCGCCAGCATCGTCCAGATCTGTTCAGACCGGGTGCGCGTGGACATGAACGCCAGGTGCCTGCCATCCGGCGCCCAAGTGGGGTTCTCGTTGCGCCCCGCATCATGGGTTAACTGCACAAAACTGCGCGACGCCACGTCCATCACGAAAACATTAAAATTGCCGGTGGCGAAGCCGCGGGTCCAGGAAAAAGCGATATGCTGGCCATCCGGGTTCCAAGCCGGGTTGGATGCTTCTCCCTCGCCGTTGCTCAACCGCTGCACGTCGGCGCCGTCCATATTCATCCGGTAAATTTGCTGTGGCCCCGACCGCCCCGAAACAAAGACCATGTCGGTTCCCGTCTTCGGATTCACCTTCGGCTCGACTTCCAGGGCGCGCGTGCTCGAAATGCGCCGGAGATTGCTTCCGTCGAGATTGGCGACATAGATCTGCGCCCAGCCGCTGGCCGTAGAAGCGTACACCAACTGCTTACCATCCGGCGTGAAATCCGGCGTCGCATTCATAGAAGCGACTTGATTATAAAACGGCAGGCGCCGTCCCGTATCCGTCGAGAGAATAAATATAGCAGGATTGCCGCGAGCGTAGCTAGTAAAAGCGATTTTTGCGCCATCCGGCGAGACGGCCGGCTCGATGGATAACGAATTGAAATGGCTGATTTGACGCTGGTTGGACCCATCCGGGTCCATCACCCAGATTTCTTTGTGGCCGGTACGGTTGGATACGAAATAAATCTTAGTCCCGAGCAGAGAGGTGCCGCCCAGTTGCGCAATGATATCGGCTGCGAATTCGTGGGCGGTTTTCTTAGCCCCAGCCTCGTCGGGGGAGCCGAAATAGCGTTTCCCCAGCACCTGGGCCTGCGCCACGCTAGGCTGGCCGGCGTTGAACAGCCAGCCGTACAGCACCAGGACGTTGTTCTGCACAGCCGTGTAACCGAACGCCAGATAGTTCGCGGAAACCGGCGGCGACGACCAGTCCGACAGCCAGAGGCCGCCGCCGTTGGCAGGCTGCTGGCCGGGACCGGGTGGCCTGCGCCGCGGGCGGCTCCCGGAAATCCGTGGGTTGCTGCGGCGCCTGCAGCGGATACATGGTCTTGGGGACCATTTTGAAAAGGCCCGACGCGTCCAGATCGTTGTAGAGGGTTTCATTGAACGCGTTCATGAACTGCTGGGCCGCGCCGCTGCCGCGCAGATCGGGCACGGCTATTTTGGTAAACGTGCCCCCCGTGATTTTTATCCCTTGATATCCGGCTGCTGCGCCGCCAGCGCCAGAAGCAGTCCGGCAAACGCGGCGGTGAACCAAAGTGCTCTCTTCATCTATCGCCTCAACTCAAACCAGAATTCGACATTGGCGTCGTTGCGTTCATAAGCGGCGGGCAATGGGGGAAAAGGACTCGCGTCATAGACCGCGCGTTGAGCGGAATAATCCAATGCCGGATTCCCGCTGCTCTGGACGACATGCACGTTGCGCACCGAGCCATCCCGCATCAGGTCGAAAGTGACGATCGCGGCCGGGAGCGTATGGATGCGCGGATCGATGTCTCCGGTGTGCCACTTCTCCGCGACTTTTTGCCGCAGAATCATGGCATAGTTGCCGAACCGGTTGCCGAAGGGCGAGCCCTGTCCGATACCTACGCCGTCGGAACCCATCTGCCCGACCATGGGCGTAACCAGGGCTTGGCCGGCGGCGCTATAAAGCTGATTCGGTTGATCCTGCTGTTTGGCGCGCCAGGTATTCTGAGCGGACCTGGCGACTTCCGCCGTCTTCGGCCGTGTACGGCTCTTGATGGGGATGGCGTCCGGTTCCTCTGGCGGCGCGCGCCGTTGCGCTTTGGCAGCGGGCGGAGGGGTGGGTACGGACGATTCGGTGGGGTTCGCCAGCGGGTTAACCAGGCCGCTGCGCGACGGCAGCGGGATCTTGTTTACCACGTTGATGGCGATGCTGCCCGGCCCTCCCGAATTCGCGTCACCCCAGACATCGCGATGGCCCGGTCACTGCGACGCCCCATAAAATCAGGGTTCCGAAGATGGCCGCATGCAGCGCCACCGATCCCAGCAGCGGTTTGCCGATTGGTTCCGGCTGGTCCAGGGTCTCTATATGCGAGGTCATCGACTTTGCGCCTCATTTGCGCCTTGCCCCGGGAGTCTCCTCCGGCTGGGTGACCGCGTTGACCTGGAGTTTGGCCGTGGCCAGTTCGCTCATTACCTGGGCGATCGGCTCCCACACGGTTTCCTTGTCCGCGCGCAGGTAGACGGCTGTGGCGCCGGGGAAGCGTTGCGCGATTTCCGCCGGCAGCACATTGATATCGACCGCCTTCTCATTGAGGTACAACGTACCGTCCTTGGTGATATTGACCACCGGCAGTTCCTTGGCGCTGTCCTGGACGGCACGCGTCTTGGGGACATCCACCTGGATACCGAACTCCATCACGTGGGCCGTCAACATGAAGATGATCAACAGCACCAGCATGACGTCCACGAACGGGGTGACATTAATTTCGGAGATCGCGCCGGAATAGGCGCGCCGGCGTGGCCGGGAACCGCCGCCGCCATTGCCGCCATTAGTTGTGATGGCCAACGCGCTACTCTCCGAAGCTCCGCTCGGCCATGTTGAGGAACTCCAGGGAAAAATCGTCCATGCGCGCGCCGATCTCCCGGATGGTGTGGCCGAAATAGTTGTAGAAGATGGCGGCGGGAATGGCGGCGGCGAGTCCCACAGCGGTGGCGATGAGCGCTTCCGAGATGCCCGGCGCGACCGCGCGCAGGCTGGCGCTGCCTTGCGCGCCGAGACCTTGAAATGCGCGAATGATGCCCAGCACGGTGCCGAACAGTCCGATGAACGGGCTGACCGAAGCGGTGGTGGCCAGCCAGCTCATGTTCCGCTCCAGTTTGGCGAGTTCCTCGCTGGTGCCGAGTTGCAGCGAGCGTTCGAGAGCCAGTTTATTGGTGACGGTGCCGCGCGCAGTCGCCTGGCGGTGCACCTCCTCGTAGCCGAACTCAAAAACCGCCACCAGCGGCGCGGGCTTGAATTGCTCGCTGGCCACCATGACCGCGTCGAGACCGTTGGCCTTGCGGAAGGCGCGCAGAAAACGCCTGTCGGCGGCGCGCGCCGTCCGCAACGCGCTCCACTTGGAAAAGATGATGGCCCAGGAGAAAACGGAAAATATCAAAAGGATTGCCAGAACGGCGATGGTCAGGGGGCCACCCCGGCCGATCATTTCCCAGATGTCGATCTGCAGAAGGAATGCGGGCGCTTCAGGCGTCAAACCATCTCCTAATTGTCAAATCTAACATAAGGACGCGCGGCGGACGGCGAATGGCGAAAGGACTGTATAAAAAGCCATCTTCAGCGTATCCGGCCAGTAACGATCAAGGTTAGCGATCAGGGCTGCTCGTAGGCTCCGATGTCGATATCGGGACCCTGCACACGCGGATTGCCTGCGAAATCCAGCGTTCCGACCACCGTGGATCCCAGATTGTTACCGGCATCCACGGCGGGCGAAGAGGATTCGCACCTGCAGATCCGGCGTGGCGGTGCTGAGGAACAGGGGATTCGCGAAGCTGGAGTGGGCGTCCTGTCCGGTAGCCGACTGGTATTTCGCAAAACCCTTGTGCCTGGTTTTGTTCCATTCCCAGATGCCGGCCGCGGCGCCGGTGGACGAGAAATAGAGGTTGTAATCCAAAGTTGCCGGATCGGATTCCGAAGTCGTGAAGCTGTGTAGAAACAGCCCCTGCGTAGTGGCGTTCACGATATTATTTTCGAAGATGTTATTGGTTGCGTAGTACTGGATCTGGAATTCTCCGCTGCCGGTGCTTTTCGTGTCGTTCATGAAGAGCGTATTATTCAGGATGTCGCAATGGTCCGTGCCGCCGCGTTTGGGGCCGTAGCCTCCGATGCTGACTCCCGTCGAATTCGCGTAATAGATCAGGTTACTGCGCGCGGTGATATAGCTGGTCAGTTTGCCTTCATTCTCACTGGCCAGTTCCAGGTTGAGATCGGCCTTAGAAATCAGATTCCGCTCGATTACGATCTCGGTGCCGCCATCTACGTAGATGCCGTCGGCCGCGTACTGCGCCCCGTAAGCTGGGTTATCGTACGACGTGATGTTATAGACGATGTTACCGGTGACTTCGCCATCGCGCGCCTGGTCATAAGCCGGATCGGGCGACACCTTCTCGAACCCGATGGCGTCGAATCCGATGTTATTGTTGTCGTGAATTATGTTGTTAGTGACGCTCCAGTTTTCTACGTTGCCATTCAGCGTGACCGTTTCACTGCACCCGGTAGTATTGTCGAATACCTCGTTCCCGCTGATGGTCAGGTTGTTGATCGAAGCCGGCGCGCTGCTGCCGTAAACCGCGATTCCGAGCGCGTTGGCGTTGCAGCCTTTGGCGGTAGTGACAATATCATGGACTCTGTTGCCCAGTATCTGAATGAAGCTGTCGGCCGCGGTGATGTAGATACCGATGGGAACATCCGCGGTGGTGTTCGAAGTGTAGTTCCGGAGTTCGAATCCGCCGACGGCCAGATAGTTCAGGTTCAGCAAGGTGAATAGGCCGTATTGCCCGCCGGGAATCGCGAGACCCGTGCCATCCACGATAGCCGTCTGACCCGGATAGCTTTGAAACGTGATGTAGCCGGCGGTGGCGGAGCCGGAATTGGCGAATGTGACTACTTCATTGTAGACACCTCCCATCACGTAAACAGTGTCGCCCGCCACGGCAGTGCTCGCGGCGTGCTGGATGGTGCGCCAGGGCGAGTGGAAGCTGCCGTTGTTGCCGTCGTTTCCCGAAGTCGCGACGTAAAGAGCCGTGCCCGCGCCGATGGTGATATTGGCCACCGCCGCGGCCGCCGGGGTCTGCGCGGAGACTGCGGTTACGATGATAATGGCGGGGCTAGGAAGCGCGCTGGGCGCGGTATAGAGACCCGCTGGGGTGATGGTGCCGGTAGCAGAACTACCACCGATCGCACCATTGACCTCCCAAATGACGCCCTTGTTCGCCGTGTTCGAAACCGTGGCCGTCAATTGCTGGGTCCCCCCAGGCTGCACGGCTACCGATCCGGGGGAAATGCTGACGGTCACCTGCGGCGGGGTCACGGTCACCACCGCGGAAGCCGACGACGTCGAATCCGCGTCCAAGACGGCTGTCACGGAAACTGTAGCCGGGCTGGGGACTGCCGATGGAGCGCTGTACAGACCCGCTGCCGTGATCGTACCCACGGTGGCGTCCCCGCCCGGCGTCCCGTTCACCTGCCAAACGACTCCTGTGTTGCTCGCATTGCGCACTGTGTCGCTGAACTGGCGGCTGGTTCCGATCACCAGCGCCGCGGAGGTCGGCACCACGGCCACGCTCACTTGTCCGGCGGCTGGCTCCGCGGCCGCCCGATCGCGATGTCTGCCCAGTGGCGCGCCCGGCGCACTGAGCGCTGAAAGGAGGGTAACCAGTAGGGCAATGCGAAACATCACTCAATTATCACAGATGCTCGACATGGTAGCCGCCTCCGGAAAACCCCTCGGAACCGCGCAAAGAAACTTTACAAAATCTTTATGGGGTGGTACGCTTGCCCTAACGTGCTCGTGCTCGGCCCAAGTTCACTGCAGGTCATTCAATGGCAACAACCAACAACTTTTTAGAAGAGGATCTGGGACGGCGTGAGAGGCGCCGCTTCCCCATCAGGCAGGATGTCCGCTATCAATGCGTGAAAGGCAGCCGGATCCACGCGGTGGGCGTGGGCCGAACAGTGGAAATCGGCAGCCGCGAAATCCGGTTTACCACCCAGCACGCCCTCAAGGCCGGCGAGAAGGTGCTGGTCTCGGTCAACTGGCCGGCCATGCTGGATGCGACTTGCGCCATGAAACTCGAAATCTTCGGCTGGGTAATCCGAAGCGAGCCGGGAGGGGTCGCCGTCAGGATCGAACGGCACGAGTTCCGCACCCGCGCCTCCTCCCTCGCCATGATGCATCCCACGCAGGCGGGGTGAATCCGGCCTGTCGCGCGTGGTAGAATTCCGCGCATGAGAGCTGCTTTCCTTATCCGGTCTTATCCTGCTGTCGGCGGCGTTCGCATTGGCTCAGGCGCCGTTTGTCGAGCCAGGCGGAGTGGTTGACGCCGCCTCCTTCAGCGCACCGGTCGTGCCGGGATCGCTGGTATCCATCTTCGGTACGAATCTCGCCGCGGGAACTGCATTCGCGAGCACCATCCCCTTGCCTCTCACGCTGGGCAACGTGTCAGTCAGCTTCAACGGCATCGCCGCGCCGCTGCTCTTCGTCTCTTCGCAACAGATCAACGCCCAGCTTCCGTGGGAGGTTTCCGCCACCGGTCCGGTCAGCGTAGTGGTCACGAACGGTTCGGTATCGTCGGCGGCGCAGGCCGTCCAGGTAGGCGCGTACGCGCCCGGGCCTGTTCGCCATTGCAGGCTACGCCGTGGCCGTCAATCCGGACGGCTCGCTGGCAGCACCCACCGGCGCGATCCCAGGATTTCCGAGCCATCCGGCCACGCCCGGCGACTCGCTGGTCCTTTTGGGAAGCGGTTTCGGGTCCGGTCAATCCGCCTGGAATCACGGGGAACAACTCTCTGGATGCCATGCGCAATACGACGGCAGCGCCGGTCGTGACCATCGGCGGGGTTTCGGCGACGGTCACCTTCGCGGGATTATCGCCGCAGTACGTGGGAGTGTACCAGATCAATGTCACCCTGCCCTCGACTCAATTGCCCGCCAATGCGGCGCCGCTGCAGATCCAAACCGGCGGAGTGACCGGCACGGTTCAAACGACCGTCGCGGTCGGCACCGGTTGGGCGCAATGGGCGCTAACCCGCAACACACCAGCAACCCCGCTGTAGTGGGGCAGAAGCTTGAACGAAATTCTGGCGAATATCATTTATGACCCGCTGGTGCCGGAGGAGCAGAGCGCCAATTACAGCGAACTGGTGACGCATTATCAAGTTCCGCTGGTGGATGGCAACGACGTTTACATGGAGTATAAATCCGGCGCCTACAATCCCGCGACCTTTTCCACAGAGATTTGGGGAGAGAACAAGTTCACTTGGCAGAACGGCCAACTGGTTCAGCAATGGCAATATGCGCAGCGACTGGATAGCGCCGGGATCCAGCAACGATTTCTGGGAGCCGGTGTTCCATGCGGCGCTCGGGTAACGCTGTTATCTATTTGCCGGGCGCGAGCGGCAGCGTCATCGAGTTGGACAAAGCCACCGGCGCCTTGATTCAGCGCTTCGCTCCCTTTGGGACGGATCCGAACACCTATGAAACGGGACCCCTCACGATCGACGCCAACGGAAATCTGTTCTATAACGTGGTGCAGGTGGTGACCACCAACGGGTTCTATGGCAACGATTCCACGAACTCCTGGCTAGTAAAGATTACGGCGGGCGGCACAGTCAGCATGGCAAGCTATCCAACGCTGATTGGCGCCCAAGCGCCCAGCCCCAGCGGCCAGTGCATCACGTCTTTCGAGACCACGCAACTACCCTGGCCGCCCAGCACCACCGCCACTCCCGATACCTCCACTTGCGGCAGCCAGCGCGCCGGGTTGAATGTATCGCCGGCAGTGGCTCCGGACGGAACCATTTATACCGTCAGCCGTGCGCACTTCAACGATCGCTATTCGTTCTTGCTGGCGCTGAACCCCGATCTGAGCCTGAAATGGGCCGCCTCGCTGCGCAACCGCTTCAACGATGGATGCGGCGTGCCCGTGTCGAGCGGCGGCTGGCTGCCGCCCAATGGCACTCCCGGCGGCTGCACGCGCAGGCGCATTGCTGGGAGTGGATCCGTTAACCAATCAGCCGGGCGACGGCAGCGTGCTGGACGATGCGTCGGCGACGCCCGTGGTGGCGCCTGACGGCACCATCCTTTTCGGCACCTGGAGCCGTTACAACTATGCCCAGGGCCACATGGTGCACTTCGACGCCAGCGGTAATTACCTGGGCGAGTTCGGCTTCGGTTGGGACACCACACCGGCAATTTACGCTCACGACGGCACATGGTCGATGGTGACCAAGAACAACCACTACGGCGGCCTGGGTTCGTACTGCGATGACGCCACCCTATGTCCATCGGACCGCACCACCAACAATCCGGCATCGCCCGAGCAGTATTTCGTCACGCCAGCTCGATTCGAACCTGACGATCGAGTGGAGCTATCAAAACACCAATACCAATAGCTGCACGCGTAATGCGGACGGCACTCTGACTTGCGTCTCCGACCATCCCAATGGATTCGAATGGTGCGTGAACAGTCCGGCGATCGACGCCAACGGCGTGGTCTACGCCAACAGCGAAGATGGCAACATGTTCGCCATCGCGCAGGGTGGCACCGTGTTGCAGGAGATCTTCCAGCAACTGGCGCTGGGCGCCGCGTATACGCCGGCGTCGATCGGTGGAGACGGGAAGATTTATTCGCAGAATGACGGACACTTATTTGTGGTTGGTAAGTGAGGTGTTTAAGTGAGTCCTTCGCGCCGTCAATTCATGGCCTTGCCCGCGCTGGCCGCCGGACAGACCTCCGGGGGCCGTGCGCTGAAGATCGTTTGTGTAGGTGGCCATCCGGACGATCCCGAGTCCGGCTGCGGCGGCACTTTGGCGCGCTATGCCGCAGCAGGCGCCAGCGTCACGATCGTTTACCTGACGCGCGGCGAAGCGGGCATTCCGCGCAAGCCGCACGCTGAAGCCGCCGCCATCCGGTCGGCCGAGTGCGAGGCCGCCTGCCGGATCCTGGGCGCGAAGCCGGTTTTCGCCGGGCAAATCGACGGCGCGACCGTGGTGGACGGCAATGCCGCGGAGTCGCTGCGCAAGCTGATCTTCGCCGAAGATCCGGACGTGGTCTTCACGCAATGGCCCATCGACACGCACCTGGATCACCAGGCCGCCAGCACGCTGACCTTTCGCGCCTGGCTGGCCGCGCGCGGGCGCTTTGAGCTGTATTATTACGAGGTCGACCTGGGCGCGCAGACGATGGGCTTTCATCCGACTGATTACGTGGACGTGAGTGGCGTGCGGGAAAAGAAAAAGGCCGCGCTGTTCGCCCACCAGAGCCAGGATGGCGCGCGCATCTACAGGGAGTTCCATCAGGCGATGGAAAACTACCGCGGGCGCGAATCGGGTTGCGGAGCGGCGGAAGCTTTCGTGCACCTGGCGCGTGTGCACAGCACTACGCCGCTGCCCGGCATGTAACAGGGAGAGGCCTGTCTTATCGCGCCGTCCAGCCGCCGTCGATCAACATCGTGTGGCCTGTAATCAGGGATGCGGCCGGCGACGCCAGGAACACCACCGCCCCCGCCACGTCCATGGGTTCGCCGATACGATGCAGTGCCGCAATGCGCTCGATCACGTCCCCGCGGAATGCCGGGCCGGCCAGCGCCTCCGCAGTGCCGGGCGTGAAGATGAACGTGGGCGCGACGGCGTTCACCGTGATGTTGTACTTGCCCCATTCCACGGCCAGGCACCTGGTCAGGTGCGCAATGGCGGCTTTGGTCATGCAGTACACCGACTCGCCGGGCAGCGCCGCGAAGCCCGCCTGGGACGATACGTTGACAATGCGTCCCCCGTTCCCCCGCATCATGACGCGCGCGGCCGCTTGGCTCGAAAAGAAAGTCCCCTTCAGATTCACCCGCAGGGTCAGATCGAAATCGTCCTCACACACGTCTTCCGCCGGATTTTCCGGCGCGATTCCAGCGTTGTTTACCAGAATATCGAGCCGGCCGAAATGCGCCGCGGCGTCGTCCACCGCGCGGCGGACCTGTTCCAGGCTGGTGACATCCATTTGCAGCGGCAAAACGCGTCTGCCCAGCGCTTCGATCTCCCGCGGCCACGTCTGCGCCGGCGTGCGCCAGCGCCAGCGAAATGGCGCGCCCCAGACCCCTGGCAGCGCCGGTGACCAGCGCCACCTGGCCCGCCAGGTCAAATCGCGGAAAGCGGTCAGTAGCGGCCACGGCGGTGGTACTCGCCGCTGCCGAGTCCGCCCACGTCGATGACGACGGCCACGATCATGATGATCAGATTGGTGCCCTCCATGGGACGGTGGCTGTGGATGATCCACGCGTACGCCAGTGTGGTGAGGGGCAGGAAAATGAACCCGAGCACAGGAATTAACAATCCGTGATAGACGGATTGCAGATAAGGAGTGTTGAACAGCCAAAGCAGCACCAGCACTACCCGCGGGAATGCCAGCACGAGGATGAGAAGAAGGCAAGGCATATGGCTGCCGATCATTGTCGCAGATTGGCAGCCTGCGGGAGAGGTCAAAAAGGCCGATTCTAAAGCAGCAATGGAACAAATATCACCAATAACAGCAGCCCGAAGACCAGCCACGATGCGCGATTGCCAAAGTTGATGGTGTAGCCCACGCCGAAGCGTTTCTCAACCATGAGGGCCGGATCATTCGGATTGTAGTAAATCTGGCCGAATTTCCAGCATTCGTCGGGCGTGCCGTCGCTGCCGCTGCCGGGCTCCTGGCTAAGGCGCTGGCTGAGTCGAATGATCGGCCAGAGAAAAGCCGCCGCGACCGCCAACACCGCTCCCAGAATAAGCCACACGGGAATCGCCAGCCGGTCGCCGCTCGCAAGGTACGGATTCAGCGAAAGGACGCAGAAGAGCGCGCTGATGGTCCACCCCATCGCCACGATCATGCGGAGATTGGCGCGGCGGAAGCGCGCCGTCCAGTCCGCCGTTTCGGCGCTTCGGGCGCGGGGAGATCCGCGCAGCACCATGTAGCCCAGCGCGTGCAGGAATGCGATCAACAGGACCCCCATGAGCAGCGGACCATCCACGCTCCGCCAGGTGCGGGCGGCCCAGCTGGTCGGGCGCTCCGGAAAGTCCCCAGTGGGTTGGAAACCGAACCGGGAGCCGCTCCCAGTTCCGGTCGAGGAAAATGGCGGTCGCCGCCAGGATGACGTAAGGAACCAGGAGGGCGGCAGGCCCTCCAGGCAGACCTTCGTGCGTGGTGAAAAGCGACGCCGCGCGGGTCCCCTGCGGGTGCGCGAAGGGCCGCACGCGGTTACGTCCGCGGGCGAAGGCCACCACGGCGCCCAGTGTTTCGAGCATCGGGCCGGCGGCGACCATCCAATTCCCTCCCCGGCGAAAACCGATCCCCAGCAGGATGAAAGCGGCGAGGGAAACCGTCCACATCTCGATGCGATAACGGCGCAACACTGCCTGGGCTTCCGCCGAGGCGAGGAAATCCGGCGGCACGGTGACTCCGAACCAAAGGCTGCTGCGCCGCCATAAAGGCAGCCAATGAAACAGCACGGCAATCGAAACAAGCGTAGCGAATAAGACGATGGAATCCGCATTCATGACTTTATGGCCTCCTGCGCCGATGCCAGTTCGCGCGCGATGGCCGCCGGCGAGATCCCTTGTGCGCGCATCTCCGCGACGAGTTGCCGCAGCCGGCCACGAAAAAGACGCAACGTCTCTTCGCTCGCGCGGAGCGCTTGGCGCTTGCGCACCCGCACGCCCCGCCCATGAGAAATTTGGAGCCAGCCCTCTTCCGCCAACGTGCGGTACGCATCCGCAACGGTGTTAAAGTGCACACCCAGATCGATACCCAGACGGCGGACGGAGGGCAGCGTGTCGTCCGGCCCGACAGCACCTTCGACAAGCAGGGTGCGCAACTGGTCCACAATCTGGCGGTTCACCGGAGTGGTGGAATCCAGGTCAATGCGAATTTGAGCGGCGCTGTTCACTGTACATAAACAGCATACAGCATCCCGCGCCTTGTCGTGTGCATCCAACAACCAAATGGCAGATACCGCTACGCAAAACCTCAAAGTGGGCTATCCGATTCTGGACGTAATCCGCAGCCGTTGGAGTCCGGCGATTTATTCACGAGCGGGCGGTTGAACCGGAAAAGCTTCTCAGCATGCTGGAAGCCGCGCGTTGGGCGCCCTCCAGCTACAACGGGCAGCCCTGGAGTTTCCTGGTGGCTCGCAAGGAGGAGCCGGAAGAGTTCGCACGCATGCTGAGTTGTCTGGTGCCCGGCAATGTCGTGTGGGCGCAGCATGTTCCGGTACTGATGATCACGGTCGCCAAGCTGCATTTCGACCATGATGGAAGCGTCAACCGGCACGCTTTGCACGACACCGGAATCGCCACCGGTTTCCTGATGCTGCAAGGCGCCTCGTTGGGCGTTCTGGCCCATGGCATGGCCGGCTTCGATGCGGCCAAGGCGCGCGAGTTATACGGCATCCCGGCATCGCACGAGGCGGTGGCGGCCATCGGACTCGGCTATCCCGGGCGATGAGAGCGGCGCGCCGGAAGCTCTGCGCAAGCGCAATCAACGCACAGTCCGCGCCGCACTCTGAATCAGTTTGTGTTTGCCGGCCGATGGGGACAACCGTCGCCGCTACTGACTGAGGCTTCCGGTGTGGCTGCCGTGTTCAGTTCCGCGCTGGGGTTCAGGCAATAAGTAACCACCTGCGGACAGCGCATGCAGGCCGCCCTGCCCTCGTGAATAAACCAGCGGCAATCGGCACGGATTTGGCAAGGCGGCAGCGCCGCCGTGACGGACGGCACCAATTGCACCAGCTTGGCGGCCAGACGGCAATCGGCGCCATCGAAGATGGCAGCAAGCCTTCTCCTGGCAGGGCGCCGCGATCCGGAGGACCAGACCAGCCGGAACCGGAGCCGTCAGCCTTAACAATCGGGCGTGATGAAGTGAAGGTCTTTCGATCACATTGACTCGATGGACCGTCTGTCCCCTCGCTCACCACGCCAAATGCCACGACGCGGCGTGCGGTTCGGCCCTATTGGCGCTCGAAGAAGAACGGCCGTTGTGTTTGTTTTTTGCACCGCATCATTTTCTTTAGTCGGGCTCTAATCCGGATCAGTATTTCGGTGCCGATGGTGCGTTACGGCGGAACCAAACTTCGGGCACTGGCGCCCGCGGCTCCCGTCGAAACGACGCTCTGTACGGACGAACTGGACGTGTTGCCCGGACGCGCCGTAGGCGCGAGTTTATCCGCCGACTTCCGCCGGCGAGCCTCCTCGCGTGGCAACGGTTCTTCCGGCGCCACCGCCCGAGCCAAATCATTCAATCGTTCGGAACGGCGCCATGTTTTCCCAGGGCTTGTTTGACCGCGTTCTGGCACAGCCACGCTTAATTCGTGTCAACGGCACCGGAATGACTCGGCATTGAAGTACCTCCACTTCATCCCTTAGTGGCACTCCGGCGGAACGTATTCACTCCCCGCGATACTCGATCACCACCAGGGTGATATCGTCGGCCTGTGGAGCGCTTTCGGTAAACGCGGCGACGGCGCTCTGGATCGCCTCGTGCAGCGCGCTGGCAGGAGCCGGCCTGGTTTTCCACAATCGCCTTGCGCAGCTTCTGCCGTCCGAAAAACTCGCTTCGCAAGTTCTGAGCTTCGGTCACGCCGTCGGTGTAGATCACGATTCGATCGCCCGGAACCAACATCGCCTCGCCGTTTTCGAATTCCGCGGACTCGAGCAAGCCGACCGGCGGGGAGGTCGCAGCCAGCGATTCTATGCCGCCCTCCTTCCGCACGATTAGCGGCGGGCAATGCCCGGCATTTACGTAGTGCAGGCGCCCGGTGTGCTCCAGCAGGCAATAGAAGACGGTGGCGTATTTCTCGCCCGCAGTGCGCTCATTCAAGAACACGTTGATGCGCTCCAGGCGTTTGCCGAGCGCCGTGTCGCCATGGCTGACCGCCAGAAACGCGCCCTGCAGCAAGGAAGCCAGCAGCGCGGAACTCACTCCCTTGCCGGAGACATCCGCCACCACCGCCGTCCAGGCGTGCGGGCCGGCGGGAATCACATCGTAATAATCGCCGCCCACCTGGTGCGAGGCCACGCTGCTGCCGCACGTACGAAACCAACCCGCGGCGGGCAACCTGCGCGGCAGCAAACCCTGCTGGATGTTGCGCGCCACGTCCAGCTCTTCCTCGATCCGCTGCTTAATGCGTTCCTCCTCGAGCAGGCGGGCATTTTCGAGGATGGTGGAAGCTTCGATGGCCAGGGTTTGCAGCAACTCGCGATTTCCGCCGGCCAGGTCGGCCGTGGTCAGGCGCGAGTCCATGTAGAGCACGCCGGCCGTTTCTTCGGCGGTGGAAAGCACATTGGTGGCGTCGCCGCGCACCTTGCTGATGCGCACCAGGGGCACGGAGATCGACGCTGCGCAATTCCAGGTCCGACGATGCTGCGCTCCGGCCGGAATTCGCCGGTGCCTTGCGGATCGAAGTTCATCGAAAGCAGGTCGCGGCGCTGTTCGAGGGCGCGTTTGATCACGTGCCGCGGAACGCGCAGGTCGCCCACCGGAAGCGTGGCGCCCTGCCGATTGCGCGCCACGCGCGTCTCCAGTTCGCCATCGGCCGCGCAGCAGCAGAAAACCGCGTTCGGCGCCGGTAATGGCCAGCGCCGCATCCACCACGGAGTTGAGCACATCCTGCAGCGACAGCCCGGTCTGCAGGGTTCGCGCGACGTCCAGAATCGCGCGCAGTTTGGCCAGGTTTGCGCCCACGCCCGGCGAACTGCTGGCCGCCCCGGATTTCTCGTGCGCGCCGAACTGGTCGATCAGCCGGTTCAACTCGGCGCCCTTCGTGGCGAAGACGAGTTGGTAGGAATCGGGAAAACCGAACTCGATGCGGTCCGAGTTGCGCAATGCATGGCTTTCCACGCGCTTGCCGTTGACATAGACGCCGTGCCGGCTGCCGGCATCTTCAATCTTGTATTCGGCGCCCTCCCGCAGGATGCGGGCATGCAGGCGCGAGGCGCGGCTGTCCCGCAGGATCAGGTCGTTGTCGGCTTGCCGGCCGATCTTAAAAGGTAGCGGCGCCAGGTCCACCCGCGTGCGGTGGCCGCTGGGATCCACGACGATGATGGAGGCCGAAGGGGCGATCTCCGCGGTGCTGGTATCCATCAGGCGGTGCGCTTGGCGCGGGCACGGTGCGGCGCGCCCGGCGCTGCGGTCCCCCCGGTTGCGGCCGGCGCGTCCGCCAGCCCATGCTGCCGCGCCCTGTCCAGTTCGAGCGCGCGCAACGACTGGCAGTGCGCGCAGTATCCGCCGACCTCCGTGCGCGCCAATAGGATTTGAAACCCGAAATGGCTTTCGATCTGCTTGCGCAGCCGTTGCAGGGGTTCGCCGAAGAATTCCTCCACCTTGCCGCAGCGCAGGCAAATCACGTGCGCATGCTCCTGTTTCAGGCGGGTTTCGTAGTAGTGCTGGTCGCCTTCGTGGTGCATGAGGTCCAGCTCATCCACCATACCGCCGGCTTTCAGCATTTTCAGCGTGCGATAAACCGTCACGCGATTGAGCTTGGGATCTTTTGCCTTGGCCAGTTGGAACAACCGCTCGGCATCCAGATGCTCTCCGGTCTGGTCGATCAACTCCAGCAGGATCTGCCGCTGACGCGTGAGCCGCACGCCCTTTTCGCGCAGCGAGCCTTTGATGGAATC
>CAWCJP010000012.1:0-226297 GCA_963795925.1 Bryobacterales bacterium | reverse complement strand
GGATGTATTCCTGGTTTGCGCGGGGAATTTCTTTGCGCAAAATGGAGGCGAGCGCGAGCGGGTTTGAGGCGGAGGTGCGGACGACAAGCGTCCCGCCTTGCATCGTGCCCTTTTCATCTGTTCTTCTAAACGGCGTATAGGCTACAGGCAAAACGGTCTGGCGGAGATAGCGGTAACGGGCATCGCGCACCAGACCGACGATTTGAAACCTTTGCCCGCGCATCCATCCCGAGGTTCCCTCGAACCACTTACCAAGGGATTCTCATGTGGGAAGAATTGGCGGGCGAACACCTCGTTGACGATGGCGGCGCCGGGCGACAGGTCGGTGGGGCGGAAGTCTCTGCCGCTAATGAAAGGGATCTTCATGGTGTCGAGCCAACCCGGAGAGACGTTCATGAACCAGGCCGGAACTTCCGAGGGAGGCCCGCCATTGATCGAGATGGCGTTTGACTTGAAACCGTATCCGTCCAGCAGCGGCCAGTCGGCATATGCAACGGCTTCAACGCCAGGCATCCTGCGCAAATGTTCTGCCACCTGGTCCCATGAAGTGCTGGGTTCATTCCTCGGATTGACGATATCGATATTGACGATTCGTTCGGATGAAAAACCGTTTGGCTGGCCATGCAATCGGTCGAAGGTAACGACGAACAGTCCGGCGACGAACAGGACGAGAAACAGAACGCGGCTTGTAGGGCGATGAGAGCCCGCATCCAGCGAGCTCGCGAGTGCGAGCTGCCGTCGCCCCTGAGCACCTCCACCGGCCGGATCGCGGAGGCCCGTAACGCTGGCGCGAGGCCGAAGAGTAAGCTTACGAAAAGCGTCAGAACCGCAGCGCAAACAAACGCGCGCCAGTCTACGGCCAGCGAGAGTCGAGCCGGATCGTCGGGCGGATTGACTCTCGCGAGGACGAGCGGCGCGGACCATCGCGCGAAGCACCAACCGGCGACGGAGGCTAACAGTCCCATGATTGCAGCCTCTACCAGCACCAGTCGCCCAAGGCGCCATCCCTTTGCGCCGATGGAGACGCGGAGCGCCATTTCACGGCTCCGGGCCGCAGCCTGCGCGGTCATCAGGTTGGCTACGTTCGCACAGGCAATCAGCAGCACCAGCACGACGAGTACGCCGAGGGCGGCCAGAGAAGTGCGATAGTCCTTCTGCATGGCGGAGACTCCCGCGGGCGCAGGGTCCATTTCCAGCGCCTGTTTCAAGTGATTTCCCTTCGAATCGTTGAATGCGCGCAGGATGGCGCTGAGGCGGTCGCGCACCGGCGCGACAGATACGTGCGGTCGCAAGTGCACAAAAACTCTGAAAAGCGACCACTCCGGAAAAGCCATCCCCCAATGCATCGTTGCGGGAGGAAGATATCGACCACCTTGCCGGGTTCGCTGCCGGTGAAGCCGGCCTCCGCCACACCCACGATCTGATAAATGCGAGTGCCTGTAAGGTTATTAGTGAGCCGGAAGGTTCGCCCGATGACTTGCGGATCTTTCGCAAAACGACGTAACCAGTAATCGTGGGACAAGACGGCTACCGGATGGGCGCCAGGCCGGAGATCGTCGCTTTGCGAGAGCAGGCGGCCCGAGGCGGCATGGAGTCCGAATGTGCCGAACATGTTTCCCGACACGTACTGCACGGCCGCTCTCTCCATTTCGCTATCGGAACGCCAGGTCATTTCCACGCGTTCGGCGTTGGAGATAGCGATTAAGCTGGCCTGATTCGCCACGGCGGAGCGCATGTACGTGAATACCGGGTACTCCCAATTGTCGCGCGCCGTGGGCGGGCCGTTCCTGCGGAATTCCTGGCGGGAGAGAACGTAGAGGCGATCCGGCGACGCGATGGGCAACGGTCGCAGCAGAAGTGCGTCGATGAGTTGAAACGCAGCGAGGCATGCTCCAATGCCAAAAGCCAGCGACAGAATCGCCGCACCGGAGGTCACCTTGCTATTCCGCAGCCGCCGCCAGGCCAATACGAAATCAGAGCGAAGTGAATCGAGCCACAAGAATAGCCTGGCACTGCCGCTCGCCTCGCGGCTCAGGCGATCACCGCGAAAGGTTTTTACAATGCGCGGAACTGATGACATATCGGGCTGCTCACAAAACACCGATATTACCGCGTCGAGTTAACTGGCCGCGGGCGCTTGGCTGCTCGCTGGGTCCCGCCCTGGAGTTATTCGGCTCGTAAAGCCTCAACAGGGTCGATGACTGACGCCCGGTGCGCGGGTATATAACTGGCGGCGGCGGCAGCCGCAAGCAAGCCAGCCGACACCGCGCAATACGTTGCCGGATCGACTGGGCTGACTTCAAATAGAAGTGAAGACAGGACGCGCGTCAATGCGGCAGCCCCTATCAGACCGAGAGCCACTCCGAATCCGGCGAGCAACACGCCATGGCGAACCACCATCGCCTTTAGCCCTGCGCCCTGAGCCCCGAGCGCGATGCGAATTCCGATCTCGCGTGTCCGCTGCGACACCGAATAGGAAATGACGCCGTAGATGCCAATGACGCCCAGCAGCAACGCCATTCCCCCGGCAATGGCGAGCATCACAAGGGTAAAGGAACTGCGCGCCATCGAACCGCGATAGACCTGCTCCATGGTGCGGATGCGGGCCAGCGGGACGTCGTGATTGACGGACCACACTGCCTGCCGTATCTCGTTGATGAAGCTCTCGGAGCCGGCGCGGGGGCTGCGAATGGCGAACTTCGCGAAGCGCTGGATGAACATATCATTCGCCCCAAAAGTTCTTCATCATGACGGGCCAGTATACGGTGGTAGGCGCCTTCTGGTCGGCGCCGTCGCTCCGGACATCGGCCACCACGCCGACAATCTCGCGCCAGGGATCTTTCATGCCCTCGCGAATGCGCTTGCCGATAGCCGCCGCTGGGTCGTGCCAAAGCTCTCGCGCCATATTCTCGGAGACCATGACGACCGGCCGTTGGTCATAGATGTCGGTCCATGTGATATCCCGGCCGGCAATCAGCCGCGTTCCCATGGTCTGAAAAAAGCCCGGCGCGACGAACTTGAATCGGCGCAGCGGCGGCAGCTTCCCCTCGGCGTAGGGCCGGTCTTCGGCGTAGAGCAGATCGGTGCTATTGTTTCCGTCGGTGGGAACGGAGTTCGCAAACGCGGCCGAGGAAACACCGGGGATGGCGGAAAGCTTTCGCAGAATCTCCTGCTGCATGCGCACCACACTGTTCCGCGCTCCTTTACCTGACTTTCAGGGATGAAAACAGCCAGGGTCTGCAACTCACGCGGACCTGTGAATCCGGGCTGGACATTCCGCAATGCCTGAAAGGTGCGGATCATCAGACCGGCGCTGATCAACAGAATCGCCGCTAGCGCCACCTGCAACACCACCAGTGTATTGCGCGCGCGATGCGTCTCCTTGCTCTGGCTTAACGTTCGCCCGCCGGCACGAAGCGCAGTCATCACCTGAGGCGCCGCAAATTTGAATACCGGCATCAGCCCGAACAGGATGCCGGCCACCAGCGAGAGGCCCAGCGTGAACAGCACCACCAGCCGGATCGATGGTGATGTTTTCGAGGCGGGGAAGGGACGCCGGCGCAATCCTGACGAGAAGGCGCAGGGCCCCATAGGCGAGGCCCAGCCCGGCGACTCCGCCAAGCAGGCCGAGAAGAACACTTTCCACCAGAAACTCGCGGGCGATTTGGGGCGAACCAGCGCCCAGAGCAGTGCGAATGGCAAGCTCCTGCTGGCGCCCTTCGGCGCGGACCAGAAGCAGGTTGGCTACGTTGGCGCACGCGATGAGCAGCACCACGCCGATACTTGCCATCAGCACCCACAGCACTTTGCCCAGGTCGCCCACTACGTCCTGTTTCAGCGGCCGCAGATTGGGCGCGAGTGCGTGCGTCATCGAATAGTTTCACGCTGAAGCCGGGAGGCGGCGGGAATTTCGCATTCACCATGAGGAATCATGCGCGCGACATCCGCATTGGCCTGCGCCAGGCTGACGCCCGGCTTTAGCCTGGCGATGGACTGATAGCTGAAGTTGCCGAGGAACACTTTGGCGCGCTCGAACTGAAACGGCAAAGATCAGCTCCGGCTTCACATTCAGGAACTGGAAGGTTCGCGGCATGACGCCGATGATCTCTCTGGCCTCGCCGTCCGCCACGATGCGGCGGCCGATCACGGCAGCATCGCCGCCGAATTTGCGCTGCCAGTAGCCGTAGGTCAAGATCACCGTTTGCGGACTTCCCGTGATTTCGTCGTTCAACGTGAACCACCGGCCGAGAATAGGCTGGACGCCGAGGGCTTCCAGCGTGCCCGAAGTGACATCGATGCCCGTCCACCCGCTCGGGGGTAGCGAGTTCCTGTAATGCTGACGCTGTCGTAGTTCCAGATACCGAACTGCTGAAATGTGCGGCTTTCGTCGCGAAAAGTGAAGTAGTCGGATGGCGAGGCATCCACGTCCGCGATTCCGAGGCCCGGCGCCGTCTGCCTGACGCTCACCAGCCTTTCGGGCTCGGGATACGGAAGCGGCTTCAGCAGAACGCCGTTGGTAACGCTGAAAATCGCGCTGTTGGCGCCGATTCCGATGGCGATCGTGACCAGCGTCACGATCGTGAACATAGGCGCACGCATGAGCCTGCGCACGACATGTTTGAGCTGATTTCGGAAGGATCCCACACGCACCCCCTGCCGCCTGAGTTGAGCTCGACGGATCTATAGTTTATACGTTTCAAACCCGGCAAAGTTCGCAATTTTCGCCAAAATGCGCTACCTCAGATCGAAACACGCCAGCGTCCGCTCATTCCGCACGTAGAGTCTTCCATTGGCGAGAGCCGGGTAGGATCGCACCGTCGCGGGCAACAATTGAGCACGTGAAAGCGGCCGGAACTCCTTAGGAGTCGCCAACGCCACGATCAGCTCTCCGTTTTCCCGGATCAGCAAAAGTTTGTCACCGGCCAGCGTGACTGTGCCTGCACCGAAGCGGTCGACGTTCCACTGCACCTTCCCGGTCTTCAGCTCGATCGCTCGCAAGCTCTGGCCGAATTCCTGCCTGCCGTGATAGCCGTATACATAGCCATCGCGGTACACGCTGGTCGCATAGTGGTTCGAGAGCGCATCATCGGAAGCCCAAAGTTGTTTCACCGACGCGCCAGCGATTTGTAACAATGTCGCGCCTGTGCCATAGCTGGCGGAAAGAAACACCAGGTCGCCGGCAACCAGGGGCGCGGCAGCGTTCACCGAAGCGTGGCTGCGCGAGCGCCAGGGAAACTGGAACCGGACTTTCCCGGTTGCGGGATCGACGTCCACCAGGCCAGCCCGCGTCCAAAACAAGGCGTGGCGAGCGCCGCCAATAGTGGCTACAACGGGCGCAGAGTAGCCGGCCTCGTCGTTGGTCGCCGTCCACAAGCACCTTGCCGGTAGCCGCATCGAACGCCCCGATACCTGCGCCATTTGGCCCGCCGATGTTCATGAGCACGCGGCCGTCATCCACCAGCGGCGAACAGGCGGCTCCGAAGAAGCCTTTCGGCGCGCCGAACTTCTGCCGCGTATCCACGCTCCAGACGCGCTTGCCGGTCGAGAAATCGAGAGCTTGCAACACGCCCTCGGCGCCAAACGTATAAATTCTTTCACCCGCGACGGCCGGCGTCGCGCGGGGCCCTTCATCGAAGCCAAAATCGTCGCGATAATCGGTCGGATACGCTGCCGACCAGATGCGCTTCCCGTGTCTCCGCGTCGAGCGATTCCACGATCGCCTGATTTTCCACGCCGATGGAACAGAATCACCCGCCCGCGCGCCACTACAGGCGCGCTGAAACCCTGGCCAACATCCAACTTCCACAGCACTGCGATCCCGGGTTTCGGCCAGTCGGCCGCCAACTGGCCGGAATAAACGCCATTGCGCCCCGGTCCCAAGAATTGCGGCCAATCCTCACCTCGCGCGGCCTGGCACGTCAGAAGGAGAAGTATCAAAACAAGAAGCATTCAGGATCTCTGACGGCGCCACACGATCGCCGTACCCGCAAGCAGAAAGAGCATGGCCGCCCATATCAAAAACGACGGATTTGCGCTGCTTTGAATATAATCCACCCGGTAGACCGATTGCCGGAAATCGCGAGACTGCGCTGTGATCCAAAGCGCCGGATCTTCCGGCACCAGGCTGTTCACCAGGTAAGCGGCGATGGGGCTCTGGTGATGGTTCTCGAAATTCAACCGCCGATAACCGCCTGCCCAGGATGCCCGCAAATCCCCGGCAATTTCCAGCCGGATCACGCCCCGGCCTTCCTTCATTTCACCGATCTCCGGGAAACGGCTGGACACCAGCCTCAATCGCACTGGTTTCCCATTCACCGCAAGCGAAAGATCTCGCAGAACCTGTCCCGCGTAGGCGCTCTGCTCCGCTTCCGATATGGCCCCGTCGCGGTCTGTATCGATCGCCGCGAGCACGGCGGGGAACACGGCCACTCCAGGCGTGAGGTCAAGCTGGATCTGCACGCGGTCCCGCGCAAGAGAGATCAGCGAGGCTTGCAGATATTCGTCCAAACGGTGCGCAGCCGCAGGCCACGCAAGCAGAATGAGGAGCGCAAATCCCACCCGGCTGTGTTTCATTTCCCCATGAATTTCCTGCCGTAATCGTTGGTAGGATCGCGGTAGATCGTGTGAATATGCATGGACGGGTCTCCGCCCAGCGGTTGCGGCGCATACTCGATTACCAGGCGTGGCCCCTGAATGCGGTAGTAAGCCGTGCCGTTGCGAGAAGGCATGACCGTTGTAGGGCCGCTCCAGGCGAACCAGGTGTCCGCGATACCGGCCTTGATCTCGGCCATTCTGGCGGCGGCGGCGCTTTCGTGTATGATTCCCGCCCACTCGCCGATCAGGTCGACAAGCATGGCCTGCTGCCGTTCGTTCATAGCGGAGGCCTTCAGACCCTCCGGCTGGATCGTCTTGCCATCCTTGCCTGGACCCAACACCAAATCGGCGACTCTGTAACTAAGGATCGCCTGCTTCCGTTGGCCATCGTCCAAAGCGTTCAGCAGCGCGAAGGCTTTGTCGTTCTCCTGGCCAAGAGGCCGCACGGTTTTTCCGTTAACGGTATACATGGCCGGCTGCGCCGCCGTCAGGCTGGGGGTCAGAACGCCCTGCTCTCCGGCGATGGTGATGTTCAGCGCCAGATGATGCCCGCCGAACTGGATCATCCAGGGGTCCTTCTCGGACGGCGCACCGAGAATGGAAATGAAGAACATATCGTTCCCGAACATCGAATTGCCGCCGCTGGATGCCTTGAGCACTTCGTCGCCTTCGACGATCTGCTGCACCTTTTCATATCCGCGCCGGCTCAAGGTGGCGGAAAGCAGGTCCATCGCAGCCGTCTTTTGGGCTGGGCTCAGGTCGCCCATCTTGAGGCCCGCACGGGGCACCATGCCAACGGGAAGGTTCGACCAGCGAACGCGCTGCCTTGCATCGTCAAATGCGAACAGGACATCCCGGCGCTGCTTCTCATCCAGTGAGGCGAGAAAAGTCTTGGCCGCGGCCACGATCTTGGGCGTAGCTGTCTGCGCGAATGCAGGGGCCAGTGACAGGCACAAGAAGCCCAGAGTGCGTATGGCAGCGCCGGCGTGTTTCACTGCTTTAGTATAGGGCACAGCAGATACTCTGAAAAAAGCCTGAACAAATTCGCCGGCTATGGAACGTATGTATATGGACTCCCGTGGAATCTGCCATCACGAAGGCCTCGATTTCTCTCTTTCTTGCGCTCGCGGGAGCAGTCGGGCTGCTGCCTGCGCAGCAACCCTACGGGTGAAATCCGGCTGCAGGTCGAGAGACTCCTCCGGGGCCGCAATGCAGGCATCGGGAACGCTCCGTAACCTGAGCGGTACGCTGGAACGGAGCTTTCGCACGGACGCGCAAGGCATGTACGTGTTTCGCGACCTGCCTTATGGACGCTACCGCCTGGAAATTTCACGAGCGGGATTCGCTTCCCAGAGCTTGGTCATCGATGTCCGGTCCGGCGACACCTGTGACGCGAAGTATTTCGATGGTAGTTGGCGCGCAGGCCGCTCAGGGTGGATGTCGTCTCCCAGACGCCGCTCGCTGGAACGGATCTCGAGATCAACCAAATCGCCGCGCCCGTTCAGACCGCAACCGCCGCCGACATCGAGAACGTTGGAGCGCTCGATCTGGCCGACTTCATGAACCGGCGGCTCAACGGCGTCTTTATAAACGAAATGGCGGGCAACCCGTTCCAGCCCGACGTCAATTTTCGCGGCTACACCGCGTCGCCTCTGCTCGGCACGCCGGAAGGGATTTCGGTGTACGTGGACGGCGTCCGCCAAAATCAGCCGTTCGGCGACGTGGTGAGCTGGGATCTGATCCCCAAGGACTCCATCTCGGAAATGGCGCTGATCCCCGGATCGGATCCATTGTATCGGATTGAACACGCTGGGGGGTGCGGTCTCGGTTACGACCAAGAGCGGTTTCACCAATCCCGGCTGGGCAGGCCACGCCCTGTACGGCAGCAGCGGACGCAAAGAAGTTGAAGGCGAATGGGGCGGCGGTAAGGCGACCGGCTTCAACTGGTTTCTCTCCGGGCTTGGATTTCACGAGTCGGGCTGGCGCTACGCTTCGCCATCCGACATCCGGCAAGGCTTCGCGCGCCTGGGCTGGCGCACCAACAAAACGGACCTGGCGCTCACCATGTCGTATGCCTACAATACGATGCTAGGCAACGGCGTCCAGGATTACCGGCTGCTCGATGCGAATTACACGAGTTCCTATTCGGTGGCCGATAGCACAGCCAATCGTTCCCCGTCGTTCAATTTCATCGCGCGGCATTCCTTTAGCGACAATCTGACTTTTACGGGCAATGCCTGGTATCGCAACATTCGCAGCGAAACGATCAATCCCAACTTCAACGGCGATGTGGTGGGGAATGACATCTATCAGCCGACGCCGGCTGAGCAAACGGTTCTCTCGGCGGCCGGATACACGGGCTTTCCAACCAGTGGCGCCAGCATCGCCAATACGCCGTTTCCCATGTGGGCCTGCCTCGCGGAAGCACTCACGCCGGGAGGCAGCCCGGACAGCACTTGCGACGGCGTCAACGTCTATTCGAAAGAAGTGCTGAACGAGTACGGATTCTCCGGGCAATTCACCTGGATCGCTAATCCAGGCATTGGCCGGAACCAGTTCGCCGCCGGAGCTCTCGTCGATCGCAATGACGTGACCTACACGCAGACAACCGATTTCGCCTATGTTCTTCCGAACTTGTCCCTGGTCAGCGTTCCGGCCTGGCAAGACGGATCGACTGTGGACGGCAACGGCAATCCGATCGACTCTCAGGTAGCATTCAAAGGTCACACCCCGAACTGGAGCCTTTACTTCACCGACACGCTCACGCTTTGGAAAAACGTGAACGTGACGGTTTCCGGGCGCTACAACTTCGATCGGGTCAATAATCTCGATCTGCTGAATCCAACGCCCGGACCGAGTTCGCTTACCGGCGACTACACGTTTCAGCGCTTCAATCCCTCCGTCGGAATCACCTGGAGCCCCATCTCCAGCGTAAACGCGTACGCCAGATTCGCCCAAGGCGGCCGGGCGCCGACGGCGATCGAACTTGGCTGCGCCAATCCAAGCGCCCCGTGCAGCCTGCCCAATTCTCTTTCCGCCGATCCGCCTCTCCAACAAGTGGTCACCGACACGTGGGAAGTGGGGCTGCGCGGCAAACCGGAAATTTCGCGAATTCCCAACTTGAGATGGAACGTCGGCGCGTTCCGGGACGAGAATCACAACGATATTCTGTTCGTCGCGGCGCCCGAGCTCGGTACGGGATATTTTCAGAACTTCGCGAAAACCTTGCGCGAGGGTTTCGACGCGGATCTGGATGGACGTATCGGGCGCGGTTACGTGGGGATTCGACTGGACGTTCCTCTCAGCTACGTATCAGAGCGTCGAGACTCTGGACGGCTCGGCGAACAATACGAACGACATCGCGATGCAGGGCTATCCCGGCCTCGGGGGAACCATCACGGTTCATCCCGGGAACCGGATTCCGGTGATTCCCAAACAAACAGGGAAAGCCTATGCCATCTGGCAAGCGACGCACAGATTGATGTTCGAGATGAACGAAGTGATTGCATCGAGTTCGTACGCCCGCGGCAACGAAAACAACGCTTACACAGCCGACGGCGTTTATTATCTCGGCCCAGGCGTCTCCCCCGGCTATGCCATCACCAATTTCCGTGCCCACTACGATCTGAACCGTCATTTCCAACTGGCGCTCCAGATCGACAACCTGTTCAATCGCGAATACTACACGTGCGGCGTGGCTTGCGAATACGGTGCTGACGGCACAGGGCGCCTTTCGGTCGCTTCCATTCCCGGCTTACGCCAGTGGACCGTATGCCGGAAACGTTCCGTCCCAAAGCGCGACGTTCTTCGCGCCGGGAGCGCCGAGAAGGGCCTGGGTCGAGCTAGGGGTAAAGTTTTGATCCAATGCTTCGTGGTTTTTCACTCATCTGTTTTCTTTCGCTGATCCTGCTCCAGCAGTCCGCGCACCCGTGCCAATGCATCAGCTCGTTTGGCGCATGCCAGGAAGTGGGAGCGAGTGACATCATCTTCATCGGGACAGTGGAATCGATCGAGCCGATCTTCATGAATCGCTGGTACTCGACGAACCAGGCGTCGATGCGATCGTTGAACGAAGCCTATATCGCGGCGCAGCACAGCTCGTCGGCCACGGCCTTGGCCCGATTAAAGGACGCGTATCTCAACTCCTTTCCGGCTTTGGCGGCGGACGACAAACGCCGTCTGCAATCGGCGCGGACGATCCATGATGTGGCATCTCTGTTCGATTCCACGATGGACCGCGGTATGCGAACCCACCTAAGAGTGAGAACGCTCTTCAAACAAGAAAGTGACGATGACGATTCGCCGGCCTTTTTCGATGTATGGACTTCGTTTGACGACTTTTGACCCGCTACACGACCCGCAGACCGTCAAGTCGCCGGTTGCGGACGTGATTGTCGAGCTACGATCCGATGCTGTGAGACGCTACCCCAATCGAATAGGGATGGCAGGTTCCTCTTTGACGGGCTTCCCGAAGGGAACTATCAAGCGTCGGCCTTCGCCAGCGGCTACCCGTTTAACGCGCAACTGTTAGCGGGCCCCACGCCTGTGCACATCAAAGCAACGATCTGCGTCCGTCAGACTTTTTTACTGCCGAAGTAGGCATGCGCGGCGGTCACTAGTCATATGAATAGGTATTCTTGACCCTGGCTTAGCGTACGATGCGGGCGCGCAGGGCTTTGGCGACGGCTTCCGTCTTCGAGTGCACTTGCAACTTTTCGTAAATGCACTGCATGTGCCACGCTACCGTGGCGCGGGCCACACCCAGTTCGGCAGCGGCTGTCTTCAGGTTATGGCCGTCCACCAACAGACCCAGCAGTCTGACTTCGTGCGGGGTCAGCTTGCGAGTGGGGTCGTCCGGCGGGCGAAAGTCGCGAAACAAGGCGACTACCTTCCGGGCCACCGGCGGCGACATGGGCGCGCCTCCCGCCACCGCTTCCTGCAGGCATTCGAGCAGGCGCGCAGGCGGCGTGCTCTTCAACAAGTATCCGCAGGCGCCCGCACACAGCGCCTCGAAGATGCGCTCGTCTTCTTCGTAGACTGTGAGCATGAGCGCCGGGAGGCTGGCGTAGCGCTGCTTCAACAGCCGTATGCCTTCAGTGCCCGGCATACCCGGTAGCCCGATGTCGGCCAATAGCACATCGGGCAAATCTCTTCCGATCTGTGCGAGAGCTTCTTCCATGGAACCCCACGCGCCTGCGCAGGCATAACCGGGAGTGCCGGCGATCAGCGCCTTCAAACCCTCGCGGATCTCGTGCTGATCCTCGACGATGGCTACCCGAATCATTTTATAGGTTGAATCAAAGAGTTTAGACCCGGCCGGCTGGTTTGTCACTAGTCATTCGAATAGAAGCCGCGAGGGAACGCGCGCCCGAGCCGGAGCGGAACGCGAAGAGCGACGACCGTGCCTTCTCCGGCCGCCGAAGATATGGTGGCTTCACCGCCGAGTCTCTTGGCCCTGGCCTGCATACTCACCAGCCCATGACCTGTTCCTGAAAGTCCGGTTCCTGAAAGTCCGGTTCCTGAAAGTCCGGCGGCCAGGCCTTTGCCGTTGTCGCCGATGCGTAGCAACAAAGCTTCGCGCTCGCGGGAAAAGTCGATCTCCACCTTGGTGCAGTCTGCGTGACGAACTATGTTGTTCACCGCCTCCTTGAACACAAGATAGATCTCGCGGCGCACGTCGGCGCCCAGTTTCAGGCCACCATCCTGGGCCGCAGCCCGGAACACGAAGTCGATCTCGCGGGGGCCGAATACATCGCTGGCGAAGCGGCGCATGCGCTGTTGTAAGTCGCTCAGATGATCGTGGCTGGGATTAATGGCCCATACGATATCGTTCATGGAAGCCAGCAGTTCGCGCGCCGACCGGGCCATGCTGGAGAGCGGTTCGCTCAGGCCTCGATTCTCTCCGGATCGCTGGATCAGGACCTCACTCAGAATCGCGATCTGGGATAAGCTTGCGCCAATATCGTCATGCAGGTCGCTCGCGATGCGCGTGCGCATGCGCTCAAGGCCGACAGCCTGCACCACGCGGTAGCGGTGCGCCGTCAAAACCAGTGAAGCCAAGCCCGTAAGGGCCAGGGCGACGAACCACCAGCGCCGCCAAACGGGCGGTAGGATCTCGAACTCGATTTCCGCTGGGGCCGCGCTTTCCCGGTCTTCGGAATTCACAGCCTTCACCAGGAAATGGTAACCACCAGGCTCCAGCGCCGCGTAGTTGACCGTGTGCTCGCGCGTGTCATGCCAGGTCTGGTCCGTTCCATCCAGCCTGTACCTGTATGAAAGGCTTTCGGCGGGCTCGTCGTTAAAGCCGGCGAAAGTGACCTGGAGTTGATTCCGCGAAGGATCCAGATCCGGCGGGTGAATCGATACTTCTCCCGCTTGCGAAACCGGATAGGGCCGGCCTCCAGTTTCAAGATCCGTAATGAGCACGGATGGAATTCGGGGAGGCCGGTCGGCATTGGGTGTCATCCTCGCCAGGCCTTGCGTGGTAGCGAACCACAGATTGCCGGAACGATCGCGAAGCGCCGACCTGATGTCGCCATGCGGCAATCCGTCAGCGGCCGTGAAATGCTTGAATCGGCCCGTAGCCGGGTCCAGGCGGTCCACGCCCTTTCCAGTGCCTGCATAGATGCGCCCCGCGGCATCTTCAACGAGCGCGGAGACCACGTTGCTCGAAAGCCCGCTGTTGGCGTCGTAACTCCGCACATGGAATAGCGGCCGCGTGGGATTTTCGATCACGCCCAATCCCGCGCCGTCAGACGCGATCCATAGCCGTCCGGCATGATCGATCAGCAGCGCCAGAATAGAGGCCGGCCCGCTCTCGGGGTAGTTAAACCGCGTGTATTGTCTACCGTCGTAACGCAATAGCTCTCCGCCCGCGTTGCCCCACAGACCCATCCAGATGCCGCCACTGTGGTCTTCGGCAAAAGCGCTCACCAACTGACGGGGGCCCAGCGCGCCCTCCATGCGTGCGACGGTCTTCCGTGCGGGATCCCATCGCAGCAGGCGAGTGCCCGCGGGAGATTGCGTCGACGCCCAGATTCCGCCGTTCGAATCCTCGAAAACACGGAAAACCGTGGAGTCCCGCTCGTAGCACGCGTCTGGAGTTCTTCCAGCCAGTCGCGTGGCGCTGACCGGTGCGAACCGGCAAAGGCCTGCGGCGGTGGCCGCCCACCATTCACCCGTGCGAGCCTGCAGCATCAATTGATTCTGGCCCCAACTGGGCCGATCGCAAAAAACTTTGGGGCCGGACGATTGAAACCTGACGCCGTCAAAAACATCTACCATGCGGGCGCGCGGCCTGCCCAAGACTGTGACCGCCAGTAGCGTGCCCGTGCGGTCCTCAAACACCGAGAAGACCCGATCGGTGGCGAGTCCGTCCTGCTCGCGAAAAGTGAGGAAGCCGGTGGAACCAATCCGCATCACCCCTGCGCTCTCGGTGGCAGCCCAGATATTGCCGGCGCGATCGGGGGCCAGCTTGCCGATCTGGCGATCGGTTAGCCCGTGGCTACGGGTCAGATTTTGGAATACCGGAGGACCATTTCGGGGAAGCAAGCGGCTGATTCCGTTCGGCGTCCCTATCCAGATTGTCCCGTCGGAAGCTTCGGCCAAAGCTAAGACATTGATCGCATTCAATCCGTCCTTGTTGTTGAAGACTTGCGCTACGCTACATTTCCCGTCCGCTCCGCCGTCGCGTAGCAAGACCAGGCCACCCCGGGCGCCGGCCCACAGCCTGCCTGTCCGATCCCGGAGGAAAGTGTTCACCCAGTTATTGGGCAGTCCGTCTTCAGTAGTGATTCTTTGGCTCACGCCGCCGAGTTTGCTTCCGAGTTTGCTAATGACATCGATACCGTCATAGGTGGCGACGTAAAGCTTGCCGCCGGGGTCGTCGAAAACGTCCGTGACAAGGGTGGGTTCCCCCGGCAGCGGCTGGCGGCGGAACTTTCCGCCGTTCAAAACCTCAAAGAGTCCTCCTCGCGTCCCGCACCAGATTCTGCCGGAGGGAGATTCGTGGAGCGGGAAGACCGGTTTGTCGAAGCCATCGGCCGGCTGGCGGTAGGTGAAAAATTGGTTGCCTCGGGGACTCCAGTGAAACTGGCTAAGTCCGCGATCCGTACCGGCGAAATAGCTGCCGGACCGGGTCTCGAAGGAAAGCACCCACATCACGATGCGGGAGTCCTTCGCGTGTGCCAAAGGTGACGAAGCGGTATCCATCAAATCGAGAGAGCCCCTCCGGTGTGCAGAACCAGATGAACCCGCGGGAATCGGGGACAATACAATCGACCCGGTCTGAGGCGAGACCGTCGGCGGTGGTGTAAGAACGGATCGGCAGGACTTCGCCTTCAAGATAGAGTGGTGCGGCAATGGCCGCCAGGAGAATTGTTCGCCAGCGCACGTCTAATGATAAATGATGCGCGGAGTTTGCTGTCAAAATAGGCTTATGAAACAAAAAGGCAGCGGGAGCAAATGATGATGAAATACCGGCTTTTGGGAAACAGTGGTCTGCGGGTATCCGAAGCGGCACTGGGCGCCATGACCTTCGGCGAAGATTGGGGATGGGGCGCCGCGAAGGACGAGGCCAGAAAGGTCTACGAGACGTACCGCGCGGCCGATGGCAACTTCATCGACACGGCCAATGTGTATACGAACGGTTCGAGCGAGCAATTTGTCGGAGAGTTCATCAAGGACCATCGCCAGAGTGTCGTCCTCGCCACCAAGTACAGCAATGCCATGCCCGGAAGCGATGCGAACGCGGCCGGAAACCACCGCAAGAGCATGATGCAGGCCGTCGAAGCCAGCCTGCGCCGGCTGCAGACCGGCTATATCGATCTCTACTGGGTCCATGTCTGGGATCAGATGACGCCAGTGGAGGAAGTCATGCGCGGCCTCGACGACCTTGTCAGGCAGGGAAAGATCCTTTATGCCGGCATCTCGGATGCTCCGGCCTGGTGGATCGCGCAGGCGAATACGCTGGCCGAGCTGCGCGGCTGGTCCCGTTTCGTCGGGCTTCAGATCGAATACAGCCTGATCGAGCGGACCGTCGAGCGCGAGCTGATTCCGATGGCGAAGGCCCTGAATTTAGGCGTGACGGCATGGTCCCCGCTGGCGAATGGCATTCTCACCGGCAAGTATCACGGCGAGGGGAAGGCCGAAGCGGGCCGCATGTCCCGGCCGGAAATGCAGGAGTTCCTTCCCGAGCAGCAGCGCACCGAACGGATTGTTGCCGCCGTGAAAGCAGTGGCTGAGCAGGCCAGTCGCAGCATGGCTCAGGTGGCGCTCGCCTGGCTCCGCCATCGGTCTGTGCCGGTAATACCGATCATCGGGGCGCGGAAGGTCTCGCAGCTCCAGGACAATCTCTCGAGCTTTGATCTTGAGCTTTCGGCCGAGCAGCTAACAGCTCTCGACGAGGCCAGCCGGATCGAGCTTGGCTTCCCTTACGATCTTTACAACTCCGCCATGCTTCGCTCGCTCGCTTACGGCGGCATGCGGGACCGGATTGTCGATTAAGCTGAAGTAAACATGAGAATCGTCATTGTTGGACTTGGAACTGTCGGATCTGCGGTTAAGAATCTGCTAGAGGAGCGCGGGCACCAAGTTGTTTCGGTCGGCCGGAAGTCCGGAGATTTCCAGGCTGACATTTCCGACCCGGCAAGCTTGAGAAACCTCTTCGCCCGGATCGGGCAATTCAACGCCGTTGCGAACGCCGCCGGCGACATATTTTTTGGGCCGTTCGAAGAGGCTGACGGACGAGCAATGGGCGAAGTCCGTCGCTGCGAAAGGAATGGGTCAGATCAATCTCGTGCGCGCCGCGCTCCCACACATAGCGGACAGGGGCTCATTCACGCTCATCTCGGGTGTCCTGACAGATGAGTATATGCACGGTGGCACGATCGCGACCGCCATTAACCATATGGTCGAGGGCTTCGTGAAGGCCGCCGCCGTCGAGCTGCCTCGCGGTGTGCGCATCAACTGCATCAGCCCGACCGTTCTGGTAGAGGCGGTCGCCTATCACGACTATTTCACCGGCTTCACGCGCGTGCCGGCCGCGGAAGTCGCCCTCGCCTATCTGCGGGCGATATCGCATCCGATCACAGGGCGCATTCTGAAACTGCACAAAACCGACTCTTGAAACAAGGAGACCAGGTAATGAGCAAACACGTAAACATCTCCCCTCAGGAAGCCGCGGATCGCCTCGCTATCCGGGAACTCGTCGAGGCCTACGCGCATTGCGCCGACCGCCGCGATGCGAAAGGTCAGATGGCTCTCTTTACAGTAGACACGCACTTCGTTGTCTACATGAACGCCAAAGATCCGACCCCCTCACAGGAGTTGCACTCACGCGAGGCGCTCGCTCCGGTGTTCGCCGACCTGAACCAGTACGCCGCAACCATGCACCTCCTTGGACAGACGACGATCCTAAGGCTGACCCGCGACCGAGGCACAGGGGAGACTTACTGCATGCCCCATCACCTCACGATCGACGGCAAAAACCGGCGCCTGATGATTGCCGCCCTCCGCTATATGGACACCTTCGTGAAGATGGACGGCGCGTGGCTGTTTGCCGAGCGCCGACTTTACGTCGACTGGATGGAGGAGCGCACATCTCCTCTGCCGCGATAGAAAACGACAAAAGAGGCGAAATCGCGCAAGAACCGGCTATGCCGGTCGCCTTAACCTGTGTTCGAGGAGAAGACATCCATGCAAACCAAACCTAGCATCGTGTTCTGCCACGGGATCTGGGCAGACGGCTCGTCCTTTAGCAAGGTGATCCCCGCTCTTCAGGCAGATGGGTACCAAGTGATCGCCGCCCAATATGGCCTCGACACACCCGAAGGCGATGTCGCCACGGTAAAACGGACACTGGGACGGGTCGGCAGCCCAGCCATTCTGGTCGGCCACTCCTACGGCGGAAGTGTCATCACGGCCGCAGGAACCGATGATCGTGTCGCCGGGCTGGTCTATATCGCTGCCCTTGCGCCCGACGCCGGCGAAACTTCGCAGAGCCAGCAGGAGAAGTTCCCTGTCACCGACGTCTTCAAATACGTTGAGGTCACGGACGGGCGCGTCTGGATGCGTCCGGAAGGCGTAGCCTGCTTCGCTGGAGACCTCTCGGAAGAAGAGCAAAAGGTTGTATGGGCCACCCATTATGCGCCAGCCGCCGACCTCTTCAGCCGCAATGCCCCTGGCGTCGCCTGGAAGACGAAGCCGAGTTGGTACATTGTGGCCAATCACGACCGCACTGTCCATCCGGACCTGGAACGCTTCTTGGCGAAGCGTATGAGCGCTACCACCTATGCCGTCGACAGCAGTCACGTCGCCATGCTCTCCCATCCTAGTCTGGTCGTCGACGTTATCCGTGCCGCCGCAAAAGCCGTTCAAGGATCATCCGCAACCGCGTGAAGCCTGAAGGTGGCGGCTGGCTCCGTTGCCATTGGCACGCCGCCAGTGTGACGGCGTGATGTGCTCCATGCGGCTGAAGCTCCGCGTAAAGGCGGCCTGGTCACAGAAGCCGGATAGCAGCGCAACCTCTACCAGAGACTTACTGGTCCGTGAAAGCAGGTCTTTGGCGTGCTCCACCCGAAGTTGAATCAAACGTTGATGAACCGGGATGCCAAAACTAGTCCGGAAGCACCGCGCGAAATGGCTTTCCGAAAGTGAGCACGCGCCGGCGAGTTCCTTCACCGTGATATTTCCTTCCAGATGCGCGCGCAACATCCCCTCGGTTCGGAGCTTTTGCCACGCTTCCAGTCCCCGGCGAGGTGCGGCTGCGAACTTTGGCGCGCCGCAATGCGCCTGCAACGTATGCGCGCCGAGCACCATCGCAATCTGGTCGAGCGCCAGCCTGTCGAGCGGCTCTCCATGCTCGACGGGGGTGAGAATGCTCTTTGTCATTTGCGCCACAACCAGGTCTTCCATAAAGAACGCCTCCTGAAGGGAACGACGGCGAGACGCCGTTGTCGAGGGCGATCCTCTGTAGCAGTCCTTGAGAAAGGTAATAGTGCAAGTAATCGAACGGCCCGCGCACCCACATTTCCATGCGGCAATTCAGATCGATGAACGTCGTGGCGAACGGTATCGCTCGCGTGACCCCAACCTTCTTCCCGTCGTAAAGGGCTTGCCACTGGCCGATTGCCGAGGGCGTAAGGGACACGCAGATCAGGACCGCCTGATCCGGGGGATACGCCGGAGCCTTTTCCATGTCCCTGGGACCCGAACGAAGGCGCGTCACGGCAAACTCCGGCCGATGATCCGAGCCAACTGCCCGGCAGTCGTAGGCCGGCGTTCGGAATACATCCGCCAGGGACGATCCGAACATCCGCGCGTTCCCTTTGCCACGTGGCAAGACGACCGGTCGGCTCATTGCTATATTATGGATTCACACTCCTAAGCCAAACAAGCAATTACCTGACTATTCAAGCGCGCCTGCACCCCCTCAGCCATGCGTGGCGAGCCAGGAACCAGCCGCCAGCAGATATCGTCAAATCGGAAAGCACCTGCGCTCGAATTCGCGCCGTAGCTCATGGACTGGACTTGATAATCCACGCAAACCACAGCAACAAAATAACATGCGCAATCTAATTTATCGAAATGGCTTTGTTTTTCCAAATGAGATACTGGCGAATGCAGCCTTCTGCGCCTGCGCCCATCCCCCGCCCCATGTATAATATAAAGGACCGTTTCCCAGCGGCCCGGTTTCCCAATGTTCGACAATCTATCCGACAAACTGCAGCGGGTTTTCAAGAACCTGCGCGGCGAAGGCAAGCTCACGGCCGAAAACATGGAAGTCGGCCCTGCGCGAGATCCGCGTGGCGCTGCTCGAAGCCGACGTCAACTTCCGGGTCGTCAAGCAGCTCATCGAAAACATCAAGCTGAAGGCCATGGGCGAGGAAGTGCTGCAGCGCCTTGTCGCCCTCCCAGCAGGTCATCAAGATCGTCCGCGACGAGCTGATCAAGATTCTGGGCAGCCACGAATCCAAGCTGCGCTTCGCCAACGAGCCGCCCAGCGTGCTGCTGATCGTCGGCCTGCAAGGCTCCGGCAAAACCACCTCCACCGGCAAGCTGGCGCGCTGGCTTTCGAAGAACGGCCACCGCCCGCTGATGGTTTCGGTGGACGTCTACCGTCCGGCCGCGCGCGAGCAATTGCGCGTGGTCGCGCGCGACATCAACCTGCCCATCTACACCGGCACGCCGGAAGAGACGCTGCCCGCCGACCTGGCCCGCTCCGCGCGCAAGGAAGCCGTCAATACCGGCCGCGACGTGCTGCTGGTGGATACCGCCGGCCGCCTGCATATCGACGAAGAGCTGATGACCGAGCTGCAGCAGTTGAAAGAGCAGCTCACGCCGGTCGAGATCCTGTTCGTGGCCGACGCCATGACCGGCCAGGACGCCGTGAAATCCGCCGACGAGTTCCACAAGCGGCTGGGCATCACCGGCGTCATCCTCACCAAGATGGATGGCGATGCGCGCGGCGGCGCGGCGCTTTCCATCCGCCACGTCACCGGCCAGCCGCTGAAATTCGTGGGCGTGGGCGAAAAGTTCGACGCGCTGGAGCCGTTCTATCCGGATCGCGCCGCCTCCCGCATCCTGGGCATGGGCGACGTGCTGTCGTTCATCGAGAAGGCCGAAGAAGTCATCGACAAGAAGCAGGCCGTCGAGATGCAGCGCAAGCTCATCGACAACGAGTTCACGCTGGAGGATTTCCGCGACCAGATGCGGCAGCTCCGAAGCTGGGGCCGCTCGAGTCGGTGCTGTCGATGATGCCGCAGGTCGGCATGCTGAAAGATCTGAAAAACGTCAAAGTGGATGAGAAGGAAATCACGCATGTGGTGGCCATCATCGATTCGATGACGCCCAAGGAACGCGCCAACCACATGATCGTGAATGGCAGCCGCCGGCGCCGCATCGCCAAGGGCAGCGGCACCACGTGCAGGAAGTGAACCAGTTGCTGAAGCAGTACGCGCAGGCCAGAAAGATGATGAAGAGCTTCTCCGGCGGGCTGCTGGGCAAGAAAATGGGCAAGATGAAATTACCCGAATTCTGATCTTTAGGAGTATGAATGCTGATGATTCGTCTGGCGCGGTTTGGCGCCAAAAAGAAGCCGTTTTACCGCATCGTGGTGATTGAGAAGGAGCGCGCCCGCAATGGCCGCAACCTGGAAGTGGTGGGCCATTACAATCCGTTGACCGACCCGGCCAAGGTGGATCTTGAAGCACGAACGCATCGAGCATTGGACCAAGAACGGCGCCCAGCTTTCCGACACCGTGCAGCGTCTGATTAAAGAACAATCCGGCGCCGGTGGCCGAGCCCGGCCGCCTGAATGCACCTGTTAAGTGTAACGAAAGAACGAGTAGCGATTGCATGTAACCAGAGCTGGGCCGATCGCCTGTCCCTCTGTTACCATGGAAGTGAGGGAGGCGGGGTGATGAAACAGTTGATTGAAGATATCGCGAAAGCTCTGGTGGACATCCCGGAAGAAGTTGCCGTCGGTGGTAGAGGGAGAGCAGGTCACCGTTCTGGAATTGAGGGTCGCGCCCAGCGATTTGGGCAAAGTGATCGGCAAACAGGGCAGGACGGCCCGCTCCATCCGCACCATTCTGGGAGCGGCCGGCATGAAGCTGAACCGGCGCTTCACGCTGGAAATTCTGGAGTGAGCTGCGACCTCGGCCAGCGCACGGACCAGGAGTGGGTTACCGTCGCCGTTCTGGGGCGCGCGCGCGGCATCCGCGGGGAACTCACGGCGTTCGCGCTCAGCAAGCCGGAGCGCTACGAGAGCCTGCGCGAAGTTTTCCTGTTTCCGGAGCGGCTCGCGGCAGGAAGTGGAGTCGGCCTGGTTCCACGACAGCCGGCTGATTTTGAAATTCCGCGGCGTGGACACCATGTCGGACGCCGAGCTGCTGACGGGGTGTGAAGTGCGCGTGCCCCGCGGCGAGCGCGTGCCGCTCGGAGCCGGGCGAGTATTTCGAATCGGATCTGATCGGATGTGAAGTGGTCGAGCGGGACGGCGGCGCAGTCGCTGGGTCGCGTGACCGGTTTGCGAGGATGGCGGGCGGCTCCGGGCTGCTGGAAGTGGAGGGCGGCCTGCTGATTCCGTTCGTGCGCGCGATTTGCGTGGACATCGAGCCGGAAGCCCGGCGCATCGTGGTGGATTTGCCCGAGGGATTGAAGGAACTGAACCAGGCGTGATTTTTCATGTGCTCACGATCTTCCCGGAGTTTTTCGAGGGACCGTTCGAGCATGGCGTGATCAAGCGGGCGCGGGACACCGGCGCGCTCGAGATTCGCATACACAATCTGCGGGATTGGACGTTCGACCGGCATAAGACCGTGGACGACCGGCCGTTCGGCGGCGGCGAAGGCATGCTGCTGAAGCCGGAGCCGCTGTTTTCTGGCGGTGGAATCGATCTTGCCGGAGCCGCGGGCCTGACCCGCAAGGTTGTCCTGCTCTCGGCGCAGGGCCGCCTGTTCGACCAGAAGATGGCCAACGAGTTCAGCGGCCTGGCGGAACTGCTGTTGATTTGCGGGCGCTATGAAGGCGTGGACGAGCGCGTGGCCGAGCATCTGGCGGATGACGAGTTGTCCATCGGCGAATTACGTGCTGAGCGGCGGCGAACTGGCGGCGGCGGTGGTGATCGACGCGGTGGCGCGCCTGCTGCCGGGAGTGCTGGGCAACGAATCGTCGGCCGTGTTCGAGTCCTTTCAGGACGCCGGGCATGGCGCGGGCGCTGCTCGATTGCCCGCAATACACGCGGCCGGCGGAGTTTCGCGGATGGAAAGTGCCGGAAGTTTTGTTGAGCGGAAATCACGAAGAAATCCGCCGCTGGCGGCAGCGGGCCGCGTTGGAGAAAACCGCGCGCCTGCGGCCGGACCTGCTCCACGTTCTAAGATAGAAGATTAGGATTCGGAACATGAACAACTCCCTGTTGACGAAATTCATTAACAAGAACAAGCGCACCGACACGCCCGAGTTCCGGCCGGGCGACACCATTCGCGTACACGTGAAGATCAAGGAAGGCGACAAAGAGCGCTTGCAGGCCTTCGAAGGCACCGTGATTGCGCGCAAGAACACCGGCATGGGCGAGAGCATCACGGTGCGCAAGGTCAGCTTCGGCCAGGGCGTGGAGCGCATTTTCCCGATCCATGCCCGGGTGATCGACCACATCGACGTGGTGCGCACCGGACGCGTGCGCCGCGCCAAGCTGTACTACTTGCGCGGGCTGAAGGGCAAAGCCGCCCGCCTGCGGGAACGCGAGTAGGCCGCACCCGACGCGCTTCCATGCGGGCCGCACAGCCGGTGGCCCAATTTCGCTGCGAAGGAACACTCGAGCGCGAACTCCGCGCGCGCGGATTCCAAGCCGTCGCGGGCGTGGATGAAGTGGGCCGCGGCGCGCTTGTTCGGCCCGGTGGTGGCGGCCGCGGTGATCCTTTCGCCGGACCGTCCGGTGCGCGGCTTGAACGACAGCAAACAGCTCGACCCGGAGCGCCGCGAGGTGCTGGCCGAACGCATCCGCGAGCGCGCCGTGGCTTGGTCGGTGGCGGCCGTGGATGCGGCCACCATCGACTGCGATCAACATCTACCAGGCTTCCAGCGCATGGCCATGGAAATGGCGGTCGCGCGCCTGACGCCCGCGCCGGATTTTCTGCTGATCGACGCCATGCCGCTGTCGCTCGCCACTCCGCAGCGCCCGTTGATCAAAGGCGACGCGCGCTGCCACGCCATCGCCGCCGCTTCCATCGTGGCCAAGGTCTGGCGCGACGAGCGCATGCGCGATCTGGGATGAAATCTTCCCGCAATACGGCCTGGCCAGCCACAAAGGCTATTTCACTCCGGAACATGCCAAGGCGCTGGAGGAGTACGGGCCCACGCCGCTGCATCGCCTGAGCTTCGAGCCGGTGCGCGCGCGCTCGCTGTTTCCCGTGGATTTCGATCCCTGGGCCGGCGCGCAATTGGACCTGTTCGCGGATGGAAGCCGCCTCATGACCGAACCTATGCCTGCGCCGGATGCCACCGATCCCGGAAGTCGCCGCGCTATCGCTGGTATCACATAGCGATGGCGCTGATCTTCATCGTCTTCTGCATGGAACTGGGGATGTTTCTGGTGATCTTCCCCTGGTCGGATTTCTGGGACCGAACTTCTTCTCTTCGCTCTCGCCCGAGTGGCGCGCTTATTGGGACAACGCCTATCTGCGCGGCGCGATCAGCGGCCTGGGGATCGTGAATGTGTATATTGCGCTGGTGGAGATCTTCCGGCTGCGCCGCTTTGCGCGGCGCTAGCTCACTTCTCAGAGACTGACTTCTCCGCCAGTTCGCCGATGACGGGCAGCGCGTACGCTTCTTCCTGGCTGGCCTTGATGATCATGAAGATCGACACGCAGAACAGTACGGCCTGGATGATGCCGTTGATATGCACGTGCGGGATATCCCTAAAGATCGGCTTCAGCACCCAGTCTTCAATCAGCCAGGCCACAAACAGATACAGTCCCTGAAAAGCATGGAAGCGGACCACACGGTTGGCCGCGAAACCGTTCCGAGGCCAGCACCACGATCGAAGCGATCCAGCCCACGCCCGGGATGTAGCACAAGATGGATGCCGTGCGCGCCGTCATGGACCGAAACGGATCGCCCGGGACAACCGTGGCGCACCAAAGGGACGGGTTGCCGCGTGCCGCACTTGGCGCAGAAGATATCCGCGGGGTCCACCTCGGTCCCGCACTGGCTGCAAAAAGGCATCCGTAACTTGATACGTTACGCTAAAACGGAATGTTCCGGCAAGCTTGTGGCGCACAAGCACTTGCGCCGGAGCGCACTACTGTCATTTCTTTGAAAGGAACCGTGGCGATGTGCTTCTCCCACTCCATTTGCAGCTCTCCGGAGTTCCCCCCGGTGGCCGACAGCGTGATCTTGAAGACCTCGATCGGAGCCGATGGCTTGCTCATGTCCATCTTCGCGCGGCCCAGGTCCATGTTGTCCTTATATGCCAGTCCCCACTCCTTGGTGTCCTTGCTGACGATCAACTCCCACTTGTCGGGATCGGCGACGTTGACGAAAAGCGTGTAATCGCCCGGCGGAACTTTCAGGCCTCTGATGTCGAGTTCCGCGTCGGTGTGCAGAGCGGTGGCGGCGTTGGCGCCTGCGCGCCAGACCGGGTAGTGCGGATCGTGTGAAAGTTGGCCGCCTTCACCGAAAATTTGGCGGCCACGAACAGACGGCGCCGAGTACTTGATCATGATGTTTTTGCCGGCGATGGTGACGGCGGTATCCGCCGGCGGGCTCTTGGGCTGCGCAAAACTGGGGCTCACCGCCAGGGTGGCGAGGGCGGCGCAAAACAAAACGGACTTGGTCATTGGTTTGTCTCCATGTACTAGCCTACTCCAATGCGCATCTATAATCGCGGATCTATAATCGAAGGTGGTTTGGGACGCCCGGTTCATTTGCCGATGCTCACCTGCCTTTGCGCCTTGGCGATCCTCCGAGCGCAGCCGCAAGAAGTGCGCGTAAGCAGCCGGCCGTACACGCCACCTCCGCCATACGTGCTGCGGGTGGAGTCGAGGCTGGTGGAGACCGGCGTCGTGGTGCGCGACCAGGAAGGGCGTGCGATCGCGGGCCTCGACAAGGGCGATTTCAAAATCTTCGACGATGGCAAAGAGCGGGAGATCACGGCATTCGCCGTCGAAACGTCCACCCGCGCCGGGGCGCCCCCAGCCGTCCCGCCAGGCGGAACTTCCAGTGTAGTGGATGCGGGTGTGCCAGCCCAGGTCCCGGCTGCCGCCAACCCGCGGTATGTCGCGATTCTTTTCGACGACGTGCATACCCTCCAGGGCGATCTGAGCCGCACGCGGCTGGCGGCCGTGCGGTTCGTGAAGGAAGGGCTCCAGCCGGGCGATCGCGCGGGGATTTTTACCACCTCGGAAACCGCGGCCATGGGGTTCACCGCGGAGAAGCCAAAGTTGATTGAAGCCATCCAGAAGCTGCAGGCCCACCCTCGCATGTCCGAGAACGGGATAATGCCCTGTCCACGAATCACGCCGTACCAGGCTTATCTGATCGTCAGTCTGGATGTGCCAGCTCTCCAGGCTGCAATCGATGAGGCCAATAGTTGCGCTGAGTCTACGCCGCAGCCTCCGACGGACCTTATGAGGACCGCAGCCGCAGGTCTCACTCTTCAACTCGTTCGCGCGCAGGCCGAACAAACCTGGGATCAAGCCAGGATGATCTCGCAGTTTACGCTGGATGAAATCCAGCACGTGGTCGACATCCTCGCCAAAATGCTGGGAAGCCGGGTGCTACTGTTGGCGTCCTCCGGCTTTCTTGCCGGAACGCTGGAATATGAGCAGAACCGCATCATCGACCGCGCACTGGCGGCCGGGGTAGTCATCAATGCTCTGGATGCCAAGGGCCTGTTTGCGGAGACTCCGGTGAGGACCCCCGATCAGTTGATGTATCTGACGGCCTTGCCAACCAGCACCGCCGTTTTTGAAGCTACTACGCAGGGGGGCCAGTTACAGGAGGCCAATTCGCCGCTATCCTATCTTGCCCAAAGCACCGGCGGATTGTTCTTCCACGACAGCAACGATCTCAATCTGGGCTTCAAAGAGCTGGCGGCCGTTCCGGAAGTCACTTATTTGTTGGGTTTCCGGCCCGGCGATATCCGCGAGGGGCGGTATCACAAGCTGAGCGTCAAGTTATTGCGCAAGGGGTATTACACGGTGCAGGCGCGGCGTGGATATTTCGCCGCCAAAGCGCAGCCAGCGGCGCCCGATCCGCGGCAGAAACTCGATCAGGAAGTAATGGCGGAGGATGTGCTCGCGGGCTTCCCAGCCACCGTCGCCACGGAGGCCGGCACATCGCCGGGCGGGCATCCGCTCATTTGGGTCACGGTACATGTCGACTTGCGGAAATTGACATTCGCCAACAAGGACGCGCATCGCTTGCAGCGCCTCACATTCATCGCCGCACTGCTGGATGCGCAAGGGAAACTGGTGACCGCTAAAGAAGGGCGAATGGATCTTGAGTTAACCGAAACGACTTATACGCGGCTGATCGAAAGTGGGGTGAATGCCAAGCTTTCACTCGAAGCGGCGCCGGGAGCTTACCGGCTGCGGGAAGTAGTCACCGAGGCGCTCGAAGGCAAGATCGCAACCTCGAATCAGCCGATCGAAATTCGTTAACGGCGAAACTCTAACGTCCGCCCGAAAGACCTAAATAATTCCCGTAGCCCACAATGGCGGTCGAAGCCACCAGAACAAACAGGCTCAGCGCCACCAGCCACTTTGTGCGCGTGCCTACGCCTTTCCACTCTTTTGAGCGCGATGCCCCACAATGTGCTGAAGATGATGATGCTCGCCATATGCAGCGTCCAACTGGAGAACTTGAAGGTGCCCATCTGCGTTTCGCCCATGGTGTAGAAGAAGAACTGCATGTACCAGGTGGTCCCGGCGATCGCGCAGAAACAATAGTTCGCCAGCATCGGGGCGCGGTCGAGCCGCGCGCGGGGAGCCGCCAGCGCGACGGCCATTTCCTCGCCCGGAGCGTCGGTCACCGTCTCGAGGATCGGTTCACTCTCGCGCGACGGCGCCTCGGCCCGCATCACCGGGTGGAAATACTGGTAGCCGGTCCGGTTCCGGATATTCAGAATCAAGCACCAGATGAAGTTGGTGGTGAAGCCTCCTACCAGCACGACCACCAGCACCGGAAGACCTTGCCATAAGACCGGCGTCCCGTGCCGCAGCGTGATCTGTTTGATGGGATCGCCGGCCGCCAGTCCGTAGGCGAAACAGGCGCTCATGATGCCGGAAAACGTGGCCACCAGCAGGCCGCGCTTCAGACTGAACTCTTGAATGGCTGCCCGCTTTTGTTCCTCCGACAACTCACGTTCTTTGGATACTCCCGCGGCGCCGGCAAACGCGATGCCCGTCAGACAGACCGCCACACCGAACAGGATCACCAGGCCCGAATGCGTACCCAGCACCTGCCTCGAAAACTGGCGGGGCAAAATGCGACTTGGCCGTCGAGGCGGAGGTGCATGTTCAGCAATTGACAGGCCTTACGGGAAGCGTGTTTCGTAGGTCGGTTGGGCCGCCAAAGGACCAGTACCGAGGACTGATCCGAAGTGCGCATTTCCCGTTTGAACGGAGTATACTCATCCGAGGAGTATCGATAATGTCCTTGCGTCGCGCCTATAGGAAGGCAGTGCTGGGATCCGCTTGCGGCCTATTGCTCGTTGCCGGGCTTGCCCCTGCCGCCAATTTCACAACTCTGTACAGCTTTGCGGGTGGAAGTGACGGACTATCCCCACAGTCCCTGCCTGCCATCGGCGCCAACGGCGTGATCTATGGAACCACTGTTGCGGGCGGCGGAAGTTCGGCGTGTAATTACGGATGCGGTACCGTGTTCTCGTTAACCCCGCCGGCTTCGCCGGGAGCCCCGTGGACGGAAAGCGTGCTGTGGGCGTTCGGGGGTGTTGGTGACGGTACAGCCCCCACGGGAGCACTAATCGTGGGCGGCGGCGTTCTCTATGGAGTCGCAACCTACGGTGGCAATCCCTCCTGCATGGATGGATGCGGCGTCATTTTCTCCCTAGCGCCGCCAGCCTCGCCGGGCGGAGCCTGGTCCGAGCAAATTCTATACAGCTTCACGGGAGGTACCGACGGGGCCAACCCGGTCGCGGGGCTAACTGTCGGGGCGGGGGGGGGTGTTCTTCGGGACGACCTACCTCGGCGGCGCTTCTAATTTAGGGACCGTCTACTCGCTGACCCCACCGGCCTCGCCGGGAGGCAACTGGACGGAGACCACACTCCACAGCTTTAAGGGCGGAATCGACGACGGCGCGAATCCGGTCGCTGGCCTCGTGATCGGCGGCCAGCGTGTTCTGTTCGGCACAACGGTCGCCGGTGGAACGGACACTAACGCCGGCACGGCGTTCTCGCTGGCCCCAACGTCGGGGGGGGCAGCCGGGTTGGCACGAGGAAATTCTCTTCCGATTTAGCCTTCGGGAGGGCCACGACAGCGGGGGAGCGGCGCCCCAAACCGGTGTCCTGTTGGGGCCGGGAGGTTTATATGGAACAACATCTCTCGGCTTTACCTTTTTTTCGCTGACGTCTCCCACTGAAACCGGGGGGGCATGGACCGAAGCGGTCCTCGCGTCCTCACCATCGGTGGAATACGCAACCGGTGGCTTATCCCGTGAGCCGAAGGTAGGGACGATCTACGGCACTTCATCTCAAGGGGGCGAAGGAGCCTGCGGGCAGTTCGGGTGCGGCACGGTCTGGGAGGTCCTACCTCCGACATCGCCCGGAGGCACTTGGACGTTTCTCATAATTCACGACTTCACTCCGCCCGAAGGGCTAGCCCCGACAGCAGGCGTGGTGCTGAACCAAGGCGTGCTCTACGGCACTACCGGATCGGGCGGCGCGTATGACGGCGGCACCGTCTTCTCCCTTGCTCCTTAGACGGTGCACTCCACCGGTGGCGGGATTTCGTCCCGCCGCCAGGCGCAAGCGGGCCGACTCCCAGTCGCGTCTGCCCGTAAATGGCGCCCAGGTCCGCGCGTCTCCTGCAACGTCGGGGCGTTTCCGAATCGACATCCATTGACCGCGAAACTCAACGTCCGCCCGAAAGCCCCAGATAATTCCCGTAGCCCACAATGGCGGTCGAAGCCACCAGCACAAACAGGCTCAGCGCGACCAGCCACTTCGTGCGCGTGCCTACGCCTTTCCACTCTTTGAGCGCGATGCCCCACAGTGTGCTGAAGATGATGATGCTCGCCATATGCAGCGTCCAACTGGAGAACTTGAAGGTGCCCATCTGCGTTTCGCCCATGGTGTAGAAGAAGAACTGCATGTACCAGGTGGTCCCGGCGATCGCGCAGAAACAATAGTTAGCCAGCATCGGAGCCCGTTCGAGCCGCACGCGGGGAGCCGCCAGCGCCACTGCCATTTCCTCGCCCGGAGCGTCGATGGCCGTCTCGAGGATAGGTTCCATCTCGCGCGCCGGCGCCTCGCCCCGCATCTCCGGATTGAAATACTGGTAGCCGGTTCTGTTCCGGATATTCAGAATCAAGCACCAGATGAAGTTGGTGGTGAAGCCGCCTACCAGCACCACGACCAGCACCGGAAGACCTTGCCACAAGACCGGCGTGCCGTGCCGCAGCGTGATCTGTTTGATGGGATCGCCGGCCGCCAGTCCGTAGGCGAAACAGGCGCTCATGATGCCGGAGAACGTGGCCACCAGCAGGCCGCGCTTCAGGCTGAATTCTTGATGGCTGCGCGCTTCTGTTCCTCCGACAACTCGCGCTCTTTGGATACTCCCGCGGCGCCGGCAAACGCGATGCCCGTCAGGCAGACCGCCACGCCGAACAGGATCACCAGGCCCGAATGCGTACCCAGCACCTGCCTCGAGAACTCGCCGCGGAAAATCGGCGGCAGCAGAGTGCCGAATGCGGCCGTGTAGCCCGAGCGCCACCGCCATGCCGAGCGACATTCCCAGATAGCGCATGGTCAGGCCGAAAGTAAGGCCGCCGAATCCCCACAACACGCCAAACGCGTAGGCCCAGAAGAGACGCTGCCGGGAGCTTCGTGCAGGACGGCGAACAGGTCGCTGCGTCATGGTGAGAGCCAGCATCCAAGGCGCGATGATCCAACTGAATATGCCGCCGGCCAGCCAGTAGGTTTCCCAGGCCCACGCTTTACGCCCCGATAGCCGAGGTAGAAGCTGGCGGAGGACAAGGCCTCCCAGCCAGTGGAGGAAGACACCCAGCAGGGGTTTGCGTTCATAGACGTAAGCCCGAGTGTAAGCAGGGGCCGGCCGGTCAAGCGCACCGGCGGCCCCGCAGAGGCGGGTTGTACAATGAGGATAACATGGACCAGCGCCGCATGTGCCCGAATTGCCGGGCCTTCATCACCACCAACGATAAGGTCTGCCCTTACTGCAACGAACGCGTTGGCCCGCGCGCCGTGGAACGGCGCGACCCCGGCGCCATCTTGGGCGGCTTCATTCCGCACGCCCGTTTCGTCACCATGATTATCCTGCGATCAACGTTGGCCTGTATCTGGCGACCGCATCTTCAGCCAGCGGAGTCGGGCAGGGCGGCTTTTTCGCTTGGACGGGCAGACGCTATATCGCCTTCGGAGCCAAGTTCCGGGCGGCGATTATGGCTAAGGCCAATGGTGGCGCCTGGTGACGGCCGGCTTTCTGCATGGCGGACTGCTGCACATCGGCATGAATTCCTGGGTGCTGTTCGATTTGGGCGCACAGGTGGAGGACGTTTATGGCGCCAGCCGGCTGATCGTGGTCTATTTTATGGCCACCGTGGGCGGGTTTCTGCTCAGCACTTTCTGGACCCCCGTCGCTATCGGTGGGCGCGTCCGCCGGGATCATGGGCTTGATCGGCGCCATGATCGCGCTGGGCGTGCGCAACCGCCACTCGCCGGCCGGCGCGGCAATCCGCGGTATGTATGTCCGTTGGGCTGTTTATATGTTTATCTTCGGCCTGCTGCCGGGCTGAATATCGATAACGCTGCGCACATCGGCGGCCTGGCGGCCGGATTCGGCGTAGCGTACCTGGCGGGCACGCCGCGCATCTGAGACGCCCCTAGCGAGCAGCTTTGGCTCGGCGGCCGCGGCGGTTTGCGTGGTGATCACGGCGGCGTGTTTTCTAAAGATGTACTTGTGGTTTGCCACAACGTACGCAATAAAATACAATTGATGCGACTTCGATTTGTTCTGCCGGCCCTGATTATCGGCGCGGGTATGTTGTTGCCCGTGCAGACGCCGGCCTTAGCGAAAACCAGCTACAAACAATCCAAGCACAAGAGCTACAAGATCCACAAGTTCAAGAGCAAGAAGTTCAAGAACAAAAAGTTCAAAGCCCTCAAGGCCACCAGGCACTAAGGCAACGGTAGGACTCAGAACACCACGACGGCGCGGCCCAGAATTTCGCCGCGGCGCATTTTCTTCGAGCAATTGCGGAGCCTGTTCGAGCGCGTGCCGCTCAATGTGCGCCCGCCCCACGCCGCACTGCGCCAGACGGAACACCTCCTCCAGATCCGCGTACGTTCCAAGAAAGCTGCCGCGGATCGAGATGCCCTTCAGCACCGTATCCACGATCGGCAATTCGTACTGATTCGTCGACAGACCGCGAGGTGATCAGCGTGCCTGTGCGCTTGAGAGAGCGGAAGGCCGGCTCCATTGCCGCGGGAGAGCCGGTCAAGACAATTGCCGCATCCGCGCCGCCCCACTGTTTCTGCAATGTGCGGCCGGCGTTCTCGGCCGGCAGCGCCAGATCCGCGCCCAGTGCGCGCGCCATCTCCAGCTTGTCTCGGAAACATCCACGGCCGCCACCCGCAGGCCGAGGCGCCGCGCATATTGTATTGCCAAATGGCCCAGCCCGCCCATGCCGAACACCGCCACGGACTCGCCCGCCTGAAGGCCCGCTTCGCGTAGCGCGCCGTACGCCGTCCACCCCGCACAGCACAAGGGCGCCGCTTCATCCGCCGGAAGCCCATCCGGCACGTGGAACAACAGCAGCGCGGGCGCTACCGCGTAACCCGCCAGCGCGCCGTTGACCGTGTAGCCGAAATTGAGTTGCCGCGGGCAGAAGCGCTCGCGGCCCGTGGTGCACAGCGCGCAAACGCCGCAAGTGGATGCCAGAAACGTGATCCCGGCGCGGTCGCCTTCGGCCCACCCGCTCACTCCCGGCCCCACGGCCTCGATGCGCCCGATGCCTTCGTGCCCCAACGTGAGCGGCGTCAGCGGCAGTTTCTTGAGCGAAGCGACAAATAGATCGGAATGGCAAAGCCCACAGGCTTCCATCCGGATCAGGACCTCGCCCGTACCCGGTTCGGCCACCGGGATGGAAGCCACCGTGATCGTTCCACGCGGTCCGGCGAGGAGAACTGCTGAAGTATGCGTTGGATAGCTCATGCGCGCAACCGGTCCGCCAAATAGTAGTGCACCGCCGGCGTCACCACCAGCGACAACACCATCGACGCCAGGATCCCGCCGATCACCGCGATCGCCAGCGGTTGCAGCATCTGCGATCCTGCGCCCCATGCCAGCGCCAGTGGAATCATGCCGGCCACGGTCGCCAGCGCCGTCATCATGATCGGCCGCAGCCGCCGCTCCCCGGCGCGGATCATGCTCTCTTCGGCCGCCAGTCCCTCGCCGCGGAACTTCTGGTCCGCGTCCAGCAGCAGGATGCCGTTCTTCGCCACGATGCCGATCACCATGATCAGCCCCATGAACGACGAGATATTGAACGTGGTGCCCGTGACCAGCAGCGCCAGAAACACGCCCGACGTGGAAAGCAGCGCCGACGCCAGAATCGCCACCGGCGCGGCGAAGCTGCCGAATTCGAACAGCAGGACGATGAACACCAGCACCACCGCCAGCACCAGCACGAACACCAGATCGCGGAACGACCGCTGCTGCTCTTCGTATGCGCCGCCGTACTCCACCCGGATGCCTGCCGGCAAGATGCAAGCCGTTCACCACTTTCTGCACGGCTGCCATGCCCGCGCCCAGGTCGAGCCCCTCCAGGCGCGCGGTCACCGCCACGTCGCGCTGCAGGTTCTCGCGCCGAATCTCGGTTTGCCCCGGCTCTTCCGATCGTTCGCCACCGAGCCGAGCGTGGCCGTTCTGCCCGTCGAGCTCACCAGCAGCGTGTTGCGAATCGCGTCGAGCGAAGCGCGCGTCTGCTCCGGAAAGCGCACGCGGATCGTGTAGGCCCGGTCGTTGATCACCACCGGCGTCGGCGCCGGTTCGCCCTGCAGGATCGCGCTCGCATCCAGCTTCGACTTCCTGCGGCGTGAACCCCGCGCGCGCCGCCACCGCCGGATCCACCTGGAAGGTCAGCGCCGGCCCGCTGATCGTGTTATCGATCCCGTTCAGCATGTCCACCACGCCCGGAATCTTCTTGATCGCCGTCCGCCACCTTCGGCGCCCATTCGCCGCAGCGCCCGCGGGTCCTGCGAGAACAGCTTGATCACAATCGGCTCCGGCGCGCTGGTCAAGTCGCCGATCATGTCCTGCAGCAGCTGCGGGAACTCCACGTCCAGCATCGGCTCCTGCTTGGTGACCTTTTCGCGCACCTCCGCCATCACTTCTTCCGCGCTGCGCTCCCGTTTGCGCTTCAGCTTCACGGAAATGTCGCCGCGATTGGCTTCGGTCACCGTCGCCAGGCCCAGTTGCAGGCCCGTCCGGCGCGACGTGCTCTCCACCTCCGGCGTCGCGCGCAGGATGCCTTCCACCGCCGAAACCACGCGGTTGGTGTCCTCGAGCGACGAGCCCGCCGGCATGAGTGTAATCCACGATGAATCCGCCCTCGTCCATACCCGGCAGCAGGTCGGAGCCCAGCGCCTGATAGCAGAAGTAAGAACCCGCCATCACTGCCAGGCCGAACGCCGCGAATCCAAGAGGATGCTCCAGCATGCCGCGCAGCACTCGCTCGTAAACCCGCATCGCGCGCGGCGGCACGCCCTCGCGATGCGGTCCGCGCCGGATCGTTGCCGGATGAAGTAATGGCTCAGCGTCGGCGTCCACGTCAGCGCCAGGGCCAGCGACGTCAGCAGCGCCATCCCCACCGTCACCGCCAGCGCGCGAAAGAACACGCCCGTGACGCCGGTAATCGAAATCAGCGGCAGGAAAACCACGATCGGCGTGATGGTCGATCCCACCAGCGGGGCGCGAATCTCGCGGATCGCGCTGCGGATCGCTTCGCCACGCGTCTGGCCCGCATCGCGATGCGCCACGATGTTCTCCACCACCACGATGGCATCGTCGATCACCAGGCCCACCGCCGCCGCCAGTCCGCCCAGCGTCATCAGGTTGAAGCTCTCGCCCAGCACCCGCAGCGCGATGAACGTCACCGCCACCGTGGCCGGGATCACCAGCCCCGCCACCAGCGAGGTCCCCCAGTCGCGCAGGAACAGCACCAGGATCAGCGACGCCAGCACCAGGCCGATCAGGATCGCGTCGCGCACGCTCCGTGATCGAGTCGTTCACGATCTCGGACTGGTCGTAGAACGGCTGCAGCACGGCGCCCGCGCGGCATGCTCTTGCGCAGCCGATCGATCTCCGCATGCACCGCGTCCGCCACCGCCACGGTGTTGCTGTCCGGCTGGCGGTAGATGTTCAGCAGCACGGCCGGCTTCTCGATTCGCCGTCACGATCGTATACACCGGCTTCACCGACGGCAGCACCGTCCCCAGATCGCCGATGCGGATCGGCGCGCCGGCGGGCGTGGTCTTCACCACGATGTTCGCGATCTCGTTCCGGCGTGCGCGCCTGCCCGCTCACCAGGCTCAACACCAGCTCGTGCCGGTTCTCGATCAGCCGCGGCGAATCGATCAGGTTGCTCGCGGCCGATCGCATCCAGCAACGCCGGGACGCTCACCTGCCGCTCTCCAGCAGCTTGGCCGGATCCGGCCGCACCTCGAACTCCGGCTCCTGCCCGCCCTGAATGACCACCGTCGATACGCCGTTCATCCGGTTCAGCCGCGGCTTCAGCGTCGTACGTCGCCATCTCCCAAAGCTTGGTCTGCGGCATGCGTGTCCGACGTCAGGCTGTAGCCCATGATCGGGAACGCCGCGAACGTCAGCCGGTTGGCAGTCACCTTGGCCGTCGGCGGCAGCGTCGCCTGCACGCGCGCCAGCGCCGCGTTCACCAGCTCCAGCGTGCGGATACATGTCCACTTTCCACGAGAAGAACAGGTCCACCTCCACCTGCCCGCGGCTGGTGATCGACTGCACCAGCTCCACTCCCTGCACGCTGTTCACCGCCTCCTCGATCGGCCGCGTCACCGTCACCAGCATCTGGTCGATCGGCGCCACGCCGTTGTCCACGCCAATCACCACGCGCGGAAAGTCCGTCGACGGAAACACCGATACCGGAATGCTGTTCGCCAGATAAATCGCCCACCGCCACCAGCGTCACGATGACGAAGATGATCGGCTTGGCGTGGCGCGCCGTCCAGTGCTCGCCGCCGTTCACGAGCGCTCCTTCTCCACCCGCACCTTGGCCCCGTCCTCCAACGCCCATTCCGCCTACCGTCACCACCTGCTCGCCCGGCTTCAGCCCCTTCACCACCTGCACTTTGTCCCCGTCTCGCGCGCGCCGGTCTCGATCTTGCGCGCATGCGCCACCGCGTCCGCCCCTACCACCATCACTTGCGTCCCGCCATCGTCGGCGGGCAGCAGCGCCGCCGCCGGAACCACCACGGCATCCCGGATGGTCGCCGCCACCACCGAAACATGCACCGTAATGCCTGGTTTAAGCCGTTCGCCGGGATTCGCCGTCTCCACCCAGACCTGTACGGTCGTGCTGTTCGGATCCACCGCCGGGCTCACCACCGTCACCTTGCCCTGCAATGCTCCCTCCGTCCTCGCCGCTGGCCTGTCACCGTGGCCGCGTCGCCCACCTTCAAGTAGCCCGCCTGGCTCTGCGGAATATTCGCCCGCGCCACCACTCTCGAAACATCCATCACCGTCAGCAGCGGCGCGCCCGCGCTGGCCATCTCTCCCGGATAAACCCCGCGCTCCGCGATGACCCCGCTGATCGGGACTGCGTATCTCCGAGTACGCCAGTTGCGCTTCCGCCCCCTGATAATGCGCCTTGGCCGTCTCCACCTGCGCCGCGGCGTCTTGATCTGCTCTTGCTTGCCCACGCTCTGCAGTGCTTCCAGATGCTGCTCGCGCCGCCTCGTACTGGCTGCGCGCCTGCGCATAGGCCACCTGCGCATCGTCCACCAGCTTGCGCGCCAGCGCGCCGTCTTTGTACAGCTTCTGCCGGCTTTCGTAGACTTTCTGCGCCGCGTCCATCGCCTCTTTGTCGGCCCGCGCGTCGGTCTGCGCCTTCATCACTTCTTCCGGAATCGTGGCCGCCGTGGTGCTTCGATAATTGGCCTCCGCCTGATCGCATTGGCCCTTGCTTTCTTGGCCCCCGCCGCCAGGTCGCGGTTCTCGAGCAGCGCCAGCAACTGCCCTTCCCGCACGTGATCCCCGCGATTCACGTAAAAAGTGCGCACGGGCGCGCTGATCTTCGGCACCACGGAAGCCTGGTTCCGCGGATACAAAATGCCATCCGCTTCCACGATCCGCCGGATCGAATCGCTGCGCGCCGCGGTCACCTGCACGGGAACGATCGGCTCCGCTTCTTTTTCCTCCTTCTTGCCGCAGCCGCCATAGCCATCAACAGCGCGGGCACGACCAGCGTACCGGCAGTCCTTCTCATCTCAAAACTCCCCGGTCAGAGTTTGCAAATCCGGCCAGCGCCACCCGGTATCCGCACCAGGCCATCGTCATATGCATTGCGCGCCTGCGCCAGCGTGCTCTGCGCATCCACCACTTCCAGCACCGTCACCTCTCCCGCCTCGTAGCGCAGCAGCGTCAACCGCAAACTCTCCTCCGACAGATCCACCGACCGCCGCAACGATTCCAGTTGCGCGCTGGCCACCTGCGCCTCCAGATAATACGCATTCAAATTCGCCAGCAGTTGCCGCTGCGCCAGGCTCAAATCCATGCGCGCCTGCTGCAGCCGCAACTGCCCTTGCCGCACCTTGCTGCGCGTCGCGCCCCAATTCCACATCGGAATCGTCAGCGTGCCTTGCGCCACCGATCCCAGGTTGCGTTCGGTGATCCCGGTTCCAAATGGCGTACTGATTGGCGTCGATCCCAAAAAAATAATCGAACGACAACGCCGGAAGATAAGCCGCCCGCGCCGACGCCACCTCGAACTGCTCCTGCCGTACCGTGGCCTGCGCCGCGCGGATGTCCGGATTGTTGCGGCCGGCCATTTCCTCCACTTGCGCCCGTGCGGGCAGCGGCGGCGCCGTCATCAGATCGTCCTCCACCGAAAACTCCTGGGTGTAGTCGGTAAACAACAGCACTCCAAATCCGATGCGGCTGCGCTCCACGCCCACCTGCGCATCCTGCGCGTCGCGCTCCCGCTGCGCCAGCTGTATCTCGGCCTTCACCGCATCGGAATGCGCCGCCTCGCCGCCGACTCTCCAGTTTGCGCGTGATCTCCACGAACTGCCGCGCTTCCTCCAGGCTCTGCTCCGGCGTTCGTGTATTTCCGTCTGCGCCGCCAGCAATCCGTAATAATCCTGCACCACCGTCGCCGCCAGGCCCCGCGACGCAATCTCCGCCCTGGCTCGCGCCGCCGCCTCCGCCGCGATCGCCCGCTGGTAATCGGCGCGCTTGCCCGGCGCGTAAATGTCGCCGTGGACCATCGCCTGGTTGTTGTACATCGTGTACGCCGTTGTTGGCCACGAAAACGCCCGACGGCGTGCTGTTGCCCTGCGTGTAGATATATTGGTTAAACCAGGTCACCGTCGGCAGCAGCGCCGCCTTGGCCTGCACCCGGTCCTCATGCGCCAGTTCCGCGGTGATCACCGCCGATTGATACTGCTGAGCCACCTTGCGCGCCCGCTCCAGTGCGTCCTGAAGCGTGAGCGGGGGAGCCTGCGCAAGCAATCCGGAGACGCCTGTCATTGCCCAAAAGAGAATTGCCGATCGACCCGCCATCCCATTTCTCCCTACTTTCTACGCCTCACTTCGCCGGCCAAAGTGCCATCCCACCGACCATCGCCCTGCGCCAGATATTTGCCGAGCTTCTCCCAATCCTCCCGCGTAATCCCATTCAGGTCGTACACCACTTTCCCGTTCCGAACCGTCAGTTCGCACGCGAGCCTCCGCGTCCCGTTCATCCGGGCGCCATATGTATCCACGAATCCGAACTGCCCCTCCTCCACGCGCAGCACCGCGATATCCGCCGCTGCCCCCACCGACAGGTTGCCGAGTTCCTCGTGCTTGATTTCTCGCGCCGGCGTCCACGTCGAACGTTGAATCACTTCATCGAGCGGCATCCCCAGATTCAAAAACTTTGACATCACGTTGAGCATGTCCTTCATCCCCGCGTTCATGCTGCCGATATGCAAATCGGTCGAGATCGAATCCGGTCCGAAACCCTGCCGCATGGCCGGCGCCGCCTGCCGGAAAAGAAAACTGCCGCCGCCATGGCCCACATCGAAGATCACGCCCCTTTTCCGCGCTTCGAAAAGATACGGTAGGATGTGCCCGCTATCGTCCAGTATCGGAACCCAGCTCAGGTAGGTATGCGTGTAGATGTCCCCCGGCCGCAGCTTCTTCAGCACCAGTTCCTGAAACGGACGCTCCGGGCGGAACGTGCCGAAGTCCACCATGACCGGGATATTCGCCAGCGTGCCCGCGTCCACGGCGCGCTCCACCGGCGTCCATTCAGGACCTGCGTAATGCGCGGTCTTGATGCCCACAATCGTGTCTTTATAGCGCAGCGCCATTTCGGCCGCGGCTTTCGAATCCATCTCATTGAGATCCTGCTCGGGAGCGCCCGCCATGCCGTGGCCCACAATGTTGAGGAAAGCCAGCACGCGGGTCTTCGCGCGGTCGATCACCCGGTCTTTGAAATCCGGGAAGTTGCGCCACCCCGAGCTTCCGGCATCGGCCACAGTGGTCACGCCCACGCGGAAAGTAAAGCCATCCGGATAGACGCTGTTGTCTCCGCAATAGGCCCCGCGCTGCCCGGTTCCCGCATAGACGTGGACGTGCATATCTATCAGTCCCGGCGTCACGTACAGCCCCGAGACGTCCACCACCTTGGCGGCCTTCGCAACCGGAATATCCGCGGCCACCGCCGCTATCCTGCCGTCCGCGATGGCTACATCCAGCACGGCGCTAATCTTGTTCTTGCCATCGATAACATGGCCGCCCTTAAGCAGCAAATCGTAAGAAGTTTGAGCAAACATGCAGCCCGCCAATAGACAAACAGCCAATAATTTCATGCACCACCTCTTCCTAGCCGCAAAGGCGCGTGGGCGCCTCAATTCCGTCAATAACTGCCCACGCGCCGTTTTGCGGCTGTTAATCAAACCCCTAGCCACCTTGAGCGAAGCTCGCCCAAGCGGTCGCAATAATCTCTCGCATCCCCGCGTATCGCGGCGCCCACCCCAACAACCCGCGCAGCTTATCGGCATTCGCCACCAGAGCCGGCGGATCGCCCTCGCGCCGCGCGCCCACCACATACGGCGGCCTCTGTCCCGTTACTTCTTCCACGCCCCGGATCATCTCCAGCACCGAATGCCCGCGGCCCGTCCCCACATTGAACTGGTCCGATCCGCCTCCCGCCAGCAGCGCCTCCACCGCCAGAATGTGCGCATCCGCCAAATCGTTCACATGGATGTAGTCGCGGATGCACGTGCCGTCCGGCGTGTCGTAGTCGTTGCCGAATACGGTGAACGGCTGGCCCGTCGCGACCGCCCGCAGCATCAGCGGGATCAAATGCGTTTCGGGATCGTGCTCCTCGCGCAGCCCGCCGGCCGGGTCCGCGCCGCTCGCATTGAAGTAGCGCAGACTGACGCTGCGTAATCCGTGTATCGCATCGAACCACTGCAGCAGGGTTTCCACCATCACTTTGGATTCGCCGTACGGGTTCACCGCCGCAATGGGAAAGCTCTCCAGAATCGGCGACGCATGCGGTGTTCCATACACCGCCGCCGTCGACGAGAAAACCAGATGCTTCACTTGGGCACGCACCATCGCCGTCAAAAGCGATAGCGATCCGCTCACGTTGTTCTCGAAATAGACCTCCGGCACGCGCATCGATTCGCCGACTGCGATATAGGCCGCGAAGTGAATCACCGCATCGTGTCCCGCTAGCAGCGCAGCCATCTCATCGGTCTGCTGCACGCGCAACTGATGAAACGAGGGCGCTTCCACGTTGTGCCGGTACCCGCGCGACAAATCGTCCACGACCGTAACCTCATGGCCTTGCCGCAAAAGCTGCCGGACCGTGTGCGCACCGATGTACCCCGCGCCGCCCGTTACCAGAATCCGCGCTTTACTCACCCCACGATTGTATTCTGTTGCCTTCCGCGAGTGTAAACTCTCCTTATGGTGTTCACCAAGCGCCTGCGGGAGGGAGTCCGCCGCGGCGAAATCACTTGTAGTATCCGCATATGGACCCGTCCGCACGTGAAAGTAGGCGCCCGGTATCGTATGGAAGAGGGAGAGATCGAGGTGGATTCGATCGAGCCGATCGGTCTTCCGGACATCACTGGGGATTTGGCGCGAGAGTCGGGCTTTCTAGGCATCGTCGATCTGCTCAAGGTCGCGAAACACGGTAAGGGCGACAAGATCTACCTGATTCGGTTTCACTACGTGCGTCCACGCGTGAAGCGCTCCGCCAAGCGCATATAATGAAACTTATGTCTGAAATCTCGCTCGACCGCCGCCATTTTCTGCGCGGTGTTTCCGCCGTTACGGCGCTTTCCTACTCCCGTGTCATGGGAGCCAACGACCGCATTCAGCTTGGCGTGATCGGCTGCGGCGATCGCGGCCGTTACGACATGGGGAATTTCCAGAAGGCCAATGTCGATGTGGTGGCGGTGTGCGACATCTACGGCGCGCAGATCGACAAGGCCCGCGAGAAGGCGCCGCAGGCGAAGGATTTCAAGGACCATCGCAAGCTGCTCGAAATGAAGGAAGTGGATGTGGCGCTGATCGCCACGCCCGATCACTGGCACGCCCAGACCGCCATCGACGCGCTGAACGCCGGCAAGGACGTGTACGTGGAGAAGCCTTTGACGCGCACGATCGAGGAAGGTCCGCTCATCGTGAAAGCCGCGCGCGTGAACGAGCGCGTTTGCCAGGTGGGCATGCAGCAGCGCTCCGGGCAGCACTATCTGCAGGCCAAGCACGAATATTTCGACACCGGCAAACTGGGCAAGATCACGCTGGCGCGCACCTGGTGGCACGGCAACGGCTATCACCTGCGGCTGGCGCCGGAATCGCTGCAGACGCAGCCCTCCAATCTCGATTGGGCGCATTTCCTGGGACCGCTGAAGTGGCGCGACTACGATCCGCAGCAGTACTTCAACTGGCGCGCTTACCTGGATTTCGGCGGCGGCCAGGTGACGGACCTGTTCACGCACTGGATCGACGTGGTGCACATGTTTATGGGGCAGGAGATACCGTTCTCAGCATCCGCGGCGGGCGGCGTATATAAATATAAGGATGGCCGCACGGCGCCGGACACGATCAACGTGCTGCTGGAATATCCCGGCGAGTTCACCGCCACTTTCGAAGCCACGCTGGTTCCGGGAATCACCGGCGCGGCGGTGGAGATTGCCGGCACGGACGGCCGCCTGTGGATCGATCGCGGGCACTACGAATTTCACCCGGTGGGCCGCAACGCCAAACCGGTTATTGTGCAGGCTTTCAGCAAGATTGACGAAGACCATGTGAACAACTTCCTGGAGTGCGTGCGCTCCCGCAAGCGGCCCAACGGCGACGTGCTGATCGGGCATCGCTCGGCGCAGGCCTCGCACCTGGGCAATATCTCGTACATGCAGAAGCGGCGAATCGACTTCGATCCGGTGCGCGAGGAGATCCTGCCGTTCTGAGAGTCTGCCAACTAATAGATAGATACTAACTTCAAAATGCTATAGCTCCCCGTGCTATCGAGTGATACACTACTGGCCATCGCCTTCGGGGTGGCAAAAAGTGAAACACGAGAAGCTCGTCCGGTTCGCCGGCATCTTACTGCTGTTGTTGCTGGTCAATACCGCGTATGTCGCCGCATTCGCTTCACCGACCATTTTCTACATGGGCAACGTGGTGCTGCATCTGGTGCTGGGTGTTGTCGTGGCGATCCTACTGCTCTGGTTTCTCCGGCAAATGCCCGTGGCGGGCGGGCTATTTCTCATTACGGCGCTGGCGGGCATCTTCCTCGCGGTCCGCGGAAACACCACGCCGCATCGCGCCGTCCTGCAGGCCCACATAATTGTAGCCGCGCTCGCTCTGCTGGCTTTTCTCCCTTACGCCCTGCGCCGTACCAGCCCCGGTTTCCGCAATGCTTATGTGGCCGGTCTGGCGCTGCTGGTGGCTCTTCCCGGCGCCACAGCACTCTATCGCAAGGCTCATCCGAACCCGGACGATCGCATCCGCAATCCCCTCGTCGTGCCCGTCTCCATGGACGAGGAGGGCGGCGGTCCGCAGTCGCCGTTCTTTCCCTCGTCGGCCAAGACCAACGTGGGCGGCATCATCCCCTCGAACTTCTTCATGGATTCGGAGGCTTGCGGCGCGCTGCCACAAGGACATCTACCAGCAGTGGAAAAGCTCCATGCACCATTTCGCGTCGTTCAACAATCAGTTCTACCGGAAGTCGATCGAATACATGCAGAGCGTTGTCGGCACGCAGCCGAGTAAGTGGTGCGCGGGCTGCCACGATCACGCGGTCTTCTTCAACGGCCGCTTCGACAGGCCCATCAAAGAACAGATCGATACGCCGGAAGCGCGCGCCGGCCTGTCTTGCACGTCGTGCCACGCCATCACGCACGTGGACAGCTCCATGGGAAACGCCGGATTCACCGTGCAGTATCCGCCGCTGCATGAACTGCTCAGCAGCAAGAACAAGATCGTCCAGGCGGCCGATTACTTCATGACCTATCTGAATCCGGAGCCGCACCGGCGCACGTTCATGAAGCCGTTCATGCGCGAGGACTCGGCCGAGTTTTGCGCGGCCTGCCACAAGGTGCATCTGGACGTGCCGGTGAACCACTATCGCTGGTTCCGCGGCTTCAACGACTACGACAACTGGCAGGCCAGCGGCGTTTCCGGGCAGGGCGCGCGATCGTTCTACTATCCGCCGAAGACGCAGAACTGCGCGGATTGCCACATGCCGCTGGTCGCCTCCGACGATCCGGGCAATCACGGCGGCCAGGTGCATTCGCACCGCTTCCCGGCCGCCAACACCGCCGTGCCGTACGCCAATCAGGACCAGGCGCAGCTTGACGCTGACCGAAAAGTTCCTGCACTTCCGGCTTCATCTCTGTGGATATCTTCGCCGTCTCGCCGGTGAAGGACACGGACACGCCCGATGGTGCGGCGCGCGGGCAAGGCTCCGCAGGCTATGACCGGCTTCGCCGTGGGCGAGGAAGCCGAACAATCCGGCAACGCCGTCGATCCGCGAAGTCGGGCAGGTGGCGGCGCCGATCGACCACTCGGGCATTCATCTGGAGCCGGGCTCCACAGCGCGCGTGGACGTGGTCGTGCGCACGCGCAAGATCGGCCACTTCTTCCCCGGCGGCACGGTGGATGCTTTCGACGTCTGGCTGGAACTGCAGGGCCAGGATGCCGACGGCCGCGTGATCTTCTGGAGCGGCCGGTGGAGGACGACGGCAAGGGCCCGGTGGAACCGGGCGCGCATTTCTATCGCGCCTATCAGCTCGATGGCGACGGCAATCATGATCAACAAACGCAATGCGTGGCAGGCGCGCAGCGTGCTGTATGTCCGGCTGATTCCGCCGGGCGCGGCCGACGTGGCGCACTTCCGCGTGAAGGTTCCCAAGGACGCCAAGGGCCCACTCACTTTCACCGCCAAGCTGAATTACCGCAAGTTCTCGTATTACTACACGCAGTTCGCCTATGCCGGGCAGCCCAAGCCGGGCCAGGACCCGAAGCTGCTGTCGGCCAGCTTCAACAGCCTGGAATACAGCTTCGATCCGCACAACATTCCGCCAGGATGTTTCCGGCAAGATCAAGGACCACATCCCGGATCTGCCCATCGTCGTGGTGGCTTCGGCCAAGGCCAGCGTGCCGCTCGGCAAATCCGCCTGGACGCCGGTGGTGCGAGAAAAAGGATCGCGAGCGCTGGAACGATTGGGGCATCGGGCTGCTGCTGCAGGGCGATCTGAAAGGCGCCGAATACGCTTTCAAGAAAGTCACCGAAGCCGAGCCGGGCTACGCCGATGGCTGGCTCAACGTGGCGCGCGCCCTGATTCAGGAAGGCGAGACCGAGGCCGCCAAGCCGTATATCGAGCAGGCGCTTGAAGATCAATCCAAAGCTGGGCCGCATCTACTTCTTCAAGGCCATGATCGAGAAGGCCGACGGCAAGTATGACGACGCGCTGCATTCGCTTAACACTACGCTCGGCATGTATCCGCGCGACCGCGTGGCGCTGAACCAGGCGGCGCGCATTCTGTTTCTGCAACGAAAATACGCGGAGGCGCTCAAGTATCTGGACCGCGTCTGCGACGTGGACCCAGAGGATTTGCAAATGCACTACACACGCATGCTGTGCTACCGCGGTCTGGGCGATGCTCGCCGGCGCCGCGCGCGAACAGGCGCTTTTCCAGCGCTTCAAAGCGGAGGAATCCGCCCAAGCCATTACGGCCAAGCCCCGCCTGCTCAGCCCCGAAAACAACAACGAGCGCCAACAGATTCACGATCACGAAAGCGTGCCGCTGGAGTCTCCGGCGCACGCGCTCTAAGGCCATTGTGTCCGCCGCGGGAGGTGCCCAGTGACGTCAATAATAGCCTGGCGCATTCTTCCGCTTGCCCTGTTGCTGGCGCTGGCGGCCGGAGGCGCGCAGCCGTGTCGACACTTCGCGCCGATCACCTTCACCGACGTCACCGCGCAGGCCGGCATCAAATTCGTGCATAACAGCGGACGCGCCGGCAAGAAATTTCTGCCGGAGACCCTGGGCTCCGGCGTGGCGTGGTTCGACGCCGATGGCGACGGCTGGCCCGACATTCTGCTTATCAACAGCAAGGACTGGACGCCGCGCGGCCGCAAGTCCCTGCCGGCGCTCTATCGCAACAACCACGACGGCACGTTCACCGACATCACCGCGGGCAGCGGTCTCGACGTGGAGATGTACGGCATGGGCGTGGCCATCGGCGATTACGATAACGACGGCCGGGACGACGTCTACATCACGGCTCTCGAAGGCGACCGCCTGTTCCACAACGAAGGCCACGGCAAGTTCCGCGACGTGACCAAAGCCGCCGGGATCGACAACGCCAACTTCGGCACCAGCGCGGCCTGGGTCGATTACGATCGCGACGGCAAGCTGGACCTGTTCGTCGCCAACTACGTGCAGTGGACGCCGCAAGGGCGACCTATGGTGCTCGCTCGATGGCGCGACTAAATCGTACTGCACGCCCGAATCTTACAAAGGAACTTCGTCCAAGCTCTATCACAACCTGGGCAACGGCAAGTTCGAAGATGTCAGCCAAGAAAGCCGGCGTGGGCGATCCCACCAGTAAGTCGCTGGGCGTGACGGTGCTGGATTATAACGGCGATGGCTGGCCGGACCTCTTCGTCTCCAACGACACGCAGCCGAACAAGCTTTACCGCAACAATCGCAACGGCACGTTTACCGAAGAAGGCATGGCGGCGGGCGTGGCGTTCGGCGAGGATGGCGTGGCGCGCGGCGCCATGGGCGTGGACGCCGCCGATTACGACCGCTCCGGACGGCCGGGCCTGCTGGTCGGCAACTTCTCCAACCAGATGCTGGGCCTGTATCACAACGAAGGCACGGGGCTGTTTGTGGACGAAGCGCCTTCTTCGACGGTGGGCCGCGCCAGCCTGCTGACCCTGACTTTCGGCGCCTTCTTCTTCGATTACGACCTGGATGGCTACCCTGATATCTTCGCGGCCAATGGGCACATCGAAGAGCAGATCGGCCGCGTGCAGCCCAAGGTGCAATACAAGGAGCCGCCGCTGCTGTTCCACAATCTGGGCAAGCGGGCAGTTCGATAATGTGACGGCGCGCATGGGCGCGGCCTTCAACCGGCCGGTGGTGGCGCGCGGCGCGGCCTATGCCGATTATCGACCGCGATGGCGATCTGGATATCGTGGTCACCACCAACGACGGCCCCGCCTATCTGTTCCGCAACGATGGCGGCAACCGGAATAACTGGATCTGCGTGCGGCTGGTGGGGCGCAAATCGAATCGCGACGGCATCGGCGCGGTGGTGCGGGTCGGCAGTAAGTCGGGCAAGCAATGGAACATGGTGCGCAGCGGATCGAGTTACTGCTCGCAAAGCGATCTGGCGCTGACGTTCGGACTGGGCGGCGATCCCGAGGTGCAGAGCGATCGAGATCGAGTGGCCCAGCGGCGCGAAGCAGAAATTGCCGGGCATGGCGGCGAATCAGTTTCTGACCATCGACGAGACGGCGGGGATCGTGGCGAAGGCGCGGCCGGGAAGAACTGATGGGCCTCCCCAAAGCCGTGTGCCTGCTCAGCGGCGGTCTGGACTCCTCCACCTGCCTGGCGCTCGCTCGCAGGAAAGGTTTCGAGTGTTATGCGCTGTCATTCGACTACGGCCAGCGGCACCGCGTGGAGTTAGACGCGGCGGCGCGCGTGGCTCAGGCGTTGGGCGCGGCGCGGCACGTGGTAGCCCGCATCGACCTGCGGCAGATCGGCCACTCCGCCCTTACCGATGACCTGGCGGTCCCCAAGGGGCGCTCGGCGCATGATATGTCGCACGGTATCCCGGTGACTTATGTTCCGGCGCGCAACACCATCTTCCTGTCGTTCGCGTTGGCGTGGGCCGAGGTACTGGAAGCGCCGCACATTTTCATTGGCGTGAATGCGTTGGATTACTCCGGCTATCCGGACTGCCGCCCCGAGTACATCGAGGCCTTCGAACGCATGGCCAATCTGGCCACAAAAGCGGGCGTGGAAGACCGTTTGGCCATCCGCATTCACACGCCCCTGATCCAGCTATCCAAAGCCGCGATCGTGAGGCTCGGGCGCGATCTCGGCTTGGATTTCAGCTTGACCCACAGTTGCTACGATCCGGATGCGCAAGGGCAGCCCTGCGGACAATGCGATTCCTGCCTGTTGCGGCATAAAGGATTCGAAGAGGCCGGTATTGCGGATCGCTGAGATCTTCTACTCCATCCAGGGCGAAGGTTCGCTGGTGGGCGTGCCATCCGTTTTCGTGCGCTCGAGCGGCTGCAATCTGCGCTGCTCCTGGTGCGATACGCCCTACACGTCATGGCAGCCCGAAGGCGACGATTGGACTATCGAGCGCATCCTGGCCGCGGTGGAATCCTACCCAGCCCGGCACGTGGTGGTAACCGGCGGCGAGCCGATGATCGCGGCCCAGATCGTCGAGTTGACGGAAGCCTTGCGGGCGCGCCAGAGGCACATCACCATCGAGACGGCCGGTACGGTATTCGCGCCTGTCGCATGCGACCTGATGAGCATCAGCCCCAAGTTGGCCAACTCCACGCCCGAGGGTGACTGGGCCGGGCGGCATGAAAGTTTGCGTATCCAGCCCGAGATCCTGCGCCGCTTAATGGCGGCCTATGCGCACCAACTGAAGTTCGTGATCGCCAATCCGGACGATATGACGGAAGTGCGCGCGTTGGTAGATGCCCTGCAGGCGGATGCCGGCGCTATCATCCTGATGCCCGAGGGCGTCGAAGCGGAGGTGCTGCGCGAGCGTAGCGTGTGGCTGGCGGAGATCTGCAAGCAGGAAGGCTTCCGCTTCAGTCCCAGGCTGCACGTGGAGCTTTATGGCAACCGCCGGGGGACGTAGACACTCTACCGGAACAAATTTCGTGGCGATCTCGTTATGCACCATATCAGACCAGTTGGCTGGAGGAGCCATGAAAACGTTAATCTGCCTTTTGTTGTTGAGCGCGCTGACCTTATCGGCAACCGCCGGAGAGCTGACCGGCAAATGGACCGGCAAGTTCGATATCACCACTCCCGATGGGGAGGTCAAGCCCGATTCGGCGGTAATGAACCTGAAAGTGGATGGCGCCCAAGTCACGGGAACGGCTGGCCCGAACGAAGACCAGCAATGGGCCATCCGGAAGGGGAAACTGGAAGCGGGGAAGCTCACCTTCGAAGTGGTCCCGGAAGGCGACGACGCTAAGGGATTTCTGGCTTTCGACCTGGTTTTCGACGGCGAGACCATCCGCGGGGACGTAACCGGCCACGATGGGGACAATAAGCTGTCCGCCAAGGTGGATTTGAAGCGCGCGAATTGAAGAGAAGTTGAAGAATCGTTTGGGTGCGCGACATAATTGTGGATGATTTTAGGCGGCCGCCGAGCGAGAAGCCCAGTAGTCCTCGAATTTGCCGGACAGCCGGTTGCAGCGCAAGGCGATGATGGCATTGGCACCGCGCACTGTCCAGAACATGCCGGACTGCTTGAGACGGGACCCGATCACCGTTCGGCATCCTGCCTCGATGACTCCAGAGCCTATGAATAGACCCTGCTTGCGGAATTTGGGGTAGCGCATGCGATTTCGGTTCCGTTCGAAGTAGTCGGCTTGGATACGAAGCTCATCGCGTAACTGTGCCTTGCGTGTGGGGAAGCTGCGCAGTTCACTGACGACGTTTTCGACTCTGCCTCGGTTTAGTTTTTGGATTAGCTTCTTGGCCCAACGCTTCCGTTGCTTCTCGTCGGAGGGAAATAACTTAGCGGCTACATCCCAGAGATGCTCGCGCGCGTGCCAGATGTCGATGATCTGAATGGCGCCAGCAAAATGCTGGTCTGCGATATTCCAGATCCACTCGGCACCGTCGCCCAGCACCACTTTCCTTTTGGCCCGATCCCATCCCCGTTCGAAGGCTTCGGCGTAGAGCCGACGGCCAAACAGTTCAGCAGTTTCGATGGCCCCGGTATAGGTGGTGGAAGCGGCATCCCGAATGGGTCGGCCTTCCGCGTCGGTGGTGGTGTGGGTGAAGACACACCCGAGTTTGACTTCCCGGGTGCGTGCCGGCTGCCCCTGGGATCTGCCGGCGCGCCCTTCCAACTCGGCGTGTACCATCGGCAATTGGGTGCCATCCATTTCGACGACCAGCACGGGAACGGCAGCGCCCAAGATGTCGGGAAACTCCAATTGCACGATGCGATCTCGCTGGGCCTGTTCCCGTTCGGCGATATCGGCACCGATGGCTTCGGCGTGGCGTTCGACAGCTTTGGTAGTGACCTCCAGGCCGGCCAGCAGGTGCAGCCGTTGGCGGCCACTATCGAAGCTGGTCTCGCTTCCTACCATGGCCATCATACGTCGCACGCCGGGCGAACACTCCGTCCCGACTACGTCAAGTTCCCGATCGCGGGGACTGTGTCCTTGATGGCAACTCGGACAGAGATAGTAGGCTCGATCGTAGACCACAGGCCCCAGCATGGTCAGGATCTGCTTCGGGCGCGTTTCGCGGTATCGAGCTTGCTGACCGCAGCCGCAGGGGACTTGGCGGTCGTGCGCCGCCGGCATACACAACAACCGCTGCATGGCTATTGCCCCGGCGTGGTGCATAGAGTCCCGCACCAGCATCTCGACGGCCTCAAGATCGATCGTGCCGGTCTTATGCCAATCGCCGAGGACGATCTGTACCGTCCGACCTACTTCTTGGGCGACTTCTTGTTGGATCGCTTCTGCTGTTTTTTTTCCTGTGCGGTCAAAGTGTCCTCCACCGGCCGCAACTTGCAGATTTTCTCGTTGACTTCCAACAGATCGTGACCGAGCTGACGGAAGCGATGGAACTCTTCGACTTCCTGCTGAGCCTTGCGCAGAGCCGTCGCTGTGCTAAAGGTCTCCGTAACGGATTTTCCATTGACTTTGCGGGTCAAGCGATAGAAAGGGCCATGGCCCGGGTCATCGGGCCGGCGGCAGTGGCACCCTGGGTTGCCACATCGTCCGCCCGTGCTGGTAATCGACCCAGAACGCATATCGCCGAGTCGACTGATCTGGAACTGTGTCTGCGCGCGCTGAGCTTCGAGCGCGGAAAGAGCTTCGGTCATTGGGAACCTCCTAATACCTAGCGTACTACTACGCTAGGTTTAAGGCCACAAAAAAAGAAAGTGGCCCTGCCGTTCCATTTTGTGTCGCGCACCCGAATCGTTTGGGGAACCCCACAGAGCCGCCCCGGCGCGCTATACTGTGAAGTTTGGAGTAACATGCCTAAACGTACCTTTCAACCGAACAACCGCCGGCGCGCGAAGACGCACGGCTTCCGCTCCAGGATGGAAACAAAGAACGGGCGGGCCGTTTTGGCGCGGCGGCGCGCGCGGGGCCGCCACAAACTCACTGTCAGCTCCGAGAGGTAAGCATACCTGGTTTCCCGAAACGTGTCCGTCTGTTGCGATCCACCGATTTCCGCCGGGTTTACGACCGGGGGACTCGCTTTTCAAGCCCCTTCTTTGCGGCGTTCTGCGTGCGGGAGCCGGAGGCTGGCGGGCCGCGCATCGGTTTCACAACGCCGCGCGCGCTCGGCAAAGCGGTGGTGCGCAACCGTATCCGGCGGCGTGTGCGTGAGGCCGTGCGCCTGCATCTGGCACAATTGAGGCCGGAGTGGTCAATCATATTCAATCCACGGCGCAAGGCGATGGAAGTCCCGTTTCCGGATCTGGAGCGGGAAGTGCAACGCCTGTTCGCCCGATGCAATGGGTCGTAATAGCGGTGCTGCGTTTCTATCGGATGTGCATTTCGCCGCTGCTGCCTTCGGCCTGCCGGTTCCACCCGACTTGCTCGGAATACATGTTGCAGGCGGTCGAGAAGTATGGAGCGTGGCGGGGCGTCTGGATGGGGACCAAGCGGCTGGTGAAGTGCCATCCCTTTCATGCGGGCGGTGTCGATCCCGTCCGGTAAACCGGCAGCGCCTGGAAGACTAAAACAGAATGGCCGAACCTACTAGCGGCGGAACACCTCGCGGTCCCGAAAAACCCAAAGAATTGTCTATGGAACTGCGGCTGTTGCTCGCATTTATCCTGATGGGCGTGGTCTTGTTCGTTACGCCATATTTTTACAAAACGGTAGCGCCCCCGCCGGTGAAAAAGGCGGTTCCGGCAGCCACGCAGATTGAGCCGCCCGCGCCCGGCGCGCCTACCGCGCCGGCCACGCCGGCAGAAGCGGGAGTACCGGCCGCCGCGCCCGCCTCGGAGACCACCGCGCCTCCGATCGCCGCGAAAAAAGAAGAAACCACCACCGTCGATACCGATCTGTTTCGGGTCACGTTCAGCAATCGGGGCGGCGTGGTAAAAAGCTGGCTGCTGAAAAACTACAAAACGCACAGCGGGACGCCGCAGGAGCTGGTCAACGCCGCATCGCACGCCGACCCGCCGGCCGCGCTCTACTTTCCCGGTCAAAAGCCCGCCGTGGACCTCAACCAGGCGCTGTACGAAGTCCACGCCGATGGCCTCGCCATCACTTTCGATTATTCAAATGGTCTCGTGGTGGCGCACAAATCCTTTCAGTTCCAGAAATCCAGCTATCTGCTGGACGTAACCACGGAAGTGACGCAGGGTGGATCCCCGCTGCCGCATGAGATCGAATGGCGGGGCGGATTCGGCGATATGCTGGTGGGAAATCCGGCTGCCGCCCAACAAACCCTGCGCTTCGATACGAGCGACGCCAAGTTGGTGAAGAGCGGCGCAAAGGCAGCCAAAGACGCTCCCGTCACCGTGCGGGGCAACTATTCTTTTGCCGGCATCGAGGATCAGTACTTTGTGGCCGCATTTCTGCCCGAGCGCGGCGCCACCGTCGCCGTAACCACCTTCAGCGACAATTCCCCCACCCCCCTCGAAACAAAGGAGCTGCCGTTCGCCGGCGCGGCAGTCAGCGATGGCCCGCCGAACCGCTTCTCGCTGTATGTGGGTCCTAAGGATATCGACATTCTGCGCGGGGTCAATCCCAAGCTGGAACAAGTGGTGGATTTCGGCTGGCTCAGCCTTCTGGCCAAGCCGCTGTTCCTGATCGTGAATTGGATTGCAGACCACGCCGATCACAGGTATGGCTGGGCTATCATCCTGGTCACCATCGCGTTGAACTTCGTGCTGTTCCCGCTGAAGATCACCAGCATGAAGTCGATGAAAAAGATGCAGGCGCTGCAGCCGCAGATCGCCGCGATCAACGACAAATACAAAGGCGTGGGGCTGCGTGATCCCAAGAAGGCGGATCAGAACCAGGAAGTGATGGAGCTTTACAAAAAGCATGGCGTGAATCCCATGGGTGGCTGCGTTCCCATGCTGCTGCAGATCCCGTTCTTCATTGCGTTCTATAAGGTGTTCTCGGTGTCGGTGGAGATGCGCGGCGCAAGCTGGCTGTGGGTCACGGACCTATCGCAGCCGGAAACCCTGCCCATTCACCTGCTGCCCATCATCATGGTCGTCAGCCAGTTCGTGATGCAGAAGATGACCCCCACCACCACAGGGGGCGATCCCAGTCAGCAGAAGATGATGCAGTTCATGCCCGTGATCTTCGGTTTCATGTTCTATAACCTATCGAGCGGGCTGGTATTATACTATTTGACCAGCAACCTGGTGGGCGTTGCCCAGCAGTTGTTCTTCAATCGCACCTCGATAGCAGCGGTGGCCGCGCAATCCGTGCAACCGCCAAAGAGGAAGAAGGATGGCGGAAAGTAGACAGTGAACGATCGCAAGTATTCGGTTTCGGCGGTGGGTCCGCGCATCGGGCAGTTCCTTCGTCCCCTGCTCGATCAGTGCGGGTTTCGGCTGGATTTCGACATGGCCGACGGTCAGCCCACCGGCGACGACTTCGAGACGCCCGATGTGGTGGTGAAATTCACTGGCCCGGACGTGGATTACCTGCTGGGCAACCGCGCGGAGCTGCTGCTGGCGCTGGAGCACGTGACCATGGAGGCCTTGCGCATGCACTCCGAGGATCACTCGCGCATTTCGTTCGATGCCAACGACTACCGCTTGCTGCGCATTGAGGAGTTGCGTGTGAGCGCGGCGGCGGCCGCCGAGAAGGTGAAGCATACGGGAGTGCCGTTCCGGTTTAACCCCATGAACAGCCGCGAGCGCCGTGTGATCCACCTGTCGCTGCGGAACGAAACCGAGGTGCGCAGCGAGAGCGGCGGCTCGGGCGGATTCCGCCACGTAGTGGTGTATCCGGCGGGGATGGCCAGCTTGCCCGACCCACCGCAACCCGTGGGGCGCCCCTTGGGGCCGCGGCGCGACGGACCGCCCGCTCGAGGTCAAGGAGGTGGCGGCCATCGGGATTCTTCCCGCGATCACGGGGGATCCGACCGGCGTGGCCGTCCGCCACGGCGCGACTCCCACGGAGCGCCCCGGCGCTGATTGAACCTTACCGACACCATCGTTGCGATTTCCACTCCCAGCGGGCGCAGCGGGCTGGGAGTGGTGCGGCTGTCTGGAGCGCGGGCGCGAGACATCGCAGGACACATGCTCCGTTTCGCGGCGGCGTCTGATTGGCGTTCCTGGTCGTGCCAGATGGCGGATTTGGTGGACGCCGAAAGCCACGCCGTGGACCGCGTAGTGGTGGCGTTTTTCGCGCGGCCACGCTCCTACACCGCCGAAGACGTCGTGGAGATTTCATGCCACGGCGCGCCAGTAGTCCTGCGCCACGCACTGACGCTGGCGATTGACGCGGGCGCGCGCCTCGCGGAGCCGGGCGAGTTCACGCTACGCGCATATTTGAACGGTCGCATCGATCTGCCGCAGGCAGAAGCCGTGCGCGATCTGATCGAAGCCACCACGCTCTATCAGGCGCGCATCGCCGCGCAGCAGGCCGGCGGTTCGGTTTCGCGCCGCATCGCGCCGCTTAAGGAGCAACTGCTCGAATTGATCGCACTGCTCGAAGCGGGCATCGATTTCGCGGAGGACGACGTCAGCGTGGCGCCGCCGGCGGACATTCTGCGGCGGCTGGCGCCGGTCATCGAGGGCGTCTCGAAGCTGGCCGAAAGCTTCGCTTTTGGCGGGCTGGTGCGCGCCGGGCTGACACTGGCCATCGTCGGACGGCCGAACGTGGGCAAGAGCAGCCTCTTCAACCGCCTGCTGGAGCAGGACCGCGCCATTGTCACCGATATTCCCGGCACCACGCGCGATGTAGTGTCCGAAGTAGCCGCCATCCACGGTATTCCGGTAAAGCTGTTCGATACCGCCGGCATTCGCGAAGGCCAGGGGCTGGTCGAGACGCTGGGCATAGAGCGCAGTTTTCAGGCCATGGCAGACGCGGATCTGACGCTGGTGGTGGTGGATCTTTCGGCGCCGGTTGCGGCGGAGGATCGCGATCTGATAGCGCGCGCCCGCGCGCAGGGGCGCTCGATACTGGTGGGCAACAAGTGCGACCTGCCGCGTTACGGGGAGCCTCTGGATGGCACGCATCCGGTCTCGGCGCTCACGGGCGAGGGCATCGACGCTCTGCGGGAAGCCGTGTTCCGCGCCGTGGCGCCGGCGGAGGGCGTAGAGACGGAGACCGGCTTCATCACCAGCCTGCGGCATGAAAGGCTGCTGCGCGAATCGCTGGAGTTTTTACGAAAGGCGGCCGAGGCCGTGGCCCAGAATATTCCGCACGAGATGCTGCTGCTGGATCTCTGCAGTGCCCTCCGCCCCATCGACGCGATCACGGGCGCAACTACCGCCGACGACATCCTCAACCGCATCTTCTCGACATTCTGTATCGGGAAGTAGCCGGCTTATCCGCGCGTCAAGGCGTAATCTTCCCCAAGATCACCGCGCGGCGCGCGCCGGTCGCCGAGGGCAAGTTGCCTGGCTTGCGGCGCCACGTCCGATAGGCCAGAACGGCGAAGGCGATGGCTTCTTTGGCGTCCACATGGATGCCGTAATCCGCGGAGGTCGCCAGCGCCACGTCTGGCAGGAACGCCGCAATGTGCGCGAGAATCCGCGGATTGTGCGCGCCTCCTCCCGAGACGATCAACTCATCCGGCGCGAACGGCGCGACCGCCATCGCGATGGTGGCGGCGGTAAGCACGGTAACGGTCGAAATCAGGTCCGCGAGGGGCAAGCCGGTCTGCTTTAGCCCCGCCACGAAGTCCTCGCCGTATTGTTCGCGGCCGGCGCTCTTGGGCGGCTTTTTGCGGTAATACGGATCGGCCAGCAGGCGGTCGAGCAGCGCGCGATTTACAATTCCCCGCGCGGCGATGCGGCCGCCCCGATCGAAATTCTGCCGGCCACCGGTCGCTTCGCGCGCCAGCGCATCGATCGCCATATTGCCGGGGCCCGTATCGAATGCGATGCCATTCGGGATGACCGTGATATTCGCGATCCCGCCAATGTTGAGCGCCACGCGGCGGCGGCGTGAACCGCCGAACAACAAGCAGTCGGCGAAGGGAACCAGCGGCGCGCCCTGCCCTCCGGCAGCGATGTCGCGCGGGCGGAAATCGGAGACCACTGGAACACCGGTGCGCTCCGCGATGACCGCCGCCTCGCCGATCTGCAATGTGCTGGCGCCGCCTTCATGATAAATGGTCTGGCCGTGGCATCCGATCAGCTCCACCGGACCGTAGCGGCGGCACGCGCGGATCACGGCGCGCGCGTAGAGCTCGCCTAGCAGAAAATCGATCCGCGAGATCTCGCGCGTGGTAGTCGTTCGGTTCGAGACGCCCAGAATCGCGCGGCGCACCTCCTCGGAATACGGCGTGGACTGGAAGCCCAGGGTTGAAATTCGGCGGCCTTGGATCTCGACGATGGCCACGTCGATGCCGTCGAGCGACGTGCCGCTCATCACTCCGGCTACACGCACAAGCGCCTCAATTCGTCCTGCAATTCCGCGAGCAGGCGCAGCGCTTCGATGGGCCGCAGTTCGTCGATATTCAGATTGCGGATACGCTCGGCGATGCCGTAATTCAGCGGCTCGAAAAGCTGGATCTGCACCGGCTGCGCGAGCGCGGGGGAAAGCTCTTCACTGACCACGTGTCCGGTACGTTCGTGCAGCCGCAGCACTTCGCTCGCGCGCTCGATCACCCGCAAAGGCAGCCCGGCCAGCCGCGCGACTTCGATGCCGTAGCTGCGGTCCGCCTTGCCCGGCTCGACTTTGCGCAGAAAAATGATGCGGTCTCCCGCTTCCTTCACCGAGACGCTCAGGTTGCGGATGCCCTCAAGCTGCTCGGCCAATTCGGTCAGCTCGTGGTAATGCGTGGCGAACAAAGTCTTGGCGCGCGTGCGAGCGTGGATATGCTCCACCACCGCCCAGGCCAGCGCCAGCCCATCGTAGGTCGCGGTGCCGCGCCGATTTCGTCGAGCACGATGAAGCTGCGCGGCGTGGCGGTATTCAGAATCACGGCCGTCTCCGTCATCTCGACCATAAACGTGGAGCGGCCGCGCGCCAGATTGTCGGAAGCGCCGATGCGCGTGAAGATGCGGTCGATCAACGGCAGGCTGGCAGAATCGGCGGGCACGTAAGATCCCATCTGCGCCAGGATGGCGATCAGCGCGGCCTGCCGCAAATAAGTGGACTTGCCGCCCATGTTGGGCCCGGTGATGATGGCGATCAGGTCGGTGTTCGAGTTGAGATAAAGGTCGTTGGGAATGAAACGCCCGGCTTCCTGCTCGGCAAGACGCTCGATCACGGGATGCCGGCCGGCCAGGATGCGCATCTCGCCGTCATCGGAAAACGTAGGACGCGCGTAGCGATTCTCCGCGGCCACCTGCGCGAGCGCGGCGGTCACGTCGATTTCGGCGATGGCCGCGGCGGTCGCGCGAATGCGTTGCGCGTGCGCGGCGGAAAACTTGCGCAGTTCGGCGAACAGCTCTTTTTCGAGAGTGAGGATCTTGTCTTCTGCATCCAGGACTTTGCGCTCGTAGTCCTTCAGCTCCGGAGTGGTGAAGCGCTCGGCGTTCACCAGGGTCTGCTTGCGCTCATAGTCGGCGGGCGCCAGGTGCTGATTGGCGCTGGAGATCTCGATGTAATAGCCGAAGACATTGTTAAACCGGACCTTCAGCGACTGGATGCCGGTGCGGGTGCGCTCGCGGGCCTCAATCTGCGCGATCACCTGCTTGCCATTGCGGCTCAGATCGCGCAACTCATCGAGCTCGGCATTGCAGCCGGCGCGGATGGTGCCGCCATCCGCCAGGTTGATGGGCGGCTCATCGGCGATGGATTGCAAGATGCGGTCGCGCGCCTCGGCCACCTCATCGAGACGCGCGTGCAAATCGCGGAGGCGGGCGGCGCGCTGCGTCTCGAACGCGGCTTTCAGCGCGGGAATTTTTTCGAGCGAGCGGCCAAGCGCCAGCACATCCCGCGGATTGGCCACCCCCATGGTGATCTTGGCCAGCAGCCGCTCGATATCCAGAATGCCGCTCAACTGCTTGCGCAATTCCGCGCGCAGGATGGTCTGCTGCAGCAGTTCGCCGACGGCATCCAGGCGGCCCTCGATTTCGGCGCGGTCGAGCGACGGGCGCAGCAGGCGCTGGCGCAGCAGACGGCCGCCCATGCCGGTCTGGGTCTGGTCGAGGACGTGGAGCAGCGTGGCGTCCTGCGCGCTCGCCCGCGAACAACGGGTCCGACCAGTTCCAGGTTGCGTATGGTCACCGCGTCGAGCACCATGCTTTCGGCGCGATCGTAGTGCGCGGGACGGTCGAGATGTTCGAGCGCGGCGCGCTGCGTTTCGCGCAGGTAATGCAGGATGGCGCCGGCCGCGCACACCGCCGCCTGCCGGTTGGCCAGGCCGCAGCCATCGAGCGAGAGCAGATGGAAATGGTCGCGCAGCGTGCGGTCGGCGTAATCGAAGCTGAAGATCCAGTCTTCGAGTTCGGTGCGCAGATAACGCGGGCCTTGCTCATCGCCCGCGAGCAATGGCAGTTCGGCGGGGAACAGCACTTCGCGCGCGCCAAGCTGCTCGATGGCGGCCGCGACGTCGGCGGCATCCATTTCCGTGACGCGGAATTCGCCGGTCGAGACATCCACATGCGCCACGCCGGCGCGGTTGCCCAGGCGTGAAACAGCCGCCAGGTAATTGTTCTCATGCGAGCGCAGGGCGAGCGAATCCGTAGCGGTGCCGGGCGTGACCACGCGCGTGATCTCGCGCCTGACCAGCTTCTTGGCCACCGCGGGATCTTCCATCTGGTCGCAGATGGCTACGCGGTGGCCTTTTTGGATGAGCCGCGCGATGTAGCCGTTGGCGGCGTGATAAGGAACGCCGCACATGGGGATGGCGGCCCTTTCTCCTTGTTGCGGGAGGTGAGGGTGATCTCGAGTTCACGCGCAGCCAGGATGGCGTCCTCGAAAAACATCTCGTAGAAATCGCCCAGGCGGAACATCAGAAGGGCATTCGGCGCCTGCTGCTTGAGGGCGTGATATTGCCGCATCAGCGGCGTGGAGGAATCAGCCATCGGCGGTCAGCTCGCGGGCGTCGCATGCAACGGGGGCCACCATTGGCCCGCGCGGCACCCAGCGCGGACGATATCCGGTGTCCGGAGAGGTGACGGCGCTGCTCGGCGGACGCCGTCGCGGATTCAGTGAAGGATCAGCGGACATGACGGGCGAATGCGCAGTTCTTTCCGAACGACTACTGGACTATCCTTCGCTCGCCTTCCAGGCGCGAGAGCCGGTTGTCCAATTCGGCGAACTTAACCATCAATTCCGACTGGTTGGCGCGCATGTCCGCTCGCAGGAGCTCTTTCAGGTCGCCAATCCGCGTATCCACGTGGCGGTTTTGAAAGAGCACTCCCAGAAATACTACTATCAGCGTGGCAACTGGCCCAACGGCCACCGCGATCAGTTGGAGTTGTTCAGGCTTCATTGGCTTCCTTACACACCCTCGGACCGCCGCTTTTTCGCAAATCCCTCCTCAGCCATTCTGCGCCTTTTTCCTAAGCCTTGCAAGTTCCCGAAGCTGCTGCGTGTTGCGGCGCTGTCTCAGGACCGGCTTACTTACAGTCGCGGCTCGGTCGATTGGGGTCACGCATAAATCCCGCGCAACCTGATGGCCTCGGCCACCCGGTCGAGCGCGAGCATATAGGCGGCGGTGCGGTTGTTTACGCCGTGCTTGGCGGCATATTCCACCACCGCGCCGAAACTATCCACCATGATTTCTTCCAACTGCTTGTTCACCGTTTGCTCATTCCAGAAGAAGCCCTGGCGGTCCTGCACCCATTCGAAATAAGACACGGTGACGCCGCCGGCATTGGCCAGGATGTCGGGAATCACGAAGATCTTCTTGTCGGCCAGAATCTGGTCGGCGACCGAAGTGGTGGGGCCGTTGGCGCCTTCGCAAAGAATCTTGCAGCGCAGCTTGTCGGCGTTCTGCGAAGTGATCACGTTCTCGTGGGCGGCGGGCAGCAGGATGTCGCAGGGCAGAAACATGGCTTCGGCGGGATCGATGGCTTCGCCGCCCGGAGAAATCGCGGATGGAGCCGGTTTCCTCGCGATGCTCGAAGAGCGCGCGCGTATCAAGCCCGTTGCGGTTGTACACGGCGCCGTCGTATTCGATGATGCAGATGATTTTGAAGCCTTCGCGGGACATCAGCTTGGCCGCCATGCCGCCCACGTTGCCGAATCCCTGAATCACCACGCTGGTGGCGGTGCGCGGCTTTTGAAAGCGCTTCAAGGCTTCGAGCGAAACGATCAGGCAGCCGCGGCCGGTGGCTTCCGGGACGCCCGCGCGAGCCGCCCAGCGCCATGGGCTTGCCGGTGACCACGGCGGTCACCGTGTGGCGGGCGTGCATCGAATAGGTATCCATGATCCACGCCATCACTTTTTCGTTGGTGTTGACGTCCGGCGCGGGCACATCGCGCTCGGGACCCAGGAACTCCATGATCTCGGAGGTGTAGCGGCGCGTGAGTCGTTCCAGTTCGACCATGGACATGATGTTGGGATCGCAGATCACGCCGCCCTTGGCGCCGCCGAAAGGGATGTTGACGACCGCGCATTTCCAAGTCATCCAGGAGGCCAGGGCGCGCACCTCATCGAGCGTGACGTCGGGCGCGAAGCGAATACCGCCTTTGCCGGGGCCGCGCGCGATGGAATGCTGGACGCGGTAGCCGGTGAAGACTTCCAGGCGGCCATCGTCCAATTGCACGGGGATGTGGACGGTGATTTCCTTGGCGGAAGTGCGCAGGACCTTGCGCAGGCCATCGTCCAGATTGAGGCGGGTGGCAGCCTCGTCAAAGCGGGCTTCCGCGGCCAGCCAGGGGTTCTTCTCCTGCTCGAGCGACAACGTGGTGCTTGCCAAAAGTGAGACCTCCGGTTTCATTATAGGCATTTTGGAACAAACGACGCGTTTGCGCGTCCAATCGAACATGCTGCACATGCGCATCGCTCTCATTGTGTCTTTCGCGGCACTGGCTATTTCGGGCCAGACTGCCCACAAGAAAGCGGCGCCCAAAGCGGCCTCGAAAGCGCCGGCCAAAGCAGCCGCTGTTGGGGAAGATTGGCTGACATGGGGCGGCAAGAACCGCGATTTCATCGTCAATACCTCCGGCTTGGCCGACTCCTGGCCGGCCGCCGGTCCGAAGAGGATCTGGAGCCGGCCGCTGGGCGACGGCTACTCGGCGATCGCGGAGGAAGGCGGCAGTGCTGTACACGGCGTTTCGCCGCGGTACGCAAGATGTGATCACCGCGCTCGATGCGGCCACCGGCAAGACGATCTGGGAATACGCCTACGACAACCCGTTCACCAACGACTATTCGGAGGCTGTGGGGCCCGGCCCCTACGCCATGCCACAGGTGGTCGGCGACCGCCTGGTCACCGCCAGCGGGACGGGCAAGATCCATTCGCTGGACAAGAAGACCGGGAAGCCCAAATGGTCGCACGATCTGTACAATGAGTTCCACGCGAGCCATCTCGGATTCGGCTATGCCTGCCATGCCCTGCCCTACAAAGACACGCTGATCTACCAGGCCGGCGGCGCGGGCGACGGCGTGATCGCGTTCCGCCAGAGCGACGGCGCAGTGGTTTGGAAGGCGCTGCAGTTCACCAACTCGTATTCCTCGCCGCTGCTGATTAACGTAGACGGGCAGACGCAAGTGGTGGTGCTGGCGGCTAAGACCGTGTTCGGCTTCAATCCCGACAATGGCGCGCTGCTTTGGTCGCATGAGCATGTTACTAACTACGGGTTGGCGATCAGCACGCCCGTCTGGGCGCCCGGCAACCTGCTGTTCGTGGCTTCGGCGTACGGCACGGGCGCGCGCGTGCTGCACCTGAGCCAATCCGGCGGCAAAACCAAAGTGGAACAGCTTTGGTACGATCCGCACCTGGAGCTGCACATCGGCACGGCCATCCAGCGCGACGGCTACGTGTACATCTCGCGGGGCTACAACGGTCCGGTGCTGATGACCTGCGTGGAATTGAAGACCGGCAAGATCATGTGGCAGGAGCGCGGCTTTGCCAAGGCGCAATTGCTGTGGGCGGATGGCAAGCTGATCCTGGCCGATCAGGATGGCACGCTGGCGCTGTGCAGAGCGACTCCGCAGAAGTTCGAAGTGCTATCGAAGGCTTCCATACTGCAGAGCATCTCCTGGACGCCGCCCACGCTGGTGGGCACCCGGCTTTACCTGCGCGACCGGAAGACCATCGCGGTGTACGATCTGGCGCGATAGACTGGAATCCATGAAACTTTGCACGATCTACCTTGTGGCTCTGGCTGCTCTGGCCGCCGACGCCAATTGGCCGCAATTCCGCGGACCCTCCGCCAGTGGGGTGGGCGCCGGCGACCCTCCCACGGAATGGAATGTGGAGTCCGGCAAGAATATCCGCTGGAAGACCGCGATTCCGGGTCTGGGACACTCCAGCCCGGTCGTCTGGGGCGACCGCATCTTCGTCACCAGCGCGGTCCCGGCCAGCGGTGAGTCGGCGCTGAAAGTCGGCTTGTACGGCGACATCGCGCCGGTCAAGGGCGAGCCCGCGCAGAGCTTCAACGTGTATTGCCTGGATCGCAAGACCGGCAAGATTCTGTGGCAACAGGTGGCGGCCAACGAGCAGCCGAAGATCATGCGGCACCCGAAATCGACGCACGCCAACCCCACGCCCGCGACCGACGGCAAACATCTGGTGGTCTTCTTCGGCTCCGAAGGGCTGTTCACTTACGACCTGAAAGGCAAGCTGCTTTGGAAGAAAGATTTCGGCGTGCTGGATTCCGGCTTCTACATGGTGCCCGGCGCGCAGTGGGGATTCGCCAGCTCGCCGGTGATCTACGACAAGATGGTCATCATTCAGGCCGACGTGCAGAAGAATTCGTTCGTGGCGGCGCTCGACATCGAGACCGGAAAAGAACTGTGGCGCACGCCGCGCAACGATGTGCCGACGTTCGGCTCGCCCGCGGTGGGGCCTTATACGGCGGGGGGCGCCCAGAGCATGGCAGGTGGTGGTGAACGGATGGAAGCACATCGCCGGCTACGATCTGAAGACCGGCAAAGAATTGTGGAGCCTGAAGGGCGGCGGCGATATCCCGGTGCCCACGCCGGTGTTTGAGGATGGCCTGGTGGTGGTCACCAATGCGCACGGCAAGGGCCGGCCGATTTTTGCCATCCGCACGGATGCGGCCGGCGACATCACCGACAGCAAGACGGCCATCGCCTGGACGGAGGAGCGCGGCGGGAACTACATGCAGACGCCGCTGCTCGACGACGGCCTGGGTTATTTCTGCTTCGACTCCGGCGTGCTGAGCGTCTATAAGATGGCCACCGGGGAGCGCCAGTATCAGCAGCGTTTGGGCGGCGGGACATCCGGATTCACCAGCTCGCCCGTGGCCGCAGGCGGCCATCTGTACATCACGAACGAAGAAGGCCACAGTTTCGTGTTGGCGCTGGGCAGCCAGTACAAGCTGATCGCCGAAAACGATCTGGGCGAGACGGTGATGGCGACGCCGGCCATTGCCGGCGGCGTGCTGTACATGCGGGGCGGCAAGCACCTGTTCGCGATAGGAGCCAAGTAAATGAAGTTCATGGGTGCGCACGTTATCCTTTACAGCAACAATGCGGAGGCGGATCGGGCTTTTCTGCGGGACGTGTTGGAATTTCCGTCGGTGGACGCGGGGCACGGCTGGCTGATTTTCAAACTGCCGGTTGCGGAGGGGGCCGTGCATCCGACCGAGGGTCCGGATCGCGCGGAGCTGTATTTGATGTGCGAGGATCTGGACGCGATGATCAAGTCGCTGGGGGATAAGAAGGTTACTTGCGGTTCGGTTGACGAAGAACGCTGGGGACGGAAGACGACGATCCGGTTGCCGGGCGGCGGGGAGATCGGGCTTTACCAGCCTAGGCATCCGACGGCGCTCGACCTGTAAAGGTTGTGCGGGATTGTGCAGGGTTAGGCGTCTGGCACCGGTGCGGGGCTGTTATCTAAACGAAGCCATTTTCTTGTAACTCATTTGGTTTGGTTGGCTTGCGGTCTATTTTGGCGAAGACAGCCATCTTTGGCTCGCTTTTCGATTCGGCTTGACGATCGACGAAGAGAACTGGGGCGGAAAAGGCAGTATCCGGTTGCCCGGCGGCGACGAGATCGGCCTTTACCAACCCAGGCACTCGACTTCGTTTGACCTGCGGACGTTGTGCCGGCTTGTGCACGATTGGTTCCGGAGGCGGCGGGGAAGGGTTGTAAAACAAAGCCATTTTCGTGTAACTCATTCGTTTTCGCTTTCGCAGCATGATCAACCCTGCCAGCCCTACGCTACCATGCCCGAGATCCGGGGACTGTGGGAGAAAAACGGCCGGGTGCTGCAGTTGGTTGAAGCGATATGGGCCGCGGCGGCGGCGGTGGATTTTCCTGAGGCGTGAACCGCCCTTGGCGGCTTTCCGCAGCAGGGGAACGAAACCATCGAGAACGATGCCTTGGAAACGGGTGCGCGACATAATTGTGGATGATTTTAGGCGGCCGCCGAGCGAGAAGCCCAGTAGTCCTCGAATTTGCCGGACAGCCGGTTGCAGCGCAAGGCGATGATGGCATTGGCACCGCGCACTGTCCAGAACATGCCGGACTGCTTGAGACGGGACCCGATCACCGTTCGGCATCCTGCCTCGATGACTCCAGAGCCTATGAATAGACCCTGCTTGCGGAATTTGGGGTAGCGCATGCGATTTCGGTTCCGTTCGAAGTAGTCGGCTTGGATACGAAGCTCATCGCGTAACTGTGCCTTGCGTGTGGGGAAGCTGCGCAGTTCACTGACGACGTTTTCGACTCTGCCTCGGTTTAGTTTTTGGATTAGCTTCTTGGCCCAACGCTTCCGTTGCTTCTCGTCGGAGGGAAATAACTTAGCGGCTACATCCCAGAGATGCTCGCGCGCGTGCCAGATGTCGATGATCTGAATGGCGCCAGCAAAATGCTGGTCTGCGATATTCCAGATCCACTCGGCACCGTCGCCCAGCACCACTTTCCTTTTGGCCCGATCCCATCCCCGTTCGAAGGCTTCGGCGTAGAGCCGACGGCCAAACAGTTCAGCAGTTTCGATGGCCCCGGTATAGGTGGTGGAAGCGGCATCCCGAATGGGTCGGCCTTCCGCGTCGGTGGTGGTGTGGGTGAAGACACACCCGAGTTTGACTTCCCGGGTGCGTGCCGGCTGCCCCTGGGATCTGCCGGCGCGCCCTTCCAACTCGGCGTGTACCATCGGCAATTGGGTGCCATCCATTTCGACGACCAGCACGGGAACGGCAGCGCCCAAGATGTCGGGAAACTCCAATTGCACGATGCGATCTCGCTGGGCCTGTTCCCGTTCGGCGATATCGGCACCGATGGCTTCGGCGTGGCGTTCGACAGCTTTGGTAGTGACCTCCAGGCCGGCCAGCAGGTGCAGCCGTTGGCGGCCACTATCGAAGCTGGTCTCGCTTCCTACCATGGCCATCATACGTCGCACGCCGGGCGAACACTCCGTCCCGACTACGTCAAGTTCCCGATCGCGGGGACTGTGTCCTTGATGGCAACTCGGACAGAGATAGTAGGCTCGATCGTAGACCACAGGCCCCAGCATGGTCAGGATCTGCTTCGGGCGCGTTTCGCGGTATCGAGCTTGCTGACCGCAGCCGCAGGGGACTTGGCGGTCGTGCGCCGCCGGCATACACAACAACCGCTGCATGGCTATTGCCCCGGCGTGGTGCATAGAGTCCCGCACCAGCATCTCGACGGCCTCAAGATCGATCGTGCCGGTCTTATGCCAATCGCCGAGGACGATCTGTACCGTCCGACCTACTTCTTGGGCGACTTCTTGTTGGATCGCTTCTGCTGTTTTTTTTCCTGTGCGGTCAAAGTGTCCTCCACCGGCCGCAACTTGCAGATTTTCTCGTTGACTTCCAACAGATCGTGACCGAGCTGACGGAAGCGATGGAACTCTTCGACTTCCTGCTGAGCCTTGCGCAGAGCCGTCGCTGTGCTAAAGGTCTCCGTAACGGATTTTCCATTGACTTTGCGGGTCAAGCGATAGAAAGGGCCATGGCCCGGGTCATCGGGCCGGCGGCAGTGGCACCCTGGGTTGCCACATCGTCCGCCCGTGCTGGTAATCGACCCAGAACGCATATCGCCGAGTCGACTGATCTGGAACTGTGTCTGCGCGCGCTGAGCTTCGAGCGCGGAAAGAGCTTCGGTCATTGGGAACCTCCTAATACCTAGCGTACTACTACGCTAGGTTTAAGGCCACAAAAAAAGAAAGTGGCCCTGCCGTTCCATTTTGTGTCGCGCACCCCTTGGAAACCGCAAGACGACTTGTGGGTCCAGATTAGGCTAACATCGGGTGACCGCCAAATTTAGCATGCAACCGTGCGGACGTTCGTTCACGAACAAGCTAATTCAGTCGGCTAGTCACCTTGTCAACGATGCATTCTCCGTTACGAGAGCGACTGTAGACCAGCCCGTAGTAGCGCTAGGAGCGCTTGGAAATCCCGTACTTCGTGGTTCCCCCAAAGTATTTGCCGGAATCCCAAAAGCTCTCTGTACTTTCGAAGAATTTCTAGCGCGCGGCTCAACAGTGTCGCGATCTCATCGCGTTCCAGGGTTGGGAGCGACGCGAATGTGCCTCTTGCAACGTGCCGCGATCCCCGATGGGCGAGGTACTCGTTCCGCAAGGTAAGCAATTTCTTTACCGTCGCATCGCGTTCCGAAACGCTCGACATTTCCACATCGAGTTTCGAAAGGTCTAGGTTGGCGGCAGCCAGCGGGAGCGGAGTGGATGGCGCAACGGCGTTCTCTTTGATCGTCTGCAGCAAATTGCCCAAGCTGATTGAAGCGACGTGGGGATCGTACAGGCGCCCCAAGCGAAGAATCACAACGTCCTTGTGTGCTTGGCGCGTCAGTCTCCAAAAATTTGGCGTCTGATTCAGTTCGAGTGAATATTGATCGAAAGACTTGTCAAAGGCGCCCCAGAACTCCCAGTGGTCGCGCACGCGAAACGCTTCGTGTGTTAAGTGCTCTACCAGCCATTCGAATTCGTCGCGCGAGCTGATGCGTACGGCTCGGAAGGGCTTTTTCATGTCAAGCATTATTGTGCACTTTGAATCCAGTGGCCGTGGAAAGCTCGTCGATCGGCGAGCCTGATACTTGAGTAGTGCGGGGTTCCAATGTCGGATGGCGGCGAACTCGATCGTGAGCTTAGCATCACAGGCTGCTTGGCAATCCCATTTCGCCAAGGCCCGCTGGCGCTCTTTTAGTCAACACTCCGTCAATCACATCGTACGTATACTTGAAACTCATAATATTTCGTCCATTGAGACTGCGACCCCATCCGCGCGGGCTATTTGGGCGCAGAGGATCGGCTGGGCAGATCTGAAGGTGACCCTCCTTCCTTGCGACGTACGAAGCCCGCGTGTATCCAGCCTACTGACCAAGCAAGCGCATAAGGCAGCGCGAAGCCGACGAACGTGGCGACCGCGGCTTGGTCCAAATTCTCACGACTCCCGCGGAGAGCGATCATTCCGCAGAACGCCCCGAAGATTACACCGGCCACTACCCCAAGACGCCGCATTCCGATGCGGAAGCTGTCCATACCTTTGAGCCTACCCCGAGGACCCGTCCAGGTCAGCGCTTTCTTTTGTTAGTGGCCTTCCTCTTGCTCAACGAGCCTCAGTAATCTGGCACATGTATTGGAAAGCCGAACAGCCGATGCGGCTCAAGGGAGGTGACGGGTACCTTCCGGTCCTGTATGATGATCCATAAAGGAGCCGGAATGAGCACGGGCCAGGCGCGGTTGCTTTTGGTGTTGCTCGCGACGATTGCGGCTCCCGCGATCGGGGAGGATTGGCCCCAGTGGCGCGGCCCATCCTTGAACGGCATCAGCAACGAGAAGAACCTTCCGGTCCACTGGAGCGTCACCGAAAATATCGCCTGGAAACTGGCGATGCCCGAAAAGTCCGGCGCGACGCCCATCGTTTGGGGTAACCACGTCTTCCTCAACGTGGCGGACGGCGACGACCTGTATCTGTGGTGCGTCGACAAGGCTAAGGGAACGCCTATCTGGAAGAAACCGATCGCCACCGGCAATTACAAGATCAACAAGCAGAACATGTCGTCGCCTTCGCCGGTGACGGATGGCCAGGGCGTCTATGCCATGACCGGGATCGGCGTACTGAAGGGCTTCGACGTCAACGGCAATGAACTGTGGGCGCGCGATATCCAGAAGGACTACGGCAGGTTCGGGCTGAACTGGGGCTATGCGTCTTCGCCGCTGCTCTACGAGGATGCGCTCTATGTGCAGGTGCTGCACGGGATGAAGACGCACGATCCGTCGTACATCCTGCGCATCGATAAGAAGACCGGCAAGACAGTCTGGCGCGTGGTGCGGCCTACGGATGCGATTCGCGAGTCGCCGGATTCCTACACCACGCCCGCGCTGCTGCGCTACGGCAATCATGTGGAGATCGTGGTGACCGGCGGCGACTGTATCACCGGCCACGATCCGGCGACCGGCGCGGAGTTATGGCGCGCCACGGGCTTCAATCCGGACAAGAACCCGGCGTACCGGATTATCGCATCGCCGGTGGTGTATGACGATGTGGTCTACGCGCCCACGCGCGTGAAGCCTTTGATCGCGTTTCGCGCGGGCGGGCGCGGCGACGTTTCGCAGTCGCACAAGCTGTGGGAGTTCATGAATGGACCGGACGTGCCCACGCCGGTCACGGACGGCAAGTACTTCTATTCGGTGAACGACCGCGGGATCCTGTGGTGCCTGAATGCGCGGACCGGCGAAGAAGTTTGGGGCGGCAAGCGCATCAAATCCGCGATTTACAGCGCGTCGCCAGTGTTGGCGGATGGCAAGCTCTACATCACCAACGAGGAAGGGCTCACTACGGTGGTGAAGGCCGGACCGCAGTTTGAAGTAATAGCCGAGAACGATCTGAACGACTATACGCTCAGTTCGCCCGCTATTTCGGACGGCCACATCCTGATGCGGACGGCGAAGTTTCTATACTCGATCGGCAAACAGTAAAGGCGTCAACATGAGCAAGTTCCTTTTGATTGCACTGACAATCACGGCCGGGGCCGGCCTCGGCCAGACGAAGCCTGCAGGGACACCTGCAAATGGGGCAACGCATGATACCGTCTCACGCGGCAAGTACATAGTAGAAGATGTCGCCATGTGCGAACAGTGTCACACGCGCCGCGACGAGAGTGGCAAAGCCGACGTGGGGAACTGGCTCAAGGGCGGACCTTTGCAAATCCGGCCAACCTATCCGGCGCCCGATTGGGCGCTTGAAGTGCCGCGCATCGCCGGCGGGCCGCCCGGAACCAAAGACGATTTCATGAAGCTGCTCACCACAGGCATCGCGCGCACCGGCAAGCCGCCGCGGCAGCCCATGCATCAATACCACATGACGCGCGCGGACGCAGAAGCCGTCTACGCCTACCTAAAAACTCTGCAGCCGTAAAACAGCCTACGACGGCTTGTAATACAGTACCAGCCCTCCGCCCAGCGCCGTGAGCAAAATGCCCACGTAGAGCAGCGGGTTGGGCGCATTCTTTGGCGGATGCATCGACATTGCGACCACTACGTTCACCAGCGGCGCCACTCCAAAGACCAGCGGCATCACGATGTTGGGAACCCCGCCGGACTTGAACGCCCAGATGATGCACACCGCGCCCAGCGCGCCTAGTGCGCCGCCGATGGTGGACCAGATGGTTCCGCCGGCGTTGAAGCCGCTGAGGCCGCCCTGCGAGGCCAGCCCCCCCACCGGCACCAGAACGCCGATCAGAAAATACGCAAATCCCACGCACAACAGCGCCTTCAGCGGATTGCCGAGCTCCGTCTGCCCTTTGTGCAGTGCGGGGCCATAAACGCCCCACGACAGCACCGCGCCAATTACAAAAACTATCCACATTTTGGAACGCTTCCCCCCTCTTTTGTTGGTTACAACCGCGTTTTGTTCGCTCTGCATGAAATCCTCTACCCGACTATGCCATACTACCTGAAAATTCAAATTCAGAGGGAACACCCAAAATATGGCCCCACCGCCAGCCGCCGCCACGCCGTTCCGCCTCACCGCCGTGCAATGGGTAATCTGCGCCATCGCCGCTATAGGATTCGCATTCGATACCTATGTGCTGCTGGTTTTGCCTTTGATCGTGCGGCCCGCACTGAGTGAGCTGGTTAAGGGCAAACCGACTACGTGGGTTGGACTGTTGTTCTACGTGCCAGCCGTGGCGGGTGGTATTTTCGGCTTGCTGGGCGGATATTTAACCGACCGCCTGGGGCGGCGGCGGGTGCTCGTTTGGAGCATTCTGCTATATGCTTTCTCGGCGGTGGCATCGGGATACGCCACGTCCGCGGGCATGCTGCTGGCGCTGCGCTGCACCACCTTCATCGGCGTGTCCGTGGAATTCGTAGCCGCGGTGGCGTGGCTGGCGGAGCTGTTCCCCGACGGCAAGCAGCGCGAGGCCGTGCTGGGTTACACGCAAGCATTCGGTTCGGTCGGCGGCTTGCTGATTAGCGCAGTGTACGGATTTGTGGTTACCCATGCCAATTCCTTTCCCGCCATTTATGGAGCCCATAAACCCTGGCGCTACGCGCTCATCTCCGGGCTGATTCCGGCGATTCCGCTGATTATTATCCGCCCGTTCCTGCCGGAATCCCCTGCCTGGCAGCAGAAGAAAGCCGCCGGCACGCTGAAGCGGCCCAGCCTTGCGGAGTTGTTCACGCCGGAATTTCGCAGGACCACCCTGGTGACCACGTTGATGTTCGCGTGCAGCTACGGCGCGGCGTTCGGCGCGATTCAGCAGATGCCGCGCATTGTCCCCACTTTGCCCCAGGTGGTGCACCTGGCGGAGCCGGTGCGGCAGCACATCGCCGCCAACGTACAGCTTCTGCAGGAGACCGGCGGGCTTCTGGGCCGCGTGGCGCTCGCCATTCTGGCCATTCGCATCGTGGGCCGGCGGAAGCTTTTGCGTATTTTTCAGGTTCCCGGTCTGTTCATTGTGCCGTTTGTATTTTTCTATGCGGCGACGCACGATTTGGGCATGGTGAAGATCGGCATCTTCCTGGCGGGATTCGTGACGGTCGCGCAGTTCAGTTTTTGGGGAAATTATTTGCCCAGGATGTATCCCACGCATCTGCGCGGCACGGGGGAGAGTTTCGCGGCCAATATCGGCGGCCGGATGATCGGCACCTCGGCGGCGCTGCTCACCACGCAACTGGAAACCGGTATGTCGCTGCCTTATGCGGCTGCGCTGGTGGCGCTGCTGGTGTATGGGGTGGGCTTCCTGGCGAGCTTCTGGCTGCCGGAGCCGCAACAAGATAAGCTGCCGGAGTAATGCGCTGGATCGGCTCCGAGAGTTTCCGGCTCACCCGGCTCGTCTACCAGAGAGGGCTGGCGCTGGTTCTGCTGGTAGCCTTCCTGAACGCCGCATTTGAATTCAAACCGTTGCTGGGCGAGCACGGACTGCTGCCGGTGCCGCGGTTCACGCAAACAGTCCCGTTCGCGAGTTCGCCCAGCCTGTTCTACTTCGCCCCCAACGACACGGCTTTCACCATCGCGGCGTGGCTGGGCGTGCTGCTGGCGTGCGTGGCGCTGGCCGGCCTCGCGGAGCGCTACCGAACCTGGCTCTCGATGCTGGTGTGGGCCCTGCTCTGGGTGCTCTACATCTCATTCGTGAACACCGGCCAGATTTTCTACGGCTTCGGCTGGGAGTCGATTCTGCTCGAAGCCTGTTTCTATGCCATCTTCCTCGGCAGCCGCCGCGCGGAGCCGCAGACCATCGGAATCTGGCTGCTGCGATGGCTGCTGTTTCGCCTGATGTTCGGCGCCGGACTGATCAAAATGCGCGGCGACCCTTGCTGGCGCGATCTCACCTGCCTCGCGTATCACTATGAGACGCAGCCCATGCCCGGACCGCTGAGCTGGTTTTTTCACTGGGCGCCCGGCTGGTTCCACAAATCGGGTGTGCTGTTCAATCACTTTGCGGAGCTGGTGGTTCCCTTCGGCTACTTCTTCCCGCAGCCAATTAGCGCGATCGCGGGCGCCATCACCATCGCCTTCCAGTTGCTCATCTTCGCGGGCGGGAACCTGTCGTGGTTGAACGCGTTGACCATGGTGCTGGCTGTGAGCACGTTCGACGACCGGTTTCTGGCGCGGCTGGTTCCGCTGCGCGCACCGGAGATGCACAGGCCCGCGCTGGCGCATCGCGTGGCAACGATTGCCCTGGCTTTCCTGGTGGCGACGCTGAGCGTGCAGCCGGTGCGCAACATGTTGTCGCCCGCACAGGTGATGAATACCGTCTACAATCGTTTCCATCTGGTGGGCACGTACGGCGCGTTCGGGTCGATTACGCGCCCGCGCTACGAGGTGATTGTGGCAGGAACGGACGAAGCGGTGGTGACCGCATCGACAAAGTGGCGGGAATACGAATTCCGCGGCAAGCCCGGCAGCTTGGGGCGCATGCCGCCACAGATTGCGCCGTATCACCTGCGGCTCGACTGGCTGATGTGGTTTGCACCGTTCTCGGCCTCCGAAGCGCAGGCGTGGTTCGAGCCCTTCATGACCAAGCTGCTCGAAGGCGATCGCCCGGTGCTTTCGCTGCTAGAAGGCAATCCCTTTCCGGACAGGCCGCCGCGCTACGTGCGCGCGCTGCTTTACGAGTACCATTTCACGACTGCCGCCGAGCGCAGCGGGACCGGAGATTGGTGGAAACGAACGCTGGTGGGTACGTACTTTCCTCCAACTTCTTATGACGGGCTTGGGACGGAGGCAGATCATTCCCGCCCATAATCAAGAGGCTTGCGTGGTCGGCTCGGGGCCCAATGGCCTGACCGCGGCCATCGTGCTGGCGAAGGCCGGCCTGCGCACCACGGTGTTCGAGGCTGAGCTCTCGATCGGCGGCGGCGCGCGCTCGGCGCCGCTGACGCTGCCGGGGTTCGTGCACGATGTCTGCTCGGCCGTGTATCCGTTCGCGGCCAGTTCGCCGGTCTTTGCTTCGTTCCCGCTGGCGGAGCACGGCCTCAAATGGATCCACCCGCCTCTACCGATGGCACATCCGTTGGACGATGGATCGGCCGCGGTAATGGCCATGCCGCTGGACGAGACTTGCGAGCGCCTGGGCGCGGATGGCGCGGCGTACAGGCGCGCGATTGGCCCATTGGTCCGGTGCTGGCGCGAGCTGGTGCCAATGATCCAGGGGCCGCTCCTGCGGGTGCCCACGCATCCATGGCTGCTGGCACGCTTCGGAGCGGTCGGTTTCTGGCCCGCGGCGCCCTTGGCGCGGCGGATCTTTCGCACGGAACGAGCGCGCGCCCTGTTCGCGGGTAATGCCGCGCATTCGATCCTGCCGCTCGACGCGCTCGGCTCGGCCGCCTTCGGGTGGTTGTTGGCAGCGGCCGGGCATGCCGTCGGCTGGCCGATCCCGCGCGGCGGGGCGCAAGCCATCACGAACGCGCTGGCATCCTACTTCGAATCGCTGGGCGGGCGCATCGTCACCGGACGCCGCATTCAGTCGCTCGATGAATTGGGCGATGGAACGCTCGTAATGTGCGATGTAACGCCGCGGCAATTCCTGGCGATGGCCGGCAGCCGCGTGCCGGATGGCTTCCGCCGCAAGCTGGAGGCTTACCGGTACGGCCCCGGCGTGTTCAAAATGGACTGGGCCCTGAGCGCGCCTATCCCCTGGAAAGCCGCTGAATGTGCCCGCGCGGGTACGGTGCACGTGGGCGGATCTCTAGATGAAATCGCGGCCAGCGAGCGCACCATTACCGGAACCCTGCCCAGCCAGCGGCCTTTTGTGCTGGTGGCGCAGCCCAGCCTGTTCGACCCCAGCCGCGCGCCTGCCGGCCAACACACGGCGTGGGCTTATTGTCACGTGCCGCACGCCTGCACAGCCGATATGACGGAAGCCATCGAACGGCAGATAGAACGCTTCGCGCCCGGTTTCCGCAGTTGCGTTCTGGCGCGTCACGCGGTAACGCCGGCGGAGATGGAGCGGCACAATGCGAACCTGGTGGGCGGCGATATCACCGGCGGCGCGCAGAATCTGATGCAGCTTGTGCTGCGGCCCACACCTATGCTCTACCGCACGCCGCTTGCGGATGTTTACCTTTGCTCGTCGTCCACACCGCCCGGCGGGGCCGTGCACGGGATGTGCGGCTATCACGCGGCGCGGACGGCGCTGCGGGCGCGCGGAATCGCTTGTTGACGCTGCAATCCAAATCCGATTTGGAGCATCCTAGAAGGGTGAGGTCTTGGCCCTATCTGGCGATGGCAGCCGCGGTTTTGCTTTGGCCGTCGCGGGGCATAGCGCAAGATCCGCCGCCCATCGGCCCGAACATGGCCAGCCTTGTGGAAACGCCACCCAGCGTCGCCGAAAAATGGCAGTTCTTCAAAGAAGAGACCCTATCTCCCTTTATTCTGATGGCGGGCGTCGCCACTGCCGGAGTGTCGGAGGCGACCAGATCCGATCCTGAATATGGCGTGGCTGGCGTGCCGCTGGCCGAGCGCTTCGGCGCCTCTATTGGCGATAACATCAGCCAGAACTTCTTCAGCGATTTCCTGCTGGCTTCCGCATTTCACGAGGACACCCGCTACCGGCGCAAGGGTGAGGGGCACAGGTTCTGGTCGCGCTTCGGATATGCCATCAGCCGGGCGGTGGTCACGCGAACGGACGCCGGAGCGCGGACCGTCAACTGGGCAAACCTCTTCGGGTGCGGCTTGCAAGCCGGGCTTTCCAACGCCTATTATCCACCGCCCAGCCGGAACGTCTCCGCCACGGCGATCAATTGGGCAAACAGCGTGGCGGGAAGCGGATTCGGCAATCTGTTTCCGGAATTCCTGCCGGACTTCAAGCGCTTCCTCAAACGCCATCATCTGTAGCGCGCGTTTTATCATAGAGCATTTATTATTAGAGCATGCGGGCTGCACTTGAGAACACTTGGTTCGATGTACGGTATGCCGTGCGCGGGCTGGTGCGGAATCGCGCTTTCTCTCTGACTGCGATCCTGACGGCGGCCCTGGGCATTGGCGCGACGAGCGCCGTGTTCAGCGCGGTGGACCGCATCCTGTTTCGCGCGCTTCCGTATGCGGACGAGGACCGCCTGGTATCGGCCGGGATGATGACACCGCTCGATACCAATGAATTCCTGTTCTCCGATGCATATTTCAGTCTGCGGCGCGATCCCGGACCGTTCCAGGAGGTGACGGCTTTTCAGGCGGGCAGCATCCCCACCGATCTCACCGAGGACCGCCCGGTGCGGCTGCGCGCGCTGCGCGTGGAGGCCAACTTTCTGCACGTGCTCGGCATCCGGCCGCTGGCCGGGCGCGCCTTCACACGCGAAGAGGATCGTCGCGGCGGGCCGCCGGTGGCCATGATCTCTTATGGGTTGTGGCGCAGCCGTTTCGCGGGCGATCCGCGGGCGGTGGGCAAGACGCTGTTACTGGATGGCGCGCCGGCGGAGATCGTGGTGTCTTACCCAAGGATTTCCTGATGCCCACACTGGCGGAAGGCGATGTGCTGCTTCCGCTGGCGCTCAACGAATCGACCGAGCACAACGGCCGGGCTCTACGCGTGTTTGCGCGCCTGAAGCCAGGCATTTCGGTGCGGCAGGCGACGGCCGCGATCGAGCCGCAGTTCCAGCGTGCGCTCGAGACGGTGCCGCCGCAGTTTCGCAAGGAAATCTCACTGCGCGTTCGCCCTTTGCGGAACCGGCAGATGGGCGATGCGCGGGCCGCCTCGCTGGCGCTGGCCGGCGCGGTGATGGCGGTGCTGCTCATCGCCTGTGCGAATATCGCGAGCCTGCTGCTGGCGCGCGCCGTATCGCGCGAACGGGAACTCGCCGTGCGCGCGGCGCTGGGCGCTTCCCGTCTGCGCCTGGCGCGGCAAACTCTCACCGAGAGCCTGGTGCTGAGCGCCATCGGCGGCGCGCTCGGCTGCGCGCTGGCCGGGGCGCTGCTGCGCGTCTTTATCGCCATCGCGCCGGGCGCGTTGCCGCGCCTGGAGGAAGCCGCCATCGATGCGCGCATGCTGCTGTTCACCGTGGGCGCGGCGCTCGGTTCGGGCGTGCTCTTTGGCATGGCGCCGGCGCTGCGGCGTTCCGGATCGCTGCTGGTGGGTGGCTGGCATTCCACGGTGCGTTCGCGCGGCGGGCTGCGCCCGGCGCTGGCGACTCTCGAAATCGCGTTCTCGATGGTCCTGTTGACGGCCGCGGGCCTGCTGCTGCACAGCCTTTGGAGACTGGAGAGTGTGCCGCTGGGCATGGAAACCGATCGCGTGCTGACGGCGCGCTTCGTGCTGGGCCGCCAGCATTACGGCCGCGACGAACAACAACTTGCGTTCTTCAACGAATTGGAGAGGCGTATGGCTGCCGCGCCCGGCGTGGAGGCGATGGCCATCGCGGATTCCATTCCGCCGTCGGGCGGCATGCGTGGGCGGCCGCTCGCAGCGATCGATATCGAAGGACAGCCGCGCCGCCCGGAAGGCTCCGGCGGGATGGTGGGCTGGCGCTATGTCACGCCCGGTTATTTCGCGGCGCTGGGAATCCCCATCGTGCACGGGAGGCCGTTTATGGGACAGGACCGCGACCCGGCCGCGTTTGTGGCGATTCTCAGCGAATCGTTGGCCCGGAAAATGTTCCCGCACGAAGACCCTATCGGCAAACATATTCTGAAGGGGCCACAGGGCCAGTGGGCCACCGTGACGGGCATCGCGCGAGACGTGACCAACTTCGGCGCAACGCGGGAAAGCTCGCCAGAGTACTACATCGTGCGCAAGCCCTCGGCCGATTTCAATTTCGAAAACCAGGATCCCTCCTACGGCTGGCGCTCGGCCGTGGTCATTGTGCGCACCGCCATCGCTCCGAAGCTGGCGGCCGGTTCCATTCGCGCGATCCTGCAGTCGCTCGATCCGGCGCTGCCGGTGGAGATGGAGACGATGCATCAGCGCCTGCGGGAAATCGACCAACGGCCGCGTTTCTACGCGATCCTGCTGGCCGTTTTCGCCGGTATGGGAGTATCGATCGCAGCGGTTGGGTTGTTCGGCGTCATGTCGTTCCTGGTGGCGCAGCGGACGCGTGAGATCGGAGTACGGATGGCCTTGGGCGCCACGCCCGGGCGCATCCTGCGCATGACGCTTCTATCGGCTGCGCGCTGGACGGCGGCGGGCATTGTGATGGGCGCGGGCGGGTCGCTCGCAGCCGCACGCCTGTTGCGCGCTCTGCTCTTTCAAGTGCAGCCGGCCGATCCGGCGGCGGCGGGCGCGGCTGCCGTGTTGTTATGCGTGGTGGCGCTGGTGGCGGCGGCCGTTCCCGCGCGCCGCGCTGCGCGTCTGGATCCGATTCAGACTTTGCGCCACGAGTGAGCCTCCGCTTCGGGACGCCATGGCACCACTAATGAGTGGGGCCTTATTTGACTGTTTGACTTCGATGGCGTTCGCTAGTACCATCGCGCTAGTACAATCGCTCCACAAGGAAACTGAGACGATGACTTCACGTTCGCTAGCCTTTCACATGGCTGTTCTCGCATTTACAGGGCTGTCCCTGACCGCGCCCGCCACCGCGCAACCGATCCCGGTCGCAATTATGGCCAGTCCGCCGGACCCGAGCTGGATGGCCGATGTTCACAACAAGCTTGTGTCCACGAATCAGTTTTCGACCGTGGACACTTACAACATCAAGGCGGTGACGCCTACGCTCGCGCAGATGATGAACTATAAGGCCATTCTGGTCTTCAGCGACTCGCCCGGTTACGCGGATTCGACGACTTTCGGTAATAATCTGGCGGCATACGTGGATGCGGGCGGCGGCGTGGTGGTGGCGGTCTTCGCCGACGCCAGCATACCCTTTTCAGGGGCGTTCGCCACGGAGGACTACTGGGCCATTGAGCCCTTGGCCCAGGGCGACGTAAAATCACTCACGTTGGGGACTATTCACCAAGCCGGAAGTCCGCTGCTGGGCGGTGTCCTTAGTTTCCGTGGCGGCACAAGTTCGTTCTACGGCACCGGAGCCCTTAACGCTGCGGCAGTAGATGTCGCGGACTGGTCTAATGGCCGCCCGCTCATCGCCACGAGAGTAATCAACGGGACCAAGCGCGTGGACCTGAACTTTTATCCGCCATCGAACGTAGCCCGCAGCGACTTTTGGCTACGCGAAACCGACGGCGGCAAACTGATGGCCAATGCGCTGAACTATGTCGCCAACGTGCCCGCGCCGCCGCAACCTGCCTGGATTTCAGCGGGGCCCTCCGGTACACCGCCCGTGGCGCGCGCGGACGCCTCTGCGATCTACAACTCGACCGGTAACCAGATGATCGTATTTGGCGGAAACACCGCGGCTTGCAGCGGTTCCGTCCCGAGCCTGAACGATACCTGGGTACTGGCTGGGGCAAACGGTCTGGCGGGAGCTTCCTGCGTGGAGCCTGGTCGCGCCGGGCGGCACGTTGCCTCCCGGGCGCGCGGGGCATAGCGCCGTCTACAATTCGGCCACCGATCGCATGATTGTGTTCGCGGGAGACAGCATGGCTTGCTCCTCGCAGAAACTTAATGACGTATGGGTGCTGTCGAATGCGTCCGGTGCGGGTGGCACTCCCACCTGGCAGTTGCTGGCGGTTTCCGGAAGTCCACCGCCGGCACGATCGGAGCATGTGGCGGCTTACGATCAGGCGACCAATCAGATGATCGTCTACGGAGGCGTTGGAGTTTCGAATAATAATCTGACCGATCTATGGACCCTGTCGGGCGCCGACGGGACTTCCGGGATTCCGCAATGGACGGTCCGGTCCAGACGGGGACTCTTCCCACCGGTACCACGCTATTGGCCGGGACCTACGACGCGGGCGCCAACGTGATGACGGTATTTGGCGGGTACACCTGCTGCACCGGTCCCGCTTCAAACAGGACCTATGCCTTGTCCAACGCGAACGGTTCGGAAGGAACGCCGAGTGGAGCAACGTGTTGCCCAATGGTACGCCTCCTACGGCCGGGTCGGCCCGGTGGGAGTCTACAATTCGACCTCGAAGCTGGCTGAATATTTCGGCGCCAGTGGAACCAACTCGATGTGGAGTATGACCAACGCCAATGGCACGTCGCCATCGGAATGGACGAAACTGGCTCCCACCGGTACGGCGCCTGCGGGCAGGGGCGGGCTGGGGGATAACCCGACCATGGTCATGGATCCGGTCAGCAATCGTTTGATCGTTTTTGGCGGCGCGGGACCGGCGGGTTTCTTCAACGATGTCTGGATCCTGGCTCAATGACGGCTCATTAGCGCCCAATAACGGCACCTTCGCCGAGCTGAGGCAGCCAGAAGGGCTAATGAGCCGCTATCCTGAAAGGTAGGAGCGGACCCGTGGAAGTGCATTTACCCCCGACGTGCAGGCCATGCTCGACCAACTGGCGATCGACACCGGCCGCGCCCCAGACGAACTGGTTGAGGATGCCATTGCCGGATATTTTGACGAGCTCACGCAGACGCGGGAAATTCTTAACAGCCGATACGACGACCTGAAGAGCGGTAGAGTGAAACCAATTGACGGCGAGGAGTTTTTTGAAGGCCTGCGCCGGAGCGAGGAAGACTTGCTCAAGAAGCATCCGCCTCAATGACGCCTGAGCAGGGCTTTGCGCTTCATCCCCTTGCCGAGCAGGACATCACCGAGATTTGGGAGTACATCGCGGAAGCTAATCCACGAGCCGCTCGACGTGTCCGGGAGGAAATCCATAGCGCCGTTCGCGCCCTGGTCCCGCTTCCCCCATCAGGGCCACAGACGCCCGGACCTCACGTCACGCCCTTTGCGCTTCGTTCTCGTGCGTGAATATCTGATCGCCTATGCGCCAGACGAGAAGCCCTTATGGGTTGTCGCGGTCATGCATGGTCGGCGCAGCCCGCGCGTGATGGCCACGCGATCTTGAGAGGCAGGGAGTAACGGCAACCACTACGTCCCCCTTTCCGGGGCGGCGCGAAACGGTCGCGACGATCATAACCTCTTGATCGTTTTGGCGGCGCTGGCCCCGCGGGTTTCTTCAACGACGTCTGAATCTTTTGCCAAATCAGCAGACTCCCCCATCGTAAAAGGTGCTACAATGCTCAACGTAATATTTCTTTCCAACCCAGCTCAGGGATCAAGTTCGCTCTGGACTTCGTGGCGAGGCGATGATCCATGCGAATTCTGCTCTATAACCCAGACAACGGCGTGACCGCGAACTTCATGCCGCACCTCTGGATGTTTCTGCTCCAGGCGCTTACGCCCGCGGGACACGAAGTGCTGCTGATCGACGGCAACACGCAACCGATGAGCGACGCCGAGATCGTGCGCTTCGTGCTGGCCAAGGGTATCGGGCTGGTGGGGATTGGCGCGATGACCCGCATGATCGCGAAGGCTTACCGGGTAGCCGACGCCATTCGCGCCGCCGGAGTGCCGGTGGTGATGGGCGGACCGCACGTCACCGAGTTGCCGGACGAGGCGCTGGGGCGCGACGGGGGCCCGCGCCATGCCGATGCCGTGGCGCTGGGTGAGGCGGATGAGACCTGGCCGAAAATCGTCGCCGACGCGGCGCGCGGCGCACTGAAGGAAAGGTACGTGCCGGTGGATGCGTTCGGACAGGAGCACAAACCGGACCTTCAGAGTTACCCGAAGATCCCTTGGGACTCGCTGGACATCGACCAGTTCAACCGTATTCCGGGCTTCGTGCGTCCGATCATGGAACACTTCCGGTGCGAGTGGGAAACGTTCCACATTATTCCGATCGAGTCCGGGCGCGGCTGCCCTTACGGATGCGAGTTCTGCACGGTCACGGGATTCTTCGGCGACTCGATCCGGTTCCGATCCAACCAGAGCATTGTGGATGAGTTGCTGCTGTTGAAAGCGCGCGCCCGCCGGACCAAGGGGCAGGTGGCCGTGTTCTTTGTCGACGACAACTTTGCCATCAACGGGAAGCGCACGAAGTCGCTTTTGCGCGACATTATCGCGGCCAAGGCGCAAGTCTCCTGGGTGGGGCAGATCAGCGCCAACCTGTTGCGCGATGAAGAACTGGTGGACCTGATCGCGGATTCGGGAGGCAGGTGGATCTTCATCGGCATGGAGTCGCTGGACCCGGCGAATCTGGCCAGCGTCAACAAGAGCTTCAACAAGCCCGGCGAGTACGCCGCCGTGCTGGAGCGATTGGCGCGGCGGAACATTTATGCGATCACGTCGTTCATCTTCGGCCTGGATAACGACACGGCCGGGAGTTGCCGAGCGCACGCTGAGCCAGATTCGCGAATGGCCGCCGGTGCTGCCGGTCTTCGGACAGATCACGCCATTTCCGGCCACGCCGCTTTACACGCGTCTGGAGAAAGAGGGGCGGCTGACGCGGCCGAAGCACTGGCTGGATTTCGCGCCGTTCCACATGGCGCACACGCCTTTGCACATGACCGTTGCCGAGGTGCAGGACGAAGTCCGGTATGCCTGGACGAACGCCTACAGCCCGGCGGCCACGCGCGAAGCCATCGATTCCATCGCGAACGAGCCGGCCCCGTACAAGATCAGCCATTTGATCGCACGGTTGTTTTTCCGCGGCATTTACTTTCCGAACAAGGGCGCCTGGGCGTGGCTGAAAGCGATCGCGGAAAACCGGGGCACGGTTTTCCATGTCATCAGAGAGTCGTTCACCAACTGGCGCGGGAGTGCGGCGAAGGCTTCGAGATCTGAACTTTGAGGGGCGGCTGGCGCCTCCTGCCCTGATCCCGAAGGCTGTCGCGGAGACCCCGGCCGTCCGTCCATGAACCCGCGCGTGTTATACTTTTAGAGTTCAAGTTCGCAACGATCCAGGAACATCTATGCCCAAGCTGAAGACCCATAAAGGTGCGTCCAAGCGGTTCAAGAAGACCGGGACCGGCAAAGTGATGCGCAACCACGCTTTCGCCCGGCATATTCTTACCTCGAAGTCGCGCAAGCGGAAAAGAAAGCTGCACAAATCCGTGGTGGCCGATGAAACCAACCAGCCATCCTTGAAGCGCATGCTCCCCTATTAAGGGAGCCAATCGCGTGTGGACGGTGCGCGTGGCACGTGCCCGATCCGCCGCAAAATGACAATTGTCAATAAGGAGAAAACGTGCCCAGAGTCAAACGAGGAACCAAACGCAGGGCGTCGCGGCACAAGACGCTAGAACGCGCGTCCGGTTTTTTTCTAACCAAGAGCAAACTGAACCGCGCGGCGCAGGAAGCCGTCGAGAAGGCGCTCAAATACGCCTACGTCGGCCGCAAGAACAAGAAGCGCGATTTCCGCTCGCTGTGGATCGTGCGCATCAACGCGGGCTGCCGGCAAGCCGGCATTTCCTACAGCAAATTCATGCACGGCCTGAAAGCGGCGGGCGTGGATCTGGACCGCAAAGTGCTGGCCGAAGTGGCGGCAGCGGACGCCGCGGGATTCAGCCTGCTGGTGGAGAAGGCCAAAGCGGCGCTGGAGGCGGCGAGTTGATGAGTCCGGTGGAACAGGAAACCGATTCGCTCCATACGCTGGAACAGCGCATCCAACAGGCGGTGCAGTTGGTGGCGCGTCTGCGGCAGGAAAAAGAGGCGGCCGTGCAGGAAGCCGCCGAGGCCCGCACGGAAGCCGCCAAGCTCGCCGATGAGGTGAAGACGCTGCATGCGGAACGCAAGCAGGTGCGCAGCCGCATCGAGAAGCTGCTGGGGCAGATCGACCAACTCAGCGCCGGCTAAAGCCGTGGCCGCCAACACGCCAGAAAAACGCCCGGTCCGCGTCACCATCCTGAGCCAGTCTTACACGCTGCTCACGGCGGGAGATCCGCGCGAAGTGGAGGAGCTGGCGCGCCACCTGGACGAGCTGATGCTCTCGATCGCGGCCAAGTCTCCGAATGCGGATTCGACGCGCATCGCGGTGCTGGCTTGTTTGCACCTGGCGGACCGGCTGCATAACCTGGAGCAGGATCTGAATCAACTGAAAGAGCGCGTGGACCGCAAGAGCGAGGAGTTCGCGGGGTTGCTGGAGCAGGCGCTCGAGGGCGAGGCGGGGGACTGAATGAGGCTGCCGGCATGGGCTGCGCTGTGGTTGCTTGCGGGGTCATGTTCGCAGCGGACTCCTACCGCGCGCAGATCGAAGAGTGGCGGCAGCAGCGCGAGGCGGCGCTTCAGGCGGATGGCGGATGGCTTACCGTGCCGGGACTGTTCTGGCTGCACGAAGGCGTCGAACAGCTTCGGCGCGGGTCCTGCCTACGATATCGATTTGCCAGCGGTCACCGGCGGTGAAGCGGCGGAGCTTCGAGCTGCAGCACGGCAAGGTCACCCTGCACATGGATGGGCAGACGCGCGATCTGCGGCTGGATTCCAGCGGGACGCCGGACGTGGTTACGTGGGCCGCCTGAGCATGTTCGCGATTCAGCGCGGCGACCGGTACGGCATCCGCCTGAAGGATCCGGACAGCCGCCTGCGCAAGGAATTCACGGGCCTGCATTATTTCCCGGTGAACGAGGCGTACCGCATCACGGACGCGCCTGGTGCCCGATGCCGAAGAAGATTCCGATCCTCAATATTCTGGGCCAAGTGCAGGACACGCCCAGCCCCGGATATGTGGAGTTCGAGATCTCGGGGCAGAAGCTGCGGCTGACGCCGGTGGAAGAATCGCCGGGCGAACTGTCCTTTATCTTCCGCGATCTCACCTCCGGTAAGGAGACCTACGGCAGCGGGCGGTTCCTCGATACGGCCTTGGGGAAAGACGGCGAAGTGGTGCTGGACTTCAACAAGGCTTACAATCCGCCGTGCGCTTTCACGCCGTACGCCACCTGCCCGTTGCCGCCGAAGGAGAACCGGCTGGCGGTGCGGATCGAGGCGGGCGAGTTGAAGTACGGGTCGCACTGAGCGCGCGGGGCGGACCGCTCGCTCCGACGCGCGGCTCAGAAACCTTTCGCGTGTTTGCAGCAACTTACAGAGCCGCGACCGTGAGGGAGTCGGGCGCGTGTTTCAACAAGCTCCTAAGGCGCGGGTGATGCGAACACGATTTGCAGCAGTTGCAGATCCTGCGCCAGGAAGCCGGTATCCTGCACATAGGTGACGAACTGCGTTTGGCCGTTGCCTTGGGCAAACTCCGGATGAGCGAGCGCGGCATAATCGGCATTGTTCTGGTATGCGGGCAGTCCTGTGTAGAACTCGGTGGCCGCGGACCAAGGTCCCCACGGAGTATAAGAGACGTTGTAATAAAGGTTGCTGTTGAATACTCCGCTATAAATGGCGACATACATACCCAGAAAGTTATCGTAAAAGACTGAACTGCCCGCGGCCCCACCATTGAACACTGTCACGGCGTCCGACGCGCTCGAGCTCCAGGTATTATTTCCGGCGTAATAGGTCCACGCACTGGCGGTAGTGGCGCTGGCCAGCGGGACCTGCGCGATCTGAGTATCTTCCGCGAGAAACACGCCTTTGTTGCCGTATGTGTAGAGCGTCTCGCCGCTCACTACCCATCCGGAAGTAAAGCCAACGTCGCTGCCTTGCCACATCAAAGTCGGGTAAGCTGGTTCCGGGAGCGATCACCGGCCGGGTGATTTTTCCGTTCTGCCAGATAGCGATACCTTCACCGATGGAAACCCAGCCGGAATACGTGGGCGACCGCCAGATCTCGCCATAGAGGATCAACGCCCGGTTGCGGGCGGGGTCGGGGATCAGCGGACCGGGCCAGATGGCGAACTCCGCGCCGCAGGGCTGCACCTGGCAACTGGTTCCGCTGCCGGCGTGTTCCTGGTTGTATTTCAGCTCCCCGGGAGGGAAAGGAAAAAACGTGGTGGGATAGCCGCTGGAATCCACGTGGTTGCCGCTCAGGTCGATTCCGTTGGTGGCGTTTAGATTGGTAGTCCAGGAAAGTGAGTTGGAGAAGAAATTCTCACCGGAGGCATTTTCGACCGTCAGCGCGGTGTCGTTGAAGAGCCAATAGGAAACGTTGCCTATTTGCGCACTGTAGGTGCCATCGCGGCCTTGCACTACAGGGTCTTGTGTCACCAAGCCCATGGGGGTGACGGACTGGATTGCGGGAATGGGCGGAGGTCCGGTTTGCGCCTCGACGCACCAGGAAATCGACAATACTAGGGCAGCAACGATGGTACTCTTCATAGGAATTGTACTATGCTACTACATCCGCCATGGATGACACGGCCGACCGCTTCGATCGGGCCAACCAGTTGTTCTCGGATGCTTTGGAACTGCCCGCGGACGCACGCGATGGCTTCGTGCGCCAGGCGTGCGGCATGGACTCCGCGCTGTGCGACAGCGTCCTGAGGCTCCTTTCACGGTTCGACCGCATCGGCGACTTCCTGGAAAGACCCGCATCCGGCAACGCCGCAGCGCGGTTCGAACTGGAGCCCGGCGATCTATTGGATAGCCGCGTACGCATCCTGGAATTCCGCGGCCGCGGTGGAATGGGGGAAGTCTATCGCGCCGAGGATTTGAAACTGGGCGAGCCTTTGGCCATTAAGATCGTGCGCGCGGAATGGCAGTCCGATCCGGCCATGCTGGCCCGTTTTCACGATGAGATCAAGCTGGCGCGGCGCGTCTCGCACCCTAATGTTTGCCGGGTGCACGGAATTCTGACCCGTACCATGCGGGGCCGCGAACTGGTGTGCCTGGAAATGGAGTACCTGGACGGCGATCCGCTGGCTGTGCTGCTCTCGAGGTGCGGTAAGCTGGACGCCTCTTTGGTGCTGGGCCTCGCCGAAGGCATTGCCGCCGGCCTCGACGCCGCGCATCGCGAAGGCATCGTCCACAGGGATCTGAAGCCCGGCAACATTATTCTGGCGCGCGACCGGCGGGGCGGCGAACGGCCGGTGGTCACCGATTTCGGCCTGGCCCGGTCGGACGACGGGAGCGAAGGGTACCACACGCAAAGCGGCGTCATCGCCGGCTCGCCGGATTATATGGCGCCCGAGCAGTTCCTGGGCGAGAAAGTCACGCCGGCTGTGGATATCTTCGCGTTCGGCCTGATTGTTTATGAGATGGCGGCGGGCAAGCGGCCATTTCCCTCGGAAAGCATCGTGCGCGCCGCGGTCCGGCGATTGACGGAGACTCCTCCGCCGCTGAGTCAAGTTGCCCCTAATGCCCCTCGCCATTGGGATCGCGTGCTGGCGCGCGCGCTGGCCCGCGACCCAGCCCGCCGCTACGGCACGGCCGCAGCGCTCGTCGGCGACCTGCGGGACCGCCCGTCGCTCGCCAGCGCGGCACTTTCCGGCATCCGCCTGACGCGGCCTTCGCGCCGCGCGTGGCTGGCGATATCGGGCGCTGCCGCGGGTAGCGTGGCCGTGTCCTCTTTTTTCGCGGTTTCGCGCTTACATAATCGGGCGCTGCCAGAAGCGCCACTGATCATGCTTACACCGTTCGTCTCCGCCAGTCCGGCCAACGCCCGCGCGCTCGACGTGCAGATCGAGAAGGGCTTCGAGCAATCGGCGCACGTGCGAGTTCTGGATGCAGGGCGGATTCAGGAAGCTTGGAAGCGCATGCGCGGAGACGCTCCGTTTCCAGCCAAGCTGGAGCCGAGCGAGTCGCGCGAGATCGCGATGCGGGAAGGCGCGCAGTTCGTGCTGTTCGGGAATCTGGAGAAGGTGGCCGACGGCTGGGTGCTGCCGCTCGAGTTGCAATTGCTGGGCGATGCTCCGACGTACCCCAGGGAGAAGTTCCCCAAGAGCTTCGCCGCGGATAGCGATCAAGGGTTGTTGACGGCGGCGGCCCGGGCGGTGGCGTGGGTGAGGGCCACAGCGGGTGAATCGGCGGAGGCGGTGAATACGCGCAGCCGTGCGCCCGAAGAGGTGACCACCAGCAGTTATGAGGCGCTAAAGGAATATTCAGCCGCGATCGAGGCCTGGAAGATGCGCCCGGTCGACCGGGATTGGCCTCCCGACCAGCGTGAAGCGGCCGAAGGACATCTGCTGCGCGCCATCGACATCGATCCGCGCTTCGCGCAGGCGTGGGCCAAGCTGGCCGATTTCCAGATGGCCTCTTACGAGTTCGATAAGGGTCTGCTGAGCTATCAGCGGGCCGCGCAGTTGATCGATGAACGCAATCTTACCGACCGCGAGTCTTTGATGATTCGCGGCATGTTCGCGCTGGATACGGGACAGAACGCCAAGGCGGAACAGGTCTTTTCGCAATTGGCGCTGAAATACCCGAAGGAAGGCCTGCCGTTGTTTCACGAAGCGCGCGCGGTGGAGTGCCAGGGGCGCCTGGAAGCCAGTCTGCACCTGCTGGATATGGCGGCTAGAAAAGATCCGGACAACTATACGTTCGTCATCGATCGCGGATTTCAGTACCTGGTACTCGGCCGCCTTCCGGAAGCCGAGCGGGATTTCAATCAAGCGGCGAAAATGAATCCGGCCGACTGCACGGATCAGGCGCGCAGCGCGCTGGCTTTCGCACGCATGGATATGGGCGGAGTTTGGGCCGCGCTCGAGCGCATGAAAACAGCCGGGTCCGTGCCCTATCGAAGCAAGGCGTACGGGATGGAGGCCTGCTTGCGCGCGGAGCAGGGCCGCCTGGCCGAAGCGCAGGCACTGCTTGAAGAGGGATTGCGCTTCGATGTGGCCAATAGTCTGCCACTCCAGGTGCAAACGGGAAAGAAGCATCTGCTGGCGGGAGTCCTATTGGAGCAGGGCCAGCCGGCCAAGGCGGTGGAAATTTGCCGCGGCATCCTGCAAGAGAAACCGGGAATCTGGCCGGCTTTGGATACGGGTGCGCTGCTGGCGCAGGCGGGAGATATCCGTGGCGCGCAATCCTGTCTTCCAGCCGGCTTGCCGAAGCAGCCCCCGGAGCGTCCCTTGGAGCAAGTCCCGGCGAGCGATCCCGCGGGAGTCGCGCCGGAGCTATTCGCCTGGCCGATTTATTGGCGGAGGATTCTGCGCTTGTGGGCCGAGTTGGCGCTGGCCGCCGGGCGCTCGCGGACTGCTTTGAACCTGTTGCAGGCCGCTCCGCCCTCCGAGAACAGCAAGGAGTGGCCAGGCACATTGGTGCGCGCCTCGATTGCGTCCGGCGAGCGCAAAACAGCGGAGCAGATTCTGGTAGGGCTATTTCGAAATCCCGCGGCTTATTGGATCTCGGCGGATGGCTCGTACCCGCCGGGCTTTATGCGGCAAGCGATTTCGCAGGCGGCGGCACTGCGAGTGCCGGCGGAGATTTGGGCGCCGATGAAGAAGTTTTTAAGTCAATCTAACTGAAAAGGGGAAATACAATGGCACTTAGTTATGGACAGAAGTGGGCGATGTACTTGCTGTTAGCGGAGCACTCCGGCGCGGGTGCGACCAAGTCCGCCTTTGGACTCAAAGTGGACAATTTTCATAAGGGCGGCAAGAGCCTACAAGACGCGGTGATAGCCGCCGCGAACGAGGATATCGGCAAAGGGATTACCAGTGCCGACTTCGCGGCGCCACTCCCAACCCTCAATGCGCAGGATCTTCGGAAGAGCCTCGCTTTGACAGCGTCGTCGCCGGGAGCAGTCGGGTTTTATATTCCGACCGGGACTTCGTGTCCTCCCAGTGAAGTACAGGACAACATCGTCGCGAACCTGAGCAACATGAAACCGGCCTAATAGGGAGCTACAGACGTGCCGCGTCCGGCCCGTCAATCGCGATCTTCAACCGCGTGCGCGCCGCATCCCAATCCCGCTTGACGGTGCGCTCCGCCACGCCCAGCACCATGGCGGTTTCTTCCAGGCTGTAGCCGGCGAAGTAGCGCAGCTCCACCACCTGCGCCTGCCGTGGCGATTGCCGCTTCAAACTGCCTAGCGCGCGGTCCACAGCCAGTATCTCTACGGCGTCGGCCTCGGTCCGGACAAGTTGCTCGGTGTCCTCCACGCGCACCTGGTCGCCGCCGCGCTTCTCGCTGCGGCGGGCGCGGGCGCGGTCCACCAGGATCTGGCGCATCACCTTGGCCACCAGCCGCAGAAAGTGATAGCGGTCCGCAACCTCAATCCGCTCGGATCGGTGGAACCGCAGATAAGCTTCGTGAATGAGGGCGGTGGCGCCCAGACTGGGGCTAGGCAACTGGTCCTGGACACATCGCAAGGCGATGCCGTGCAGCTTGGCGTAAAGCGCCTCGAACAGCGCATTCTCGGCGGCCTTGTCGCCGCGCCGCCATGCGGCAATGAGACCTGTGATGTCGCCGCCGTCCTCCATTGGAAGTTGGATTATAACCCGAACCGCGGAGGACAGCCTGTTTTAAGTGAATTTGACGCGCCGGCCGTGCGACATCGGCGTGATGCAGATGGCGCCGTTGACGTTCTTCAGGTTGATATAGGTGCCGCCGCCCTTCACCACGCCGTGTAACTGGCTGCCGGCGGAGTGATCCTGGCTTACCGGAATGCCGAAGTCGTTATCGATGCCGCCGGTGACGTTGCGCGCATTGAACTCGGCGCCCGCGTCGTAGGGAATGGAGAGCGAGATCGGCCCGTTGACGGAATTCATGGAGATCGTCCTGGCGTCGCTCAGGCGCTCGAAGCTGGCCTCCAGCTTTCCGTTCACGGTCGAGAGCCGCGCGTCTCCGGCGATCTTCGCCGCGCGCACCGTGCCGTTCACCGACGAGGCGTTCACCCCGCCGCTGACGCCTTCGATATCCAGTTCGCCATTGATCAGCTTGATTTCGCTCAAGCGGGCGTGCCGCGGCACCATTACGGTGAACTCTATTTTGCCCGGATTGGTGTTGGAGTCGCCGTACCTTGTTCTGATGCTGATTGAATCCGCGCTCGAATCGATCACCACGCGCGCTTCATTCAGCAGGCTGCGGCTGTTGGCGGTCTTCACCGCCTCGATGCGCACTTCATTGCGGTCCCATGCGCGGATGTGAACGTTGCCGTTGATGTTCTGGAGCGAAACCTGTCCACGCGCGGAAAGAGCATAAATCCGGCTGGACTCTTGATGGAAGCTTCCATTTGCCGGCAGGCTGATGGCGCCTGCCAGCGCCAACATGGCGCTTGCGAATAGCATTCTCCCCTCCTCCCGCGATTATTTAGTTGGACCCAGCCCGCTAGTTACGCGTCGCTTCGACGCTTTCTTCTACGATCCTGCCGTCAAACAGCCGGATGGTGCGGTCGGCGAACTGCGCGTACCGCGGATCGTGCGTCACCATGCAGATGGTGGCGCCGTTGCGGTGCAGTTCCCTCAGCAGGTTCATGACTGCTTCGCCGTTGGCCGAATCCAGGTTTCCGGTAGGCTCATCCGCCAGCAGGATCGCCGGATCGCCGCCCAGGGCGCGCGCCACGGCCACGCGCTGCTGCTGACCGCCCGAGAGCTGCGAAGGATAGTGCTTCATGCGGTGCGACATGCCGACGCGCTCCAGCGCCTCCTGCACGCGCTTCTTGCGCTCGGCCGAGCCCATGCCGCGATAGGTCAGCGGCAATTCCACGTTCTCGTATACCGTCAGATCGCCGATCAGGTTGAACGCCTGGAAAATGAAGCCGATCTCCCGGTTGCGGATGCGCGCCCGCTCGGAAAGCTTCAAGCCGCTGACCGGCCGGCTGTTCAAGGTATAGGTGCCGTCGCTCGGCGTGTCCAGCAAGCCCAGAATGGCCAGCAGGGTCGACTTGCCGCAGCCCGACGGCCCGGCAATCGAGAGGTACTCGCCCTTCTTGATATCGAGGTGAATGCCGGACAGGGCATGCGTCTCCACTTCGTCGGTCACGAATACCTTGGTGACTCCATCCAGAACGAATCAGCGATTCTTTTCCGTTAGTGCCCATTTCTTCTCCATTACGAACCAAATCCGGTTCTAGTTCAATTTTATTCGCTCGTAGGCTGTCCCAAGCCGACATATCCGACAAAATCACCCGGTCGCCCACCTTCAGCCCCTGGCGTATCTCGATGCGTGTTGACCGAAGCGCGCCCCAGTGTGACCTGTCACCGTGTCGGCGTACTTGCCGTCGGGCTCGATCTTGAACAGGCTGACGTTGCTCTCCGCCTGCCCGAACACCGGCCGGCCCATGTAGACCACGTCGTCCAGCTTCTCCAACTGGATGGTGCCGTCCACGCTCAGATCCGGACGCGCGCCGGCCGGCAGCGCGCCTTCCAGCCTGCAATCCACGGTGACGGTTCCGTTCAACACGGCCGGGTCGATACGCGAAACTTTGGCATTCACGAGGCCGTTGCGCGTGTCGATGACCGCCGGCTGGCCGATCGTGACGTCTTTGGCCTGCGTTTCCGCGATCTTCAACTCCGCCTTCAGCTTCCACGGCTGCGCCACTTTGGCCAGCGCGGTGCCTGCCATCACCTTCTGCCCTTCTTCCACTTTCTGAATCTCGGGCAGCGCCTGCAGCGTGCCTTCGGTGCCCGCCCGGACATTGAGCTTCTCCACCTGCTCCTGTTTCAGCTTGTATTCCGCCTCAAGCTGGTCGACTTTAACTTTCTGCGCGGCCAACTGCGCCTCTACGGATTCCTGGTTGATGCTGAGCCGCTTTTCCTCGATGCCGTTGCGCGTCGAGAGCTCCTTAGCGGTGACGTCCGAAATCTTGGCATCCACCGGGGCCACCAAGCCCTCTTTCACCAGGGCGTCGTCCCGCTCGGCTTTGAGTTGGGCGGTGTGGTAATCGGCGCTCACCTGGGCCGCGGCCGCCTGCAGATCCAGCCCCTGCTTTTCGAGCGTCACCCGCAGATCGGTATAGGCGGCTTTTGCGGCCTCCAGGGTGAACCTGGCGTCCATCAGGGCGGTCTGCAGTTCGGGATTGCTCATGATCAGAATGATGCTATCCGGTTTGACGGGTGTGCCCGGTTTGATCAGGATCTTCTCGATGCGCCCGTCCGTGTTAGCCGGAATCAGCAGGGTCTCTTCGGGGACCAGCGTGCCCAAGCCGCGCACATCGCGGACCATGGGGCCGCGCTCGACGGTGCCGGGCCAGAGGGTGGAGAGTTCCACGCCCGGCGCCGCGGGCTTCAGCTTGCCTGCGAACAGAAACGGGACTCCTACGTAATAACCCACCGGGATCAGTGCGATGATAATCACTAACCCGATGATAATGCGCTTGATCAGGCGTTTCTTGGCTGCGTCTTTGCGAACGATATCCATGTCCGGTACCGCGGAATGAAGGGCACGGCTCCTGCCAATCGATCCGAGGCTGGTAACATTATGACTCCGTTGGGGGAAAAAGGTTAGGGCGGGGCGGCGGAGTTGTTGAAAAGTGTCCGGTTATGGGAAAGGGCGTTCCGGGAGTGGACTGGGGATTTGGCGCCACGACTAGCTTGAACCCATATTGCGTTTTGCTTGTTTTGCTTGTTTTTGCCGTCCATCTTTGCTCGTGATACAATACATCCCGCTTACCACTCTCGGCAAGCTGTCCGGTTTCTTCACTGAAGACCTTGAGGTGGCAACGAAATGCGAACGCTGAAAGTGTTGTCGATTCTGTTGGGCGTGAGTGTTGGGTTGTCCGCCAGCCCATTGAACACCGCGTATTGCTATATAAACGGCGCGATAGTCTCCGGTGGCCAGGGCCCACCCGTGACCCAACTTAATACTGGTTATGGTGACGTCTCATGCGCCGTAGAGGGAGATGGAGGAGCATCAGCATCCTTCGGAGGAGATTTTGGCGACGGTTTTTCCATTTCGGCTGCCTCGGAAGGCGGAAATGAAGATCCGGGTGGACTTACCTATGCAACCGGGTATTGGACCGCCCCCTATGATGAAGCCGTAACTTGGTCCGTTTATTGGAATGTCTATGGGACTGCCGATGCGGTAATGTCCGGTTTGGGGGGACTTCAAGCTTTCGGTACCGAGACGTTCACAGCGACCTATCTAGCCGGCGACACGGTTACGTTTACCGCCGACGCTGATGGCGGTTATGCGCTTCTCGGCGCCAACGTTGTTTCGGCAGCCGTACCGGAGCCAACTACTTGGTCATTGATGGCGGGCGGTGTGCTGCTGGTTATTAATAGATTGCGGAAACGCCGGTCAGTGTAGCGGGCGTAGATCATTCGTACCGGAGCGCTACCACCGGGTCGAGATTCGCCGCGCGCCCCGCCGGCCAGATGCCGAAGAACAGCCCCACTCCGACCGACACCATGATGCCCGCCACGGCCGCCCACAACGGCACCGCGGTCGGCAGATTCCGGAAGATCAGCCCGGCCAGCAGCGACACGCACCAGCCCAGGAACAGCCCGATCACACCGCCGATCCCGGTCAGCACCACCGCCTCCGTCAGGAACTGCACGATGATGTCGGCTCTTGCGCGCGCCTACCGCCTTGCGAATGCCGATCTCCCGCGTGCGCTCGGTGACCGAAACCAGCATGATGTTCATCACCCCAATGCCGCCCACCAGCAGCCCGATGGAGCTGAGGATCACCATCACCAGCGCCACCGTGCCGGTGATGCGGTGGAAATCCTCGATCATCTGCTCGGCTGTCGAGAGCGAGAAGTTGTCCGGCTTGTCGTTGGGGACTTTGCGCTGGATGCGCAGGATGGTGCGTACTTCATCCTCGGCCTTGGACAACATACCCTGCCGCGCGATGACGATCAGCATGTTCTCGTTGGCGCTGGGATAGAGCTTGCGCATGGTGAAGTACGGCATCAGGATGCGATTATCGTCCTGCCCCGGAAAAGACGCCGCGGGCCGCTCCATGACGCCGATCACTTCCACGGCGTGCCCATCCAGTTCGATCCACTTGCCTACCGCGTCCACGCCCTGGAACCAGGCCTTGCCCAAATCCTCGCCGAGCACGGCCACGGGCATGTGGTGCCGGCTCTCCGTATCCGTGAAAAAACGGCCTTGCAGCATCACGGTGCCGCCCGCGGCGTAGCCTTCTTCGGTGCCCGCCGATATCCAGGTTGTAGTTATCGTTGCCCTTGTAGCGGGCTTTGTGGATCTGGTCCCAATTCGAAAACAGGTAAGGGCTGACGTGCTCCACCGAAGGGCAGCGATCGGCGATGGCCAGCGCGTCCTCCCGCGTCAGGGGCTTGCGTTTCATTTCTTCGAGCGTCCAACCGCCCATGGCGCTGCCCCGCAGCACCACAATGGTGTTCGGCCCGAAGCTCTTGAGGATGTTGGTGACGGCGCCATCCAGCCCGGCGATGATGGATCCCACCCCGATCACCGCGCCGGTGCCGATGATCACTCCCAACACCGTCAGAAACGAGCGCATCTTGTGCTCGCGCACAGTGGTCAACGCCAGACCGACTCCCGCACCAAGCGCACTGATTGTCATCGTTCCACCCTCAAAGCTTCAATGGGGTCCAACCCCGCCGCGCGTCTTGCCGGATAGATGCCGAAGAACAATCCGACCGCCGCCGAAAGCGTTACGCCCACGATGACCGCGCTGATGGGGACGTGCATGGGCACCGGCGTAAACGTCTTCACCATTATGGCCACCATCCACGCCACGATAATCCCGATTACCCCGCCGGAGGCGGAAAGCATGGCCGATTCCACCAGAAACTGGTTGAGTATGTCGCTGCGCCGCGCGCCCACCGACTTGCGGATGCCGATCTCGCGCGTGCGCTCGGTGACCACCGCCAGCATGATGTTCATGATCACCACGCCGCCCACCACCATGAATACGGAAACCACCGCCGATCGCGGTCGCCGCAATGGCGCCGGTCAACTGATCGAAGACGTTGACCAGCGAATCCGAACTGACCATGCCGAAGGTATCTTCGTCCTTCGGGTGCAGGTGACGGTAGGAGCGCAAGCAGCACCTCACCTCGTCCTGGGCCTGCTGCAGCACGGTGTGATCCGCAGCCGTCAAATCGTACTCGATGCCGCTGCGCGAGCCGTAGATCTTGAAATAAGTCTCGGCCGGGATCATCAGGAAGTTGTCGCGCGAGTTGCCGAACACCGATCCCTTGGTTTTGGCCACGCCGATCACTTCGAACGGGCGGCCCTCCACCACGATGGATTTGCCGATGGGATTGGCGTTGGCAAAGAAATTGTCTTTCAGGTCGTTGCCGATTACGGCCACCATGGCGCGCCGCTCGTCTTCCAGCTCGCTGATGAAGCGGCCCTCCGCCGGGATGGTGTTGGAGATCACGCCGATGTTCGGCGTAGCGCCGGTGATTTGCACGTTGTCCCGATGTTCCTTGCCGAAGTGCACGGAGACCATGCGGTTCACGGACATGCCCAGATCCTGCACCATGCGGCTATTGCTCTTCAGGAAATCGAATTCTTCTTTGGAAAGCTCGGGGTTGCGGCGGTCCATGGCCAGGTATTTCTTGGGGTCCCACACGCCCATCATCACGATGCGCCGCACCTTGAAGCCATCGGCGCCCATGCTCGAGACGTTCTGCGCCACGTACACGTTCATGCCGTCGATTACGGACATGACCGCGATCAGGGTGGTGGTGGCCAGGATGATCCCGAGCAGCGTGAGAAAGCTGCGCAGCTTGCTGCCGCGCAGCGAAAGCGCCGCACCGGTGACAGCCTCGCCGAAGGAAGCGTTGGTTCGCATTAAGTTTCCAGACGAGAGACGCGGGTGGTTTGTTCCGCAGCCCTTATCCACTCTATTATCGCCTGATCGAGGCGCGGCGGGGGTGGTGGGGCCATTGGGAAACCCAGACATTGCAACGGATTTGCACGTCCATATCTAGCGCCGGATCGGTGGACGCTGGCAGATCTGCTGGTATAGTAGGATCTGTCTCTGCCAAAACGACTCGCGCTGTGTAATATTATTGGCTGATGCCTATTTTTGCCGTGATGGGCTTGGGGGACGCTCGGTTGGGTCCTAAGGTCAAAGAGCAGTTCCCGGACCACTTCGCTTTGGATCTCGATAAATGGTTCGTCGTTGCGAACGGTGCCACGGCTGCAAGCATCGCACTCCAGCTTGGAATGGGACCAGAGGCTGGCAGCATTAATGGTGTGGTAGTGACCGTCGGCGGGTATTTTGGCCTTGCACGTTCTGACCTCTGGGAGTGGCTAAAGGCGAAAGGATCGCAAACTCCAGTTGGCTAAAGAAAAGCAAAAGGAACCTAGCGGACCTTCGGCCCCATCCGAATTCCCGGTGACGGCTCCGCCATCCTCGTTTCCATCGGCAGAGTATTCCTACATCCTCGATTTGGTAGGAACAATCCACCATCAAATCGGGAGGCTCACTGAAGCGGTTGAATCCCTCAAAGAACAGTCGAAGGAACAGGGCAAAGAGTTGCGCGATATAGGAAAGGATGTCCATGCCGCCAAGTTCGGCCTGCGCATCATCAGTGCCGCCTTCGTTGTTGGTGGAGCGGTGATCGGATTCCTGCTGAATCACCTGTCCGCGCTCGTACAAGCATACTTCGCAGCCGCGAAAAAATAGGGCTGAATATTTATTCCACAAAAGCTAGCTCCACCATCTGGCCGGGCAGCCCTCATCACCGATCAGGCGGCGCGGGCGGTATTTCCTCGAATGGCGATTTGTTTTTCGGCGGGGCACTCTTCGGGGGCAGAATCGCCGAGGAAACGGCCGGCGGCGGTGCTTCTACCTGGTAGCGCGTCAACCGGGGAGGCCGCGCATCGGGTTCCAGCAGCCAGGCGGTCCGGTCCGGATAATAATGCAGCAGTTTTTGGTTCTCGGCGTCTCCCAGGTCGAGCGCCCGCACCACGGCCGACGCGTCTATATCCGCCGCATTGGCCACCCACTGGCTCAACCCGTGCTGCGGCCAATAGCGGACGAAAACAAGCTGCCTGCCGCCCGCCTGCGCCAGACGGCGGTCGATGGCGATGCGCCCTTCCGGGTCGCCGTGATTGACGTAATCCCAATTCTCGTACCGCTCCGTCAGATCCAGTGCCGGCTCCCATCCGGCAAATAGGTGCAACCCATACCAGAACAGGAATTGCGTGGCGCACAGCAGAAAAATCAGGCGGGCAGAGTCCCTGCTCCAGCGGGCGATCTGTTGGAGCGCCGTCACGCCAACCAGCACAAAAAGGCAGGCGCCGCCCGCAATGTAGTGCGGGTAAAAGTACGGATAAAAGCTCGTACCCAGGCAAAGTATCGCGAGCCAGAGCATTATCCACAGAAAGCGAGCCTGCCGCAGCACCAGCAGGAATGCTGGCAGTGCCAGGAAAAGCGGCACGGCGAAGAAGAACCGGCCGAAGCGCACGCGTTTCCAAATCCGGCCGAGGAAGCCGGAAAACGAATCGGGCGCATTGCCATGCACGGCGGCCTGCAGATCGTAATACGTGCGCTGCTCCGCGGTCAATGCGTGGTGCGGCGTGGGATTGGGCTGAAACGTAAACGACGCCGGCACGCCATATTGATACTGGCTGAGCATATAGGGCAACGTGGTCCAACTGCCGGTCACCTGCCGGTTTTGAAGCAGGCTCAGCGCCGCGGCTGAAAGGAAAGTCAGCGCTGCGATCAACGCTGTGCGCCCCAACAGGCGCCATCGTCCACGAAATGCGACGGCCAGGAACACCGCCACACCCAATCCCACGAGCGTGGTCTCGAAGGGCCGCGTGAGCCATTCGATCGCGAAGCCCAGCCCCAGCAGCGCGGCATCCCGCCGGCCGGCGCGTTCGCGCAACCGCGGCAACGATCCAAAGATCAGGCAGCCTCCGGCGGCCGCCAGCGATCCACCCCAATAAGTATTCATCCAATACTGCAGGGGGCCGAATTCGAAAACGGCAAGCAAACCGCCCGCGAGCGCCCAGAGGGGACTGGTCCAGGCCCGCAGCATCCAATAACATAAGCCGCAGAACAGGCCCGCGCACAGAGCCACGCCAGCCCATTGCGCGTGGAAAACGACTTGTCCGAAGGCCAGCGCAAAGCCCTGACCGAGCGGGTAGATCGAACTGTAGCTGGGCTCCTGAAGTACGAAGTTGGTTTCAAAAAACCGCCGCATGGGGTGCGAGGGATTTGCCAGCCGGAAGTGAGCCAGGGTGTCACCCGACAGCCCAAAGCTGAAATCATCCGGCGTGCGAGGCGAAGGAATGGGCGCATGCGGGAGCAACGCGAGCCGCAGGGCAATCGGCAGCAACACCAAGAACAGCATCGCCAAGCGCGTGCGGGCTGCGAACGCGCGAAGAGGCTCCTCGTACCGGACCGCAACCAGCAGGGGCAGCACCAGCAATCCCGACCACGCCAGCAAAATGAAATCGGCTGCGCCGAAACCGATGGGGTTGAGCAGAGGCCGCACCTGAATGCCGGCGCCGCCTCAGGCCCGCAGGCCGGCGGCCGATGGCTGTGCGACCGAAGGCTGTGAGACCGCCGCGCGCACCAGCTTCGCCAGCACGCCGATGAAGCGCGGCGCATCGTTCAATCCGGGCACCATGCGGTACTCGTCGAATGCCCAGTTCGCGGGCCTGCGCGCGATGTTCGATGTCAATCTCGTGCAGCGTCTCCACGTGATCGGAGACGAATGAAACGGGAATCACCAGCACGTGCCGGCCGCCTTCGGCCGCCAGCCGCTTCACAGTCTCGTGCATGGAGGGTCGCAGCCACTTCGATGCGCCCACTTTGCTCTGGTAGCAGAGATGCCGGCGGCCGGGCCAGCGCCCCCGCTGCCAGACCAGACTCGACGGTTCGCTCGATGTGCCGCTGATACGGGATCGCCCGCGTCGATCACCGCCATCGGCACGCTGTGCGCGCTGAAGACCATGTCCACATCGGCCGGATAGTCGAACCCCGCCAGCGATTCGTCGACCGCTCCACCACGGCGCGAGATAGGCGGCGTCCTCGTGGAACTCCGTGACCGCTGCACGCGCGGATTCCAGCCGTTCGGATGGAATCGCCGTTTCCATTCGTTCAGGCTGCTGCCGGTGGTGGTCCGGGAATACTGCGGATAGAGCGGCAGCAGCACCACCTCTTCCGGCGCGTGCGCTTCCAACTCGCGGATCGCTTCGGCGGTGAACGGATGCCAGTAGCGCATCGCCACCACCACACGGGCATCGAAATCGCTGCCGCAGCTCAGCTTCGAGCGCTTGGGCCTGCCGCCGCGTGAACTCCAGAATCGGCGAGCGCCCGCCGATCTCCGCGTAGTGATGCCGCACGTGCCGTGCGCGCGTGGTCGAAATCAGCCGCGCCAGCGGCTGGCGCGCGATGCGGGCGAATGGAAAATCGATGATGTCCGGATCGCAGAACAGATTGTAGAGAAACGGCTCGATGGTATCCAGCGAATCCGGCCCGCCAAGTTGAAACAGAACGACCCCTAGTTTGCGCCCCGCGCTGTAGACAGACATCCCGTTTTGGTTCAATGTACAATACCCGCGGCACGCAAGCAGAGCCGTTGCAATCTGTTCTCTGAGGCGGCTTCGGTTGACCCGCTTCTCCTTAGTATATGCGCTATCTACTACGCCGTGGATGGCGCGCGTCAGCGAGATGGCTTCACACTCCAAGTTATCCCGGCCCGGCGGCAAGAGGCGCTCGTCGCGTTTACCGGCGTTCTCCACCTCCGCGACGCGCGTGCTGTAGGCGCGGCTGTGGCAGCGGCCGACATCCAGCGGAAAGTATCGCACGCCACAATCCGTGTCCAGGATCACCGTGATGACTTTCTTCCTCATCAGCGTAGAATACACCTTGAAGTCGTTTCCATTGCGACTGACCAGGCGCGAAGCCAGCACTCCGGCTGGCATGGGCCGCAGCAGTCCGCGATTCGCACATCGCGTCGTCGGCTCCATGCCGGGTTAGGACACCGCGGCACCTGCGACCAATTCCGTGAAGTGCGCTCGCGAACGGACCAAATAGCGTTTGAGGACTTTCGACTTATGCGCTCTAGCAGTGGTTAGGTTCGTATTGAGCGCAACGCAATTACCGGTGCTCTTGATGGTGTTTACGTCGCGCCTAGGGCCAATACTCTTCACTTAACGACATATCTATGATATTCTGTTCTAGAGCGCAGCCTCTCATGGAGGTTACTCATGAACGAAACGAAGGTGGAATCAACCACCCTGCTATCATTGGCGTACGATGGCGCCCGCGAGATACTGCAACTGGAGTTCCGCAGTCGGGCGATCTATCATTACTACGGCGTTCCTGCAGCCGTGCATAAAGCCCTGCTGTGCGCTCCATCCAAAGGCAGCTACTTCAATCGGGTAATCCGGGGACGCTTTCCCTATGTCTTGTTCGCAAATGCGCAAAACGGCTTTGCCGTGAAGAGCTGATGTCACGCACAGTGGCGTCATTACCCGCCGGCAGCCGCATTACCGACTACATCAGTCTGGGCGTGGTGACCAAAGCCTTCCCGCTGGATAAGATTCGCGCGGCGCTGGCTGGCCACGCGGAAAGAGAGCGTGCGCCAGCGCGACCTGCCGGCGCACGTGGTCGTGTACTACGTGATCGCGCTGGCGCTGTATATGCAGTCGTCGTATCGGGAAGTGCTGCGTTGTCTGCTGGAGGGAATCCAGTGGCTGGTGGAGCCCTCGGCGGGAATCAACGTGGCCGGCAATTCAGGCATCTCGCAGGCGCGAACCAGGCTGGGATGGGAGCCGCTGCGGGAACTGCACGATGCAGTGGTCAGGCCGGTTGCGGTGGCGGCGACGAAGGGCGCATGGTATCGACAGTGGCGTCTGGTGAGTATTGACGGAAGCACGCTGGATGTCGCCGACGAGAAAGCCAACGACGAAGCTTTCGGCCGTCCGGGGGCCAGCCGGGGCACGAGCGCGTATCCGCAGATCCGTTTCGTGTCGCTGGTGGAAAACGGCACCCATGTCCTTTTCGGCAGCCGGATGGCGGACTACGCCACCAGCGAAATCGCACTGGCAAAGACTGTATTGCCCAGTCTCGGCAAGGGCATGTTGTGTCTGGCGGACCGCGGCTTTTTCGGGTTCGGGATGTGGAAGCAGGCGGCGGCCACAGGTGCGGACCTGCTGTGGCGGGTGAGAAAGAACATTCTGCTGCCCTGCGAAAAACGGCTGCCGGACGGATCGTATCTGAGCCGCATCTATCCGTCGCAGAGGACCAGCGGCGCGGGCGCAACGGAGTCGTGGTGCGGGTGATCGAATACCGACTGGAAGGAGTCGAAGGGGCGGAGCCGTTGTATCGGCTGGCAACCACGATCCTCGACCACGAACGGGCGCCGGCCGCCGAACTGGCGGCGCTCTATCATGAGCGCTGGGAGATCGAAACCGCGTTCGACGAACTCAAAACTCATCTGCGGGGCGCGCATATCGTTCTGCGCAGCAAGACGCCGGATCTGGTGCGGCAGGAGTTCTATGGCCTGCTGATGGCCCATTTCGCCGTTCGCGGCCTCATGCATGAAGCTGCGCTGAGCGCCGATGAGGATCCCGACCGGCTGTCCTTTCTCCACGCCGTGCGCGTTGTCCGCCGCAAGATGGCCGCCTTCGGCGCTATTCCCCCCTCGGCACCGAAAATCGTTCCATGACGCGGTGCTGGCGGAAATCCTCGACGAGTCTGTCGCCTCCAGCCGCAACCGGCGCAATCCCCGAGGAGTCAAGCGGAAGATGAGTAACTTCCCCCTACGCCGCGGCTACAAGCGCTCGCCGCCCATCGACATCTCCGCAGCCATCAGGATCGTTAAGTGAAGAGTATTGCGCCTAGGGACCGAGAAACACACGTACGGCAATCCAGGGTACTGCGCCTCATATCGCGGGTCTTTCTCGCCCATCAAAACGAGAAAGTCGTACTCTTTGGTTTCATTAAGCCCAAGAAGTCTGTCCCAGTTCCAGCGTAAAATCTTCGATGAGTTTGGACGGTTGAGATGACTTAGCTTCACTTCAAGACGATGGCCACTGTTCGTTGTGACGTCGTGCCCATCCTTGTACCCGCCGCGCACTCCGCCCGTTAGCTCCGCTACGAAAATCTCCGCGGGAACCCCTCGCGCAAAATTAAGCGTCTTCTTGAGATCCTCGTTCTCCTTTTCGAGTTCGAGGACGCGGTCCCTGAGCCTCAGGATTTCATCATCTTTGGTCATAGCCAGCTCTACCCAAGCAGAAGATACTACCTCCAGCGAGGACCGCCGGTCAACCGGTGGGTCCGGTGTCCAATATGTCGATGGGCTCAACGGCTCAGCGCACGTCCTGGCCAACCGCGCGGCGGGCTAGCTGGAACTGGTCCCAAACCGGGTTCGGAGAAGTAGGCGTTTGGCCAATCGCCAACGCTTATGTGGGCCAGCAGCCCGGCCGACGCGCGACACGTACCGCCGCAGACGTCGAGGAAGCGGGCTGTGCGGCCTATCCTCCCGTTTGACGCCGACCTTGAACACCGCATAGGGAGGAGAAGCGGGGCGGGCCGACCGGTAGTGAGTCAGATTGAATTCTTCGGCGACCGGAAGCCGCGAGCGACCCACGGCAGGACGCCGAAAAGAAACCCGCATCCGATGACGCATGGGGCAAGCCCGACGACCGCGATCATCATAGATATTGTCCTCGACCGGGTAGCCCCTCCTGTAGAACACCCGTTCCTGCACCGTGCAGTTCGGTGCGGCTGAAGGCGCTGTTTGCTACCAGTAGCATCCAAATCAAGCTTGCCAAGGCATAGAGCCGCTTGAACCCAGGACGGTGACTCGACGTTGCGTTCATTTGGTTCCCCATGGGAGCCTTCCCTGATGGCTGGGGATCAGCCTGAAACCACGACTCGGCCAATGTCGGTGAGACGGCAGCCATTTGGGTCAGCGCGTTCCAATAATCCGCGGTCGGCAAGCCTTTGAACTTGCACCTGATTCTCCTGTGTCACGGGCATAATGCCTATTTCAAGAGTCATTTCCAGCAACGCCTTCTCTTCGGGGTCCAACATGCCATAATCGTATCACGCCCAGCTGCTCAGCCAGCATACGGAAGATTTCGCAGTTGACCCGTCGCATAGGGCGCCTTGAAGGAGAGCGCGGTCTAATCCGCTCCTAGGGCCTCGCCTACTTCCGCAACGCCGCACGCGATTCCCGCAACGTATTCGCCAGCGGTTCGCGCGGCAGTGTCGTGGCGATCGGCTCCATTACCGTTTGGCCCGTCAACACGAAAGACTGGCCCGTCGATGCGGTTCATTTTGGGGACTCAGCGGCCTGTCGCACCACCTTCTTGGCTATATCCGTCTTGTGCTCTTTGCCCCCATCGTCCAGAAAGTACAGAGTCGTGCCCTCAATAGCGAATTTCAGTGGACCATTAACAGTTACGTTAGCTGGCTTTGTTCCGCGCACAGTCTCGACAACGGTATAGGTGTACGTTTCAGTGTCGATTGTGAACGTATCTCGCACTGCGTATACGTTGCTGGTCCGAGTGCGGCTGTCAAAGCCGACTGGGGGATGCTGAACCGCCCCAACGACATCCTGGGATCGTTCTGAGTCAAGCAGTTTACCCATTTGCCAGTTCCGAGTCTTCTTTCCTCCAAGAGCAGGGCAGGTTAAAGCGACGGCCACGGCGAGGAGCACGATCAGGATTCTCATTCGGATTCAACCCCCCGATTCACGATTTTACCAGTGAGCCGCCGTGGACGCAGCTTGCGCTGGTCCGAAGATTCCCTTTTCGGCGGCAGAAGACGGACTTCCTGGAAGATCAACTTCAAGGTCACAGGCATTCTCACATCGCTGACACTTGGATCAGAGAAGCATAAGACAACCGGATGAGTGATTTTCTCAGCCCACCCGAATTTTACCGAATGACCGATGGTCAGTCAATGCGGTACGGCCGCGCGTCCGGGCAGTATGACGCCGTTTTCCTCACGCGTTTAAACGTTTCCCCCAGCGCTTACACTAAGAGCATGGCCCTTTTCCGCCTGCTGCTCCTCTCGAGCGCCGGGCTGTCCCTCTTCGCGCAAGCCACCTGCAACAACACGCCGGCCTACTCGCCGTGCGAATTCGTTTTCGAGCTGAACCCGCAGGAAGCCGCCGCGCATCCCAATCCCTACGCCGACGTGGATCTGCATGCCGAGTTTCGCTCGCCGCACTTCCACACCTTCAAGATGCCCGCGTTCTGGGATGGCGGCCAGCGCCTGGTCATCCGCTTCACTCCCACCGAAGCCGGCGAATGGCTGTGGCGCCTCACCAGCAACATCCAGCGATGGGAAGGCCAGACCGGCGCCTTCACCGCGGCCGAATCCGATGCGCCGGGATTCGTACGCGCCGCCAACGTGCATCATTGGGCATGGACGGCCGGACAGGGCTTCAACGCGCACCTGTGGATGGGCGACACGCTATATCCGCTCGCATTCCTCGACCAGGCGCTGTTTCAGCGCATCGTGGATACGCGCGCGGCGCAGAAGTTCAATCACATTCGCGGCCTGGTGCTGGGCTCGCGACGATCAAGCCGCCCACGTGTTTCCATCGCCCGACAAGCCCGATCTCGAGCATTTCCGGCGTCTCGACCAATCCATCCGCTACATGAATCAGAAGGGCATCGTGGCCGACCTGATCCTGGCCGGGCCGCAGAACCAGCTCACCCGCCTGTTCCCGGATTGGCAGCAAAGGCGGCGCTACATCAGCGTATATCGTGGCGCGCTATGCGCCCTTCAACGTGACCTGGCAGGGCGTGCAGTCGTTTGAAACCTACGATACCGGCCGCGCCGCTGATGAAGGAAATCGGCGCGCTGTTGAAGGAGTGGATCCCTATCAGCATCCCCGCACCAGCGGCAACATGGCCACGTCCGGCGGGCTGATGGATGACGGCTGGATGGGCTTTGTGGCGCACCACACCGGTGACGACCAGGTGTGCGCCATCGAGCATCAGCTCTTTCCCACGCCGTTCGTGAATCTGAAATTCGCGGGCGAAGACAGCGGCGCGGGCAAGTCCGCAGCCCGGCGATGTGGATAGCGACGCCTTCCGCCATCGCCTGTGGAACGCCACTATGGACGGCGATTACCCGACCTACTACAACACCGGCACGGCGGGCGCGGGCAACATCCCCGTGGATGCAAAATACCTGGATTCGCCCGGAACCAAAGCGATGACGGCCTGGTACACCCTTTTTGAGGGAACGCGCCATTGGGAACTGGAACCCTACTTCGATGTGGATGGCGGCCGCGCGGTGGCGCTGGAAGAAGCCGAGTACATCGTATATGTCGAAAATCCCGGGCCCGTCGGAATTGCTGGTCGAGAACCACAGCTACGACGTATCCTGGATCAACCCGATCGACGGCGATGAAATCAAGTCGAAGAAAGGCTACCACGGCGAACATTTCACCGGCGAGCCGCCCGACCGGTCGCACGACTGGGTGCTGCATGTTTCGCGGGAAGGCCACAAGGCGGGCATGCTGAAGTCTATCAAGTTCGAATCGGACCGGCGCATTATTCTGCAAACAGTGGAGCAGACTATCGAGAAGGTGCCCTTCGCGATCGATCAGCCCACGCGACACCGACATGTCAGAAGCGAAACCGCCCGCATTCGCCGCTAAGTTCAAGCGCGAAACACGCGCCACCCGCACCATGATGTGGCTGTGGACCGGCGAGGCCACCGTCGATAGCCAGGGCTATCGCGTGATCGGCACAGGCCAGAAAGGAACGCTCGGTTTCCCGCCGCATATCGCGGTGAATTATCCGGCGGTGATCGATCTGCGGCTCTACGGGATGAATGCCAACGGCAAAGTCTACAGCGTGGACAAGACTTACCAGCTCGACAAGTGAACGAACTCATTCTGGCCGTAGATACGACGCACGAATTCGGCAGCCTGGCCCTGTTGCGCGGCACGGAGTTGCTTGAAGAGATGCTTGCTGCATTCCCCGGAGGGTTTCGGCCAGATCCTGTTCGGGCGCATCGCGCAATTGCTCGAACGGCATGGGCAATCCGTGGCGGCGGTGGACTGTTTCGCAGCCACGTCCGGACCGGGATCATTCACCGGCGTGCGCATCGGGCTGGCCTGTGTCAAGGGACTGGCGGAGGCTGGCGGCAGGCCGGTGGCCGCCGTATCGAACTTGCGGGCGATGGCCGATTTTGGCACGGGGCCGCTACGCGCCGTGGTGCTGGACGCCCGCCGCGGCGAAGTCTATGGCGCGGTCTACGACGCCGGCGGCAAGGCGATCCTTCCCGAGACAGTGATGCCGTTTCACAGCCTGGCTGCGCACCCTTCCGGAGGGCGGCATCGAATTCGTTTCGACGGATTTTACGCCGTTCGCGCCGGCGCTCGAGGGCACGCGCTTCGAGACGGCGCCGGTAACCACCGTGCCCCGCGCATTGGCTGCGGCCGTGGGCCGGATTGCGTACGCGCAACTGCGCGCCGGAGAGGTGCAGGACGCCGCCGCCATCGATGCCAATTACGTCCGCCGCTCGGATGCCGAATTGTTCTGGAAGGAATACTGATGCGCACCTGGCTCACGCTGCCTAACCTGTTCACATTGGCCAGGGTGTTGCTCGCCCCCGTCATTGTTTGGGCGATCTTAACCCATCGGGCTTTCGGCGCGCTGGCGATGTTTGCGGCGGCCGCCGCCACCGATTTAATCGACGGCTACCTGGCGCGCCGCTTCGGCTCGGCGACGCCTGGCGGGGCGTTCCTCGATCCCATTGCGGATAAGATTCTGATGACAGGTGTTTACCTGGCGCTGGCCTTCGAAGGCAGCGTACCGTGGTGGCTGGTAGCCATTATTCTCGGACGCGACTTGTTAATTCTGGCCGCTGCGTCAATAGCGCTGAAGATAACTAAGCTGCGTGCGTTTCCACCCAGTGTCTGGGGCAAGGCCAGTACTTTTTTCCAGATCCTGACAGCGGTGGCTTTTCTAGGGCGTAATGCCTTCGGTTCCACGCTTTTGGCCACAATTTCCGCCGGTCTTGTGTGGCCCACGGTAGGGTTGACCGTCTGGAGCGGCACGCATTATGGATGGCGCGGCGTGCGGCTTCTACGAAACGATTGACGGGCGCGGACAGAAGGGAGTAGTCTATAAATGGACGCGGTTGCAGATGACTCGCTACACACCGGCACGGCACTATTTAACGTTCGGAATTGTGGCCGTAGGCTTGGCCGGTTTCTCGGCCTGGCTGGGGCGGGATTGGGCGCCGGCATTTATTCCCGCCGTTTTGTTTCTCTCCAGCGCCATTTTGCTGCTCTTGCTGGCCTTCCGTCCGGCGCTAGAGATTCACGAAGGTTATCTGGCCGTAGGTAAACGCATCGTGCCGTGGATGGATATACGGCGTTTGGACCGCACCGGCTGGGTTTCGCCGCTGATTGTGCGCGTGACGCTGTTCGACGATTCGCGCATGTTGTTGATCTACCCGGGCGACGTGGATTCCTGCAACAGCCTTTCCCGGCACCTCTGCCGCCTCTCCCGCGACGCCGTCATCGACGGCAAGCCATACCGCCAGTATTGGGGTGAAATCCTGGCGCCGGGCGGAGACCGCCGGCAGATGCAGGCGCCGCGCTACCGCATGCTGTTGCCGGAAGACGAAGCCGAAGTGGAATGGCTTTATCAAAGGTTGAAAACGGTCGGCCATCTCGATCAGAAGAATTCCGCGGACGAGAAATAGTTCGTGGCCGGGCGCCCCTCTCTTTTCCTGAAAATCATCGTCTGTATCCTCATCGGGCTGGCGCTCGCCGCCATCACGCACTCCTGGTGGTTGACCGGCCTGGGCGGGCTGCTGGTGCGCGATGAAGGGCCTGCCCGCGCGGATATCGCGGTGGTGCTGGCCGGCGACTTTTACGGAAATCGCATCGTGCGCGCGGCGGAATTGGTCAAGCAGGGCTACGTGCCGCAAGTCCTGGTCAGCGGCCCCAACATGGTGTACGGCTTTTACGAGTGCGACCTGGAGATTCCGTTCGCGGTGAAGCGCGGCTATCCCGAAAATTGGTTCATCCGCGCGCCGAATGAAGCCCGCAGCACGCGCGAGGAAGCCGCCGCCATTTTGCCGGACCTGCGGCGCCGCGGCGTGCATCGATTCTTATTGGTAACCAGCAACTATCACACCGCCCGCGCCGGACGCATCTACCGCGCCGCGGCTCCCGACCTGCAAGTGCGCGTGGTGGCCGCGCCGGATGTATCGTTCCAGCCGGATGGCTGGTGGCGTAATCGGGAAGGGCAGAAGACCTTCTTCTTCGAGTGGTCGAAGACCGTGGCCAACGTGTTCGGAATGTAGCGTATGTGGGAATCGCTGCGCACGGTCCGGAGCTACTTGTGGCGCTACCGCAAGGGCTTTGCACTGGGCCTGGGCGCGCTGGTATTAAAGGATCTGGCGGGCGCCGCGCAGCCCCTGGCAATCCGCGGGGCCATCGACGCGCTTTCGCGCGCACACGGCCTCGCCCGGCTGTTGCGCTTTGCCGGACTGCTGGTGGCCCTCGCGGTGGTCAAGGGCTTGTTCCAATACTGGATGCGCGTGATTATCATCGGCATCTCGCGCGACATCGAGTATGACCTCCGCAACGACCTGTTCCGCCATCTGGTGGATCTATCGCCGGATTATTACGGCCGCGTGCGCACCGGCGACATTATGGCGCGCGCCACCAACGACCTGAACGCCGTGCGCATGATGCTGGGGCCGGGCATCATGTACTGGACCGAGACCAGCCTCACTTTCCTGCTGGCCATCGGCATCATGGTGGCGGTGGATTGGCGCCTGGCGCTGCTGGCGGTGCTGCCTGCGCCCCTGGTAAGCCTGGCGGTGATCTTCTTCGGACGCGCCATTCACGCGCGCTTCGAGCGCATCCAGGCCATGTTCTCCGATATCAGCAGCCGTGTGCAGGAGAATCTGGCGGGCGTGCGCATGGTGCGGGCGTTCGCACAGGAACAGGCCGAGATTCGCCATTTCGAACAGTTGAACCGCGCCTACATCGCCGAGAATATCCGGCTGGTGCGCATTTCAGGCGTCTTTCAGCCGCTGCTGGAGGCGCTGATCGGGCTCACCTTCCTGGGCGTCCTTTGGTATGGCGGAACGCAGGTGCTGAGCGGACGCATCTCGCTCGGCAGCTTCGTCATGTTCAATACCTACATGGGCATTTTGGTTTGGCCCATGATCGCGCTGGGATGGGTGGTGAATTTGATGCAGCGTGGCAGTGCATCGCTCGAGCGCATCAACCAGATCTTCCGCGAAAAGCCATCCATCGCGCCGCCGCCTCACCCGGTCCCACTTACGCGCGTGCGCGGCGCGATCGAATTCCGCAATGTGTCGATGGCGTACACCGCCGGGCGGGCGCTCGACGGCATCGACCTGTCGATCGAGGCGGGCAGCACGGTGGCCGTGGTGGGGCATACCGGATCGGGCAAGAGCACGCTGGTCAGCCTGGCGCCGCGCTTGATGGATCCCACTGAGGGAAGCGTGCTGCTGGATGGCGTCGACTTACGCGACCTCTCGCCCGCCGAGTTGCGGCGCCACATCGGCTTTGTTCCGCAGGAGACGTTTCTGTTCAGCGCCACCATTGCCGGCAACATCGCCTTCGGCGTGGAGAGCGCTACCCAGGACGAGATTCGCCGCGCGGCCGAACTGGCCGGACTGGCCGGCGATATCGAATCGTTTCCAAACGGTTACGAGACCATGGTGGGCGAGCGCGGCATCACGCTTTCCGGCGGACAGAAGCAGCGCACAGCCATCGCGCGAGCTATCCTGCGGAACCCGCGCATCCTCATTCTGGACGACGCGCTCTCGAGCGTGGATACGCTGACCGAGGAGCGCATCCTGGAGGGCCTGGCGGGCGTGATGCGCGGCCGCACCGTCATCCTGATCTCTCACCGCGTCTCGACCGTGCGGCAGGCGGACCGGATCGTCGTGCTGGAACACGGGCGCATCGTGGAGCAAGGCACCCACGCCGAACTGGTCTCGGCCGGCGGCTACTACGCGGACCTATCGCAGAAGCAGATGCTGGAGGAAGAGCTGGAGGCGATTTGACCGCCGGCTCGAAACCCCATCTCTACTGGACGTTGAGAAAAGTGCTGGCGCCGGACTTGTTGGGGCCGCCGGAGATAGTGCCGATGACGGTGGTGAAGCCCGTAGTCGTGGGCACGGGAACGTCGAAGAAGACGCCATACGAATAACCGCCGTTGCAGCCTCCCGGGTAGGGGTAGCTGGCTGTCGCAACGATAGTGTTGCCCTGCTTCATAATCAATCCAGCGGTGCAGGGGCCGGTGTACGTCGTGGCTTCGAACCAGGTCGAAATACTCAGCGTTTGGCCTTGCGAAACCGAGAAAACGGGCCATGGCAAGCCGATGTTCGGGGTGCCGGCGTGGCTGACACAGTTGCCACAGGGCAGTCCCTGAGTGATGATTCCCACGCTGACGTTCGTCTCAGCCAAGCCTGCGTACCTGGCGTCCGGTACGGCGGCGCCGGTGGGGCTGGGCATGGAAATCGCGCGGGCGCTCGCGCTGACGTCTATTGGTTTGTCGTCCGCAGCCGCGGCCGGAGGCACTGACGACAGTACCGCCAGTCCGGCGGCAATCGATGAAAAAACATACAAATGGGAAGCTCGCATTTTGAGAAACTCTCCTCAGTTTCCTGTTTAGTATGCGGAATTCTAACCCCCGGAGTCAATCGGGTGCGAATCGGGAACCGTTAGGCGTAGAATTGAAGGCATGCGATGGCTGTCGGCCGCGGTGATCATGGCGACCCTGCCGGGCGCAATGCGCGTGGCGCCGGCACAATCCGCGCGTGCAGAGGATCTGGGCGCGGGGAAATTGCTGGTGGCCAGCCGCGATCTCGGCGACCCCAACTTCGCTCAAACCGTTGTCCTGCTGGTTCAATACGATGAAGACGGCGTGGTGGGATTGATTGTCAATCGCCGCTCGAAGATTCCGATTTCCCGTGTGCTCGACGATGTCAAAGGAGCGAAAAACCGGCCCGATCTCATCTACGCCGGCGGCCCTGTAGGCCGCACTGAGGTGCTGGCTTTGCTGCGTTCGCGGCGTCTGGCCGGCGATGCCAAACATGTGGTGGGAGATGTATTCCTGGTTTCGAGCAAGGAGGAATTGGAGCAGACATTCTCCTCCACAATCGAATCCGACCGGCTGCGCGTCTACGTGGGTTACGCAGGATGGACCGGGCCGCAACTGGAACACGAGTTGGAGTTGGGAGCCTGGTATATCTTCCCGGGCAGCGCCGCAGCCGTTTACGATGCCGATCCGGAGTCGCTGTGGACGCGGATGATCCGCGAAACGGAGTTGCGGATCGCCCGCGCAGCCCCGTAATGGGACGCCCGGCCCAGAGAGGCCGTTAAGCCCGGCGCACGGCGCGGTTCGCGGGCTTTGGTTCCCGCGGCCGGATCTGACCCGGCTGGATGGGCGTCTCGGTATAGATGACGGTGGAGAAGAGTTCCGTCTGCATGAATCCGTAAATGCGCAGAAGCCTCTGGCACTCCGGACAATTGGCGCCGGCTGGGCGGCACTGATGATCGAGCAGCATCTCCAGATAGTAGCGAAGCTCTTCCATACCGTTAACCTATCCGTTAACCCATGGTATTCCCCGCGCTTCGCGCCATCAATTCATCTAAAGTTAGTAATGCGGGGGTAAGCGAGGATGGCCAAGCGGGGAGGCGCCGGACTGACGCCTCCCTGACAGAGGTCGCGCTATTGTTTCTTCTCCTCTGTCTCCTTCTTGGGCTTTGTTGTTGACTTGGCCGGCGGCTTCTCTGCCGGCTTGGGCGGAGGCTGGGCAGGCCGCGCATTGGCGGGCGGAGGCTGAGGCGGCCGAGACGGATTTGATTGTGCAGGTGGCGGCTCAGTCGTACGCGGAGTCGTCTCCGCCGGACGAGGATTAGCCGGCGGAGTCTGCGGCGGCCGATTCACTGGATTCGGTTGCGCGGGCGGAGTCTGCGGCGGCCGGTACGCTGGATTTGCCTGCGCCGGCGGAGTCTGCCGGGCCGGCGCTGCAACAGGAGCCGGTGGCCGGTAAGCCGGCGTGCCGGGCCGGTTTGGCGCGCTGGCCGGCGGGGCCGCTTTGGTGGGCTGAACCTGCGGCGTAACCTGACGCGCTACGGGCGCCACTCTTACCACCGGCGCGGCCGCCGGCGCGCGGGCCGCCACGCTCTGGCGGACGGCCTGGATATTAACGGGGTGTCCCAGATTCTGCTGATAGCCGGCCTGCTTGGCCGCGAACGAGACCGGCGGCGGAGGCGGTTGCACCTTGGCGACAACCGGCATACTAATGGCCCGCGCCGGAGGCCGCGAAACCGGCCGCCCGCCCGCTGCTGCCATGGGCGCCAGCGCCTGCTTCACAGGCGCCACGGGGGGCGCCAATGTCATGGATGCGGCTTGCACCTGTGTCACCTGGTTTTTTGGAACTGAAATGCCCGCTTGTTTTACCGGCCGTCCGCTGGCGAAAGCGGTCTGCGGCATGGCAGTGACCGCATTGGGCGCAGCCATGTTGACAAACTTCTGATTCACCTGGACATCAGTGACACTCTTATTCACATACACGTTGTTATACACGTTCGTGATATTCACCGTGTTGACGATGGTGGTGCTCGACGTGTTCACCGTCCGGAAGTAATTCTGGCTCACCTGATAGGCGGGCGCATACACCTCGCCTGGTCCCAGCGGCACCCAACCGACCGCGGCCCCGCCGAACGATAGCGAGGCGCCCCAGCCTCCGCCGCCAATGAACGCCACCAGCGCCGGCGCATAGACGGGAGTCATCGCCACCGCCGCCGGCCCGCCGAACCCCAATGCCAGCGGACCGGGAACCCAGCCCCAAGCTCCGCCGACGAAAGCCCAGCGGCCGTAGTGGGCCGGGGCGAATCCCCAGGGGGCATCGTCCACCCAGGTCCAGCCCCACGGCTCGATCCAGGCCCAATGGCCCGAGCGATAGGGCGCCCATCCGGCGTCCACCGTCGGATACCATACCGCGCCGTAACCCGGCGTGTCGCGCCAGGTGCCATAGTTATCGAGCTCTTCAGAGCCGATTACGTTGGGCGGCAGGTAGCGCGCGGATTGTCCGTGCCCCTCATGAGAATCGCGGTCTGCGCACCATCCCTCGAAATCATCCGGATCCGGCGCGTACTGCACGTTATAACTAAGCTGATCGGTGCCCGAGAGCTGCGCGCTGTTGCCTTCACCGAGCGTGAAAGCCTGTCCACCGCCGGTGACTTCGGCTTGTCCATGCCGCACCACCACCCAGGTGGTCGCGGAATCCGAGTCGGCGTTAAAGCGGTATTCGCCGCCGCGCAGGATGGTGATGGCGGCATTGGGCGTGTCCACTTCGAAGCTTTCGTCCTGGTTCAGGCGCCGCACTCGAAGGATCATCTCGCCTTGCGCGAACCGGAGCTGCGCGATGCGATCGTCAAGATTGAGAAAGCCAAGGCTCGATTGCGGACCCAACCGCATCACAGCGTTGTTCAGATGCAACTCGGCGCGCGAATCCGTGTCGGCCCACAGGTAATCGCCCGTGGTGAAGGGCCGGTTCACTACGGCTTGCGACCAATCGTCGGCGCCGGCCGGTTGCATCGAAACGTTTCCATCCAGGTAATTCAAATCTGCCACGCGCGAAGGCGGGTCCTGGGCGTGTACCCCGAACACGAACAGAGTCGAGAAAGTTGCGGCAATCAGAAAATTCTTTAGCGGCAAGACTGTAGCCATGGTCAGTGGCCTCCATCGACCACTGACGTGAGCATAGCAGATGCTGTTGCGCGGCTGGCGCGGATAAACTAACTTTAATTGCCGGCGGCGGCCTTACATTCGAAATTAGCGGAATCGTTGGTGTCGCCCGTGCCCTTGTAAGCGGCTACTTGTGAATAAGGACACAACGGCCGGGTCATCTTAACTCCCTTGGCGGAGTTATCTTCCACATACTTGGTGGCCACGATCGCGCCTGGCGCCACATCTTTTTCCACCCATTGTTCGAGCGCGTCGTACACGCCATGTTCCGGACCCTTGGCCGTGGTAGTGCCCAGTTGCCCGAAGGAGGTAGGCCCCGGGCCGCCGATGCAATGCTGCATGCCGGGGACCATATAGAGACGCACGAAGCTCTCCGCGCTCTGCGCACCCATGGCGTGCAGCACGCCATTGTAATAATTGATGGTATTGGCGGGCGAGATAGCCGGATCGTTCCAGCCGTGATACATGATGAGCTTCCCGCCGCGGGCCTGAAAGCCATGCAGATTGGTTTCGGTGGCATTGAGAGCGCGCGCGGTTTTCTCATCGGCTGTCTGCAACACCATATCGATCTTGGCGGTAAGTGGGTTCCAGGTAGGATCTTCGAATACCATGTAGCGGAAGTAATTCTCCATATAGACCGAGCTACTGCTGCCACCGGGTCCATTGCCTATCAGCCAGGGGACCCAGCCGCCGCGTCCGTCTTCGGCGCCGGGCGCATAGCCGGGAAAGATAGGCGCGCCGTGCGAGTTCTTTCCGCCCGCGTATAACTTCTTGAGAGAGGCGGCTTGCGGGGCGGTCAGACAAGCGCGCGTCTCGATATCTTTGCAGAGCAGCGTGGATGGATCGAAGTGGCAGCGCGAAGGGTCGTTAATGATGCCGTCTTTCACGCCATCCTGCGCATCGCAGGCGGCCAGCACGGCCGCACTGATAGCCGGAAACTTGATGCTCGAGATATAGCCCGCGGGATCGGTGTAGAAAGTGTGACTCATGTCTACGCCGGCGGCCAACATATGCGTCCAGAAGTTGGCGGGCGCGCCGGCCAGGATGCCATCGAAATCGGCGGGGAAGCGCTGGGCTTCCATCAAAGCTTCACGGCCGCCATCGGAGCAGCTATCGAAATAAGAATGTTGGGCGGCATGATCGTAGAAGGCTTGAATGAGACTCTTGGCGTTCACGGCTGTGAGATGCAGGGCGCGGTAGCCGAAGTCGATCACTTTTTGCGGATGGCGATAGGCCCAACTGGCATCCTCGCCGTCGGCCTCGTGTCCTGTGTCGGTGCCGGCGGTGGCATAACCGCGCTTGAGATTGGCGCCCATGGAGCCGAATCCGATGGCGCCCGCGAAGCCGCCATTCCCTACGCCCAGGAACTTGCCATTCCAGCCGGATGCCGGCAGCCAGACCTCAAAACGGATGTATGAGTCGCTGGTTGGCTTGATGACGCCGGCCACGCGGCAGAACGCGGGCAGCTTGTCGATGGCCCCGCCATACGGCGGCGAGAACGCGCCTGCTGCAACGGACTGAGCGGCGATGATGGTGGTATCCGGCAGCGCTGCGCTTGCCAGGCTCTCGCAAGTGGCCGCCTGCGCAGGCAGGGCGCCCAGAAAGGCAAAGAAAATCGAGGTGCGCATGTCAGGGTAGATCATACCGCGCTTACATCCCTTATTGACACGCCGTACAGGCGCGCGCATAATTACCGGAGCGCGCTTTGTAACGAAAGCAGCTTGAAGATCACTACTGAGAGGACGCTTTTTCGATGGCAGATATCGTCGTTACCAACTGGTTTGGGGACTTGGTTTCCCATGCGCAGGCGGTGGTGGAAGCCTCCAGCGCCGCGGACGTGGTGAACGTGCTGAAGAACCCGGCGCAGTATCCGTCTCCGGTCCGCGCGGTAGGCGCCAACCATTCCACCGCCTCCTGCGCCGTCGTGAATGGCGGGACCATTCTCAAGATGTCCGGCATGAACAAGATCCTGGATATCTCGAACGGCACTGTGACGGCGGAAGCCGGCGCGCTCTACATCGACGTGGCTAAGGAACTCGAAAAGCAGAATTTGCAGTTTTATGTCAACACCGAGATTGGCAATCTCTCGGTAGGCAGTGCGGCCTGCTGCGGCACCAAGGACTCGTCAATGCCCGGCGAATACGGCCAAGCCGGGTCCTATGTCAGCCGGATCAAAATGGCGCTGCCCTCCGGTGATTTCCTGGTGGTTACTGACGATCAGCCCGAGTTAATGCAGAAGGTCCGGTCGAGCTATGGCACCTTCGGCATCGTTTGTGAAGTCACTTTCCGCGTCAAGCCGATCCAGCCCATGGCCGTCCGCCACCAGACCTTCAGCCTGGATGATTTCATTCAGCAGTTGCCCGCCTTGAAAGCCGGCGGCGAATCCCTAATGTTTTACGTCTTTCCATTCGACAACCTGATCACCGTGGAATTCAGGAAGTACGATCCGAAAGCGACAGGCGATCCCAATCGCGCCGTATGGCCCCTGCGCAATTATATGTGGGGCAGCGCGGGGCCGCTGGTGTGCGCCAACGCGGAAAAAGATATTGCGGATAAAGCGGTCCGTTACAAAGTCATCGACGGCTTCAACTCGCTGTGGCGCTGGAAGCTGGAACACCTGATTCAAAGCGGCAACACCGTGGCCACCGACCAGATCATCCGCTACCCGCCGGTGGGCGGCGCCAGCCGCTACACATTCAGCCTGTGGGCGTTTTCCGAGCAGACGTATCCCACGGTCCTGCGGGCCTGCTTCCAATTTTGCCAGCAGTATTACAAACAGAACGGATACCGCATTAACATGCTTTTCGTCGGGTACTATGTCGCCAAGGATCAAAGCTCGCTGCTTTCCTATTCCTACGACGGCGACATGATGACCATCGACCCCGTCTCCACCGCGAATCCGGGATGGGGCGAATTCCTGACGGCCTACAATCAATTTTCAAGCGAACAGGGCGGCATCCCGCTCTTCAATCAGACCTTCGGCATCACTCCCGCGCAGGCGCAAAAGGCGTGGGGTGACCGGTTGCAGGCGTTCGCCGCCGCACGCAAGACCTACGATCCGGGCGGCCGCCTTCTCAACGATTATTTCCGGGACCTGCTCGGGAGCTGAACAGGAGGATTTCCATGTTATCGACACCGTGGGAACAGCGCAAGAATACGTACGACATCGTGGTGATCGGGTCGGGCTACGGAGGCGCCATCACCGCGGCCCGGCTGGCTACCGCCGATCTGAATCCGAAGCCCTCCATCTGCATTCTGGAGCGCGGCAAGGAATGGCAGCCGGGCGATTATCCGGAAGCGCCGCTGGATGTAGCGGCCACCGTGCGCAGCGATCTGAATCCGCTGGGCCTGTATGAAGTGCTCAACTTCCCGGATATCGCGGTGCTCAAGGGCTGCGGCTTGGGAGGCACCTCGCTGATCAACGCCAATGTCGCCATCGTCCCGGATGAAGGGGTATTCGAGCAGTTTAACTGGCCCTCCGCCATCCAGTACAATGCGATGCAGCCGTACTACGATCGCGCCAGGGCGGTGCTCGCGGCCAATCCGCATCCGCGCGCGCTCGAACTGCCCAAGGTACAGGCGCTCAATCGCCGTGCGGTGGAACTTGGCACCACCGCGCAAGCGCTCGACATCGTGGTCAATTTCACCATCGAAGGCGCCAACCCGTACGGCGTGCAGCAAAAAAAGTGCATCGACTGTGGGAACTGCGTCACCGGCTGCAATGTAGGGGCGAAGAACACGCTCTACATGAATTACCTTCCTATGGCGCAGCGCGCCGGCGCCACGATTCTGACGCAGGTCAAGGTCGAGTGGCTGGAGAAAGGCGCCTCCGGCGGCTGGGTCATTCACGGGAAATACGTAAAGACGGGCGGCGGCAGTGAAAACTTCGCTTTAAACGCAGGCGAGGTGATCCTCTCGGCCGGCGCCCTGAATACCCCCGAGATTCTGCTCCGGTCGGAAGTGGAGCACGGTCTCTCGGTGGCGCCCGCCTTGGGAACCAAGTTCAGCAGCAACGGCGATTTCTTTGGTCTGGCTTACAACGGCGGATATGAAACGGACGTGTTGGGTTACAACGTCGCCGAGACTCCGCCGGCGGCGGGCGATTCGCCTGCGCCCGGCCCGAACATCGTAGGCATCGTGCGCTATAACGGCACGCTTCCCGAAGCGCAACGCATCGCCGTGGAAGACTTCTCGTTCCCCAGCGCCTCGGATGCCGCCTCGAAGACGCTCTTCGGCCTCCTTCAGGGCCAGGATACGGTTACCGGAAACGAGGCCGATCAACGGGCGCGCCTGCAGCGCGATCTGGACCCCGCCAGCCGCCTGCACCGTCCGGACGGCGCCATGAACCATACGATGCTCTACCTCGTCATGGGCCATGATAATGCGCGCGGCCTGATCCTGTTCGACAAGCCGCTACTCGAGCCCGACGGCCGCATCCAGATTTCCTGGGATCAGGCCGGCCAGCAGCAGATCTTCACGCGCATGAATGGGGAACTGCGCCGTCACGCGCACGCGCTGAGCGCCAGCTTCATTTCCAATCCCACCTGGAGCTTCTTCAAGCTGCGGCATCTGATCACCGCGCATCCTTTGGGCGGCTGCCCGATGGGTGACGATAACCTGCAGGGTGCGGTGGACGTGTACGGACGCTTATTCGCCGCCGACGGCACCGTGCATCAGGGCCTTTACGTCACAGATGGGTCGATCATTCCGAGCGCTCTCGGCGTCAATCCTTTTCTGACGATCTCGGCGCTGACCGAACGCTTTGTCGAGCGCAAGATTCAGCAACTCCAGGGCGCCGCCTATCCCGACCCGCCGAAACAGGTCAGTATGGCGGGCATCAACGCGCTGGATGCCACTGAGTATAACGAGGGCCAGTTGGAAGCTCTGTTCCGCCGCTGCCCTACCATGGGCATCGATACGCATCGTCAACCAGGGCGGCGATCCGGTAATCGACATTCAGAAACAAACCATTCACAACGACCGGTATTGGAAGGGCTTCTTCCCGCAGGGAAGCGTGCTGAATGCCATGTCCTCCGCCATCTTCACGGGGTTCAAGAAACAGTTTTCGAAGCAGGCCAACGGACAATACACGGGTGTGACCAGCGACACCGATGGCCACATTCAGGCGCGCAACAGCCTCGAAGCGGTCTCAGTCCTGGTGGGACACGACAACGGTACACTCGAACCGGGCAACTATATCCTTCTGAAATATCTGGATCCTCCCTGGCAGGGCTTTTACGATATCTTCAAGGTCATTAATGAAGACCTGATGATCGGCCGTGTGTACCTGGGAAAGTATCCACATGGTACGCGCCTGTTCACCTTCCCCATGTCCAGGCTCTACAGCTTTGACCAGATGACGGTGGACGACCATAACGCGCTGTACGCCGCTGCCCAATCGCCCGATGCAGCCGATCTGAATGGCGTCTGGCGCATGGATTGCGTTTCCAATGCGAATCATGCGGGCGGAGTAGCCTATCTGCAGTTCAGCAATCTGCCCGATGGCCGGTTTGAGGCGCGTTTCCAGCTTATGGGGCTGATCGAAGGGCTCGTCACGCCGACTCTTCTGGCCGATCATTTCCAGTTGAATGACTTTACTCCTTTTCATGACGAGATACGCAAAGTAACGCCGGATTTCATGGTCGGCAAATATGTGACGGCCTTGCCCGGCGTCACCGCGCAGTTAGTGGCCAGTTCGACGTTCGGCCTGTTCCACACGGAAACCGGCGGAGAATTCGGCTTTTACTATATGCTCACGCGCGTCGCCGGCAAGCAATTGCCGACTAACACGCTGCTACGTCCGTTCCTCGATACTCAATTGCCGGATGGCGTTGGCATGACTTTCAAGGAGCAGATGGTCGGCTGGTATTTCCCCGGAGAAGGTACTCCCGCGCCGGGAATGGCAGGGGATCTCACGATCGCCCAGCGCATTCCGTCGAGCGGCACCCCCCCGGGCGCGGTGACGTGCAGCTTTGACGCCACCATGACCATTCGGGATGTCAACGAATTTGTGGATGGTTATGAGCACCAGGCGCAGCTCGCCGGAACGATCTCATTTGGCCAATTCGAGGGTCAGGACGCCGCCACCTTCGCGATCGACGCCGCAAGCAGCCAGTTCCACTACCTGCGCGTGAATCCCGCCACGGGTGAAGCCCAGATGAACTATCACATCGAATTCCTGGTGGGCGCCGGCCGGTTCATCTTCGAGGGAGTGAAGTACATGCAGAGTAACGTGGGCGATCTGCTGACGGATTACACCACGCTCTATTGCCACGTCTCCGAGCAAAAGGAAACCGGTACGGCGCTGCTCAAATTCCAGACGTTTGAAAACTGGGCCGCCGTGGGAAATCTGGCCGATTTCCTGGCGTCTTTTCAGATCACGGGAACCAGCGACCCGGCGATGCAATTCCAGGCGCGCATGCGCTTCATTGCCTTTACCGCGCAATTCGTCGAGCGCGAATTTAATCCACTGTAGGTCAAGCGCGTTTTGTCTGGCGATTGACATCCGTAGGGTGTGGCGATGGGCTGGTGCAATCCTAGGAGTATGGGTGTGGCCGATAGCAGGATTCGGATGCCGGAAAGCCTGATGGCGGAAGTCCAGAAGCGGGCTGAAGCTGAACAGCGCAGCCCGGAAGAGCTGGTGCAGGAAGCCGTCGAGCGTTATCTTCGCCTGAAGCGACGGGGGAAGCTCTACGTCTATGGTGAGATGCAGGCGCGGAAGCTCGGCATCCGCGAGGAAGACGTGCCGCACCTCGTGAAGCAGACCCGCCAAACCGCGCCCCACAGATAAAAGTGATTTCTGCCACCGCAGATTGTGTGGGTATCCGCGGGCTGATTGAGATGGCGGACGCCGGCGAAATCAGCCTTGCGGTTTCCGAGCCGATGATTGAAGAGGTGTTGCGCGTCCTCAAAGAAAGATTCCAGTGGTCGGGCGGAGTGCGCGGCTGCCGCAAGATCGGATTACATCGTCTCCGGGGATAAGGATCTGTTGCGCGTCAAAATCTTCAGTGACATGCCCATTGTGAAGGTGACGGCTTTTCTGGATCTGGTGACGAAGGGCAGGCGGCATTAGGACCGTCCTCTGCCGTCCGCGCTCTACAGCAGGCGCGCATGCGTTTCATCGCCTCTACCGCGCAATTCGTGGAGCGCGAATTTAATCCCCTGTAGGGAGCGCCACGGAACTGGACAATCCGGCCCAGGTTCATCCGTAATCGGCGTTTATCCGCTTTCATCGGCGGCCAATAATCTTTGGGAGTCTTGGCGGAGAGCGCATTCCGTTAATTGGCCGCTGATAAAACCAGATGAACGCAGATACTTCGACGCCTTGACCGGGCTCACCTCACTAGCGGAATGAATCCCGGCACAGTGCGCTGGTAACTGCGGAATTCATCTCCAAAGCGCGATTCGAGCAGAGCGTCTTCTGCCTGCATGCGAATCGCGGCGCCGGCGAGAAACAGCACCACACCCGCCAATAGCAGGTACCACGGAGCGACTAAAACGCCAGTGCCGAGCAGTACGTACAACATCGAAGTGTAGATCGGGTGCCTCACGAATCGATACGGCCCCGAGCGGATCAGGGCGTGGTCGGCAGCCAGCGCGGCGTCCACGCGGAGCTGCCGGCCGAGCGCAAACGCCGCCGTCCACGATAGCGCGCAGGCGGCCGCGAACAGCAAGATAGACAGCAAAGTCTGCCAGGGCGCAGTGGATCTGGTCCAGAACGAGCCTTGCCAGAGCAGCGTATAACCGATACCTTTCAGCGCTACGCCCCAGCGGGCACGGCGGTCGAGCGTCAGCAATCCCTGCCGTTTCGAGCGCACCAGCAGGAACGGAGCGCACCACAGAATGGTTCCGGCGACGACGATTCCGTAGTCGAAGAGTTTCATAATTTCATTGTACTCTAATTTCTAGAGTACTCTGGAATCGTGTAAGATAAACGAAGCATACATGGGAGGCGGCGATGGAGGAACCGGATCGAAGCGAACTCCTCACCCGGCTGCGGCTGATTGAGGAAATGATGTCCGAAGGCAGGCGGACCACCCAGCGCTGGGGTTGGATGTTCCTGCTTTGGGGACTAGGTCCGCTGGCCGCGATGTTCTGGGAAGATCGTCTGCCGTATCCTGCCCTGGCATGGCCTGTCGTGATGGCCGCCTGCGCCATCGGGAACGGAGCCGTGCTTCGAGTTCGCAGGCGGCGCGGAGAAGCGCGGACCACTGTAATGCAGGCTGTCGGCGCTGTCTGGGGCTCGGCCGGGGCCGCCGTGCTCCTGCTTGCGCTCGGCGCGGCATGGTCGGGCGCCCTCGACCTGCGCGCCTTGTGCGTGGCCCTCTTCGCCCTGGCTGCCGTCGCCCACTCTGCCACTAGCGCGATCTTAAGATGGCCTCCGCAGTTTCTCGCGGCACTCGTTTGGTGGGCAGCCGGGCTCGCGGCGTTCCTGGTTCCCGCGGCGGACCTGCACCTTCTCACCGCGGCGGCGCTCCTGTTCGGAAATGTGGCGTTCGGAGCGTGGCTCACTCATCGCGAGTGGAGCCGGCGAGATGCGTGAAACCGCTCCGCTGCCGGAGCTCGACCCGGTCGTACACGGTCAACTCCGGCTGGCTGTCCTCTCGTTGCTATCGGGCGCCGAGCAGGCCGATTTCAAATGGCTCCGCGACCGGACCGGTTCCACTGACGGAAATCTCGGCGCCAACCTCGCGAAGCTCGAAGAAGCCAAATACATCGCCGTGACCAAGAAGTTCATCGGCAAGAAGCCCGCTTCCATCTATCGGCTCACGCCCGCGGGCCGCAAGGCGCTCACCACGTACGTGGCCTCGCTTCGGAAGCTGATTAGGCGCCGCGTTGTAAACTAAGGCCGATAGTTTGCGGCATACTCGGTGTGCACATTGCTCGCGTTGTAGCCGGAATAAATGGCGATGGCATCTCCCGCGGAATTGATGGCGGCGGCTTCCGGGCTGATTTCGCTGCTATTTGGCACGGACACTGTGATCGGGCTGCCCCAGTCGCCACCTGCACCGGTTCTGATCGCGGCGTGGATCTCCGCAGCCGGGCTGCTGGATAACCAAACGGCCAGCGCCGTACCATTTGGAGCAAGGGCGAAGTATATCTGGCTGACATTCTTTTCGCTGCCGGAAACCGCCACGGGAGCCGACCATTGGTTGTTGTCAATGGCGCCGCTGACCGAATATGCCAGAGACGTGGACAAGTTAATAATTTCAAAAACCATCGTCACATTCCCAGCGCTGTCGCTCGCCATGCCGGAAACAAAATTGATGGACTGCACGTCCACGACTTTGGCGAACGAACTCCAGGCGCCGCCGGTGGCGCCCTGCGTAGCGGAGATGTAACCGCCGGCACTTCCCAGCGCGACCAGCATCGCCCGGCCCGTGGAATCGAGCGCCACATGCGAAGCATGCGAATTGTCTGTGCGGCCCAGGAGGACGCCTGAATCCACCCAGTCGCTCGACCCTGCATTCTGCCGCGCGGCGTGCAGAATGAAGTTGCTCAATGTGCAGATGCCCTCTCTACAGACGGCGGTATACGATTCCCAGCTCACGACCGCAGCGCCGGTTTCGCCGATTCCCGCCTGATCGGCCATAATATGCACGCCGGTCGCGACGGTCTGTTGCGAGCTCCAGGTATCCCCCGGCAGGCCGGACCACGGCCAGCACTGCGCTACTGCTGGCTGTCGCGCCGCCCACGGTCCACACCACCGCCGCGTCACCCAACGAATCCATTACGAAGATGGGAGCCGATGCGAGGGGAGCTAGAAGTTGAGCCGGATTCCAGTTCGCCGCCGGTGGCCGATCGGCCGTCCACACGCCATTTTCATCGGTCCATACCGCCGTAGCGAATCCCGCCTCGCTGATCCGCACGGCCGGAAAAACGCTAGTTGTCTGGAGGGCAGGGGAGATCTGCGCTACGGAGCTCCATTTTGCCGGTACTGGGTTTTGCGCGTGACCAGATCTGGTCCTGAGTGGTGCGCTCATCCCAAAGCGCCAGCGAGTCGCCATTCGCCGTCCATGGCCGCCGCTGCCTCCCAACCTTGTCCGCCCGTACTGAGCACGGCCGGCGCAGTCCAGCCGCCGGTCTGTGCCGACACCGGCGCTACAAGCGTAACTGCGATCGAAATCGTCCTGATGTCCATCCGTCACTCCTTTCAAAATGATAAGCGCCACGCCGCATAACAGATGTGAATTGTTTGCGATCATCAAGTGATGCCAATCCTCGCCGGCGACCCGGTGCAAGCTCTCGCACTGCTGCCTCTCGACCAGGGCGAGGAGTCCGAACGGCAATGGCTGCAGAATACTCTGGCATGGCTGAAAAGCGCTCCTCCCGAGACGCGGACAGAACGGCTCCGCCATCTGGCCGAAGGGATGCGCAAGCTACCGGATGCACAGCTTCGATTCCAAAAACTATGGGGCCGCGCATGCCCTTCGCGGCTCTTCGCCGAAGCGGGATTGCCGGAGGCGGCCTCGCTTTGGCGGGAACTGATCGCGCGCGTCAAACGCCGCATCCTTCCCCAGTTGGAAGACGAGTTGGACCTCTACGCGGCGCTCCAACTGACGGATCTGGACGCTCGAGACGCCGAGTGGATCGCCGGTCTCGACGAGATCGACTTGTGCGATTGGCGCGCGCTGCTGGGCCCTTCGTCCGGCCACCTGGTGGCCGCCATCCGCCTGCTCGCGATTCGGGCGGCATCCATCGGGATGTCCAGAGATGTGACGAAAGTGATGCCTCACCGGTGTGAAGCGGAATCCGCCTTCTGGAGTCTGCTCGATGCATCGGACCGGTTCGCGCAGTCGGACATCGGGCCGGATACGTGCGCCCGGCTGCAGCAAACAATTCTTGATTGCCGGGCCGCCGCCGGCATCGCCCATGCGCGCCTGGAAGAGACCGGCGTTTCGTCGCATTTAGTTTTCCGGCTGGATCTGGTGATTGCGCAAACGGAGAGGATGGATGCCCTATTGCGCCTGTGCAGCGGCGAAGAAGATGGACGGGCAATTCGCAGCCATGCTGGTCCGCGGCTTCGCCGAGGAGCGCGGGCTTCACAACCTGGTTCGGAATAGCGTCAACCGCATGGCCAGCCGGGTAGTCGCGCACACCGGCAAGACGGGCGAACACTACATTGCGGCATCCCCGCAGGAGTGGTGGAAGATGAGCTACGGCGCAATCGGGGCGGGAGCCATAACCGCCTTCACGGCGCTTTTCAAATACATTTTCACTTTCATGGCGCTGGCGCCGTTATGGACCGGCATCGCGCACAGTGTGAATTATGCCGCGAGCTTTGTGCTGATGCAGTTGCTCGGTTGGATGCTGGCTTCGAAGATGCCTTCAATGACCGCGTCGGCGCTTGGGGGCGGCGCTCGAAAAAGACGATGGCATGCGCTCCGAAGTGAATATCGTCACGGCCATTACCCGGACGCAGACCATTGTCACATTAGGCAACCTGCTGGGCGCCATTCCCGTATCGATCCTGATCGACGTCTTCATGCAATGGAAAATAGGCAATCCTTTTCTTTCACCGGAAGCGGCCATGCATGGCGTTACCTCCATGCATCTCTGGCGTTCCTTCACCATCCCGTTCGCCGCGCTGACAGGATGCCTTCTTTGGTTCTCCAGCCTGGTTGCCGGATGGACCGCTAATTGGATGGTGTTGCACCGTCTTCCAGCGGCCATGGCGCAGAGCCGGAGGCTCCGGCGGTTTCTGGGCGCCGGACCGGCCGTGGAGTTGTCGCGGATCGTGGAACATCACTTCAGCGGCGTGATCGGATATATCTGCCTGGGTGTGCTGCTCGGGTTGCTTCCGTTTATCGGCGTGTTCGCCGGCATTCCGCTCGAAGTGCGGCACGTCACGCTGGCAAGCGCATCGCTCGCTTACGCGGTGAGTTCGCTGGCGTGGAGCGGAGCGGCGCCCTGGCGCGATATTTTTTGGGCGCTTTGCGGCCTCGCGGCCACCGGCATCCTGAATTTCGGCGTGTCTTTCGCGCTCGGTTTGTGGCTGGCAATGCGCGCACGAAACCTGGACCCCAGCGGCCGCCGAAAGCTAGTCGCCGCGCTGTGGCGCGAGTTCTGGCGGCGGCCGGACCGGTTCTTCTGGCGCTTTGAGCAGAGTAAGATTGGGGGATGACCCCAGCGAACGTAGCGACTCAGAACGAACAACGACGGTGAGCGTAGCAGCAGGATGAATTCTCTAGATTGCCGGCTCACTTCTTCGTTGCAGGCATTTTTGCGCTCGGAGTGCTATCCGCCTTCAAATCGCCCAAGGCGTATTGTATGCCGGCCAGAAAGTGTTCGAGCAGGGGCGCGTTCCAGAAGACGGGCGCGCCATGGCCCAGCGAACTGTAGAACACGCGGCCCTTCTTATAAGCACGAATCCACGTCACGGGAAAATCTTTGTCAGCCATGCGCGCCGGCAGGATGTGGTGCTTTGGGGAGAACCCGGTCTTTTCCACATCGATGCTTAGGAGCACGTGAAGATGGTCGCGGAGGGTCGGCTCCTGAAACTGGAAGGCCTGGTCGGCAATCTGAAATTCTTCGCCGTGAAACACTGCATTCAGCGGACTCGCCGGGTCCTCCACCTTCACCGTCATGCTCTCCCCGTCCCAGGGATGTCCGCCGTTCTCGGTGGCGCCCAACATCTGGCCGAATGGTGGCCATTGGTCGTATTTGGGATACTGCACGAAGGTCGCGATGGCATCGTGAATTCCCACGAAACCCTTGCCGCCCGCGATGAAGGCGAGTAGAGATTTCTTCAACTCCGGGTCTTCAAATAACACGCCTCCCGTATTCAGAAAGCAGAGAGCGTCGAACTGTTTGATCCGGTCCGGGCGGAACATTTCGATATCGTCGCTGAACACCGCCTCGTAGGCGCCCGTACGCTTGCCCATCTCTCCGATGGCGTAGTCGGCGGCCGGATTGGTGGCGTAGGAACTGCCGTGCCACGGATGGCCATCGCGCATCACCAGGTTAGTCACCAGCATGCGGCGAGGTCTTCGCGGCTTGGCCGCCGCCTTCGCTGGAATGGCTTCGTCCACTTTCTGCTTCTGCTCGGGGGGCAGCGACTGGCCACAGAGGAGGTTGAAACCAAGCGCCGCGAACAACAGCAGATTGCGTCTCATTAGGTTAGGTCTCATTGCTAGGCGTAGATGCCTGGGGCTTCATAGCCGATGGCCTGAACGTATTCGACGTACGAACCAGGATAGACGCGCGGATGACGATCCTTGCCGGTCTCTCCTCCCAACTCGAGCACTCGCGAGCCGAGGCCGCGCAGGAACATGCGGTCGTGCGAGACGAAGATCATGGTGCCTTCAAACTTCTTCAAAGCGTCCACCAGCATCTCCTTCGTGGCCACATCCAGGTGGTTAGTGGGCTCGTCTAGCACCAGAAAGTTTGGCGGGTTGTAGAGCATGCGCGCCATGGCTAGCCGCGATTTTTCGCCGCCGGATAACGCGCGGATGCGCTTGTCGATATCTTCGCCGGAAAACTGAAAGGCGCCGGCCAAGGTTCGGAGCGCACCGATGCCATCCTGCGGAAAATCATGCTGGAGTTGGTCCAGAATGGTGAGGTCGGGGTCGAGTATGTCGAGCGACTGCTGGGCGAAGTAGCCGAGGCTCAGGCTGGCGCCGAGCCGCACATTCCCGGCATCGGGCGCGCTCACACCGGCGATCATTTTCAGCAGGGTCGTCTTCCCTGCGCCGTTGCGTCCCATGACGGCCCAGCGTTCGCCGCGGCGGATGGTGAGGCTAAATCCGTCATAGACGACGCGAGAGCCATAGCTCTTGTGCAGATCCTCGATGATGGCGACCTGATCGCCCGAACGCGGCGGAGTGCGGAACTCGAACTTCACCACCTGCCGCTTCTTGGGCAGTTCGATCTTCTCGATCTTATCAAGCGCCTTGATCCGGCTCTGCACCTGCGCAGCCTTGGCGGCATGTGTTTTGAAGCGTTCGATGAAGCGCTGCTTCTTGGCGAGCATTGTCTGCTGCCGGGCGAATGCGGCCTGCTGGTTACTTTCGCGGATGGCGCGTTCGCGCTCGTAAAAATCGTAGTTGCCCGAGTAGGCGATGATCTCCCCCGCGTCGATTTCCGCAATCTTCGAGACAACCCGGTTCATGAACTCGCGATCGTGCGAAGTCATCAATATGGCGCCCGGGTAAGACTTTAGGAACTGTTCCAGCCAGATGATGGATTCGATGTCCAGATGGTTGGTGGGCTCGTCCATCAACAGCACGTCGGGGCGGCCGAGCAGCACGCGCGCCAGCGCCACTCGCATCTTCCAGCCGCCCGATAGCGCACCGGCGTCGCCATCGATCTGGTCGTCTTCGAAGCCGAGGCCATGGAGAACCTCGCGCGCTTGCGCTTCGAGGCTGTAGCCACCAAGATGTTCGTATTCCTCCTGCGTTTCGCCGAAGCGCTCCAGGATTTCGTCCAGCTCATCGGCACGCGCGGGATTGTTCATGGCCCGATGCAGATCTTCGAGTTCGTGGTGTAGATCCCCTACGCGCCCGCTACCGGCGATGGCTTCGTCAACGACGGGCCTCCCTTTCATATCCTCGACGTCCTGACGGAAGTAGCCAATGGTGAGCTTTCTGGGAACGGAGACTTCGCCCTCATCGGGCGATTCCTCATGGACCACCATGCGGAAGAGGGTGGTTTTGCCGGAACCGTTCGGGCCAACGAGGCCGACCTTTTCGCCGGGGTTCAACTGGAAGGAAGCATCGACGAAAACGAGTTGCTTGCCGTACTGCTTGTTGATGTTAGAGAAAGAGATCATCGAAACTCCAAACTAGCAGAACCGGACGAGGCGACTCGTTGTTGCGGGTTCGGCAGGCCGTGGAGCATCATGAATTTCGGCGTGTCTTCGGCTCTCGGTTTGTGGCTGGCCATACGCGCGCAAATTTCGACCCGAGCAGCCGCCGGAAGCTGGTCGCGGTGCTGTGGCGCGAGTTCTGGCGCCGCCCGGACCGGTTCTTCCGGCGCTCTGAGCGCGCCAGTAGCAGGTCAGTTTGAATGCGGGCGATTCGTCGATTCCTCGACTTTGGCGGGGGGGGCTGGTTCTGCGTCGTACGAATGACGAGGGCGACGATCGGAGGACACAAGCCGAACTTCCCATTCCCTACCGCGGAAAGGTAGCTCTCTCCGAGTAGCCGACGATCCACTCGAGATGCCGGGCGGAACACATCCGCGTATAAAGCGTTCTCGGTCACAATGGACGAAGTCGTTGCACAAAGGGTGCTTTTTAAACCTCGCCAGTGGCCGCAGCCCACTCGGAGGCTATTTTTGCTCGAATGGTGGCAAGCAACTCCGGTTCTTCAATCAACGAAAACATGAACGCTTTTTTTCCAAGGTCTTTGATAGAAGCTCCGAAGTGGTAAACCGTGGAGTCGTCGATCACTACGAACCTGTCATGGAAACTTGACGTGGTTTTCACCGAAAGCGAACCATGTTGAGTTTTAAAGGCGCGGCACAGAGTCTTGGTCGCTGGTGCGAGAGGAGGCTTGGTCAAAATGTCGAGCGCAATACCCGTCGTAGGTAGGAGATTGAGCGTGTCGGCCCCGATGTAGCCGTCGATCAGCAGCAAGCGACTTGTTGCAGTCGCCATGATCCGTGATGCCGCCGAAAGAGCATCAAAGGTTTGTCCTGAAAAAAACACCCCCTGTTTGGTGACATCGACGGGCGGCAGCCCGCGGGAAAGCAGTTCATCTTCGGCTGCAGAGAGAAGGCCGCGGCACTTTCGAAAACCGTCCCTAAACTGCGGAAGCGTCATTCCGATTTGCCTTCGATCTTTGGCGGATAACACGTGTTCTAGGTTGTAATAGGCATCCCTGCGATCATTGGAGATGGATCGGTAACATTCCTCGAATTCAGCCAGACTCGATATCCCGTTTTGAGCCAGCAGCTCTCTGGACCCCCGGTACCATTTTTGGCCTTTGATGCTTAGCTCACCGTCTGCGCTATGGTCATCGCGGTAATATCGCTCAACAAGTGGGACGATTTCTTCCGCAATCGTTTCAAGGTGGGCAATCCGCTGCTGGATGGTGTTCACAGCCACAGAGTTTAGCAAAATGAAGCTCCGGCCATCAGGCTTGGACTGACTTAAACGGAGGTTCAGTGTCGCACAAAGCGTCCATTGCGCATTACGACGCGGGGCCGACCGGCTTCCGCTGCGGAGGTGAAGTGCTTTGGCGCTTAATCGCGTATCGACCAAGCCGAGCGAGAGCCATCAGAAGTCCGGACCCAGGCATGGAAAACATGAGCGTATCAGCCAATCGGGCCGGTAGCGTGTTAGCGTTTTGTTTGGGCGAATGCCCAAACTTGAACGGACGAGGTGCGATTGATGGCCCCCGATGAGAAAGGCCGGGAACTAGAAATTGCTGTAGAGGCTATCGAGGCCGTTATTCTAGAGTCGTCTCCATCTCTTCTCGGGCAACCTTTCCAGATTGAGCGCCGGAAGCGTATCAACGTCGGCGACGTCCACCACGAAATCGACATTTTCGTACAGGTAGGAGCTGCAAAGGGGTACGAGTCGACTTTCATCTTCGAGTGTAAGAACTGGGAAGCTCCTGTCGGCAAGAACGAGATCATCGTCTTCTCCGAGAAGATAGACGCTGCTGTCGCACAGCGTGGGTACTTCGTCGCAAAAGGATTTACCAGGGATGCATTCGCGCAAGCAGCGAAAGACCCGAGGATCACTACCCTCTACGCAATCGAGCGCGACGCAGCCAACACGGCTCCCCCGGATGGTTTTCACATCACTGTAGACGCAAGTGCGAAGCTCGCCACGATATTCCGCGTCAGAGGATCGATTGGAGCACACTCGGACCCGCTCGAAGTGAACGGAAAGATGTTCACACTAAATGGGAAGGATCTGCTCATTACGGACTATCTCGATTCCTGGATGAAACGACTCTACCTAGATCGCTTGCTGTCGTTCCAGACCGCGCACCTTGTAGAAGGCATCCACCCGATGCTGGCTGATGGGCAACGATTGTTCGGCCCGCGGGAGTGCGTGATCGATGGCCGGGACATTGAGCACGTGCGGCTGTTCGTCGAGTTTGGCGTCCAGATTATCCGCCCAGCGGTAGTCTCGGACTTTGAAATTGCCACGCGGGGGCGAGTGGTACGTCTTGCCAAGGTCGCCATTCGCGATCTCGTGCTCGACACCACATTCGTCACGACACTCAACAATTAACTACGACGCTTACCGTGGGCCTTGCTCCAGCACGTCCTAGGGAGCTGGCCGCTCGGCCAAAATGCCATCTGGAAGTTCGCGGGCCCGAAGCCCGGTTCTGGAAGGCTTAGGCCGGAATACGCGCCACTCGGAAAAGGGGTCTCACGAGCCCGACCAACGGTTCAGTAGAGGGAAGCGCGCCTGGCTCCCTCAGCTACTCGACAGCGTTGCTGTCGCAGAGATCCAAGTTCGGTCAAACTGGCCCGCTACCAGCGCGCCTGACGATTCCGGGGTTAAGATTACGGGATGACCCAAGCGGATCTGGCGCAATTATGGGAAACACACACCGAACATGAGTTCTCCACGCGTGACACCGAGGCGACGCTGGCCACCATGGTGGAAGATGCCTACGTCAATCACGTCCCGGTGCTGACGGGTGGCGCCGGGAAAGACGCCTTGCGCGTTTTCTATTCGCAGGACTTCATTCCGCGAATGCCGCCCGATACCAAGCTGACACCTATTTCCCGCACGGTGGGAGAAGATCAGCTTGTGGATGAGATGATCTTTTCATTCACGCACACCCAGGAAATGCCATGGATGTTGCCGGGCATCGCTCCGACCAATCGCTATGTGGAAGTGGCCTTGGTCGCGATCGTGCGCTTTCGCGACGGCAAGCTGGCGCATGAGCATATCTACTGGGATCAGGCTTCCGTGCTCAAGCAGATTGGGTTACTGACAGATCCCGCGCTACCGGTCTTTGGCGCGGAATCCGCCCGGAAGGTGCGCGGAGGCGCATGACCCGGCATGACGCCCAAGCCGGATCTTCCCCGCACGCTCGGTTTGTTCGACGCCACAGTCGTCGTAGTCGGCATTGTGATCGGCGCCGGAATCTTTCTGGTGCCCAACCTGGTGGCGCGTAACCTGCCATCGGCAACCTTGATCCTCTCCGTCTGGATCTTCAGCGGAGTGCTTTCCTTCTTCGGCGCCCTGGCCTACGCGGAATTGGGAGCCATGCTGCCTTTCACCGGAGGTCAATACATCTACCTGCGGGAAGCCTTCGGGCCGCTCGCGGCATTTCTCTCGGGCTGGACCATCTCGATCGTGATGCTGTCGAGCGCCATCGCGTGGCTGGCCGTAAGCTTTTCGATCTACCTGGCGCAGTTTGTGCCATTGAGCAAACCTATGGCGAAGGCCGTCGCAATTGGCCTGATCGCCATACTCACCACCATCAATTATCGCGGCGTCAAAGCGGGCGTGGCCGTGCAGCGGACGTTTACCGTGGCGAAACTGGTGGGTATCGCGGTGCTCGTAGCGGGCGCTTTCTTGTCCGGCGGCCATGCGGCCTCGGCCGCGACGCCCCTTCCCTCCCCTTTCCCATTGAGCCACTTCGGAGTGGCCATGATTTCCTGCCTGCTTTGCTATGACGGTTGGGCGTCTATCAGCTTTCTCGCCGGCGAAGTGAAGCGGCCCGACCGCAACCTGCCCCTGGCGCTGGCCTTGGGCCTGGGCGTTTGCGCCTGCGTCTATACGTTGGCGAATGTGGCCTATCTCCACGTGCTGACAGTTCCGCAAATCGCGGGCGCAGACGCCGTCGGCGCAGCCGCCGCCCGAAAAGCATTCGGCTCCGTAGGCGGAGCGCTGGTTTCTCTGATCATTCTCTTCTCCATCGTGGGCGCCGGCAACGGCCAACTCCTCACCGCGCCGCGCATCCTGTTTGCGCAGGCCGGCGACGGGCTGTTCTTCCGCAGTTTCCGGCGTATCCATCCGGTCTACCAGACGCCATCTTTTTCGATCCTGGCCCAGGGAAGTTGGGCGGCGTTCCTGGCGCTGACCGGCTCCTACGAAGCCCTCATGACCTATGCCATGTTCGCCGCCTGGGTGGTCTACGGGGCGACGGTGGCGGGCGTGCTGGTTTTGCGGCGCAAGTATCCGCAAGCCAGGCGGCCGTACCGCATGTGGGGCTATCCGCTCACCACCCTGGCGTTCATAGCCGTAGCGCTCTGGTTCGTCGGGAACACCATCGTGAACCAGCCGGGCGCTTCGCTGCTGGGCGCCCTTCTGATAGGCGCCGGCATTCCGGTATATTATGTTTGGCGGCACAGGAGTCCCGATGGACAATTTGCTGGAATGGCGCAAGGAATTTCCGATCCTCGAAAACACGATCTACATGATTAGTCACTCGCTGGGCGCCATGCCCGGGCGCACGCGCCGGAACCTGCAGGAATATGCCGAGATCTGGGCGACGCGCGGTATCCGCGCCTGGGAAGAGGGCTGGTGGCAGATGCCGGTCGAGGTGGGCAGCCTGGTCGGGCGCATCATCGGCGCCGAACCCGGCGAAGTCGTGATGCATCCCAATGTATCCACTTGCCTGGCCATCGTATTGTCGTGCCTGGAGTGGTCCGGCACGCGTAACCGGGTGGTATCCGAGAGCCTGAATTTCCCGTCGAACTTTTATAATCTCCACGGCCTGGAACGGCTGGGCGCGCAAGTGATCGCGGTCCCATCCGACGATGGAATCGAAGTCCCGCTCGACCGCCTGCTAGCGGCCATCGACGAGCGGACCAAACTGGTATGCGTGTCGCACGTGATTTTCCGCAGCTCGTTTGTGCAGGATCTGGCGGCCATCACCGCGCGGGCGCACGCCGTGGGAGCCATGGTGCTGGCGGATATTTACCAGTCCGCGGGGACCGTGCCTGTAAACGTGCGCGAACTGGAGCTTGACTTTGCCACCGGCGGGTCGGTGAAGTGGCTGTGCGGAGGGCCGGGCGCCGGATATCTGTATGTCCGGCGCGACCGTTGGCCGGAACTCGAGCCGCGCTTCACGGGTTGGATGGCGCACAAACGCCCTTTCGCGTTTGAACCCGGGCCGATCGACTACGCCGGCGATGCTTTCCGTTTTCTGAACGGGACGCCCAATATTCCCGCGCTCTATGCCGCGCGCGCCGGTTATGAAATCGTAGCCGAAGTGGGCGTGGAGCGTATCCGCGCCAAGTCCGTACGGCAGACCGAGCGGTTGATCGATCTGGCCGAAGAGGCCGGTTTCCGCGTGAACTGTCCCAAAGACGCTCGCCGGCGAGGGGGTACCGTGGTCATCGACGTCCCGGATGGCGAAGCCGTCACGCGCGAGTTGGCGCGGCGCGAAGTGCTGGCCGATTACCGCCCGGGAGCCGGCATCCGGGTAGCGCCGCACTTTTATACCAAGGACGAAGAGTTGGAAATCGCCATTCGTGAGATGAGCCAGATCGTAGCGCGCCAGCCTGCGCGTGTGTGACCCGCTCCACATTGCAGCGGAATTACGAAGCTACATCCGTTCCACGCGCACTCCGCCATTGGTGGTAGTGGCGCGCACCAGCCTGCCGCCGGATCCCAGATCCACGGCAATCTGCTTGTTGATCTCGCCCTGCACGGTGACTGGGAAATCGATGCGCACGCCGCCGTTCACTGTCCCGGTCTCCAGGTGCGCTGAATAGTTGGACGGAATCCGTATGGTCACGCCACCATTGGTGGTGGAGACATCGCACCGGTCGCCATCCCAGTGGTCGGACGCCAGTTCCAGATTCAGGCCGCCATTGGTGGTGTGGCCCTCCACCGAACCCGCCAGTTGCGTCAGCGATACGCCGCCATTCTGCGCCTCGAACGTCGTATGCCCTTGGACGCCCGTGATGCTGATGCCGCCATTATGGGTTCGGAGCGTCAGGTCGGTCTTCAAAGGCACGAAGATCTCATAGCTCACACTCCAGCCATGGTGCCCGGAAGAAGGCCCCGCGGCGCGAATCTGGCCGCCGGAAGTCTCCACGTGAACCGCGGCCGCTAACTGCCGGGATTCCCCTTCGTCGTCCTGATATGCCTCTATCCTGCTGCGCACCAGGACATCGTTGCGGTTGCCCGCCTTAATGGAGATGCCGCCGTTCGGTCCGCCGTCCACGTCGAGTTGGCCCACAGCCGGAACCGTCACTTCCCGCATTTCGCAGTAGTGTCCCTTTTCCCGCCAGCCATTGCCGCCCTCGTCGCAACTCATGGTCTTTTCCTGCGCCAGCGCCGCGGGCGCCAGGCACATCGCCACCAACAAAATCCGGTTCATAGTCTGCTCCCGTCCGGTTAGACGCAGAACCCCGTCGTAGGTTGGGCCAGGTTGGGCAAGTTGAGGAGGTTAATTGCGGCGCAGTATCTTTTTCTTGATATCCGGCCAAAATTCGGACGAAAGATTGGTGATCAGGTCGAATCCCACGCGGACGGATCCTTGTATAAAGCCCAGCCGCGCGGTATCCAGCCGATCCGGATACCACAGGTTGGAAATAAACGCCTCACCGTACGCGCTACCCAGCCGCCATGCCGATACCGTCTCGCCGCCCGTATCCGTGCGCGTCATAAAAGTTCCCCGCGTGGCGTGCCCAATGCGGCGGAAAAACCCTTTATGGGTCGACCGGAAATAACGCGGGTCCTCGTGTAGCGCCGTATCCAGACCGAACGCGAGCACCGTATGGATCACGGTGGCGGCCTCGGTTGAGGCTAACCGCCGGCCGTATGCAGCCCATCCGGACCCCCACTCCTTGGGGGCGTTCAACTCCTGCAAAATTCCGGCGTAGGCGAATGTACCCGCCACTGCAAAAGGTGTATAGAGGGCGCGCGCATGATAGCGCAGCTTGTCGAGCGACGCTTCGAGCGTCACGCGGTACACGCCCGTTTGGCGGTCGCTGTTGGTAACCGCCAGCAGATACGAACCCGACGACCACACGGCCGGCAGACTCACTGCCGCGGTCTGGTCCGTGAACGAGACTAGCGCCAGCGTGGCGCTATCGATGGCCACGATAGGCGGCGCACCGCTGGGGCTGAAGTTGGCGCCTGTGATGGTTACCTGATTGCCGGGATAGTCCACCGTGGCGCTCAGGATTGCGGGTGTTTCATCCGCCCTGGCGGCCAGCGCCCCAAGCGCCGCTACAGCCACGCAGGCAGACAGTATTCTCTTTCCAGCCGTCATCTTACAGGATGTAATGAATTGTTAATAATATCACTATTCGCGTTTACGAATGCCCCAACACCCGATGCGGCTGATACGGCTCCTCTAGCGCCTTCATTTCCCGCTCATCCAGCTTGATGCTGAGCGCCGCCACCGCATCCTCCAGATGCTGCATCTTGGTGGCCCCCACGATCGGCGCCGTAACTCCCGGTTGCTGCAGAATCCAGGTCAGAGCCACCTGCGCATTCGGCACACCCCGCGCGCGCGCCACTTCCCCCACCCGTTCGGCCACGGCGAAATCCGATGGCTGATAGTACATCCCGTGCGCGTACTCGTCGGTTTTCGACCGCACCGTCTCGCCGAAATCCTCCTTGCGCCGGTTGCCCGCCAGAAAACCGCGCGCCAGCGGGCTCCACGGAATCACTCCGATGCCCTCCTCCTGGCACAACGGAAGCATCTCGCGCTCCTCTTCCCGATAGATCAGGTTGTAATGATTCTGCATAGTGGCAAAGCGCGCCAGGCCCATGGCATCCGCCAGGTACAGCATCTTCGCGAACTGCCACGCAAACATCGATGACGCTCCAACATACAGCGCTTTGCCCGCCTTGACGACATCGTCCAGACCTTCCAGAATCTCTTCCATGGGCGTGTCATAATCCAGGCGATGAATCTGGTAGAGGTCCACGTAATCGGTTCCCAGCCGGCGCAAACTGTCGTCGATGGCGTGCCGGATGTGTTTGCGCGAAAGCCCGCGCTGGTTGGGATCGTCGCCCATGGGGTTGAATACCTTGGTGGCGATCACCACGCGGTCGCGCCCGGGACCGAAATCCTTCAGCGCGCGCCCCAGAATCTCTTCGCTCGCGCCCAGCGAGTACATATCGGCGGTGTCGAAGAAGTTGATCCCCAGCTCCAGCGCGCGCCGGATGAAGGGACGGCTCTCTTCCTCTTCGAGCACCCACTCCCGCCAGCGCTTCGACCCATACGTCATGGCGCCCAGGCAAATGCGCGAAACCTTTACGCCCGCCGAGCCGAGATTCACGTATTCCATATACGGATTCTAGCGTATGGCCGCGCGCACGCTCTCGCGCACTTGCTCCATCTCCGCGTCGCTTTCGTACTTCCGCCGGGGCCAGAAAAAGCCGCGCAGTCCGTCCTTCTTGCGGCGCGGCACGATGTGGACGTGCAGGTGCGGCACGCTTTGGCTCACGCGGTTGTTGATCGCCACGAACGACCCCTCGGCATTCATCCCCCGCTCCACGGCTTCCGCCAGTAACTTGACGTTGCCGAACAACGGGCCGATTAGCTCCTCGGGCAAATCCGCGAGCGTCTCAAAATGCGCCTTCGGGATCAGCAGACAATGGCCCGGAAACACCGGCCGGTGATCCAAGAACGCAAGTGTGCGCTCGTCCTCGAAAACTGTGGCCGCCGCCACTTCTCCCGCTACAATCCCGCAAAACAGGCAATCCATCGAAACGATGTTATCGCGTGGCGGCGTCTGCAATCACCGGCAGCAGCACATAAGATGGCCGCCGTGCATCGTGATAAATCGTCTGCGAGGCCTTCCGCAGTTCGGCCGCGGCGGCGACTGGTTCACCGGTGTTCGGATTCCGGTCGAACCGTGGAAAGTTGCTGCTGGATATCTCCATCCGGATGCGATGGCCCTTTTGGAACACGTTGCCCGTCACACCCGCATCGATGGTCAACTTGCAGATTTCGCCCGGACGGGCCAGTTCCGGTTTCTCCAGCGATTTGCGGTAGCGCAGGCGCAGGATGCCGTCGGTCAGATTCTGCGCGCGCCCGTCCGGAAACACGTCGACCAACTTGGCGGTGAAGTCCGTATCGCGCGCGGATGTCGCGGCGTACAACACCACGCGCACCGGTCCGATCACTTCCAGATCCTTTCGCAGCGCCGGTGACGTATACACCAGCACATCGCGCCGTTGTTCCACGGCGCGCTGGTCGCGCGGCCCCCACGGAAACACTTTCGGATTGCAGCACACGGCCCCTCCCACGGTGGGTACCGGATCGTGCGGGTCGAACACGAAACGATCCCGGCCCGCCGGACCGGGCGGCGCATTCGCGTCCAGCCAGCCATCGCCCCCGAGCGTGTTGGCGTGGCCCCGGCTCGCGAGATAAAACCGCTCCGCACGCGCAGGGGGCGGCCATTCCCGCTCGTCCTGCCAGCGGTTGGCTCCCATCACGAAGACACGCACGGGCGGCCGCGAAAGCAGCGGCGTGTCTTTACCTTTCAGAAACTGATCGAACCATTGCAACTGGATTCCGCGCAGAGGCGTGACCGAATCGGGACCGAAATCCACGCCATCGAACTTGCCGGTCATGCTGTGCGGCCACGGCCCAATCAATATGCGGTTTATGCCGGAGTTCTTGCGCAAGACCTGGTAGGCGTCCAGATCGCTCTCGACGAAATTGTCGAACCATCCGCCCACTGAAAACACGGGCACCCGCATGGTGTCCAGCCTCTGGCGTACGCTGATCGATTTCCAGAAAGAATCGTAAGCGGGGTGCGCCACCACTTGCTGAAACAGATCGGACTCCTGCCCGGTGGCCGCCACGTCCGCCGTGCGCAGCGGCAGGTGCAGCACGAAGCTCGAGAAATCGGGATGGAAGCCTGGCGCGCGCAAATTCTCCGACATCCACAGCAGCCGATGGCCCAGCTTCATGGCCCCGCCCGGCGAATAGAAGCGGTCGCGATAATCGTCGCAGCCGGAGACCACCGGAAAGATAGCCTTCAAGTGCGGATTGTTCAGCACCGCTACCTTCCACTGCACGATTCCCAGGTACGAGCCGCCCAGCATGCCGACTTTGCCATCCGACCAAGGCTGCCGCGCGATCCAGTTCAGCGTGTCGTCGCCATCCGCCGGCTCCTGCTCGAGCGGGCGGAAGACGCCCTGGGATGCATAACGCCCGCGCACATCCTGCACCATTACGGCATAGCCGTGCTCCACGAAAGGCGCATAGGTTGACGAAATATCGCGCCCCTTACCGTACGGTGTGCGCACCAGGATAGTCGGATAACGTTGCTGCGCTTCCGGCCGGAAGACATTCGCCGAGAGACGCACGCCGTCCCGCATGCGCACGGCGGCGTTGAAGCTTTTGACGATGTCGTCCGGCGCCGCGGACAACACTGCGGCGCACAGAAACAGCGCTATTGGCGATAGGCGCACAAAGTCTCCCAATACTGTTCAGCGATGCGAACGGCCTGGTGACGCTCGACGATGTGCCCGGACGCGCGAAGTCCGATTTCACCCGCACATTCTCTCACCGATGTTAGCAGAAACATGTGCTGGAACAGCGAATCCTCTTCGGCCAGACCCGCCTGGATGCGCACGCAGGCGCCTGGCGGGTAACGGGAATTTTCTTCCGCGTCGGTCAGCAGGACGGGCTTCGCGACGCCCATCAGGCGGATGCCGATCCCGGAAGTTTCGCCCGCCGCCGGATAGCGCAGGTTGATCCCGGCATCCACGGACAGAGCGGCTCGCCAGAAATCCCGCTCTTCGAGATAAGGTAGACGCACGATCCCGGGCGCCCTCAGCAGCGGCGCCGCGGCGCGCTCAAGGTCGGAAGAAACGAACGGCCCGGCCACCAGCAGCCATGCGTCCGCGCGTACCTGCCGCAGCCGCGCGAAGGCCCGCAAAACGGCAAAGAGCCGCTTGGATTCGCGCAGGTAGCCGAATACACCAAAAGAAATCCGCCCGCCGGCACGCCCAGACGCTGCCGCATGCGGATCGTTTCCCAACCCGCCGGCAGTTCCGGTGGCGCGAACAGATGCGGAATCTCGACCACGGCCGCGCCGGGCGAATGCTCCCTGACCATGCGCGCGGCCGCCGGATTGTGTACCACCACCGCGCGCGAGCGATCCGCGATGCGCTTCAGCATGGGGTAATCGAAATAACGCCGGTCGAAGCCGGAGCTGGCCCGGCCGCGCCACAACTCCTCCGCCAGCGGGCGATGCCATTCGCCGTAGTTATACACGAACTCTTCGATGTAGGCGGCGCGGTCGAGCGCGCCGAGAAAGAAATGATGGAGCACCGCATCGTGCAGCACCACCATCCCCGGTTCCGCCAGCGCGCGGCGATAGATCCCGCGGTGCAGTTGGTTATTGCCAAGCTGATACAGCGCGACATCCGCATGGGGCGCGTGCGGCTCGACGCTGCCATGCCGGCGCAAGGCCGTAAGCAACGCCGCCGCGTAATCCGCCACTCCCGTACGCAGCGGCGGCAGCGGCGCGTAATAGCCGACCGTCACGGCTTCCTGCGCTTCCCGAACAGCGCCGTCCCCACCCGCACCATCGTCGCGCCCTCTTCGATAGCGGCCTCCAGATCGTGCGACATTCCCATCGAAAGCTGCGCGAGGCCATGCAATTCGGCCAGGTCGCGGAGCCGCCGGAAATAGGGACGCGTTTGCTCCTGGTCTTCGGACCAGGGCGGCATGGTCATCAGGCCCAGCAGCCGCAGATTCCGGCAGTCCCGCACGGCCGCGATGAGATCCGAAAGCTCGTCGGGCGCCGCGCCTGCCTTGGCTTGCTCGCCGGAGAGTTTCACTTCGAGCATGATGTCGAGCGTCTTGCCAACTTCGTCGAGCCGCCGCGCCAGCTTGGCCGAATCCACCGTTTGGATGGCATGGAAGATCTCCGCGGCGCGGCGGCTCTTGTTAGTCTGCAGATGCCCGATCAGATGGAAGCGCGCGCCGGCCAGATCGGCGACGTCGGGCATCTTGCCCTCAAATTCCTGCACGTAGTTTTCGCCGAACTCCCGCAGTCCCAAGGCGTAGGCATCGCGAATGACCTGGGCGGGAAAGATCTTGGTGACCGCCAGCAGCGCGATGCCCGCCGGATCGCGGCCGGCGCGCTCCGCGGCTCTCGAGATGCGCAGCCGGACCTCGGCCAGCCGTTGCTCCAAGGTATCCATGGCGGTGAAGGAAGGCGAGAGCCTATTATCCCACGGGGACGGCCGCGCTCTGATCAAGTGCGACACGCTTTATTGGGCAATAAATTACTTGGCTAACCACGTCAGCGGCGGGACGGTAAACGTGATAGACTCCTGCTGATGTATTCGGTACCGATAGAGACGTTGCTAGGAATGGGGGAATACATCGGCGTCGAGAACGGTTTTCTAAGCGAAAGCTTCACCAGAGTCCAGGACGCATTGAAGTGTCCTTCGGAAGATGCTAAACGCATCCTCCAGGAATTGATGGACCGTGGTGTCATCGGTTTTGAAATTAGTTCCGCCGGCGAACTCCCCACAACGCCCACGGGAATTCCGCTCAGGCGTTGTCGTTGGTATGTGCGTTCGGCTGCGTGACAGGCCGAGTCCGTGCCGTCAATTCGGCTTGTGTGCGGCCCGCTTCTTTTCCTCAGTTTTTTTCTTGCTTCACGAAGGCGAACCACAGATCGCTTGGTCAAGTAATTTATTACCCTTTATTGATCGCGGAGAGCTTCGGCGGGTGGTACCGCGATGGCGTGGCGCGCGGGCAACAGGCAGGCGAGAAGTGCGCTGAGAGCCAGCAGCGCGGCGGCTGCCAACAGACTGCCTGCGGCAAAAGCGCTTTGCATCCAGTGGGCGAGGACGGCGCCGAGAAAGCTATCCAATGCAAGACCGATGACAATGCCCGCAGCCGCGCTGACCAGCGCGATGCGCGCAGCGACCCACAGGACGTGCGCGCGCGGCGCGCCGAGCGCCAGGCGGACGCCGAACTCCGTAGTGCGCTGCGCGACGCTGTAAGCCACCACGCTGAAGATGCCGACCAGCGCCAGCCCCAGCGCCATGGCGGAGAAGACGCCAAACAATATGGAGAAGAGCCGCTGGCGGCGGTACTGTTCGTCGCGCTCGATGGCTTCGTTGAGGGTGAACGTGCGTTGAACGTACCGTTGAAGGCGCCGCTGGAGATCTGCTGGTCGGAAGCCACGGATGCGATCGCGGCGCGGAGGGAGTGCAGGTAGGCGAGCGGATCGCCCTGGGTGCGCACGAAGAACTGCACGTAGGGCGGCATCATGGCGGTGTACGGAAGGTACATGGCGGGGACCACGGGGCGATCGACGCCGTCGTTGCGCGCATCGCCGACGACGCCGATGATCCGGCGCCAGGCGGTGCTTTGCGCAGAGGTAACCGCGTAGCGATTCTTAGGTGTGAGACTGGGAATGCGTAGCTGCCGGCCCACGGCATTGGACACGGCATTGGACGATGAAAAATAGCGCGCCGCGAAAGCGTGATTGACGACCGCAATGAAGTCCCCGTGGGAGTTCTCATCCGTATTCCAGACGCGGCCCTGAAGCACAGGGATGCGGAGCGCATCGAAATATCGCTGGTCAACCAGAATCACACGGGCCTGCGGCTGCTCGCCATCGCGAGTTCCGTCGATTATTGAAGGAACTGTCGCCCATATAAGCGCCCACATAGGGCGGCGTGGCGTCGATGCCGGCTGCGGCCGCGGAGACACCCGGAACCGATGCGATCTTCCCCCGTATCCGCTCGATGTAAGCGGTGCGCGCTTCGCGCGGCTGAATGCGGCTCCACTCGGCTGCGTCGTGCACGTGCAGCATGATGCCGAGCTTCATGACATTTGCGGGATCGTAGCCCAGCGGCATCTGCATGAGATAGAGAAAGCTGCGGATGGCGGTACCCGCGGTGGCCATGAGAAGAAGCGTGAGCGCGACTTGCGCGGCGATGAGAACGCTCCAGCGATGCTTTGCGGGAGCCGCGGCCACGCCCCTGCAGGGGAGCACACGCGCGGAATCGTGGCGCGAGAGACGCAATGCGGGAACCAGTCCGAAGAGGATGCCGCAGGCGAGCGCGAGCGCGACGGAGAACGCCAGGATGGGAGCGTTGATGCGGACGAAGGATTCGGCTGGAAAGGCATCCGGCGAAAGCAACAAGGGAAGCTTTGCCAGCCAGTAAGACGCAGCCACGCCAAGGATGGCGCCGGTCGAGGAGATGACCACGGCTTCGACGAGCAACTGGCGGACGATGCGCCAGCGGCTGGCGCCGATCGCGCTACGGATGGCGAGCTCATGCTGGCGTGTGCGGCCACGGGCCAGCAGAAGAATGGAGCAGTTGGCGCAGCCGATGATCAGCAAGAGCACCACGCCTTCCGAGAAGAAGCCTCAGGGTGCGGCCGGTTTCCTGCTGGTAAGGCGCGATGATGGGCTGCAGCGAGAGATGCAAGTTAGCGGGAAAGCGCTTGGGATTCTTCCGTAAACTGGCGCACGATGGGCTCCAGCGCCGCGTTGGCGGCGTCCAGCGTGACGTGGGGCCGGAGCCTGATCCACGGTATGTAGGCGAAGTAGGGAACGTTGGCAAGACCCTGCATTAGACTGCCCGGCAGATAGACATCGCCGACGCCGATGAGGTCGTTGAATGCGAAGCTGCGCGGCATGACCCCGATGATGCTGTAGGGGGCGTGATCGATTTCGAGCGTTTGCCCGATGACGTGGGGATCGCCGCCGAAGTGGCGCTGCCAGAAGCGGTAGTTGAGAACAACCACGGAGTGGCCGCCGTTCTCTGCATCGGATGGCTCCATGTTGCGGCCGAGAAGCGGGCGCACACCAAAGAAAGTTCCGGCATTCTCTGTGAGGTAGATCCCCCAGATGTCTTCCGGCAGTGCGCCGCCAGTGATCTCCATGTGCGAGTTGTTGAAGCCCAGCGCCGAATCCACCGGGGCTGCCTGGCGCAGGTAATCGAGCTGCGCCTTGCCAACGGGAAACCAACTGTACTGGTCTGGATGTTGCTTGTCGATGAGTACGGGGTTCATGATGCGGTCGGCGCCGGCGTAGGGAAACGGGTGCAGCAAGACGGCGTAGATCAACGAGAACATCGCCGTGGTAGCGCCGATGCCCAGCGCAAGTGAGAGCACGGCGACGGCGGCGAAGCCAGGGTTGCGGCGCAGTGCGCGCAGGCCGTAGCGGATGTCCCCGCCTGACTCATCGAAGAAGCGGAGGCCGATGGCATCGCGGTAAGTTTCGTTTTGCGCGGCGGGCCGGCCCAGGTCGATGCGGGCTTTGCGGCGGGCTTCTTCTTCGGAGAGGCCCTGGCGGATTAAATCTTCCTGGTAGGCGTCGAGCGTAGAACGAAACTCTTCTTCGACGTCGCTGTGGGTGCGTGGCGCGATGGAGTGCCTGAGCTTGCGAATTGCGGCAATGAGCCTCATATTTCGCCCGCCTTCTTATCGAGAATGACGGCGACCACAGCCGCCATATCGGTCCATTTAGCGGTCTCGGCCTTGAGTTGACGCGTACCGGCAGCAGTGAGCGAATAAAAGCGGGCGCGGCGATTGTTCTCCGACTCGCCCCACTCGCCTTTGATCCAGCCCTTGCGCTCAAGGCGATAGATGGCGGTGTAGAAGGAACCCTGCAGGATTTCGAGGCGCTCGCCGGAGATCTGCTGGATACGCAGCAGGATGCCGTAGCCATGCAGCGGACCGAGCGAGATCGCCTTGAGGATCAGCATCTCAAGTGTGCCCTGCGGGAGTTCAACGGGTTTCGTCAAAGGCTCTCCCCTATCTGGGAAAGGAGAATACGCGGTCTCTCCTTTCCCGTCAAGGAGACGGCCGTGGCGGGCGTGGTTGGCCAATCGGCGCGTGACGTTACTTAGGAGCTTGGTGAAGAACGCAGAAAACCGCTTCCTGAGGGCGCGGCTCAGAATCGCACCCTTGCGTCTACAGCAACTTACAGAGCCGCGACCGTCAGGGAGCGGACGCCCGAGTCCTTCTTTCAACAGGCTCTTAGTTTAGAGTACTATCACTAAAGGCTCTTGAACACGGGAGCATCAGACCATGCCGATGAAGAACCCCAATCACCCCGGCGATATTATCCGGGATTGCCTCGACGAACTGGGCGTCAACGTAACCGACGCAGCCAAGGCGCTGGGTGTGACCCGCGCGGCCCTGTCACGTGTCGTCAATCGCAAGGCCGGCGTGTCCGTTGAAATGGCCGTCCGGCTGGAAAAGACCATTGGCAGCACCGCGGCTTTCTGGCTTCGCTTGCAGCTCAACTATGACTTGGCGCAGATACAGATGAGAAGCGGAAAGATTCACGCGCGCCGCTTAAGCACCCGCCCCCCGGTACATGCTCCGGCGAATCAAGTCCGCCCGCTTCATCCGACAGCAAGCTCTGCAACTCTGCGGACGCCCGGAATCTCGCCGCTGGTCAAGTCCCGGTAGAGATCACGGAGATTCTGTTCCAGTTCCGGCGAGGTGCTGGCGGACGCGGCGTTGCAGTGGCTCTCGCCGCCAAGGCCCAAAGAACGCCAAAACGGCACCGGAGCTACGACGGGAATTACAAACACTGCGGATCGGTCCCGAGGTTTACCTCATCACGCCGATTGGCGATATCCGCACGAAGGGAGAAATCCCGATTTAAGCGACTCGGTCGAAATGGCTGAGAGCATTGGCCTCGTGGCTTCTGTGCGGGCATTGGATGGACCGATCTGCGGCCATAGCTAACCGGCGTGACTCCCGGTTCACGCATACAGGGTTGTGCTGTCTTTTTTCAAAACTTGACACTTTTGTTCAGATCTTGGTCCTGAGAGACGTCTAGAAACATTGCACCCCGGCGCACGGCGGCTTGCTCTTGGACAAACGCAGCCGATTCCGCCAGGAGTTCCCCTGGACTAATTCGTCATGGAGTGCAATTATCTCAACTTGCCTCACGCCAACGCCCTCGAAAGGAATGCTACTGTTGAGGCATGAACCCGGACTTGAACCCTATCGCCCGTGCGCTGGAACGGTTGATTATGGCGCAACAGAAAGGGCTATGGGACTACATCAATACGGTTGCCGTCGTGCTGACTCTGGCAGTTCTGATTTGGTACACGATTGAAACGTACAAGCTCAGACGAGCCGCACAGGAGCAGACACGAGAAACTGGCAAGTTGTTGCAGGAAGCTCACCGGCAAACTGAAGCGACATTGAAGCTGGTATTGGAAGCAAGCCATCAGAATGAAGTCGCGGCGAGCCTATGGTTGGAAGCGCAGAGGCAAAATGAGTTCTCCGTAATGCCGCTCCTGGCGATAATTCTGGATGCGCCACAAGTTCGAACAACTTCAGAACAGGCTTACGGTGGTGCGAGATCCAGATTCGTCCTGCGGAACGTCGGTAAAGGCCCCGCATTCAACGTCTTCATGGGGCCATATTCTGCTGACAGCAAGATGTTGGAATTCAAGAACGATAGGACCGTGCTGACACCTGGAGAAGAACGCACCCTTGGAATCCATTTTGAGTACGAGCCAAACCACGGCGAGAAAGGAAGCCCAGACTCACTGTATCAGTGGATAAACACGGGAAGGCTGCCCGATCCGTTTCAAGTCGCCATTCGGTGTCGGAGCGTCACTCCCTTCGACTACAGGTTCATGTTTAACCTCACGCCAAAGGCTGGTAGATTGGCGACGATTTATCAGGGTTTCGAGTCCAATCGGCCCGCTATTGAGACGCAGGTTGGGTCGCAGCCAGGGCCGCCTTCTTTGGTGCTGACTCCTTCGCCGCAGCCCTACCAGCCGCACTGAGTTTCCGCTTCGGTTTCGGTGCCGGGGCGGGCGCTGGCTTCCCAGACCCACCCTTTATTTTGGCCCACCGTTAAAATCACGAGAAAATTCCGTCGGAGAAACCACATGATTAGATAGATGGACCGTCCTTCGAGATTAGGTGAGATGAGCGTCTTCGAGGCAACACGATGCAACAAAATGTAACGCAAAACTAAAAAATCGACGGTCAAGGCCATCGGCGCCATCGAGGCGCCCTTTAGCATTGGCTTGATGCCCGCACGAAGCCATCCGCACACGTGCATCAAACGGCTAATTTTCGAGTCTACCCCTAGCTGGCGCCTTCCAGCAGGCTTACCAGTTCGTCGACGTATTCGCAGCGGCCACCCGTGCCTGGTCTCACATAGCCCGCCTACACGAGCCCCCACCAATTCAATAACATGCCGCCCCACACACCCAGTCCCGGATCTCCGGCGTGATACCGTGAGGCTGGCATGGCAGATCATCGCTCCGCGCGTCCGCACCCGAAAAGCAAGCCGAAATGGCCTGTATCCGCCAAAATAAACCGCAAGCTACCTCAAACAAATGAGTTACATGAAAAAATGGCTTTGTTCTTCCAAGCGGCTTTCGGCCAATCCTGCACAATCCGTGCATAATCGTGCACAAGAGTCCACGCTGGAGGCGGCCAATCACACCAGCGCCATCGTGGATACAATGGACCCTGAGGTTTTCCCGGATGTCTAAAAATCACCAGCGCTGTGCCCTCTTCGCTTGTTGCGCTTTCGCCCTCGCGCCCCTCCATGCCCAGCCCGCCGGCAAAACCGGCCAAGCCCCCGCGCACATACCCACCATCGAGGAAAAGACCGCCGGCATGCACAAGCTGGACGGCTACTTCCCGCTCTACTGGGACGAAACCACCGGCACTCTCTGGCTCGAAATCACCCGCTGGGATGCCGACTTCCTCTACGCCAACGGCCTCGCCGCCGGCCTGGGCTCCAACGACATCGGCCTCGACCGCGGGCGGAAGATAGCGGCAAAGTCGTCCGGTTCACGCGCGTGGGCCCCAAGATTTTACTGGTGCAGGGCAATGAATCGTTCCGTTCGTCCAGCGCCAATCCAGCCGAACGCCGCTCGGTGGAGGATTCCTTCGCAAAGTCGGTGCTCTGGGGATTCACCGTCGCGGGCGAGACCAATGGCCGCGTGCTGGTGGATGCTACCGAATTTTTCGTCCGCGATAGCGGCGGCGCGGGCAACGCGCTCTCCGGCAGCGGCGGCGCATATAAGCTCGATAAAACCCGAAGCGCGATCTACCTGCCGCGCACCAAAGCCTTTCCCAAAAACACCGAGATCGAAGCGACTCTCACCTTTACTTATGAATCCTCCGGCGGACGCGGTGGCGGCGGCGCGCCCACCCAAGGCCCACCTCCGATTCGAACCACGGCGGCTCCCCCCGCAGCCGCCGGACGCGGTTTCGGCGGCGGACTGTTCTCCGGTTCCGTGGCGAGCGTCACGCCCACAGCCGAAGCGGTCACGCTGCGCGCACACTATTCGCTGGTGGAATTACCCGACGACAACTACCGCCCGCGTTATGACGATCCACGCGCAGGCTACGGCGGCCTGAACTTTGTGGACTACAGCACCCCTATTGGCGAACCCATGGTGCGGCGATACATTCACCGCCATCGCCTGGAGAAGAAAGATCCCGATGCGGCCATTAGCGATCCGGTAAAGCCCATTGAGTATTGGGTGGATCCGGGCGCGCCGGAAGATGTGCGCCAGGCTCTCATCGAAGGCGCGAGCTGGTGGAACCAGGCCTTCGAAGCGGCCGGCTTCCGCAACGCTTTCAAGGTGGCGGTGCTGCCCGATGGCGCCGACCCGATGGATATCCGCTACAACATGATCAACTGGGTACACCGGTCGACGCGCGGCTGGAGCTTCGGCGGCAGCGTCAACGATCCGCGCACCGGAGAGATTATCAAAGGTACGGTCACGCTCGGCTCGTTGCGCGACCGGCAGGATTACCTGATCTTCGAAGGGTTGCTATCGCCGTACACCAATGGCGGCGAGAAGCCCGATATCCTCTACAAGACGGCACTGGCGCGCATACGGCAGCTCGCGGCCCATGAGGTCGGCCACACGCTCGGTCTGGGACACAATTACTATGACAGCACCCAGGGATGGATCTCGGTGATGGATTACCCTCATCCGCAAGAGAAGCTGCTGGAGGATGGATCGATCGACCTGTCGCAAGCTTATCCGGCGCGCATCGGGGAATGGGACAAGGTAGCCATCAACTACGGCTATCGCCAGCTTCCGCGCGGGGACGAAGCCGCCGCGCTCTCTCAGATACTGGACGAAGCGTGGGCCAAGGATCTGCGCTACTTCACCAACCAGGACCTGGGCGTTCGCCCGCGCGTGGATCAATGGTCGAACGGCGTGAACCAGGCCGACGAGTTGAATCGCATCATGAAGATCCGGCGCGCCGCTCTGAACCGGCTGGGTGAGCATACCATCCGCACCGGCGCGCCCATGGCCACTATCGAAGAGCCACTGGTGCCCATCTTTATGTATCATCGCTACTCGGTGGAATCGGCCGCGTCGAGCATCGCCGGCCAGGACTACATTTACGCCATGCGCGGCGATGGCCGCACGCCGCTGAAGTGGGAGCCGGCCGCCGATCAGCGAAAGGCGCTGGAAGCCCTGGCGAATACGCTGAAACCGGCCGAATTGACGGTGCCAAAGCAGGTGCTGGATGCGATTCCAGCGCGCCCGCCGGGCTTTGGACGTCACCGCGAACTATTTCCACGCACTACCGGAGACATTTTCGATCCGCTGAGTCCCGCCACAGTGGCGGCTGACGTGACCATCGGATTCGTGTTGCAGTTGGACCGCGCGGCCCGCATGGTCGCGCAGCACGCCGAAGATCCCGCGTTGCCGTCGCTGAGGAAGTCGTCGATCGGCTGACCAAAGCCACCTTCGATGCGCCGGCCGCCTCGCCTTACGAAGCCGAGATCCGCCGCGCCGAGGAACGCGTGCTGGTGGATCGCGTCATGTGGCTGGCCACCGGCGCGCCCAATAGCCAGGTGCGGGCCGTCGCCACGCTGAAGCTATCGAAACTTGCCGCGCGGTTGAAGTCTGAAGCCAACACCAGCGAGGCGGAGCAGGCCCAGCGCGCATTGCTGTCGGCTGACATCAAGCGGTTCCTGGAGCGGCCCGCAGACCCGGCGCGGCCCATGCCGGCTCCCGACTCGCCTCCGGGCGCCCCCATCGGCGGGGATCCGGGCCTCGATTGGCTGGCTCCCGCGCCATGAAAGCCGGCAACCGCCTCTCCGCCCTGCTGATCCTGCTATTCGCAACTCTCTTTCGCGTACTGGATCGGCAGCCTCATCTTCGTGGTTGGCGGCCTGCGTGTGGGCCATGCGCCGGTATCGCAATGGCTGCGCGACATCGCGCTGCAACTTGTCTTTCCGCTGTTTTGCCTGGTCCTGGGATTCTGGGTGGCTGCCGCGCGCCCGCGTGACCGGAACGCATGGCTGCTGCTGGCGCTCATGATCTCGCTCGAATTTGTAGCTCTCCCCGGCGACTTCGGTGAGCCTTGGCGGTTGCTATCGAAGTGCTGGAACATGCTCGCAGGTTTGTCCTGGCCTGTGTGGATGATGCTGTTCGGCATCTATTTCCCGGAACGCTCCAAAACGGATCGCCGCTTTCCCTGGATCAAGTGGGCGGTGATTCTGCTGGTGGCGTCATCTGGTCTGGTCCTGCTGACTATGGAAGTCGCGAGACAGATCGGCTTTGGGCCGGTCGAGTGGCTGAATCGGCTGGGGCCGCCGTTCGATACCGTGCGGCTCATTTTCAGCATGGCGGCCATTTCGGTGTTCTTCGTGAATCTCGGCGAGAAGACCGGCTCCTCCTCCAGCAAAGACGCCGCCAGGCGCATCCGGCTGGTTTTACTGGGCGCCATGGCGGGTCTCACCCCCAGCCTGATTGTGGTCATTATCAGCCTGGCCACCGGCGGCGGTTTTGGAAATGGCGTTCCCGCAGGGTTTCTCTATGCCGCTATCGGCTGCATGGCGATTTTTCCCCTGACTCTCGCCTATGTGATCTTAGTTCAGCGCGCCATGGAAGTTCGAATGGCTATACGGCAAAGCGTGCAGTACGCGCTGGCGCGCGGCGGATTATGGCTGTTGCGCGTGGCGATATTCACCCTGGCGATGACGATCGTCGTGAATGTGAGCCGCAGCGATACCGCCGTCACTCCCGGCCAGATCGCGCTGCTGGCGGCAGTCGCGGCCATGCTGATCCTACGCAGAAGGTATAGCGCGCGCGTGCAGCGGTGGGTGGATCGGCGCTTCTTTCGCGAGGTTTATAGCGCCGCAGCAGGTATTGAGCGATCTGAGCAACGAAGCGCGCAAGTTCGTGGACGCGCGCCCGCTGCTCGACACCGTCACACACCGCATTTCGGAGACCCTGCATGTGCCGCGCATCTCCGTGCTACTGCGCGAGGCGAACGGCTACCGCCTGGCGCCATCCACTCAGGACAACGCGGCCGGGCAAGTGGTGCTCGAACCGGAGGCGCGCAGCATCCAGTATTTGCGCGCCGCCGGCGGTCCGGCGGTGGTGTACTTCGACGATCCGGATTCGTGGCTGCACCAAGTTCCGGCGCCCGAGCAGCAGACGCTCAAGGAGCTCGATGCGCAGCTCTTGCTGCCGCTTACCGGCCGCGATGATTTGATCGGCGTGATGGCGCTGGGGCCCAAACGCTCCGAGGAGCCGTATTCCAAGATGGACCTGCAGTTACTGCAGTCCGTGGCGGACCAGACGGGCCTGGCGATCGAGAACAGCCGCCTGATCTCGTCGCTGGCGGAAGAGGCTGCGCGCCGTGAGCGGTTCAATCGCGAACTGGAGATTGCGCGCGAGGTGCAGGAGCGGCTCTTCCCGCAAAGCTACCCGTCGATTGCCGGCCTGGATTGCGCCGGGCATTGCCGGGCGGCCCTGGGTGTGGGCGGCGACTATTACGATTTCATCGCGCTGCCGGATGGCCGGCTGGGGATCGCGGTGGGCGATGTCTCGGGCAAAGGGATACCGGCGGCATTGCTGATGGCCAGCCTGCGCGCCTCCCTGCGTGGGCAGACGCTGGGAGGACCCTCGGATCTGGCGGCGCTGATGGGCAACGTGAACTCGCTGCTTTACGAAGCCTCCACGGCCAACCGTTATGCGACTTTCTTTTATGCGCAGTACGATCCGCGCGACCGCACTTTGGAGTTTGTGAATGCCGGACATAATCCGCCGATGATACTGCGCGGCGAGGAAGTGCTGCGCCTCGAGGCGGATGGTCCGGTGGTCGGATTGCTGCCGGGCGCCGGGTACGCACAATCGTGGCTGGCGCTTGTCGCCCGGCGATATCTTGATCGCGTATACGGATGGCATCAGCGAAGCCATGACCATGGACGACGAGGAGTGGGGAGAGGACCGCATGATCGCGGCCGCGCGGGAATCGAGGGGGTGGCCCGCGGCGGAGATCATCGATCGGCTTATGATCGCTGCGGATGCGTTCACGGCCGGCGCGCCGCAGCATGACGATATGACGTTGGTGGTGATGAAGCTGGTGACCTCATGACTCGCCTGCCGGCTAAGCGATTTGCGCGGCGGCGGCCTGGTCCAGAAACCACGTCACCCTGTGGCCCTGCCGTGAAATCAATTGTGCCGGATAATGTTTCGGGTCAAACTCCTTGTGGAACACATCTCCCACGCCGGGCGCTTTATCGGCGCCGGCCACCAGGAACACGGTATTCTTGCCGGCCAGCAGCGCGGCGGGCAGCAGAGTGATGCGCCACTTCCCCATCTTCTGCACGTACACCGCGCCGGCGATATGGTCCCGATCCTCAATAGCCGCCTCACCCGGAAAAAGGCTGGCGGTATGTGCATCCGGACCCATGCCCAGTTGGATCACGTCGAAATGCGGCTGCTCGCCTTCTTCCAGGCCGAAGAAGTTGCGAATGTCCTCCACGTATTGTTGCGCGCCCGTCTCCGGGATGAGCTCGGCGTGAATGCGATGCACCTGGGCGGGCGGAATATGGGCGGGCACGATCAGGTTCTCATTGGCCAGCCGGTAGTTGCTCTCGGGATCGTTGGGCGGTACACAGCGCTCGTCCACAAAGAACAGATGCACGCGCTCCCACCGAAAGCGGGACGACACCATGCTTTCAAAAAGCAGCTTCGGCGTAGATCCGCCGGACACCGCCAGGGTGGCGTGTTCCTGCTCGGACAGCGCTTGTTCGAGCAGCGCGCTGATATGTTGCGCGCAAGCAGCGGCGGCCGCGCGCGGATCGGGATAGGTATTCCACTGCACGCTCATAGGTAAGATCGCCTGTCCCGCCGCGGCGAGCGCCCGCTCGAATTCGAGATCGCGGCCGGGGATGGAAAGTTCCTCGCGCATCAGGTCGTAATCGGTGAGGGCCGCCAGCACGGCTTTGCTCACCAGCTTACCGGCCCGCACCTCCGCGGCCCCGGCTTCGTTCAATGCGATCGACGCGATCGCATCCGCGCTGCCTTCGGCACTCAACTCCAGCCGGCTGATCCGGCCAGACTGCTCACCCGCTTCCGCGGCGAAATGTACACGCGGGTGTGCGCCGATTTTGTCGAAACCATCGAGCAGCCAGGCCGCCAGGTAGAGCGCAGTAGTGGGCGTGGCCGCCGTCCGGTAAGAAATCGGGATATCGGAAACCAGCGGCAGGTTCGTCAACTGCGCGCGGTTTTCGAAGATCTGGGCGATCAATTCGCGCCAGCGCGTGAGCCGCGTCCAGGCCAGATCGGCGAGCATGCGGCCCGCGGCCAGCGCTCCGCTCAATTCCCGAATGGCCGCGGCAGGGTAGGGAAACGCAGCGCTATCGAGCACCACCTTTTGCGCATCGGCGGCAAGCTGCGGGAAGGCATCCAAATGATAGAGGCGCGGACTGCGGCACCACAGAATCACGGGCAAATCCGGCACCTTGAGCGGCAGCACAACGGCCGCCAGATCCGGCAGGCTGGCGTCGGAGGCCGTAAGTTGGATTTGCTCGCAGCAGATCTGCTGGCGGTGCCCGAAGGGCTTCCAACATTGCGCAACCACGCGCGCGTCGAGCGCACGCTCGGCGCCCTGCGCGGACCCGGATCACGATGGCGCGGCTGGGGTGCTCCGGCATCAGCGCGGCCAGCGTCTCGCCGATGGCCTGGCTGTCGTCGGATTCCTCGGCGGCCACCACCAGCGTCATGGAGCAGGCCCGCAGCACGCCGGCATCGCCTGTCGCCCTGCTTGCCGAGCGTGACCCACAGCTCGGCCATATCGTGCAGGATGCGGTCGGGAGCGACAGTGCCCGCGGCGGCGCTCATCAGGGTTGTCTCCAGACGTGCCCGCGGCGCGCCAGCATGTCGTCGGCGGCCTTGGGTCCCCAGGTGCCGGCGGCATAGTTGGGAAAATCGAACTTGGTGTTCGTCCCACACGTGCTGGATGGCGTCCACCACCGCCCAGCTCGCTTCCACCATATCCTGGCGCGTGTACAGCGTGGCGTCGCCGATGATGGCATCCAGCAGCAGCGTTTCGTAAGCCGAAGGCGATCGCTCGCCGAAGCTGGAGCCGTAGTTGAAATCCATGGAGACGGGCCGCAGCGTCATGCCCGCGCCTGGACGCTTGGAAAGAAACTTGAGCGAAATGCCTTCCTCCGGCTGGATGCGCAGAATCAGCAGATTGGGCGCGACGGTGGTTTCATCGCCGTTGAAGATGGCGAGCGGCGCGGCATTGAAGTGGATCGCGATTTCGCTGACGCGCTTGGGCAAATGCTTGCCCGAGCGCAGATAGAACGGCACGCCGGCCCAGCGCCAATTGTCAACGAAGAAAGTGACCGCCGCGTAGGTGTCCGTCTGCGCATCCGGCTTCACGCCTTCCTCCTGGCGGAATCCGGGCACATCCTGGCCGCCGATGCGCGCCGGACCGTATTGCCCCGCCACGGTGTCCCGCAAAACTTCGTCGGGCTTCATCACGCGGATGGAACGCAGCAGCTTGGAGCGCTCATCGCGCACGGAATCGGGACGGAAGGTGGCGCTGGGCTCCATAGCGATGGTCGCCATCACTTGCGACAGGTGATTTTGAATCATGTCGCGCAGCGCGCCGGCTTCCTGATAATACGCGCCGCGGCCTTCCACGCCGATCGATTCGGCCGCCGTGATCTGCACGTGGTTCACGTAGCGCCGGTTCCACAGCGGCTCGAAAATGCCGTTGCCGAAGCGGAACGCCAGGATATTCTGCACGGTTTCCTTACCGAGATAATGGTCGATGCGGTAGACCTCGGATTCCTCGAACGCGCTGTGCAGTTCGGTGCTGAGCGTGCGCGCGCTGGCTAAGTCGTGGCCGAACGGCTTTTCGATCACGATGCGGCGCCAGCCGGAGCCGCCTTTTCCCACGTTGGCTTTCGCCAAACCCTGCGCGATGGGGATGTATTGGCTGGGCTGCGCGGAAAGGTAGAAGAGAATGTTGCCGCCGGTGTGGCGGGCGGCTTCGATTTCTTTCAGGCGTGCATCGAGCGCCGGATAAAGAGCGGCGTCGTCGAAGTTGCCCGCCATATAGAAGATGCCCTGCGCGAAGGCGTTCCACACCTCCACATCGAACGGCGAATCTTCCAGGAACTCCTTGACCGACGCCAGCATCTTTTCGCGGAACTCATCGTCGGTCATGGCCGTGCGCGAGATGCCCAGCACGGCGAATCCGGCATCCAGGCGCCGTTCGTAGGCGAGCCGATAGAGTGCAGGCAGCAGTTTGCGCTTGGTGAGATCGCCATTGGCTCCGAAAATGACCATGGCGCACTCGGGTACGCGACGCTCAAAGCGCAAGGGATCCTGGAATGGATTTTCCAGAGACATTTAGCCAAAATAGCACGAGTTCGCCCACACTAGGCTCACGCGATACCATCAAGTGTTAAACATTACAGCGGAGCGCACATCGTGATTGTTGCTGGAGTCGACTTCGGGACGCTGAGCGTCCGCGTATCCATATTCGATAGCGCCAAAGGGCGGCTGGGATCGGCCACGGCCGAGTATCCGCTGGCGCGCAAGAAGGACGATCCGGATCACGCCACGCAATCGCACCAGGACCACATGGCGGCGCTGGCCGCTGCCATGCGGCAAGCCCTGGAAGCGGCCGGCGTGGGTGGAACAGACATCGCGGCCCTGGCGCTCGACACCACCGGGTCGAGCGTAATTCCGGTGGGCGAGGGATTGGCGCCGCTCGACGATTACTATCTCTGGTGCGATCACCGCGCCAAGGGCGAGGCCGCCGAGATCACCGCGGCCGGCCGGTACGAGAAATTGGAAGCGCTCGAGTGGTGCGGCGGCGTCTATTCGTCCGAGTGGGGATTCTCCAAGCTGCTGCACTGGCTGCGCCATAATCCGGAGAAGCGGGAACAGATGGTCACCGCGCTGGAGCATTGCGACATGGTGGCCGCCGTCCTTTGCGGCATCGCCGATCCGCGCCTGGCGCCGCGTAGCATCTGCGCCATGGGCCACAAATGGATGTGGAACCGGGAACTCGGCGGATTGCCGCCTGAGGAATTTCTGGTGAAGGTGGACCCGTTGCTGGCCGGCATGCGGGATAAACTCGATGGCCGCTATGCCACGTCGAACCAGATCGCTGGCCATCTCTCGGCGGAATGGGCCGCGAAGCTGGGGCTGCGCGCCGGCATTCCGATTCCCGTGGGCGCGTTCGACGCGCATTGGGACGCCATCGGCGCGGGCGTACGGAAAGGCGACGTGGTGAACGTGGTCGGCACGTCCACCTGCATCATGGCCATCGCGAAGCAAGTGGACCTGATCCCCGGCCTGTGCGGCGTGGTGAAAGGCTCGATCCATCCGGAGTATTTCGGCATTGAGGCGGGCCTCTCGGCCACTGGCGACATTTTCGAAGCCATCGCGCGGCGGGCGGGCGCCACCGTAGCCGCGCTGTCGCAGGGCTTGGAACATTATCGCGGCGGGCAAACCGGGCTATTGCGGCTCACCTGGGATAATGGCGATCGCAGCGTGCTGGTGAATGCGGAACTGGGCGGCGTGACGCTCGGCTGGAACCTGACGCAGACGGCGCAAGACGAGATGTTCGCGGCAATCGAAGGCACCGCGTTCCACACGCGGATAATCCTGGAGCGCATGGCCGGGCATGGCGTCGAGATCCGGCGGGTAATCAACGGCGGCGGCATCCCGCAGAAGAACGAGGCGCTGAACCGGGTGTATGCCAACGTGCTGAACAAGCCTGTGCTGGTGCCGGAGGGCGATGTCACCAGCCTGGGGTCGGCCATCATGGCATTTATGGCGGCGGGGGCGTTCCCGAGTATCGAAATGGCGCAGCAGGCGCTGTGCCCGCGCTATCGCACCGTCGAGCCCGATGCGCGGGAGATCCCCACCTATGAGCAACTCTATGCGCAGTACCGGAAGCTGTATTTCGCTTTCGGGAGCCCCGGATCGGAAGCGGTGGCTATCGGTGACGCGCTTCCGGCTCTGCGCAAGCTGGCGGCCGAGGTGCGGCAGGGAGGGCAGTCATGAAGCGCAGCAGACGCGATTTCTTACGTACGGCCGCGGCGGGGATGGCGTGCGCCCCGGCGCTGCGGTCTGCCGCCGGCGATAGTTTGATCGAAGTATTAATTGACGAACCCATCGCCACCATTGCGCCGCAGATCTACGGGCACTTCGTCGAGAACCTGGGCGGAGTGGTTTACGACGGCATCTGGGTGGGCGAAGATTCGCCGGTTCCGAACATCGGCGGCTTGCGCAAGCAGCTTGTGGAAGCGTTGCGGCGGATTAGCCCGCCGGTGATCCGCTGGCCGGGCGGCTGCTTTGCCGACAGCTATGACTGGCGCGACGGCATCGGGCCGCGCGACAAGCGTCCCAGGCGCACGAATTTCTGGGCGGGCGCGGAGGAGTGGCCCAAGAGCGCGCGCCGCACGGGTCCGCAAAGCTACGATCCTAACCAGTTCGGCACGGTCGAGTTCGCGCGATTCTGCAAGCTGACCGGCGCGCAGCCCTATTTCGCGGCCAATCTGCGCGGATCGAGCGCGCTGGATTTCGACCGGTGGGTGGAGTATTGCAACTCGCCCGCGGGCGCCACCACGCTGGCCGATCAGCGCGCGGCCGATGGAGCGCCTGATCCGCTGAATGTGCGCTATTGGGGCGTCGGCAACGAGGCCTGGGGATGCGGCGGCAGCTTTACGCCCGAGGATTACGCCACTGAGTTTCTGCGGTTCACTTCGTGGGTGCCGGGATATGATGTGCCGCTGTCTTTTGTGGGCTCCGGTCCGAATGGAAACGATCTCGAGTGGACCCGGCGCTTTTTCGCGAAGGTGGCGGAAAAGGGCGAATTGGGCCGCATGTGGGGCTGGTCGATGCACCATTACGCGTGGAACGCGAGCGGCGGGCGCACCACGGATTGGTCCGCCGGCAAAGGCGATGCGTTGCGGTTCGACGCCGAGCAGTATTACGAGATCCTGCGCGAGGCCAGCCGGATGGAGTCGTTCATCGCCGGCCAGTGGAACGTCATGGGCGGAGATGGACCGGCAGCATCATGTGAAGCTGGTGGTGGATGAGTGGGGCGCGTGGTACGCGCCCGGCACGGAACCCTTCGCCGAGGCTCTGCTCGGGCAGCAGAACACCATGCGCGACGCGGTACTGGCGGGGCTGACGCTGGACACGTTCAACCGCCATGCGGATAAGGTCGGCATGGCGGCAGTGGCGCAGCTTGTGAACATGCTTGCAGTCGCTGTTCTTCGCGCATGAAGACAAGTTCTGCGTGACACCGACGTATCATGTTTTCGATATGTACGCCGCGCATCAGGGCGCGAGTCGGTGCGCACGATGGTGTACGCGGCGCCGCGGGAGTTACAAGGGGCTGGCGGGGCTTTCGTGCTCGGCGTCGCTGCGCGGGAGAGCGCTTACGCTGACGGTGACTAATCCCAGCCTGGATCAGACGCGCGAAGTGGATATCGGGATGCGCGGCGCCGAGTGCTGCATCGGCGAAAGCGGTCGTGCTGGCAGCCGCGGATGCGCATGCGCACAACAGTTTCGAGAATCCGCATGCGGTGGAGCCGCGCGTGAGCAGGCGCGCGGGCGGCGCGCGCTTACCAGGCGATTTCCGCCGGCTTCGGTGACGAAGCTGGAGATCAGCTTTGGGATAATGAGACAACATGCTGGAAGAACTTCGCAAACAAGTGCTCGAAGCCAACCTGGAACTGGTCCGCGCAGGGTTGGTGCTGTACACGTTCGGCAATGCCAGCGGAATTTCGCGCGCCGAAGGACTGGTGGCGATCAAGCCCAGCGGCGTCCCATACGAGGGCATGCGCCCGAGGACCTGGTGATTACCGATCTCGACGGGCGGATTGTCGAAGGCACGCTGCGGCCTTCGTCCGACCTGGCCACGCACCTGGTGCTGTACCGCGCGTTTCCGGGGATTGGCGGCGTGGTCCACACGCACTCGCGTTATGCGACTTCGTGGGCGCAGGCCCGGCGTCCTATCCCTTGCCTGGGCACCACGCATGCCGATTACTTTCGCGGTCCCGTGCCGGTAACCCGGCGCGTTGTCCCCGCAGGAGATCGAAGCCGCCTACGAGGCCAACACGGGGGAGGTGATCGCGCGCCATTTCGCCGGCGTCGACCCGATGGAAGTGCCGGCGGTGCTGGTCGCGGGGCATGGCCCGTTCTGCTGGGGAGCTATCGGCCGCGGAAGCGGCGCACAATGCCGTGATTCTGGAGTATGTCGCGGAGATGGCCTATTACAGTGTCACACTGGCGGGAGCGCTACAAGAGCTACATCCGGCGCATCTGGATAAGCACTTTCTGCGCAAGCACGGAGTTAGTGCTTATTACGGGCAGAAGTAGAACGAGTTACGAGCCTGTCGAGAACCGGTAGACGGTGGTCGTGTGATACTGGCCGCCCGGCTTCAGCTCAGTAGACGGAAAAGCTCGGATGATTGGGCGAATCCGGGTAATGCTGCGTCTCCAGGCAGAGAGCCGAGCGCCGTCCGTATACTTTGCCGCCTTTGCCGTGAATCGTGCCGTCCAGGAAATTGCCGGTGTAGAACTGGATGGCAGGCTCGGTGGTCAGCACCTCCATCACCCGCCCGGACTTCGCCTCCGTCACCCGCGCGGCCAGCGACAGCCCGTCTCCGGTGCCGGTTCAACACATGAAGTTGTGATCGTAGCCGCCGCCCAGCACGATCTGCTCGTCGTTCGAGCCGATGCGCTCGCCGATGGCGTGCGGCTGCCGGAAGTCGAACGGCGTGCCATCGACTTTGCGCATTTCGCCTGTCGGGATGAGTCCCTTGTCCACCGGCGTGTAGCGGTCGGCGTTGAGAGTCAACTGTGGCGCCAGGATGTCGCCTTCGCCTTGGCCCGCCAGGTTGAAGTACGAATGGTTGGTCAGGTTCAGCACCGTATCTTTGTCGGTGGTGGCGGTGTAATCGATCTTCAGCTCGTTGTTATCGGTCAGCGTGTAGACCACCGTTACGGATAAGTTGCCGGGATAACCTTCCTCGCCATCCTTACTCAGATAAGTCAGTTCCAGAGACTGCCCGTTGCCGGGCTTCGCTTTCCAAAGCACCTTGTCGAAGCCGCGATTTCCGCCGTGCAGCGAGTTGTCGCCGTCGTTCTTCGCCAGCTTGTACTCTACCCCATCCAGCGTGAACTGGGCATGCGCGATGCGGTTGCCATAGCGCCCGATGAGGGCGCCGAAGTACGGCGGCGGCATCAGGTAGCCGTTGAAAATCGTCGAAGCCGAGCGACAACGTCGCCCAGCGCGCCGGCGCGGTCGGGAACCTTGAGCGAGACGAGCACGCCTCCGTATGTCGAGATATCCGCCTCCACGCCCTTGGCGTTCTTCAGCGTGTACAGTTCGACGGTTTCACCGGATGGCGTCTTGCCGAACTCGCGGCCGCCTTATTGACGAACAGTTCGTGGTCATCATAGTCACGGTAACAATAGCAGCGGTAATACGAATGACGCAGGGTCACACGAGCCTCGCCTTCAACATGGTATACGAATGCGCGGGAAAGCTGTAGGCACAGCCGGCTGCCCGCTGGTCGAGGGCGAGCGTGCGACGGCGCGCACTTTGGTCGAGTCGAAATCGTTTTCCGCCTTGATATCGGGGCCGTTGACCTCGCGCATGCTTCGACCGCGCCGGAGAACTTTCTTGTCCTCGCACTTCGAACTCCGCTTCGATCGCCTGGTCCGGGTGGCGGTTCACCACGTTCACCACCAGCGATGCCATTGTCGTACGCCGGCCGAGGTATCGAGATACGGCACGTCGCCGAAACGCTTGCTGGTGTACTTCGGGCTATCGACGAACAGCTCCAGCGACTTGCCCTTGCTGTTATTGGCGAACAGTTGCAGCGGATAGTAAATGGTCTGCAGGAACAGGCCTTTTTCATTGGCGAAGATGGGCGCGATGACGTTGACCAGTTGCGCCATGTTGGCGATCTTCACGATGTGGGAATGATTCACGAACGAGTTGAGGAATGTGGCCACCACCAGCGCGTCTTCCAGGTTGTAACGCTCCTCCAGGATGCGGCGGCCGTGCTCTTTTCCGTCGCCGCGCGCGCGATACCAGACGTTCCATTCATCCCAGGCGATGTAGATGCGGCGGCTTGCCGGCTCGCCGGAAAGCGCGGCGTCGATGATGCCCTCGGCGGTCTTGATGCGGCTGATCCAGCTCGACCGAACTGGCCATGAACTCGCCGAAGTCGTTGTTCGCGGTTGCCGACGTACATGTGCAGCGAGAGGTAATCGACGTGGTGCTTCAAATATTCGAGGACGGTCCGGTTCCAGCCCGTCCAATCCGCGGTCGGCGCCGAAATTGGAAGATCCGGCCGCGATCAGCTTGATGTTCGGGATCGGTCCACTTCATCAGCTTGGCGGCTTCCAGGGCGAACTTGCCGTAGTCGTCCGCGGAGCGATGGCCCATTTGCCAGGGACCGTCCATCTCATTGCCCAGGCCCCAGTAAGTCACTTTCCATGGCTGCGCGCGGCCGTTCTGTTTGCGCAGGCGGGTCATGGCGGTGTCTTCGGATGAGTTGCAGTACTCCACCCACTGCTGGGCCTGCTGCCACGAGCCCGTGCCCAGATTCGCGCAGAAGTACGGCTCGGTTCCGAGCTTTTCGGCGTACTCCATGAACTCGTGCGTGCCGAAGCGGTTGTCTTCGACGGTGCCCCAGGCCATTTCGAGGCGGCGCGGGCGCTGGTCGCGCGGGCCGATGCCATCCATCCAGTTATAATTCGACGAGAAGTTGCCGCCCGGCCAGCGCAGGATGGTGACGTTCAGCTTCTTGGCGGCATCCAGCACGTCGCGGCGGAAGCCGTTCGCGTCGGAGAGCGGCGAGCCTTCGTCGAAGACGCCGCCTTCGATGCAGCGTCCCAGATGTTCGATGAAATTGCCGTAGATCTTGGGATCGATATCGCCGATGACCCGTTCGGTATCGATCTTGATGCGGGCGCGGACGGGCGCCGTTTGGGCGCGAAGGATCCAGGGCGCGGCGGCCAAGCCTTGGAGAAACTGCGGCGGGAGAGCGGCGGGGCTGTCTTCATAGGATTGATACCAGAACCGCAGTATGTCATACGGCGCGGTAGGGTGCAAACACCACTATCTGGTTCGCTTGTTCGGCAAAAACCCTTGACATCCGGACCGGCATTCTGCAAAATTAGAGTGCAGGCGAATAAAAGGCGAATACGCGTATGGCTGCCGTGGCTCTGGGTCGTGAATTTGCATTCCAGATAGAAAGGCCGGAGGCTTGTCCCACAGGCTTCCCGGAAGTGGATGCGCTGGCCGGCGGCCTTCCCCAAGGGTGTTTGACCGAGATCTATGGGCCGGCATCCTCGGGGCGCACCAGCCTGATGCTGGCGGCCATGGCGCAGTCCACCCGGCGCGGCAACGTATGTGCGCTGGTGGATGCGCGCGACGCATTCGATCCGGCATCGGCCGCGGCCTGCGGCGTGCGGCTGGAGCGGCTCTTGTGGGTGCGCTGCGGCGGCCGTGCGGAGCATGCGCTGAAGGCCGCGGACCTGCTGGTGCAAGGCGGGGGGTTCGGTCTGGTGGTGATGGATCTGGCCGATACACCCCTGGCCACCGCGCGGCGCATTTCGCTGACATCCTGGTTCCGGCTGCGGCGCGGCGTGGAGCACACGCCAACTGTCTTGCTGGTGGTGGAGCAGCAGCCGCTTGCCAAGACCTGCGCTTCGCTGGTGCTGGAGATGCGGCGCGAGCGGGCAGCTTGGTCCGGCGCGTCCGGCGCGCCGGGCTGCTCCCGCTTGCTGCGCGGTATCCGTGTGCACGTGGACCGGCGCAAGCCCGTGCCGGCGCTGGCGGCAGCATTTGAATCGCGCTGGTAGGGAGTAGAGGGAGTGATGTTTGCGGCGATTCATGGCGTCCCGGATGATATGGAAAAGCTGCTGCGGCTGGCGCAGGAATTTTCGCCGCGAGTGGAGCGGACTTCCGCGGACACCGTGGCGCTGGACGTCCATGGGCTGGAGCGCATCCACGGCTTGCCCCAGCAAATCGCGTCGGCGGTAGCGCGCCGCGCCGCGGAGCGCGGGCTGCCGTCGAGCGTGGCCGTCGCGGCCAATGTGGATGCGGCCGTGCATGCCGCGCGCGGGTTTGCGGGCTGGCACGCGATCCCCTACGGCGACGAAGCCAAATATCTGGGCAGCCTGCCGGTCGCGCTGCTGGGACCCACGCCCGAGATGCTGGAGACGCTGGCGCGCTGGGGCATACGGCGTTTCCGCGACCTGGCCGCGCTGCCGGAGTTGGGGCTCGCGGAGCGGCTGGGCCCGGAAGGTCTGCGGTTGCACAAGCTGGCGCGCGGCGCGGGCGACCGGCCTCTGGCGCCCGTAGCCGAGCCGCTCCATTTTGCGGAAGAGGCGGAACTGGAATATCCGGTGGAACTGCTGGAGCCGCTGATGTTTGTGTTGGCGGGGATGCTGAACGGCTTGTGCGCGCGCCTCGCCGCGCGCGGCCTGGCCACCAATGAATTGCGGCTGCGTCTGCATCTCGAAAGGAACGGCGAGCACGCACGCACGCTGCGCTTCCCGGTCCCCATGTTGGATACCAAGGCATTTTTGAAACTGCTCGATCTGGATCTCGGCGCGCATCCGCCGCCGGCGCCGGTGGTCAGGGTGTGCCTCGAAGCGGAGCCGGCCAAGCCGCGCGCCGCGCAGAGCGGGTTGTTTATTCCCATCGCGCCTGAGCCGGAAAAACTGGAACTGACATTGGCGCGTCTGAAATCGCTGGTGGGAGATGACTACGTGGGATCGCCTGAGTTGCTGGATACGCATCGGCCGGGGGCGTTTGAGATGCGGAGACATGGAGACCCTGCGGCACGGCGATCGCGGGACGCGGCGGCACGGAGACTGCCGCTGCGCGCGATGCGGCCGATTCGCGCGGCGCTGGTCCAGATGGCTTCCGGCCAGCCTGTGCACGTGCAGGCGGAAGGAGTGCGCGGGCATGTGACAGCGGCCGCGGGACCTTGGCGCACTTCGGGGGATTGGTGGACTATGGGTCCTTGGGCGCGCGATGAGTGGGATGTGGCGCTGAGCGATGGCGCGCTCTATCGGATTTATTGCGAATGGGGCCGCTGGTTTGTAGAGGGGAGTTACGACTAGCTTGATGACTTCTTACGTTGAACTCCACGCGCGCTCGGCCTTCAGCTTTTTACAGGGCGCATCCGTGCCCGAGGATCTGGTGACGGCCTGCGCGGAGCGCGGCATTCCGGCCATGGCGCTGCTCGATCGCGATGGCGTTTACGGCGCGCCGCGCTTTCACATGGCGGCGAAAAAAACGGGCTTGCGCGCGCATATCGGCTCCGAAATCACCTGCACCAACGGCCGGCGCTATCCGCTGCTGTGCGCGAACCGGGAGGGTTACCGCAACTTGTGCCGCCTGGTTACGCGCATGAAGTTACGCGCCAAAAAAGGCGAAGGCGCCGCCACGCTCGATGAAATTGCGGAGTTTTCGCAGGGCCTGATTTGCATTTCGCCGGATATCGACGAAACCCTGGCAGGCATATTCGGAAACCGTAACCTCTATGCCGAATTGCAGCGGCACATGGACCGCCGCCAGGAAGCCCGCAACCAAGCCATCGTCGAGAAGGCCCGCCGGCTGGGCATTCCGCTGGTGGCCACCAATGGCGTGTGCTATGCCGATCCGCGGCAGAGAGAAGTGCTGGACGTGCTCACCTGCGTGCGCGAAAAAGTGACGCTCAAAACCGCCGGCCGCCTGCTCGGGCCCAACGCGGAGCGCTACGTCAAAACCGGCGCGGAGATGGCGCGCCTGTTCGCGGACCTGCCGGAAGCCATCTCCCACACCGGAGAAATTTCATCCCGCCTGGAATTCACGCTGGCGGATCTGGGGTACGAATTTCCGCGCTATCCTGTGCCCGCGGGCCAGACCATGGCTTCGTTCCTGCGCCAGCGCGCGGATGAAGGCGCACGGCTGCGCTACCGGCCGTATCACGAAAAAGCGCGGCGGCAGATCGAGCGCGAACTGGCGATGATCGAAAAGCTGAATCTGGCCGGCTATTTCCTGATCGTCTGGGATATCGTGAATTTTTGCCGCGGCCACGGCATTCTGGCGCAAGGGCGCGGCTCGGCGGCCAACAGCGCGGTGTGTTATTCGCTGGGCATTACGGCGGTTGACCCGGTGGGCATGGGCCTGCTGTTCGAGCGCTTCCTTTCCGAAGAGCGCGGCGAATGGCCGGATATCGACCTGGACCTGCCCAGCGGCGACCGGCGCGAGCGCGTCATCCAGTATGTCTACGAGCGGTACGGCAAACTGGGCGCGGCCATGACTGCCAACGTGATCACTTACCGCGGGCGCTCGGCGGCACGCGAGGTGGGCAAGGCGCTGGGCTTCGAGATGGTGACGCTCGATCGCCTGTCGAGCCTGGTGCGTGCCTGGGAATGGAAAGACCCGGACGATACTCCCGAGCGGCATTTCCACGATGCGGATCTGGACCTTGCCAATCCGCGCATACGCAAATTTCTGGAGTTGTACAAGGCCGTGCAGGATCTGCCGCGGCACCTGGGGCAGCACTCCGGCGGCATGGTGATCTGCCAGGGGCAACTGGATTCGGTGGTGCCGCTGGAACCCGCCACCATGCCCGGCCGCGTGGTAGTCGAATGGGACAAAGAAGACTGCGCCGACATGGGCATCATCAAGGTGGACCTGCTGGGACTGGGCATGCTGGCGGCCATCGAGGAGTGCCTGGTGCACATCCGCGAATCGTACGGTGAAGAGGTGGACCTGGCGCAGCTTCCGGCGGACGATCCGGCCGTATATGGCGCGCTGCAGAAGGCGGACACCATCGGCCTGTTCCAGGTGGAGAGCCGCGCGCAGATGTCCTGCCTGCCGCGGCTGAAGCCGGCGCGCTTCTACGACATCGTGGTGCAGGTGGCGATCATCCGGCCGGGACCCATCGTGGGCAAGATGGTGCACCCTTATCTGCGGCGGCGGCAGGGAAGAGAACCGGCCGACTGTCTGCATCCATCGCTGGAGCCGGTCTTGCGGCGGACGCTGGGCGTGCCGCTGTTTCAGGAGCAATTGCTGCGCATCGCCATGATCGCGGCGGGATTCACCGGCGGCCAGGCGGAGGAGTTGCGGCGCGCCATGGGTTTCAAGCGCTCCGAGAAGCGCATGCAGGAGATCGAAACGAAACTGCGCGCGGGCATGGAACGCAACGGCATTCACGGCGCGGTGCAGGATCGGATCGCGCTGTCCATCGCCTCATTCGCGCTGTATGGCTTTCCGGAATCGCACGCGGCCAGTTTCGCGCTGCTCGCCTACGCCAGCGCTTATTTGAAATGCCACTACCTGGCGGCGTTCACGGCGGCGCTGTTGAATAACCAGCCGATGGGATTCTATCATCCGTCTATTTTGATTAAGGATGCCCAACGGCATGGCCTGCGGGTGCTGCCGGTGGATGTTACTAAGTCGGACTGGCCGTGCACTATCCAGATCGCCTCCTCGTCCCACTGCCTGCGGCTGGGTTTCCGGTATGTGAGAGGTCTCCGGCAGCCCGCCGCGGAAGCCATAGTGCGTGCGCGCGCCGGGCGGCCTTTCACCAGCGTGGACGATCTGGCTCTGCGCGTTGGGGATCTGCGCAAAGACGAAATGAAAATGTTGGCGGAGGTGGGCGCCCTGAATCCGCTGCGGAAAATCCACCGGCGCGATGCGCTGTGGATGGCTGAGCGCGCGGTGCGGCCGGTGGGTTCTTTATTGGAGCGCCTGGAAACGCTGGAAGACGCATCGCCGCTCGCGCGCATGACCGATCAGGAACGCCTGGAGGCCGATTTTCACGGCACGGGCGTGACTATCGGCCGGCATCCGATGGCCTACCGCCGGGCGGAGATGCAGGCGCTGGGAGTGACTCCGGCCGCGTATCTGGCGCGCGTTCCCAACGGCCGCCTGGTGCGCATTGCCGGGTCGGTGATCGTGCGGCAGCGGCCCGGAACCGCCAAGGGGTTCGTGTTCCTGAGCATGGAAGACGAGACCGGCGTGATGAACGCCATCCTCACACCGGCCACTTACGATCGTTACAAGCTAACGGTGGTGGGCGAGCCGTTCTTATTGATCGATGGCGTGCTGCAGAATCAGGACGGAACAATTTCGGTGAAGGTGGGACGGGTGGCGGCGCTGCCGGCGGGCGCGGCGGCGGAATCGCATAATTTCCATTGAGAGCGCAAAGGGGCGCGCCTTCCCGCGCCGCCGTACAGGACAGGAACTCCGCAGATTCAAGCGGCGCGGGCGCCCCGTTTTGCGCGAGTTACTCAAAGACACAAAAAAAGCCGGGCGGTGGTTAGCCGCCCGGCTGGTAGTTCGCTCACTTACAGCGCGCTATCTCACAAACACGTGGATAACTGAGGATACCGGTCCGCCTGGACCGTAGGCAGTCAGCGTGTAATCCGAGTTGGTGGTCGGATTCACGGTGGCGCTGCCGTTGGCGCCCATAGATCCGGAAGGCGCTCCGGTGCCGGTAATGACTACGGAAGTGGCGTTCTGGGTCGTCCATGACAAGACTACGGGCGCGCCAGAAGCCGGCGAGTAAGCGGGACTGGCAGAGAACGTGAGGATCTGAACCGGTCCCACGCTTACTGTCACAGTGGCTTGGATCGGACCGACAGCATTGGTAGCCGTCAGCACGTAGGTAGTAGTGGCCGTCGGTGAGATGGTGACGCAAGCTACCGGTTGCACCGTGCCAATGCCGGGCGCAATACTGACGGTGGTAGCATTGCTTACATTCCAGCAGAGGGACGATTGTCCGCCTGGGGAGATGACCGTCGGATTAGCGGAGAAACTAAGTATCGTCGGTACGGCTCCGCCGCCCACGGTAACGGTAACGGCGGCCGTGACTGTAGTCGTGCCGTCGGCGCCGGTGGCCGTGAGGGTGTAAGTGGTGGTGGCGGTCGGCGATACGTTAGTGCTGCCGTTCACCGGTTCGTTGCCCACGTTGGGAGTGATGCTTACAGTGGAGGCGCCCGTGGTCGCCCAAGACAGGGTCGAAGCCTGGCCCTGCGTGATATTGGTCGGGGCGGCCTGGAAGCGCACGACGACCGGCTTGGACGGGCCGACCGTAACCGTAACACTGGCAGTGACCGTCGAGCCGCCTGCGCCCGTGGCGGTCAGGTTGTAAGTAGTGGTCTGGGCCGGCTTCACGGTCGCGGTGCCCGCTGCCGGGAGATTGGAACCTACGCCGCCCGAAATGGTCACCGAGGTAGCGTTAGGCACGTTCCAGGACAACGTGGACGACTGTCCCGCATTGATCGTAGGCGGAGTCGCCGTGAACCGCGCCACCAGGAATCTCTGCGTGGTTACGGTGGTGTTGGCCGTAGCGAACAGGCCGCTCACCTGATCGGTTACCGTCAGGCGGAAGCCATAGCTGGTGGATCCGGCCGCGCTGAATGTGGCGATAGCCATATTGGCGCCGGAAATCGCCACGCTGGGACCGGAGACCTGCGTCCAGGAGTAGCTGAGTGCGTCATGATCCGGGCTGTAGGATCCGCTGCCATTGAGCGTAACGGTGCCGGGCGGAATGCCAATCTGATTCGGACCCGCATCCGCTACAGGCGCGCTGTGGCCCACCTGCTGGGTCAACAACTCATACCGGATACGCGGCACGTCCATGGGCACCGGATGCGTGAAAGTAGTGAAATCCTTAGGCCGCATGAAATTGCCGAATTCCAACCCGACGGTCAACTCGCCGGTATTGTAAGCCGTCACCAGCGTGGGGTTTAAACCCGCCCGGACCGTGAATGCCAGTTCCTTGGCGATCGGTTGGACCAGTTTGATTTCGCCGCCCGGCCGGTTGGAGTTGCCGGGCATCCGGCTATGAATATAGCCGAAATTGCCCTGTATCCAGGCGTCGCCCCACGTGCCGACCTGAATAGTGCCGCCAAACTGATCCATGGGACGCGCGTAGGTTTCGATGAACGAAGCCGGTCCCAGAGGGGATTCCAGCAGTGCGCCGGTACTCTTGAAACCCTCCGTGCCGTAGAAGCCGACACGGCCGCGGCTGAAGAGGTAATCGAGCAGGAAAGCGCCCTGCCCCATGCTGCCGCCGTTGGTGTCTCCTTCTAAACGGATATATTTGAAGCTGGCGAACAAGCCGGCCTGCAAGTGATCCCAGCGGTTGACCAGACCGATATCGAACTGGCCTTCCTGGTCGCCGGGATAGCGGATATATTCGCCCTGCGCCTGCACGGCGTGCGTGCCGTCGCCGCCGAACGGCGAGAAGAACTGGCCGCTGCCGTGAATGGTCACATCGCCGTTGGGCCGGTTGCCCAGGGTTGGGCCGATATCCAGACCCAGCAGCGAGAACTTCTTGTTCCGGTTCTGCGCTTCCTGGAGAGCATCCTGGCCCGCCTTCTCGGCGATGGCGGTGGTCTCATCCTTAGTCAGCGGATTGGATCCCGTTGACTTTATCCTCCAGCGCTTTCTCCTGGTTGCGAAGATCGGCCACTTCGCCCTTCAACCGGTCGTTCTCGCCTTTAAGATCGCGCAACGCCGCCAGAATATCATCCAGTTTATCGAGTCTCTTCAGGATCTGGGTGCAGCACTCTTCCTGCTTCTTAAGAAGATCCGCCAGGGTGGGCACCTACCTCGGTGAACCCGCCGGCGGCCACGACCTTGCCTTGGCCGTCAGTCACGGTCATCACCACGCGGCGGTTCATGAAGCGGCCTTCCTTAGTCTTGTTATTGACCTCGGGATCCTTCTTGCCGTCGCCGGCCGGTGGAAATCTGATCGGCTGCGGCGCCGTACTTCACCAGGAAGTCGCGGACGGTTTCGGCGCGCCGCATGGCCAGGCGGTCGTTATAACGCGCGGAGCCGACGTAATCGGTGTTGCCTACCAGCTTGACGTGAAAATCGTGGTGCTTGCTCAGAATGTCCGCCAGCCGCAACAGGCTGGGATATCCATCCGAGAGGATGGAAGAATTGAATTCGAAATTGATCTCTTCCCATTGATCTTTGGTTTGGTTCGTGTTCAATCCCTGAGCGAATAGGCAGGTTGAAAACACTCCGATTGCGCCTATTGCCGCCAGTTGTTTCAGCATGAGAACCTCCTCAGAATTCAGCGTGTGTGCGAGACTTTAAGAACCCCAACAACAACGGACTGCTCAAGAATCAGGATACAACGGTAACAATTCCATATCTACAACATTTTGCGGCGCTTAGTCAATAGACTGGGCGTTCTCTCACACAAAATGGGATAATGACGGGTGTAGCCTGCCGGATGGGCAGCCGCCCGGAAACGGGAGGAAAGTCCGGTCTCCACAGGGCAGCGTGCCGGCTAACGGCCGGGAAGGGTTCTGGCGACGGAGTCTTTACGGAAAGTGCAACAGAAAATATACCGCCGGGCGCGCCTGTGAGGGTGAGGTTCGGGTAAGGGTGAAATGGTGCGGTAAGAGCGCACCGCGGCCGGAGCAATCCGGCCGGCAAGGCAAACCCCACGCGGAGCAAGACCAAATAGGAGAGGAGGAGCGGCCCGCTCCTTGAACTCTCGGGTAGGTCGCTAGAGCCGGGCAGCAATGTCCGGCCCAGACGAATGGCTGCCGCCCGCAAGGGTACAGAAACCGGCTTATAGTCCGGCAGGCTGCGTCAGAGTGCCCCTGCGTTGTGATAATCTCGTCAGCATTATGAAATATTCCCTGCCGTTCCTGCTTGCCCCTTTCCTGCTGGCTCAGGAGAAGGTAGATCTGTATACCGTAAACCGCATCAAGGCCGAGGAGTTTCAGAACTCCAAGGTGATGGAGAATGCGTTCTACCTGGCCGATGTCTATGGCCCGCGGCTGACGGGCTCGCCGGGTCTGAAAGCCGCCGCTGAATGGGCCGTGCGCCGCATGACCGAGTGGGGGCTGGCCAATCCCGACATGGAAAAGTGGGGACCGTTCGGGCGGGGCTGGACGTGCGTGCATTTCAGCGCCAGCCTGAAGGAGCCGCAGTTTGCGCCGCTGAACGGCTTTGCGCGGCCCTGGTCGCCGGGCACCAATGGTCCGGTTTCGGGAGAGCCGGTGCTGGCGGTCATCAAGACCGATGCGGATATCGATAAATTCAAAGGGAAGCTCAAGGGCAAGATCGTGCTGTCGGAGGATCCCGCGCCGCTGGTTTCGGAAACCGAACCCGATCTGAAGCGGTTCACCGATGCCGAACTGGCGGCGGAGATGCTGGCGCCCGATCCCTCGGGCGCGCTCGCCGTTCGCCAATCCGATTCCGCTGGTTCCCGGACAGCCGAGGCGTCCGGCGGGCATGCCGTTCGATCGCGAAGCGCGCGCGAAAAATTTCGCGACAAGCTGAATCAGTTTCTCAAGGACGAGGGCGTGCTGGTGACGCTGGCGCCCAGCTATCGCGCCACCAGCGGCATCGTGTTCGGCTGCCGCCGCCGGGTCTCAGGATCCGAAAAAGCCGTTGCCGCCGCCTTCGGTGGCGCTGGAGGTCGAGCAATATAATCGCATCGTGCGGCTCATCGAAAAAAAGATTCCGGTCACGCTGGAGTTCGACATTCAGAACAAGTTCCTGGACGATACGCAGGATTCCTTCACCGTGACCGGCGAACTGCCCGGAACGCAGCAAGAAAGATGAACTGGTAATGCTGGGCGCGCACCTGGACTCCTGGACCGGCGGCACGGGCGCCACCGACAATGGCGCTGGCAGCGCCGTGGTGTTGGAAGCCATGCGCATCCTGAAGGCGCTCGATCTGAAGATGCCGCGCACGGTGCGTATGGCGCTGTGGACCGGCGAAGAAGAGGGGCTGCTCGGCTCGCACGCTTATGTGAAGGAGCACTTCGCGGATCGTGAGACCATGGCGCTGAAGCCGGAGCATTCCAAACTATCCGGCTACTTCAACCTGGATAACGGCACGGGCAAAATCCGCGGCGCGTATCTGCAAGGCAACGACATGATGCGGCCCATCTTCCAGGCCTGGCTGGAGCCGTTCAAGGATTATGGCGCGGCTACAGTCACCATCCGCAACACGGGCGGCACGGACCATCAGTCGTTCGACGCCGTGGGGCTGCCGGGTTTTCAGTTCATTCAAGATCCGCATGGACTATTCCACCGAAACGCATCATTCGAGCGCGGACGTGTACGACCATCTGGTGGCTGGCGATCTGATGGAAGCTTCCGCCATCATGGCGGCGGTAGTTTACGACGCGGCCACGCGGGACGAGATGCTGCCGCGCAAGCCGCTACCGAAGCCCCAGCCGCCGCGGCGGGAAGGCGAGCGGCCGGCCGCCCCCGCCGGCGCGGGGAACTAGGACTGGCGCCGCGGACGATCGTTCACTCGAAAAAAACCGGGCGCTTACGAGAGCGCCCGGTGTGAGAGCACCTGCAGGCGGCTCGGAGGTTACAGCCCACAGGGGTGGAGGAGACCTTCTGCAGAAACCCGAGCAACGGGCGCCCCGCGCCTTTGCGCTCAAACAACAATGCCAATAACGGGCCAACTGGGAAAGCACCAAGTCTACCACGTTATGCTCACTCCGCCTGCCGAAGTATTGGTAGCTGTACGGAGTAAAAATCTCATCGCTGCGAACTGTTGCGGTCTTCTGTAGTACTCCGGACGCAGGACGCGCAATACCGCAATCTCGTCGCAACACTGGAATTTCGGACAACGCACGCAATCTTTCCACACCTTCAGCGGTAACTCGCCGCGCTCTACCTCCTGAAAACCCATCTTGCGGAAAAATTCCGGGACGTAGGTAAACGCGAACACGGCGTCGAGCGAATAGTGGGATGCTTCGCCGGCCAGCGCTTCGATCAGCCGCCGGCCGATGCCGTGGGTCTTGGCGTCTTCCGCGACGGCCAGAGAGCGGATTTCGCCGATGGATGGCGTATAAAAGTGCAGTGCGCCGCAGCCCACCAGCCGGCCGGCATTCAGGATCACCGAGAAATCGCGTATGTCTTCCGAGACCTCGAATTCGGTGCGCGGCAGCATGATGCCCTTGGCCGCATAGCCGTTGATCAGGTCCAGAATAGGCCCGATATCGCGCATGGCGGCCTTGCGCACGGCCAGATCCCGGTGCGGTCCAGGTCGCTCCACGATGGCATCTTCGGTAAGACCGCTGATCATTGTGCGCAGACCTCCTCTGCCGCCAGGCGCGTGCCCACGGCTTCGCCGGCCAGTATGCGCTCCAGAACGCCCTCGGCCGCCCCCGCGGCAATCCGCACTTGCGGCACGCCTTGGCGGAGCGCGGCCTGCGCGGCGTTGAGCTTGGCCAGCATGCCGCCGGTGGCGATGCCCGCGGCGATCAGCGTTCGCTCTGCGCCGGCGTGAGATGCGGGACGGTTGCTTGCCGGCATCCAGAACGCCTTCGACGTCCGTCAGGAAAATCAACTGGTCCGCGCCGAATGCCACCGCGCAGGCCACCGCCATCTGGTCGGCGTTGACGTTGTACAACCGGCCCTCCCGGCTGCCCGCCACACAGGCCACCACCGGCAGGAAACCGGCGGCCAGCAATGCGATGGAGCAAGTCCGGATCGGCGCGGGTGACGCGCCCGACTGCGCCCAGCGCCGGGTCCATCTGCTCGGCTTCCACCATGCCGGCGTCGATGCCGGAGATGCCCACGGCGCGCGCGCCCGCAGGTTGAGCGTAGCGGTCAATTGACGATTGACGCTGCCGGCGACCACCTTGACGACGGCATCCAGCACTTCGGGCGTGGTGACGCGCAGACCGTTGACGAACCGGCTCTCGATGCCGCGCTCCGCGAGGTACCGGGTCATCTGCCGGCCGCCGCCGTGCACCACCACCAATGGCGCAGCGCGCGCAATGGCCGCGATCTGCCGCGCCAGCCGCTCGCGCGTGGCGTCCACATCCAGCAGCGTTCCGCCGAGCTTCACCAGCAGTTTCACAGCAGGCCCTCCGTTTCCGGGTAGCCCAGCATCAGGTTCATGTTCTGAACCGCCTGCCCGGCCGCGCCCTTTACCAGGTTGTCGATGGCGCTGACCACCACGGCGCGGCCGGTGGCGGCATCCACGGTGACCCCGATATCGCAGTAGTTGGTGCGCACGACGGCGTGCAGGTCCGGCAGTTGGCCGGCGGGATACAGGCGGATGAAGGCTTCCCCGGCGTAGCGCTTTTCGTAGATGGCCAGCAGATCCTCGGCGCCGATTGCCCGTTGCGTACGGAAGTAGATGGTTTCCAGAATGCCGCGATCGAGCGGCAGAAGCTGCGCGGTGAAGCTGAACTCGCGCTCCTCCAGGCCGGAGATCATGAGCACCTCGGGAACGTGCCGGTGGTGAAGCACGGAATACGCCGAGAAGTTGCCGGCGACTTCACAGAAGCTGGTGGTGAGGGTGGGCTTGCGCCCGGCGCCGCTGACGCCGGACTTGGCGTCGCACACGATGCCCGCGGCGCGATCCACGACATCCGGCTTCGAGCAGCGGCCGGATCGCCAGGTTGGCGGCCGTCGGATAGCAGCCCGGATTCGCCACCAGGCGCGCGGCGGGGATGCGTTCGCGGCAGAATTCCGGCAGGCCGTAGGCCGCTTCCGCCAGCAGTTCAGGCTGGGTGTGGGGCTCCTTGTACCAGGCGGCGTAGGCCGCGGGGGTGCGCAGGCGGAAGGCGCCGCTCAGGTCGATGACCCGGCTCCGGCGGCAAGCAGGGCGGGCGCCAGTCTCCATGGAAACCTCGGGCGGCGTGGCCAGGAAAACGATGGAGATTCCCTCGGCGCGCACGGCTTCCGGCGTGCACGGGCCGTGGCGGAGTGGCGGTCGTGCTGGATGCGGCGGGTGCGGGTCTTCGCGGTGATCGAGCAGGAACGGCGTGACGCGCGGATGGCGTTGGAGGATGCGGACGAGTTCGGCGCCGCTATAGCCGCGATATCCGACGATGCCGAGCGAGGTGGCTCATTGGTTAATTATTCAGCAGCTATGAATAAATATACTACCACTACTTGGATTTGGGCTGGATCGGCGGCTGGAGCCGTTGCTGGCTCTGGAAGTCGCGGCCGCTGTTTACCGCTTTGGATTTCCTGCGCTGTGGATTAGCTTTTGCTCAAGCGCCTTGCGATTCAGTCCAAGCGTCCTTCCGACCGACAGAACAATATCCTCGGACAAGTCGACTTCTTTGGAGGTACTACTGGCCTGGCAAGCCCCGGCTTCGTCATGATGTAATGATCGCCCTTCTCCCTATCGAGCCAGGCAGCCCTCACCTTCGCAAAGCTTGACGAGTTTTTTCCAATCAATTGGAGACACGCGGATCGCTCGACGAAACGCGTTGTGCCGCTATATAAGCCGGTATAGAGACTTCAATATCACGTTCTCCTAGTGAACGCGTCAGATGCACCCGCTCCGGCGCCAGCGGCTGTGGCTCTGCTCTTCAGAAACCCCAACAAAACTGGCATCGGAAGGAACGTCCATCCCCAGCGACGCCTTCGATGGAAACCAACCTCTGTCAGCGCTTGGTCAAGAACATTGCGGGCGATACAAGATTCAAACCACAGTTCAACGGCCTCGCGCAATGATGCCAGCGCGCGTCTGTTCATTCTCAGCCTGAGTCATAACATCAAGAGGCGGGCACCATGCTAGCCACAGACTGACCGTCGTGGCGCGTGCGGGCTTCTAATCTTAACGTTGAGCGCTACAAGGGATTGACTCATTACAACCTCCCCTGGCTGAAATACGGCAGGATCTGGATATCAGAAATGTACGGCATCTTTACACCGGATCGATGCGGTACACCCACCCGGGCGCATCAACGGAGCCGCGTTGGCTCGTTCGATCGACCGCATCCACCAGCTTGCGATCGGGCGACAGCGAGCAGACCGGATCGGTGGCGGCGGCGTTGCCGGTCAGCAGCAGCGCCTGGCAGCGGCAGCCGCCGAAATCTTCGTGGCGGCGATCGCAACTGCGGCATGGTTCGGGCATCCAGTCTTCGCCGCGGAAGCGCTGGAAGGCGGCGGATTCTTCCCAGATCCAGCGCAGCGGGTGCGACTGCACGTTGTCGAAGGTCAGATCCGGAATCACGCCCGCGGCATGGCACGGCAGCACGAAGCCGGCCGGGTCCACCAGCATCAGCGAGCGTCCCCAGCCGCCCATGCAGGCTTTCGGATAGCGCGCGTAATAATCCGGCGGAACGAAGTCGATACGCATGCGGCCCTTCAGCCGCTGCTGATGCGCCCGCACGGCAGCCGACGCAAGCGTCCAGTCTGCCGGCGCGTGGGCATCAGTCTCTCGCGGTTCTCGATGGCCCAGCCGTAATACTGGACGTTGGCGATTTCCAGGCGGTCGACGCCTAACCGCTCGGCCATGGCGACGATGGCTTCCAGCCGATCCAGATTCTGCCGATGCACCACGGCGTTGAGGGTGAATCCGATTTGGCGGGCGCGCACCACTTCCGCCAGCGCCAATTTGCGGGCATGCGCGCGCGCGCCGGCGAATTCATTGGCGGGCGCTTCTTCCGCGTCTTGAAAGCTGAGCTGCAGATGGTCGAGTCCGGCGTCGATCAGGGCGTCCAGCCTCTGCTCGCCGAGGCCGATGCCGGAAGTGATCAGGTTCACGTACAGGTTCGCGGCGCGCGCGGCGCGGACCAACTCCTCCAGGTCCGGACGCAGCACCGGCTCGCCGCCTGTCAGATGGACGTGCAGCACACCGAGTTCGGCAGCCTCGCGGAAAACGCGCGTCCCAGACGCCGGCGGCCATCTCGTCGCCGCGCGGCTGCATGGCCAGCGGATTCGAGCAGTACACGCAATGCAGCGGGCAGCGATGCGTGATTTCGGCGATCAAAGCTTGCGGCCGCACAGTCACTCCACGCACGACGATGCGCCGCGTCGATCAGGCGTTCCAGGAACGCGGATGTTTCGGCTTCCACGCAGCGCGGCGTCCGCGGTCGGCAAACTCGGCCCAACTCACGCACGATATCTCCGAAAGTGCGCGAGCCATCGCACCGCTGCAGAATCCGCGGGCCGGGACCGCTCAACCGCAAGACGCCTTCCGGGATCAGCAACACCCATCCCTGGCCGGGATCCTCGGAAAGCCGGCAACCGCGCGCCAGCCGCGGAATGTTGGTGGCAGTCACGGCGCCTCCTCGGCTGAAACGCTCCGGGCGGCGGCCAGCCCGGCTGCACATAAGCGTAATACAGTGCGTCGAGCTGCGCCCAGAGGATGTCGCACTTACTGCGCAGCGCGCGCGATGACAGACTCCTGTTGGGCGCGCGTGGAAGCCTGACGCGTGACCCAATCGAGCGTGAAATGCGGCGTCTTCGGGCGCCTGCGTCAGCCGCGCCTGGAAATACGACAAGCCCGGCTCCAGCCACGCATAATGCTTGCGCATGGCGTCCATGCGCAGGGCAATCAGCCGGCCGGAGAACAATTCCGTCAACGAAGATGCCGCGGCTTCGAGCAAAGTGCCGCGCGAAACCAGATTCAGGTATGCATCCACCGCGTAGCGCGTGCCGGGCAGGATCTCGCGGCCGGCGATCACACGCTCGCGATCGAGCCCGGTGGCCTCGGCCAACTGCAGCCAGCGCTCGATGCCGCCTTCTCCGGCGCGATTGCCGTCGTGATCCACGACGCGCTTGCGCCACGCGCGGCGGAACTCCGGATCGTCGGAGCGGGACAGGATGATGGCATCCTTGATCGGAATGCGGCTCTGGTAGTAATAGCGGTTCAAGGCCCACGCCTGCAACTGGCCCGCGCGTGAGCTTGCCTTCGTGCATCCGCAGGTGAAACGGATGCCGGTGGTGATAGAACTGGTCGCCGACGGATTGCAGGCGGGCGTGCAACTCGGCGGGGGTCAACAGGTCCGCGGCGTGGCCGTTTCGGCGGTCATAATGTCGATTGTCATCCCGTCGCAGGCCACTTCCCAACCGGCCTCGCGCACCGCGCGGTATGCGGCGCTTTCCTCGTCCAGAATCGGGTTGGTGTTGTTGATGTGGATGAAAACCTTGCGCGGGACGGCGCAGCGCGGCGAGGCGCTCCAGACTGCCACCGGGGCCGGAGATGGGCAGGTGCCCCATAGCTCTGGCCGTGCGCGCTTCCGGCCATACGCGGATGAACTCGTCGTCCGACCAGAACGTGCCGTCCAGCAGCAGCAGGTCGCTCTGTTCCATGCGCGCCAGCAGCGCGTCGTCGATTGCAGGCACGCCCGGCAGAAATAGCATGGTCGCGGCCGCCGCAACGGACGGACAGCGCCCACGACGGCTTCATCCGCACGGCATTGGGCGAGCCGCTCGGCGCTCACATAACTCGGATATCCGCCGCGCATCGGGATGGCTTCGACCTGCATGCCGGCTTCGACTTCGAACGGCGCGCCGGGGGTTATAGCGCGCCATTCGACTTGGCCGCGGGACGCGATGGAGCATGCCGAACATGCTGTTATCGCTCAAGCAAAATGTCGCGCACCGAGGCCGTGGCATATACAGTGAACGGGTGCATCTCGCGCAACAGCAGCAGCCCCAGGGATTGGTCCACTTCAGCGCAAGTGAGGATTACGGAAGCAATCGGGGAATCGCGCAAGCCTTGCCGGGGATGAAAACAGGGATTCGCTTCGATCTGCTTGCCGAGATCGGGAGAGGCGCCCAAGCAGGTGCCATGCGCGGCCGTCGGCGCTCACGGCTACTTGGATTTGGCTTCGAGCTTTGGCACGCACAGTTCCCTGGCGGAGCCGGCGGCAATTATCACAATTGCAATTCCACTGCGGAAATCCGCCGCCGGCCGCTGCGCCGAGAACACTCACCAGCACGCTAGATTTCCGCGGGTGCGTAGGAATTGATTTCGCAACTGACGGAAACTTCTTGAAAATCCGGTGTTGTCCAGTTCACGCTTTCCTCCTATGGGACGAGTATACCATTGTGATGAACTGGAGGGAATGAGGGATGTCCGCACCAATGCAGTTTGACGCTCTGCGCGCGCTCCGCCATCGCGATTTCCGCCTGCTATGGGCGGGTCTCTTCGTCTCGGCGGTGGGCACCTGGATGCAGATCGTGGCGCAGGCGCTGCTGGTTTTGCACCTGACGGGCGGATCGGCGCTGGCGCTGGGGACGGTATCGCTGGCGCAAGCCGCGGCCTTCTTCCTGTTCGCCCCCGTGGGCGGGGCCATCGCCGACCGGTTCGATAAGCGGCGGCTGCTGATCGTCACGCAGAGCTTTCTGCTGCTGCTGGCCGCGGGGCTGGGCGTGCTGACGCTGACGGGACTGGTGCGGCTGTGGATCGTAGTGGTGACGGCGTTTTGCTCGGGCGCGGCGCTGAGCTTCGACCAACCGGCGCGTTCGGCGCTGATTCCATCGCTGGTGCCTCCGGCCGACCTGATGAACGCGGTGTCGCTGCAATCCATCATCTTCAGCGGCGCTTCCACGTTCGGCCCGGCGCTGGCCGGCGTGATGGTGGCCTCCATCGGGTACGCCGGGAACTTTTTCCTGAACGCGGCCAGTTATCTGGCGGTGATCGCTGGCGCTGGTGGCGGCTGCGGCGCTGCGCCGCGAGCGGCTGGCACGCGCGCGCGGGAACCTTTATGGCGGTCGGTGCGCGCCACGCTGGCCACAGCCGCGCGCGATGCGGCGCTGCCCGGGATCATCGCAGGTTATGGCGCGCTCCTCTTTCTGGGACCTTCGCCGGCGGTGATGCTGCCGATCTTCGCGCTGCGCGTGCTGCACCTTTCGGCCGCACAGATGGGTTTTCTGTTCTCGGCGGTCGGGCGTGGGGACGATCCTGGGCGGACTGACGGTGGCCTCGCTGGGCGATTTCCGGTACAAAGGCCGGCTGTTTCTGGGGGCGGTTCTGATTTGGAGCGCGGCGCTGGGCGCGTTTGCGGCGAGCACGGACGTATGGCTGTCGGTGGCCGCGCTGCTGGTTCTGGGCGCGGCGCAGAATGCGGCAGGGGCCACCGCGGTGACGTTGATGCAGACGCGCGTGCCGGCGCAGATGCGCGGGCGCATCATGAGCCTGAACACGCTGCTGGTGATGGGAGTCAGGCCGCTGGGCGACTTTCCCGCCGGCGCGCTGATTGGGGCGATCGGCGGTCCGCTGACCGCGGGGATGAGCGCCGCGCTTACGGGGGTTTATGGAATTTTCCTGGCGGTGCGGCGGCCGGGACTGCGGGATGCTTGATGCGTGGGTTAGCGTTGCTCGAACACGCTGCCGCTACTCTTTGGTTTTGGTCTACCACTGGAATGATGACTTTTTCAGCTCGTTCTTGATCCGTTGGCGTTCCAGAATGGAAGGTGAGCTTTCGGCGGAACTCCGTACACCAGGCTCAATCGACAGCGCTCCAATGCAGGGAACGACTGATCCGGTGTTGTGGCGCGTGTACCAACCTACCACGATGGCGAAATTGCCAGCCGTAATGTAGAGTAACAGTGCGGCAAGTATCCATCCCATGCCAGGACCTCTAGTGACGCCGCGAACGAGGTTTTCGACTGCTTCGGGCGATGGCACGAGCCGGCGCTACTTGTTTAAATCGACGTGAGCGCGCAACCAGGGCACGAGCTTGTCGAAGGTGAACTGGTCGCCTTCGTAGAGCGCGGCCACGAAATCCTAGCGTCTCTTCCGGCGTCGGCCGTGAGCCGCGCGCCGTTGATGGCGAGAAACGTGTACGTCGCGGCGAAAGCCGTGCGCTTGTTGCCATCGATGAAGGCATGGTTTTGCGACGAGGCTCTCCCAGAGCGCGGCGGCTTCCTCGATCAGGTCGGCGTAATAGCCGGTCTGCGGCCGGAAGAGGGCGGCTTCCAGCAGCCCTTGATCCCGGATGCCGTGGGAACCGCCATAGCGTTCAATCTGGTCGGCATGCATGGCCAGCACTTCGGCCACGGTGAGGTAGTCCGTCATTCAGCGAGCTTTTTGTAAAGGGGGCCGTATTTTTCGTGGCTGGCGAGATAGGCGCCCATGACGTGCGCGCGGGGCGTGGCCTTCTTGCGCTTCTCGATCAGGTCGGCGAAAGCCTCGTCCACGAGCGCCTGCAACTGGCGGCCTTCCTTGTCGGCGAGCGTGCGCACGGCCGACAGGATCTCGGAATTGACCTGGGTGGCGAATTTCTCACGGGCAGCGGGCATGGTCGTTCTCCTCTTAGAAAACCAGCATATCATGATATTTCATGATATGTCAAGAAATCCACTTTGGGCGGCTGATGCGACCGGAATTGCGCAACGGCTTACTGCGCCAGCGCCTCTACCGGCACCAGCATCGGCTGCTTGTGCTTGCATTCCGCATTAGGACACTGCAGTACCGGCCCGGCCTTCAGCCACTTCTCCACCATGTACGGGCTGCCGCACTCCGGGCACTTTTCCTGCACGGGCTTGCCCCATGTGACGAAATTGCAATCCGGCCAGCGGTTGCAGCCGTAAAAAGTCTTGCCGCGCTTGGAGCGGCGCTCCACCACCTCGCCTTCGCTGCACTCCGGACACTTCATCCCGATGGTCTTCTGCTTGACGTACTTGCACGTCGGATAATTGCCGCAAGCGGTGAACTCGCCGAAACGGCCGGTCTTCAACACCATGTTGCTGCCGCAATTCGGGCACTTCTCCTCGAGCTGCACATCGGGCTTCTTCTGCGTGCCGCCGATGGGCTTGGTGGTCTTGCAGTCCGGATATCCGGTGCAGGCGAAGAAAGTGCCGAAGCGGCCCTTCTTCAGCACCATGGGCCGGCCGCAGTTCTCGCAGTATTCTTCGTCGCCCTGCTCGGCCAGATCCGACCTTGTCCACATCCGGCAGATCCACCGTCAGTTCGCGCGTGTAGGTGCAGTCGGGATATCCGGTGCAGGCGATGAAGCTGCCGTGGCGGCCCCACTTGATCACCAGGGGCTTGCCGCACTTCTCGCAGATCAAGTCGGTGGGCCGCTCCATCCGCTTGATGTCGGTCATGTGCTCTTCGGCGTGCTTCAGATCTTTGTCGAACTTCTCGTAGAACTCGCCGATGGCCTCGCGCCAGGCGATTTGGCCCTCTTCGATCTCGTCCAGCTCCTCTTCCATGCGGGCGGTGTACTTGACGTCGAAGATATCGTCGAAGCTCTCGATCAGCAGGCCGGTGACCACTTTGCCCAACTCGGTCGGAATGAACCGGCCGCCCTCCTTCTTCACGTACTCGCGCTCCTGAATGGTGGAGATGATGGAGGCATATGTGGAAGGCCGGCCGACCCCGTCGGCTTCCAGCTTTTTCACCAGCGTAGCCTCGTTGTAGCGCGGCGGCGGTTCGGTGAAGTGCTGCTCGGGCATAATCTGCCGGAACTTGAGTTGTCTCGCCTTCGGTCACGGCGGGCAGCTTGTGCTTCAGCTCTTCGTCTTCTTCGTCGGACTGGTCCTTGCCCTCTTCGTAGATCTTAAGGAAGCCGCCGAATTTCATTACCGATCCGGTGGCGCGGAACAGGTACTCGCTCGCATCCTTGCCGCGCGCCGCGATGTCGATGGTGGTCTGGTCGAAAATCGGCCGGCGCCATCTGGGAAGCCACGAACCGGTTCCAGATCAGGCGATAGAGTTTCAACTCGTCTTCAGCCAGATACTTGGCCACATCATCGGGGCTGTGCTCCATGGAAGTGGGGCGGATGGCTTCGTGCGCATCCTGCGCGTCCTTCTTGGAACGGTAGATGTTGGCGGATTCGGGCAGATACTCGGGTCCGAACTTGATCGGCGATGTAGGCCCGCGCTTCCTGCAATGCATCCGGGAAACGCGCGTGGAATCCGTGCGCATGTAGGTGATCAGGCCGACGCGCGCCCTCTTTGCCGAGTTCGATGCCCTCGTAGAGCCTTTGCGCCAGCATCATGGTGCGCTTGACGCTGAAGCGCAGCTTGCGCGAAGATTCCTGCTGCAGGGTGGAAGTGATGAAAGGCGCCACCGGGTTGCGGCGTTTCTCGCGCGTGCCGACGGACTTGACGATGTAGTCGGCGCCTTCCAACTGCGCGACCACGCCGTCGACTGGCCTCCCGGCTGCCCAGTTCCGGTGTCTGGTCGTCCTTCTTGATCAGGTGCGCCGTCAGGATTGCGCGGCTTGCGGGCGGCGAGGCCGGCATCGATGGTCCAATACTCGTCTTTAACGAACGCGGCGATTTCACTCTCGCGGTCTACGATCACGCGCAGCGCCACGGTCTGCACGCGTCCCGCGGAGAGGCCGCGCCGCACTTTGTCCCAAAGCAGCGGCGAGATCTTGTAGCCCACCAGGCGGTCGAGCACGCGGCGCGCCTGCTGCGCGTCCACCAGCTTTTCGTTCACCATGCCCGGATTTTGGAACGCCTTCTGAATGGCGTTCTGGGTGATCTCGTTAAACATCACCCGGTAGATCTGCGGCTCGCCGATTTTCTTGCCTTGCAGTTCCTCCTGCAGGTGAGAGCAGATGGCTTCCCCTTCGCGGTCGGGGTCGGCCGCCAGGTACACGGAGTCGACTTTCTTGGCGGCTTGTTTCAGCTCGGCTATCAGCTTGCGCTTGCCTTCAATAATTTCATACCGCGGAGTGAAGCCGTGTTCGATATCCACGGCCAGGTCTTTCTTGGGGAGATCCTTAATGTGGCCCAGCGAAGCTTTGACGATGTACTGCTTACCGAGATATTTATTAATGGTTTTCGCCTTGGCGGGCGATTCCACGATTACGAGAGCTTTCGGCATAAGATACTTCGAACGACCTTCCATTGACATCCCAGAGGCTACCACACTTTTACAAAATTCTTCCCGGGAAGCTGCTTGACCAGACCCAGCATCTCCAATTCGAAGAGCGCGGCGATCAGTTCCGAAGCCGAGTTATCTTCTAGAATCTGAAGCAGATCGTCCAAGTGTATGGCTTTGTCCACTTGCAGGGCGGCAAGCAGCCTGCGTCCGGCTTCGGGCAGAGATCCCTTTATTTGGGATGCCTCGCCACCGTCCGCGGATTCACCGCCGGACCCCAATAACCGGTTGCGCCCCCGTTCGATTAACTGACGGCGGACCTCCGCGGGAAGTTCCACGATCACGTCGTTCCAATCCTGGACCAGCTTGGCGCCCTGTTTTATCAATAAGTTAGGGCCCCAGCTTGCCTTGGAGGTGATGTTGCCGGGAACGGCGAAGACTTCCCTGCCCTGGTCGAGCGCCAGCTTGGCGGTAATCGCGGAGCCGCTGTATTGGGCGCCTTCGACTACCAGCACGCCGGCGCTCATGCCGCTGATAATGCGGTTGCGGATGGGGAAGTTCTGCGGGAAAGCCGTGGAACCCATGGCGAATTCCGATAGCAACAGGCCCTTGGCCGCCAAGTCGGCTGCCAGCTTGCGGTTTTCCGAAGGATAGATCACGTCCACGCCGCAGCCCAGCACCGCCACCGTGTCGCCGCCGGCGGAGAGCGCTCCTTTGTGGGCGGTGGTATCGATGCCGCGCGCCATGCCGCTCACGATGGTGAGCCCGGCGCGCGCCAGGTCGGCGGACAGCCTTTCGGCGGCGGCCAGTCCGTACGGCGTAGGCCGACGCGTTCCCACGACGGCGAAATGGAATGGCTGCAGAAGCTCCAGTCGTCCGCGCGCAAAGAGCAGAACAGGCGGGTCGAAGATCTCCCGCAACAGCGCCGGATAGCGCGGATCGTTGCGGGTGATGACGACGGCGCCGCGCTCGGCCACCTTTTGCTGCTGGTCGAGAGCGTCCTCGAACGAGCAGCCGCTCACAATGCTTTGGGCCACTGCGCCGCTGACTCCGGCCGCCTCCAACTCAGTGCGCGACGCGCGGAAGACGGCCTGCGGCGTTCGAAATCGATCCAGAAGTTTCCCCGCCATGCGGGTTCCCAGGCCGGGAATGAGCGTCAAGGCCAGCCAATGCAGTTCCTCTTCCGGGCTGATCGAACACACTTGCGGATCCGCCGATTAAGCCTTCCATCCAAATATCTCCTAAAATGAAAGATGGCGGCGGCCGCCGCTTCTCTCAGGAAAATCATGCGCCAGGAACCGTCATTTTTTGAAGGCAAGGAACCTGTGCTGGTATATATCGCCAAACGGTTGAACGAGGCGCTGCGCTTGGAATCGATCTTCAGCAGCGCGGGCGTGGACTACGGGGTGGAAGCCGATGAGTATCGCGGCGGCTTCATTTTTCAGCGGGTACGCACGGGAGCATTCTTTTACGTCCTGCCGGATGCGGCGGACATCGCGCGGCGCGTGATGCGGGAGAACCGCTACCGGCCGGCGGAGCCTGAGGATAGCTGAGCCGCGGGCGTTTGGATCTCACGCACCTGGGCCAGCCAGGCCCTGTACCGCTTTCGCAGCGCCTTCCGGTAGGCTGCGAGCGTCATACGCGCCGTCGCCGCCCCACGCGCCAAATTCTGTTCGGCCACTTCGATCCCCGGCGACATCCCGGCCGAATGCAGCCAGGCCGGCAGCGTCCGTAAACGCCAGATAAAACGGGGAACGATTGGAAATCGTATAGCGCGTGCCGATGCGCAGGCCGTTGCTATAGACCTCGGAATCGCCTGTTCGTTCCGCTTGGCCAGACCGGCGCCGCCGCGGTGGCCTCGCTGGCGGGCTCCGGCCGTGACGCTATCGGCCGGGAGCGCGCCATCGGCCCGGAGTGCGACGTTTCCGGCTTGCCCGTGGCGATCACAAAGGGGTAAGGACGCTCGGCTAGCGGCCGCGGACTGGCGCCGTCCAGCGGAAAATCGGCGGGATACAGCATCGTCCGCTCGCCGCTGAGAACCACGGCGCGCTCGGCGTTCTCCAACTGGCGTGCTTTGCCGGACCAGGAGTAGGCCGTTAACCGGGCCGGCGTTTCGCGGGAGATCTGCTTCGGCGGCAAGTCCTCCAGGCGGCAGATTTTCGAGAGGAAGCGATGGGTGAGCCCGGCGGTATCGCCGGCCCGCGTGCACGCAAGGGAGGCAGATGCATGGGGACCGCCCAGCCGCTGGAACTCGCGCTCTTGCAGGAAGCGCAGCAGTTTGGCCTTTAGCTCCAGCGGCATCTCTCCGATCTCGTCCAGGAACAGCGTGCTGCCGTGAGCCCGCTCGAAAACGTCCGACGCGCTGGTTGATGGCGCCGGTGAAAGCTCCCCGCACGTGGCCGAACAATTCCGCCTCCAGCAGGTTCTCGGGAAGCGCGCTGCAAGCGCACCGAAACCATCGGCAGCCGGCCACGCGGCCCGGCCATCTGGATCGCCCGCGCCGCCATCTCCTTGGCTGTGCCCGTTTCGCCCGTGATCACGCACCGTGGAGCGCCGTTTTCCGACCACCGGACTAACTGCACTACGTCCTGAAACGGCTGGCTGGAGCCAACCAGGGCCCGCCGCCAGGGCTTCGAGCACATTGCCGAACAGCGCGGTCCACTCCTCGGCGAGCCAGCGCGCGACTCGGGCGATCGTCCGTCACACCACACCTCCGGCCTGGTTGGGCCAGACCTTCTCAATATCCGCCCGCAGCCGCAGGATGGCCTGCGACTTCAGGTGCGAAATGCGCGATTCATGCAAGTCCACCACCTGGGCAATCTCGCGCAAGGTCAGCTCTTCAAGGTAGTAAAGGCCCACCACGGTGCGTTCCATGGCGGGCATTTTTCCGATCGCGTCGGACAACAGTTTTTGGAGCCGCGACCGCTCCAGCAGGCGCGAAGGCAGTTGATCCTGGTCGCCGCTAAGGTAGTCGAGCAGGCCCGCGCCATCGCCGTTTTCCGAGGTATACTCCAGGCTGCCCAGGTTAAGGCCCTGCACCTCCACCAGCCAGCGGTGATATTCCTCCAGATCCAGACCCCATCTCGGCGGCGATCTCGTCTTCGCCCGGAATTCTGTGCAGCCGCTGCTCCGCGCGGGAGATGGCAAATTCGATCTGCTTGGCTTTCTTGCGCCTTTGCCGCGGCGCCCAGTCGAGCCCCCGCAGGCTGTCCAGGATGGCCCCCCGGATTTTATGCTCGGCATAGGTCTTCAACTTGACGTGGTGGGCAGAATCGTACCGGTCCACCGCCGCGATCAATCCCACACTGCCCGCCGAAACCAGGTCGTCCAGACTGACGTTATCGGGCAGGCGTTCGTGAATCCGCCGGGCAATCAGCCGGACTTGCGGCAGATGGTCCAGAATGAGCCGCTCGCGCTCGTCGGCGGGCGCCTCCCCGGGATCCTGGCAGCAGTGCGGGTTAGGCATGCCTCAAAACGATTCCCTTCATGCGGCCAACTCGCCGGAATACGGCTCGGTAACCACAACAGATTCAGCAAGCGCGCCACGGTGGCCGGTTCGACTGTCGTCCGGGATCTCCTGTCCGGTTCCCAGGAACGAAATCGGCTTCCCCTGCCGCGCGGACAACGAGAACGCCGTGCCGAAAGAACTCGTCTCGGCCAGCCGGGTCAACAGCAGGCTGGATGGACGAAAGATCTTGAAGCGTTCCGCCACGTGAGTTAGATCGGCGGATTTCATCGAGGCCGTTAATACCAAATGGGTGGCGATGGCAGGCCGGGCGGCCAGGAAACCCGCCAGATCCGCGGCGCGGTCCATGTCGTGCGGACCGTAGCCGGGGTGTCGATCAGAACCAGATGCTTTCCGCGATGTTCTGCGAGCGCTTGCGCGAGCCCACCCACGTTATCGAACAATGACGCCCGCCGGGATCCAGACGGCCATGACCAACCCCGAAGCCTGTTCAACTATTTGAGCTGACCGGTGGCGCATGGGCCCCGCTTCGATCACCCTCTGCATGATTGCGAAAGACGAGGCACGCTCCCTGGCGCGATTTCTCGATTCCGTCGGGGGCCTGGCTGCCAGGGTACGCCCAAGCCCGCTGGTTCCTGCAGCGGATCGAAGAACAGGACCGCGCAGTCTGAAAGCCATCTTTACACGCGCTTGGCCTTGGGCGCGCTTGGCCTTGGGCGCGCTTAGCCTTGTACGCGCTTGGCCCGCCCCGCCCAAAACATTTCGCGCAACTCGCGTTTCAGGATCTTCCCGGTGCCGGTCTTGGGCAGCGGCGTCTCGGGAAACTCGAACACGCGCGGGATCTTGAACCGCGCGATGCGCTGCTGCAGGAACTCGCAGAGCTGCTCTCGGCGGTGAGTGCCTGACCGGGCTTCAGCACCACGAAAGCCGCCGGAATCTCGCCCCACTTGGTGTCGGGCGCCGCCACCACCGCGCATTCGAGCACCGCCGGATGCGCGAAAATGGCCTTCTCCACCTCGATGCGACGAGATGTTCTCGCCGCCGCTGATGATGATGTCCTTCTTGCGGTCGACGATGTGGATGTAGTCCTCTTCGTCCCACACCGCCATGTCGCCGGTGTGGAACCAGGCGCCGGTCATCACCGCCGCGGTTCCTTGCGGCTCCTTGTAATAGCCGTCCATCACGTTATCGCCGCGGATCACCACTTCGCCGATGGTTTGCATATCGCGCGGCACATCGTTCATATTCGCGGTCCACCACGCGGATCTCGACGCCGGGTATGGGCCAGCCGGCCATGGCCTGATGGCTCAGCGGTCGGCTTCGTCCGCATACTCGACGGTGCCCTTCCGGCGCGCCGAACGTGGCCACCGGGCAGGTTTCGGTGAGCCCGTAGCCGCCCATCGCGGCGCAATGGAACGCCTTCTCCAGGCGGCCGATCAGCTCCGGCGAGGCGGCCGCGCCGCCCACGTGAATCTCCTTCAGGCTGGAGAGATCGAATTGCGCGATATCCGGCGCATTCAGCAGCGCGTTGGCCATGGTCGGCACCAGCGACATGGCCGTGGCGCGCTCCTCCTGGATCAGCCGGAAAACCAGCGTGGGATCGAAGCGCCGCACCATCACCTGCTTGATCCCCATCATGGTGGAGGCCTGCGGGCGGCCCCATCCGTTGGCGTGAAACAGCGGGATGGTGTGCAGCTCGACCGCCGTATCGTCGTGATTGAAGGTGCCGGCGACCGCCAGCGCGTGCAGATAGAGCGTGCGGTGGCGACAGCATGACGCCCTTGGGCGTGCCGGTGCTGCCGCTGGTGTAGAACAGCTCGGCGATGGCGTTTTCGTCGAACGAAACGGATGTCGGGGCGCTCCAGCCGGCCGCGCGCTCAGCAGCTCCTCGTAGGTGAGATCGGCCTGCGGAACCGCCTCATCGAGGGTGACGTATCGCGCGATGCTCCGGGCAGGCCTGGCGAATATGCTCCACCAGCGGCGCGAAGTCGTTTTCGAAGAGCAGCATGCGCGCGCCGGAGTGGTTCAGAATGGCGATCAGCTCCGCGCGGCGTCAGCCGCACGTTGAGCGGCATCACCATGGCGCGCGCCAGCACCACGCCATAATAGCCTTCCAGCAGCGCGTTGTTGTTGAAGCTCAAATACGCCACCCGGTCGCCGGGCTGGATGCCTTCGGCCACCAGCCCGGCGGCCAGCCGCTCGCACGCTCGCCGAACTGCGCGTAGGTGAAGCGGCTGCTGCGCCCGACACGATGCCTACTTTTCTCGCCATACAAATCGACGCCGCGGTACAAGCAGCGGACCGGCGTCAGCGGAACGATCATAAAGGCCTCCTGGAAGTGACTACCATCGTACTCCGCATGCACTCTCCATGAGGCATACAGGAGGCACCCAAATCTGGGTATCTGGCGCAAATGGGGGTAATCGCCCGATCGCTAGATGCCTAACCCGCCGGCAAAGTGGTGCTTGTCCTTGAATTCGACGGTGCCGTGCGCTATGGTGTGGGGTTCTATTCGGAGCGGGTGAGTTAAAAAAACCCTGATATCCTAATTTGGGAAGCCGTTCCTCGGAGGGTTCTCTCCCGATCCCAGGAGGTTTTGGATTCATGCGAGCAGTATCCTGTACTATGCCCGGACAGCCCGAGCGGCGGCCGTTATTCCGCGCGTATCCGCGCTGTCTGTGGATGGCTCTGTCGGGCATTCCCCTGATGGCCCAAGCGGAAACAGGGAGGCGAAGCCAACCTGCACCTGCCCGACCTGAACAGCGTTACGTTTCTGGGCGGCATCGGCGGCCGCAGCCTGCTGATGTGCGGCCTGATTTTCAGCGCGCTGGGCATGGTTTTCGGCCTGATCATTTTCGTCCGCCTGAAGCACATGGCGGTGCACCGTCCATGCGGGAGGTTTCCGAGCTGATCTACGAGACCTGCAAAACCTACCTCGTCGACGCAGGGCAAATTCCTGATGCTGCTGGAGTGCTTCATCGCCGTCATCATCGTGTTCTACTTCGGCTTCCTGCAGGGTCTGGCAGCCTATAAGGTCGCCATCATTCTGCTGTTCAGCGTGATCGGCATCTCCGGCAGCTTTGCGGTGGCGGCGTTCGGCATGCGCGTGAACACCTTCGCCAACTCGCGCACGGCCTTCGCCAGCCTCCGCGGCAAGGCCTTCCCGTGCTACGACATTCCCCTGCAGGCCGGCATGAGCATCGGCATGCTGCTGGTCTCGGTCGAGCTGATCATCATGCTCTTCATCCTGCTGTTCATCCCGGGCGACCTGGCCGGGCTCCTGCTTCATCGGCTTCGCCATCGGCGAATCGCTGGGCGCGGCGGCGCTGCGCGTGGCGGGCGGCATCTTCACCAAGATCGCCGATATCGGCGCGGACCTGATGAAGATCGTCTTCAAGATCAAGGAAGACGACGTGCGCAACCCCGGCGTGATCGCGGATTGCACGGGCGATAACGCGGGCGATTCGGTGGGACCTTCGGCCGACGGTTTCGAAACCTACGGCGTCACCGGCGTGGCGCTGATCACCTTCATCCTGCTGGCCGTCCCGACCCCGTCGTGCAGGTGCAGTTGCTGGTCTGGATCTTCGCCATGCGCGTGATGATGGTCATCTCCTCGGCGGCCAGCTACTTCATCAACGGCATCATCGCCAAGGCCGCGCTACGAGAACTTGCCGAAGTTGAACTTCGAAGCGCCCCTGACCTCGCTGGTGTGGCTCACTTCGCTGCTCTCCGTCGGCCTCACCTATCTGGTCAGCTACTTCATGATTCCCGACCTGGGCGGCGACACCAGCTGTGGTGGAAGCTTTCGACCGTGATCAGCTGCGGCACGCTGGCCGGCGCGATCATTCCCGAGGTCGTGAAAGTCTTCACCTCCACCAATCGCGCCACGTGCGCGAAATCGTCGACCCGCGCGCGAAGGCGGCGCTTCGCTGACCATTCTTTCCGGCTTCGTGGCCGGCAATTTCAGCGCCTATCTGGCTGGGCTTCACGATCCTGGCTCTGATGAGCGTCGCCTACGGCGTCAGCACGCTGGGCTTGGCCAGCCTGATGGTCGCCCCGGCGGTCTTCGCGTTCGGCCTGGTGGCTTTCGGCTTCCTCGGCATGGGTCCGGTCACCATCGCGGTGGATAGCTACGGCCCGGTGACCGACAACGCGCAATCCGTCTACGAGCTTTCCACCATCGAGACGCTGCCCGACATCGACGGCCGAGATCCAGAGCGACTTCGGTTTCACGCCGGACTTCGAGAAGCGGCAAAGAGAACCTGGAAGAGAACGACGGCGCGGGCAATACCTTCAAGGCCACCTCCAAGCCGGTGCTGATCGGCACCGCGGTGGTCGGCGCCACCACCATGATTTTCTCCATCATCGTGGCGCTCACCGATGGTCTGACGACTAACCTGGACAAGCTCTCGATTCTGCACCCGCCGTTCCTGCTGGGCCTGATTGCCGGCGGCGCGGTCATCTACTGGTTCACCGGCGCCTCCACCCAGGCCGTCTCCACCGGCGCTTATCGCGCGGTGGAGTTCATCAAGGAGCACATCAAGCTGGAAAGCGCCGAAAAGGCCTCCGTGGCCGATTCCAAGAAGGTGGTGGCCATCTGCACCAAGTACGCGCAGAAGGGCATGCTCGAACATCTTCCTGGCGGTGTTCTTCGCCACCCTGGCCTTCGCTTTCTTCGAGCCGTTCTACTTCATCGGCTACCTGATCTCGATCGCCATATTCGGCCTGTTCCAGGCCATCTTCATGGCCAACGCCGGCGGCGCCTGGGACAATGCCAAGAAGGTCGTCGAGACCGAACTCAAGATGAAGGGCACCGAGCTGCACGCCGCCACCGTGGTGGGCGACACGGTGGGCGATCCGTTCAAAGACACCAGTTCGGTGGCGCTGAACCCGATCATCAAGTTCACCACGCTGTTCGGCCTGCTGGCGGTTGAGCTGGCGGTATCGCTGAACAACAAGCAGGGCAACACACTCACGCACCGTGCTGGGAGTGGTCTTCTTCCTGATCTCGGTGACGTTCGTCTATCGCAGCTTCTTCAGCATGCGCATCGAATCGAAGTAGGCGGGCATATAAGCCTCGCGCTAGGCGCGAGTCAGGAAGATCGGCAGCCCCAGCTTGTTCGCATAATTCGGCCGGTAGCGGCGTGTATTGTACATCGTTTCGATATCCACCCTGCGGGGACCCAGCTTGGGATCGGGTATGCGCACCGCCTGGTAGCAGCCGCCGGATATAGCCATCATGACGCCGTGCTGGCCCTGCTGGATGCAATCCATGGCCATGCTGGCGAAGGTGGAGGCCACCATCTTATCCACGAAGTCCGGGCTGCCGCTGCGCAGATCGTAAGTCAGATCGCTGACGATGGTCTCCTCGCCGGTAGCCTTCTTGATCTCGTCGCTCAGATCCTCGCCCACGTTCATCTTCTTCTTATGCCCGAAGGCATCCGCCTCGCCGATTTCCTTGCACTGGTAGCCTTCCCATTCGGCGCCCTCCGACAGGATCATCAGCGCGTAGTTGCTGGGATTGTACTGCTTGTCGGTGATGCAGCAGCTCGATCAGGTGCTGCAGCTTGAAACTTATACTCGGGAATGCAGCAGCGCATGGAAGTGACATAGGCGGTATAGAGCGCCGTGTATCCGGCGTCGCGCCCGAAGATGCGGAAGATGCCGATGCGCTCGTGCGAGCCGACCGTGGTGCGCTGGCGCTCGATGGCTTCGGTGGCGCGCGTGATGGCGGTCGAGAAACCGATGCAATACTCGGTGTTGCGTACGTCGTTGTCCATCGTCTTGGGGATGGCGATCACCTTGAAGCCCTCGGTGTCCAGGCGCGCGGCGTAGCTGAGCGTGTCGTCGCCGCCGATGGCGACCAGGTAATCGAGGCCCAGCGTTTCGACGTTCTTCAACACGCGGCTGGTCATGTCGTAGACCGTCGAAGTCACGCCCTTCTTGGTCACTTCGGACTTGGGGAATTCCTGGCCTCTTGGCCACCGGAGGCACGCACTTTCATCTTGGCGGGATTGGTGCGGGAGCTGTGCAGATAGGTGCCGCCTGTGCGGTCGATGGTGCGCGTGTTTTCGCGGTTGAGCGGCAGAATGTAGCGCGCCCGGCTGGCCGGATCGTCCAGATTCACGTGCGTCAGGCCCTCCCAGCCGCGGCGAATACCGATGACTTCGCAATCGATTTCGCTGCCTCTGTACACCACCGTCTTGATGACGGAATTCAGGCCCGGCACGTCGCCGCCGCCGGTGAGTATACCGATCCGCTTAGCAGGCATTAACACTCCTTGTGTCGGGAATTTAACCGCTATTATAGAATACGGCGTAGCGTGCCCGACGCCTCATCGGGTCATCGCCTTGATGGCGGCGGCAATGCGCGCGGCGGCATCCGGGCCCTACGGAATTTTCTTCGCCGTACCATGCTTTCGGCGCGTTTTGCAGATAGGGCGGCTTCTCGTCCCACTCGGCCTTGGGGATGATGTAACCGATCTCGTCGTCCGCCAAGCCGATCAGCATGCGGTAGGGCGCGCGGCAGCATGGGCTTGATGGGCGGCTCGATGGGCGCGTCCGGGAAATCGGCGCCCGCGATAGCGCTCCACGCCGCCTACGCTCAGCTCCGGGTAAAGCTCGCCGGGCACCAGCGCGATATCGAGCTGCGGCCCGCTGCCGGACAGCTCGATCAGCCCGACGGCGTGGTCGTGGAGCCATCCGCCGCGGTCTTCTTGCGGCCCTTGTACAGGTCGGCCTGCGCGGCCGGCTGGAAGCCTTGATTGGTCACCGGGATAGTGATGTTGCGTTCGGCGAACGATCACCTGGTCGATGCGCATCGGGCTTGGCGGTGCGCACCGCATCCGCCGCCAGGTCCGCAATGCGCTGGCCGATGATCTCGGCTTTTCGGAAGCTGTTCTCCGGCGCCAGGCGCCGCCCGCTTGCGGGATCTTTGACCTTGCGCGCCCAGCGGCGATTGCATGCCGCCCACCGCGCCATTCCACAGCACCGCCATGCCGCCCAGCCTGGCTTCCAGGCGCGTGTAGAAAAATCCCGGATAGTCCGCGGTGATCTGCGTGTTGCGCGAACCCAGTGTCTCCGGATGGTTGGCCCAGTTCACCGCGGTGGCGATGGTCTTGCCGTCCTTGCCGGTGAGCGAGAGGACGATCAGGTCCGCATCGTGCACCACCGGCGGGCGGTGTCGTCGATGAACGTGTCCAGCTCCGGGCTTTGCACCGCGGCCAGGATGGGCGTGGCCGGTTCCAGAGCGGCTTGATCGCGCCCTTGGCGGCTTCGGCAATCGCGATCCACCACGAAGCTGTTGTAGTCCTCGTTGATGCCGGACTGCGCCGCGCGCCGGACCCCAGAGCCCCATGGTGTCGGGGCCTTCGTGAACGTGCGTGGAGGCCACCACCACATCGGCGCCGGGACACTTTCGCGCGTATGCGCTCGACGTCGTCCAGGAACAAGCCGATCAGATCGACCTCGCAGACCACCAGCGGTTTCTTGCCGGCGCTGAGCGCCAGGCAGCGCGCATAGAGATCGTCGTGCACGCCGGCGGCCACGCGATTGTGTCCGAAGCCCGCCATGTACACCGGCGGCCGAACTTCTGCAGAGTCGGGCGTGATGACGGTCTTAGCGGCGCCCGCGCGAAACTCCGCCAGACAGCAGAGCCCGCGCAGGCACCAGCAGAGACGAGCAACGCACACGCCTAAACCCACCAGGCGGCGGCGGGCTGCTCTCGCATCACGATGCCGTTCAGGAAATCGGCGGCCTTGGTCAGGCCTTCCTCGGGCGACAGCAGGCTGTCCTCGTGCTCGATGGAAAGCACGTAGTCGTAGCCGAACATGCGCAGCGTGGAAGCGAACTCCTTCCACCACTCGGCGCCGTGCCCGTAGCCGCAGGTGCGGAAAATCCACGCGCGGTTGCGCTCGTCGGTGTACGACTTGGTGTCGAGCACGCCGGTCAGCGGCAGGTTGCGCTCGTAGATCTGGGTGTCTTTGGCGTGCACGTGGAAGATGGCGTCGCCCAGCACGCGGATGGCGGCGATGGGATCGATGCCCTGCCAGAACATGTGGCTGGGATCGTAATTGCAGCCGACCGATGGGCCGGCGATGGCGCGCAGCTTCAGCATGGTCTCCGGGCTGTAGGCGACGAAGCCGGGATGCATTTCGATGGCGATCTTCACGCCATGGTCCGCGGCGAACTTGCCCTGCTCGGTCCAGTAGGGCGCGACTTTGGCTTCCCACTGCCACTTCAGGATTTCCAGGTAGTCCGGCGGCCACGGGCAGGTGACCCAGTTGGGCCACTTGGATCTCTCGCTGTCGCCGGGGCAGCCGGAGAAATCGATGACCACCGGGACGCCCAGTTTCTCGGCCAGACGAGATGGTCTTGCGGCTGACTTCCTGATCGTGCTTGGCGCGATCCTGATCCGGGTGCAGCGGATTGCCGTGGCAGCTCAGCGCGCTGATGCTGAAGCCGTTGTCCGCCAGCTTCTTCTTGAATTCGTCCAGCTCGGCCTTGCTATCGCAGCATGGACAGCTTGCAGTGCGGATCGCCCGGATAATTACCGGTTCCGAGTTCCACCGTATCGACATTGATGCTCTTCAGCTTCTTGAGGACATCATCCAGGGGAAGTTGCGCCAGCAGGGCAGTGAATACGCCGACTCTCACGTAGATGTCTCCTTTCGGCAGGTTGTTTGGATGCCACTGTACAGAATAGCAAGCTACTCGTCGCGTAGCGCAGCCATGGGATCCAGGCGCGACGCCCTGCGCGCGGGCACAAAGCTGGCCGTGGCGGCGATCAGCGCCAGCAACGCTCCCGCCGACACCAGCGAGACCGGATCGTATGCCTTCAATCCGAAGAGCAGCGATCCCGCGCTGCGTCCTGCAATCAGCGATGCCGCCGTCCCAGCCAGAATGCCGATCCCGAGCAACCGCCCGGCTTCGCGCATCACCATCGCCACCACTTGCCCGCGTTCGGCGCCCAACGCGAGCCGGATACCGATCTCGTTGCGGCGGCGCGCCACCATGTACGAGATCACGCCGTAGAGCCCTACCATCGCCAGCACGGCGGCCAGTATGCCGAAGAATCCGGACAGCATGGCCATCAGCCGCTCCTGCAGAAGCCTGTCGCGGATGCCTTTCTGGAAATCGCCGAACTCCGCGATCACATCCGGGTGGTTGCGCGCGAGGGTGCGTTTGAGCGCGCCAATGAGAGCATCGGAGGGGAGATCCGAGTGAATCATGGCCACGGCCCAAGGCCCCTGCGCGGGAAATTGCTGGGCCGGCGCGAACGTCTGCGGCGGTGTTTCGCCGCGGATGTCGTTGTACTTGGTGTCCGGGATCACGCCCACGATCTGGTAAACGGTGGATGGATAATCCGGTTCTTGACTGGTCCGCAGAGTCATCCCGATGGGATCGGCGCCGCCACTGAACTTGCGCGCAAACGCCCGGTTCACCACCGCGACCCGCTGCGACGTGGCCGTATCGTTGCCGTTGAAGCCGCGGCCGCGGATGACTGGAATCCCCATCGTGGCGAAATATTCCGGACTCACCCAGGTGAACTTCGAGTCCCCTTCTGTCCCTCCCACGCGAACGCTGTGCTCCCAACTGCCTCCCCAGAGCGGGACATTGGTGGTGGTGGCAGCGGTCAGCACACCCGGCGTTGTTTGGATCTCTTCAAGCAGTTGCCGCTCAAAAGGCGCCCAACGGTCGTGCGGCATGTTCGATTGCCAGTATCCCAGGAAGGCAAAAGTAACACCGCTTTCGCGCATACCCGGATTGTATGTCATCAGGTTGCGGAAGCTGCGGACAAAGAGCAGCGCGCCCACCAGCAGTAACAACGACACCGAGATTTGCGTGACCACCAGGACACGTTGCAGTGAGAAACGCTCGCGCCCCGCCGTCATGCCACGGCTTCCGGCCTTCATGGCGGCGGCAGGCTGAGACGTTAGTGGCGCGCAGTGCGGGCAGGGCTCCGAAAACGATGCAGGTGGACAGCGCCACCGCGGCGGTGAAGAGAAGCACGCGCCAGTCGGTCGAAATCCGCAGATTCACCGGATCGCCTTCGGGCGTAATCGCCACGATCAGCACGCGGCTTAAGGTTTGGGCCAAGGCGATCCCCAGACCCGCTCCAATTGCCGCCAGCAGGCCGCTCTCCGCCAGCAGTTGACGGAGCAATCGGCCGCGCGACGCGCCCAGCGCCAGCCGCACCGCGATCTCACGGCCACGCGCGCTCGCCCGCGCCAGCATCAGGTTAGCCAGGTTGGCGCAGGCGATCAACAGCACCAGGCCGGTGATCGCAGTAGCAGTGAAAGCGACTTATCGTACGTCTCCCGCAACTGCGCTGACGCCGCCGGATGCCGGATATGCGGCCAGCCGGAAATGTTTGTAAGTGTCATTCCACTGTCGCGTCGCGGCCCGGAGGGACGGTGGCTTCAAAGACGCCGGGACTGAGTGCGTTCATCGCGGCTGACGCCCGCTCGACCGTCCAGCCCGGCTTCAGGCGGCCCATCACGGACACTTCGAAGACATCGCGCCGCAATCCGTCTTTCGGCTGGCAGAAAGGGCGCGCGAGGTCGAAGCTCTCGCCCACCGCCATCCCGAAAAACTCCGGCGGCGTCACGCCCACGATCTCAATCGGATCGTTATCCGCGATGAGCTTGATGCCGGACGCCAGGTCCCGTCCGCCCAACTCGCTTTGCCAATATGCGTAACTGGCAACCGCTGCCGAGGTGGGGCAGGCGCCCTCATCCTGCGGCCCCAACAGGCGGCCACGGAACGGCCGCATCCCAGCACGCGGAAGAAATCGCCGCTGACCTGGAGTTGGACGAAATGCCGCATTTCGCCGCCGCGGCCTATGTATCGCTGGTTCACGCTCCAGGCGAACATGCCCGAGAATGCCTGCTGCTGGTCGCGGATCGTCTCCCAGAGCGGACGCGTCAGTTCGCCATACTGCTGGTTGATGCCCATGCCGCGATTGCCGCCGACGATCCGCACTTCCACCAGCTCCCGCGGCTTCTGAACCGGCAGGCTGCGCAGCCGGACCGCATCCAGCAATTGAAAGATGGCCGTGTTCGCGCCCATCCCGAGCGCCAGCGAGAGGATCGCCACGGCAGTGAATCCGGGGCTCAAGCGCAGCACGCGCGCGGCGTAGCGCAGATCCTGCCAGATGCTTTCCAACCAGCCGATGGTGTTCATACGGTAAATCTCCTCCCGCACCAAGGCGGGGTTGCCGAACTTGCGGCGCGCCGCGGCAGCGGCTTCGCCCGGCGGCATGCCGCGGGCGATATTATCGGCGGTTTCGGTCTCGAGGTAAGCGGCAATTTCGCGCGCGCGTTCGTCGTCCCACCACCGGCGCTTGAGGAATCTGCGCCAGCTCATAGCGTCTCACCGCTCCTCCACCGGACGCAGCACTTGATTGACGGCGCGCACCACGCGTTCCCAGCGGTCGTCTCCGCGCTCAACTGTTTGCGCCCGGCGGCCGTCAGACGGTAGTACCGCGCCTTCCTGTTGTTCTCGGATGTTCCCCAGAACGACGCGATCCAGCCGCGGTCTTCCAGACGGTGCAGGGCTGGATATAGCGAGCCGTGCTCTACCTGTAGAACGTCTTCCGAACGGCGCTCGATGGCGTAGGCGATGGTGTGCCCGTGGGCCGCTCCCGGAGCCAGAATTTGCAGGATCAGCATGTCCAGAGTGCCTTGCAGGATATCGGTTTGCGTCTGTTTCTTTCCCATGTCGGCTCCGGAAGAAGTTCTACCGGAGCGGCCTCACAGGTATATACGTTGGATGGTGGGAACGGTTAGGAAGATTTCCCGGCGATCAGTATCCGCTCAAACCACTGCAGGCCCACGTGCCGTTTCATCACCATGCGCCCCGGAGTCAATTCGCGCAGCCAGTCCTCGATTCCGGAATCGGCCGTGGCCGTCCATCCACAAGACCGGGCGGACGTGGACATCTCCGCGGGAGAGTATGCCGAAGAAATGGCCTCGCCCATTAAGGCTAGCAGTACGCTGCGCGGGGTCTTGCCGCGGTCTTTGCGCAAATATGTGAGCGCGAGGCGGCTGCCGGACGCGGAGAGAGACGCGAATGCCGCCAGATTGGCGGCCACTTCGGCGGGCCGCAGGTACATGGTGACGCCCTCCCAGAGCCAGAACGTGCGCTGATTCGTATCGTAGCCGGCCGCTCGCAGCAAGGCGGCCAAATCATCGTGACGGAAATCCATGGCCACGAACCGGACTTGTTGGGCCTTGGCTGGCCATGCGCACGCGCGTTCCCGCTTCAGCGCTTGCGTCGCGGGATGATCCACTTCGAATACCGTCGTGTGCTGCAAGGCTTCCAAACGCCATGCGCGGGAATCGAAGCCCGCGCCCAGAATGACTAATTGCGGTACCGGTTCCCCGGAGACGATGGCCCGGTCCAAAACGAGAGTGCGGAACTCATTGACCAGGCACTGCCCGGAACGCACCCAAAAAGGGTAGAGCGGCTTACCCGGCTTTGCAGCCATCGCTTGCCGGGACCGTTCAATCCATTTCCGCCATTTTTCGGGAAGAAACTGGGCCGCGAACGGGTCGGAGAATCCCGGCACTTGCGGCGCCAGCGTGCTTAACGCCCGGCAGTACGCCACCATTTGCGCCGTGCGGCTCGGCTTTCCGGAACGCATGGTATTTATACGATCATCGCGCACCATGCGCACTTGGCGCGCCGGACGACGGCCCTCCGCCAAGTGACATACAATGACCATAAGAAGTACATGATCACCCAGCTTCAGGTCAAGGCCGGGCTTCTCCGTCAACTCGGATTCGTCAGCGCCACCGCCCTGGTGGTCTCCAATATGGTGGGCATGGGCATCTTCGCCACCACCGGCTTCATGGCGGGCGACCTGGGCAGCGCTCAGCTGATCCTGGCGGTCTGGCTGGTGGGCGCGCTGTTCGCCCTGGCCGGCGCGCTGAGTTATTCCGAGCTGGGCATCAACTTCCCCAGCTCCGGCGGCGAATATGTCTACCTGACGCGCGCTTTCGGTCCGGCCTGGGGCTTCATGACCGGATGGATCTCCTTCTTCGCGGGATTCTCCGCGCCCATCGCCGCGGCTGCCTTGGCCTTCTCGGATTACTTGGGATATTTCTATCCATCGCTGAAGCAGGCGAATGCGCACTACGTGTTCGGCTCGGGACCATTTTCGATGCGCCTGGGCGCCGGGCAGATGGTGGCCTGCCTGTTGATCGCCGGACTTCAGCGTTCTGAATTGCCTGGGAGTGCGGCGTACGGCCAAGGTGCAGAACGCGCTCACCGCCACCAAGCTGGTGGTGATTGTGGGCTTCATCGCGCTGGGATTCCTGAGCGGCTCGGGAAGCTGGCGGCATTTTTCCGAACCGGCCGTGCGCACCGCGACCACCACACTGCCCACGCAGTTCGTGATCAGCCTGCTTTGGGTGATGGTGGCCTATAGCGGCTGGAACGCCGCCACCTACGTGGCCGAAGAGCTGAAGCGGCCCGGAGCGCACCCTGCCGGCCGCGCTGGCGGCCGGCACGGCGCTGGTGACCGCGCTATTCATCGGGCTGAACCTGATCTTCATTTACTCCACGCCGCTCGAATCCATGAAGGGCGTGCTGGCCGTCGGCTCGCTGGCCGCCTCCAACCTGTTCGGCCCGCAAGTGGCGGGAACCTTCTCCGCGCTGATGGCGCTGTCGCTCATGGCCACGGTGAACGCCGAGGTGACCATCGGGCCGCGCGTGTATTACGCCATGGCCAAGAACAAGGCGTTTTTCAAGACAGCCGCCACGGTGCATCCGGAGTGGCACACGCCCGTGATGGCGATCTTCAGCCAGGGCCTGTGCGCCATGCTGATGACCCTGACGCCTTTTCCGCAGCTTGTCTACTACATCGGCTTCAGCCTGACGTTTTTCACGGTGATGTCGGTGGCCTCGCTGTTCATCTTCCGGCGGCGGCCGGGTTGGCAGAAGCTGCGCCCGGTGAGCTTCTGCTTTCCGGCGATCCCGCTGTCGTACATCCTGGTGGGCGCCTGCATGATCGTCTATGGCGTCATCTGGCAGCCGATGGCGTCGGTTACGGCGCTGGCTACGATTGGCGCGGGCGCGGCGGTGTGGCGCGGCTATCGGACGGCGGGGCTAGTCAACTGCGACGCTCCGCAGTGCACGCAGTGCGACCAGCCCGGCTCCACGGCGCGTCGGCATTGCGGACAGGCGAGCGCCAGGGACCCGCCGCACTTCGGACAGAATGCAAAGCCCGGCCGGACCTGCGCGCCGCAGTGCGTGCAGTGCAGCCAGCAGCGGATCGCGCATCACGAAATACAGGATGATCCCGATGGCGTTGGGGATGAAGATTGCCAGCAGCGTCCACATCACATACCGCATGCCGCGGCGCTTGGCATCGGCGTACACATAGCCGATCAGCAACACCAGAACGAACAGCGGCATCCCCGGCAGTACCGACATGCGCCAGTTTGCCGGCCAGCGGCCAGTTGCGGCCCTCCGGATCCAGATGGAACGGCAGCAACATCATCATCAGAAAAAATCCCAGCCAGATGCAAACGGCCACGGCCCACGCCGTGCGTGGAACCAATTCCATTTCCTGACGAAACCGGCTCATAAAGCCCTCCTCAAATCGCGGCGGCGCTTTCCCAAAGCCAAGGCTGCCACCGCCGCGGTCAGCCATACCAAAACGGTCGAAACCGCCGACCACGTGCCGAACCGGACCAGATTGGCGCCCATGATCACCAGCGCGCCGCCCGTGAAGATGCGCGCCACAAACCAGACAGTCAAGCCCACGGTCCAGGCAAACAGCGCCAGCGCGCCCAGCATCATTTCATCCCAACGGCGGTCGGCCGCGGTGGCGCGTTCCTGGCAGACGCGCGCGCGCGTGCGCTCCACCAATTGCGCGGGACGGGCCGGCTGGGGAAGTTGCCGCAGGCCCTGCGAATAAGCGCTCCAGATTTCCAACTCGCGCCGGCAGGCCGGGCATTCCCGCGCATGCTCTTCGAGCCGCCGCTGCTCCTGGCGCATCCAGCGCCCCGCATGCCGCCAGCGCCAGCAATTCCGGCTGGCTTCGTGCATGTGGTCTCGTGCTCGCTCATGCTTCCCGTTCCTCCCGGCAACCGCGCCTCCATCGCCGCCCGCAACCCTTCGAGCGCGCGCCGCAACCGGCTCTTCACGGTCGAAAGCGGGATGCCGGCCACCTCCGCGATCTCCTCCAGCTTCATGTCTTCTTCAAAGCGCAACGTCAACACCTCACGGTGGATGGCGGGCAGACTCGTGCATGCACGCCGCCAGCATGGCGCCGCGCTCGAAATCCAGCAGCCGCTCCAGCGCATCCGGATCGCCGGCGCGCAGACGCGCGGCCGGCGGTTCGCCGGCATCGCCGGCCATCGTCAAGGCTTTCGCCGCGTTTGCCGCGCCAAAAATCGACGGCCAGATTGTGCGCCACCGAAAACAGCCATGACTCGAAATTGCGGCTGCGCATCGTAGCGGCCGATCTTTTCCATCACCCGCAGCCAGGTCTGCTGGAACAGGTCGTCGGCCGCCGCGGGTTCCCGCACCAGGCGCAGCAAATAGCGGTACAGGCGGTGCTGATACCGCGAGATCATCGCCGTCAACGCGTCGGGATCGCCCCGCCGCATGCGGACAACGATGTCTTCCACGCCGCTCAATGCCTCCGGATTCATCGCCGCCGCGAGGATCATAACACTATCCTGTATACGGGCGGGCCCCGCAAAAAGACCCATCCGGCATATACTGGTTGGGGAAACCGCGGGATGGCACTGGAAATCAATCAGAAAGAGGTCTCGCCCGGCACCGCCGTGATCTCGCTCGAGGGCAGCGTGATGCGCGGGCCGGAGGGCGAGCGCATTGAGACGGTGCTCAACGGACTGCTCGGCCAGGGAAGCCGCCGCATTGTGTTCGATTTGACCGGCGTCAAGCGGATCGACAGCACCGGCATCGGCCGGTTTATTTACAGCCTGAACAAAGTGGAGGAGAGCGGCGGCAAGATGTGGATGGCGGGCGCGCAGGGATACGTGCGCGAATGCTTCCGGGTCACGCGCCTCGATACCATTTTCCAATTTTGCGAGACGGTAGAGGATGCTTTGGCCAATCAGGCATAAACGCCACACGCATGAAAAACGTCGCATGCCTTTTCGCGTTACTGGCCGCCGCCGCGGATGCCCAATCGTACGGAAAGCTCACCAAGGGCAACGGATGGGATTACGTGCGTCTTGGCAACCCGAACGACGTTGCCGTGACCACCCGTGGCGGCATCCTTTTTGAAGGCGGCAGCACAGATGTCGACGCCGCCTATCAGTGGATGTGCGAAAAGGCCAACGGCGGAGATCTTCTGGTGATCCGCGCCAGCGGCACCGCCGCCTACAATTCCTATATTTACGGGCTCTGTCCGGCGCTCAACTCAGTTTCCACGCTCATCATTTACAACCGGACCGGAGCCCAGCAGGCTTTTGTCAAAGACACCATCCTCAAAGCCGGAGCGCTCTTCATCGCCGGCGGGGATCAAGGAAAGTACGTCGAGTATTACACCGATTCGCATGTGGACGCCGGCATCGACGCCTTGGCCGCACGCGGCGTGCCGGTCGGTGGCGCCAGTGCGGGTAACGCGGTGCTGGCCCAGTTCGGATACTCAGGGATCACCGGTTCGGTCACGTCGAAACAGGCGCTCGCCAATCCTTTCAGCCCGCTCATTACGATCGAGAACGGATTTCTCAATCTATCCCCGCTGCTGTTGAATAAAATCACGGATGATCACTTTGTAACGCGCGACCGCATGGGCCGGCTGATTACATTTCTCGCCCGCATTATCCAGGACGGAAATGCACCTCAAGTCTCGGCGATCGCGACGAATGAGAACACTGCGTTTCTGATGGAGCCGGATGGAAGCGGCAAGATAACCGGCACAGGAGCCGCGTACTTTCTGCGCACGCCGGGACCGCCCGAAGTCTGCAAGCCCAACACGCCTCTGACGTTCCACAATATTTCCGTTTATCGCGTCCACGCGGGTGACACCTTCAACATCGCGACCTGGAGGGGGACCGGCGGCACAGCTTATACGATCTCCGCTGTAAATGGCGTCCTGCAATCGACTCAACCGGGCGGAGGTATTTACTGACGGTCAGACAACCGCCAGCACCTCTGCCGCATGCCCGGCTGGCTTAACCTTCGAAAATATTTTCTGAATCTTACCCTTCTCATCGATCACGAAGGTGGTGCGCTCGATACCCATCACCTTCTTGCCGTACATATTCTTCTCTTTCCACACGCCGTAATCCTGCACGGCCTTCTTATCGACGTCGCAGAGCAGAGTAAATGGCAGATGCTGGTTCTCCTTGAAGCCCGTCTGCGCCTTGGGCGTATCTTTCGAAATGCCCAGCACCACCACGCCTTTCTTTTCGAACTGCTTGAAAGTGTCGCGGAACTCGCAGGCTTCGACGGTGCATCCGGGAGTGCTGGCCTTCGGATAAAAGAACAGCACCACTTTCTTACCCCGCAGCGAGTCCAGACGAAATGGTTCGCCGGAATCCGTCTCTAACTGAATATTGGGAGCTACATCGCCTTCTTTAAGCATAAGTTTGTCCGCGTTCATCGACGTTCCTCAGCGGCTCAATTTCTGCCGCAGCATCTCATTGACAGCCCCGGGATCGGCCTGCCCGCGGGTGGCCTTCATCACCTGGCCGACCAGAAACCCGATCACCGTGGTCTTGCCGCTCCTGATACTGCTCCACCTGCTTCGGATTCGCCGCGATCACTTCGTCGATGATCTTCTCGAGCGCGCCTGCGTCGCTGATCTGCTTCAGCCCTTCGCGCTCCATGATCGCCTGCGGCGCCTCGCCGCTCGCGAACATCTTCGGAAAAATCTCCTTCGCCAGCTTGCCGCTGATCTTGCCCTTGCCGATCAGCGCCACCAGCTCGCCCAGATTTTCCGCGCGTCACCGGCGACTCGCGATCTCTTTCCCTCCGCTTTCAGCAGCCCATCAGATCGCCCATCACCCAGTTTGCGGCCGCCCGCGGATCGCCCGAACCGCGGCCGCCTTCTCGAAATATTCGCTATCGCGCGCGTCGCCGTCAGCACCTCCGCGTCGTATTCGCGCAAGCCGTAGCACTCGATAAACCGCGCCCGCCGCGCGCCGGCAGCTCCGGCATCCGCTCGCGGATCTCGCCGAGCCACGCTTCGCTCACCCGCAGCGGCAGCCAGATCCGGCTCCGGAAAATAGCGGTAATCGTGCGCATGTTCCTTGCTGCGCATGCCCACCGTTTCGCCCGTATCGGCATTGAACAGCCGCGTCTCCTGCGATCACGCCCGCCGCTCTCGATCAGCGCCACCTGCCGCGCGATCTCGTGATCCAGCGCCAGCTTCAGAAACCGGAACGAATTCAGGTTCTTCACTTCCGCCTTGGTGCCGAATTTCTCCGCGCCCCGCAGCCGCACGCTACGTTCGCGTCGCAGCGCAGATGGCCCTTTCTCCATGTCGCAGGTGGAAACCTCCACGTATTGCAGCACCTGCTTCAGCTCCGTCAGGTAAGCGTACGCTTCGTCCGAGCTGCGCATATCCGGCTCGCTCACGATCTCGATCAGCGGCGTGCCGCAGCGGTTCAGATCGACGTAGGTGTAGCGGTCGGAATCCTTGAAAGCCGTCGTGAATGCTCTTGCCCGCGTCGTCCTCCATGTGGACGCGCGTGACGCCGATGCGCTTGGCGCGCCATCCACCGCGATGTCCACCCAGCCGTGCTCGGCCAGCGGCTGGTCGTACTGCGAGATCTGATAGCCCTTCGGCAGATCCGGATAGAAGTAGTTCTTGCGCGCGAAAATCGACCGCGGGCTGACGCGTGCAGTTCAGCGCCAGCGCCGCCTCGATCGCCAGCTCCACGGCCTGCCGGTTCAGCACCGGCAGCGCGCCCGGCAGGCCCAGGCACACCGGGCAGACATTGGTGTTCGGCTGCGCGCCGAAGCTGGTGGGGCAGCCGCAGAAAATCTTGGTCGCGGTGGCGAGCTGGACGTGAACTTCCAGGCCGATCACCGGTTCATACTTCGCGATCGCTTCCGGCGCAGCAAGATCCACGGACACCGATGACATGATTTTTATTATAAGAGCACCCCGCGCCGCTCATGGCGCCGGATCCGGCGTGCCGTCCGGAACGGCGCTGGTACAGGACATGAGGCGCTTGGTCGTCAACACCAGGCCGCGGCGGATTCCCCACTTCCGCACGGCCTGGATCGAGTACTCCGAACAAGTTGGCCGATACCGGCAGTGGATGTAGGGTTGTAGCAAACTCCGTCCATAACGCTGGTAGCCGTGGACCGCGCCCAGGTACAGTTGCGCCGTAACCTGTTTGCCCGGCGCGCGGAACGAGTCGAGCGCGGCCAGAGCCCACAGGGTCAACACCGGTATCAGGTAGGTTTCCGGACGTTTTAGGCGTTTCCGCAGTGCGGACATTTGGCGCTCGCCTGAAGCCGTTGATTGTTGCAGTGAGCGCACCGGATCAGGTTGCCCTGCGGCCGCGAAAAAATATAGAGGATCAGGCCGAAAACGCTCGTAAACATCACCAGGATCATCCAGATCACGGCGCTGTCCATCCCCCGCGCCTTGGCGTCGCGCGCCACCCATACCAATAAAGCAATGTTCAGAATGACGATCGCGATGGGGATAAAAATCAGAGATCCGCAAAGAGCGCATCCGGCGGCCCCACCGGGCCCGGACCTGTATCTCTGCGCCAGCAGAAGCGGGCTGGCAAATAACAGGCTGGTCAATATCCACGCGAACTTTGGCGGCTGGCGCATGCGGCTTGTTCTCCTGTGCGGGCGCCCCGCGGGGCGGCCACTTGAGAACTGTATCCCATCGGCCGACTGTAAGCAAGAGCCGGCGCGCATGTGAACCGCTCGCCCAGTGTGCCGCCCCAGCCCAACTTGACTGGTGCTAAGATCCAGCCGTACAATGGATTAACGAAAAAGGTCTTGTTCCGGGACGCGGTCGTATGATGTCGAAATACATTTTATTTTTCAGTGTTTCCCTGGGTTTGATGCTGGCCGGGAATGCGGTTTGCCAGGATCAGCCTGCAACTCCCACAACTCCACCGGCAGCCTCAACAAACGATCAAAAGAAGGCGGATGCGGCTCCCGCGCGCGAAACCGTAGCTAAGCCCCTGACCGAAAAACAGAAGAAGAAGCGCGACGAAAAGCTCCGCAAAGAACTGGAAACGCCCTACAAGAAGTGGCTGAATGAAGACGTCGTCTACATCATCACGGATGAGGAGAAGACGGCCTTCAAGCGCCTGGCCACCGACGAGGAGCGCGAGCAGTTCATCGAGCAGTTCTGGCTGCGGCGCGACCCCACGCCCGACACCGAAGAGAACGAGTTCAAGGAAGAGCACTACCGGCGTATCGCGTACGCCAACGACCATTACGCGTCGGGCATCCCCGGCTGGAAGACCGACCGCGGCCGCATCTATATTATGTACGGCCCGCCGGACGAGATCGAATCGCATCCTTCGGGCGGCACCTACGAGCGGCCCATGGAAGAGGGCGGCGGCGAAACCTCCACCTATCCGTTCGAGCAGTGGCGCTACCGCTATCTGGAAGGCATCGGCACCAACATCATCATCGAATTCGTGGATCCCACCATGTCGGGCGAATACCACATGACCATGGACCCGTCCGAAAAGGACGCACTGCTTATGTTCCGGGCGCCGGTCTCACCCTGACGGAGCAGATGGGGCTTGTCCACCAAAACGCAGCGCTTCCAGAATACCGACGGTACCCACCTCGGCCAGGCGTTCGGCGGCTCGTCGGAGAGCATGAAGGAATTCACCCGCCTGGAGCAGTTCGCGAAACTGCAGAAGCCGCCCGCCGTGAAGTTCAAGGATCTGGAGGCCGCGGTCACCAGCAAGATCACCTTCAACATCCTGCCGATGAAGGTGCGCGCCGATTTCTTCCCGCTCACCGAGGCCTCCGTCCTGACCTACGTCACCCTGCAGTTCGAAAACAAGGACATGCAGTTCCAGGACAAGATGGGCGTGGAGAAGGCCACCATTAACATCTTCGGCCGCATCACCACCATGACGCGGCGCATCGTGCAGACCTTCGAGGACACCGTCACGGTGGACTGCGCCCAGGAGATGCTGCAGGCCTACGCGAAGCGTTCATCGATCTACCAGAAGGCCGATTCCGCTGCCGCCCGGGACCTACCGGCTGAATGTGGTGGCGAAGGATATTGTGGGCGGGAACATGAACAACTACGAACCGCCCTGAACGTGCCGCACTTGGACAGCGAAAAGCTGAGTCCAGCACCATCGTGCTGGCCGACCTGATCGAAAAGGTCCCCACCAAGAGCATCGGCACGGGCCAGTTCGTGATCGGCACCACCAAGGTGCGGCCGCGCGTGATCGGAGAGCTTCAGGCGCGACGAGAAGATGGGCATCTACTTAAAACTCAGGTACACCGACAAGACAGAGCCCAGCAATTGGCGGCCATGTTTTTTTTTTTTTTTTTTTTTTTTTTTGTTACTGTACTCGTTCAGCATCTTGCTCGCGAGGCAGCGGACTATGGCACCCGAATGCGCGTGCAGTCGTCAACACTATGTACTGGTAGCGCGCAGGCCCTATTTTGCATGTGTCCATCTGCATGCGCTCGCCGGAAATTTTTTCGCCGTTACCGCGCTATTTGCTTTCGTTCCAGCCTTGGCCGCGACAGCGGCTTGGAGTCGGCCTCGGCTATCGATCGTCGTTCGAGAATACCCGAAAATCGTGGGTGCGCCTGAGTTCGCTTTCGATCCGCCGCGAACCAGTCGCCGGCCGCGGAATTCGAGAATCCATCCACGCTCACGTTCTCCGATTCTCCGGGCTGGGGAACTCTTCGGCCGTCTGCTCTGGCTGGCCAGACCGTCTTCCCCACACTCCTGATACCGCCTTAACCATTTACGAAGCGTAGGTCGCGATGCCACACTTCAGCGCGGCGATACTATGGTTCTTCTACTGCTGAAGAGCCTGACCCACCCTAGAGCTACCTTTATTTCCTCATCCATCCGGCCAGATTAGCTGGAAACAATCTCTGTTGGCCACACACGGGTCACTGAGAGATAAGCCGGTAGACGCACCTAAAACTGTGCTGCATACTTCGCAGGCGCTTCCATCCACAGGGGAGCAGCCGTGCTCGCTTCTCATCGCCATATCCGAGCGGGCGGTCCAATAGAAGCACCTGCTTTGCCATGGGAGTTATCCGGACAATCAAAAAGCGCGATGTGGTAAGCAGCTTTCCTGAATCATGCGTGGCGAAAAGGCGGAAAGACTGACGGTGATCGAGTTGTACCGCGGCTTCGCGTTATCGACATCACAATCGCGCATCAGGCAAATGGCCCCATCACGGCCGAAAGGTGTTCGACGTGCTCGACTACGCCGCTGGAGGCCTTTGTAAAGTGATGAAATTTCCCGTACTCGTTCTCTTACTGACCGCGGTGCTGCGGGCACAGGCGCCGAGCCCCGTTAAAAGAGATGTTACCCCGCCGAGCTCGAATGAAGTGAGCAATTCCGTGTCGATGTGACGTCGCGACGGTGAGCGCCGTTAATTACCACAATCGCCAGGGAACAACGAAAATCGATTTCCGCGGAACGGCGCTGATGCCGGAGGCGCGCGGCGATGCCGATGTGACTGCCAATACAGGCACAACACGCGTTTCGCTGCACTTCGATCATTTGTCGAACCCCGCGCAATTCGGTCCGGAATATCTGACGTTCGTCCTCTGGGCGATTACGCCCGAAGGCCGCGCCGAGCGGCTCGGCGAAGTGACGCTGAAGGACCCGAACGACAAGAGCGCCGAGTTGTATGCGACCACCGATCTTCAAACTTTTGGACTGATTGTTACCGCCGACCTTACTTTTCCGTGAGCCAGCCCTCGGACGTCGTGGTGATGGAGAACTTCGTCCGGAATGACACCGCTGGGACCTGGGAAGTCATCGATGCCAAATACGAATTGCTGAAGCGCGGCCAGTACACGCTGAACATGGCGGGCGGATGCGCTGACGCCGATCACGTCCGACCTTCGCGTTCCGCTGGAGTTGCGCGAAGCCCGCGAAGCGATCGCCATCGCGAAGGCGCAGGGCGCCGACAGATTCGCCGCGGACACGATGCTGAAGGTCGCCGTCGACATGCAGAATGCCGAAGGCTACTACCACAGCCAGAACGAGAAGGAGCTGATACCGTTGCCCGCGAAGCCACGCAGATGGCCGAAGACGCGCGCCGCATCAGTCTCGTGAAGGAGACGCGAGATCGCCGAGCAGGCGGAAGCGACGCGGCGGCGCAGCGCGAGGCGCAGGCCAACGCGCAGGCCGAGGAGCAAGCCCGTTTCGCGCGAAGGCCGACGTGGAACGAGCGGATGCGCAACGCAGCAAGCAGGACGCGGACATTGCGATGATCAGGCCCCGACGCACAGCAACAGGCCGAGCCGCCACAGCAAGCGGAAACAGCCCAGCAAGAAGCGGAAGCCGCGCGGCAGGCGGCTCTGGCCGAAGCAGCAGCGGCTGGCGAGTGAAAAGGCCGCGGCCGACGCCGCCCGCGCCAGCAGGCCGAGCAGGATGCGCAGGCGCTTGCGCGAGCGTCTGCTGCTCGAGCAACTGAACGCGATCCTGCAGACCCGCGATACAGCGCGCGGTCTGATCGTCAATATGTCCGACGTGCTGTTCGATTTCGACCAGGCGACGCTGAAACCGGGCGCAAAGGAGAAGCTCGCGAAAGTTATCCGGAATTCTGCTGGCCTATCCCACGCTGCGATGGAAGTCGAAGGCCAATCCGACAGCTTGGCACCGACGATTACAACCTGCAGCTCTCGCAGCGGCGCGCGGATGCGGTCCGCGATTATCTGGTTTCGAACGGCATCGCCCGACCAACTGTCCAGGCCGTTGGACTGGGCAAGGCCGGTCCGGTCGCTTCCAACGACACGGCCGCCGGACGCCAGCAGAACCGGCGCGTGGAAATGGTCGTGAGCGGAGACATCATCGGCCAGCCGATCTCTGTCAACAGCGAGTCACAATAAGAATCATCCACCCTGGGAAATCGGCGAGACTCGCAATATCCCGGAGTCGCCCACTCGGTGCTGGACAAACTTCACCGTCCATTCGTGGTTCATATGGTCGAAGACCGGCTTTGTCACGATTTACGCGAAGTCATTTACCGCCGAAAAAACGATGAAAGCGGCGCCGTTTTGCTGCTGAGCGGAGTTTTGCGGTGGCTGGGCCGGACGGGATGATTCAATTCAACCGTCAAGTTCACCGGATCCGACGCGCCCTGGTGAAGTTATATTGGCAGCCATTTTGATTGCATCTGCATGCATTTGAAGAAGTGTATATCGATTCCATCCCGCGCAAGAGCTGCGAACAGAATCTGTTGCGGCATCACGTATCCTCCTGGCTCAGGAACAATACTGACCTGAGAACCGAGACGGCAAAGGACCTGTGCCGACTGGCGCCCAAGAGGCCACCGCCGATGACCAGCTCAAAAATCGTTTCGGCAGAATCGCGGGGTTCGGATGCCGAAGCCGTCTCGGCGATTGCTCAACTATGATTACGCTTCTGGCGTTTGGCCACCAACTTGAACACATCAGAAAGAAGCCGATTTCTGTCCTTCATTGTTCTGATAATGTCGAACCGATTAACTTTTACGCCGAGCTGGTTTTGTCTATACGGTCAAGTTCCTTCAATCCGGGTCCGGCGAGCTTGGTAATTTTTGCCGCCGCCCATCAGCGAAATGAGTCCAAGCATTCTGGATCAGGTCTAATTTAGACCTATTTGTTCTGAAGCGTCTCCGCAATCCATATTCTGGAATTACTCCAGGCGAATTAGGCGTGGTCGGCCTAATCTCAGCGGGTTCGAACGCGGACCGCCAGGTCGCCTGCTGCAACTTTTTCCGGCGATTTACACTTCCGAAGTAGCGAACTTTCCCTCAGGACACTGAAAATGAACGCCCTTCCGCGAATGGTACTTTCTCGTGCCAGTCATGGGCCCGGAGGTTTGTTCCCATGAACGAACAAGGTAACGATTTTCATCCTGTAACCCGTTCGAGCCAGTGCGCATCAATCAAGCATTGCCTGCCGCGGAGTTATCTCTTATGGGGAGTTCTTGCCGTGCCGGGACAAGGCACTGAACGGCTTTTTCAGTGTAGTTGTTGGTCTCCAAAGGAGGGAGGATAAAAATGGCAAAAATGACTACGATTGAAGAACTGTTTCTCGATGAAATTCGCGATCTTTATGACGCGGAGATAAAGCAACTGACTAAAGCATTGCCGAAGATGGCTGAGGCCGCATCATCGGACGAACTCCGCAATGCATTCGAGGTACACCTGGATCAAACCGAGAATCACGTTGAACGCCTGGACCGCATTTTCACCTCACTGGGCAAGGAAGCTACCACTAAGAAATGCGCCGCGATGGCGCGGGGCTGATCAAAGATGGGAATGAAGTGGTGAGGGACAGCGACGAAACTTCCGTCCGTGACGCGGGTCTGATCGCAGTCGCACAGAAGGTGGAGCATTATGAAATCTCCGGCTACGGCTCGGCCCGGACACATGCGAAACTTCTCGGATTCGGTGAAGCTGTTGGTCTGCTTGAGGAGACTCTGCACGAGGAAATAGAAACCGATAAAAGGCTGAACGAATTGGCGCTGAGCGGGATCAACGAAGAATTGGCCACGACCCCTGATCTGCCCGCAATCAGGGCTGCGGGGTAATTATGGCCGAAATTCGTCGACATCGTCCGTCTTCGTTTCGTTCGGTCCAAGGCCCGGCGGAGAATGAACGGTGGCCAGAGCGCGGAAGTCGAGCGCCGAACGCCTCTTTCGGGGGACTTTGCCAAAGGGGGTTCCTCGATGAGGCAGGAGGAGGCAGTGGGATCTCGCCGGAGCCAGTGGGACCGGGCTTGGCGGCCGGGATGCCGCGGCACGCGCGGTCGCTGAGGTTTGTTTAACTGGACCCGCTCAGATGGCTCGTCCCATCCGGACATAGGATGGACGACGCGTCATCCGGAACCTAATCGGTCCCACGGCGCCAATATTCATTTCACGAACGCCGCAAAGATCTAAACGTTAATCCACAGGCGCCAGGCATGCGGGCGAGTTGCTGCTGCACCATGGCCGCTGCGGGCGCGCGCTCAGCGGCGGCATTCCGGCTGCGCCACCAGCGCTGGCCGCTCCACAACGCTGACTTCGTGCGGACAACCATCTCCGTCTGCGTCTTCATGAAGGAGCCGCCGCCGCGGCCGGGCTGTTCCATTTCCACAATTATGACGATTTCGCTGGCGCTGAAGCCGTTGATGGTCTTCTTCATCGTCATGGTATTGCTGAGCTGTCGCCAGGCGGGCCGCAAGTGCGAATAAGGTCTTTTTTATGGAGCTTTATGGAGCCGACAAAATGAGAGTTACCTGCGCTGTCTCTTCGCGCTGACGACCATAGCCCGCTGGGTTTCCAATGCCGCCGCTGCTGTCACAGGCATCTACGAGAGTCGGCACGGTATCGATCATCTGCACCATCGCGTATGCCGGCATCTCCTCGGCCTCCTTGACGAATACGAGCACCAAGCTCCGCGTCGAAATCGACCCGCACCAGATCGCCGCCATGCACCTGGTCGGAAGCGATCAGATTCGAAAGCGGATGCACCAGCGACCGTTCGATCGCGCGCTTCAGATGCCGCGCGCCATACTTCATGTCCGTGCCTTCGCGCAGCAGGAACTCGCGCGCTTCGGGGGTCACGATTGAAGACGAACGGCGTCGTGCTCGCCGAATTGAAGATCCGCTGCTGCAGCAGATTCAGCTCGATGCTCAGAATCCGCCCGAGTTCCTCGCTGCCCAGCGACCGGAACACAACCACCTTGTCGATCCGGTTCATGAATTCGGGCGTGAACTTGCGCCGCGCCGCTTCGACGCCGGCGCGCGAAATCTTCGCATTCAGATCTTCATCGGTTTCGCCCGCGGCCGCCGGCGTTCCACTTCGGAAGTCGCGAATCCCAGATTGGGTCTCAAAATGGAACCCATTTCCGCGGCGCCCAGGTTGCTGGTCATGAAGATCATCGCCCGCGAGAAATCGACGCGCCGGTTGTCGCCGAGCGTCAGCGTCGCCTTGTCGAGAACGCCCAGCAGCAGATTCCACAGCGCGTCGCTGGCCTTTTCGATTTCGTCGAACAGCACGAAGCTGATCTTGACCTTATCGGTGTGGTACTGGTTCAGCACTTCCTGGCTCAGCAGCGGATGCGTTTCGCGATGCCCGAGATATCCCGGAGGCGAGCCGATCAGTTTGGCGATCTCGTGGCTGTGCTGGAACTCGGCGCAATCGATCTTCAGAACGGCGCGCGCATCGCCCACCAGCGATTCGGCGGCCGCTTCGACCAGCCGCGTCTTGCCGGTCCGGTCGGGCCCGAGAAACAGAAAGTTTCCGATCGGCCGGCCGGGGCTCGTCATGCCGGCAAGGAAAGTCTGATAGATGTTGACGATCTGATCGCCGCTTCTCTCCTGGCCGACCACCAGCTTCCGCAAATCGCTATGGAACCTTTCCGCTTCAGGTCCCGTTTGTGACGGATCCAGTCTTGTGTTCAATCGGACCATTTCCTTCCTGGCCTCCACCCTTTTGTCATCGAGGCTACGATTCCTTCGTGAGTTCACCGTCCGCTGATTTCGGCGATTGACCAAGCCGAGCAAGGTGGCGGCGCGCTTGGTTGACTGGCAAAGACCTCAGTTCGATCTTCAAGCAGTCGACGATGGCTTTCAATCTGTAAGCAGCAGAAAAGGTACTACGCTGGTACTAACGAGCGCCTGACCTTAACGTGGGGGGGAGCGAGTGGTGCGTAGGTTACATCGAGGGGCTTTAACCCGCCATGAACCAAGGAATGTGGTGCGCGCTCAGAACCAGCTTCCCTCGCTTGGCCCGGCATTGAAGTTCGAAGACGAGACTAGTACTACTGTGTTATAAAATATTGATCCTTCATGAGTTATACGGCCCGCGCGAGTAATCTGAAGGGGTGAATGGCGTTTCAGGAGCGGGCGGCGCGAGGCAGGAGGATAGTTTATCGAATCGTGCGCGCGGCGGTGGAGAGCAGACGGCCAATCTCGGCTGTTTACCACGATCGACACCGACTGTTTTGCCCGCATCGGCTGGGGCGGAATAAAGAAGGGCAACTCCGGGCGCTTTGCTACCAGTATGGCGGAGAAAGCGAAAGCGGCCTGAAGCCGATGGGGTCGCCGGATAACTGGCGCTGCATTGCGCTCGACAAACTCAAGGGCGTGGAACTGCTGGACGGGAGCGTGGCAAACGGCCCCCAACCACTCACGTCCCGCATCCTGCATAGTCGAGGCGGATGTGGACGCCGAAGACTATCCGGATCGCGATCCACAGCAGGGACATTGAGGAAGCAACCCGATCAGATAGCGGGCAATGACGATTCTGATGGTCGCGATCGAGTGCGGATTATGCCGCTCGGGACGTATGCGGCGAACCGCGCGGCCGGAAGCCTTGCGGCAGTTTCGGCGGCGCGTAATCCAAGATGGCCGGCGCGGGCTGAGGGGGAAAAACGGCTCCGCTCGGCAACCAGGAACCCATACGAGACGATGCAAAGAGTGGCGTGATGGTGAAATCCCCGCCAGCCTCGCCCTTCAAAATGGCCCAGTCCCAGTTCCTGTTTCAACTCTTCATAATCGCGTTCGATGATCCAGCGATGTTTGGCAAGGTGAACCAGTTCGGTCAGCGGCATGTCCGGCGGCAGCGTCGAAAACCAGTATTTGGTGGGCTCGCTCTCCTCCTTCGGCCATTCGATCAGAAGCCATTCTTCCGCATGCGGCTCCGCGCGCCAGTAATCGCGATGAGCGGGCCGCACACGAACAGCGGCGAAGCGCGAAGTCGAGTTTCTCTTTGACGCCCTGCCTCCACGAAACTGTTTTCCATGCATCCGGCTGGCAGTGACAACGCCAGCGTCTTTCACTGTTACCGGCTGATGTTTCGGATCGCGCTGCAGGAGTTTCGGCGGACGCCCCATGCCTTTCCGCTTCGGCGCCGGCTACGGCTGTTCGCCGGGCTTCCATACCGTCACCGTACTCATGAGCCCGGCGACATAAGGTCATCTTCCATTCGGTCAGTTGCGCCCGGAACTGTGAGTCATTGCCATAACCGGCGTCGGCCAGCACCACGCCTGTGGGCACGCCGCGTTCCCGTGCTCGTTTGATTTCGTCCAGCGCGATCTGTGGCTTCGTTTCAAACTCTGACCTCTTCCGGAACGCCGGCTTTCTTCCGCCGCTGTTTGATCGTTCGCCCACACTTCCGGAAGGTAGAAGACGAAACGCGATCGGCATACTCGCTGCTTCCGTCGTCACGGAAAGACTTACAGCCACGCGGCAGTTGTCCTGCTTACCTACCTGCCCGCAGTACTGGCGCGTCGACTCCCACGGAATGCTGGCCCTTCTTCGGGAAACCCGTGTCGTCCACCACCCAGGCGACCACCGGACCCTGCCGCAGCATCGAAGGCAGCACCGTATCCAGAGCCCGGTCCAGCAACGCTTCATCATCCCAGGGCGCGTCCGCAACCAAATGATGCAGGGACTGATGCATGCGGCGAACATTATCCGGAGCAAGTCGCGCTGCCATCGGCTCAACGCTCTTCCGTTCTCCCAGGCAAAAGCAGACCCGTGCAATATGCCTTGAAAGGAACGACCCGGTCCGAATGTCCCGCCGCCTGCGCCAGGCTATCGAGATATGCAGCGAGCCGTTTCTGTTGTGCGCCTGGCGCTCTCGTTGATGTGGCGCTCACAACAAAAACAATATATCATGTTTTATAACACAGTAGTACTAGCAGCCCGTGGCGAAACCCCGTCTTTTTGAGGGACGACAGTCGAGACAGCATGCAGGGCGTGATGGGGCAGCTTGAGGACCCGGCGCGGAAAGGTAAGTGCCTTTGAAGTCCCGGTTGGCGTCCCGCAGGGTGTTAATGAGCCGCTCCAGCACAAAAACGAGTAATGCGAGGCGGTTTTTCAGCTCCCGCGGAGTGCCTGCGCCGATCAGCGAACGGAAAATCAGGCTGAGATTGAATGCGCCGACGTGAATCAATTGCCGCTTGAGGATGTTCTCGTGTCCGCGCAGATGAGTTCGCCTCATAGCTCCGGTATCGTAACAATGCGCGAAGCTCCGCTCGATCAACTCGCCTCTCTTGCGCAGCAGGCTCTTGCCATAGTTCCCCGATACCCGCTGCCGGTTGGCGTAGACGGCCTGTTGTTCATCCTTCTTTCCGATCCAGTGCCGCTTGCCCGCCTGCTTCTTTTCCGGAATGTAAGTCCGAACGCCGGATTCTTTCATCCGCACCAGTGCCGCGCCGCTGTGATAACCCTTGTCGCCCACCACTTCTTCGATGCCTTCCAGGTTCACGCCCGGCTCGGCCTCGGCCGCTTCCCTCGCGATCAGGTCCGCCACGTTCTCGCCCGCCTCGGCCAGCGTTTCCACGATGGTCGTGGTGTCTCCCTGATCGGCTGGTTGCAGCGTCACCGCCAGCACCGCGCCCGTTTCCAGATCGACAGCATGCTCGGCTTTGTGCGCCAGGTGGGTTCGGCCGTCTTTCATCTTCGTGATGCGCGCGTCCCTGTCATGCGGATTGACCCAGTCTTTGTTGGCGCCCTTCTTTTTCCGCTTGCGGTCCAGTCGCGCCAGATCTTCCCGAGTGGGTGTCTGGATTCCCGACTCCTTCGCCAGACCTTGCAGGAACTCGTCGTAGCTGGCTCCGTTGTCCCGCCGCACGATCGAGCGCATCGCCGCGTTCGCTTCCAGCGTCGTCGCATCGATCGCCACCGTCTTACCCTTCACCAGTTCCCGGTCCGCCAGCAATCCCAACGCCCAGAAGAAAACCTTCCGGTGCGTATCCACATCGATCAGCCGTCTGGTGCGCGAGATCGTCGAATGATCCGGCGTCTCCTCGTCCAGTCCGAATCCCAGAAACTGCCGCAATCCCAGCGGATGAATCTGCCGTGACACCGACTGCGCTTCCGCCAGCGTTTTATGCACCGTGGTTGTATCGCCTTCATTGGCCGGCTCCAGCATGATCGCCAGCAGCGCGCCGCTCGACAGATCGACGGCGTGTTCGGCCTTGTGGGCCAGATGCGTGCGGCCATCTTTCATCTTCGTGATGCGCGCATCCGGATCGGCGGGACTTCTCCACTCGTCGTTGGAGCCCTTCTTCTTGCGCTTCCGGTCCATCCGCGCCAGTTGTTCCCGCGTTGGATTTTCGATTCCCGCCGCCTGCGCCAAACCGATCAGGTAATCGTTATAGCTCTGCCCGTTATCGCGCCGCACGATGCTCTTCATGGCGGCGTTGGCTTCCAGCGTCGTGGCGTCGATCGCGATCGTTTGCCCTTGTATCAATCCTTCGCCCGTCAGTATCCCGATTACCCACTTGAAGACGGCTTTGTGCGTCTCCAGCCAGAACAATCGCCGCGTCCGTGAGATGGTTGAGTGATCCGGAGTCTGTTCATCCAGAGCGAAGCCGAGGAACCGGCGCAATGACAGCGAGTCTGCAACCCTCCAGGCGATGCCGCGTTCCGAATCCAGACCTTCGAAGTAACCAATCAGCAGCGCCCGGAAATAAACGCCCGGGGCCATGCTCGGCCTTCCATACTGGCTCTTCTTATAAAACTTCCGGCAAAGCGCTTCTACCTTGCGGTCGAACCGATGCTCGTCCAGGATCTTGTTCAGCCGATCGTAAAAAGCGTTGCCCGGAGGCTCGACCACATCTTTGGTCGCGATCCAGAACTCCTGCTGACGCTCCTGCTTCCGCGTTCCCATCGCCATGCATAAGAGACGATCAGAACATTCACGGCGTCACATGTTGCGGAGAAAAAATCGACTAATACCACGGGCTGCTAGGGTACCTGTTTCTTCTTGAGGATCACGATGAGGTTAAAAACCCGGTCAGGAGCGGCGAACCATATTTCAAGGTAGACCCCGTATTTCGGGGTAATGCATACAAGAAAAAGATGGCCGCACGGGCTACGAAGGCGTGAGCTACAGCAAGAGGTACGAGATGCTCTGCCGTCGCCTCGTACTTGACCGGCTGTACAGTTCGGCATGCTTTTTAATGGCAACGAACGCCCGTCCCACCAATATCACTCAACCGGCCGAAGACCTCACATTTAAGAAATTTGCCGCCGCACTCCGAGGGCACGCGGTTACATTCCTGGGTGGCAAGGAATAAACCCGCCGCGCCTGCAGCCGCCCGCTCGCTGGCACCCCCACGGCCACCGATGCTGAGCCGCTCAAAACGCCTGCGGCCGCAAAGAAGCGCGCGCATTCATCGCTCCGCCGGCCCTTCCTCCCTTTGGAATCGCGCTGGCGTTCCGACGTATACTCGGTGCTGGTCCTGTTGAAGGGCTGAATGTTAGATGAGACTCCGACAGAACGTTGTGACGCTATCCGCCACGGATCTGTCAAACCACCTGTCATGTCGTCATCTCGCGACGCTGGATCACCGCCTCGCCAAAGGCGTATCCCTTCGTGCCAATACGAGCGGCTCAGAATAGAGAGCAGGGCGAGAAGGAAATGAATCATGATCGAAGGTCAGAAGTCGGGTTTGGCGGAGGCGGAATCCCCGGACCCGGAAGTAACGCCGAAGGCGAAGCGACGCAGTTTCAGCGCGCCTTATAAGAAGAAGATTCTTGCCGAGGTGGAGGCGGCGGCCGGAACCGGCAGCATTGGCGAGATCCTCCGGCGCGAGGGAATCTATTCTTCCACGTTGACGAGTTGGCGGAAGGAACGCGATGCCGCCGTGGACGGCGCATTTTCACGGAAACGCGGACCGGAGCCGAAACGCAACCCCTTGACCGGCGAGAACGAGAAGTTGCGCCGCCAGAATCAACGCCTGCAGGAAGAACTGCGCAAGGCGGAACTCATCATCGACGTTCAAAAAAAAGTGGCCATGCTGTTGGGTCGCCCGTTGCCGCCGGTTCCGGACAGCGAGAACTCCTGATGGCCGCGGCTGAAGAACTCGGTTCGGTGGTTGGCGTGAAGCGCGCCTGCCAGGATCTTTCCGATTCCCAGGTCGGGGGTTTACCGGCGCCGCAGGCGCCGGCTTTCTCCCCCGCCTGTGGGGGCGCGGCGGTCTTCGGCGCGCCGCTTGAAGGACGATGAGAAGTCGATCGTTCTGGCTTGCCTTCATGAGGAGCGTTTTCAGGACTGTTCTCCGGCACAGGTCTACGCTTCGCTGCTCGACGACGGCCAGTATCATTGCTCGATCCGCACCATGTACCGGCTGCTGGATGCCGGCGGCGAGAACCGCGAACGCCGCGACCAGCTCATCCATCCTCCCTACCGGAAGCCTGAACTGCTGGCCACCGGCCCGAATCAGCTCTGGAGCTGGGACATCACCAAACTCAGGGGTCCGGTGAAGTGGAGTTTCTATTACCTGTATGTGATCCTCGACGTTTTCAGCCGCTATGTCACTGGCTGGATGATCTCGTATCGCGAGACAGCCGGTCTGGCCAAACAGCTCATCGAAAACTCCTGCGAAAAGCAGCGGATCGCGCCGGGTCAACTCACGATCCACGCCGATCGCGGCTCCGCGATGACCTCGAAGTCGCTGGCCTTACTGCTCGCCGATCTCGGCGTCGTCAAGACCCACAGCCGCCCCCACGTCTCCGACGACAACCCGTTTTCGGAAGCGCACTTCAAAACCATGAAGTATCGGCCGGAGTACCCGGATCGCTTCGGTTCCATCCAGGATGCGCGCCGTTTCTGCCAGGACTTTTTTCCCTGGTACAACCACCAGCACCATCACTCGGGGCTGCAACTGCTGACCCCGGCCACTGTCCATTACGGCCAGGCCGCCCAGCTCATCTCGAAACGGCAGGCCGTTCTCGATGTCGCCTACCAGGCCCATCCCGAGCGGTTCGTCCGCCGGGCTCCGCAACATCCTTCCTTGCCCGACGCTGTCTGGATCAATCCACCAGCTTCCAACAAGGAAAATACTCCTTAAACAACTACCGGCTCAAGCCGGTAGGGTGCGTTGTCGACTGAAAGTCGCCTGAAGAAAGAACGAGGTGTGCGGCTTTCAACGTGCTTTTCTTTCGGGACGCGAATTGCCGGGCTGAGGTGGCCCGCCTCGCCGTCACTCCGACGCTTTTTCCGACAATATGCGCAATAAAGACAAAGGTGAAACCAGCTGAAAGCTGACCGCCTGAAAGGCGGTGGGATCAGACCTAACGATGGATACTAAACTATTACGCCGCCTGTCTCACTCTTGTTGACACGCTCCGCCGCTTTGTAAGTCGCTGCTCGATTTCAGGCGATGGGTGACGAAATGGTTTTCCGGACACGCAAAGCAATCAGGCCGATCAACCCGATGCCGGCCACGAAGGGTGTTTACGGGTCCCGGGGTTGTTGCAGCGGTGAAAGAAGAGAGGGTTACGCCGTTACCCCCCACGCCGTCGTTGATTGTGTTTACTCCGTCGGCAACACTTATTGCATAGTTGAGCCCGGTGCCAGGAACTACACATAACTCCCGAGATCTACGAGGTGTACATCGTTCCTGCGTCGTTCACGTTGAACAGGACGCCGAAAATGTCTAGCACACCGCCAGAAAAGGGGTAGTCGAAAGCGCAAATGGCGGGAGAACCCTGACGGGTAGTACAAGTTGTCGAACGTATAACCTGCCGGACTACAAGTCCACCGCGCCGGGGCAGGGACGTCGAGTAAACGGAAGGAACCAAGCCGGAAATCGGCCCCCGTCAGCCCCCCTCGCCCGTGTCCAGAAAGGTTCCGGTGATGCCACTGATGTCATCAATGGTGGGGTCCGCTGTTGTCATAACAGTGAACACTCCGGAACCGCTGATGCCGCCGGGGCCGGTTGATGGAAGCGGGACAGTCTCTGAGGCAGCCCAAGCCGTCTGAGAAAGCATAATAGCTGCAGTCAGTGGAATTAACAATGAGGCTTTATTTTTCAAAAAACGCGGTTCCTTGGAAACTTCAGGATTGAAAAGCTGTCACCCAGACCGAACGTCCCCCGATCAGACGTACTGCCGGGTTTCCATTTCTTTCTCCCAGCTTCAGTAGTATACTGCAATCGCTTCGATTTCATGAACGTTTTAGCACGTTCGCCGGCTTCAGATTGCGATGTTTGAAACACTTCAGGTGCGAAAAATTTCGAGATCGCTTTTAGATCCGTATTCAACAGCACGTATCCGGCCGAGCCGCATACGGCTATCGGAACCCGCAAGAAAAGACACACGTCCAACTAACGAGAGTACAACAATGACACCTGCCAGTACTGATACTCATCCGGCGCGGGGAGCCAGCCTCATTGCTCTTTTTGCGGGCTGTGGTTTTTCGTTTCGCCATGGATCTATGGCGCGTTCCGGAAATTCTAATGCCTGGAACAGCTGGATTATCGGCGCGCTGATTTTCCTCTTCGCCCTAATCCGGATGAATCACCCGGCCGCAACCGTTTTGAGCTGGTTAAATTCGATCCTCGGCATCTGGATTTTCATATAGCCATGGGTCTTCGGCTATACAGGAAATACGGGCCGCTTTATCAATAGCCTGTTCGTGGGCTTTATTGTTTTTTGCGCCGCGATCGTAGGTGCAAACTCCGAGAGAATGAGTCACGACACACGTCAGGTTTGTAACATTTCCGCAGGTCACGCTGACGCAGTCTGCGGGCGAAACTCGTTTTGTTAAAAGGCGTTAATGCTTAGGATTCTATCCGTAGTGCTCCGGCCGGATAATTCTTCGGGTGTTAGGTAAGAATCGTGCCGGAGCATTGCGGATAGAATGCATTGAACTGAGCCGGACCGTGCTCTATGGGTATTGAATGGCTTCCTGGCTTTGGTTGTCGGGTCGCAGGCGGCGGTTCGAGGGCCGAATCTGGCGGCACGCTTATCTGCCAGCGCGATGCGTATTACGGGTTCGGCAGGGATTTCTGCGAGATGCTTTCGCACCGTGGAACCCGCTGCGCGCGCAGATCACCGTTGACCTCAATGAAGGCTGGTTGGGGACAATCGGCCTCTCGCAATCGGGACCTCATGACGAGTCCTGCCGTGCGGCGGCGCGGTCTGGAAGACCCGGGTGAGAATCATGTGCCCGGTCTTGCAGGCCGGACATTGCTTGTCGTGTACTTTTCCATCTCGCTGATCGGTAGCGGCGGCTTTCGCCGGCGCTGCCGGTATGCCGAGCAGTACGCGGCACAGCGCCAGTTTCTTTCGCCGCGCCCGGTTGGCCAGAAAGCCGAACTGCCGGATGCGCACGAATCCGCCGGGCAGGATATGCAGCAGAAAGCGCCGGATGAACTCGACCGCGTCCAGCGTCATGACCTTGGTCTTGTTGCCGTCCGCATAGTCCTTCCACAGAAAGGTCACCCGGCCGTCTTCCATCGACAGCAATCCGGCTGTTGGAGATGGCAACCCGATGCGTGTAGCGGGCCAGATACTTCAGAACCTGCTCCGGTCCGCCGAACGGCGGCTTTGGCAAGGACGACCCATTTGATTCGCCTGCGCCTGGTGGCACAGGGCCTCGAACGCGGCCGGTCTGGCCAGACCGGCCATCTCTCCGTGGAAGCGTCAGTTTGCCTTCCTCGAAACGCTTTCCGCAGATAAGTCAGAAACAGATTTCGGAACCGGCTGCCCAATACCTTCACGGGGAGAAAGAACGACTGTTTCCGGCATCCAATCCAGCTTGCGCCGTCCGGACCGATGCCGCCGCCGGGAACGACGCAATGCAGATGCGGATGCAAGTGAAGGTTCTGTCCCCAGGTGTGCAGCACCGCCAGAAACCCGATCGCCGCGCCCAGACGTTTGGGATCGGCCGCGATAGTGAGCAACGTTTCCGACGCGGCGCGGAACAGGATGCGATAGATCTCGCGCGCATTCTGCAGCGCCAGCCCGCCGATCTGTTGCGGCAGCGTAAATACGACGTGGAAATACGGAACCGGCAACAGTTCGGCTTCCCTTTCGGCCAGCCATTTTGCGCGCGACCATGGCCTGGCACTTTGGGCAATGCCGGTTGCGGCACGAGTTATACGAGATGACGCGATGCCCGCACGTATCGCACTGCTCCACATACTCCACATGGCCGCCGAGGGCGGCCGTGCGGCAGTCGCGAATCGCTTCGAAGGCCTTTCGCTGTTGGGGACCGAGGACGTGTCCCCATTGCGCGAAGAACTCTTTTTCGTAAGTGCGGAAGACATCGGCCACTTCGAGCCGATGTTCGCTCATCGTTTCGGTGGAACGGTGCGTTCGCGGCCGGACCAGATCGAGCGAGCCCAGCATTTCCAGCGGGCTTCTGGTGGAACGAACGGCGCTGTCGGAGAGGTGCAGATAGCCGGCCGTGGTTTTCAGGCTCGCGTGGCCCAGCAGAGTCTGAATGACAAGCAGTTCGCACCGCCTTCGAGCAGATGCGTGGCGAAGGCGTGGCGGCTATGCCGCATGCGGCATAAGCGCCACTATGCCGCTTTCCGAACTATGCCGCGTGTTGACTTGGAAGAGCCTGTTCAAAGTCTTCCCAGCCGGGGAGACGCGGCATATTTCGACTCTCTGCCTGGCACTCTGGGAAGGTGATAAACCAGCTCTTCACTTTTTCAACTACGATAGAACGGCTCCGGCAGGGGCCTTTGAACGAATATCTCGATGCGTTTGCAACCGGTCTGGCCGACGAGGGTTACGGACGCCACTCAATCAGAGGACAGATCGTCGTAATCGCGGATCTCAGCCGATGGCTTAAGCGAAAAGAGATTCAAGTCCGCGATCTGGACGGCATGTTGGTGGATCGTTTCCTGCAGCTTCGGCGCAGGCAACACAGAGTCCGCAGAGGCGATCCGAAAGCATTGGCTCGACTGCTCGCCATGTTTCGCGAAACAGGCATTGTCCAACAACCCGTCGAGGACGACAGCGCCCGATCCAAAGTGATCGGCGAGTACCGGCATTATCTTTCTCAGGAACGAGGCCTGTCCCAACCGACGCTGCTCAACTACGTGCCCGTCATTGAGCAGTTCCTGTCCGAACGATTTCACAATCGGACTCCGAACTTTAGCGGGTTGCGAACACTGGATGTGACCGGATTTGTCATCCGTCAGGCACGTAAGCTGGGTGCCGTGCGCGCCCGGCTGATGGTGACGGCGTTGCGGTCATTCTTCGGCTATCTGAGATACCGCGGCGCCATCACCCAGGATCTTGCCGGTTGTGTGCCGACCGTCCCCAACTGGTCGCTGTCCACTCTGCCACATTATCTTCCGGCCGCCGACGTGGAACGCGTTCTGGAGTGCTGTGATCGAAGAACTTCAATCGGACGGCGGAATCATGCCATTCTGCTTCTGCTCGCCAGGCTCGGTGTAAGGGCTGGTGAAGTCGTTGGCCTGAACCTGGATGATATCGACTGGAGTTCCGGGCAGATCCTCATTCGCGGGAAGGGCGGGAAGTCGGCTCCGTTGCCGCTGGCTGCGGACGTGGGAACCGCCCTGGCCGCCTATCTTCGTCATGACCGACCGCGTTCTGCCACTCGAAGAGTGTTCATTCGCCACCGCGCTCCATTAGTCGGTCTGGGGAACTCGTCGACGATCTCTTCACTCGTCAGGCGCGCTCTGAAACATGCCGGCATAGAGTCAGCACATACAGGGGCTCATGTGCTTCGACACTCCCTGGCCACCAGTATGCTCCGACAGGGAGGCTCGCTCGATGAGATTGGCGAACTACTCCGTCATCAGAGCCCGAACACGACGGCGATCTACGCCAAAGTCGACGTGACCGCTCTGCATACGCTGGCACTGCCGTGGCCAGGAGGTGGTCGATGAAGCGACTCCAAACGGCCGTCCGGGACTATCTTGCAATGCGTCGCGGCCTGGGATTCAAGCTGGCTAAACATGAGGGTGGGCTGCGGGAGTTCCTGTCGTTCCTGGCGCGAAAGCGCAGTTCACACATAACGGTTAACCTGGCGCTGGAGTGGGCAACGCTGAATGCGAATCAAAAGCCCTATGATTGGGCGGCGCGGCTCACCGTTGTGCGCGGCTTCGCTCGCTACTGGAGCGCGACGGATTCTTCTACAGAAGTTCCTCCCCCAGGACTGCTGCCGGGCCGACCGCCGCGCGCTCAACCATACATATATTCCGATCGTGAGATCCGGGCACTGCTGAAAGCTGCTAAGAATCGGCCCTCCATCGATCCTCTGCGCCCATGGACCTACCACTGCCTGTTCGGGTTACTGGCAGTCACAGGTCTGCGGCTCGGTGAGGCGCTAAACCTTCAAACGAAGGATATGGACTGGTCCGAAAGCATCCTCACGATTCGCGGGGCTAAGTTTGGAAAGTCGCGGCTGGTTCCGGTGCATGCTTCGACCTGTAAGGTCCTTGCCGATTATGTGAAACGTCGGGATCGCCGGTTTGGGGCTCGGACCGACGGCCACTTTCTCGTAAACAAAAACGGAAACCCCCTCGACAAAGGCGAGGTTCACCGAACCTTCTACACGCTGTCCCGGCAGATTGGACTGCGTGCCGTCAACGCCAGTCGTGGTCCACGCCTGCATGACTTTCGTCACCGTTTTGCGGTCCAGACCTTGTTGCACTGGTATCGCAACGGTGAGGACCCGAGGCGGCGGTTGCCGGTATTGTCTACATTTCTCGGGCACGCCCACGTCACCGACACCTACTGGTATCTGACCGGCACCCCTGAACTGCTGGGCGCGGCCAGCCAGAGACTGGAGAAAAGATGGGAGGACCTGAATGCGGGCACCCGCTGATCTCCCCCGTTTGTTACAGGCTTTCTTCTCGATGCGTTTGATGACTCAACGGAAAGTCAGCCCTCATACCATCGCTTCATATCGCGACACATTCCGCCTGTTGCTGCGGTTCGCACAGAAACGACTACGCAAGGCTCCCTCTCAGCTGGGGTTGGTCGATCTGCATCCGTCATTGATTGACGCCTTCCTCAACGATCTGGAAAACCAGCGGCATAACGGCCCCAGGAGCCGTAACCTGCGTTTAACGGCAATCCGGTCATTCTTCCGCTACGCCGCTCTTGAATCGCCGGCGCAGGGAGAACTCATTCAGCGGGTTCTCGCCATACCCAACCAGCGCCAGCCACGCACGATGGTGGGTTTCCTGACTCGCCCCGAGATCGAAGCCCTATTGGCTGCGCCGGATCGAACAGGGTGGCTGGGACGCCGTGACCATGCTTTTCTGATCACAGCTGTTCAGACCGGGCTGCGATTGTCGGAAATGACCGCGTTGCGGCACGAAGACGTTTCATTCGGAGCCGGTGCACATGTGCGTTGTAGCGGCAAAGGTCGAAAGGAACGGTGTACACCCCTGGCCAAGCCCACGGTCGCGGTCCTGCAGGGATGGATTCGGGAGCAAGGCAGAGAAGATTCGAAAACTCTGTTTCCCAGTAGTCGCGGTCTTCACGATGCGTC
>CAWCJP010000011.1:0-458692 GCA_963795925.1 Bryobacterales bacterium | reverse complement strand
CCCCCGGCGCCGCCGGCGACGGCGGGGACCTCGCTGGTCGGCGGCAACCGCACGGACGTGCCTACGCTCGCCGTGCCGGAGGGTGCGCTGAGACGGGACGTCCATTCTCGTCGCCGTCGCTTCCACAGTGACTCCGCACCCGCACGGGTCGGCCGCGGGGCCATCGTCGCCCTCGCCGCGTTCGGCGTGCTGGTCGCGGCCCTCGTCGTGGTGCTCGTGCTTTCTCGCCGGACGCACCCGGTCCAGGCGGCCTCGCCCCCGGTCGTGCCGGAGACTTCCATCCCTCCGGCGGCGACGACGACGGCGCTCTCCGCCGCGACCGAGGTTTCGCCGACCGTGACGCCCCCGCCCTCTGTCACCGCACGGAGCGGTCCGCAGCGACTCCGACGAGCGCCTCGGCAGCGCCCTCGGTGCATCCCCTGAGCAAGCCTGTCCCGGTCGTTCCACGCGGTCCGGCGCCCAACCCCTTCGACCAGCGCTTCTGATGCGCCCGCGAGGATTGCTCTACGGGCCCCTCGTGGCAGCGCTGCTCTGCGCGAGCCCTGTAGCTCATGCAGGCTGCCGCGGACGCCGAGGCCGCGTTCCGCGACGGTCGCAAGGCGGTGCAGGCGGGCGACTGGGCGACGGCCTGCGCCAGGGTTCGCCGAGAGCGAACGCATCGAGCCGGCACCCGGCACGCTCCTCAACCTCGCGGACTGCAAGAAGACCACGCCGGCCACCTCGTGAGCGCCCACGAGCACTTCGGCGTCGCCGCCTCCGGGTTCCCGCGCGGCGACGCCCGGCGCACGCTGGCTCTGGCGCGCGAGGCGCAGGTCGACAAGCGCATCGTCCGCCTCACGCTGCGTCTGGCGCCCTCCGCGCCGCCCGACGCCGTGGTCCACAGGGGGGACGCCGTCGTCCCCGCGTCCGCCCTCGGCGCATCCGATGCTCGTGGATCCCGGCAGCGTGGCGCTGGTCATTGTCTCGGCGCCGGGGCACGCCGATCGCGCCTACACGCTGAGCCTCCACGAGGGGGACCAGGTCGAGCAGATGCTCGAGGTGGGCGATGTTCCGACGGGCACGCCGGCGCCGTCACCTCCGCGGCCCCCGCGCCGGACGCCGTCCCTGTCCCCGCAGCGCCGCCAGCCACCGGGCGTGGACGTCGGACGGTCGGCTTCGTGCTCGGCGGCATCGGCGTGGCAGGTCTTGCTACCGGCGCGGTGACCGGCCTGCTCGCGCTCAATCGCGGCAGCACGGTCAAGAGTCACTGTCCGGACCTCACCTGTGATCCGCAGGGGCTCTCCGCCGCATCGCAGGGTCAGTGGCTCGCTCCCACGAGCACCGTCGCGTTCATCGCCGGGGGAGTGCTCGTCGCCGCGCGACGGGAGCGTACTTCGTCTTCTTCGGCGGCGGCCACTCGTCCAGCGTGGCCCTCGCTCCTGCGATCGGACCGCAGACGGGCGGCGCTCTCCTCCGGGGAGAGTTTTAGACATGGGCAAGCAAGAGGCCCGCCTCCTCACGTCGCTCGCGCTCGCTGCGGCGTCGGCTTCGCCCTGATCGGCGGCTGCAACGACATCGTGGGCGTCAACTTCGGCGCGGTTCACGCCGCGGAGGACGGCGGCGACGACGGGACCGTCGACGACGGCAGCGGCGACGACTTGGGTGAAGGGGGCACCTGCGCGCCCAAGAGCTGCACCGCGCTCGGCTTCGCGTGCGGCACGCAGAACGACGGCTGCGAGAACGCGCCTCGACTGCGGCAGCTGCCCGGACGGCGGGGAATGCAGCGGCGGCCAGTGCCAGTGCATTCCGACGACGTGCCCGGCCCTCAGCGCCGAATGCGGCACCGTGGACGACGCTGCGGCCACGCGCTCGACTGCGGCACCTGCACCGTCGCCGACCAGGCGCGCCAGAACAACAGTGCGCCGCGCCCCCCCAGTCGTGCACGGCCCAGGGCGCCGAGTGCGGGACGGTTCCCGACGGCTGCGGCGGTACGTACGACTGCGGCGCGTGCGCGACCGATGCGGGCGCTCCGAACTGCGGTGGGAACGGCCCGAACGGGTGGCGCCACCCGTGCGTCCCCCTCACGTGCACGGGCCTCTGCGGGTCGCCGTCGGACGGCTGTGGCCACGTGCTCAGCTGCCCCGCCTGCACGTCGCCTCAGACCTGCGGCGGCGCGGGCAAGGCCAACGTGTGCGGTTGCGACGCCGACCGACGTGCACCGCTCAGGGCAAGAACTGCGGATCCATCCCGGACGGCCGCGGGAAACATGCTCGATTGCGGAACCTGCACGACACCGGAGACCTGCGCCGGCGGCGGGACGGCGAACGTGTGCGGTGCACGCCCTCACGAGCCTGCCCCGCCGCGGCGACAACTGCGGAACGTGGCCGAACGGCTGCGGCAACAACTCGATTGCGGGACCGGCACCGGGCTACGACACGTGCGCGGCGGTGGAGTCGCCGAACGTCTGCGGCGGCACACATCAAGTGCACCGGCTGCTGCGGGAGGCGCCCAACGGCTGCGGCGGGTCGTGCCCCGTGATCCAGAGTTGCTGCGGCGGGGGCTGCTTCGTCGCGGGCACGATGATCACGATGGCCGATGGTACGTTCGAGCCGATCGACCGGATGCGCGCTGGAGAGCTCGCGGCGCCTACGACGCGGCGAAGGGAGACTTCGTCGCGGCGGCGGTGACGACGGTCTTGCAGCACGATCCGGAGGCGTCCTCCGCCGGCATCGTCGTCATCAACGGGACGCTGCGCGTGACCACGAACCATCCCATCTGGGTCGACGGCCGGCGCGTGCGCGCCGACGAGCTCGACCTCGGCAGCCCGATCTCGCCGCTCCCGGGTCGGGAAGGGCGGGCGAGAGGCTCGAAGGGCGTCGCGACGTGGTGCGGTCGCTCGAGCTCGTCGCCGGCGAGGTGCCAACCTTCGACCTGAGGGTCGGCGAGCCGGGCACGTACGTGGCCGACGGCATCGTCGTGTTCCTCAAGGACGACCCACCGTGCACTTGCCTCCTCGGCGAGCTCACGACCGACGAAGTCCGCCAGCTGCAGTCGCGTCCGCCCATGGCGGTCCTCGTTCCGGTCCGAAGCGTCGAGCCGCACGGGCCGCACCTTCCGCTCGCCACCGACACCCTGCTCGGCGAGACGGCGGCGTCGCGCGCGTGCGGGCGCTGGCGGAGAAGGGAATCACGGCCGTCGTCGCACCCAGCGTCGCCTACGGCGCGACCGATTTCGCCGAGGGCTTCGCGGGGGCCGTCAGCGTCCCGGCCGCCGTGCTGACGGCCCTGCTCCGGGCCATCGTCGAGCGCCTGCGGGCCGATGGCTGGACACGTGTGCCTGGTGAGCAATCACCTCGAGCCCGCGCACGACGCCGCCGTGCGCGCCGCCGTGCAGGGCGTCGCCGGCTCCTCGGTCGCGTCGCCGCTCACGAAGCGCTGGGGTCGCACGCTGAGCGACGAGTTCAAGCGCGCCGACTGCCACGCCGGCCGCTACGAGACGTCCCTCGTCCTCGCCGCCGGAGGCCGCGTCGCGCCGTGCGGCAGGAGCTTCCGCGGGTCGGCGTCAACCTCGCCGCCGATATCGCGGCCGGCCGGAGCCGCTTCCGCGACATCGGCATGGACCGCGCGTACACGGCGCTCCGGCCGAAGCGACGCGCGAGGAAGGCGAGGACCTCTACGGCAAGCTCGTCGCCATGATTGTCGGCCGAGGTGACCGAGGGGATCGGCAGAGCGTGACGAGGGCGCGCTCCCTAGAGGGCGTTCGCAGCTCCGTGCCGATCTTCACCCCACCCCCCTGGCCCCCCGCCCCGCAAACGACGGTGCTCGCGGACGCTCGGGCAGGGCGGGGGGAACGTGAAAGCAGCGTGGGGTCGGAACGCCATCGAGTGGGGTACGTGGCGTGACAGCCTCGCGGAGGAGGGCTACCGGCGGCGCACGGCGGCGGCGATCACTCGCAGGACCCCGTCGATGGCGCCCATCACGTCCTCGTTGCGAACGCGGAGCACACGGAGTCCCATGGCGCCGAGCATCGTGTCGCGCTGCGCGTCGATGTCCTCACGCCTGTCATGCACGCCACCGTCGACCTCCACCACGAGGGATTGTGCGGGGCAGTAGAAGTCCACGATGAAGGGTCCGATCACGACCTGGGCTCGGAAACGCACGCCGAGCTGCCCGCGGCGCAGGTGCTGCCATAGCCGCTTCTCGGCCGGGGTCGGCGATCCGCGCATGTGTCGTGCGCGAGGGCGCAGCAACTCCCAAGCGCCTCGATTGCTTCGCCATCCCACCCCCGCCCATCGGACATCAGGCTCCAACAGTTGCTCGACGCGCCAAGACGGAAGCGACTCATCGAGGCCCGACCGCCGCCACTTTCACGTTCCCCCCGCCCTGCTCGAGGGTCCGTGGGCACCGCGCGCCTGCGGGGCGGGGGGCCAGGGGGGTGGGGTGAGAAACGGCATGGAGCTGCGAACGCCTATGGCCCCTGCCTCTCGGCATTTTCTCCTCACCTGGACGCGCCAGGGACGAACCGTACGACGTCCACCGCCCCCCGCAGCCCGGTCGAAGTGACCGAAATCACGGGGCCCGAGCGTTGGTGCCGCGCTTGCACTGGGTCGCGCCATCATGCGCCCCAGGAACCTGACCCGTGTCCGTTTGGCTGCCTTCGCCGCGACGCTCCTGGCGTCCGCCATGTCCAGCGCCGTCGGCTGTCACTCGAGCGCATCGGCCCGGCCCAGAACGAGACGCCCGATAGCGGCGCCTCGATGCCGTTCCAGGCCGATCCGCCTGACGGTCTACGTCGCGAAGGTGAAGAACCTCCTGGTCGGCCTGCCGCCGACCGACGCCGAGATCGCGGCCGTCGCAGGCGGACCCGACGCAGCTCGGGCCGCTCATCGACGGCTGGATGCAGCTGCCCCAGTACACGCAGAAGATGCTGCGCTTCTTCGAGCTCGCGTTCCAGCAGACGCAGGTCACGCTACACCGACTACGCCGACCAGTCCTACCCGAACCAGATCGACATCAACCCGACGACGTCCCGCTCCTGTGCAGAACGCGCAGGAGAGCTTCGCGCGCACGATGCTCGCAGCTCATCTCGCAGGGCCAGCCGCTCACGCAGGCGACGACGACGACGACAGCTCATGATGACGCCCGCGCTGAAGGAGCTCTACGCGTTCCTCGACGCTGTACGAGGTCGACGACAACAGCAACGTCACCGACCGCTTCAAGAACGCGAACCCGAAGCTGAGCATCACCGTCGAGGCGCCGCAGGGCCCATCCCCATCGCGCGAGACGCTCGACCCGACCAGCCCCAACTACATGCACTGGTACGACCCCGACGTCGCGACGGCGACTCGACGGTCGCCGGGTGCACGGCCGATCCGCATCGTCTATCCGGCCGAGCTCGGTCACGCTCCACTACCTCCTCTACGGGTCGCTCGACGGCTGGACGCAACCCGGCGGCGGACGGAAGTGCCCGCCCGTCGGCGGCACCGCGCGGCGCCGCAGCTCCAGGCGAGCGACTTCACCGACTGGACGATGGTGACCATCCGGCCGCCGACGCCAGGGCGAGGCGACGACGACGTTCTACGATCTGCCGACGCTGCGGACGGCGACCGAGCTCGTGCTCAACATCCCGCGCGTCGGCTTCTTCAGCACGCCGGCGTTCTTCGCCAACTGGCAGACGAACACCAGCAACACGATGCGCGTCACGATGAACCAGACGCTCATCGTCGCGCTGGGCTCGATGGTCGACGGGACCGACACGACGACGCCGCCCGGCACGCCGGGCCTCGACACGGCGCACGCGGCAGCCAGGCCGGCCTGCTACAGCTGCCACCAGATCCTCGACCCCTCGCGGTCGATCCTCGCGGCGACCTACTCGTGGAACTACCACGCAGCAGATCGACCCGACGTGGACGTCGCAGCCGGGCTGTTCGCCTTCCGCGGCGTCATCGCGCCCGTCACGAGCGTGGCCGACTTCGGCAACACGCTGGCGACGCACCCGTTCTTCGCGCCGCGGCTGGGTGCAGAAGCTCTGCTACTACGCCAACTCGTCGGCCTGCGACGCGACCGACCCGGTCTTCAGCAGATCGTCAGCGACTTCACGAGCTCGAACTACTCGTGGAACGCCCTGGTCAAGGAGCTGCTCTCGTCGCCGATCGTCACCAACGCGGCCGAGACCGCGACCGCCGCGAGAACGGCGAGATCGTCGCCGTCTCGCGGCGCGACCACCTCTGCGCCGCGCTCAACGCCCGCCTCGGGTTCACCGACGTCTGCGGCCTGACTCGCCCTGCACGAAGAACGCCGACGCAACGCAGACGATCCCGGAGATCGTCCGGGGCCTGCCGTCGGACGGCTACGGCCGCGGCGCGGTCGCCCCCGTCCTGCCCAACCAGCCGACGCTCTTCTACCGCGCCGGCACCGAGAACATCTGCGAGGCGGTCGCGCCGCAGGTCATCGACGTGCCGACGGCCAAGCAGGTCGCGGGCGTCAAGCAGTGGTCGAGCTCGCCATGGCCTTGCCTGCAGGGTGCCCGCTTGGCACCGTTACGTATTGCTAGCTGCTGTTGCACGGCTTTCAGGCTTCCCTTACTGACGTCGAGCGCGACCGTCGCGCCCATTTTCATGGCGAGCGCGAGCCGGAATGGATTGCGATCCGTGACCACCACGAATCGCGCGCCGGCGTGCCGCACCACCGCAGCGGCCATCAACCCGATCGGTCCCGCGCCCGTGATCAATACGTCTTCACCCAACACCGGAAAGGAGAGAGCTGTATGAACCGCGTTCCCGAACGGATCGAAGATCGCCGCGATGTCCAGATCGATAGACGGAGCGTGCCGCCAGATATTCGACATCGGCAGCGCGATGTATTCGGCAAACGCGCCCGGCCGGTTCACGCCGACCCCGAGCGTGTGCGCGCACAAATGCCGCCGCCCCGCCAGATGGGTTCTCTAGAGCGCTCGACGGCCCTCAACTACCAGCAACAGCTCACAAAATTCGTCTCACCTGTGTCTCGTGTAACAACGAGTGTGAAGCGGACGCACGCAAGGCGCTGTCGCTTGGCTGCTCACCGTGCCCGTGAAGACGCGAACAGGCGTCGTCGATCGTTATACCATTAGTTTTGAGGTATGTCAGTGAAGCCTTTGTTCTCGCATTTTGCGCCGTCATTTTATGCCAACGAATTCCGGACGTGCCTCGGTCAACTTTGCATTCGTCGATAACGTTAGCCTCGCGCGAGCACGTTCCGCACCGACGACGCGTGCCACCGCCCGCCACGGGCGTAGTGATCCGTCGCGCGTTCAAGTCGCACTTACATCGGCGTATCGCGCACCACTTTCTCAACGCTGGCCTCATCCACCGTGAGCTTCGACAAATGCTCTTCGGCCTGAGCATGAGCCGCTGTCATCTGAGCAAGCTGCTTCCGCATCTTCTCAAGGACACGGCGCGCTGCTGACAACCGCGGTATATCATCGTCCCGCTCATACGTAGCCATAAGTTCGCGCTGCCGAACGATGCGGCCCTGTTGGTCCTCAATGTTTTTTCTCGCTAAATCGACACATTGCTGTAGCAGTTACAGCGGGGTCGTTCATGACACACTAACGTCTGCGAAATGGAATTGTTCTTCCTTCCACTCAAAGTATCGCTGGAACAATAGAGCCTTTCGCCACGTTGCTTTCACGCCGGCCAGTCCTAACCCCCATTGCGGATCGGCGAATTGCCTCTAGATCAAAGTGCGAGGAACGCAACCCAGGGAGACGACCATGAGAATTTCAATCTCGCGTCGCGGTGTGATTGTCGCGGCAAGTCTCGCGGGCATCGCAGTTTGCGCGGCATCGTCGCAAGCCGCACCGCTTTCCTTCAAGGTGGCGCTGACCGGCGCTCAGCAGGTACCGGACGGCCATGTGGACTTTCCTATTCTAGCAAGGCGGGGCGGGCAAAAACTCAGTGCTGCGGACCTAAGCCCAGCGCGATGATCGACAGCGATTGATTGGGTTTTCCGGTTGGCTCCAGGTTTTGATCCCGCTGGAAACGGCGCATGGCGTCGGCGGACGCCTCGTCCCATTTGCCGGTGGCTTCTCCCTGCAGGTACCCCTTCTTGATCAGCGCTTCCTGGAATTGTTTATAACGGTCCGGTGTCGGCTCCATCTGCGATGGGCGCGAGGCCCGCGGAGTCCGCGGAAGCGTCTTTTGCGCGGTGCGCTTGGGAACGGCCTTATACGATGGGGTCTTATGCGATGCCGTGGCGTGATGCGCGGTCCTCACCGGCGGCTTGCGTGTAGCCGTCTTCTTGGGCGTCGGGCTCTTTTGCGCGTTTGGCGTCGCGCTCTTTTGGGCGGTGGCGGCCGGCAGAAACGCTACGCACATCAGTCCGGCCGCCAGCACCGCAAAGGCTCTGCGCGGATGCATTGCGTTTATGGGCGGTTGGGCAATATGCCCGCCGGGAACACCGTGGTCCATTCGTTGCGGCCGGTTTGCCGCAGGATCCGGAAGGCCACCGCCTCGCCCGGCTTGAACGCGTTCTGGATGCGCTTGACGTCGTCTACCGTATTCACAGGCTGCCGGTTGATTTCGACCAACACATCGCCGCGCTGCATCCCGATATCTTCCGCAAAAGAGGACGGCTCGATAGCGCTGATCAAGACGCCGTGCTGCTTGACGCCCAAGTTCTCGCGGCGGGCATCGGTCAGGTTCTCGATGGTGATGCCGAAACGAGCCTGGGTTCCCTCCGCCGGAGCGGCTTCTTCTTCTTTGCCATTGCCGAATTCAATCCGGGAACACCTGGGCCAGGTCGGCCACCACTACATGGAAGTCCATGCGCTTGCCTTCGCGCAGCACGGTCACCGTCAGTGAAGTGCCGATGGGGGTCTCGGTCACGCGCTCGATCAACTCCCCGCCATTGTGGATCGGCTTGCCGTTGACGGCCACCATGATGTCCTCGGCTTTAATGCCGGCCTTGTCCGCCGGGCCACCCGGCGCACCTGTTCGATAAACACGCCTTCCTTCGCGCCGTTGGCTTTCAGCAGCGCCTCCGCCTTGGCGCTCTCCGATGGCATAAACTTTAACGCCGATCGACGCCGCGCATCACTTTGCCGTTCTTGATGATCTCGTTGTAGACCTTGACCGCCTGTTGATCGGCAGCGCGAAACCGATGCCTTGATAGCCGCCCGAGCGGGAGGCGATAGCCGTGTTGATCCCGACCACTTCGCCATTGATGTTCAGCAGCGGGCCGCCGCTATTGCCGGGGTTGATGGCCGCGTCGGTCTGGAGGAAGTGCTGGAACTGCTGGGTGGGATCGACGTCGCGCTCCTTGGCGCTGATGATGCCGAGCGTCACGGTTGCCTGGAAGCCGAACGGCGAGCCGATGGCCATGGCCCAATCGCCCACCTGCACGGCGTCGGAATTACCGATGTGCGCCGGCGCCAGATTGCTCTTGCCCTCCACTCGAATCACCGCCAGATCGGTGGCCGCATCCACGCCCACCACTTTGGCGTCGTATTCGGTGGTATCGCCCATGAACTTCACCTGAATGCGGTCGGCCTTATCCACCACGTGATTGTTCGTCAGGATATAGCCGGCCCGGTCCACCACCACGCCGGAGCCGAGCGGCGTAACCTTTGCGCTGCGGCATCTGCGGCATGCATTGCCGCCGAACGGGTTGCTGAAGAACCGCTGGAAGAAATCCTCCATGCCGCCCTGATCGCCCTTGGTCGCCCTCATCGCCTTCGTCGGGTTGTTGTGGCTGGGGCGTAGCGCGGCGGCGATTGCGCGCCTGCGACGGCGCCTTGGGTAGATAAGTCGTGGAAATGTTCACCACCGACGGCTCCACCTGTTTGGCGATGCCGGCGAAAGACGATTGCAACTGGACAGGATTGGGATCGTCAGCGGGGTCGCGCCCGGCGCCGCCGTGTTGTCCTTGGCGGCCTTCACGCCGGTGTTGATCAACGTGCCGATCACCACACCGATAGCCAGCGTGAATAGGATCAGCGAGAAGGACAGCAGCTTCTGTCTACGCAACTTGTCAAATAAACTCATGGGTGTTAACTCGCTCCTCCGCGGATTTCGCGGTTCAAAGTCTTGCTTCATTATACCCCGGAGTGCCGTGGAACAGCCTTCGAGATGCGGCGCTAACCAAATGGATGTCCCCGCCGCGCTGAACGGTTTCATCTCCACCAGCAGGACGCCCGCCAGGATCAGCCCGGCCCCCGCCGCCGCGCGCCGCGAGAGGCTCTCGCCGGCCAATAGGTACGATGTGATCCAGGCGAAACACCGGCTCCAGCATGAAAATCAGCGCGGTGCGGGTGGAGGTGGTGTATCTGTTGCGCCCAGGCCTGAAATGTAAAGGCCAGGCTGTGGCAAACAAACCCGTGATGACGATGGCCACCCACACTCCCGCCGTCCAGCGGATGTGCGGCGTTTCCATCCAGTGGAACAGCGACCACGCCAGCAGCGCCGAAACCCCGATCTGCGCGGTGGAAACAATTCGAAGCTGGCCGTGGGCGAATAGCGGCCCAGCGCCAGGATGTGCGCGGCGTAACAGACCGCGCAACAGATGGTCAGCAGATCGCCGCGATTCATGGAAATGGCCTGACCCGGCGCCGCGCCGCCCGGCAGCGTCATCAATGCCATGCCGCCGGTAGCCACCAGGACGCCGCCGATCTCCCTGAGGCGCGGCATATTTCGATAGACGAGCGCCGCCAAGCAAAGGCACCATCACGGCGGTAAGTCCGGTCAAGAAGGCGGATTTCGGCGCGGTGGTGATATTGCAGACCGATGGTCTGAAACGCGTATCCGGAAAACAGGAACACGCCCGCCACCGCGCCGCCCACCGAGCGACCCGCGCGGATTCCGCGGATGGCTCCAGAATCCGCGAAACAGAACCAGCAGGGCGACCGTCGCCAGGGTGAAGCGCAACGCCAGAAAAAGCACCGGCGATACATCCCGCAATGCCTGCTTCACCACCACGAATGTGGCGCCCCAAATGACGGTGTTGAGCGATCAGCGCGGCTTCGGCGCGCCGCGCCACGGGTACGTTCACTGCGTTCACCAGGCTGGCGCGGAGGCACCGCGAATTGAGGATCGCGCAGCAGCAGGCACAGCGTGAGCAGAATGCGCTTCAGTCCCAGATCGCGGCCTTCGGGCCTGAACCACTCCTGCGTGGTATGCGCTCCGCCGCCCTGCCCGCCCGCGCCGATGGAGACGGCGGGAATGCCCAGCGACATGGGAATGTTGGCGTCCGTGGAAGCGCAGTCGAGATGGGAGCGGATACCCAGGTGGCTATCCACCGCGCGAAGATACGAAAGGATGGGCGAGTGTTCCGGCAGGTTAGCGGCCGGCCGCGAACCGATCTCTTTGATCTTGACCGCCACTTTGCCGCCGGTGGCCCGCTGATTTTCCACCTCCAGCGCGCGCTCGATGGCGCTGATCGAGCAGCATCCACCAACTCATCCATCTTCTCGTTGCTTCCGAGCGAATGTCCACCTTGGCGCGCGCCAGCGGCGGGATGGCGTTTATGCTGGCCCCGCCCTCGATCAAACCTACGTTGATGCTCGATTTCGGCGAGTCCGTTCAGCCGCGTATCGGAAAACAGCGCGATGGCCCGGCTTAGCGCGTGCACCGGATTGCCCACGCCGTAATCGCTCCAGCTATGCCCGCCTGGACCGGTGAAAGTGACTTCGAAGCGCCGGCTGCCCAGCGCGCGGTTGGTGATGTGTTCGGTGCTCGCGCCATCCAGCACCAGAAAAGCGCCGATTTTCTTGCCCAAGGCCGACTGCTTGCACAGATGGCGCATGCCGCTCAAGTTGCCTTCGCCTTCCTCCCCCACGTTGGCGACCAGCAAGCAGACCGGTGTGCCAGCCCTCGATCTGCGGGCAAGACTTTCAGAGCCCGCGCGATCGCCAGTAATGCCGCCAGACCCGCGCCGTTATCCGAGATGCCCGGACCGCGAAAGCGTCCGTCCGGCATCCACGGCGATATCTTCCTTGATGCGCGGCGCGAGGACTGTGTCCAGGTGGGCGGTCAGCGCTACATAGGGCCCTTCGGTGTGCGCATCGGGTGTGGCCACCACGTTGCCTGCGCGGTCGATATTCGGCATCCCACCCCAGATTGCGGAACTGCGCCACCATCCATTCGGCGCGCTGCTGTTCGAGGAAGGTGGGCGCCGGCACGCGGCAAAGTTGCAGGTGAATCTCGTTGATCCACTGCTTCTCGCGCGTGAACCATTGCAGGCACTCGCGCATACCGCGCAAGTCGGCCACTTCGCCCACCAGGTTGGAAATGGGTGCGAGATTGGCCGCCATGCACTCTCAGTGTAGCAAGCGCACGGCGTCGCGCCCCCGCACCCTGGTTTACATACGGATGCCGGCTACGGACAGTTGCGGAACGTCCAGACTAGAATTGGGCGCTGCCGCCCGAGCCGTGCGTGCGCGAGGTCTCGGTCAGGCGGAGCCCGTGCACATACGATTCCACATCCTTCTGGGCCTGTTCGCGCGACATGCCGTAACGTTGCTGCAGCTTCCCGATGAACTGATCCTTTTTACCTGCGATGGTCTCCAGATCGTCGTCGGTGAACTTGCCATACTTCTCGCGAACCGTTCCTTTTAACTGATTCCATTTGCCTTCTACTTCGTTCCAGTTCATAACTAAGAAAACCTCCCAGGTGCATTTGTGCAGTTCGGATACCCTTGTGCCGCGGAACACCCGGGTCCGATCTGCGTATACAATCTCACTTAGGAGCACCATGAAACGATATCTCGCTATCCTCGCCGGTTTATTATTCCTATTGCCAGCCACCGTGCTGGCCGCCCATGATCTTGCTGGAGTATGGGAGGGCACGCTCGCGACACCCCAGGGCGACTTGGGCTTCGTGTTCAACCTGCATCGCGACGGCGATAAGTGGGCAGCCGAAATGGATATCCCCGTACAGGGCCTGTCGGAACTGCCGCTCAATAACGTAAAAGTTGACGGCGCTTCGGTCAGCCTTGGGATGCCCGGCCCGGGCGATCCGCACTACGAGGGTAAACTTTCCGATGACGGCAAGACCATTTCCGGCGCCTTCAACCAAGGTGGCGCGGCGATCCCGCTGGATTTGAAATGGAAATCGGAGCCGCGGGCAGTAGCCAAAGCGCAGCCCAACGTCGGCGAAGTGCAGGTGCTCGAAGGTTTGTGGGAGGGCGTGCTGGATCTCAACGGCACTCCGCTTCACTTGCGCTTCCACTTCACCAAGAACGCCGATGGCAGTATTTCAGGCACGTTCGACAGTGTGGAACAGGGCGGCCTCGGCCTGCCTATCAACCGTATTTCCCGCACAGGCGATACGGTGAAATTGGATTTGAAGATAGTCGGCGGGTCTTTCGAGGCCACGCTCGATAAAGACGCTACTACGATGAAGGGCACCTTCACTCAAGGCGGGGGCAGTATGCCGCTCACCGTGGAACGCAAGGCCGCCAAGAAGAGCTGAGCGTGCCTGACAATCTGCCGGAAGCCCTGCTAGAAGCCTTGCCGGAAGCATGGTTGCGTGGGCCGCTCCCGGACGTGCATCCGCTCCTCGCGCCCGCGCTATATGGCTTTCAGCAGACGCGCGAGGATCTGGCGCGGCACACCGCCGGCCTGACCGGCAGTCAGGTGTGGGCCCGGCCGCATGGCTTCGCGCCGCTGGGCTTTCATCTTCGGCATATCGCAGGCAGCGTGGATCGGCTGACCTCATATCTTGAAGTACGCGTGCTGGATGAGACACAACTGGCTGCGCTGCGCGCGGAAATGGAGCCGGGGGCCAGTCTCGCGGAACTGCTGGCGGACGTGGACCAGTCGCTGCGGCGGGCCGAGAATGCCATCCGCGCAATCGATCCGGCTACGCTGGCCGAGCCGCGCTGGGTGGGACGGCAGCGCCTGCCGACCACCGTAATTGGCCTGATTGTCCATATTGCCGAACACACCCAGCGGCATTTAGGCCAGGCGATCGGCGCGGCTAAGTACCGCGTTTCTTAAATATACTAACGTATAAATCAGCTTGAAATCGCGCTCGCGGCATGGCATCCTTTTTGGTGAGGTGCGCAAACATGCCAAGATCGAGTCCCTTCGCCATAGCCCTTTCATCCACCGAGGAAGGCGAACTGCGCAGGCGTGCTGCAAAATATACGTTACCGTATTTTCAAGTTCAACGAGCCAAGATGATCCTTTACGCAGCCGAAGGTATGCCCAACGGGGAGATCGCCGCGTGCCTGGACACCCGCCGTGAGGTTGTCTCTCTCTGGCGCAAACGCTTCTTTGCCGACCGCCTCGCAGGATTGGAAGAGCATACTCGTCCGGGTCGCCCCCGGACTTTCCCCCCAGAGCTCGTCGTTCAGGTTAAGGCCTTGGCCTGTGAGTTGCCGGCCACGCATGGCCTGCCGCTGTCCCGCTGGAGTACCACGGATCTGGTGCGGCAGGTCCAGCAGAGCGGCTTGGTGGCATCTATCAGCGGCAGTACCTTGTGGCGCCTCCTGCATGAAGACGCCATTCGCCCCTGGTATCACCGCAGTTGGATCTTTCCGCGTGATCCGGATTTCGCCACCAAAGCCGGCCGCGTGCTGGACTTGTATGCACGGGAATGGCAAGGCCGTGCGCTGCGGGGAGATGAATTCGTGATCTCAGCCGATGAAAAAACCAGCATCCAGGCCCGCCGCCGCAAACATGCCACGCAGGTCTGCCGGCCACGCACACCCATGCGCGTCGAGCACGAGTATTTCCGTTGCGGCGCCTGGACCTATCTCGCCGCGTTGGACGTCCATCACGCCAGAATTTTTGGCCGCTGCGAATCCAAGAATGGTATTGCTCCCTTTGATCGGCTTGTCGAGCAAGTCATGACGCGACCGCCGTACAATGATGCTCGTCGCGTCTTCTGGATCGTGGACAACTGCTCGGCCCACCGTGGCGCCAAAGCCGTCGAACGTCTACGGAGCCTCTATCCTCGTCTGACCCTCGTGCACGCTCCGGTCCATGCCAGTTGGCTCAACCAGATCGAGATCTATTTCTCCATTGTCCAGCGGAAGGTCTTGACGCCCAACGATCTTACCGACCTCGACGCCCTCGCCGAGCGCCTCCTCGACTTTCAATACTACTGGGAGACCACGGCCCGACCGTTCGAATGGAAGTTCACCCGCCAGGATCTTGCCGAACTCCTCGGCAAGCTCGCTACACCACGCTGATCTTTTCAAAATACGTTAGTGAACTTCTGAAGTGACCGACTAAGCTGTCGCGGCTCTAGCCCGGCCTGGAAAGTTTCAAACGGAACCCCCGCGCAACCGCGCGCATCTTTTGATCCATGCGGCGGCAACTCTATCTTTTACTCCTTTTCACCCTGCCCCTCCTTTCCGTCCGGAACTTCGCGGCAACCCGCCTGGAAGAATATGCCCTGATTCTGCAAGACCCGCCGCTGGCCCGCCACATCGCGCTCCGCGCGCGCGTCGAATCGGCGCAGCGGTCCTTACGGCGCGAGCTCGAGAGCCGCAAAATAACGGTTACCGGCTCGGCGGAGACTCTGGTGAACGCCGTATTCGTGCGCATCCCCCGCGCGCGCGCCGCGGAACTGCGCTCCCTTGCCGGAGTGAAGCACGCGATCTGGCTGCCGCCACTCAAGCGAAACCTGAACGTCGCCGTGAACCTGGTGAACGTGCCCGGCGCGTGGAGCGCTCTTCCCGGCGGCATGGCAAACGCCGGCGCGGGAGTCAAGATCGCCATCATCGATAGCGGCATCGATCGGACGCATCCCGCCTTTCAGGACGCCACGCTCCAACCGCCCGCCGGCTTTCCGCGGGGCAATATCGCCTACACCAACGGCAAGATCATCGCCGCACGCAGCTATGAACCGATGTTTGCCCTGCCTGACGATCCGACGCCGCAGGACCGTTCGGGCCATGGCACCGCTCTGGCGATGATCGCCGCCGGCGAAACCAACACTGCCCCGCTCGCCACCATCACGGGCGTGGCGCCCAAGGCCTGGATCGGCAATTACAAAATCTTCGGCACTCCCGGCGTCAACGACAATACCACCTACGCCGCGGCGATTCAAGCTCTTGAAGACGCCGTGGGGGACGGCATGGATATTGCGGTGCTGGCGTTCGGCAGCCTGCCCCTCAACGGACCCCTGGACACCGATCCCGGGTGCGCGACGAGCGGCGTGCCGGCCCAATACGCGAACGATTGCGATATCCCCGCGCAAGCCGTCGAGAACGCCATTGCCCTGGGGCTCACGGTGGTCGTGGCGGCGGGCAACGATGCCCAATCCGGCCTGGTATCGCCGGGCTTGAATACCATCGATTCGCCGGGTACGGCGCCCGCGGCCATTACGGTAGGCACTTCCACCAACGGACATGTTCTGTACGCATCCGTCGAGGTCGGCGGTTCGAATTTGCCCTCCACTCTGCAAACGCTCGATGCGTTAGTCGGGGATGGCGTCAAGCTCACACATCCGCTGACCGCCGCGCTGCGAAGTGTTTCTTCGGCCGACCCGACGGATCTCGCCTGCTCCCCGCTGCCCGGCACCCCGTTCACCGGCGCGATTGTGCTGGTCGAGAGGGGTGCCTGCGACTTCTCGACCAAGATCAACAACGCCCAACTGGCCGGCGCACTGGCGGTGGTCATCTATCAGGATCCTGGCCACCCGACCGATCCGCCGTTCAGCACTCTGGGCGCCGAAAATACAGGCATCCCCGCCATGATGATCGACGACGCGGATGGCGTGGCCCTGCAGAGTTACCTGGCTTCGAATTCGGGTACGCAAGCTACTATGAATCCGGCTCTCCACGTGGAGACCGCGACCGCCAACCTGGTGACGGACTTCACCTCGCGCGGGCCATCCATCGATTACTCCATCAAGCCGGAGTTAGTCGCCGTGGGGCAGGGTATTTATACGGCTACTGAAAGCCTCGATCCGGTGGGTGATCTCTACGACCCTACCGGTTACACGACGGTCGAAGGATCGAGCTTCGCGGCCGCCATGGTGGGGGGCGCCGCCGCCCTGGTGAAGCAGGCGAACCCCAGCTTCTCGCCGGCGCATATCAAGTCGGCGCTGGTGAATACGGCGAGTGTCAATCCGAGCGACATCGCCGATAACAACTCGGGAGAGCTTCTGATCAACGCGGTGGGCGCGGGCAAGCTGAATGCCGCACTGGCCCTGGCGCCGGGAGCCACGGTGGTGCCCGCCACTGTGTCGTTCGGTTGGGTCGGGCCTGGCTCGCCGGACACCAGCATCCCGTTGGACATTACCAATACGGGCCCATCCGCGGCCACTTTCCAAATCTCTGGGAGCGCCTCATCCGACCAGGATACGAGCGATATGGTCAGTATCTCGACCGCCAGCCTGCCACTCGCGGCGGGAGATCATGCGCTCGTCTACGCATCGTTGAAAGGCCTCTTCACCGTGCCGGGCATTTACAACGGCGCTATCTCCATCACCGGCCCCAACACTAACCTGAGTGTGCCCTTCTGGTATCTCGAAAGCGATGGAACGCCTTTCAATATCATTCCCGTGTATGACGGCAGTTTCACGGGCACAGTAGGCGACACCTGCTGGTACGTGGCATTTAAGGTCGTCGATCAATACGGCATCGCCGTGCCCAATCTGCCTGCCACTTTCGCCTCGGCGCAGGGAGGTGGGAAGCAATCCACTTCGTCTTCGTGCCCGGCGGGTGTGCCGCCCGGTCCGGCCGCCGCCACGAACGACTATGGGATTGCCTGGAGCAACGTGGATCTGGGACCCGCTGCAGGGGATCAGACCTTCATGGCTCAAGCAGGGGGCCTTACGACTTACTTCTACGCGTATGTGCGCCCGCAGCCCGCCATCAGCGCAAATGGGGTGGTGGATGCCGCCAGCTATCAGGTAGGTAAGGGTGTGGCGGCTGGTTCCTATGTCACCATTTTCGGGACTGCACTGAGCGACGCCACGCAAGACCTTTCGACCACGTTCCTGCCATACTCCATGTCCGGTGTCAGCGCAAGCTTTACGTCTTCGAGTGGAGCCCAAAGCTGGCCCGGCCGCCTGTGGTATGTCAGTCCCACACAAATCAACCTCCAGATTCCTTGGGAGATGCAGGGACAGACATCCGCTCAACTGAGCGTCAACGTGGGCGACGTGAGCGTTCCCTACACCATTCCGATCGCGCCCTACTTGCCGGCCATGTTCGTGTACGGAGACCATCTGGCGATCGCGCAGGATCAGAACTACCAGCTTGTGACGTCCGCCAATCCGGCCCAACCGGGCCAGTACATCATGATCTATGCGAACGGGCTGGGAGCCGTGGATAACCCGCCGGCTTCCGGCGAGCCGACACCCGCGCAACCGCTGGCCAGGACTCTGGTGACTCCCACTGTGACCATCGGCGGCGTGGCGGCGCCGGTCTCGTTCAGCGGCTTGACGCCGGACAGCATCGGCCTGTACCAGATCGACGTATTGGTGCCCGCGAGCGCGCCGTCCGGCCTGCAGCCGGTAGTGGTCACGCAGAATGGAGTTGCATCCCAAACCGCCAACCTGCCGGTACAGTGATATGGATGCGGGGCGCTATAATGCCCACATGGGCATAAGAATCGCCGGACTCGCCATGGCGCTGGCGTGCGCCCTGGTGGCCCGCAACAACGACAGCGGCAAACCCCCCGAAGCCCGCGGCGAGAACGAATCGGTGGTCATCACGGCTACCCTCTACGCCAAGCCGGATGCCGTGAAAGAAGTGCTCGGCTCCGACCTGGATGGGCACTACATCGTGGTCGCCATAGAGGTCACACCGCGCTTCGGCAAGGAAGTCGCCGTCAACCGCGACGACTTCATTTTGAAAACCGACAAAGACGGCGAGCGGAGCGGGCCGTTCGCGCCCAGCCAGATTGCAGGCCGCGGCGCTATGGTCGTAAGGCAGACGGGCGGCGCCGGCGCCACTCCCACGCACGATAACAATGGCCCGATTATTGGCGGCTATCCCGGTTCGCCCGGGCCGCCGACCCGGCTGGGCGGCAATGGGGTGGGCAGCGCCGGTGAGCCCGACGCCTCCGAGGCCAAAATCCGCACGGGAGCCCACGAAAAGGAAAACCCCATGCTGGCCGTGCTGAAGCTGAAGGAACTACCCGAGACCAAGACCGATAAACCGGTTTCGGGCCTGTTGTACTTCCCCATGGAAAAGCAGAGGGCGAAGGACCTGGAACTGCGCTACGACATGAGCGGCGATAAGATCGTGATGCGGTTCCGCCAGGAACGCTGATGCGCGTTTCTGAAGTCGATACGCCCGCCCTGCTGGTGGACCTGGACAGGATGGAGCGCAACCTCCAGCGGGTGGCGGAATACACCCAGGCGCACGGTCTCCGGCTGCGCCCCCACACCAAAACGCATAAATCGCCGCGCATCGGCCGGCGGCAGCTCGACCTTGGCGCGGCGGGGCTCACCGTAGCGAAAGTGGGCGAGGCCGAAGTGATGCTGGAAGCCGCGCCGGCCGATATGCTGGTCGCCTACCCGGTGATCGGCCGCTCGAAGCTGGACCGCCTGATGGCCGTGGCGCGGCGCACGCGCGTCACCGTATCGCTCGACAGCCTGTTTGCCGCGCGGCAACTCTCCGAAGCCGCCGCAGCCGCGCGCGTGCCCATCGGCGTGCTATCGGAAACGGATGTGGGTCTCGGACGCGTGGGCGTCTTCCCCGGCGTTGAACTGCTCGATCTGGCGCGCGGAATCCAAGGCCTGGCGGGCCTGACCTTCGAGGGCATTGCGTTCTATCCGGGCCACATCAAGGACAACGGCGCCCAGAGCCAGGATGCGTTGACCGCGCTCGGCGGAATCATCCGGGGGATACTCGACGATTTCCGCCGCGCGGGCGTCCCGGTAGGCATTGTCAGCGGCGGATCCACACCGTCGCTCTACCACTCGCACGAGCTGCCGGGCCTGAACGAGATTCGCCCCGGCACTTATGTCTACAACGACTGGAACACGGTGGCGAGCGGCGCCTGCACGCCGGAAGAGTGCGCGGCTGCGGTGCTGGTGACGGTGGTCTCGGCGGCGCGCCCAGGGCAGATCATCGTCGATGGCGGCTCCAAGACATTTTCGTCGGACCGTCTTTCAGGATCGAACGAGGTTACTTTCGGCCATGTAGTGGAAGCGCCGGAAGCGGTGTTCCACAAGATGAATGAAGAGCACGGCTATATTGACGTGCGGCAGTGCGATCGCAAGTTCGAGATCGGAGAGCGGTTGCACATCGTACCCAACCACATCTGTGTGGCCGTGAACCTGCATGAGCGGATGTACGGAATCCGCCGCGGTGAGGTGGAGGAAGTGTGGGAAGTGGCTGGGAGAGGCAAGCTGCAATAGCCGCTTCTCCCGCCGGATTTACGATTTGACTTCGGTTACCGTGATGTTATCGCCATCCACATCTGCCGACGACCGTGACCTTCTGGCCGGCATGCTCGACGACCTTATCCTGATTTGTGATGTTGAATACCTTTCCGTCCGACGTCACCAGGACGGCCTTATCGCCTCGCTTGATGCAGCCTTTCGCACAGCCCGCATGGCTATCGGCGGCAACCTTTTCGGCGCCTTGCTTCTTCGTGCAGCCGGCGTCGGAGATGTAACCGGTCCACTCCGCGGCCATTGCGCTCATGCTAAGCGCCAGCAGGAACGAGAATCCTAATACCAACTTTTTCATGCAACCCTCCTTTGGGTGCTATGTCGTCGTTAGAAACGACTATACTCCAGTTAAATCGGCGCGGCAATGGCGGGCCGTGTTAATTCGAACAGCGAAGGTGCGGGGAAAGACCTACTTGACAGCCGCATTTCCCCCGCGCCCCAGCATCCGCTCGGTCAGCGTCACCCGCCGCGGCGAAAACTGCGATGCGGCCGCTTTCAGATACGGCCGGAACTCGCGCACCCAATAGGCCCGGTAGCCTGCGCTGCGAATCTCGGCCATGGTGGCGCTATAGTGATCCAGCAATACGCCGGCCAGGATTTGGCCGGTGCGCCGCGCGGCCCCTTTGGCGCAGCGTGACAGCCAGAGCACGTTCTCCGGAATGCGGCTTACCGCCGCCAGCGCCATCAGCGTGGACACCTGAAATACCGGCCGGCCCTGCGCGGCGGCGGTGGCGTTCAACTCTTCCCAGCTTCGCCGCAGCGCATCGCCCGAAGGCAGGTGCGGCGTGGGGATCTTGGCCGCCTCGCGCCGCAGGTCCGCCCACTCCTGGCGTAGGCTGGCTACATCCAGGGGCGGCGTGTTGGCGGTCTCGGCCAGACGGCCCGCGGTTCCTTCCAGACCATCCAGCAACTGGTCGATACTCTCATACTCCGCGCCGGCCTCCAGCAGCCCTTCTTCCTTCAGGCTCTGCGCAATCTCGCGGATCAACTGCCTCCCCGTGCCCGAAAGATCCGCCAGCGCGGCCAGCACCCACACCGGCGATGCGCGGAAAGTAAGCAGTCCGATCAACTCGATGCCGTTGCCGGCGAAGCGCCGCGCGGCGAAGCTATCCGCCAGCTTGCCGTCCGCCGGATACGCGCCTTCCACCTGCCCCACGTTTTCGATCAGAAAGCGCAGCGTATTCTCGACCAGCTCCGTATAGAGGCGCGTGCGGCGGACGGCGCGCGGCAGCACCACTTCGCTCAGTTCGCGCAGCAAGCCCGCGCTGAGCGCGCTCATGGACCGCGCCACGCGCTCGGGCAGCGACAACAGGTAAGCCGCATCACTCATCCCGCAATACCTCCAGCGGCTTCTGCCCCAATATCCGATAACTGGCCAGCCACCCCGTAGCTATCGCCACCAGCGCGGTCAGCGCGACGGAAAGCATATCCGCTCCCGGATCGAAATGAAACTCCGCCTTCATCAGCCGCTTCACCACCAGCGCCGCGAACCCGGTGGCCAGGCCGCTGCCGAGCAACCCCGCCGCCGCGCCGAGCACCAGAAACTCGATCGAGAAAATCCCGGCCACACGCCGCCGCGTGGCCCCCAGCGTCTTCAGGATCACTACTTCGCGCACCCGCCCGAAACGCGTGGCCGCCACGCTGGACGCCAGAATGATGGCGCCCGCCACGATGGTGAACGCCGAGACGAACCGCACCACCAACGAAATCTGATCCACCACCTGCTGCACGATTTCGAGCACGTCCGCCATGTTGATCACGGTCACGGTCGGCATCTTCTCATACACCACGCGCTGCACCGCAGCCACGTCGCGCGGCTTCACCCGGATGCTGCCATAGTAGATGGCCGGAAGCCCGTCCAGGCTGCCCGGGCTGAAGATGAACTCGAAACGCGCGAACATGCGCACCGAATCCGTGCGCTGGATGCAGGCCAGGTTCGAGCGCAGCGTGCGTCCCCAGGCGGTCCATTCGAGCGGCATACCCGCCTTCAGGTGCAGGATGCGCGCGGCTTCCTCCGACGCGCACACTTGCGGCGCCGCCGGATGTCCCTCCCACCATGCGCCGCTGACAATCTCCGTCTCGCGCGGGCGGGCCGGAGCGGTGGTTACCGATCGCGTGCGCAGGAACCGGCGGCCCCATTCCTGCAAACCCAGCTTCTCCACCGGTACTCCATTCACCGACGCCAAGCGCACGGCCACCGACGAAAGAATCTCGGGCGCGGTCTCGATTCCCTTCTGCCGCTGCAACAGATCAGCCAGCGACGCCCGCTGCGCGCCGGGAATATCGAGCAGAAACACGTTCGGCATGCCCGGCGGCGCGTTTTGCATCATCTCGAAGATCATGGAGTGCTGCACCAGATAAACCGTCAGCGTGAACATGACGCCCGTGCCCAACGTGACCAGCACGGTCTGCGCATGGTTGCCGGGCCGGTAGAGATTCGCGATACCATGCCGCAACTACGGCGGGCAGCGCGCGTCCCGGACCGCGCAGCAGCAGGCGCAATCCGCGCAACAGAGCCCAGGCCACCGCCGCGATCGCCAGCAGGCTCACGAGCAGCCCGCCGGCGAAATACGCGCCGATGCGCAGCGATTCGCGCGGCGTGCGTCGCCGGCCAGCCACGCCGCGATCAGCCCGATGCCTGCCAGGATGACTGCCCCCATCCCGAGCGCCTGCCGCGAACGGCTCCAGCGCTTCAGCCAATCCGAGCCGCGCTTCGGCCATCTCGCGGCGGAAAATCACCGCCGGGCGAATCTCGCGAATCCCCAGCAGCGGCGGCAGTGTGAATAGCAGCGTGGTCAGGATGCCGATCGCCAGGCCTTGCGCCGCGGGAACCAGATCCAGCCCCATCTGCGGCTGCACCGGGAAAAAGCGGCCGATCAGCGCCGGAAAGACGCGCTGCACCACCGTGCCGAACGCGACGCCCAACACGCCGCCGGCCAGTCCCAACGCCAGTGTCTGCGCCAGGTAGATGCGCAGCACCTGCCCCGAGCGCGCGCCCAGGCATTTCAGAATCGCGATGGTATCCATCTTCTGTTGCAGGTGCGCGTGCATGGCGGTGGCCACGCCCAGCGCGCCCACGATCAGCGCGATCAGGCTGATCAGGCTCAGAAACGTGGTCGAGCGCTCCAGGCCGCGCGTGATGATGGGATGCGTCTCGCGATAGTCGGCGATCATGCCTTCGGGAAACGCTTGCTTCAGGATGTTGCGCACCTGCTGCACATCCAGTCCGCCGGGCGGAAGAAGGAACAGGTAGCGCTCGGCGGCGCGGCTGCCGAGGCTGATCAGCCCGGTGCGCTCCAGGCCCTGCGCGGCTGATCATGACGCGCGGGCCCACGTTCAGGCTTCCGGTCATGCGGTCCGGCTCGGACACCAGCCGCGCCGCGATGCGAAACTCCTGGCCGCCCAGCCGCAGGTTGTCGCCTACGTGCGCTTTCAGCCGGATGAGCAGGTCGTCGGAAACTGCCGCCGTCTGGCTATCCAGGACGGTGCGCAAAGCGGCCCGGGCGGATCCAGCGTGACCGCGCCATAAAAAGGATAGACCGCCGGATCGACGGCCTTCACGGAAACCAGCACCGGCTCCGGCACTCCCGACGTATTCGCCATGGTGAGCGTTTCGGTGATCGATGTGTTCCGCACGCCGCGCTTCTCCAGATCCTGAAGCGTGGCGGTCTGTTGCGGCGTGGGCGTCGAGAACACGCGCACGGAAACGTCCGCGGCCATCAGGGTGCGCGCCTGGTGGAGCAGCAGATTGTGAAAGGCGCGGCTGAACGAACGCACACCCGGTGAGCGCGCCCACGCCCACCGCCACCGCCAGGATCACGAACAGGAACTTGGCGGGCGACGAGCGCGCGTCGCGCCACGCGATTTTGAGGCGTGCGCCGGAGCCGGCTGCGTTGCTCATACGATCCGCCCGTCGCGCAGCAGGATGCGGCGGTCGGCTTTGGCCGAAAGCGCCTCGTCGTGCGTCACCAGCACCAGCGTGGTGCCTTCCTGGCGATTGAGTGCAAGCAGCAGTTCCAGCACCAGGCGGCCGTTTTCGGAATCCAGGTTACCGGTCGGCTCGTCGGCCATCAGGATGGGAGGCCGCAGCATGAAGGCGCGCGCCAGCGCCACGCGCTGCTGCTCGCCGCCGGAAAGCTGCACCGGATAATGATCGCGCCTGCCTTCGAGGCCCACACGTTCCAGCAGTTCGCGCGCCCGCGCCAACCATCGCCCGTGCCGTTGCCCGCCAGTTCCATGGGCAGCAGCACGTTCTCCTCCGCGGTGAGCGTGGGAATCAAGTGATAGGACTGAAACACGAAACCTATTTTGCGGCCACGCACCAGCGCCAGCGCGTCTTCCCTGAGCCCCGTGATCTCCTGCCCATCGAGAAAAATCGTGCCCGCGGTCGGGGTGTCCAGGCCGGCGAGCAGCCCGAGCAGCGTGCTCTTGCCGCTGCCCGACGGACCCATCACGGCGGCGAATTGCCCGCGCGGCACTTCCAGGTCGATGCCCTTCAAGATGTCTACGCGGTGGGTACCCGTGTCGATGGTTTTGGTGAGGCCGTGTGCCCGAATCATTGAGATGGAGGGTCTACGTATTATTATGGCATCAGATGCGTATCGCCTGCCTTCTCGATCGCGGTTGCTGGTCCTGAGCGCTTGCGGCAGTTCCACGAGTCCCGCGCCGAAGGCGTCCGCTGGCGCCGCCCAGGAGGTCGCCCCGCCCGCGTCCGGCGGCCAGCCCGGGACAATCGTCCCGTGATTGTGGCTTTTGGCGATAGCCTCACCGCCGGATTCGGCGCCGATACCGGCAAGAGTTATCCGGATTTCCTGCAACAGGAGCTGGATCGCCGCGGTTACCGCTATCGCGTGGTGAATGCGGGCATCAGCGGCGAAACCACTACCGACGCGCTGGCGCGCCTGAGCATGGTGACTGCCCTCAAGGCCGCCGTGGTGATCGTTGAATTCGGCGGCAACGATGGGTTGCGCGGCTTGCCTGTGGCCACTACACGGGCGAATCTCGACCAGATTTTGGCGGCGCTGAAGCAATCCGGCGCGCAGGTCTTGCTCGCCGGCATGACGCTGCCGCCCAACTATGGCCCGGAATACATCGCCGCATTTCAGGGCATCTACCGGGATCTGGCGGCGAAGGACAAAGGTGGCACTGATCCCGTTCCTGCTGGAGGGAGTGGCCGGCACCAGCCGCATGCAGCGCGATGGGCTGCATCCGACAGCGGATGGCAACCGGCTGGTGGCGGGACGGTGATGCGGTATTTGACGCCGTTGCTGCGGAAGTAGCAGCGGTGGCGATCACGCTGGAAAGCGTCATTCGAAGGGTCATTCGTGGCATCTACGACTACTCTCGTCACAGCAAGGCGCTGGGACGCCCGACAAGCCCGAATATCGATCAGATCGCCCGTGGGCTCGCACGCAAATTCGCTTGGCGCATCCAGCCCAACGGAGCCACGGCTCAGAATCTACTCGGTCTGTCGACGCAGATTCCCGCGCGTGCCGTCTATCCCTCCGATGGGCCGGACCCTTCGTACACCGTGGGCCGGACCAAGCTCGACTTCGAGCATACGGCCCTAAAGGAGGCCGGTTTCAAGTTGCCGGAAAGTTGCCGGAAAGTCGCCTGATCGTGCAAGCGCTGAAAGCATTTGGCGAAGGCCGCGTCACACCCAAAGTCATTACGCAGATCCGCAGGCAGTTCGATTCGGCCCTCCGGCAGCGGATACTCCTCGATACGAAGACGGCGACCGGCTGGGTCTACGCCGCCTTCAGGAAATCGCCAAGGAAGGCGCGAATGGATAAACTCGCGCGGAGGTCGGCGGAGGATCGGCGCGACATCTTCAGCGAGGCGGCGGCTCGACTTGGGATCAGGCCAACAATCATCGAGAAAAACTTCTGGGTCTGCGTCGCACTGAAATTGTTCTTGATAGCCCGATGTTTCCTGCCGCAGAAGATCTTCCAGTTCGGGGCTAAGCGTTTTGGCGATGTAGTCCGCCAGTGCTCCTCGTTACGGACACCTGGCTGGCTATCGGTACGCTTTACCCGATGGAGTAGCAGGAATAGTTATGGACCCGATGTTTAGGCCCTTAGCGCCTCGCGAACTGGAACTTATAGAGAAACTCCTGGAGCCTGAGTTTCCTGAGCGACAACTGCTCCAATTCTGCCCGGTCTTCATCCGACAAAACCAGTCTGGAACGCCTAGATTTACCTGCCATGCCTAAGCATAACAGAAAACGGAACCATCAGACTATGTTTTGTTGAAACGATATACTAGTCCGTGTTGGAGCAGTCAGCACGCTGGAATCGAGTACTACTCCCAGGAGGGTGGTGTCCACGGCTGGCGGGCGGCGTCGATGCCGGCTTTGATATCAGCCGCAAATGCATCGTCGATGACTGCATTCGAACCGCGCGCTTTCAGTTCAGCAATCACCTCGGAGATGGGCCGGCCGACTGACTTTGACGGTGTGATTACCGCGATGGCCGATGATTCTCTTCGATGACTACTTCACATCCCTGCCGGACCCTCGCTAACACGCTGACGATGTCCCTCACGACTTCGGCTTCGCTCACGAGCAGTCCTTGAGCATCCACACCTTCATGATAGCTCAGACAACGGAAAATGCTGGGAACTGGAGGATGTCCGGGGCGGCGTCGATCCGCGGCGGCAGAACCGATGCTTCGACGAACGTCACGTGCCGATAACTCCATCGGGCAACGGTTCGCCGCGCCTGTAGCACGGTTCCGCGCAATCTCCAGACCGGCTTGGCAGTAGCTACTGCACGACCTGATTCACCGGTTTCGACTTACTTCCGCTAAAGATCGAGTCACCACCGTACACTGCCGTAACCGGCGTTGTGCCGACTTTGAGCGTCGAAGTAACAAAGACCGCCGAGCCGCTGCTTAACGAGCCGGTGCCCATCTCGGTTTTGCCCTTCATGAATTTGACCGTTTCTCCATCCGGTGGTGTGCCGCCGCTGTAAGAAACGTCGGCGGTGAAGGTGACAGCCTCGTGGTCGGCGGAGGGATTCGGTGAAGACGTCAGCGTGGTGGTGGTCTCCTCCCCGACAACGGTAACCGTTACTTGCGCAGGTCCCTCTCCCGTCTGGGGATCCCACACCTCAATTTGTACTGAATCGCCAATGGCAAGAGTGTAATCGTACTCCCCCCATTGCCCGGAAAACCCTCCCAATACGATCTTGGAGTCTTCCCATTTCTGCACGATGAGGGTGACGGTATCGTTATAGGGTGCATACCCGGCCTGCCAATCCGGGCTCGCGGTTATATCCTCGACGCTAATGAAGTCGGAATCGCCGGTATAAGCCTTATGTTTGCCGAAGCCGCTACCCGTGATTACGATGGTCTGAAATTGTTGCGTCGAGACCTTGCTGACATGTGTGATTGTGGGCGTCTGTGCAACGGCCAATGAAGCCGCTGCGACAACAATAGAGAGCGTTAAGAATGAGTGTTTGAAAATGACTTTCACCATGATACTTGCATCCAAGCAGGTACAAGTATACACGAGCGGAGCGGCCGATGCTCGGCAATTCGGTTCGTTAAGGGTGCCTGCTGATGGACGTGTTCCGGATGGAGTAGAGGTGATTCTCGGTGCGCAGGATCAGGCGATCGCCAATGAGGGCGGGGGTGGCCAGCGCCATCTCACCGAGGTCGTTAGAATCCAGCAATTCGTATTTATCGCCAGCGCGGATCACGAACGTCCGGCCTTCTTCGTTCAGACAAAAGATCTTGTCGCTGTAGCCCCAGGGCGATGAGGTGAAATCGCCACCTTCGCCGATGCGCGCCTTGTAAGTTTGCACGCCGGTCTTAGCGTCAAATCGCGTGAGGATGCCGTTGTGGGTGAGGACGTAGAGCCCTCCGTCATAGGCCAGTTCGGTGGGCAGATAAGTTCCGGCTTTTGGCTGATTCCAAGCGACGAAACTCGTTCAGCTTGGCGCCGTCTGGTGTGGTGAGGTCGCCGTCGCCCCGGTTTGATGGCGGCCAGGGCTTTACCAGTCCCGCCGTTGAGATACAACAGGCCGCCGTAGGCGAAAGGACTCGGGATTGGCATGGCGGACATCCCGCCCAGACGCCACAGTTCCTTGCCTTTGAGATCGTAACTGATGGCCAGGCCAGGGCCAATGGTGACGATTTCGGTGCGCTCGGAGTTTTTCCAGATGTAGGGACTCGACCAGCCGGTCTGGCGGTCCGCTCCTTTCACATGGATAGAGCGATCCGTGCGCCAGACCTGCTTGCCCGTGCTCTTATCGAATGCCGCGATGAATTCCTGTTTTTCGTTGTCGTTGACGACGACGATGAGACCATCAACCAGCGTGGGGGATGAGGCCGTGCCGAAATCCATGATGGTGGGGAAACTTTCGAGCGGCGTGTTCCAGACTTTGTTGCCGTTGAGATCATAGGCGAAAAGGCCGAGATTATTAATGTACACGTAGACGCGCTGGCCGTCGGTGACAGGAGTTTCCGAGCAGAAGCTGTTCTTGCGATGACGCCCCCCGGGAGGGCGGCCGGCATAGAATTCCCGTTTCCAGTTGACCTTACCGGACTCGAGATCGATGGAATACAGGAAGTAGTGGAGTGAGACTTCGTTCGGCAATTCGAAATCGCGCGCGTTCAGCCGGTCCATGATCTCCTGGTCTTTGAGCCCCTGCTTCTGGAGTTCCGCGGCGTAATCGTTGGAATAGGAGGTGCCGACTTGCGGCTGCTTCGCCTTGCCGTCGGTGGTGACGGTTGTGACGAAGATGTTCCTGCCGGCGACGATCGGAGAAGACCAGCCCAGGCCGGGGAGGGCCGCGGTCCATTCGATGTTCGACGTTTTCGACCATTTGTCGGGCAGATTGGAGTTGATGGCGGAGGGGTTGGAGGAGGGGCCGCGAAAACCGGGCCATTCAGGATCCGCTGCGAAGGCGCAAGGGCAAGTAGAGAGCGATGCGATGACCCTGTTCATGATTCTATTGGACTATAAATACCGTCAAACGTCACCGTGGGCGCCACGGCGGGGTCAAGATGCCGGCGCGTCGAGAAACGTGGCGTCCCCAGGGGGATTCGAACCCCCGTTACCGCCGTGAAAGGGCGATGTCCTAGGCCGGGCTAGACGATGGGGACTTGCTGGCCAAAATGGAAAGACAAATCCACTTTAGCACGCCCGGCCAACCCGTCGAAATGTGCTACCTTCTGCACCATGAAACTCCGACTCCTGTCGCTCCCGGCCGCCGCGCTGGCCCTCGGCGTGGCCGGCTGGCTGTTCGCTCAAACCGCGGCGATCCGCTGGTCGAAGGTCTTCGCCTGGTGGAGGTCGCTTCCGTCGCCGACGCCGCCGAACAGCTCTACGGCCAGCGCATCTACATGGCGCACGACATGCGGCCTATCTTTACCGCCAAGTTCGCCGGCCCGGCCGTCACCGTGCTGCTAAAGAAGGAGGAGCATCATGAAGGCGCCGCCGCTTCGCAGGGAATGCTTGACGCCATCGACGCCGCGCCACCCGGCTCGGTCTACGTCATCGTGCTCGAAGACGGCCTGGATATTGCGGGCATCGGCGGCCTCATGTCCACCGCCATGAAATACCGCGGTCTCGCGGGCGCGGTCGTGGACGCTTCCGTGCGCGATCTGCCGCAGATCAAGCGCCTGCAGTTCCCCGTGTTCAGCCGCGGGATCGTGCCCTCCACGTCAATCAATCATTACCGCTTCGCGGGCTCCAACATTCCGGTAACCTGCGCCGGCGCGCGCGTGAATCCCAACGACATCATTGTGGCCGACGAAGACGGCGTCGCGGTGGTCCCGCGCGCGCACGCCGCCGAAATCCTGAAGAAAGCGCAAGAACTGGATAACACCGAGCACAGCATGGTCCCCTTCATCGAAAAGTTCCGGTCGATCCGGGAAGCGGTGGCTAAGTTCGGCCGAATCTAGACCGCGCCGGATATCGCTACTTCGCGGCCACCGCGTATTGAATCCGCTCGGTTGCGGATTCATTACCCTGCAGCGCGGTGATCTGCAGTTCGCAATTGCCCGGGGCGGGTGGCGGCCGCCACGAACATGGGAATGGTGCCGGAAGCGTCCGCCGCGGGAAGGTCGGCCGTCTGCTGCGCGAAAACCTGCCCGCCGTTGCGAAACTCAATGCGGATCTTGGGCTTTTCCGTCTTGGATGCGTCCGGATAAACTACGAAGTAAACGTAGCGCTTGGCCTCCGGGCTTACGGTCGTCTCCACCATGGGAATCACGTGCTTTCCCTTGAAGACGAACGGATCAGCCCTGTCCGGCTTGGCGGGCGCCGCTTCGATGTGCTGCACTCCCACCAGGCTGCTGATGGCGACTCCCTTGGGCGGCGCCGGATTGTCGAACTGCATCGTGCCGGTGGTCGCCTGGCTCCCCTCGCGGTCCACCACGGCGGTTTCGACGGTGTAATGGCCCGGAGGCAGATCCAACGGATGCGTGTAGGTCAGATCCGTGGCCCGCACCGCGGCCATGTTCGCGTCCGCGATTACGTACGGCGCATCGAGACTGTATTTGTCGACGACGTTGCCGTTCGAGTCCCGAATCAGCGCCAGCAGCGATACTTCGAAACGGTGGGCCTTGCGCTCCGGCTCGGCGGTGGCGCCCAGCTTGGCGCTGGGTAGTTCAAAGACCAGCGTGCCCTCCGGATTCGAGGCGCCGCGTTGGAAATGATAGGCCGCTACCTGGAAATCGAAAGCGTGGGGCGGATGTTCCGCGTTCAGCACGGCCAAGCCGGTCGATTCCACTGGCGTGACGGGTCCGGAGCCCTTCAGATCGGGCATCGCGTAGTATCCTGTGCGGCTCTCTACCTCCAGATCGGCCTTCGCCAGTTTCACTTCGATTTTCCGCAGCTTCCCATCGTACTTCGTGGAGGCTGGATGATATACGGCTTCGTAATGCGCGTCCAGGTTGTCGTCGATCTGCTGAAACGACTTATGGAAATCATTGGTGTTGGCGATCAGAAACCCGCCCGTGCCCTCGGCCAATTGGCGTAGGCTGGCCTGTGTGTCGGATGTGCGTACCGCCGCAATGGTGTCGTCGCCAGCCCGGCTGTTCTGGCGCATTTGCGTGAGGTTGGCGTTCCTGTTGGTCTGCTGTTGACTGACCGAAGCCATCTGCGCGGCAGCCAGTTTGCCCGCCTGCGCCGTATCGTTCATGGCACTCATCTCGGTGCTGTCCAGTGCGTAAAACGTGATCCCGTGGCTATTGGCGTTGTTCAGAATCTTCTGGAAGCGTTCGGGGTCGCCGGTCGTAACCAGGCCGGTAGTCACCAGTAAAACCGTCTTCCGGCCTGGCAACGTGCCCAGTTGATCGATCATGGTGATGATCCGGTCGGTTTCGTGCATGCCGGTGATATTGGCGAAGTCGCTCCGTTCCAGAACCTGATCTCCGCGGAGGCGATTCGAGCCCACTCCCGTGTTCACGTCGGCGCCCGTAATTACAGTGGTCGCCACCTCACCGCCGGTCATGTTCATGGTCACAGTGGCGCTGTGAGTGGCGGCGTTTACCGTACTGGTGATGGTAACCATATTGGGGCTGGCGGTGAGCAGGGCTTCCGATGCGCGGCCAAAATCCAAGCCCCGCCCGTTGAACGCGTCGTCGATAGTCTTCAGCAATTCCTCCCGGTTCTTGGTGAACGCGCGCAGTGGAATCAGGGTCTCATTCAAGTTAAAGATGCCGACGTAGGTTTCCGGCGGCAGGTTGCTCTGGATAAACTCCTTGACAACCTGCATGGCGTGCGGCCGGGTCACCGGATCGATGTTATGAAAAACGATGCACAAGGCGTTTACTTCGCGCAACGGCAACGCCGTGGTGCTTTGCTCCGGTTGCGCCTTGCTCTCTTTTTCCCGGTGCTGCACCTCGCGGCCCGGAACCAAGCGGAAGCTGAGAACCTGCTGGCGCACGCCATCTTCGTAGATTTGGACATCGCTGGGCTTCAGGTTCTTCACCTGCCGGCCGCGTTTATCGCGCACCACCATGTCGAGCGCCACTTCGGTAGTGGTCACGCGGATCGTGGATCCGGGGGCGGCGGGAGGCGCCTCCTGGGCCGGGAGGGAGCCACCGGTGAGGGCGGCCAGGCAAACAAAGAGCGGAATGCCAAGCTTGTGCATATCACAATTCTATCGACTTTGGTGGGCAGGTTGGCAACCGCCTGCCCGTATTATTCTGTTAAGTGATGCGAGGCCGAGCCTTCCTGCTGTGCACGCCGGTTCTGGCCGCGGCCACCGCCACGCTGGGTCCCATCGCCTTCGAAGAGGCCGCGGAGCGCGCCGGCCTTCGCTTCGTGACCGACAGTTGCCCGACGCCCAACAAGAATCTGCCCGAAACGATGGTCGCCGGCGTAGCTCTGTTCGATTACGACAATGACGGCTACCTGGACGTTTACTTCGTCAACGGCGCCGCGCTCCCATCGCTCAAAAAAGACTCGCCCAAATACTGGAACCGTTTGTTTCACAACAATCGCGACGGCACGTTCACGGATGTCACCGAAAAAGCCGGCGTGAAGGGCGAGGGCTATGGCATGGGTGTCGCCATAGGAGACTACGATAACGATGGCTGGCCGGATATCTTCCTGGCGAACGTGACCAAGAACCAGCTTCTTCACAACAACCACGACGGCACGTTCACCGACGTCACCGACAAGGCCGGCGTGGGCGGCGGCGTGCTCGACGGAAAGAAAATGTGGGCGGTGGCCGCGGGCTGGTTCGATTACGATAACGACGGCCGCCTGGACCTGTTCGTCTCAAACTACTGCAAGTGGGAAGTCGATAAGGACCCCTTTTGCGGCCCCAATCCGAACTTGCGCGCCTATTGCCATCCAAAGAATTACGCCCCTCTGCCGAATACGCTTTACCACAACAACGGCGATGGCACGTTCACTGACGTTTCGGCCGCCACCGGTATCGGCCAGATCCGCGGAAAAGGCATGGGGGTGGCTTTTGCCGATTACGATCACGACGGATTCACCGATGTTTTCGTGGCCAACGATAATGCCCCCAACATGCTGTTCCACAATGTAAAGGGCCAGAAATTCGAGGAAGTCGCGTTGCAAACGGGAGTCGCGTATCCCGAGTCCGGCGCCTATGTCTCGGGTATGGGCGCCGATTTCCGCGACATCGACAACGACGGATATGACGACATCTGGTTTACCGCATTCGACGGCGACACGTTCCCCCTCTTCAAGAATCGCGGCGCTGCGGGAGATTTCGCGGAGATCACGGCTGTTTCGGGCGTGGCGGCGATCACCCGCCCGATGTCGGGCTGGTCGAATGGGATTTTCGATTTCGATAACGACGGCTGGAAGGACCTGCTGGCCGTGCGCGGGCATGTGCTCGACAACCTCGCGCAGATGTCGCTGCGCGGGCCGGAGGAACCGAACATCGTCTTGCGCAACCTGGCCAACGGGAAGTTTCAGGACGTGACGGCGGGGGCCGGCGCCGCCTTCGGAGCCCCCAGGCGCATCGCGGCGCGGCGTTCGGGGATATGGACAACGATGGGCGCATCGACGCGGTAGTCAGCGTTCTAAACGGGCAAGGCGCAATACTTCCACAACATTTCACGGAACGCCAACCATTGGATTCTGCTGAAGCTGGTGGGCGTCAAGAGCAATCGCATGGGACTCGGCGCGCAGGTGCGCGTGACTACGGATGAGGGCGTGCAATACAATCACGCCACCACCAGCACGGGCTACGCCTGCTCGAGCGATCCGCGGGTGCATTTTGGCCTGGGTCGCGCAAAGGTGGTGAAGGAAATCGACATTACGTGGCCCAGCCGCATCCATCAGACGTTGCACAATGTGCCCGCCGATCGGATTTTGACAGTTACGGAGCAGGTTGGCGAGACGCGCTGATGGCAGTAAGGAGTTCCAAGTTAGAACTTGAGCTTGTACAGCATGCCCCCGCCCTCGGTGCCAGCGCCGCTCACGCCGTATAGTTCCCCTTGCGGCGATAGCGAGAGCACTCCGCCCCCGCCATCCGCGCCACCCGTGAAGGTGTAGATCACGCTATAGTTGCCGGCAGGGTCGACCCTAAACGCCAGGCCGCAGCCGCTGTTCTCGAAGCACCCCGGCCCTCCGCCAAAGCCTGTAGCGCCGAAGAGATTGCCGGCGCTATCCAGCACCACGCCCACCGCCTCGTCGCCGGCAGAGCCCCCGCCGAAGTTGTGCAGCACCGTGAATTCACCCGCGGGACTCAGCTTGAACAGCACGCCGCCTCCGAGCGAGCCGCCGAATGAATTCGTCCCGTACAGGTTGCCCGCCGCGTCAAGAACCACCCCCGTAGTCGGATACGCGCCGTCGGCGCCACCCGTGAAGGTGAACAACACCGTCTCCTCGCCGGCGGGCGTGAGCTTGTACACTACGCCGCCATTGGACGTGCCGCCGGAGTACGTCGTGCCGTAGAGGTTGCCTTCCGCGTCGACCGCCAGCCACGATTCCGGCGGCGGCTGCCCGCCATCGTCCAGACCCGTGAAGCTATACAGCACGGTCTCCTCGCCGCTGGTGGTCATTTTGAAGACGACCCCTTCCTGCGTCCCCGTCAGGCTTCCCGAGCCGCCGGCGGACGTGGTGCCGTAAAGATTGCCATCCGGCCCGAGAATAACGCCGCTGTCCGGGTTTGCGCCATCAGACCCGCCAGTGAAACTGTGGAGGGTCGTCTCATCGCCGGAGGGGCTGATCTTGAACACGGTGCCGGCGTTCGCCGTCGATCCCCCACCCACGGCAGTGCCATAGAGGTTTTTGGCCGAGTCCATAGCCAGCGGCGCAACGGCTGGGTTGGCTCCGTCCTTGTATCCCCTGAAATTGTAGAGCGCGGTTTGCTTTCCGCCCACCAGCCTGTAAACCATCCCGTAGTTGTTTGTACCACCGTAGAATGTTGTGCCGTAGATCTCGCCTTTGGAGGTGATCAGCACCGGGTTGGGGTCCGAGCCGCTGGGCGCGCCTGTGAAATTGTGCAGGATGCTGGCTTGCCCCGCCGTGTTGACTTCATACAGTGCACCTGACACGCCGCCGTATACTGTGAGGCCGTACATGTTCCCCGCCGCGCTGAGTACCACATTGGAATTAGTCGTGGGACCGCCGAGGACCACCTGTCGCGGGACGCCCGGGAACTTATACAATACCGTTACTTCGCCTTTGGGGGTCACCTTATAGAGCGCGCCATACGGGTAGGCGCTGTAATTTCCCTCGCTGGGCTTATTAGTTGTCCCGTATAGGTTCCCCGCCGAGTCCATGGCCAACATGCCCGGCGAGAGGTAGCCCCCGTATTTTCCTTCCGTCAGCGTAGCCAGCTTGGTGTACTGGCCAGATGGGCTAAGCTTGTACACGACCGAGGCAGCGGTCCCATAAAGGTTGCCTTGCGAATCAAGGATAACGCCCGCCTGCGGCTCGTCGCCTGTGTCGACTGGTGGCCCGAAGGAGAACAAGGCCGTCTCCTCGCCAGAAGGGCCGCACTTATAGACCGCTCCCTCGTTGTTCAGGCCCCCCATGACTGTAGTCCCGTACACGTCGCCTGAAGGGGCTAGTGTCACGCCGGCATACGGATTGGCTCCGTCCGTGCCGCCGGTGAATGCATATAACACTGACTCCTGCCCGGACGGGGTAATTTTCCAGACCACCCCCGCATTCGAAGGCCCGCCGTAATACGTCGTGCCGTACAGGTTCCCGGCGGAATCGATTGTTAGGCCCGAGTACGGATTGCTTCCGTCGGTCCCGCCAGTGAAGCTGTGCAGCACCGTCTCCTGGCCCGTGGTGCTGATCTTGTATACAGTCCCCAGTCCCGCGCTTCCGCCTCCCTCCGTCGTGCCGTACAGATTGCCGGAGGCATCCAGCGCCACGCCCGCGTACGGCCCGCTGCCGTCCGTGGGGCCTCCCTGGAAGGTATAAAGCACGCTGTAATTCCCATCCGCGCTATACTCGAACACGGCTCCGGACTGGCTAACGCCGCCGCCGTTATTGGTTGCCCCGTAGAAATTGCCGGACGCATCCATGGCGAGCGTCCCGTAGGGGCTAGAGCCGCCGGGAAATTCGCTGAAGTTAAGAAGGGCGGTCTCCGTCGCGGTCTGCGCCCGCAGCACTAGGGACACCGCCTCTAGGAATAACACACCGCATAGTCTTCGCATCTTCTTCTCCATTGCGGATCTAGCATTAGGCGTCCCCGCGGCGCTGACATCAATGTATCATTGCCTTACCCAGGAGGATCGCGATCTTCCCGTAGTAGGTGTCGACGATGTCCGGAATCCGGTCACCGTTCAGGTCGGCAATGGGGACATTATCCGTGGCCTCCGCAGTCCCGCCGGGCAGGAAAGTGGCCGGCTTGACGGCCCAAGCCGTTTTGTCAGAGACGAATTACTCGAACCAGTCGAGTTGAATTGGGCCGCATAGCTTATATCGCCTTGCTGCCCGGCGTTATATCAGTTCTTCCGCTTCTCCTCCAGCGCCTTCTGCGCGTCCTCCCGCACCCGCCGCGCCTCCGCGCTCTCGCGGTCGCCATCCGCAGTGCGCTTCAGCCGGTAATACGCCGTGGCCAGAGCCGCGTGCGCTTCGGAGAAATTCGGATAGTCGCGGATAAGCTGCTCCAGTTCCTGACGCGCCTGGTCCGTAAGGCCCTGCATCTGATGGATCGACGCCCGCTGATACAGCGCGCCCGGGTCGTTGGGGCGCACCTGTAGCGCGCGCGCGATGCGCGCCAGCGCCTCATCCGGTCTGCCGTCTTGCTTCAGCAGCAACGCTGTCTCGGTGTTGGCCACGAAATCGTATGGATTCAATTTCAGCTCTTCGTTAAACTGTACGGTGGCCTCATCCCCTTTGCCGGCCGCCTTCAGGGCCTGCGCGTACAATGAGTGCACCCAGGGCATCGACGGATTCAATTCAATGGCGCGCGCAAAGTGTCCCGCGGCTGCCGCCAGGTCGTTGCGGAGAACTCGCTTTGGCCGAGCAGGAATGCCGATTCAGCAGATTCACCGTCGCGCAGGATGCGGTCGAGCATACTTGCGCCTCTGTGTTGCGGTTGTCCTTCATCAGCGCCATGCCCAGCATATAGATCAACGCGTGGTCGTCGGGATATTCCTCCTGCATCGGCGCGAGCGCCTCGGCCGCTTTCCGCGGCTGGTTCATGGCGAGCAGGCAGTCGGCTAGCAGCAGCGCCGGCTTCAATTCCAGCGGTTGGAGTTTGCGCAGGATCTCCAGATCCTGCACGGCTTCGGGGAGCCGCCCGAGCTTGTAGTACGCGAGCGCCAGATTCATGCGCACTTGCGGATTGTTGGGCAGTTTGCGCAAGGCCAGATTGTATTCGGCGATAGCTTCGGAAAACTGCCCGTTTCGCACCAGCGCGGCGCCGAGATTGGAACGGATTTCGGCCGCGTCCGGATAATCCTTAAGGAACTCGCGGTATAACCGGATCGCCGTAGGCATGTCGCCCGACTGATATGCCGCGTTGGCTTCGCGCAGATGGTCATCGGACCCGGCCGCCCACAGCACGGCCAGTCCCGGCAGCAGCCACAGAACAAGCACGGCGAGTCTCACCTGATCCAAATTATAAACCCACCCCTAATTTTTCCCCGTGTAGCCAAAGGGATGGAAAGCGGGCACGCCGAGTGGATCCTGCTCGCCCTTGGTCCTCTCGAATTCGGCGCGCTCCTTCTCCGCATCGGCTTTCCGGCCTGCCCGGCGGTACGCCTCCGCCAAAAAGTAATGCACGTTGGCGCTCGAAGGCATCTGCCGGGCCGCATTCTCCAGTTCGGCGACGGCGGCATCCGGATTGTTCGCATCCAAATCCGCTCGTCCCAGGTCGATGTGGCACATCCAACGGTACTTGGCGGGAACCATCTTCAGCGCCTCGCGCAACGATTGGATCGCCAATTCCGGAGTTCCCTGCCGGATCTGAAGGGAAGCGCTGACCAGCAGCGCCGGCCAGTGCTTCGGATTGATTTGCAATTCCTTCTGAAACTCCGCCATGGCGGCCGTCAGATTCGTCTCCATCAGATACAGCCCATACGCATAGTGCACGCCGGGCTCGTTTGGATATTGCTCCAGCAGTTGGCGGTAGCCGGCCGCCGCGTCGTCCGGGCGCTGGCTGGCAAATGCCCAAGCCGCCTTGCCCGCCAGGTCCACAACCGCCCGCCTCTGCGGCGAAAGCCGTGACACATCTTCCGGGATGGAAAGCGCGCACAGGCCCATGGCTTCCTCCACCGGCGGAACGCTTTCCGGATATTTGGCCAGCGGCTGCAACTGTGCGAGAGCTTCGTCGAACGCGGAGGATTTCACCAGAATCTGCGCCGCCCGCACCCGCACCGCGACCTCGAACCCGCGGTTATTGCCCAGCCCGATACCCTCGCCCTTGCGAATATCCGTCAGCGCCTGGTCTTGATCTTCCAGTTGGGATTCAGCTGAGGCCGAGAAGGGCCCACCCCGTCCCGATGCCCGGCGCTATTTCGAGTCCCTTGCGCAGCGCATCGGTCGCTTCGGCGAAGCGGTTCAACCGGAAAAGCGCGCCGCCCAGATAGAGCCAGCCTTCCGCCCATTCCGGCCGGATGGCCAGCGCTTGTTTGTACAGGCCGGCGGACTCTTCGGGGTGGCTGTCGAGCGTAGCTTCGGCGCGGTGCGCCAGATCCTCAAACTGCTGCTGGGGGGCGTCTGCGCGCAAACCATCGCCGCCGGAGCCAGCACCCAAATAATCAACCGCGCCAAGTGCATCTCTACCCCACGATAACGCAACTCCGCTATGCTGGAATCGATGCGCATCCTGGCTCCGCTGCTGGTGGCCGCCGCTACCATTTACGCGCAGTCCGCCAGCCCGGAGCAGCTTTTCCGGGAGGCCGTGGCCGCCCAACAACACGGCGACGAAGCGCTGGCCGTCCGCAAATATCAGGAGATCCTGAAGCGCTATCCGGACGCGGTCGAAGCGCGCGCCAACTTGGGCGCCGCGCTCGTGAAGCTGGGGCGTTTCGATGAGGCCATCGAGCAATACCGCGCCGCTCTGGCGAAGAACGCCGGGAATTCCGCTCTCCGCATGAACCTGGCGCTGGCCTACTACAAAAAAGGCGCGTTCCGCGAAGCCATTGAACAGCTCACCGCCTTGCACGCGGATCCGGCCGACACGCGCATCGCCACCCTGCTGGGCGATTGTTATGCCCGCCTGGGGCAGGATGATCGGGTGATCGCGGTGCTCACGCCGGTCGAAAAGGCCCACCCGGACGATCTGGCGGTAGCCTGGCTGCTGGGATCGGCCCTGATTCGAGCCGGCCATAAGCGCGAGGGCCTGGATCGCGTGGACCGCGTGGCCCGGCAAGGCAACAGCCCCGAAGCGTACCTGTTGGCCGGGCAAACCGCGCTCAAGATGAATGAGTTCGAGCGTGCACGCGATTATGCCGATGCGGCACTGCGCCTGAATCCGAAGCTTCCCGGAGCGCTCACCCTGCGCGGCACCGTGCTGACTTTCCTGGGCGACACCGAAGGCGCCGTGGCCGTACTCACCCAGGCGGTAAAGGCCGATCCCAACGACTTCGAAGCGCACCTGGGCCTGGGCGCTGCCATGCACACCGCGCGCGATCTGGATGGCGCACGGCAGCATCTGCAGCGCGCGCTGCGAGCTGAAGCCCGATTCCAACCTGGCGCTTTACGAATGGGCGCGTCTCGAACGCACGGAGGGCAAGACGGAGGACGCTGTAAAGGATTTAGAGAAAGTGGTGCGCGGCGATCCCAACTGGGCGCAGCCGCACGTGGAATTGGCGGCCCTATATTTCAAGCTGAACCGCCAGAGCGATGGCGAGCGGGAGCGCGCAGCCTTCGACCGGCTGAACGCCGAACAGAAACCGTGATCGACTCCGCCTCCGAACGCCAGTTCTACGACGGCCAATATGGGCAGTTCCTGACGCTTCCGGATCACGCCCTGCGCATCAATCGGCGCATTCTGGAAGCGAACATTGAGAATCCCGTCGCATCCTTTCTATGAGCGGCGTCTGTTGTACCGCGCCGCCATGCGGGCGCTCGAAGACGAGCCGGCGCAAGGCCGCCGTGTCCTCGATTACGGGTGTGGTCCGGCCGACTTCGGACTCTGGCTGGCAACCGAGGGCGCCGATGTGACGCTGCTCGACCTTTCGCCGGCGGCCATCGAACTGGCGCTGCGGCGCGCACGGGCTTCCGCTGTGAGCGTCCGCGGGATTGCCGCCGACGCCAGCCGTCTGGACATGTTGCGCGACGGAGAATTCGATCTGGTGTTCGCCTGCGCCGCTTTGCATCATACCCTGAAGTACCCGGGAGCGCTCGCGGAACTGGCGCGCATCATGAAGCCGGGCGCGTACCTGGTGCTGGCCGAAACCTGGGGCGGCAATCCGCTGTTGAACGCCGCGCGCCGGCTTCGCGCCCGCGCGGCCGGCGAGGCTGAGGAGCAGGGAGAGGGTATCATTTTCTCGCGCCGCGAATTGCGCGCGCTCGATCCGTTCTTCGCCGGGCTGCACGTGCAGCATCTGAATCTGCTGGCCATGGCCAAACGCGTTCTGCGCGGGCGCTTTAGCAGCGCCTGGGCCCGGCTGCTGGTCGATGCTCTGCAATCGATCGACTCAGGCATTTTGGCTATCGCGCCGCCCTTGCGTAATTGGTGTGGCGAGGCGGTGATTACTGGGCGCCGCAAATCGAAACCGTAGTATACTGGCGCTTCACAAAAGGAGGGGCCATGCTGCCCGGCTACATCGCCAAAGCCGTACCCAATCCCCAGACGAACCGCGGTCCCTGGTATGCCAACACCGCACCCAGCTATGCGGGTATTTTCCTCTGGATCGCCTTCTATCTCACCATCGCCACGGGCACCATTGCGCACGCCGGGCTAGGGCTGTGCATGGCGGCTATCGTGGTAGCCGGCCTGCTCAGCTACGCGCTTTTCTACTACGCGCCGGCCATGCTGGGAATGAAAACAGGATTCCCGCTCTACGTGGTGGGTAGTTCCACCTTCGGCACGGCGGGCGGCTACGTGATGCCCGGCCTGCTGATGGGCTTACTGCAGGTTGGCTGGTTTGCGGTCAATACCTCCATCTCCACGCGCTTCATCTTGAATACGTTTGGCTCCAAAGCCGAGCCCGGCAGCCTGCCCTTCATCGCCATCGGCATCCTCTGGGGTTACGGGATGGCCTACATCGGTGTGATGGGAATTCAATATGTAGCCAAGCTCTCGCGCTACCTCATCGTCATTCCCGCCGGCATGGTGCTGCTGGTGTTCTTCCGGACCAGCGCGGGCATCAGCCAGTACGTGCCGGCCGACCCGCACCCTTTCGTGGCGTTCACGCTGCTGGTGCAGATCATTATCGGATTCTTCGCCACGGCGGGCGCGGCAGGCGCGGATTTCGGAATGAACAGCCGCAATGAAAAGGACGTGCGCCTGGGCGGCCTCACGGGCATCACCCTGGCCATCGTCTTTGCGGCCGGATTGCCGCTGCTCTCGGTGGCCGGCGCGAGCAAGCTGTACACGCTTCCGGGGTTTGGTTATGACGACGTGATCAAGTCCATCGGCGGCGTGCTGGCCACGGCTATGTTCCTTCTGTTCACCATCGCGTCGATCGCCCCGGCCTGCTTCTGCGCCTTCATTGCCGGCAACAGCTTCTCGACCATGATTCCGGGCGTGCCCCGTATATCGTCCACCATGGCGGGAGTCACGGTGTCCATCGTACTCGCAGTAACCGGCGTGGCCGAGAATTTGATCGGCTTCTTCACCATCGTGGGCGCTTCGTTCGGCCCCATTTGCGGCGCCATGGCGGCGGATTATCTGCTCTCGGGCAAGCGGTGGGCCGGTCCGCGCGAGGGCGTCAATATGGCTGGATATGTGGCTTGGGCTATTGGCTTTGTGGTCGGCATACTGCCGTTTCTGCCGGTTTCCGAAACCCTCAAAACCTACGCGCAGCCCGCCGTGCTATATAGTTTCGTCGCGGGTTTCGTGGTGTACGCGGCGCTTGCAAAGGCCGGCCTCGAACCCAGGACGCTCGCTCTGCCGGCCAACGCACAACCTTAACAATGGTAACTGCTCAACAATCGTAACTGCTCTGAAGGGCTAGTACAGTACCACCGCGAACACCAAATCCACGTTCAACAATAGACGCACTCGGGCTTTGGTTGTATACTGGCAACCAAGCTGAGGGTTGCGCCGGGCTCGGAAATCCCTCGGGAGGTGAGCATGCCAATCAGAGTAGGGCTTAGGGAAATTGTTGCGGCTGCGTGCTTGTTATTGGTCCCTGTCCTGGCGGAAGGGCAAGTACCTCCGTCCCAGTTTGTCAATTTTGAAGGTGCGCAAACCAATCCGATTCGCATGTCGGCCGATGGCACCCGCCTGTACGCGCTTAATACGCCGAACGCTACTCTATCCGTCTTCGATCTGACGAACGCCTCCGCTCCTTCCCTGATCGTGGAAATCCCCGTAGGTATCGAGCCGGTATCGGTAAATGTGAATCCAACTAACGACAACGAAGCCTGGGTGGTCAACCAGGTCTCGAGCAGCGTGAGTATCGTATCCGTCTCACAAGGCATCGTCACCGATACCATCTATTGCAAGACTGAGCCCTCCGATATCGTGTTTGCGGGCGCCAATGCCTTCGTCAGCGTGTCGCGCAGCAATCGGATCAACGTATATAACATCTCGACTCACGCGCTGGTGCAATCGATTCCCGTCTTTGGCGAAAACCCGCGCGCGCTGGCGGTAAGTGCCGACAGCACCAAGGTGTATGCGGCCTTCGCCTTGTCGGGAAACCACAGCACGATCATTCCCGATAATATCGCTCCGCCGCAACCCCCGCCCACCAACCCGTCCTTGCCTCCGCCGCCGCAAGTCGGCTTGGTCGTGGACGCTTCCGATCCCACGTGGTCCTGGTTTATCCAGTACACCATGCCCGATAACGACGTGGCGATCATCAACACCAATAAGCTGGCGGTTTCGGGTTACTATTCCGGCGTGGGAACCATCAATCTGGGAATAGCCGTCAACCCGAGCAGTGGGGATGTCTTCGTTTCAAATACCAATGCCCGGAACCTGATTCAATTCCAGCCGAACCTGCAAGGCCACTGGATCGACAATCAGATTACGCAAATTCAAGCATCGGGCCATGTTACCGCCTATGACTTGAATCCGGGTATCGACTATACCGTGCTTCCGAATCCGGCGGCATTGGCTACTGCCCTGTCACAGCCGGCTGCCATGCGCTTCGACCCCAGCGGGAAGTTTCTGTGGGTCGCCGCCTTCGGCACCGATCGCGTGGCGAAGGTCAGTTCCACCGGACAGATTCTGGCTATTATCGAAATCAACCCGCAGACCATCGGCTCGACGGCGAATTCCGTAACCAAGAAGGGCCCCCGCGGCCTGGCCATCAATCCCAGGCAACACCTGCTCTATTCGCTGAACCGCCTGTCCAACACGATTTCGGTGATCAGCACGACGAGCAATTCGGTGCTCGAAGAAATTCCCACGGGAACTTTCGATCCCACCCCCACGGTGATTCTGGCCGGCCGCGGTTTTCTATACGATGCCAAGCTCTCCGGCAACGGTACTGGCGCGTGCGCCTCCTGCCACGTGGATGCCGACATGGATCTGCTGGCCTGGAACCTCGGCGATCCCGGCGGGTCCATGCAAACGGTCGTCAACAATGGGCACACTTTCCAAATGCACCCGATGAAGGGGCCCTTTACCACGCGCACCCTGCGCGGTCTGGCGGGCACCGATCCCTTGCACTGGCGCGGCGACATCGCCGATTTTACCGGCTTCAACCAGGCATTCACCGCGCTGATGGGAGGCCCCCAGATTTCGGACACCAACATGTCGGCCTATGAGGCCTACATCAACACCATCGCATTCCTGCCGAATCCAAATCAGAACCTGGATCGCACTTATCCTGTTTCCTTAAACGGGGGCAACGCCGTCAACGGGCAGAATGATTTTCTCACCGTAAAAATCAACACCACGCCCACCAACACCTGCAATGCCTGCCACAATTCCGCTCCCGGACCGGGCAGTAATTATCATATTCTGACCCGGCCAAACCTGCCGCAACCGATGAAGGTCCCGACGTTGCGCAATATCTATCAGAAGCTGAACTTTAATAACGCCACCGGTGCGGCTAGCATCGACGGTTTTGGTTTGGCCAGCAACGGATCGAATTCCACGTTGACCGACGTGCTCGACCAGCCCGTGCTGGGTGGCTTTAACAACGATCCCCAGGCACAACTGGATGTCGCGGCATTCGTGGTGTCCTTTGACACCGGCACGGCGCCCGCGGTCGGATACACGCGTACGGTCACATCCGGTAACGTGACCGGCGACCCCACAATCGCCAGCGACTGGGCCTTGCTGCAGGGCCAGGCGGCGGCCGGTAACATCGATCTGGTCTGTCAGGGAACGATTCAAGGTCAGTTAGCCGCCTGTCTCTATCAGTCCGCGGCCCAGACGTACACAACCGATACGGCTGGCTTGGGACCATTTACGCAAGCCCAACTCATCGGGTTCATTCAAGCCGGCGACACCTTGAGCGTGATGGGCGTGCCGCCCGGAACGGGCGTGCGCTTCGGACGCCGTGCCGCCAAGCGGCGGCGCTAAAGGAATCAGCCCGATGACAAACTGGATTGTAAGTCCCGCATGTCTGGCATTGGCCCTGGGCGGCGGCCTGTGGGCGCAGACTATATCGTTCAACGCGCCTAGAACATTTCCGGCCGGAAGTTTGCCAAGTTGGGCGGCCGCCGGCGATTTCAACAAGGATGGCAATTCCGACCTGGCGGTGGCCGATAGCGGCTCCGCGGGCGTCTCGATCCTGCTCGGCAACGGTGACGGAACCTTTCAGACGCCCGTGAATTATGCGGCCGGCAATGGCCCCCGCTATGTCGCCGTGCGGGATTTCAACAAGGATGGAAAGCTGGATCTGGCGGTTGTCAATTACACTGACAATACTGTTTCCATCCTGCTGGGCAATGGCGACGGCACTTTCCAGGCGCCGGTAAACTACGCGGTATCGACCAACCCGGTCTATCTGGCGGTCGGCGACTTCAACAACGATAAGAAACTCGACCTCGCGGTCGTCAACTATTCGTCCAGCACCATTTCGATTTTGCTCGGTAACAGCGACGGGACGTTTCAGGCCGCCACGGAGCAGAACCTTGGAGGCACCCAGGCTTCGTCCATCGCGGCGGCGGACTTCGATGGCGATGGGAAGGTGGACCTGGCAGTGACCTACGGACTGAACACGCTGGCGATCCTGCTAGGTAACGGAGATGGGACCTTCGCCGCGCCGGTGGCATACAGCACCTCCAACGCTCCCGCCACGGTGATTTCGGCCGACTTCAATAACGACGGGAAGTTAGACCTGGCGGTAGCCTGTAGAAACCCTAAAGGTCTTGTGACCATCTTTCTTGGCAACGGCGATGGCACATTTGCAAAGGCAAAGAGCTACGCCGCGGGATCTTTTGTCTCATCGGTGGCCAACGCGGAGTTGAGTCACAACGGCAACCAGGATCTGGTGGTGTCTAACGCCGATTCCAATAGCGTCTCCGTGCTGCTCGGCAATGGCGATGGCACCTTTAAGAAGGCCGTGGATTACGCCGTGGCAAGCACGCCGCAAGCGGTGGTGATCGCGGACGTGAATGGCGATAAGAAGTCGGATATCGTAACGGCCAGTAACAACGCTAGTATGGTGACCGTCCTGCTAGGGAACGGCAAGGGAGGTTTTGCCGGAACGAGGAGCCCAGCCGCCGGAACCGGTCCCACCGGCTTAGCCGCCGGCGACTTCAATAACGATGGAAATCAGGATTTGGCCGTAGCCGATACGACCTCTAATGGCGTATCCGTCCTGCTTGGCAACGGCAATGGCACCTTTCAAAAAGCCGTTCTGTACGCCACAGGGATTTCCGCGGCATCGGCGGCCGTGGGCGATTTCAATAACGATGGAAAGCTGGATCTCGCCGTCGCTAACTATGGCTCCAATAGTGTGTCGATTCTGCTGGGAAACGGCGATGGCACTTTTCAGCCTGCGGTAAGCTACACCGTGCAGAACGGCCCTGTCTCAATCGTGGTTGGCGACTTCAACAAGGATGGAAAACCCGACCTGGCCGTAGCCAATGAGAACTCCAGCACTGTCTCTATCCTGCTGGGCAACGGCGACGGGACTTTTCAGACAGCCGCGAACAAGGTAGTGGATCAAAATCCGGTTTCCATTGCGCTGGGCGACTTTAATCTGGATGGAAATCAGGATCTGGCGGTGGCTTGTTCGGCTGCGGGCGAGATTTCGATCCTGCTCGGAAAAGGCGACGGCACTTTCCAGCCGGCGGTTAGCTACACCGCGGGAGCCAATGTCTATTCCGTGGTTGTCGGCGATTTCAATAACGATGGCAAGCCGGACCTGGCGGCGGTGGTCAACGGGGCGAGCGAAGTGGCCATTCTGTTTGGAACCGGCAAAGGCACTTTCGGCAAATTGGCGAACTATCCCGTAGCTGTCAGCCCCATTGGGCTGGCAGTGGGCGACTTCAACCAGGACGGCAATCAGGATTTGGCCGTGGTGGGTTTCACTGCAACCGTCACCATCCTCGCCGGCAACGGCGATGGAAGCTTCCAGCCCAACACTTACTTTGTCGCCGGAAGCGGATCTTATGCGGTAATCCCGGGCAACTTCGTCACAGGTAGCGTCTATCCGGACTTAGCGGTGGCCAACCAGTTTTCGAATACGGCCGCCATCTTGACTAACACGACGCCGTAGCGTGTTGCGCGTGGCGCTCTACGCGCAGACGCAACCCCCGCTTGGGACGCAGCGTGACGGACGGAAAGGCCTCCACCGGTTCGTCGGATGCCAGTGAGAACCGGTGATGTTGCATGAGCGTGGCCAGCACCAGCGCCGATTCGGTGAGAGCCAGGCTGGCGCCGACACAGACCCGCGGACCCGCTCCGAAGGGGAGATACGCGAATTTGGGCACGGTCCGCCGCCCCGCCACTTCGTCGCGCCAACGTTCCGGATGGAACCGCTCCGGCTCCGGATAGAAGCGCGGGTCGCGATGCAACACCCACTGCGAGACGATCACATTGGTTCCGGCCCGCAAACGGTACCCCGCGACCTCGAAATCCCGCAGGGCCTTGCGGCCGATGGCCCAAGCCGGTGGATAGAGCCGCTGGGATTCCATCAGAACCATCTGGGTGAAGGGAAGCCGGTGCAGAGCCGCGGCCTCCGCCGGACGGCCGTCAAGCACCTCGCGCACTTCGGCCTCCAGGAGGGATTGCTGGTCCGGGTTCTGCGCCAGCATGTAGAGTGTCCAGGCCAGCGTATTCGCGGTGGTTTCGTGACCGGCCAGCAATAACGTCATCACCTCGTCGCGGAGTTGCAGGTCGGTCATGCCGCCGCCATTTTCGTCGCGCGCGTCCAGCAGCATATCCAGCAGATCGCCGGGGTGCTGGCCGTTGCCGCGCCGGTCGCGAATAATGCCGTAGACGATCCTGTCCAAATCGGCCAGCGCGCGCCGGAAGGGGCCCAGGCCGGGCACGGGCACCCAACTGGGCAGGAAGGCGAAACCGGCGAGCTTCGGCATATAGTTCAGGGTCACCGTCAATGCCGTGCTAATGGTTCCCGAGTCGCCCTCGATGTCTACGTTGAAAAGGCTGCGGGCCGCGATCTGCAGCGTGACGTGCATCATGTCGCGATGAACATCCCGCACTTCGCCGTCTTGCCAGGTTTCCACCAGGCGCGCGGCGTACGAGGTCATCAAGCCGCCATAAGAGAGAATGCGCTCGCGAAAGAACGCCGGCTGCACCAGGCGGCGCTGCCGTTTCCAGAACTCGCCTTCGCTGGTGAGGAGCCCCTGGCCGAGCACGCGCGACAGCGCGCGATAGTCCATGGACTTGGTGAAATTCTGATGATCGGTAACCAGCACCTGCTCGATGCCCGCAGGGTCGGTGATCAGGCAAGCCGGCACGCTGAGAAACCGGAAATAGACTATGCTGCCATACTGCCGCGCGCAATCGGTCAGGAAATCCAGCCATCCATCCGGAGCGCGCAGCAGCCGCAGCAGGAACGATAAGCCGCGCGGTCCCGGCGGAACTGCGATTGCCATCCCACTATTCTACAGGGCGGGACGCGCCGCTTCTTACTAGCCCGCAAAGGCGCGGGGCGCCTCAACGCCTTCGAATAACTGCCCACGCGCCGTTTTGCGGGCTGTTACTTAGGAGTCTTCTTTACTGCTCCTGGGTAACGTGAACGCGGCGGTTCTTCTGCCAGCACTCTTCGTCGTGATCCGTGCAGATAGGCCGCTCCTTGCCGTAACTGACGGTATTCAGTTGCGATCCCGGTATTCCGAGCGATGCCAGATACTCCTTGGCTTGTGTGGCGCGCTTATCGCCCAAAGCCAGGTTGTACTCTTCCGATCCACGCTCGTCGCAGTAACCTTGCACCGTGAGCTTATAGTCCGGATACTGTTTCAGGATATCGCCCAGGGTCTTGGCATCGGCCGTCAAAGTCGTCTCGGCATCCGGGCGAAGGGTGTGCTTGTTGTAATCGAAGTAGGCGTCCTGAATGCGATTCAGCAGTTCCTGTATGCGGTCTTTAGTGGCTTGATCCGGCATGCGGGCGGCGCTATGTACGAGGATGCTGACGCTGGTTGTCGCGGAGGCGTTCCCCCCTGGTCCCGTGGCTGTAAGCGTGTAGACGGTGTCGGCGCTGGGGAAGATCGCGTGGCTCCCGGACTCCTGCACCGTGCCCAGAGCCGGAGCTATCTGCACGTTGCTGGCATGTTCCACGGCCCAACGCAATGTGGTTTCTGCGCCTTTGTCGACGGTTCCGGGCGAAGCCGCGAACAGCGAGATTACGGGCCTCTCCGGCGCAGTGGCCTTAGCCTGTTGCACCTGGGCTGGCGGTGGGGGTTTTACGGCGACCTTCTTCGTGCAGCCGATACCCATCAGGCAGGCTGTCCCAACAATGGCGCATAGTGTCTTATTCAATGGGGTTTCCTCCAGGAATGTTTTCCTGTATATAGATTAGAGGGTAACCGGCGGCCGGCGGCATCCCGTTGATGCCGTATTTCTGGGAAGCACGGCGCCTTATGGCGTGGCGCGGCCTCCAAACAGGCCTTCCCGCTGAATCATCTCGGCGGCCTGGGCGGGCACCAGCTTTTCCCAACCCGGACTGCCCGCCTGGATGGCCTCCAATACGGCGGCCGGCGTGACGTCCAACTGGCTTGGGTCGAAGTCGCGTATGTCGTCGATGAAGCGGTTGTCCGCCAGGTATCTGTATAGGTGGCTCAACTCGGGCTTGACGTCCAGATTGGCGGCGGTAGTCAGTTCCTCGGAGCCGGCCAATTTGGTCGGGTACACGAACAGGCGTACTTTGCCTTGAAAGAGCCTGCCCAGGCCCTCCAGGATGCCGCCCTCCAGATCGGTGTAATGTTTCTCGTCGAAGATCTCGCGCAAGGTCGGAACTCCCACGGGCATGCCGATCCAGTTCTGCGTGTACTGGCGGAGGAAGCTGGTGACGCTGTAAAAAGTGGTGTAGTTGGAGATCATGACCATCCTGCCGAGAGCGCCCAGAATGTCGACACGCGCCAGAAAATCCCGATGATCGATCGTGTTTTCCGACATCAGATTATTCAGGGTCATTTCCATGATGGCGGTCAGATTGTCGAGGGGCGCGGCGTCCTGTTGAAGCTGCTTGACGGCGCGATCCATTATTTCCAGCGTGACATTGGTGACGGGACGGAAGCTGCCGCGTTCGATTATCACCGGCTTGTTGTAGAGCACCTCTGCGGGCTGCACGACTTCGCCGGCGGCGGTGAACATGACCACGTCGGCGTGCCCTTGTTCGACCAGTTGCAGGCTCATCAGGCGATTGTCCACGTGGGCGAAGGCCGGGCCGGAGAACTTGATCATGTCTATCTCGATGCGGCGCCGGCTCAAGTCCTCCATGAGCGAGGCGATCAGGTGCACGGGATCGTCCGCATAATAGAACGCGCCATAGATCAGGTTGACGCCCGCGAGACCGAGCGCCTCCTGCTGTTGGACAGTGACGGAGTCGAGCATTTCCACGTGGATAATGATTTGGGAAGGCGCGCCGCGCGGCTCCGTTTGGAAGCGGACGCCGGCCCAGCTATGTCCCACTGGCCGCCGCGAGTGGGTTTGGGTGGCGGAGGTATCGGCGAAAACGAAGAACGCGGTATGCTCGCCGCGCTTCTGGTCCAACCGGTCGATCAGGCGCTGGAACTCGTGATCGAGCATGGCCTCCAGGCGTTGGCGGCTGACGTAATGCTCGGTGGGGCCGTAGATGCCATCGCTGATGGCCATGTCATACGCCGAGATTGTCTTGGCAATAGTGCCGGCGGCCTTTCCTACGTGAAAGAACCACCGGGCCACTTCCTGGCCTGCGCCGATTTCGGCAAAGGTGCCGTACTTGCGGGCATCGAGATTGATCTTTATAGCCTTCTGCCGGGTGCTGCCGGTTTCTTCCGCCATCTATTCCTATCGTAAGCTGCGAGGGGCGGCCGCGGCCAGCACCCAGTCATCGGCCCAGCCAAGCGAGCGAGGGGCGCCCAAATGTACTATGATGCGTCTTTGCCATGAAACACCTCACCATGATGCTGCTGGCCGCGGCATCTTTAACCTTCGCCCAAGCGCCCGGCCCCATCGCGCTTCGCGGCGCCCGCGTCGTCACCGTCAGTGGTCCAGTGCTGGAAAAAGGCACCGTGCTGCTGCGCAATGGCCTCATCGAGGCTGTCGGCGAACACGTCGACTTACCGAAAGATGCCTGGGTCATCGATGGCCAAGGCATTACCGTCTACCCAGGATTGATCGATGCTCTGAGCACCGTCGGCCTGCCCGAGACCCCCGCACAAACTGCTGCGCCGGCCCGCTCCGAGACGCCCGCCACTGGGCGGTTCGGCGCGCAAGAGCCTGCCATGCCGGTGGAGCAAGGCCCGCAATTCCGGCCTTTCACCACTACCTGGGTCCGCGCGGCCGACCTGCTGAATCCCGGCGACCGCCGCATCGAGGAAACTCGCAGCGCCGGTTTCACTTCGGTGGTCGCATTTCCGTCATCCGGCATCTTCGCCGGCGAAGGCGCCTTCCTTAACCTCTCGGGCGAAAAGCAGGGCCGCATGGTGGTGTCGTCGGCCGCCGGGCAGTACGTAACGCTGAGCTCGCACGGCTTCGGTACTTATCCCGGATCGCTGATGGGCGTCATCGCCTATATCCGCCAGGTGTCGTTCGATGCCGATCATTACAAGCTCGAATTGCAGGCTTATGCCAGCCATCCCGCGCGGCCAGAAGCGCCCGAACTACGATCGCGCCGTGGAAGGTTTGCTGGAATCGCCGCGCCTGCTGCTGCCAGCCGATGATGCCAAGCAGTTGGACCGCATGCTGCGCTTCGCCGCGGAGTTGAAGCGCCCGGCAGTGCTATACGGCGGCCATGAGGCGTATAAGGTGGCGGACCTGATGGCGAAATCCTCGGTTCCACTGCTGATCAATTTGAAATGGCCCGAGAAGCCCAAGGACGCGGACCCCGACCAGCAGGAAAGCTTCCGTACGCTCGAATTGCGGGATCGCGCGCCATCCTCGCCGGCCGCTCTCGAAAAGACCGGCGCGCATTTCGCGTTCTACTCCGGCGGCACGCCTGCGAAAGACCTGCGCAAAGCGGTGAAACGGGCCATTGACGCGGGCCTTACGGAATCCGCCGCCGTGCGCGCGCTCACTCTCAGCGCCGCGGAAATCTACGGTGTGGCGGACCGGGTGGGATCCATCGAGCCCGGCAAGATCGCCAATCTGCTGGTGGTCAAAGGCAATTTATTCGACGAGAAAGCCAAGATCCAATACGTGTTCATCGACGGCGTGAAATATGAACCGGCGCCCGAAGCCCCGCCCGCGAGGGGCGGAGCCGGCGAGCCGGGAGGTGACCAATGAATCGCTTCGCTGTTTTCCTGTTGGCAGTCCCGTTGATGGCGGCTGGCCCGAGTATCGTCATCCGCAACGCCACGGTGCTCACCGTGACGAAGGGGACTTTCCAAGGCTCCATCCTGATTCGCGACGGCAAGATCGTGGAAGCCGGCGAAAAGGTAATGGTTCCCGAAGGCGCGCGCGTGATCGAGGCCGGCGGCCAGTACGTGATGCCCGGCATTATCGACTGCCACTCGCATATCGCGGCCGACAGCATTAATGAAGGCGCCGTGGCCGTGTCGTCCATGGTAGGCATCGAGGATGTGATCAACCCGGACGATCCCGATATCTATCGCGCGCTGGCCGGCGGTGTCACCACCGCGAATGTTCTGCACGGCAGCGCCAACCCCATCGGCGGCAAGTGCCAGGTGATGAAAATGCGCTGGGGCAAAGACGCCGAGGGTTTGAAGTTCGAAGGCGCCATGCCGGGCATCAAGTTCGCGCTGGGCGAAAATGTGAAACGCTCGGGCTCGCCGGGCAACGGGTTCGGCGCATCGCCCGGCCTGCGCTATCCGGCAAGCCGTATGGGAGTGGAGGATGTGATTCGCGAGGCTTTTACGGAGGCGCGCGCCTACCAGAAGGAGTGGCGCGACTACCAGGCTAAGCTGGATCGTCATGAGCAGGCCATTCCGCCGCGGCGCGACCTGAAGCTCGAGCCGTTGGTGGAAGTGCTGGAGGGCAAGCGCTACGTGCACGCGCATTGCTATCGCGCGGATGAAATCCTGATGCTGCTGCGCGTGGCCGACGACTTCGGGTTTAAGATTCGCACGCTGCAACATGTGCTGGAAGGTTACAAAGTGGCTGACGAGATCGCGGCGCATGGCGCGGGCGCATCCACTTTCAGCGATTGGTGGGCCTATAAAGCCGAGGCTTACGATGCCATTCCCTTTAATGCCGCGCTCATGACGCGTAAGGGCATCGTGGTTTCGGTGAATTCGGATTCCGCCGAACTGATGCGTCACCTCAACACGGAAGCGGCCAAGGCCATGAAATACGGTGGACTCAACGAAACCGAAGCGCTCTCGCTGGTCACCATTAATCCCGCCAAGCAACTGGGACTCGAAAACCGGGTGGGATCCATCGAGCCCGGCAAAGACGCCGACCTGACTATCTACGATAAGCATCCGCTTTCTAATTACGCCAAAGTCGAGAAGGTGTTTATCGACGGCGAGCTGTACTTCGACCGCGAGAAAGACCTGGAAGAGCGTCCGGGAAAGGAGACGCGCAAGAAAGCCTTGATCGATAAGGAAAAAGCGCAGGAAAAGAAGGCGCGGAAGAGGCCCGAGCCGGGCGACGATAAGAAGAGCGAAGAGCCGGGAGGCGGCCAATGAAAACCTGTCTGACTCTCTTCCTGGCACTGGGGTGCCTGCGCGGCGCTGGCCCGGAAACCATTCTGCTGCGCGGAGCTACCGTTCATCCGGTAACCGGCCCCGGCATTGCCGATGGCTCGGTGCTGATGCGCGACGGCAAGATCGCCGAAGTGGGCGCCCGCATCGCCGTGCCCAAGGGCGCGCGGGTGATCGAGCTGAAGGGCCTGCACATCTATCCGGGCATGATCGACTCGGCCACTGAAATCGGCCTTACGGAAATCGGCGCGGTGCGGGAGATGAGCGATATCTCCGACATCGGCCTGTTCAAACCGCAGCTACGCGCCGCCGCCGCCGTAAACCCTGCCAGCGAGCATATTCCAGTTACCCGCGCCAACGGCATCACCAGCGTGATTACCAGCCCCGGCGGCGGCATTATCGCGGGCCAGAGTGTCTTGATGCACCTGAACGGATGGACCATTGAGGATATGGCGGTGCGTGCGCCCGCCGCCATGCGTCTGGAGTTTCCGCGCATCCAGACGCCCGGGCGTTTTGGCGGCGGCGAAGGTCCCCCTGGCAGGGCGTCGGCCTACGCCGAGGCGAAGAAGAGATACGAGCAGCAAATTCGCGAGCTGAATGACTTCATGGAGTCGGCGCGGCGTTACCAGCAAGCCAAGGCGGCGGCCGGCCCGGACTTTGAGACCGACCTGAAGCTGGAAGCCATGCTACCCGTGCTGGATGGCAAGGTTCCCATGCTGATTCGGGCGGAGAAGGAAAGAACGATCAAAGAAGCCATCGCCTTCGCCGATAAGCAGAAGATCCACATGATTCTGGAGCGCGGCGTGGAGGCCTGGAAAGTAGCTGCCGAGTTGAAGACTCACAGCATTCCAGTGATTCTGCCTCCGACATTCCGCCTGCCGGACGAAGAGGACGATCCGTATGACAAGCCGTTCACCATACCGGGCGAGCTATACAAAGCAGGTGTAAAGTTTGCATTTGCGTCATTTGGGCCGGGATCGGAAGATAACCCTCGCAACCTGCCTTATCTGGCTGCCGCCGCAGTAGGCTTCGGCTTGCCGTACGAGGAAGCTCTCAAGGCTGTGACTATTTATCCGGCTCAAATCTGGGGCGTGGGCGACGAGATTGGCTCCATCGAAAAAGGCAAGTGGGCCGACCTCATCGTCACGGATGGAGACCCGCTGGAGACCCGCACACAGGTTAAACAGATGTTTATCAAGGGCGCGCCGGTGGATCTGGAAAACAAGCACCGCCGCCTATACGAGAAGTATATGACGCGCTAAGTAGAGTCGCAGATCAGGGTCACTGGACCGTCGTTCACAAGTTGTACCTGCATGTGAGCCTGAAAGATGCCTGTCTCGACGGGAATGCCAGTCCGGCGGGCCGAACCGACAAAGTACTCATACATCTCCGCGGCCTGCTGCGAGCTGGCAGCTAAGTCGAAACTGGGCCTGCGCCCTTTCCGGCAGTCACCGTATAGCGTAAATTGGGACACCACTAAGAGACTACCACCCGCTTCCCTGATGTTACAGTTCATCTTGCCATTTTCATCGGGGAATATCCTTAACCCTAGTACTTTTTGGATAAGGTACTCCACCTCCCGTTCCGAGTCTGTCTTGGCGATTCCCAGCAGCACAAGCAAGCCCGGTCCTATAGCTCCGGTTACTTTTCCATCCACTTCGACGCGCGCCTCTCTGACCCGTTGAATTACGATGCGCATGGCTTATCACGGATTATATCGCCTTAGTTTAATTGCGTCTTACTAAACTTATGATATAGTGTGCCTGGGAGAAACCAATGCCAAGAGGCAAGAAGAAAGCATCTGCAACAGACCATGAGACCCTAAACATGGCGCTTGTGGGTTATGAACGTGAAAAAGACCGTATCGGAGAGAAGATACGCGAAATCCAGTCACACCTGGAAGGCGGCAAGTCTGCCACCGGAGAGGGCGCGGCGCCGAGCGCAACCAAGAGTGGAGGCGGGCCCAGGCGGGTACTGAGCGCCGCCGCGCGCAAACGTATCGCGGCAGCCCAGAAGAAACGTTGGGCCGAACATCGCAGAAAACAAGCCGCGGCGAAGTAAGAGCCGGGAAGTAAGAGCCGGGAAGAGAGTGGTGAGGCCGCTTAGGACGAGCGGCCTGGAGCTCGAATGATTGTGGGCACAGGAGTAGATCTGGCCGAGGTCCCGCGGATTCGGGCGGCCATCGAGCGCTACGGCCGGCGCTTCATTGAGCGCATCTACACACGTGCCGAGATCGCCTACGTGGAGCGGAAGGCCAACCGTTACGAACGCTTCGCAGCCCGGTTCGCGGCTAAAGAGGCGGGCATGAAAGCCATCGGGACCGGCTGGCGCCATGGTGTGCGCTGGCAGGATTTCGAGGTGTCCAACCTACCCTCGGGCAAGCCTACGCTCCTGCTCCACGGCCAAGCCAAACACTTCGCCGAAGCCTTGGGCGTGAAGTCCGTTGCCCTATCGCTTACGCATACGGCGGAGTTGGGGATGGCGCACGTGATTCTGGAGAGCTAGCCACGGACCGCAATTGCGCGTCCTCCAGCCGTTTGGTCTCCTGCCAGGTGTAGATCATGCGGTGAATCACGGTCAGGTTCGAGAGCACCGCGATCACCCAGAGCACCGGCGCCATTCTGTCTGCCAGCGCTCCGATAATCAGCAGCACCACGCGCTCGGGCCGTTCCAGAAACCCGACTTTACATTTTGGAATGGTGTTTTCGGAACGTGCCCGCGCGTAACTCACCATGACGGACCCGGTCATGACGATGGCGGTCAGTACTACATAAAAATACCGGTCGATGGACGCGTAATAGACCAGTAGGCCCATCAGTAGGGCCAAGTCGGAATAGCGGTCCAGCACGGAATCGAAGAAGCCGCCGAAGCGAGTGACGCGATTGGTTTCGCGTGCCACGCGCCCGTCCACCATGTCGAACAATCCAGCGCCGATGACCACTGCGCCGGCCCAGCGGAAACTGCCCGCCGCAAACAGATACGCCGCCACGATGTTGATCAGCAGCCCTATAAACGTGAGGACGTTGGGGTGAATGCGGGAAAGGGCCAGCCAGCGCACGATCCGGCCGATCGCGGCGCCGAACACGATACCGATGGCGCGCGTGTAAGTCATCGCTCAGTCCGTCGCATCGTGAATGGTGGTGAACTTCAGAATCTCCAGATCCTTCACACCGCCCGGCAGTTGCACCCGGACCGTATCTCCCACTTCCTTGCCCAACATCGCGCGGCCGATCGGGGAATTGGTGGAGATCTTGCCGGCCGGCGCGTCGGCCTCCTCGGAGGTTACCAGGTAATAGGTGACCTCTTCTTCTTTCTTGGTATCCAGTACCACGACCGTGGAACCCAGTCCCACCTTGTCGTGCGGGATCTTGGAGAAGTCCACCATGGACATCTCGGCCAGCCGCTTTTTCAACTGGTTCAGGCGCGCGTTGACGAACCCCTGGCGGTCCTTGGCCGCATGGTATTCGGCGTTCTCGCTGAGGTCGCCGTGCAGGCGGGCCTTGAGGATCTCCTTCGGCAGCTCATTGCGCAGCTCGTATTCGAGCGCGGTCACCTCTTCCTGCAGCTTCTTCTTTGCGTCGTTGGCTCCCACAGCACAATTATAGGCCAATCGCGGCTCCGCACAAAACGAATTATCGGCACACCGGTTACAATATGTGGATCGCCTTGAGGAAGCCTTTGTGGGACGCTTTTGGATTATTCTCCTCTCGATTCCTTTGTTTGCCGGCACGCTGCCCGATCGTTATATCGTCGAGCTATCCGGCGAGTCGGCGGCCCAATCGATCGCCCACGCCTTTCCGGCCGGCCAAAGGCAGGCGGCGCTTTTGGGCGAACCCGGCCGGCAGGCGCGCGCCCGCGTGCGTTTCGAGCAGGCTGCCGTGCGCTCCCGTCTGGAGAGTCGCGGCGCGCGGATAATCGGCTCGCTCGATACCGTAGCCAACGTTCTGTTCGTGCGCATGCCGGCCGTGCGGGCCGCGCGTTTGGCGGGCGTGCCCGGCGTGCTGCGGGTGCTGCCCGAACGCACCTATCGATTGACGCTGGATCATGCCTTACCGCTGCACAAGGTTCCGCAGGCGTGGGACCTGGGCGGCGCGTACCCGCAGGGCGCCGGGATCAAGATCGGCATGATCGACACCGGCATCCAGATCACGCATCCGGGCTTCAACGATACGGGCTTTCAAGCGCCCTCGGGATTTCCGGTCGCGGATACGGCCGCCGACAAGGCGTTCACCAATCAAAAAGTGATTGTGGCGCGCAGCTATGTCGGCCAGTGTCTCTCAACCGATCCGGACACCTCCGCGCAGGACGATGTGGGTCACGGCACGGGCACCGCCATGGCGGCCGCCGGCGTCCAGAATAAAGGTCCTCTGGCCACTATCACAGGGGTGGCGCCCCAAGCGTACCTGGGCAATTACAAGGTCTTCGGCTCGCCGGGAGTGAACGACGAAACCAACAGTTGCGCTATCGACGCCGCGGTGGAAGACGCAGTGAACGACGGCATGGACGTGCTCAACCTCAGCTTGGGCGGGGTTCCCGCGCCGGAGATCGCGAGCGATGGAGAGGTGGCCATATTGGAAAGGGCGATCTCCGTGGGGGTGATCGTAGTGATTGCCGCGGGCAACAATGGTCCAGACCCTAACACCATCGGATCGCCGGGCACGACGCCCGACGCCATTACCGTGGGTGCCATGAATAACGACCGGATCTTCGCGGCGTCTCTGACGGTCGGCACTAGTGGCCCATATGCCGCGACTCCCGCCGACGAGGCGCTGCCCTCCGCTCCGATTACGGCACCGCTGGTGGATATCTCCGCGCAGTTGGATCCCACAGGGCAGGCATGCGCGGCGTTGCCGGCTAACAGCCTGAACGGCAGCATGGCGCTGATCATGCGCGGCACTTGTACCTTCGAGCAAAAGCTCACCTTCGCGCAGCAAGCCGGCGCGGTGGCCGCTCTGGTGTACAATTGCGTCGGCACTGTCGGCCCGAGCGTGTGCGGCACGGGCACGGTCACCATGGAGGTCGGCACGGCCACGCTGCCCGCTGAAATGGTGGACAATCAGGACGGCCTGACGATCAAGGCGCTCGCGGACAGCGCGGGCGGCCCGGTGAAGGCGACCATGGGGTTCACGGCGGATGCCGCTTTCGCCATAGACCCCAACACGATTGCGCTTTTCTCTTCCCTGGGGCCCAGCGTGGACCTATCCATTAAGCCGGACCTCCTGGCCGTCGGCGAGAACTTCTACACGGCGGCCGAATCCACCGACCCGAGCCGGAGAATTGTACAGCCCGAACGGCTATGTCGTCTCGCAAGGCACCAGCTATTCGACACCGTTGCTGACCGGCGCCGCGGCGGTGCTGAAGGCGGCGCGTCCGGGCTTTACACCTCTCGAATACAAGTCATTGCTCATCGACAGCGCGGCTCCCGCCTTTCCCGATCCGGCGGAGACGCAGTCGGTACAAGCCGCGGGCGCGGGCTATTTGGATCTGAACGCCGCCATGCTGGCCACGCTGGCCGTCAGCCCCGTCTCGCTCAGTTTCGGCGTGGGGGCGGGCACCGGCTCGCTTTCCGCGACGTTGCGCCTCTCCAACATCGGCTATTACAGCGATACATATCAGATCTCCGTGTTGCCGACGGGCAATGCGCCAGCGCTCGTGCCCGCTACCGCCAGCGTGCAACTCGATTCAGACACATATTTCGATCTGGCGCTGACTTTCCCTGCCTCCGGACTGGCGGCGGGGGCGTATCAGGGCTTCCTGCAGATTCAGGGAACCAATTCCGGGACCATGGTCCGGGTGCCTTACTGGTACGGCGTGCCCTCTTCCACGCCGGCGCACATCACGGTGCTGGACGCTCCGGCCACGCCACCCGCCGCCAATACATCCGCGAATGTTCTATTCCGCATCACAGATGCCTCGGGAATCATTATCGATAGCATCACTCCCACGGTGACGGTCACTTCCGGCGGCGGCCGCGTGGAATCGCTAGCCTCCTCGGATTACGCGCAGGGCGTGTGGAGTCTGACCGTGCAGTTGGGGCCCGGATCGGAGGCCAGCAACGTGTTTCTGATCACGGCCGGCGCGCTGACCCAGTCTGTCACGATTGTCTCTCAGTAGGTTCTATGTCGGAAACTCTTTCCTCGCAGGACGTCGTCCATTGGACTCGTGAGCTGAACTACGGCACCTGGCGCTTTCAGAAAAACTGGAGCCCGCTGCACGTGGTGGATGCCGAAGGCTGCTATTTCATCGATGCGGACGGCAAGCGCTACCTGGATTTCTCCGCGCAATTGATGTGCGTCAACCTGGGCCACAAGAATGCGGCTGTGATCCGGGCGATTCAGGAGCAGGCCAGCACGCTGCCTTACATCGCGCCCGGCTACGCCACGGACGTGCGCGTGGAATTGAGCAAGCTGCTGCTGGAGGTTCTGCCGCGCGGGCTCGGGAAGTTCTTCTTTGCGACATCCGGCACCGAGGCTAACGAAGCAGCCTTCAAGATTGCGCGTATGTATACCGGCCGCACCAAGATTATCGCGCGCTACCGCTCTTATCACGGATCGACCATGGCCTCCATCGGCGCCACCGGAGACCCGCGCCGCTGGCCCGCCGAGCCGGGCGCGAAGGGACAAGGCTTCCTGTTCGCGCCGGAAGTGAACTGCTACGCGTGCCCCATCAAGCATCGGTATCCCGGTTGCGATATCGCGTGCGCCGATTACCTGGAGCACATGATCGAAAACGAGAACGATGTGGCCGCGGTGGTTGTCGAGCCCATCGTGGGAACCAACGGCGTGTTAGTGCCGCCGCCCGAATACATGCCGCGCCTGCGCGCCATCTGCGACCGCCGCGGCGTGCTGCTGATTGCCGACGAAGTGATGACGGGATGGGGCCGCACCGGCAAATGGTTCGCGATGGACCATTGGGACGTGCAGCCGGATATCCTGGTGACCGCGAAAGGCATCACTTCGGCGTACGTGCCGCTGGGGCTGTGCGCCACCACGCGGAAGATCGCTGCGCATTTCGACGATCATTTCTTCGCCCATGGGCACACGTATGAAGCGCATCCCATGACGCTGGCGCCCGCGGTGGCGGCCATCCACGAGATCGAGCGGCTGGGCCTGGTGGAACGTTCGCGGGAGATGGGCGTGCATCTAGGCGCGCGGCTGCGGGCGCTGAAGGACAAGCATCCGTCGATCGGCGACGTGCGTGGCCTGGGCCTGTTCTGGGGCGTCGAGCTGGTGAAGGACCGGCAAACCAAGCAGCCGTTTAACACCAAGGCCGACAAGATGGCGGGCAAGCCGCTGGTGGTGGATCAAGTAGCCTCGGCCATGATGAAAAAGGGCGTGGCCATCAATTCGTGGCTCAGCCATTTCGTGATCGCGCCGCCGCTGATCATCGAGCGGGAGCAGATCGATGCGGGAGTGGCGGCGCTCGACGAGGCGCTCGAGGCGGCGGACGCGCTGGTCGAGTAAGAGTTATTCGTAGCGAAATGCGTTATTCATAGCGAAGCACTTCCGCGGGCGCGATGCGCGTGGCATTGCGCGCGGGGTAGAGGGTTGCCAGGAAGCTGACCAGGATGGCGGCAGCGGCTATCCACACGGCATCCAACCAACGCGGCTCGAAGGGCACGAAACTGAGCGCGTAGACCTGTTCATCCAATCGTATCCAGCGGTAGCGGTCGGCGAAATAGCAGAGGGTATATCCGACCACCAGGCCGATGGACGTTCCGACCACGCCAATCAGCACGCCTTGCAGCATGAAGATCCGGCGGATCTGCGCACGGCGCGCGCCCATGGACATCAGCACAGCGATGTCGCGGTACTTTTCCATCACCATCATGACCAGCACGATGAGTATGTTCAACGCCGCCACCAGCTCGATCAATCCGATGGTGACCACCGTGACGGCCTTCTCCATCTTAAGCGCGTTCAGCAGTTGATGGTTGCGCTCCATCCAAGTCAAAGTGGCGTACTTCGGCCCGGCGATTTTCTCGATGGCGCGAGCGGCCTCCTGCGCGCGATTGAGGTCGTCCAGCTTCACTTCGATCTCGTTGACGACGTCTTTGAGCGACAGCGCCTGCTGCGCCGTGGGCAGCGAGGCATACGCCCAATTATCGTCGATGTCGTAAAAGCCGGATTCGAATATGCCTACCACGCGAAAACGGCGGATACTGGGCCGCGGGCCGAACGGCGTCAGTTCACCCTGCGGGCTGACTACCGTCACAGGGCTGTTCACGACCATGCCGATGTCCTCGGCCAAACGCGCACCCAGGATGATACCCGGCAGCCCCCCTTCAGACCCCGCGCGCAGGCGATCCACCGAGCCGCCCTTCAGGTGGCGCAGCGCGTCGCTGATCTGCAATTCCGTCGAGATGTCCACACCTTTCAGAAAGCCGCCCTTCTGCATCATCGGGCCGGCGAAGAAGATGGGCGTGAAGAGGGCGGGTCCCACGGCCGTCACGTGGGGAACCTGGCGGATCCTGGCCGCCAACACCTCCCAATTCTCAATGCCGTTGCCGGGCTCCTTCTCCTGCAAGTCGATGTGCGCCATGGCGCCCAGCAGGTTGCTCTGCAGAGTGTCGCGGAATCCGTTATTGATGGCCAGGGCCACCACCAGCGCCATCACGCCCGCGGCCACGCCGACGATGGAGATCGCCGTGATGACGGAGATGACGGCTTCCTTGCGGCGCGCCCGCAGGTAGCGCCGGGCGACGAATAGCTCAAAAGAAGAGGTCATTGGTCGTGGGGGGGCCGTTCCGAATCCAGTTCGCGCAGACGGTCGGCCAGCCCGATGGGACCTTCCGGCCGCAGCAGTGGAAACAGGATTACATCGCGGATGGAGCGCGAGCCGGTGAGAATCATCGTCAGACGATCGATACCGATGCCTTCGCCGCCGGCGGGCGGCATGCCATAGCTGAGGGCCCGCACGTAGTCTTCGTCCATCTGGTGCGCTTCCTCGTCGCCGCGTTCGCGCATGGCAATCTGCATGTCGAAGCGGCGGCGCTGCTCTTGCGGATCGTTCAGCTCAGTATAGCCGTTGGCCACTTCCATGCCGGCCATGTAGATTTCGAAGCGCTCCACAAACGCCGGCTCGCCGGGCTTTTTCTTCGAGAGCGGCGATGTCTCCACCGGATAATCGTAGATGATGGTCGGCTGGATGAGCTGATCCTCCACTACCCGCTCGAAGATATCGGCCAACGCTTCGCCGGGCGTGGCCTTCGCGGAGTGGCCCAGCAACCATTCGGGATCGCGCACTTCGGCGGCGGTGGGACGCCCTTCGCCCTGCCAGTGTTCGACGATGGCGTCGCGCATGCTGAAACGCTCCAGGTGGCCGAAGTTCAGCTTGTGGCCCAGGTAGTCTACTTCGACGCCGCCCGTCGCGTCGCGCGCCACCTGCGCGAACAGCTCAGCCGAAAGGTCGATCATCCCCTGGTAGTCGGTGTACGCCTGGTAGAACTCCAGCATGGTGAACTCCGGGTTGTGCTGGGTGGACAGGCCTTCGTTGCGGAAGTTACGGTTGATCTCATAGACCCGCTCCAGGCCGCCCACCAGCAGGCGCTTCAAGTACAACTCCGGCGCGATGCGCAGATACAGATCGATATCCAAAGTGTTGTGATGCGTGATGAAGGGACGGGCCGTGGCGCCGCCATAGAGAGGCTGCATCATTGGCGTTTCCACGTCGATGAATCCATGGCTTTCGAGCTGCCGGCGCAGCGAAGCGACGATCCGCGCGCGGGTCAGGAACACCTTGCGCACCTCCGGGTTCGCGATCAGATCGAGATAACGCTGGCGATAGCGCGTTTCCACATCTTCCAGGCCATGCCATTTTTCAGGCATGGACAGCAGCGTTTTGGCCAGATACTCCAAGTGCTCGACGTGCACGCTCAATTCGCCAGTGCGCGTGCGGAACAGGTAGCCTTCCACGCCGATGATGTCGCCCAGGTCGATCAACTGGTAAATGGCGAAATCGCGCTCGGGGATGGCATCCTTCTTGATGTAGATCTGCAGGCGCTCGCCGGATTGCGCCAGATGCGCGAAGCCTGCCTTGCCCATGCGGCGCAAAGTCTGGACGCGTCCGGCGATGCGGACACGCACCGGTTCGGCCAGATCTTCCGCCGTTTTCGCGCCATATTCGGTCAGGATGGCGGGAATGGTGTGGCTGAACTCGAAACGTTGGCCGTAGGGCCGGAAACCCAGCTTCTCGATCTCGCGGATGCGTTCGAGGCGCTGCTGCAGCAGATCATCTTCCAGGGACAAATCGTTCTCCTAGGGGAATTTGGGTATTATAGTCTTCGACAACTTCCCTTGACCCGATCAATATCCATTATCATTCCAGCCTACAACGAAGAGAAGCGGCTGCCCGCGACACTGAGGCAAGTGATCGGATACCTGCAGCGCGGCGGGTGGTTGTTCGCGGAGATCGTGGTCGTGGACGACGGCTCTTCCGACGGAACCGCGCAGATGGCCGAACGGATGCAGGCCGAGTACACGAATCTGCGCGTGCTGCGCAATCCCGGCAACCGCGGCAAGGGCTACGCGGTGCGGCGCGGGATGCTCGAATGCCGCGGAGAATGGGCCCTGTTCAGCGATGCGGATCTTTCCGTGCCCATCGAAGAGTTGGACAAATTGTGGCAGGCCGTGGAGCAGGCCGGCGCGCAGGCGGCGGTAGGATCGCGCGCGCTCGACCGGCGCTTGATCGGCGTGCACCAATCGTGGTTCCGCGAAAATGCAGGGAAGATCTTCAATCTGGTGATGCGGGTAGTCACGGGTCTCAAGTTTCGCGATACGCAGTGCGGCTTCAAGCTTTTCGAAGCGGGCGCGGCGCGGGAGATCTTCGAACAGCAGTTGCTCGACGGCTTCGGGTTCGACGTGGAAGTGCTGTTCATCGGACGGCGCCTGGGATATCGCGAAATTGAAGTGCCGGTGCGTTGGAACGACGTCGCGGGGACCAAGGTCAGCGCGTGGCGGGGCGTGGCGGCGTTTCTGGATCCGGTGCTGGTGCGGTGGAACCAGATCCGCGGGCGCTACCGGTAACGCCTTCAGATCAACCTCTCGAGGCTGCTCAGACTCAAACGGCCCGTGTAGATTGCCATGCCCAGCGCGGCGTGCACGTTCATCGAGAGCAGGGCGCGCACTTCGTCGAGCGTGGTGATGCCTCCCGCGGCGGTGATCTCGAGGGACGTGGCGGCGCGCAGCCGGCGGAACCAGTCGAGATCGGTTCCCTGCAGCATGCCTTCCTTATCCACGTAGGTGCACAGGACGCCGGCGCAGTAAGGCTCGAGCGCGGCGAGCACTTCTTCGGCGCCGAGGGTGGTCGACTCGCGCCAGCCTTTCACGACGATGTGGCCATCTCTTGAATCGAGCGCCACGATGACGCGGTCTTTGCCGATGGCCGCCGCGAGATCCGCCAGGAACACGTCGGCGATTCCCTGCGCGCCGAAAGCCGCGGTGCCCACGATGACCTTGTGCGCGCCTTGCCCGACCAATGCCAGCGCGCGATCCACGCTGCGCACGCCGCCGCCCACGCGGATGCGGGCATGCGTGGCGGTCAGCCGCACCAGATCCGCATTCGAGCCGGTGCCCATGGCGGCGTTCAGGTCGATTACCTGTATCTCGGGAAACGCCGCAAAGCGGCGCAGCATTTCGAGCGGCGAGTCCGCTTCGAGCGCTTTCTCGCGGCCCTGCACCAGTTGGACGACTTTGCCATCCATCAGGTCGATGCAAGGGAAAATCATGGCGCTCTCCGCACAGGGACGCCGCCGCGGTCCAGATACTCTTTCAGATCGGCGATGCGCAGGCTTCCGTAATGGAAGACAGAGGCGGCCAGCGCCGCATCGGCTTCGCCATCGGTCAGTACACGCAGGAAATCGGCGGGTTTGCCGGCGCCTCCGGAGGCGATCACGGGGATATGCGTGGCGCGCGAGATGGCGCGTGTCAACTCGCAATCGAAGCCTTGCTGCCCGCCATCGGCGTCCATGGAAGTGAGCAACACTTCGCCCGCGCCCAGTTCTTCGCCGCGGGCCGCCCAGGCAACGGCGTCGAGATCTTCCGCGTCGCGTCCGCCGCGCGTGTAGACGGTCCACTCACCGGGCGCAGAGCGGCGAGCATCAATGGCCAGCACAACGGCCTGCGCGCCGAATTCCCGGCTCAACTCGGCGATCAGCGCGGGACGCCGCACGGCCGCGGTGTTGACCGACACTTTGTCGGCCCCGGCCAGCAGGATGGCGCGCGCGTCGGCCACGGAACGAATGCCGCCGCCCACCGCGAGGGGGATGAACACCTGGCGCGCGGCGCGGGCGACGACCCCGGCCATGATCTCGCGCGCATCGCTCGATGCCGTGATATCCAGGAAGACTAACTCGTCCGCCCCTTCCTGGTTATAGCGTTCCGCTAACTCTACCGGATCGCCGGCATCGCGCAGGTTGACGAAGTTGATGCCTTTGACGACGCGGCCGCCGGTCACATCGAGGCAGGGGATGATGCGCTTGGCAAGCATCCTGCTAAGTTAGCTCCACGAAATTCCGGACGATGCGCAGCCCGGCCGGGCCGGACTTCTCGGGATGGAACTGCACGCCGAAGGTGTTACCCGATTCGAGCACGGCAGTGTAACGCAGCGAGTAAGTGCAAGTGGCGGCGGTGGCCGAGACCTCGGGCACATAGTAGCTATGCGCGAAGTAGACAAAGACACGCGGATCGAGACCGGCCAGGAGACGGGAACCCGCGCGCGATTCGAGCTGATTCCAGCCCATGTGCGGCACGCGCGCCACGGCAGGAAAGCGGCGCACAGCACCTTCGAACAGCGCCAACCCGCGGGCTTCCGGAGCTTCTTCGCTCGACTCGAACAGCGCCTGCAAGCCGAGGCAGATGCCCAGAAACGGCACGCCCGAACGGATGCGTTCGAGCAGCGCCTCGCGAACCTGCAATCGATCGAGCGCGCTCATCATCTGGCCGAAGTGGCCCACGCCTGGCAGCACGATTTTGGGCGCGGCGCGCACGCCGGCGGCGTCGCGCACGAGCAAGTATTCCGCACCGATGGCCGAGAGCGTGTTTTCCACCGAGCGAAGGTTGCCGGCGCCATAATCCAGGATGGCGATCACAGCAATCCTTTCGTGGATGGCAACTGATCGCGCAGACGGTGGTCGGTGGAGCACGCATAGCGCAACGCGCGCGCGAAGCACTTGAATATGGCCTCGATCTTGTGGTGACTGGAACGGCCGTAGAGCACGCGGGCATGCAGGTTGGCGCCCGCATTGTTCACGAAGCCAGTGAAGAAATCCTCCACCAATTCCGCCTGCAGATCGCCCACCATACGCACGCGCACCAGATCGCGGTAAACCAGCGCCGGCCGCCCGCCGAGATCGAGCGCCACCACGGCCAGGGTTTCATCCATGGGCATTACAAAGTAGCCGGCGCGGTTGATGCCGCGGCGGTCGCCCAGGGCTTCGGCAAACAACCGGCCGAGGACGATGCCCACGTCTTCGACCGTGTGATGCTGATCCACGTCCAGATCGCCGGCGGCCTCGATCTTGAGATCGAAACCGCCATGTTTAGCGAACAGTTCCAGCATGTGATCGAGGAAACGTATGCCCGTCGAGATCTTATACCGGCCGCGGCCCTCGATCTTGAGCGCGCCGCGAATTTTGGTTTCCTTCGTTTCTCGTAGGAGGGTCGAAGTTCGCATCATGTCAGCACGCTTTCCAGTTGATTGATATCGTCGAGTATGGCTACGGCGTTTTCGGCCTGGAAGACCGAGACCAACGCGGCGCGCCGGGGACCGTGCGGCGACGCGATGCCGATGAACGGCACATTAGAGGCGCGGGCGGAGCGCGCGTCATCCACCGTGTCGCCGATATACCAGATCTTCCGTCCGCCGGCCGTGGAAGCGATTTGCAGGAGGCCGTCGGGAGCGGGTTTGTGTGCGGCAACATCTTCCATGCCGACGATAGGATCGAAGCGCAGCAACGGCGCGAAGCGGCGCAGGGTGACTTCGGCTTCCCAGCCCATGCGTCCGGTAAAGATGGCGAAATCAAAGCGCGCGGCCAGGCGATCGAACAGGCCGTGGCCCGCGATCCATTGCTCGCGCAGAATCAAACCATCTGTTCCGTTGCCATGGAACAGGCCCTGGAAATAGTCCACCACGGCCTGGAACTCGACGGCCGCACCGTGCTGCGCGATGAGATGGTGCGAGAGTTTCCAATCGTCGTTAAAGCCACCCTGATTCTTGTAGTCCTGGATTTGGGGATGGGTGATGGCGGCGCCGGTAAAGTGCGCGACGGTGCGCACGATGGTTTCGCGGTAGGACTCGGTGACGTCCACCAGCACGCCGTCCATGTCGAAGACGATCAGCGCTTCAGCCATATCTCTTCCAGGTCGCCTAAAAGCCGGCGCATCTGCGCGCGCGTGCCTACCGTGATGCGAACGCATCCGGGCACTTCGTAGCTACGGTCGCGCACCAGGATGCCGCGATCATACAAAAAGTCGCGGATTTCGATCAAGCGCTGGCCCGCGCGAATCAATACGAAATTCGCGGAACTGGGCACATAAGATATTTTCAGCTTTTCGAGGCCGACGCACAGCAACTCGCGCGCGGCCAGCACTTCCGCGACATAGTCTTCGATGTACGCGGTGTCGCGAATGGCAGCCTGCGCGGCCAGGACGGCCAGGGAGTTCACACTATATGGCGATTGCGCCTTGTGCAGGTACGCGATATTTGCCGGATGCGAAAACAGGCAGCCCAGACGCATGGCCGCCATCCCGTAGACCTTGGAAAATGTGCGGCTCACAAACAGATTGGGCGAGTGTTCGATGCGGCCCAGCGCGGTAATCCCGGTGAATTCGAAGTACGCTTCATCGATGAAGACCACGGCTTGGCGCGCGCGTTTCAGAATGCGCTCGATGGCGGCAAGGGGCAGGCCTGTGCCCGTGGGATTGTTGGGATTCGAAATCAGCACGGCGCGCGTCGCAGGGGTGATGGTGTCGAGCAGGGCCGCCAGCGGAAAATCCAGATTAGGACCTTCGTAATCGATTTCGCGGATGGAGGCGCCGGCCACCTGGGCATAGAAGCGGTACATGGCGTAAGCGGGCCGCATCAGCAGCACTTCCTGCCCGTCATCCACGTAGGTGTTGATGAAGATCTGAATGGCTTCGTCAGTGCCATTGGTGAAGACGAACTGGCCGGGCGCGACGCGGAAGAAATCGGCTACCGTGGATTTGGCTTCTCCGTATTCGGGATAGACGGAGAGGGCGGGAGAATCGAGGCGCTGCTTCAGAAATTCTACGACCTTTGGGGAGCAGCCAACTGTGTTTTCGTTGAAGTCGAGTCGGAGTTTTCCAGAACGTCCGGCGGTGGGGGGAGAGTAGGGGGCCATTTTGAGCACGGCTTCGCGCGGGCGGATGGGCTTAGGCATTGGTGCGCACCTCAACGGAGCGCGCGTGGGCTTCCAGGCCTTCGGCGCGGGCCAGCGTGGTAATGGCAGGAGCCAGGGCGGCGAGCGCTTCGCGATTCAGATGTTGAACCGAGATTACTTTGAGAAAGTCCGAAACCGAGAGCCCGCCGCGCAAACGCGCCGCACCGCCGGTGGGCAGCACGTGACTGGGACCGGATGCGTAATCGCCCGCCGCTTCCGTGCTGAAGGGGCCGATGAAGATGCTGCCCGCATGCCGTACGCGCGGCAGCAGACGATCGTCGGGAATGCTTAGATGCTCCGGCGCGAAGCGATTCGACAGGTCCACGGCTTCCGCAAGCGATCGGACCAAAACGATAGCGCTATTGCGCGCGATGGCCTTGCGCGCGACGGCCGCGGTGGGCAGGTCCGCAAGCTGGCGCTCGATCTGGGTGGCGACGGCGGTAGCGAGCCGCTTCGAAGTAGTGAGCAGAATGGCAGCCGCATCTACATCGTGCTCGGCCTGGGCGAGCATGTCGGCGGCGAGATGCCGCGGATCGCCATCGGCGGATATGATCAGGATTTCGGTCGGTCCGGCGACGAAGTCGATGCCGACTTCGCCTGCCAGAAGTTTCTTGGCTGCGGCGGCGTATATGCTTCCCGGCCCCACGATGCGATCCGCGCGGGGCACGCTGCGCGTGCCAAAGGCGAATGCCCCGATGGCCTGCGCGCCGCCCATTTGAAAGACCCGCCGCACACCCAGGAGATGCGCCGTGCCCAGGATCTGAGGCACGGGGCGCGGGCAGGCCACGCAAATATCCGGCACGCCCGCGACCTGGGCGGGAATCACGGTCATCATCAGCGTGGAAAACAGCGGATAGCGGCCCGCCGGGATATAAGCCGCGATGGTATCGAGCGGACGAACGACCTGCCCGAGATGCAGGCCCGGACTCACTTCGCGCAGCCATTGGCCGGGAAGCTGCATTTGGGCAAAGGCGCGAATGTTCGCGGCGGCGGAAGACAGGGCATCGCGAAAGTCGGGTGCGAGGCCGTCGCAGGCGCGCTGCAGATCGGCTTCCGGGACGGCGAGGGATTTGCGATCGAACGCATCGAACTGGCGGGCGTATTCGATTAACGCTTTATCGCCGCGCGCGCGGACGGCTTCCAGGATCGGGCGCACCGCCGCTTCCGCCCCGGCGAGCCGGGCTTTGCGGCGGACGAGGAGGCTCGCCATAGCGGTGGCCGGCAAAATCCGGATCTGGTGCTTAGGCGCGGTCATAGTACGATTTTGTTTAGCGGATATTCCACGATCCCCTGAGCTCCCGCTTGTTTCAGGCGGGGGATGATGTCGCGCACAGTGGATTCATCCAGGATAGTGTTGACGGCCAGCCACGCTTCGTCGCTCAGGTGCGAGATGGTAGGCCGCTTCAAGGCGGGCAGCACCTCCAGCACAGCGGGCAGGTCATCCCGCTGAACATTCAACATCAACCCGACTTTGCCCAGCGCGTTGATGGCGCCCTGCAGCAGCATGCGCATGTCTTCCAACTTGCGCCGCTTCGAGGGGTCCTGCCAGGATTCGCGGTTGGCGATGAATTGGGTATTCGACTCAAGCACGGTATCGATGATTTTGAGATTGTTGGCGCGCAGTGAGGAGCCGGTCTCGGTGACTTCGACGATGGCATCGGCCAGCACGGGCGGCTTCACCTCGGTGGCGCCCCAACTGAATTCGACTTTCGCATGCACGCCATGTTGCGACAGATAGCGCTTCGTTGTAGAGACCAGTTCGGTAGCGATGGTTTTGCCTTCCAGATCTTGCACGGATTGGAAGGCGGACGACTCTGGCACGGCCAACACCCAGCGCACTTTGCCGAAGCTCTGCTTGGCGTAAACCAGGTCGGCGATGGCTTCCACTTGCGCCTCGGTCTCGGCGATCCAGTCGCGGCCGGTGAGTCCCGCGTCGAGGATGCCGTCTTGTACATAGCGGGCCATTTCCTGCGCACGGATCAGCATGCACTCAATTTCGGGGTCGTCGATGGCCGGAAAATAAGACCGGCTGCTGGTGGTGATGACGTACCCCGCGCGGCGGAACAGGTCGATGGTGGCGTTTTCCAGGCTACCCTTGGGGATGCCGAGCTTCAAGGTCATTCCGCTCTCCCGTAGACCGCGGCGGGATCGTACACGCGCGGCTCGGCTTCGACCCACCGGCCGGCTTCGAGACGGCGGTAAAAGCAGCTCTCGAAACCGTTGTGGCAGACGCCGGGACCCTGCGGCGCAACACGAACCAGCACCGTGTCCTGGTCGCAATCGGCGGCAATTTCCTTCACGATGAGGCGGTGGCCGGAGCTCTCACCCTTGACCCAGAGCTTCCGGCGCGAACGGCTGTAGAACGTGACGACGCCGGTCTCGACGGTCTTGCGAAAAGCTTCGGCGTCCATATAGCCGACCATGAGGACGCGGCCCGAAGTGTAATCCTGGACGACCGCCGGGATCAGCCCATCCGACTTTGAAAAATCCAGATCCATGCCGATAGCAACAAAAAGCCCGCCTAGCCGCGGCGGGCGTCCTTTCTTATTTCGATTGGGTTCGAATCAGAACAGCGCCCGGCACAAGTGGATTGGGCCGTGATGACGATGGCGGGCGGCGGCGGGGGCCATAAACGACGAGTATAACATGGGGAGTTGCGGCCACCGGTTTCGGGCTGCCCGGGTGTGCGCGATTGTGCACGAATTGTGCTTTTCCCGATTGAAAGAGCAGACCCATTTCTTCGCGTTATGTTCTCCAATATTGTGCATGCGATGGCGGCCTCCGGCGGTCGGAAATCTGAACAAACGATTCCACTTGGGGGAGAAACGTTCATCGCGAACCTAAGCAACAGCGCTTGAATTTCTTACCGCTGCCACAGGGGCAAGGTTGGTTCCGGCCAGGGCCGCCGGATGGAGGTGGAGCGAGCGGCGGCGTTTTGGCGGGCGCCGGTTCCGCGACTAGTCCGCGGATGGCGAGGACCGCTTTCAGACGCAGGCGGGACGGGGTCTTGGGATCGGCCAGTATCGCGCGGATGGCGCCGAGCGCATGCCCAGCGAGGGCGCCGTTTTGGTCGCGCCATGCCTGGGCCTGCGCGGCGCGTCCCTGGGCGAGAGCTTCGCGAAAAGCGGGCGACCGCAGCCAGTTGGCGACTGTGTTGCGATGGACGCCGACGGTTTGGGCCGCGAAGAGGGCGGTGTTGCCGGCGGACATCAGGATGAGAGCGTGTTGCTGCGCGGGGGTTAGGGGGCGATTTGGGGACATAGGCATCCGCATTGGCATCCTCATTACCAGGGGAGCATGGCGGGTGTGGATGTCGGACGGGGCGGCGAGGGGAAGTGATTGAGGGGGAAGGGGAAGTTTTGTTGGGAGGGCGGTGACGGATGGTCCGAGGCATTCCTCAGCCCAACGATGCTTTTCGCGCAAGTTTGGATGAAGCTTCGTTCCGAAACCGGTCGATATGTCGATCGAGATCGTTTATGGAACGGAACTTAAATCCTTCGCCTCGCCGATCAGACTCTCCTAGCGAAGGTCGCCGTGGAGTCCAAAGATTCGGACCGTCGATATAGTTGCGCTGATTTCTTTGCTGGGTGGCAGGCGGGACGGCGTCCCGACCGCAGTGGGAAGTTGAGAGCGGCGGGACCAGCGGGCCGGTATGCCGGGAAGCCAACGGCAAACACGCCAGGTGCGATCGCGAACCCCCGGAATACGGATTGTGCACGATGTTGCTGGTGGCCAAACAACGATGCAGCGAGCGCGGAATGTCGAGCCCGGTTAATGGTGAAGCATTCCTCCAAGCCTTCCAGCAGAGCTCGCGCGGGGCGAACCCGGCAAGATTTCCGTTGCTCATGGCGCGCATATTTTCTCTCGCAGACCGGGCAGGGCCAACTGCCTGAAGTCACCGAGATTGAAAGTGTAAATACGCTCCACCGCGCATCTTGCCGCGCAGCGCAGCAGCAGAGCGTCGTAAATCTTCGCCCCGCTCCATCCGCCGCCGGCCATCGTGTTCATTGCCTCCAGATAGTCCTCTTTGCCGAGGGGTACGACCTCAAAATGCGGCAGGATATTCTCGGTGACGATCCGGGCCGCTTCCACCGGATGGATGCGCGGCTGGACCGGCAGGCGCGTAAGCGCGGCGAACATTTCCGCGATCGAGTGCTGGCCCATAAATCCCTTGTCCTGCCCCGCGGCGACGCGCAGTATCGCAGGCCGGGCTTGCGCGTAGTGCGGATGGCTTTGCTCGGAGGCGGCAACGAGGACGGTCGTATCGAAGAAAATATCCACCTGGGCTACGCCTTCAAAACGGACTCAATCCGCTCCTCGCGCACGTCCTCAAGAATGCGATCCCAGTTCCCCCCGGTTCCGCGCTGCCCTGATGCACCCACAGACCATCGACCATAACCATAGAAGGCCGTTGGTCGACCCGCTTGAGAAGCACGCCCTCGGGCTGCTCAACAGCCTCCAGCTCTGTGTCCGGCTTGAAGCCCAGCCGCTCGCGGAGCGGTTTCGGGACGACAATCCGCCCCGCCTTATCAATCCTGAGTTCCATACCATTAACAATACCAGATACCATTAAGAATGGTAAATAGGTCGAACCCTGGGTTGGGAAAATGCGAGCTCCGCCCTCGACTGGTCCGCCCAAGGGAAAATGAAGGCGCCGCACAAGCCATTTTCAGTTTGGCCAGACTGTCCAGCTTCCGGCGTTCCATCAGCCGCGTCCTCGATGTTTATGTTACTCCGCGGCGGCTTCGAGCACCACGTACCAGAGGAATTCGACGAGCTTGTATAAAGACTGCTGGGCTAGCCTTTCGTCGCTTGCGTGGGCTTCACCCGGGTCGCCGGCTTCGACGACTGGGCCGAAGCCGTAGGCCTCCACGCCTTTGGCGCGAAGTTGGGCCATGTCTGTGGCGCCGGTCAGCATGGCGGGGAGGGTGATGGCCTTTGGAAACACTTTGCGCTGCGCATGTTCGAGGGCGCGGAACATGGCGGTATCGGTGCGCGAGGGGGGCGTCGACGGGCGGTCCGGCTTGCGCGGCTCGATCTCCACGTGGGGATCGGCGATCAGCGCGCGCATCTCCTCGTAGAAGCGCGGCATATCTTCACCGGGCAGCGCGCGGATGTCTATGTAGGCTTCCGCTTCCGACGGGATCACGTTGAGACCGATGCCCGCCTTGAGCATGGTGGGCGCCAGCGTGGTGTGCAGGATGGCGAAGTGGGACGGCTCGAAGCGCTCAAAATAGCTGTCGATTTCGGGGCCGCGCACGGGGTCGCCGATGTGGCGGTAGCGATCCGCATCCGCGGGCAGGCTGATGGACGCCAGCCGCTCGAAATAGGCGCGGGCGGTCTCATTGAGATGCATCGGCGTGCGCCATTCACCCAACTTGGCGACGGCGGCCGCCAGGCGCACCACCGCATTGTCCGCAGTCGGACGCGAGGCATGCCCGGAGGGACCGCGGGCGATCAGCCGGACGCCGCGCGGAGCTTTTTCGGTAGTCGTGACGGCCATGTAGCGTACCTTGCCCCCTACGGCCACGGCCGAGCCGCCTTCGGCCAGCGCGTATTCGGCGGCGATCTCATCCCAATGGCGGTCCACCAGGAAGTCGATGCCCACTTGGGGCGTGCCTTCCTCGCCAGCCTCGGCTATGAAGATCACATCGCGATTCAGCTTCACATGGCCGCGCTGGAGCATCAGCATGACCATGAGGCCGGCGGTCACGATCTCTTTGTCATCCACGGCGCCGCGGCCGTAAATGAAACCGTCGCGGCGCACTGCGGCAAAGGGGTTCACGGACCACTTGGAGCGCTCGACTCCGACCACGTCGGTGTGTCCGAGGATGGCGATGGGCCGCGCGGCGCCATTGCCTTTGATGCGGGCGACCAGGTTGGCGCGGGCGGGTTCGAGCGCCAACAATTTCACGGGGATGCCCTCGCGTTCCAGAACGGCTTGCAGGTAATCGGCAGCGCGGGTTTCGTTGCCTGGCGGATTGGTGGTATCGATGCGCAGGAGGGCGATGAAGTGGCGCAACGCCTCGGCGTTCAGCTTGCGCCAGTCGATTGGATGAGGATCGGCGGCGAGCGCAAGTGCGGGCAGGAGCAGACAGACCAGGGCGCGAATGGCGAGCTTAAGTCTTAACGTCACAGCGGGATATTGCCGTGCTTTTTGCGGGGCGTCGAATCCACCTTGTTTTCCAGCATGCGGAACGCCCGGATCACGCGCGGGCGGGTTTCGCGCGGCTCGATCACATCGTCGATGAAACCGCGCTCGGCGGCGATGAATGGATTCGCGAAGCGTTCGCGAAACTCTTCGGTCTTCTGCGCGCGCAGCGCGTCGCGGTCGGCGGCCGCGGATAACTCGCGGCGGTAGACGATATTCACCGCGCCTTCAGGCCCCATGACGGCGATCTCGGCGCTGGGCCATGCCAGGTTGACATCGGTGCGAATGTGCTTGGATCCCATGACACAATAGGCGCCGCCATAGGCTTTGCGCGTGATCACGGTGACTTTGGGCACCGTGGCCTCGGCGTAGGCGTAGAGCAGCTTGGCGCCGTGGCGGATGATGCCGCCGAATTCCTGGGCGGTGCCGGGAAGAAAGCCGGGCACATCCTCGAAGGTCAGGATGGGGATGTTGAAAGCAATCGCAGAAACGCACGAACCGGGCGCCCTTTACGGATGAATCGATATCGAGGCAGCCGGCCAGGTAGGCGGGCTGATTGCCCACAATGCCCACCGAACGGCCGTCCAGGCGCGCGAAGCCCACCACGATGTTGCGCGCGAAATGCTCGTGGACTTCGAAGAATTCGCCCTCATCCACCACGCGATGGATGGCGTCCTTGATGTCATAGGGCACGTTCGATTCGGCCGGCACGAGCGTATCGAGCGCCGGGTCCATGCGGTCCACCGGATCCGGCGACGGGCGGCGCGGCGGATCGTCGCGATTGTTCTGCGGCAGGTAGCCGATGCAGCTCGCGGATCATGCGGAGGCACTCGCTATCGCCGGGCGCGATGAAGTGTCCCACGCCACTGAGCGAGTTATGCGTCATGGAGCCGCCCAGGCGTTCCTTGGTGACATCCTCGTGGGTGACGGTCTTGATTACGTCAGGGCCGGTGACGAACATGTAGCTCGAGTTCTCCACCATGAATACAAAATCGGTGATGGCCGGCGAGTACACTGCTCCGCCGGCGCATGGCCCCATGATGGCGGAGATTTGCGGCACCACGCCGCTCGCCAGCGTGTTGCGCAGGAAGATATCCGCGTAGCCCGCGAGCGACAACACGCCTTCCTGAATGCGCGCGCCGCCGGAGTCGTTCAGGCCGATGACGGGCGCGCCGTTGCGCAGGGCGTGGTCCATGATCTTGCAGATTTTCTGCGCGTTGGCCTCGGAGAGCGAGCCGCCGAAGACGGTGAAGTCCTGCGCAAAGACGTAGACCAGACGGCCGTCGATGTAACCGTAGCCGGTAACGAAGCCGTCGCCGGGGACGATCTGTTCGTCCATGCCGAAGTCGCGGCCGCGGTGGGTGACCAGCTTATCCAACTCCTCGAAGGTGCCTTCGTCGAGGAGCAAGGCGATGCGCTCGCGCGCGGATAGCTTGCCCTCTTTGTGTTGGCGGGCGCGCCGTTCCGGGCCGCCTCCCTGTTCGGCTGCTTCGTGGCGGCGGCGCAGTTCCTGGAGCCTGTCCATCCATTTGATTGTATCCGCGATTGGGGAGGGGTTCTGGCGGGGCCTGGATGGGCTGCCGTGTAACATAGGAGAAGGAGCATCGATGGCCGAAAACTAAGCGTTCGCGTGGAACGGCTGGAAGAGAGCGAGCGGCGGGTGTGGACCGTCATGGAGTCCTTGGCCGATAAACAGGCCAGGCTGGACGACGCGCTCGTGGTGCTTGCAGACGCGCAGATCAAGGCGCAAGAACGTTCTCTCGAGACCGACGCACGAATCGAAGACCTCATGCGCTCCATGAAAGATGGATTTGAGAAGACCGACGCGCGAATCGAAGAGCTTGTGCTCTCTATGAAAGAGGGATCTAAAGAGACGGACGCGCGGATCGAAAAGCTTGTGAGCGCCATCGGACAAATGCCGCGCAACGGCGGCACGCAACGCTAGCCGGCCCGCCGATTGCACGGCGCGCGGGCCGAACTGCGCCAGGATATTCGCTACGGCCTGCGCATGCTGGCCGGATCGCCGGGCCTCACGGCCAATGGCAGCAGTCCGCTCATGAGCCATTCCAGATCGCATACCTAATCTTGTTAGCCCGCCCATACGAAAACTCTAGGCGTTTTAAGGCGTGCATGTTAAAAAGAGCCACAAGAAATCTTAGCCTTGGACTCCAGCATGAGCTTGAAGACCCTGATTGTGGACGACGAGCCGTTAGCCCGCAAGGTCCTACGGGAAGAACTGGAGTCCTTCGCAGACGTGGAGATCGTTGGAGAGGCGGACGACGGCCCTACGGCTTTGGCGCGGATTGCCGGGATCAGCCCGATCTCGTCCTTCTGGATCTACAGATGCCAGTCATGGGCGGCTTGGAGGTAGTCCGCAGTTTGAAGGGCGGGGCGCGCGTGCCGGTGATCGTGATAGTCACCGCTTACGACAAATTCGCGCTTGCAGGCTTTTGATGCGGGCGCCATTGACTACTTACTAAAGCCAGTTGGACATGCGCGTCTGGCGGAGGCTCTGGAACGGGCCAAGCGTCTTAGCGGCCGGGAAACCATCGAGAGACTCGCCAGGCTACAGGACGTCGCGGACCCGAGTGCGGGACCGCAGAAAAAGAGAATCGTCGGACGGGCCGGCGCAGGAATTCTTCTTACTGAACGTCGATGAGATCCACGCATTCCAAGCCGAGGGAGACCTCGTCCGGATCATCACCGCCAACCGGAGCTACGAGGCAACTCAGACGCTCAAAGTACTTGAGCAGAGGCTGAAGGATAGCGGCTTTCGGCGGATTCATCGGAACGCCATGGTAAATGTCGATCACGTTCGAAAGATGAGCGGCCTCAGCAGCCAGAGATGGTTGATCACCTTGGCTAACGGCCAGGAGTTCGTGGCCAGTAAGAGACAGGCACGGAGTGTTCGTCAGCTTCTGCATTGGTGATAGCCGCGAAAGAGATCTCCCGGTCCGCTCGCCGCCGGTTCTGGCCCGCGTATCGCAGTTGTAGGCCGTCTGATCGATTTTTGCTAGGTCCGGACGGCTGCGGCGTTGTAGGATTTGGAAACGATGCTGAAAACTATCGCTCGCCAAGTTAGTCCGTATGTCTGCGTTGTGTTATGGCTTGGATGCGCAGTTCTGGGCTTCGCTCAATCCAACAGCGGAACGGTCCACGGATCGGTGCTCGACCCTTCGGGCGCGGCCATCGCCGGCGCTGCCGTCACGATTGAGAACCCGGTCTCGCATTACAGTCGCAGCACCACCACCGACAGCCAAGGCAAGTTCGAGTTCGCGAATCTTCCGTACAATAACTACCATCTGTCCGCGGCGGCTACGGCTGCCGGGTTTCAGGCCGCCAGCGAGGACATCAACGTAAGGTCGGCCGTGCCCATGGAAGTGAAGATCAGCCTGGCCCTCGGCAAGGAGACCCAGACGGTCACCGTGGAAGCCGGCGCGGATTTGGTCGAGAACACTTCCACGAGCCACACGGACGTTGATCGCGACCTGTTTGACAAGCTCCCTCTCGAAAGCCAGTCGTCCGCGCTCAGTTCCCTGGTCACGCTCTCCGTCCCGGGAATCGCGGCCGATTCCAACGGGCTGTTTCATTGATTCGGCGATCACGCTTCGAACTCGTTCTCGCTCGACGGCCAACCGATCACCGATCAGCAAAGCAAGGTCTTCTCGAACCAGATCCCGCTCGACGCGGTACAGTCGATGGAAGTGATCGAAGGCGCCCCACCCGCGGAGTACGGCGACAAGACCAGCCTGGTGATCAATGGTGACGACGCGCTCGGGCCTCGGGCAAACTCAGCCGCACGGCGACGTCACGGCTTCCTACGGCAGCTTTGGCACCGAGCAACGAGGGATTTGACCTGGGCTGGGGCGGCCAGAATTGGGGCAACTTCATTTCGGCCAACGGCATGAACACCGGCCGGTTCCTGGATGGGCCGGAATTCACCGTCATGCACGATCATGGCAATGAAGAGAACGTGTTCGACCGCGTGGATTTCAAGCCTTCCGCGGCGGATACGCTCAGCGTGAATCTGGGCTTTACGCGATCCTGGTTCCAGACGCCCAATTCGTTCGACGCCCAAGACGCCACCGCGTGGACGGGACTGGTGGTGAACAACAACGGACTGGGACCCAACGGCGTGCCCGTCGGCTCCACGGATCAGCGGTCGCAGATCAGGACGTTCAACGTGGCGCCCACCTGGACGCGGGTGGTGAATGCGAACACGGTGTTCACGTTCGGAGGCTTTGTGCGGCAGGATCAATACAACTACTATCCGAGCGACAATCCTTTCGCCGACCTGCAACCCGATCTGCAACTCCAGACGATCGGCCAGAACCGCACGCTGACCAGCACCGGCCTGCGCGCCACGTATCGTACGTCAAAGGGCATCCACAACGTGAAGGCGGGGATCATCTTACGAAGACACGTTCCTGACGGAAAAAGATGCCTTCGGAATTGTAGATCCGACGGCGAATGCGGTGTGCCTGAATGCGGATGGCAGCGCCTACACGGGCGCCGGATTGACGGATCCCGCGCAATGCACCGGAGGGCTTTCGCCGAATCCGGGCTTCAATCCGCTGCTAGCCTGTTACGATTTGACCCGAACGGCGGCGTTGCCGGCGTCGGACGGTTGCCCGAACTCTACCAGCGGCCTGTACCATTGGTACGGCCACGCCGACATCCGGCAGCCTTCCGCATTCATCCAGGACACGATCACGAAGAACAACTGGACCTTCAATCTGGGCCTGCGGTTCGACTATTACGATGGTATAGTTACCGAGACCCAGGCGGAGCCGCGCCTGGGCATCGCGTACAACATCAAGCCGACCAATACGGTGCTGCGGATTTCCTACGCCCGCACGATGGAAACCCCGTTCAATGAGAACCTGGTGCTTTCGAGCCTGAGGGCTGCAACGATGCGGTGATCAGCGCGCTCATGGCGTCGACGATCACGCCCTGCGTGAGCAACGTACCGTTGAGCCCGGGCTGGCGCAATGAGTTCCACGCGGGCCTGGAGCAGGCGTTTGGACGGTACCTGGTGATTCGACGGCGAATACATCTGGAAGTACACGCACAAGGCTTACGACTTCAGCGTGCTGGGCGACTCGCCGATTACGTTTCCGATCGAGTGGGACCGCTCGAAGATCCCGGGATACGCCTTCCGCGTCGAGCGTCCCGAATTGGCACGGGTTGACGGCGTTTGTGGTGATGTCGCACGTGGCGGCGCGATTCTTCGAGCCGCAGGTCAGCGGCATCGGCGCCGCGCCGGTCGGGTCGGAAGTGTTCCGCATCGACCACGACGAGAATTTCAACCAGACCACTCACCTGCAATACCAGCCTTGGAAGAAGGGGCCGTGGTTCGGCTTCAACTGGCGCTACGACAGCGGCCTGGTGGCGGGTCCGGTGCCGTGCGTCGGAGGCAATTGCGCGAATGGGCCGAATGGGACGGACTCCGAGAGTCGATGTTTCCGGGCTCTCGCCGGATCAGCAGTTCCAGGCCGGACTTTATTGCGGGAGCGTGCACGCCACTCCCACCACGCCGATCAGCCCGAACGGCCTCTGCCCGGCATCGGAGTACGGCTCGAACCTGGTAAAGATCCCGGCGGCCGGCACGGAGAACGACGACCACAATCCGCCGCGCATCCAGCCCCGCAGCCTGTTTGATATGGCCGTGGGAATCGATAACGTGCTTCACGGCGACAAATACAAAGTGAGCTTGCGATTGGCGGCGGTGAATGTGACGAACGAATATGCGCTCTACAATTTCCTTTCGACATTCAGTGGAACGCATTACGTCACGCCGCGGGCGATAACCGCGACGGTCGGGCTCCACTTTTAGGAGCTTGGTGTAGAAATTGTTTTGTGGGATCACGCCTTGCCGCGCCAGGCCCATAAGAGAAACGCTCGCGGCATATATAGAGGGCCTGGCGAACGCCGCGGGGCATCTAGACCGGCACACCCCTTTGCAGAACTATTGCAAGGGATTGTGGTTGCCCGGTGAGCGCAAGAGCATTGAGCCGATGGCGGGCCGCCTGGATCCGGAGAACATCCAAGCGATGCGCCAGTCCCTACACCATTTGGTGGCGAAGGCGCCATGGAGCGGCGAAACACTGCTCGATGAAGTGCGCAACCATGGGTTACCAGCGATGCAGAAGCAAGGGCCAGTAGTGGCCTGGATCGTGGATGACACCGGGTTTCCAAAGAAGGGTAAGCATTCGGTCGGGGTCACTCGTCAAGACTGCGGTCAAGTCGGTTAAGCAGGAGAACTGCCGAGTCGCGGTGAGCCTATCACATGGGGGCAAAGCAGCCGCAGTAGGCCATCATAGACTGCCGCCACCGGCTGCCTGCGAGCAGCCGCTAGGCGGAGGAGTCCGGCTGCGGAGTCATGTCTCCTAAGAATACCGCCAACAAGAGACTGCTGAAAAACAGGGTCATTTTATGATCCACTAGTACCAAGCTGCTATATGATGACCAGAGGCGCGCGCGGAAATGCGAACCTCCGGCCCACTTCATCGATCACGTTGATCTGCACAGATATACCGCCCCGGAGGAAGACTGCTTCAGCGGTACCTGAATCTGAACCGGCACAGCTTCCGGGCGGGTTCCAGCCAATTGGGTCGCATCGACCGGCCCGACTTCGAACGCTTTGGCGCCCTTGCGATTGAAAAGGCTCATGCTCACCTTCACCCGGCGAGCTCTTGGCGTCCGCCGGATCCGGTCGCGCATCGTAAACGTCGAAAGTGACGTACAGGTTCTGGCTGCGCCGGAACACACTGCGTGATGTTCGGAACCACTTTCTCCTCGCCCACGATCAGCGGATTGGCCGGCGCTCCTTTTCGGTGATCTTCTCTGCCGCACCCACGGCCGCCTTCAAGCGGTTCGCGCTGGCTGCTCCAGATGATGGTGCTCAGTTTCAGGCCAGACGTATCCGCGCTGAGATCCGGCACCGTGAAGCGGGTTTCGAAGGTGCCCATCTTACCCGTGACATTCTCGCGCACCACGAACTTCATGTGATACCTGCCCGGCTCCAGGGTGAAACCCGCATCGTACTGGAAGCTCTTCCGTCCGGCTTTCGCGGCGCTGTCCTGATCCAGCCTGATCGAGATGTTGTCGCGCACATTGCCGCACGGCGGCTGTTGTTCGTCCTGGATCTGCCCCGACGAAATCGAACTGCGTCACGCTGGCCCCGCCTTTGGCCGCCAGCGCCACCACCGAGCCGGGAATCTTGATCGAAACCGGAACAAAATAGCCGGTGCGGCGCCACGCGGAAATAATCGATCTGCAGCGCCAGCGGCAGGTCCGTCACCGGATCCCCCGCCGAAAGCGCTTCCTTCAACTGCTGCTCCTTCTCCTGTCCGTTCAGCTTACCCCAGACCTTGTCATGCGTAGTAACCCTGCCGGTGCTCCATCTTTGCGCCGCATCTTGTTATTCAGCTTCACCGTGATCTGCCGGTACTTGCCATCCTTCGCCGCATTGGTGGTGTAATAGCCGAGCAGATAGTAGCTGCGCATTTGCTTGCTGGGCCTGCATGATCCCGCGCGGTGATGTCGTTGCTGTCGAAGAAAGCTTTGCCGCCGGTTCCGCCGCCAGCGAGTACGAGCGTCTCCTGCGAATCGTTGATGGTCGCGCGCTGCTGGTTATATACCGAGCCGTTATAGATGCCGGTTCCGCGCGACGCCGCTTTGCTGGCGCCGCCGCCGGGAGGGTCCGCCATCAGTCCGCGCGCGTCGATGGGATAGATCGGCACGATTGGCTTTGACCGCCGCGTTGATGGAGGCTTCCAGTTGCGCCTGATTATCGATGCCGGTCTTATTCACGCCGGCCGAGAAGTAGACCAGCGCCTTCTTTTCCGGGAAGCGCGAGCCAGCATGCGCGCCGCCTGCTCAATCGCGGCCAGCTTCTGATCGGTATTGAAGATGTTGAATTCGGTCTCGTCGGCCACGAAAGCCGCGCCCGTATCTTCGCCGTTGTCGTCGCTCGGTGTCGGCCAGGCCGGCCATCTCGCTCATCTCGCCGATGGGCAGCGCTTTGAGAATCCCAGCCATGGCGTCCCGGTCGCTCAGTGAAATCGGTGAGCACCTGAACGCGCGCTGGTGTAGAGCAGGATGGCCACCATGATCGTCTTTTGTGATGTGCTTCTTCAGGTATTCGAGCGCGGCCTCCTGCGCGCGCAATTGCTCAGTGATTCCCATGGAAGAGAAATCGAGATAGAAAACCATCAGCCGTTTATCGTGAAACTGTACCTTGCCCGGCTGTTCGGCGGTGATGGTGGTCTTGGGAGCTTCGGGCAGCTTGAGTTGATCGGCCAGAGACAGCTTCGGGGGCGGCTCCGGGTCGTTGCTCAGCTTCTGAAATTCGAATACGGCGACTTTCTGCGGCTTGCCATCTTCGAGTACCGTGAAATCGGATTGCCTTCAGTCCCTCGATGGGCTTGCCGGATTTGTCTTTCACCGTGACGTCTACAATCACCAGGTTGCTGTTCGCCGTGAATGTAGCTGGCGTCGCTCGGTTTCTGGGAGGTCTGTGCGGCGCGCTGCGGAGACTGGCGAGCCAGTCGGAAGATCAGAGCAAGGCGGAAGACGCAGTAGCGTATCGCATCAGAAAGCTGAACCGCATCAGTAATTGCACTGTTCGCGTGGCCGACGCGGCTGTGGGCAGCCCGTAGGTGGCCGAGTTCACCGTGGTGCCGAAGCTGGTAATCGCCACGTGATTCAGCGCGTTGGTGGCGCTGAGCCGCAGTTGCAGTTGGCGGCGCGTATCGCCGAAGCGGAACGCGCGGTTCAACGCGGCATTGAAAGAGACCTGGAAAGGTCCGGGAATGGTGTCGCGGCCGGCATCTCCGAACTCGCCGGCGGGCGGCGTGGTGAAAGCCAGCAGGATTGAAGTAAGGATACCGCCGACCGTCGAACTGGGAAGGCCGGTGGCTTCGGCGCGGATGCTTCCGAAGCGCGCCGAGGCCGCCCGTGTTCGAAAGATTGCCGCGCGACCAGCGCGGTCAGCGGCGTGCCCGAGGCGGCTGTAAATGTTCCGTTCACGGTCCAACCGGCCAGCGTCGCGGTCTCCCAGCCTCCGTTCCGCAACATCCCGTGTACGCCGACGGGCGACGAGAGCAGGAACGTGGTCTGCAAGTTGATTCCGCTGATCGAAAGTGGAGAGCCCGCGCTCCAGGCTCAGATTATCGATGATATTGCACCACCGTTCCGCCCGATGCCGCTGAAGCTCGACGCGTCGTCGATCGATTTGGATCGAGTATACAGCAGCACCGCCGAGATTCCTCGTCGCAAAGCGTCGCGTGAACCGCACCTGCCCGGCGTTGAAAGATGGAATTCGCCTGCCGAGGTCTCATAGGTAAAGCCGGTGGCGTTGGGGATCTGCAACGTTCCTGGGCGTTGAGCAGCGAGGATCCCGGCGGCGGGCGGTTCGGCTGCTCCGCCACAGCGCAGGTCGGTGCCCTTGGTGCCGATATATTCCAGTTCCATCAGCAAGCCGTGCGGCAGAGCTTTCTGAACGGCGAAGTTCCAAGTTTGCGCGTAAGCCGAGTTTGAAATTCGGATCGACGCCGAAGGTGTTGGGAATGATCTGCGAAGGCAGTATCGGAAAACCGTTCTGCGAGCGTCAGCGGCGTCGGCGGAGCTGGTGGTGAGCGAAAGCGTCGTGGAGAATGGCGGCTGGGTCGCCAGGTGCGTGCCCAGTTGGGAGTATGCCGACGGCGCTGTAGAAAATGCTATATCCTCCGCGGATGACCGTGCTCGTTTCTCCCAAGGCCGCCACGCGATGCCCAGGCGCGGCGAGAAGGCGTGCAGATCCGGCCGCATCAGGCTGGTGGCGGAGCCCGGCCGTCACCAGGCGTCACCACCGACACGCCGGTGAATTCAGGGGTGACGGCCAGATCCGCCAAGTGCCCATACACCTCGGTGTACGGCGCGAAGTATTCGTACCGCAAGCCCACATTGAACGACAGACCGCGGCTGGGGCGCCAATCGTCCTGCGCGTACCAGCCCGTCGCCCAGCTCCGCAGATAGTAATTATCGTCGCCGTATTGCAGTGAGCTCGATTGCGGCAAGCCGAGCAGAAAGTCGGCAAAATCGTAGCCTGTTCCCGCGGCGGGGTTGCCCTGTGCGTTCAGTTCGCTGGTCAGCAGGCCGCTGAAGCTGAACGACCCGCGCGCGTTCTGATAATTCAGGCTGTTCTACTTGCGAGCCGCCTGTACAGGAACCCGAATCCCAGGTTATGCCTGCGGTGCAAGACATAAGTGAGGGTATCGGTGAAGTTAGTGGTCTGGTTGCGCGTTAACCCGGGCGCGCCGTCGGAAAGGCTGCCCAGGTTGCTGAACGAAAGGTTCGGCGGGCCGTAGTCCAACGGCGTCTCCAATGTGCCGGTGATTCCCAGATCGTCCTGCGATATTTTGGTCATAGGCGAAGTACGGCAGCGTTCTGTTGATGTTGCGGCTGAAGGTCAGCGTCCCGCTATTGTTGAAGCGCGGCGCGAAACTGTGGCTCCATCCGGCGGAAGCGCTCACTCCATAACCGCTCGCGGAATCCTCGAATCCGAAGAGCTGTTCCGTCTTCGAATCGCGATTCTGGTATTGCACGTTAAAGTTCAGCCGGTCTTTGTTGCTGACGGGCATGTTCAGCCGCAGCCCGACATTGTTGCTGTTGTTCGGCGTGGATGCGACAATCTCGTAGTTTTGCACGATGCCCGTATAAATGGGCAGCGGGAAATAATCCAATAGTCCAGCCGCGGCCGGGCTGATGCGCGAAGCCGGTATCGCATTCCCAGGAAACGGCAAATGGCTCAGCGGATCGAAGATAGTTACCGGCACATTATTTACCAGCGTCTGGGAAAAATCGCCACTGCGTTCCGACACGGTGGGCACTGACGATTGCTCGCTGAAAGGGTTGCGGCTACGGGTGCCTTGATAGGTGAAGTAAAAACTGGCGCGCGGATAGTGCAGAATTTTCGGAATATTCAAAGGTCCGCCCACGTTCACGCCAAAACTGCTCATCGCGTAGGAAGGCTTCGGTTCAGCGTGGCCGTTCAACGAATAGGGAGCGGCGTCTAAAGCGGAGTTTTCGAGCCTCATGAATACCGAACCGGTGTAGGTGGGTTGGCTCCGCCGCCGATTGCCGAAACTGGCGTAACGGCCCTGATAGGGCCCCCGGCGGTTGTTGTTGCCGGAACCGCCACCGCCGCGCCCGCCACCGCCACCGCCGCCTCTGCCGCCGAACCCGCCGCCTCCTGGACCGCCAGGCCCCTGCCCAGCGCCGGGACCGCCTCCGAAGCCTCCATTGATGCCGGCATTTATCCCGCTCGCCCCGAAACCGCCTAAACCCAGGCTGTCGCTTCCGGGCGCGCTCATTCCGGGCGGAAGGCCCAGCGTTTGGATGCCGGGTCCGCCCGCCGTGAGCGCGCCTCCATTGCCGCCGCCCCCATTTGCCGTCCGATCCCGCCGGGCTTGGTCATCGCTCGATTGTGCCAATCCGCCGCTGGTACTGCCGTTTACCAGCAACGAATCCTCGGCTTGCTCGCCCAAGCCGCCCGCAGCCAGATCGGCGGACGCGGCGTTGGCGGCTGCGTCTGCCAGCGCCTGCTGCCCATCATCGGTGGCTTTAACCTGCGCGCTCTGAAAACCTTGCCTTGGGGGTTGGCCCGCGCCGCCCGGACCGGGCGGTTGATTGGCGGGCCGGCGCCGGCTGGGGCGCGGCGAGGAAACCGCCGTCTCACTGCTCTTCTTGGACGGAGCGGGTTCGCCGCTGCGGGGCATCTCGAGCGTCCACTCCCTAGAGACCGGTCCGCTGCCGACCGTAACTTGCTCTTGAACCGTGGTAAACCCAAACATCTCAACCTGGATATTCCAGGCGCCGGGCGCGAGTTGCAGCGTATATCGCCCGGCTTCGTCCGTGTAAGCCACAACTTTGGCGCCGCCGGCGCCGCCCTGCGTGGCGGTGACGGTCGCTCCCGGAATGAACAGGTCGGCTGCTCTCACGGAACCGCTGTACTGTGCGCCCGAAAGCAAGGCCGGGACCGCAAGTAGGGCGAAGTACAGAGATGCGGCCCGCAACGGCATTTTCTACTCGGCGTTCCTGTGCACTTTTGGGTTACGGCGCACAAATCGCGGAGGGGTAATTAGTCCGGTATCTTCGCCAACCTCTTGTATGCCCTGATTGCGGTATTTTGAAACTCCCACGCTTCCTGTCCGGTTGGCGGTGCTCCCTTCCACTCGACTTGCCAGGCGAACCCACGAAAAAGCGGCCGCGCGATGATACCCAAGGCGTCGCTCGCGAACTGCGGCCGCTGCCCGGCGGCTTCCGCGAGGGCCAGGCGGCTCAGTTCGGCGTCAATCTCGATCGAGGCCATTGCTCATGGTAACCCGAGGCGGATTGGCCTTTCGCTTGCATAGCCGGTCAGGTTGAAAAAGGTGGCACAGCCGATCGCGCATCATATGCCGTTCGGCGCGGAGTTGCAGCCCGACGGGGCAGTACGCTTTCGTCTTTGGGCGCCGGCCCAGGATCGCATCGGGCTCGCGATCGAAGGCGAAACGGAGATCTTCAAGATGAGCCCTTGCCAGGACGGCTGGCACGAACTGGTCACCAAGCGGGCACGGGCCGGCTCCCGCTATCGTTACGTGATGCGGGACGGCGGGCAGGTTCCCGATCCGGCCTCCCGCTTTCAACCGGAAGATGTGCACGGGCCGAGTGAAGTGATCGACGCGGCATCCTACGGCTGGAGCGACTGGACGTGGCGGGGGCGCCCATGGGCCGAGGCCGTGCTCTACGAATTGCACGCCGGTGCGTTCACCCAAGAAGGCACCTTTCGGGCCGCCACCGGGAAGTTGCGCCATCTACGGGACCTGGGAATCACGGCCATTGAGATTATGCCCGTCGCCGATTTCCCGGGACGTTGCAATTGGGGCTATGACGGAGTTTTGCCGTACGCCCCCGATTCTTCGTACGGGCGGCCGGAGGATTTCAAAGCGTTAGTCGACGCGGCGCACGCCAGCGGAATCATGGTCCTGCTGGATGTGGTCTACAACCACTTCGGACCGGAAGGAAATTACCTGCGCGCCTACGCGCCCCAATTCTTTACGGCGAGCCATAAGACGCCGTGGGGAGATGGCCTCAACTTCGACGGCCCGGGGGGCGGCCCTGTGCGCGAGTTCGTGATCCACAATGCGCTTTACTGGATCGAAGAATATCGACTCGATGGGCTGCGGCTCGACGCCGTCCACGCCATGCGGGACGACAGCCCGAAGCATGTGGCCGTGGAACTCGCCGAGCGTGTCCGCGCGCAAGCCGGGACGCGGCACATCCATCTGCTGCTCGAAAACGAACAAAACCAGGCGAGCCTGCTGGAGCGCAATGCCGCCGGAGAACCTATCTGGTTTACGGCGCAATGGAACGATGACGTGCATCACGTGCTGCACGCCGCCGTGAGCGGCGAACACGCCGGTTATTACGCAGACTATCGCGGCGATATGGAGAAGCTGGGAAGAACGCTCGCCGAGGGTTTTGCTTTTCAGGGCGAACCCATGCCGTACCGCGGACGCCCGCGCGGAGAACCCAGCGCGATCTTGCCGCCCGGCGCGTTCGTGGCCTTTCTGCAGAATCACGATCAGATCGGTAATCGCGCGTTCGGGGAGCGTCTCGGCCAAATCACCGGCGCAGAAGGCGCTGCGCGCCGCCGCGGCAGTCTATCTGCTACTTCCGCAGACGCCGATGCTCTTCATGGGCGAGGAATGGAACGCATCGCAGCCGTTCCCGTTCTTCTGCGACTTCGGCGGCGAACTGGCGGAGGCGGTGCGCGGGGGCCGCCGGCAAGAGTTCGCCCGATTTCCCGAGTTCCAGGATCCGGCGCAGTGGATCCGCATTCCCGATCCGCAGGCGGCCGGGACATTTCAATCAGCAAGCTGCGGTGGGACGAGGTTGCCTTGGCAGACCATGCCGCATGGCTCGATTGGTATCGCGAAATCCTCAGCGTCCGGCGCGAACGAATCGTGCCGATTCTGCCCAGCTCTCCTGGGAAATGCCGGCCGTTACGAGGCGATCGGGGAGGAGGCGGTGATCGTCCGCTGGCGCGTCGGACCGGATCGGAATTTGATCCTTTCGGCCAACCTGTCGGACACGCCGCAAACCGGCTTTCCGGCGCCCTCCGGCTCGGTGCTCTGGCAGGAAGGCGCGCCGGACCCTGGCGCCGCCTGGTCGGCGTGCTGGTGGCTGACATGATCCCGCGCGCGACGTACCGTCTGCAATTTAATAAGGCGTTCGGATTCGATTGCGCCGCGGCGCTGGCGCCTTACCTGGCGAAACTGGGCATCAGCCATATATACGCTTCCCCTATCTGAAGAGCCGCCCCGGCAGCACGCACGGATACGACATCGTCGATCACAACGCGCTCAATCCGGAACTGGGCGATGAGGCCGCCTTTGAGCGCATGGTCCGGCAGTCAAAGAGAACGGGATGGGCCAGATCCTGGATTTCGTGCCTAACCATATGGGCGTGGGCGGCGCGGACAACCCGCTTTGGCTCGACGTTCTCGAGTGGGGGCCGGACGCGGAGTACGCCGGCTGGTTCGACATCGATTGGGATCCGGAACGGCCGCACCTGCAAAACAAAATCCTGGTTCCGTTTCTGGGCGATCAGTACGGCGTCGAACTCGACCGCGGAAAGCTCCAATTGCAGTTCGACGAGCGGGACGGCAGCTTCGCGGTCTGGGCTTACGACACGCACAAACTTCCGATCTGCCCGCCGCATTACGGCCGCATATCTCGGCGATGGCCATCCGCAATTCGAGCAGCTGGCCGACGCCTTCGCAGTCTGCCGAACTGGCGGCCCCGCATGGCCGCAGCGCGCGGCCAATTGAAGATCGAGCTGGCGCAGTTGGCCGGTGACGCGCCGACGTGCGGGCCACCATCGCGGCGCTCTGTTCCGTTTCAAGGCCGGCCAGGGGAACCGTCAAGCTGGACCCATCTGGATAGCCTGATCCGCGACCAGCACTGGCGGCTGGCGCACTTTCGCGTGGCCGCCGACGATATCAACTACCGCCGCTTCTTCAATATCAACGATCTTGCCGGCCTGCGCGATGGAACTGCCGGAAGTGTTCGATCACGTGCATCAGCGCTTGCTTCGGCTGGTCAAGGACGGCACGCTCGACGGGCTGCGCATCGATCACATCGACGGGTTGTTCGACCCCAAGGCTACCTGCGGCGCCTGCGCGAGCGACTGACGGCGAGGGCGGCGGACCATTTCTATCTGGTGGTGGAGAAAATCCTGGCCGCGCACGAACGTCTGCGCGAGGACTGGCCGGTCGACGGCACCACCGGCTACGACTTTCTGAACCAGGTGCTGGGGCTGCTGGTCGATCCCGGCGGCGGAAGATCGCCTTCACGCGCTGCTACACCGAGTTCACCGGCGAGCGCTCGCCTTCGCGCGAAATCGTGCACGAGTGCAAGCTGCACATCATGGAAAATGAAATGGCCAGCGAGCTGAACGTGCTGGCTCGCGACATGGCGCGGCCTGGCGCACGCAGAATCCGCGCACCGCGGATTTCACGCGCAACCTGCTGCGCCGCGCGATCAAGGAGCTGATCGCCTGCTTTCCGGTGTATCGCACCTATATCGATGCGACGGCGACCTGGACAGGCCGATCGGCGCGATCTGACCTGGGCGCTGGCGCAGGCGCGGCGCAACGAACCGAGCTCGACCCCAGCGTTTTCGACTTTCTCGAGCAGGTGCTGACGGGCGACCTGGTGCGCAGCCGCGCAGCGGCTTCTCCCGCCAGTCGCTGCTGCGCTGTGCGATGCGGCTGCAGCAATACAGCGGGCCGGTCATGGCCAAGGGCCTCGAGGACACGGCGTTCTATCGCTATAACCGCTTCATCGCGCTCAACGAGGTCGGCGGCGATCCCGATCGTTTCGGCACGACCGTCGCCGCCTTTCATAAGGCCAACCAGCGCAGCGCGCGCAGCACTGGCCGCACGCGATGCTCACCACCGCGACGCACGACACCAAGCGCGGCGAAGATGCCCGCGCGCGCCTGGCTGCCTATCGGAACTGCCGAGGAATGGGCGCAGCAGCTGCCGGTCTGGACCCGCATCCTGCGCGCCGGCCGCGGCGATATCGAAGGCACTGCGCCCCGACCGCAACGACGAGTACCTGCTCTATCAGCTGCTGGCCGCCTCCTGGCCGCGCGAACTGAGAACGGCCAACTGGGTGGCGAGCCGTTGCACATCTATGCGGAGCGCATTAAACAGGCGGTGGTGAAATCCATGCGGGAAGCGAAAGTGCACTCCACCTGGGCTGCCCCAAACCAGGCTTACGAAGATGCCGTCGTCGCGTTCGTCGAGGCCGCATTAAACGCCGGCCAATCGAATGCCTTTCTCGGAGCATTTCTCCCTTTTGCGGAACGTATCGCGGCGTTGGGAATGCGGAACAGCCTGACGCAACTGACGCTCAAGCTGACCGTACCCGGGGTTCCGGATATCTACCAGGGAGCAGACCTCTGGGATTTCAACCTGGTGGATCCCGATAATCGGCGTCCCGTGAACTACGCTGCGCGCATCGGATTTTTGGACGAGATCATGAATGATTGCGGCCGCGATCGGGCGGGGACCATGCGTCGGCTACTGGAGAACTGGAGAGATGGCGGGATCAAGCTCGCCATCACCGCGAGTCTGCTGCAATTTCGCCGCCAGCACGAGAAGTTATTCACACGGGGGGCGTATGAGCCGGTTCCGGCGGCCGGAGCCGAAGCGGAGCGGATCTGCGCTTTCTTGCGGCGCTACGAGGATGCGGTGCTGTTGGTCGCGGTCTCGCGCTTTCCGGGACGTTCCCAAATGGGTTGGTCCGACACTGTCATCAAGTTGCCGGAGGATTTGCAGGCGCGGAAATGGCGGGACGTCTTGACAGGCACAATTCTGGAGCCGGGTGAGAACGCACCCGCCGCGGAACGACTGTTCGCCGATCTCCCGGTCGCGGTATTCGAGGCGGCCTAGCGCCTGCCAGCGCAAGCAATTATCAGAGTGGCCAAACCGAAGCCGCCGATGGCCATCCCGGCGATGCGGTTCATCCACAGCATCGCCCGGCTATTGAAGCGATCGCGAAAGTGGTTGGTAGTTGCGACTAAGAGAATCCACCACAGCATGGCCCCGAGGAAGATACCGATCACCAGGATGAAATTCTCCGCCCAGGACTTGGGCTTTTGCAAACCGAGAGCGGTGAGAACGGCCAGAAACGAAAGCACGACGGTCGGGTTTGTCAGGTTCAGCAGAAAAGCTGTGACATAACCGGAGTGTACCGACCCGCCTTTCTCCTCGATAGATCCCGGTTTCCGCAGGAAATAGTGGATTCCGATTCCAATCAGGGCGATTCCGCCAAAGAGACGGATCCAGAACTCTTCGCGGATCAGAAATTCGATGACGAAACTGATGCTGAAGCCCGCGATGGCGCCGTAGATGGTGTCCGCCGTGCCGGCTCCCAGGCCCGAGACGATGCCGGCCAGACGTCCTTTGCGGATCGTTCGCGAGACACATAGCACGTTAACCGGCCCTACCGGCGCCGAGATGGCCAGTCCGGCTGCCAGGCCTTTGACAAGCAAAACGATGTCATTCATTACGCAACCGGTATATTTAAGCAGACTGCAAGCGTTTCTTCTATGCACGCCTGCTTCCGTCCGGGAGAGTGAAATAGCCTTTCGCGAGATTAAGGCCTATAATCGTGGTTTACCGTTTCTTGAAAGGACATCCCATGCGTCTCATCCGGAATTGCTCCCTTTTAGCCTCCCTTCTAGCCGTGGCCGCCTTCCTGATTCCCGCGGCGATCCATGCGCAGGAAACAGAAAGCTCGCACGCCGTTGCAGGCGGCGGCATTTCGGTCCCGGGCTGGACTGGAAAAATCGACGCAAGCGAGGAGAAGGCCGGACAAGCCCTCAACAACGCGAAACTCTCCCAGGACGGTAATGCCTTGCACGTGACCACCGGTCCGGCGGTGACTTATTGGAATCCGGCGAACAAAGCGACGGGTAACTACACAGTGAAAGCGACGTTCCTGGAGCCAAAGTACATGAGTTTGAACAGCCACCCTCACCCGTACGGTATTGTCATCGCCGGCAACGATCTGGGAACGGCCAAACAAAGCTACCTCTACTGCGCGGCGTATGGCAATGGTAACTTCATCGTGCGTGGGTTCGGTCCGGAGCCGTTTCAAATGAACGGAAGACGGGAGGCCAACGCCGCGGTGCACAAAGCCGCCGGTCCGGGAGAGCCCGTGACGCAGGAGATCGCTCTTTCCGTTAAGGGCGATCGCGTCGAATGCGCGATCAATGGCACTGTCGTAGCTGGGTACGATAAGGCCGCGCTGGTCACTGCCGGGAAGCTCACCTCTACCGACGGCGTCTACGGGCTCCGTTTTGCCCACAACACCGACGTCACAGTCACCGGCTTGAGCATGACGAAGAACTAGGCCGGATCGTCAGGTGTTGCGGAAATCCATAGGAGACAACCTCATTCCCGAGGGCTGGCCCTTGGAGCGGGGGCTCGAGCTGATCAAAAAGTCCGGCTTCGACGGCGTGGAGTTCTGGCTGGGCGAGAAACCGTGGTTCAAGATGGAGACTGGCGATGCCGCGGTGCGCGATCTGGCCCGCAAGGCGCGCGACGCCGGCCTCGCGGTATCCAACGTGGCGAATTCGCTCGACTGGGACGAGAATGTCTCAGCCCGCGACCCGCGCGTCCAGGCTGCGGCGATACGCCACATCGAGCGGCAGATCGAGGCAGCGCAACTGCTGGGCGCCGATGCCATCCTGGTGGTGGCGGGCGTGGTCACCGAGGAAACGCCATATAACGAAGTCTACGGGCGTACTGTCGAAGCCTTAAAGAGGCTTGGCGAAACGGCGCAGCGGGCTGGGGTGCGGATCGGCTGCGAGAACTGCTGCTCCGAGCAGCGCTTCCTGCTTTCACCGCGCGAATTCTGGCAATTCCTCAACGACGTGCATCATCCTCATGTGGGCCTGCACCTGGACGTGGGCAACATTCACGACACCGGGTTTGCGGAACAGTGGATCGAAATCCACGGGCCGCGCATCACGCGCATTCACCTGAAGGATACGATGCGCCAGCGTGGCCGCTGCGGCGGCCAGAGCGTGTACACCAACATTTTCCTCGGCGACAACAACTGGCCCGCCATCCGCGCCGCACTGGACAAGGTGGGGTACGACGGCTGGCTGATCGCGGAAATGGAAGCCCGCTACAAGTTTGCTCCGGATCGGCAATTCTACGACACGGCCGCCGCCATGGATCGCTTCATGACGCGCCGGATGTGAATATGCGCCTCTCGCGGCGAGCTTTCGTGGGCAGCGTGGCGGCAATCGATTGGCCGCGAACTTCCGCACCCGCGAGGATTGTCGATCTTGGCCGCGGCTGCCTGCTGCGGGAATCCCTATCCGCATTTCGCTCGGTGATGGCTAAGGATACCATCGCTTGTCCCGCCGGAACTATCGTACCCGGCGCAGGCATCTCGAACTGGTCCGCGCCCGGCCCGGTTCTGCTCGAATGTGCGCTAGGCCTTCTCGAACCGCGCATGCGCCCCGGCAGTTTCTATGGGACGACCGCGCCATACGTTCCCTATGTCGATTTTACCTGGCCGGTACCCGTGAAGATCCGCGAGTTCTTCCCGCGCCGTCTCAAGCCGCGGCCCGGCGATTTGGTGATCGCGACGTATGCCGGCGCGCCCGTCGCGCTGCGCCGCAGCGGCTTGATCCTGCTCGGCTCGCCCATTGGGCCGTCGCTCGCGGCCGGCGATCCGGACGCGCGGCGATGGCTCGCCAGTGTTCTGCGCTGGATCACTTCAACGTATAAAACTCGTACTTGATTTCCCAGTGCTCCTCGTGCCCCGGCTCTACCTTGAGATCGATGTAGGCTTCGGGGCAAACCGTGGAGCGAATGGACCAGAAGACCAACTTCGAAATCGGATGGTCCGATGTTTGCCGCACGCCAATTCCCGCTTTCCGGTTCTCCACCCGGATATCGTAATCGCGGGGTGAATCGCCGAAGCCGGTCATGCCGGTGTAAACCGACTTCCCGTCTGGCAGCTCTTTCAAATAGGTAAACTCATTTCCCCGCGCGATGGCCGCGCCGTGCAAATCGCCGAGAGTATGCACCTCAAAAGGGAACTGCACTGTGTAGTCTGGGCTCGCCGGCTGGTGGTCCAGCATGTAGAAGTTGTGCTCGTAGACGCTGGTTTCGATGGTCTTCCGGCCGGTATTCCGCAGGCTGTGTTCGAGCGTCATCTCCGGCTTTCCCGGCGTCAGCCGGACGACCTTTTTGTACAGATAGGCATACCCGAGGGTATCGGAGAGGACCTGCGTGAACGCGACAAAATTCCCACCTTGAGTAATGGTCCATTTTCCATTGGAGGTGATGTCGTAGGTGCTGAACTGTTGGAAGCCCGGTTCCTCGGGTTTGCGCACCGCGCCCACCCCGATCTTCACGAAGCTCTCGCCCGCTTTCGCTTCCTGGTATCCCAAACCCATGCCGCTCGTGAGGAACTCCTCCACCGGGCCCATGATGGCGTCGTGAATCTTCGGATCGTAGCGGTCGAACCATTTGCCGAAGTATTCGTGCCCTTTGAATTGCAGACTTGAAATCGCGCCGGACCAGTCGAACCGCGTGCCTCGGTAGTAGCCGTTCTGAGCGTCCGGCAGGAGCAGCTTTGCCTGCAGAATACCGTTCGAGATCTGCGCCTCGGGGTAGGCGGCCGCCAGGGCGGCCAACGCCAGAGCCGACAACGCGGCCGCCGGCAAAAGCCTATTAGCCTTCACGCCTTACTCGTAGCGCAAAGCGACCATTGGATCCACCGACGACGCCCGGCGCGCCGGAATGAAAGCAGCCAAGGCGGAGGTCAGACGCCAAAAGCAGTGTGACCGCCGCAAAGACCAGCGGATTATGCGCACTGCCTTCGGCCCACTTCGACAGAATCCGGCTGAACAGCAGACTCAACAGGACCCCGCACACAAGCCCGCCGATCACGTTGACTGCGGTACGAGCCGAACACCAGCCGCAGCACGTGGCCGCGCGTCGCGCCCAGCGCCATGCGAATGCCGAATTCGTTGGTTCGCTGCGCCACGCTGTAGGAAACGACGCTGAAAAGTCCGATCGCCGCAAGCGCCAGCGCCACGATCGAGAACCCGCTGAACAGCGCAGCCACCAGACGTCCATAGGCATATTCGTCCTCGCGCTGAATCCACTGCTCCAGGTCGCGTGTCTGGCCGAACACCTGTTGATCGGGATCGACGGCTTTCACTTCGGCGCGCACGCGATTCAAGACCGCCAGCGGCGCGCGTCCGGGTGCGGACCAGGATCTGAGTCCACACCTGCATGTGCAGGGTGAATGGGACATAGATGGCCGGCTTGATGGGCTTGCGCAAGCCGTCGTCACGGGCATCGGCCGACCACGCCGATGATCTGCAACCATCCATTGCTGTCCGGCACGGCCGGCGAGAAAGGAGGCTCGCTCTTCAGATCGGGGAGCCGCACCTGCTTGCCGAGCGCATCGCCGTTGGGCCAATACTGGTGCGCCATGGTCTGATTGATCACCGCCAGCCGCGCGCCGCGCACGATTTCCGCATCGTTCCACAGGCGCCCCTGCAAGAGCGGTATGCGCAAAACCGAAAAGTATTCCGGACTGACGAAATTCGCGCCAGTTGCTCGCTGGCGGCAGTGGGAGTCCCAAAGATCTCGAAGGACTGATCCCAACCGTTGGAGGGCGGCGTGGCGTTCGTCGAGATGCCCGCCGAGACCACTTCCGGCATCGCTGCGACCCGGCCCAGGAGTTGCTCGAAATAGGTGGACCGGTCCTCCCAACTGACGTGCGTGTTCTGATGCACCGGAATGCCGACCGACATTATGTTGTGCGGATCGTAGCCGAGATTCGTCCGCACCAGACGCACAAAGCCGTTGATGGCGGCCGCGGCGGAGGTGAGCAGCAGCAAGGTCAGTGCGATCTGGCCGGCCACCAGCAGATCATGCATGCGCTTTCCGTGTGCGCTGCCGGTGGTGCGCCGCGAGCTGGCCTGCATGAGCTGCGCCACCTGCGGACGGGAGAACTGGAACGCGGGAGCCAGATCCGGACAAGACACCGGTGAGGATCGCGATAGCGACGCTGAATGCGAGCACCGGAAGATTGATGCTGATAGCCACTTCGTGCGGAAACGAATATTCCGGCAGCCAGCGCATCAGGAGAGGAAGCAAGCGATAGGCCAGCACCACGCCGCCCAGCGCGCCCAGCAAGAGATAAGGCCAGCGCCTCCGTCAGAAGTTGGCGCTGAATGCGCCAACGGCTGGCTCCGATGGCGCTGCGAACGGCGAGTTCATGCTGGCGGGCCGTGCCGCGGGCCAGCAGCAGGATGGACACGTTGGCGCATCCGATGAGAAGGAGCAGCGCGACAGCGCCGAACAGCAGGAAGAGCGATTGCCCGAGATGTTCCTCAAACTGTTCGTTGAGGCCCTGCACGCGCACGCGAAACTTCTTCGGGAAGTGGGTGGGGGTTTCCTTGGCGAACTGCTCGAGCAGCGGCTGCAACTCGGCGTTGGCCGCGGCGTGAGTGACTCCCGGCTTCAGCCTGATCAGCGGGCCGAAGGTAATGCTGGAGTCGTTGGTGATCTTGAGCGGCAGGTAGACAGCGGCATCTTCCCAAGTGAAGCGCGACGGCAGGACTCCGACGATCGTGTAGTTCTTGTGGACAAGTTGAAGTCTGCGCCCGATCACGGTCGGGTCGGAATTGAAATGCCGCTGCCAAAACAGGTAGCTGAGAACCACAACCGGCTGCGGGTCCTGGCCGTCCGGAGCGTCGGAGGGAATCAGCGTGCGGCCCAGAAGCGCCGGGACGCCGAAATGACTGCCGGCATTGCCGGTGAGTTGAGTGGACGGAACATCCTGGGGCAGATCTTCGTCCGTAGTGGTCAGATTCCACGTCCCCCAGCTTGCGGCCACGCTTTCGATACACTTTACTCTGGCGCAGCAACTTGAGTTGCGGACCGGTGACCCCAACCCACCAGTCGTTCCCACTTTCGTTCACCACCGTCAGGTGGATCATGCGGTTGGCGCCTTTGATACGGGTACGGGTTTGCCAACAGGCCGTAGATCACGCTGAAAACGGCGGTGGTGGCGCCGATGCCCAGCGTGAGCGAAATGATGGCGGTGAGGGCGAGGCCGGGTTTCTTGCGCAACTCGCGGAAGGAGTACCGAAGATCTTGCAGCACTTCATTTTAGACGACCGAGCGCCATAACTGTTGCGAAAAATACGTCAACGCCCTGCGGCAAACGAAGTGTAAGAAATTGCATCTTTGGCAATAGATACGCAATGACTCTATCGGGTATGAGCCGATGCTGTATGCCGCTATCGTATTCATGTTCGCCACGGCGCTGTTCGGATCGAGCACATTTCCGGTTGCGCGTCCGGCGAACCGCGTTCCTGCAATAAGGGCCCTCCTGGGGGCCGGCATCGAATGGTTCGGTGAATTGGCCCTATTCTGTGTGCGCTTGATTAAGGCCGGCATCACTCCGCCCTACGAGTTCGCAGAGCTCATGCGGCAGTGCGATGACGTGGGATCGAAGTCGCTGCCCCTGGTGTTGATGGCCGGCGCGGCTATCGGCGTAGTGATTTCCCTGCAGACTCACGATGCCTTGACTCGCTTTGGAGCCAAGTCCATGCTGCCCGCGGTGATCGTATTTTCGATTATCAAGGAAAGCGGTCCCATAATCACCGGGTTGGTGGTGGGCGGCCGCGTCGCCGCGGGCATTGGCGCTGAGCTGGGTTCCATGAGAGTTACCGAGCAGATCGATGCCATGGAAGCTTCGGCGGTCGATCCCTACAAGTACCTGGTGGCGACGCGCGTCCTGGCTTGCATTCTGATGCTGCCTTTGCTGACCGTGGCGGCGGATTTCGGCGGGATCCTGATGGGCTGGCTGGCGAATACGCTGGCGCAACCGATTTCGCTCCGCCTGTTTCTGCAGAGTGGCTTGAAGGACGTGGCCTTCAGCGATTTCCTTCCGCCCACCCTGAAAACAGCCGTATTCGGCTTCATCATCGGGTTGATCGGCATGCTTTCAGGGTATGCGCACCAGCGGAGGCACAGAGGGTGTGGGTCGAGCGGCCACCAGCTCCGTAGTGCTGGCGTCGTTGTTCGTGATTCTGGCGGATGTGGTGCTGGTCCGGCTCATCCTGGTGATGTATCCGTGAGGCGACCATGACACCTGAAACCGAAGAGCTTCCCGTACAGACAGTCGACCTTCGCAAGAGTTTTGGCGGCCACGCCGTGCTCAATGGAATCAGCTTCCAGGTGGGCAAAGGCGAGGTATTGTCCGTTCTGGGCCGTAGCGGAATCGGTAAGAGCGTTCTGCTGAAGTTGATGATCCGCCTGCTGGCGCCGGACTCAGGTATGGTGCGGATTCTGCGGGCAGGAGATCGCCAAGCTGGAAGGAAAGCAATTAAGCGAAGTTCGCAAGAAAGTGGGCTTCCTGTTCCAGGGGGCGGCGTTGTACGACTCATTGACGGTCGCGGAAAACGTGGAGTTTCCGTTGCGCAGGCACACCAGGCTATCGCCCGGCGAGCGCGCGAGCCGCGTGCGGGAACTGCTTGCGAGTGTGGGCATGCCGCAAGATCTCGAAAAAATGCCGTCCGAAATCTCGGGGGGCATGCAAAAGCGGGTAGGACTTGCGCGCACCCTGGCGCTCGATCCCGGCATCCTGCTGTTCGATGAACCCACCGCCGGCCTGGACCCTATAACGGCTGCGGAGATTGGAAACCTCATCCTGGAATTGAAGAATAAGCGTGGGATGACCGCAGTGGTGGTGACGCACGATATCCGTGGCGCGAAACTATTTTCGGATCGCGTTCATTCTTGATGCGCGACGGATCCCTCGCCTTCGAGGGGACTTTCGCGGACATGGAAAAGAGCCGTGATCGGTTTGTGGTTCAATTTCGTGGCGATGGCTCTTAGAGGAGCTGACTATGTCGAAAGCTTTAAGGCTGGGAATCTTCGTGATAGCGGCGCTCATTTGCTTTGGCGTCGCGGTGTTCTGGATCGGCGGCCAGCAGTTTATGTTCAGTTCGACCTACCGGCTGAACGCCGAGTTTCAGAATGTGGCTGGACTCGGGGGCGGCGCCGATGTGCGCGTCGGCGGAATGCGCGAGGGCACTGTCGCCCACATTGCTCTGCCCAGGCGGCCCAACGAAAAGGTCCGGGTGACCATGACTCTCAAGAACGCCACGCGCGACGTGATCAAGAAAGATTCGGTGGCGGCCATCCGTTCCGAGGGGCTGGTAGGCGATCAGTACGTGGAGATCACGTTCGGGTCTGAGCAGGCCGCCAAAGTAAAGGACGGCGATACCATCGGCGGCGAGCCCGTGGTTCAAATTTCAGATTTGATCAAGAAAGCCAACCAGATGCTGGATTCGGCGCAAGGCGCTCTGCAGAATGTGGCGGACACCGCGGACAATCTGAAATCCATCAGCGCCAAGATGAACCAGGGCGCGGGCACGGTTGGGTCTCTGCTGAACGATAAGTCGGTCTATCAGCATGTCAATGCAGGCGCTACCGAATTTCAGGAAGACATGGAAGCGCTGAAGCACAACTTCCTATTGCGCGGCTTCTTTCGCGGCCGCGGATATGAGGATTCAGCGGAGTTAAAGAAATATGAGATCTCGCGCTTGCCCGGAGAGCAGTACAGCAAGCGCTTCGTCTACGACGGAAGCAAGATCTTCGCTAAGCCGGAGTCCGCCAAACTCAAAAACCAGAAGCTGCTGGACGACGCGGGGAAGTATCTGGAAGGAAATCCGTTCGGCTTGGCGGTGGTGGTTGGCTACACGAGCATGAAGGGGGATGCTGACAAGGACCGCACGCTGACCGAGGCGGGGGCCCTGACGGTTCGCGAGTATCTGGCGCAGCATTTTAAATTGGACGACACACGAGTCAAGACCATGGGAGCCGGAAAGTCTCCCGAAGTGCAAGACGGCAGCCGTGTCGAAATCCTTATTTATCCCGGCCAGGAACACCCGAGTCCGGTCCGGTCTGCGACTGGGGGTTAAGAAGGGCCGCCAGGCGTTCTCCCGGAATTCCGGATTTCTCGCGCGCCACTTCACGCACTGTCCGGCCGGTCGAGTAAGCTTCCTTCACCAGCCCGGCGGTTTTCTCGTAGCCGATCTCGGGCGCCAGCGCCGTGCCCATGGCCAGCGATTGTTCAACGAAGCCTTCCGCGCGCCCGCCGTCGGCTTCGAGCCCATCCACCAGCTTTTCGGCAAAGTTCCGGCTGCCCGCAGCCAGTAGTTCGATGGCCTCAAGTAAGTCCAATGCCATGACGGGCATCATGACATTCAGTTCGAAATTGCCCGCTGCCGCGCACCAGGTAATGGCGGCGTCGTATCCAATTACTTGCGCACAGACCATCAGCAGACTCTCTGCGATCACGGGGTTGACTTTGCCCGGCATGATGCTCGAGCCCGGCTGGACCGGCGGCACCTTCAACTCTCCCAATCCGCATCGGGGTCCCGAACCCAGCCACCGGATGTCGTTGGCGATCTTGGTCAGAGCCACTGCGTAGGTGCGGAGCGCGCCGCTCAAAAAACAGGCTGCGTCGCGCGCGGCCTGCGCTTCAAAATGATTGCGGGCTTCGACAAATGGCAGCGCGGTGCGCTGCGCGATCCGCGCAATGACATCGCGCGCGAATCCCGGCGGCGCATTCAGACCCGTGCCCACGGCCGTGCCGCCAAGAGGCAATTCGTAGATACCGGTCAATGCCCATTGAATCCGCTCACGTGCGGCCTCCACCTGGCGCGCATAGCCGCCAAATTCCTGGCCCAAACGTATGGGCACGGCATCCTGCAGATGCGTGCGCCCGATCTTCACGATGCCGTGGAACTCCGCCGCTTTGCGTTCCAACGAGGCGCCGAGCTGCTGCATGGCGGGCGTCAGGCGCCCGATCGTAGTTTCCGCCACGGCAATGTGCATGGCGGTGGGTATGACGTCGTTGCTCGATTGTCCGCGATTCACATCGTCGTTGGGGTGGGCGCCGGCCAGGCGGCCAATGACTTCGTTGGCGTTCATGTTGGTGGAGGTTCCGCTGCCCGTCTGGAAGACGTCCACGGCGAACTCGTTATCATGCCGCCCCTCCGCCACCTCGCCGGCAGCCCGCTCGATGGCAGCGGCCAGATCTGGCGGAAGATAGCCCATCTGGCCGTTGACGTTTCCGGCGGAGCTTTTGATTAGCCCCAGCGCTCGAATGAACGATCGCGGGAAACGTTTGCCGCTGATGGGAAAGTTCAAGATGGCGCGCGCGGTCTGTGGACCGTAAAGCGCTGTTGCGGGCACCCGCATCTCCCCCATCGTGTCGCTTTCGATCCGGAAGTCAGCCTCCATAATGGTCTCGATCCTCTTCGTTAAATCGTCAGGTTGCGTCAGGTTGAAGGATGGCGCCCTGCGGGTCGCGCCTGCCGCTTGAGATACGGGTCTTAGTATACACTTTCGTGAATTCGGCGCCGAGGAAGAACAACTCCGCGGAGTAGTACAACCAAACAAGCAGCACCATAATCGAACCTGCCGCGCCATACGCGGAACCGAAAGTTGACCTGCCTAGATACAATCCAATCAACTGCTTCCCGATCTCAAACAAAAATGCGGTGACACACGAGCCCACAATAACGTCGCTCCAGTCCAGGGGAACATCCGGCAGGATCTTATATATTGCGGCGAAGAGAAACGCGACCGCCAGGAATGACATCACAAACGTACCGGCCTGCAACATGAATGCAGAAGACGGCAGGATCGGACCAAGGAGTTTCCCTATGGCGGCAATCCCTGCATTCAAGGTCAGGGAAAGTAGCAATAGCAACCCGCCGCCCAAAATCAATCCGAACGAATAAAATCGGTCCTTTACTAACTGCATAAGGCCGTGAAAGCCGCGATTGCCGGGCGACGCCGGAACGTGCCAGATAGTGTTCAGGGAATCCCTAAGCTCAACCACGACCGAGGTCGCTCCCAAAGACAACGTCACCAGTCCGATCACGGTTGCAATCAGGCCGGAGCCCGGTTTGTAAGCGTTCCGGATCAGTTCCTGGATGGCCCTGGCGGTATCGCCTCCCACAAGGTCGCGAATCTCCCAAACCAGTTGCCCCCGGGCAGCCTGTTGCCCGTATGCCAGGGCCGCCACCGCTACGACGACCAGCAGAAGGGGCGCGGCGGAAAGCAGCGTATAAAACGCCAGGGACGCGCCGAGACGCGGAGCATTGTCATCGTTCCACTCACTGAGCGCCGTTGTGAAGACTGTTACAATCTCATGCGGCTCGAGCCCAGTGAGCAGCACGAAGGAACGCCGGAGTATGCGCCGGATGCTTCCCTTTACTTCCGCTCCGGACCCGGCTATCACATAACCCTCCTCACAAGCAGGCGCGCGCCGCCATAGCTTGCATTTGGGAGTCCAGTGCCCAATGCCTAGCAAACTAAGTGCGTTACAGGACATCTCAGTCGTCCTGAGACTGGTCCGAGACGTGCAACGGCGGAGGGGATTAGCCGGCGCCACCGGTTTGTTAATAGTTATCACAATGACGCATCCTAATCCTGCATTGTTGTATGTCTTCAATAGCATATGGACAGGGCGATGAGGCGACGGTATCCGCGGATAGGGGCATTACTGGCGCTGGCGATGGTTGCCTCGAGCGCTGCCGCGCAAAATTCGCAATTCGAAGGCCGCCGCATCGTGGATATTCAGTTCGCGCCCGCCCAGGTCCTCGACCCTGCCGATCTGGATAAGGCGTTGAAGGTGCATAAAGGTGAGGAATTCCATGCGCAAGACATTGCAGCTTCGATCGACGGGTTGTTCGCCACGGGGCGCTTTGAAGATATCGTTGCCGAGGGGGAGACATCTCTCGGCGGCGTTGTCGTACGTTTTGTGACTAAGAACACTGCGTTCCTTGGAAGCGTGGCGGTAGGAGGCAAGGTTGCCGTGCCGCCGAGCGGCGGTCAACTCGTGAACGCGGGGCAGTTGGTTTTGGGTTCGCCCTTTCACGACGAGGATCTGGCTCATGCCACGGAAGGAATCAAACAGTTGCTGCAGGCAGACGGCCTCTACGAAGCGCAGGTGACGCCGTCGGCGGAGCGCACCCAGGATGGACAGCAGGTTTTCATCACATTCAACGTAAAGGAGGGCAAGCGCGCCAAATATGAGATGCCGTCGATCCACGGCGACACCAAGCTGCCCGACGGCACCATTCTCCGGGCAACCGGCTGGCGTATACCGGTGATCCATTGGTGGCGGCACGTCTCCGACGCACGCACGCACAGTGGGATTCAGGGCATTTCCAACAAATACGCAAACCAGGACCGCCTGGCGGCGCGGGTTGAGTTGGAAAAGCTCGATTACGATGCGGCACGCCGCCGGGTCCATCCGAATCTGAATATCACAGCCGGCCCCAAAATTAAAGTGAAGGCGGTGGAAGCCAAACTTTCGCACCGGGTGATTAAGAGATACGTGCCGGTCTATCAGGAAGGGACCGTGGATAATGACCTGCTGGTCGAGGGGCAGCGGAACCTCCGCGACTATCTCCAGAGCCAGGGTTATTACGATGTCGATATAGATTTTCGAATCCAGCCCGTCCAGAAGGACCTCGAAACCATCGAATATGTGATTTCGCGGGGCCAGCGCCAGAAACTGGCGCATGTCGCGATCGTTGGAAATAAGTACTTTCGCGCGGGCGACATCCGCGACCGGATGTTTATGCAACCCGCTTCCTTCACTATGCGGCATGGCCGCTACAGCGAAGCGTTCCGCCGCAAGGATGAAGAGACCATCGCCGATCTTTACCGCAGCAATGGCTTCCGCGACGTCAAAGTGACTTCAGCCGTCTCCCGCAATTATAGAGGCAAAAGCGGAGAAGTCGCGGTTACTGTAACGATAATGGAAGGACCGCAATGGATCGTCAATAGCCTGACTCTAAACGGAATCGAGAAAGCGGATCGCGAGGCCCTCGCCGCGCGCCTCTCTTCGGGAGCGGGACAACCATTTGCGGAAATGAACCTGGCTGCCGATCGCAACGAAGTGTTGACTTACTATTACACACGCGGCTATCCCGATGCCGATTTTCATGGGATTTGGCAGCCGGCAGGCGAAGAGCATCATGTCAACGTGACTTACACGATCAGTCCGGGAGGGCGGCAATACGTCCGCAAAGTCCTGACCGCCGGAATTCACCACACGCGGCCGGCCCTGGTGGAAAAGCAAATCACCCTTCAACCGGGGGACCCGCTTTCGCCGGTCGAACAGACGGATATACAGAAACACCTTTACGATCTGGGGATATTCGCGCGGGTGGACACAGCCATTGAAAACCCGGACGGAAACACCGCACACAAGTATGTTCTATATGATATCGAGGAAGCCAACCGCTACACTTTCATAACGGGCTTCGGCCTGCAACTCGGCCAGTTCGGCACACCGAGCACTACCAGCATCACCGCTCCAGCCGGCAGTACCGGGATCAGCCCCTCGGTTTCGCTCGACATCAACCGCCTTAACTTCCTGGGCGTGGGGCACACCGTCACTTTGGGCGGCATGTACTCCACACTGGAACAACGCGGATCGCTGACTTACCTGGTGCCGCATTTCCTGGACGATCCCGGCCGTAGCATCACATATTCGGTGGTCTACGACGATTCCCTGAATGTAAACACATTCGCCTCGAAGCGCGAAGAAGGATCGGTTCAGCTTTCTCAAAAGTTCTCAAAATCGATCACCGGCCAATTCCGCTTCGCCTACCGGAGGGTCAGCACAGGCAGCGTGGTGATACCGGCGCTGCTGATTCCACAATTGCTGCAGCCCGTGCGCATCGGGATCTTATCGGGAACGTTCGTGCAGGACCGCCGGGACAATGCCACCGACCCACATCGCGGCATGTATAACACCTTCGATATTGGAATCGCGGGCCACTTCTTCGGGTCGCAGCGCAGTTTCGGCCGCGCCTTGCTGCGCAACGCGACCTATCACCGGTTGACGAAGAACCTGGTGCTGGCCCGTCAGACCCAATTCGGCGTAATCGCTCCCTTCGCGGCGCCAGCCGGGTTGAGCGAGCAGGAATCGGTGCCATTGCCCGAACGGTTCTTCGGAGGCGGCGCCGATTCATTGCGCGCGTTTCCGTATAATCAGGCGGGCCCGCGCGATACGGGTGCGCCGCTGGAGCCTGGCGGCCCGTCGGGCCCGGCGACCGGATTTCCGCTGGGTGGAAACGCGCTCTTCTTCAACAGTGTGGAGTTGCGTTTCCCGCTGATCGGCCAGAATATTCAAGGCGTCATATTCCACGACATGGGAAATGTCTATAGTTCACTCAACAACATCTCGCTTCGCTTTGACCAGCACAACAATCAGGATTTCGATTACGCCGTACAGGCCGTAGGATTCGGCATTCGCTATCGCACGCCGGTTGGACCGGTCCGCCTGGATCTGGCTTACTCGATCAACCCACCTTCTTTCGTGGGGTTCCAGGGCACTCCGGCGCAGTTGTTGCAGTGCGGTACCGTTACCACGTGCCAGAGCGTGCCGCAGAGTATCAGCCATTTTCAATTCTTTTTCTCCATAGGTCAGGCATTCTGATGTTGCGAACCTTCATCTTGGCGCCAATTCTCGCGAGCGTACTCACTGGCGCAGTAGTGATCGACCGCGTGGCTGCGATTGTGGGCAAGCACGCCATCAAATCGAGCGACATACAACGCGACTTGCGCCTGACCCAGTTCATGAACCGCGAGCCGGTCAATTTGAGTTCTGGCGAGATGCGGAAGGCGGCTGAGCGGCTCATCGACCAGACTCTTATCCGCGATGAGATTGTAAGAGGCGGTTACCGGCGGCCCGCCGATTCCGAAGCCCAGAATCTGCTGAACCATCTGGTGCGGGACCGGTTCGGCGGCTCCGATGACCGGCTGCGGCAGGCTCTATCACGCTACGGGCTCACGGAAGATGAGCTGCAGGAAGAGATCCTGTGGCAACTTACCGTCTTACGGTTCATTGACCAAAGGTTCCAGCCGGCCGTACAAGTTACTGACGAAGACGTGAAGACCTACTACGAGCAACACTTGGCCGCGCTGAAGCGCGACTACCCGCGGAGTAACGGCCTGGAAGCGCTTCAGACCCAGATCCGCGCTTCAATCGAGGGTGAGCGCGTCAATCAAGCCTTCACGGCATGGCTGGCAGATGCACGGAAGCAGGTTCGCATTGAGTATAGGGAGGGCGCATTTCAATGAGCCGTCGCGCGAAACTAATTCGGAATATTGTTATCGGATTCGTCGCATTCGTGGTTGTGCTGTTGCTCGCGGCGATCATAACGGTGCAGACAAACTGGTTCCGGGAATACGTTAGAAATAAGATCATCGCCGCGGTGGAAGACGGCACCGGGGGCAGAGCAGAGATTGGAACGTTCGCCTTCGATTGGACACACCTACGCGCCGTTGCGACTGGCTTTGTGATACACGGCAACGAGCCGCCCGGGTCCCCGCCGTGGTTGCGCGTAAGACGCATTCAGCTCGATCTCCATCTGTTTACCAGCCTGAGTCATGTACTGAACCTGTCGTACTTTGGTGTGGACCGGCCGGAAATGACGATCGTCGTATCCCCCGATGGGCGCACGAACATCCCTACGCCGAAGCAAGCGTCTTCGTCGGACACCACGCCGCTCGAGACAGTGGTAGACCTTGCCGTGAGCCACTTCGAATTAACCAACGGCTTCGTCAGTTTCAACTCCCAAAAACAAGCCTTGGATCTGCGTGCCGATAACCTACGCGCCCAACTCTGGTATAGCACGTTAAAGCAGGGCTACCAGGGCCAGATCTCGCTGGAGCCGCTGTGTGTCGTTTCCGGCCGGAACACGCCCGTAAAATTTGCGGTTAGCTTGCCCATTGCGCTTGGGCGGGACCACATCGAACTTCGCGGCGCCAGAATTTCCACGGCCGCCTCCCAAATTCAGATCGACGCCTCAGTGGATGACATGCGTCATCCGAAAATATCGGTGCGCACTACCGGGCGCGTAGCGCTGGCCGATCTGAAAAACAGCGCCAACCTTCCCCTGGCCGTAAATGCCGGTCAGTCACTCTCCGTCCTGGATCTGGACGCTAACGCCACTGTTGCCGATAACGCCATTCAGGTCACCCGGCTGCATTTGGCCCTGGGACATTCGAGTGTGGACGCCGCGGGAAATCTAAAGGATACCTCCGGAAAAGGCGCGCTGTTATTCCAAGCCCGGTTGGCCGTCGGCGAATTGGGCCGGCTCGCGAACGTGGCCGCGCGGCCGGATGGCTCGGTCGACCTGGAAGGGACCGCCAGCCTCGACAAGAATAATACCTACCAGGTAAATGGCAGTATCGAAGCGAAGGGCGTGTCGTTCAAGGCGGGTGAGACCCGCATTTCCAACGTGAGCCTGACCTCCGCCGTGCGCCTCGATCCGCACAGGCTCGACTTGGCCGGCCTGCGATTAGACGCCGCTGGCGGCGAACTGGCCGCCGACGCGTCGCTTGAAGACTTTGCCCGTTTTAGCCTGAACGGCAACCTGCGCCATCTCGACCTGCGGACCGCCGCCGGCACGATGGGGCAAAAGGATTTCGCCTATGCGGGCGTGGCATCCGGTCCGGTGACCGCCACCGGAGATTTGAATCAGCCCGGCACCAAGGGCCTCGCCGCGCACATGCGGATCTCCATTGCGCCGGGCCGGCGCGGCATACCCATGTCCGGTCGTTTATACGCGGACTATAACGGCGCATCCAATAACATAAACATCGGCGATTCCTATATCGCGTTACCGCGCACACGCCTGAACTTAAGCGGGTCTTTGCAGAATCGGCTGACCTTCGCCCTAACCACTCACGACCTGGCTGACTTACTGGCGGCTGCGCCGTCGAATGGCAAGCCGGGGGTGGCTCTGGACACCGGCGGCCAACTCACTTTGACGGGCGCAGCCACAGGTACGCTGACGTCCCCGCACATCGCGGCGCATTTGTCCGCGAATCGTTTCGCCGTGGAAGGACGCCATTTCGATGCGCTGGCGCTGGATGCGACAGCTTCGAGCGCGGGCGCCGCTGTTTCGAACGGCAGTCTGACCAGGCGCGCGATGCAAATGCAGTTGGCGGCTTCCGTGGGGCTGCGGAACTGGAAACCGTTGCCCACCGAACCGCTGTCGGGTACGGTTTCCATTAGAAATGGCGACCTTGCCGATATCGTGGTCATGGCCGGCCTTCCGAGCGCCGGCTATTCGGGGGCGTTGACCGCGACAGTCAATATTAATGGAACCGTCGGGAATCCCCTCGGCTCGGCCAATCTGTCGATAACCAATGGAACGATTCAAGACGAACCGTTCGACCGGCTGCAGGCGCAGGCGAACCTGGCCGACCAGTTGATTACCATCCCGGCTTTCTACGCCACCGCCGGGCCTGCCCGCGTCGATCTGAGCGCGGAATTCCAGCACCCGCGCGATAGCTTCACCGCCGGGCGGCTGCATGCGCGCCTTGAGAGCAATCAGATCGATCTGGCGCAGCTACCGGCTTTGCGGAAGCAGTTACCGGATGCCGCGGGCGAGGTGCGGATACAGGCTGAGATCTCAGGCGCCCTGTCTGAAACAAAGGGCGGAGCCGGCGGACAGACTGAGTTTCTACCGACCGCAGTGTCCGCGGACGCTTCCGCGCGCAACCTACGCCTGGATGGACAAAGCTATGGCGATTTCAACGCTACGGCGCGCACCCGGCAACAGACGGTGCACTATGAGTTGACATCCAACTTTGCGGGATCGAAGATCAGGTTGAACGGAAATACCGAATTGGCGCATGATTACCGCACGAATGCGGATGCTACTATCGGCAATCTCCCGATCGAGCGCATCCTCACGCTTGCCAAGCGTACAGATATCCCCGCCAAGGGTAATTTGACGTGTACGCTCCACTTCACGGGAACCCCGCATCAGCCCCAGGGCAATGCGGATTTCGATCTCGCCAATGCCGTTTTGTATGGCGAGCCTATCGACCATGTGCGGGCGAAAGTCTCTTACCTCGCGGACAAGATCGATATCTCGAACTTCGAGGTTGTGTCGGGTCCATCGCAACTTACTCTCGATGCTAAGTTCGATCACCCGGTGGGCAACTTCGAAGCCGGTAATCTTCAGTTCCAGGTCACCAGCAGCCGCATCGACCTGGGGCGCATCCGGAACATACAGAAAATGCGGCCGGGCTTGGGCGGCTCAGTACAGATTTCAGCCAATGGCGCCGCCACGATCCAGCAGACCGGGACGCGGGTTCTGCTTCACACCCTGGACGCCGACATGAAGGCCATCGGCCTGGCTGCCCAAGGCAAGAACTTCGGAGACTTGACGCTTACGGCGAACACCACCGGCGGCCGGGTCAATTTCGCGCTGGAATCGAACCTGGCCGAAGCTTCGATTCACGGCCGCGGCAACGCAGGTCTGAGCGGCGACTATTCAGTGAATGCGGAGTTTTCGTTCACCAACGTGACGTGGAGCCGGCTTGCGCCCCTCTTGGCGCCGGGCGGCGAGCCGCCCAGTTTCGACGCCGTGGTGGATGGACAAGCGGCGTTGAACGGCCCGGTTACCAAGAGCGACAGCCTGAGCGGTTCCTTAAAGCTCACGCGCGTGAATTTGACCGCGATTCCGCAGCCAGGTGTAGGCCGCCGGTCTTTCGTGATCCAAAATCAGGGGCCTGTGGCGCTGACACTTGCCCATGGCACGGCGCGGATCGAGAGCTTGCATCTGACTGGCCAGGAGACAGACCTTCAGGCGCATGGCTCAGTCTCTCTGCAGGGACAAGCATTAGACCTGACTGTCAACGCGAACGGCAATCTCGCGGTGTTAAAGCAGTTGAATCGCGACGTGGTCTCTTCGGGCAGCGTGGCCCTGGCGGCCACCGTCCGCGGCGATCTGGCCAAGCCGTTGGTAAACGGAAAGCTCGAGCTTCAGGATGCCTCGCTCAGCTACACGGAGTTTCCCAACGGCCTCTCGCATGCGAACGGCGTGGTGCAGTTTAATGGCAGCAGCGCTTCGATCCAGAATCTTACTGCCGAGTCGGGTGGCGGGAAGCTGACTTTAGGCGGTTTCGTGGCCTATCGCGACGAGATGCGCTTTGGTTTGCGTGTGAATGCGTCCAGCGTGCGCGTGCGCCCGCAAGAGGGGATGAGCGTGGTCTTCGATGCCAATGTCAATCTCTCGGGCACGATGCAATCCAGTGTAGTTAGCGGCCTGATCACGGTCAATCGAATTACTTACGCGCCGCAAAGCGACATCGGTTCCATGTTGTCGCGAGGGCCTCCGCCCGTCGAATCGTCCACCTCCCCTTCGGCTCTGCTCGACAACATGAAGCTCGATATACGCGTGCGAACGGCCAATTCGATGGCCGTTCGAGCTTCCATGGCGGAGAGTGTGCAGGCGGACGCGAATCTCCAGATCCGCGGGACGGCTTCGCAACCCAGCCTGCTCGGGCGCATATCCATCAGTGAAGGTCAACTGGTCTTCTTCAATTCCACTTATACGGTCAATGTGGGAACCATTTCCTTTTATAACCCTGTGCGCATCGAGCCGGTGTTGAACTTAAGCCTGAATACGCAGGCTAAAGGAGTGGATGTGACTCTCAAAGTCACAGGCCCCATCGACGACATGAAACTGAATTACACCTCAGACCCCCCGCTCCAGTTCCAGGAGATCGTGGAACTGTTGGCGGCCGGCAAGACGCCCACCTCGGACCCCACCATTCTCGCCAACCAGCCTGCGGACCCGCCCCAGACCTTCACTCAAATGGGTGAATCGGCCGTGGTCAGCAAGGCCCTGGCGGATCCCGTGGGAAGCCGTCTGCAACGTGTGTTCGGCGTCAGCCAGTTAAGCGTCGATCCTGTTTTCACCAGCGGATCGGACCTGCCGCAGGCGCGGGTGACCCTGCAACAGCGGGTCTCCAGCAACATGACGTTCACCTACATCACGGCTCTGAACGCTCCGAATACTCAAATCGTTCGCGCCGAGTGGATGTTGAACCAGCAGTGGGCCGCCCTCGCGACGCGAGACGAGAATGGCATCTTAAGCGTTAGGCTGACTTACAAGAAGCAGTTTCGTTGAGACGCGGAAGCCAAGCAATCGCGACCCCACACCCGCGCGATAATAGAACCTAATGCCCACCGATCCTGTCTGCCCGCATTGCGGCGGAAGCGGCTGGAAAATCGTCGAGCGCGCCGAGTTGTCCGGCGCCGAACGCTGCGACTGCGTCTTCGGCGAGCGCGCCCGCCGTCTGGAAGAAAACGCCGCCATCCCGCCGCTCTACCGCAACGCCTCGTTCGACAATTTCGTTTTGCCGCGCGACAACCCCATAGGCCATCGCGAGCTGGCCAACGTGCTGCTCACCGTGAAAGCTTTCTCGCGCGAATTCCCCACCGGCAAACATCTCGGCCTGCTGCTGGTGGGCGAGCCCGGCACGGGCAAGACGCACCTGGCCGTGGCCGCGCTACGCATCCTGATCTCGCGCGGCTTTGAGGGCCTCTTCTTCGACTACCAGAACCTGCTCGACCGCATTCGCAAGGGCTACGATCAAGCCTCCGGTGCGGCCGACCGGGAGGCTTACCGCTTCGCCCTGGATGCCGAAGTGCTCCTGCTCGACGACCTGGGCGCGCACCGCGTTACCGACTGGGTTGAAGACACCGTCACCAGCATCATCACTTATCGCTGCAACAACCGGAAGCCCCTGATCGCCACCACCAACCTGCCCGATCCCGATGCGGGAAGCGTCATGATCGACCGCTCCAACGCCTTAAACAAGCCGGATTACAAAACTTCTCTGGCCGAGCGTATCGGTTCGCGCGCCCGCTCGCGTCTATTTGAAATGTGCAAAGTCGTGCGCATGCCTCTGGTGGAGGACTATCGATTGCGCAGGTCCGTTTGACGCGCCTGCTTCCGTGGCTGCTGGCCTTCGCCGCTGCCGCCTGCCCTCTGGATGCCGCTGCCCCGGACGATGCAGCCGCGCCCGCCGAGTTCGTCCAGGCCGTCGAGTTTCCCTACTACCTCTATCCGCGGAGTCTTTGGGAGCGCGAACTCGTCTGGCTCAAAACCGTGGGCATCCGCACGGTGGAATTCTCCATCCCATGGAATTGGCATCAGCTCGATGACGGTACGTGCGACTTCACTGGCCGCACCAGCCCTCGCCGCGATCTGATGGGCTTCATCCACCTGCTGCGGCGCCTCGAAATGCGCGCCTGGGTCCGCCCTCTGCCGCCCATCAAGGGATGGCTCAACAACGGCTATCCCGCGGGTGTGGCGCAGGATCGCAAATCCGCCCGGCCCTGGCTCCACGAGTTGGACAATCTGCTGGCGCCCCAGACCCAGAAGCACGGCGGCCCGATCGCATTCGTAGACGGCAGCCCGGGCATTCTGGATGTTCCCGCGGCGCCCCTGCCCGTGACTGCGGTCTCCGCACATGACCCTGCGGCCATGTCGCGCAGCCGCCAGGCTCTGGCCGCCGCGCGCGGCGCGCTGCTTTGGGAGGACGTGGAGGATGCGCTGTTCCCGGCCGGCTGGGAACGTCCCGGTGGACCGCTTTACCGGGCCGGCGCCGTCGCGCTCAATGGCGACGAGCGGACCACGGTGGCGGCCTTACGGCGCAACGCGGCACTGCTGCGGCATTGGGGGGTCCTGCTGCCCGGCATGCGGCCGGAACGCGCACACCCGGTGAGGCTGGCCGCCGGCAAACTTACCCCCGGCATCACCGCCGTGGAACTGGTCTCGCGCACGCCCGGCGTGGCTTCCGCGGTCAGTATCGCCAACGATAGCCGCAAGCCTTTCGAGGGCTCGCTGCGCGCCTGGGATCCTTTCGCTAAGCATTCCATCGAGATCGGCAACGTCCATCTGGCGCCCCATGAATCTTTGTGGCTACCCGTGAATGTTTCGCTGGGGGGCGCTGGGCTATGCCGTGAATGCTCCGCATTTTCGAACGCCGAGCACATCGTCTATGCCACCGCCGAGCTCGAAACCGTCGAATTCGAGAATGGCACGCTGGCCATGGAATTCGCCGCGCCGGCGCCCGCGGAAGTGGTGCTGCAACTCGCCCGGAAGCCGACCGGACCTTACCTCGCGGGCGGCCATCCCGCGGATCTCGATTTCGACGAGAAAACTCTGCGCGCCCGCTTGAAGATCCCGCAGGGCAAGGGGCCCTCGGGCCTGGTGCGCGTAGCGCTGGCCATCGAAGCGCCGGAAAACTCTGCCTTCTTCGAGGATGCCAAGCGCCTGATCATCGGCCGGCCGAACATGATCGCCACGTCCTACTCCTCCGAAAAACTGGCTGACCGCTCACGGCTGCGCATGCCCGAGGGTTTCACCGCCACGGCCACCAGAAAGTCCCCCGGAGAAATCGATTATGCGGTGGAGGTGCCCGCCGACGCGCTGCACGGCGATTGGGTGGACTTTGCCATCGAGGCGGATGGCGTGCTCCTCGGCCGCGCGCATCTGCAAATGTTCCGCCCCGCATCGGTGCGGCTTACCGATTCCATCCGCCTGCATTTCGGCGGCGCAGCGGAACTGGCTGTGGATCCCGCCATCATCCCTATCGATGCCACTGCGGGCCGCACGGTGGACGTCAACATCCGCAACAACTCTCCGGAGATTCAGACCTATGGCGTCGATCCCGCGGGCGACGGCTTTGAGTTTCTCCCAGCCAGGACGGAGTTGAGCTCCGCGGCGATTATGGACCGCGTGCTCCAGTTTCGGGTTTTCCCGCGAGATGCCGCGGGCGGCCTGCACGATTGGAGTCTGGGTTTTTCCGGTGGCGCGAAGCTGGATGTGCCCGCCCGCTTCCTGGCCATCCCGCGCGGCCAGGCCGTGGCCTGGTCCGCGGACCTGGATGGCGACGGCTCGCCGGAATGGATCCTGGAAAACCAGAAGGTGCGGGCCGTGTTTTCCGCGCAGGATGGCGGCCGGTGGCTGGAATTCGTCTGGAAAGATGCGGCGCCTAACGGCCTGAACGTGCTTCCGGAAAGCGGCGCATTTTCCGCGGCGGGTCCTGTGGAAGTGCGCGCGGGCGATGGCACGCTCGAATTCAGCGGCAAAGATTTTAAGAGGACCGTCCGCCTGGCGGGCGCCGAAGCCCGGATCACGGTAGAACAGGACACACCCCTGCCCGCAGGGGCGCCGGAGACCGGCAAGCACAACGAGATCACGCTCCAGGTTACCCGCGAATCCGCCACGCGCGCGGTGTATTCGCTAACGAAGTGAAGCCGTTACGCGCTCTTGAGAAAAGCTGACAAAGCGGCTCTGAATTCGTCACGGTAACGTTCCCGGCTGTCCGCCTTCCCAGTAATCTCAACCATGTGCGAGTGCGGGATGATCGCGGCCAGTTCTTTGGCCTTCGCCAGTGGATGAACGACCAGCTTGTGAGCCGTGCGAATCGTCAAACCGGGATCGAGCTTCGTCCGGAGGGTATCGCCGCAGAGGCCATGTTGGAAAACAAAAGCCGGCCCTTCTTTCATGCTCCGGCTTCCACGGCGGCCAGTTGGCTTCTTAAGAAAACAGCGACGCTTTCCGCCTGGTTGGAGGCCATTCCGTGGGCGATCAAGCTGCCGCGGAAGCCGGATTTCCGCAGGAACGTCAGATAATGCCGGTAATCGAGTACACCGGTGCCTGCCGGCGCAAAACGGCCGTCGGCGAGACGATCCTTGGCATGCGCCAGCGCGATCGAGTCTCCCAGAAGATCGACTGCGTTTTCGATGAGCGCCTTTTGCCTTTCGGAACTTGCCACATCGAACAGATTCGCCGCATCGAGGACGATGCGGATTCGACGATTTCGAAAAGTGTCCAGCAGTTCGCGGGCGCGTTGCGCCGAATTGACGACATTGGCGAGTTCGGGTTCAACGCCGATCAGTATGTCGCGCTCATCGGCGATCTCGATCAAGATGCCGAATTCCTTGCACATCTCATCCCAGGCGGCGGCTGTGGAATTGGCCGGATGGTATCGCCATTGATCGTGAGGGTCGCAAGTTCCCGTGCATACTGTCAGAAGGCGAGTCCCCATCCTGCGCGCTACGGCGGCGATGGCTGCGAAGCCGAGCCGGCCGCGCTCCCGTTCACCCGGATCGGGATGGATCATGTTATAGGTTGCGGAAACCGCCTCTATGCGGGCGCCCGTTGCCATGGCAGCCGCGTATACGGCGTCGGCGGTGTCGCCGCCGATCGTAAGCGGCAAAGAACCGAGACCCGAGCAGGCCATATTATATTGGACGGTTTCGTAACCGGCGCGCCGCGCGGACGCGAGCACGACCGCCGGCGCCGTTCCCTCGAATGTCTTGGCAAAGACTCCCAGCGTCATTTACACGCTCCCGGAAACGGCGGCGAGCCGCACCGGTTGACCGCTCCCGACCGATCGCGAGATCGCCACCATTCCGCGCACCGAGGCCAGCCCATCGTCAATATTGGCGCCGGTCACGGTTGTTCCGTTGAGAATGGCCTCCGCGAATGCCTCCAGTTGGCGCCTGTAGAATTGCCCATCCGCGCCCAGCACCCGCGTGGTAATCCCCGTGGACTCGTGAAAAATCTCCACATCGCTCGTTTTGAAGAGCCATGGGTTGTACGTCTTCGCGACGATGCTGCCGTTTTCGCCGTAGATCTGGAAGCCTTCATGCCAATCCATTCGCACCGCCACCGTGAGGTCGAGATGACCGAGCGCGCCGCTCGCGAAGGAGACATCGATGAACCAGCAGTATGCGCCAAAACGGTGGAGCAGCCGCGCGTCGAGTTCCACGATCTCCCCACCCAGATAACGTGCGGTGTCGAGCAGATGGCAGCCGTGCGTGAGCACGTAATAGCGCTCCCGGTCGGCTTTGGGGTCAGCCGGAGGCCGCTTGGCGTGCGCACTTCTGACGATGAGCGGCTGCACCGCATCGGTTAGCTGGTAGCGGTGCGTAGAATCGCAATACCACGCCTTCAGCGCCAACGGTTCGCCCATTTCCTCTTGGATGAAGCTCTTGGCGCTCTGCAGCCCCGCGTCGAAGCGCTTCATGTGGCCGATCTGCAGTAGGCGGCCCGAGGTTTCCACCGCTGTTTTGAGCTGTTCGACCTCCTCTACGGTAACGCCGATAGGCTTTTCACAGAGAACGTGCTTTCCGGCTTGTAGCGCGGCGATCGAAGCGGGCACATGATATGGATCGGAAGTCGCCACGATCACCGCATCGAGCCCGGGATCGGCCAGCATTTCGTCGTAATCCCGAAACGTTTTCAGCGGGCCGTACGTGGCGGCCATGCGAAGGAGCAGATCCTCCGCCACATCGCAGACTCGCATAAAGTTCCACGTTGCGGGCCTTGGCGGCGCTCTCGAAGTGCGCGGCTTGCGCAATCGGACCGCAACCCAGTATGCCCACCTTGACGCGTTCGGCTGTAGCCATCTTCCGTCCACCATTTTCCTATTATCATGGTCTGGATGCGTCTCTTGTGGTGTCCGGCGGCGGCGCTGTGCCTGATCTGGGCCGGGGCGGTCTTCGCGGGCGAACTCCGGCTTCCCGTGCGGTCGCGTGTGGAAGCGTTCAAGGGCAGCGGCGTGTGGGACGCGGTCCAGGTCGAAGCAACGCTCCCGGCTTCTCAAACTGCCATCTTGATCTGCGACATGTGGGACAAGCATTGGTGCTCGGGCGCCACGCGGCGCGTGGGGGCGCTGGCGTTGCAGATGGCCCCCGTCATCGACGCTGCCCGGGCGCGCGGCATTCAAATCATTCATGCGCCGTCCGAGACTATGGAGTTCTATAAGGATTGGCCGCAGCGGCAGCGCATCCTGCGCGTCCCCAAGGTCGAGCCACCCGCGCCCCTGGGTCTGGCGGACCCGCCCCTGCCAATCGACGACCGCGATGGCGGTTGCGACACAGCCGACGCGTTCTACACGGCCTGGACGCGCGAGACCGCCGCTCTCCCGATGGGCACCGCGGATGTTATTTCCGACGACGGGACGGAGATCTACAGCTTTCTGCGCGAGCGCGGCATACGCAATTTGCTGGTAATGGGCGTACACGTCAACATGTGCGTATTGAACCGCTCTTTCGCCATCCGGAAAATGACCAACTGGGGGATTCGGTGCGTGCTGGTGCGGGACCTCACCGATAGTATGTACAACCCTAAAGATCGCCCCTACGTGAGCCATGATCGGGGGACCGAACTGGTGGTCGAACATATCGAGAAATATTGGTGTCCATCGACAACCAGCGCGGAATTGATGAAAGCGCTTGCGGTCGCCAGATGAGGCGGCCTCAGGCGCTCGAGAGCAGCTTCCACAGGGCGTCCTCCAGGCCCGGCGCGCAGATCACGCAGTTGCCGCCGTAGATGGTGGCGTTACCCTCGAAATCGAAGAAGCGCGCGCCGGATTCTTCGGCGATGATCTTCAGCGGCGCGAAGTCCCAGGGCTTGCCGGAGGTCTCGATCCAGATTTCGGCTTGGCCGCGCGCGACCATGAGCGCGTCCAGGCATCCACCCATGCTGCGGACGGCCCAGAAGGGTTCCATCCAGGCCAGCAAGCGCGCGCCGAAGGCTTGGCGCGCGGCGGATGTCAAGCTGTCGAAGCACGCCACGGCTTCGGTGACGCTGGCGATGGCGGATGCGTGAATGGGCTCGCCATTAACAAACGCCCCGCCGCCGCGCGACGCGGTAAACAACTCGCCGAGCGCCGGCATGTTGGCGAATCCCGCCACCACTTCGCCCTCAGCTTCGAGGCCGATCAGCACGGACCACGCCGGATTGCCGCGCACGAAGTCGCGCGTGCCGTCAATGGGGTCGATGATCCAACGCCGGCCGCTGCGCGATGGTTTTTGGGCGCCCTCTTCGCCCAGCAGCCCGTCTTCCGGGAAAACCTGTTCCAGTTTGCGCGCGATGAATTGCTCGCATTCCCGGTCGGCGCGTGTGACGGGCGAGTGGTCGGCCTTGGCTTCAAAGGGCAGACCAGTCCGGTAATAGCGCATGGCGATTTCGCCGGCGCGTTGCGCGATGGAGCGGACGGTGTCGATTTCTTTGGTTAAGTCTTTGCTTAAATCGGGCATAGGCCTCAATGAAGTAAGATAGCGTTGATGCGCAATTTTCGCCAGTTTGAGGTGGGGCCGGACCCGTTCGGGCGCAAGTGGCAGGTGCTGTTCAAGTGGCTTCTCACAGCCATCTCGCTGCGCCACAGCGACACGGTGGACGTGAAATTTATCCTGGAGAGCGAAGGCACGCGCGTGGAGAAGCAAATCGCCATGCCGCACGCCGACCTGTTGGAACTAAGCCGGCGCACGGGGCACGAGATGACCGACGCCTGGTGCTCGCGCCTGGCGGCCCTGCATCTGAAACGCATGGTGGAAAGCGGCGAGGATCTGGAGAAGGACCTGGTCACGGTGCGCCTGAAGGAACTCGCGGAGTACGACGTTCAGATCGGCCGCGAAGAGGGCGCGGATATTCCAGCGCGGCGGGGCGCGGCGTAACGTGCGGCGCCGGCAGGCGGAAACGCCTGCCCGGGTCCGGGCGCTTTCACCCGCGGATATTCCGGCGGCCATGCGCATCAAGGAAGCCGCGGGGTGGAACCAGACCGCCACCGATTGGCGCAATCTGCTGCTCCTCGCCCCCGATACCTGCTTCGGCATGGAGTACAAGGGCCGGCTCGCCGCTACCACCACGGCTGTCTGCTATGAGCGTAAGCTGGCGTGGATCGGCATGGTGCTCACCGAGCCTGCGCACCGGCGGCGCGGATTTGCGCGGCGGCTGATGGAGCATACGCTCGCTGCGCTCGAGGCGCGGCAGGTTGAATGGATCAAGCTGGACGCTACCGAAATGGGCGCGCCGCTCTATCGCAAATTGGGTTTTGAGGATGAGGGGCCGGTCGAGCGCTGGCGCACACGGGCGCAGGCGCACGGTGGTTTGGGGGCGTGCCCGGCAGCGTGGGCCGCCGGGTTCGCGGATCTCGATCGCCACGCTTTCGGCGCAAACCGCTCCCGGCTGCTCTCGACGCTTGCGCTGCTGGGTGTCGCCGCGGTCCCGGGCGTTGGCTACGGCATGGCCCGCCCCGGCTCGGAGGCGGCTTACTTTGGCCCCTGCGTGAGCGCTTCTGCCGAAGCCGCGCGCGAATTGCTCGCCTGGTTTCTGAGCCTGCATCGCGGCGCCCCGATCTACTGGGATTTGTTGCCGCATAATACGGAAGCAGTGCGGCTCGCGCGGGCCTTCGGATTCGAGCCGGTGCGCAAACTGGTGCGCATGGTGCGACGCGGAACACCCGGTGCCGCGCGGATCGACCACAACGATGCCCAGGTATTCGCTATCGCCGGGTTCGAATGGGGATAGCAAACGTGCGACATTGGTGAGAGACTGTGCGAAAGCTATTTTACTGGAAGTTGAAGGACCGTGAGATCAAGCTGGGCGAGCGCACGGTGCTGCTCGGAGTGCTCAACATCACACCGGATTCTTTCTCGGATGGTGGCAAGTATCAGGATCCGGATCGCGCCTTCGCCCGCGCGGTGGAGATGGAGGAGCAGGGGGCCGACATCATCGATGTGGGGGCGGAGTCCACGCGGCCGGGCGCCGCGCCTATTTCCGCCGCCGAAGAATTGCGGCGGCTGATTCAGGTATTGAAGCGGCTGCGCGGACACTTGACTGTACCGGTGTCGGTGGATACCTACAAGGCCGAAGTGGCGGAGCGCGCGCTGGAGCATGGCGCCGAGATCATCAACGATCCGACCGGGCTGACGTTCGAACCGCACCTGGCGCGCACGGTCTCCAACCACGATGCCGGGCTGATCCTGAATCACATGCGCGGGCGCCCGGAGACGTGGGCCAAGCTGCCGCCCTTGCCGGACGTGATGGGAACCATCGTGCGCGATCTGGAGGCCACCGTGAACCGCGCGCGGCATGAGGGCATCGAACGTTCCCGGATCGTGGTAGACCCGGGGCTGGGCTTCGGCAAGCGCAAGGAACAGAACTCGGCAATCCTTGCCCGCCTGCACGAGATGGCCGGCCTGGATCTGCCGATTATGACGGGGCCTTCACGCAAATCGTTTCTAGCGCATCCGACCGACAGGGAGACTCTGTTCGCCACGGCGGCCGCGGTGACGGCTGCGATATTGGGTGGCGCGCACCTGGTGCGTGTGCATGACGTGGTTGAGATGCGCGCCGCCGCGGATGTGGCCGACGAGATCCTGCGGGAGGCGCATGGCAAGTGACGGCCGGTCTCAAGTGCCTTTAAGCGGGTGCGGGCTGCCTCTGCGCGGCTGCGTCCAGGCGCGCCTGGGCGCTCTGCATGGCCTCCAGCGCTGCCGCCGGGTCCACGCCTAAGGACGGATTGAAGACGCACTCCTGGGCGCGCTGCATAGCCGCCTTGGCGCGCTCGACGTCGATCTCGGCGGCGTGCTCGGCCGCATTCGCCAGCACGCGCACCAGATCCCCGAGGATTTCGAGGTAGCCGCCGTGCACCGCCAGGTACCAGCGTTTGCCGCCCGATTCATAATTCATGAAACCCCTGCCCAACTCGGCCAGCAACGGCGCGTGGCCCGGCAGGATGCCCAGATAGCCGTTGCAGGCGAGCACCTGCACGGCGCTCACATCCTCGCGCACCAGCAAGCGCTCCGGCGTCACCACTTCGAGTTTGAGCGTATCAGGCATGTATCACCCCTGGGTCACCCCTGCAGGGCCTTGGCCTTCTCCACCACGTCTTCAATGGTCCCCTGCATGTAGAACGCCTGCTCGGGGACGCCGTCGTGCTGGCCAGCCACAATTTCCTTGAAGCCGCGGATGGTGTCGGCCAGCTTCACGTATTTGCCCGGCACGCCGGTGAACTGCTCGGCGACGTGGAAGGGCTGCGACAGGAACCGCTGGATCTTGCGGGCCCGCGACACGGTGAGTTTGTCCTCATCCGACAATTCGTCGATGCCCAGGATGGCGATGATATCCTGCAGGTCCTTATAGCGCTGCAATACGCCCTTCACCGACTGCGCGGTATCGTAATGCTCCTGCCCGATGATGCGCGCATCGAGGATGCGCGAAGTAGACGCGAGCGGATCGACGGCCGGATAGATGCCCAATTCCGAAATGGCGCGGGAGAGGTTCGTGGTGGCGTCCAAGTGGGCGAAAGCGGTGGCCGGCGCGGGGTCGGTGTAGTCGTCGGCAGGCACGTAGATGGCTTGCACGGAGGTGATGGAGCCGGTCTTGGTGGAGGTGATCCGCTCCTGCAACTCGCCCATTTCGCTGGCCAGGTTCGGCTGGTATCCCACGGCCGAGGGCATGCGGCCCAGCAGCGCCGAAACCTCCGATCCGGCTTGCGTGAAACGGAAGATGTTGTCGATGAACAGCAGCACGTCCTGATTCTGCTCGTCGCGGAAATATTCGGCGACGGTGAGACCGGTCAAGCCCACGCGCAGGCGCGCGCCGGGCGGTTCGGTCATCTGGCCATACACCAGCGCGACCTTGGATTTGGTGAAGTCGTGCGGGTCCACGATGCCGGATTCCTGCATTTCGAGCCACAGGTCGTTGCCTTCGCGGGTGCGCTCTCCCACGCCGGAGAAGACCGAAACGCCGCCATGCTTCATGGCGATGTTGTGGATCAACTCCTGGATGATGACGGTCTTGCCGACGCCGGCGCCGCCGAACAGGCCGATCTTGCCGCCGCGCAAATAAGGCTCGATCAGATCGATGACCTTGATGCCGGTTTCGAACATTTCCTGACGCGTGGATTGATCCTCAAACGAGGGCGCCGGGCGATGGATGGGATAGAACTTCTTGGCGTTGATCGGACCCATCTTATCGACGGGCTCGCCGATCACGTTCATCACGCGGCCCAAGGTCTCGTTGCCGACAGGCACCTCCACCGGATGCCCGAGGCTCAGCGCGTGCATGCCGCGTACCAGGCCTTCGGTGGGCTGCAGCGCGATCGTGCGCACGCGGCCCTCGCCGATGTGCTGCTCCACCTCGCAAATGATGTCGATGGGAGCGGGCACGTCGAATCCCTCGCTGGTGATGCGGATGGCCGTGTAGATCAAGGGGATCTGGCCCTCGGGAAACTGGCAGTCCACTGCCGGCCCGGTTACCTGGACGACTTTGCCGACGACGTTACCGTTGTTCATAAAAACCTCTTCGCGTTCATCACTCAGCCGCGGCGGCGCCGCTAACTACTTCGATGATTTCCTTGGTGATGCTGGCCTGGCGCACGCGGTTCATGTATAGCGTCAGATCCTCGATCATGTCGGACGCGTTGGACGTGGCGGCATCCATGGCGGTCATGCGCGCGGCGTGCTCGGCGGCGGCGGATTCCAGAAGCGCGCGGTAAAGTTCGATCTCCACGTAGCGCGGCAGCAGGCTTTCCAGCATTTCAAGCGGCGGTTGCTCGAAGATGAAATCCACGGGTTCGCCCTGCTGCGGCAACACCACCGGCAAGACTTGCGTGAGCACCACCTTCTGCGCCATCACCGATTTGAATTCGTTATACAGCAGGTAGACCGCGTCGATCTCTTCGTTGCGTACGCGCTCCATCAGCTTCCGGGCAATGGAAGCGGCGTCCTCATATTGCACCTTCGCCAATCCCAGGTGCTCGCCCGTGATGGGGACGGAGCGCTTGCGGAAGAAATCGCGGCCCTTGCGCCCGATCAGTTCGAAATCCGTGGTAGCCGGTTTGTGCTCCTCGGCGAAAAGCAGCGCGGCCTTGATGAGGTTCGCATTGAAGGCCGCGGCCAGGCCTTTATCGGAAGTCACCAGCACCAGTTGCACATGCCGCTCGGGCCGGCGCGCCAGCAGGGGATGCGCGGCGACGCGTTCATCGCTGCCGGCGGCGGCCGCCACATCGGCCAGCAGGCCGCGCAGTGCGGCGCCATAAGGACGGGAAGCGATCACGCGATCCTGGGCGCGGCGCAGCTTGGCGGCCGAGACCATCTTCATGGCCTTGGTGATCTGCTGCGTGTTGCGCACCGAACGGATGCGCCGGCGGATATCGATCAGGCTAGGCATGCGCGGCGGCCGCCGGTTGCTCGGCGACGAAGCGTTCCTTGAATTCCTTAATCACCGCGTGGATCTCGGCGCGCAGAGCGTCGTCGAGCGACTTCTTTTCGACGATCTTGGCTAACAAGCGGGCGATGGGCGTTGTCCAAGAAGCGGTACATCTCCTCTTCGAATTTGCGCACTTGCTCCACCGGGAGATCGTCGAGATAGCCCTGTGTGCCGGCGAAGACGATCATGATCTGTTTTTCCACGGGGAGCGGCTGGAACTGGGCCTGCTTGAGGATTTCGATCAGGTGCTTGCCGCGATTGAGTTGCGCGAGCGAAGCCTTGTCCAGATCGGAACCAAACTGCGCGAACGCCGCCAAATCGCGGAATTGCGCCATGTCGAGCCGGAGGGTGCCGGCGACCTGCCGCATGGCCTTGATCTGCGCGCTGCCGCCCACGCGGCTGACGGAAATGCCCACGTCGATGGCCGGGCGGATGTTGGAGTTGAACAGATCGGAGATCAGGTAAATCTGGCCGTCGGTAATGGAGATGACGTTGGTGGGGATGTAGGCCGAAACGTCGCCCGCCTGCGTTTCGATGAACGGCAGGGCGGTCAGCGAGCCGCCGCCGTTCTCATCGTTGAGCTTGGCGGCGCGTTCGAGCAAACGGCTGTGCAGATAGAAGACGTCGCCCGGAAACGCTTCGCGCCCGGGTGGGCGGCGCAGCAGCAGCGAGATCTCGCGATAGGCCGCGGCGTGCTTTGAGAGGTCGTCGTAAATGCACAGGGCGTGGCGCTTGCTGTCGCGGAAATATTCGCCGATGGCGCAGCCGGCATAGGGCGCCAGGTACTGCATGGGCGCGGGATCGGAGGCGGAAGCCAGCACCACGATGGTGTAGTCCATGGCGCCGGCGTCGGAGAGCGTCTTCACCACCTGCGCCACGGTGGAGCGCTTCTGGCCGATCGCGACGTAGATGCAGATGACGTCGCCGCCCTTCTGATTGATGATGGTATCGAGCGCGATCGCCGTCTTGCCGGTCTGGCGGTCGCCGATGATCAATTCGCGCTGGCCGCGGCCGATGGGGATCATGGCGTCGATCGCCTTGATGCCGGTTTGCAGCGGCTCTTTCACGGGCTGGCGGTCGACCACGCCGGGCGCCAGGGCGCTCGATCGGATTGAACTGCGTGGTGACGATGGGGCCCTTGTCGTCGATGGGCCTGCCCAGTGCATTGACTACGCGCCCGATTAAAGCGTCCCCAACGGGCACCGACATGATGCGGCCGGTGCGCCGCACTTCGTCGCCTTCCTTGATTTCGGTGGCTTCTCCCAACAGCACGGCGCCGACCTGGTCTTCCTCCAGGTTCATGGCGATGCCCGCCACGTTGTGCGGGAACTCGATCAATTCTCCGGCCATCACTTTTTCCAGGCCGTGTATGCGGGCGATACCGTCTCCCACCGAAATCACCGAACCGGTTTCGGAAACGTCGATCGCGCCTTCGTAGTTTTCAATCTCCTGGCGGAGAAGAGTCGTAATTTCGTCAGCTCGAATCTGAGCCATTAAACCCTCGCTAAAAACATTTCCGATTAATTGGGGAACTCCGCCGCCAGGCGCTTGCCCAGCGCGTGCAGTTGGCCGCGCACGGAGCCGTCGTAGACCGTGGAACCGAGGCGGGCCACCAGCCCGCCAAGCAACCCGCGATCGATCGTGAAGCGCATGCGCACTTTCTTGCCGGTCAACTGTTCCAACTCGTGCGACACCAAATCGCGCTGCCGCTGATCCAAGGCCTGGGCCGAGCCGATCTCAGCGCGCGTGAAGCCCAGACGCTCGTCCAGCAGCAGATCGAAGGCTTCCAGGATTTCCGCCAGCGTGGCGATGCGGCGATGATCGGTGAGCACGAACAGGAAATTGCGGGCGATCCGGGAGATGCCCAACTTCTCGCCGATGCGGCCCACCACCGCACGCTTGCGGGCCGGCGGCACGGCGGGCGAAGTCAGGGCGTTACGCAATTCCGCCGATTCCGCCAGAACTTCTTGAAAGCCGCGTAATTCGCCGAGCATCTGGCGCGGGTCCAACCGTAACTTCGGATCGGTGACCACATCCACCAGCGCGTTGGCGTATCGGGAGGCTAAGGCGGAGCGCGTCATATTCTAATTGCCTTGTCCGGCGGCGGATGTATGTGTCATGGCGGCCACGAAGGTTTCCGACCAGCCGGTCCTGGACTTCCGGCGTCAGGCGGGCGGCGATCTTCTTTTCGGCCAAACCCAGGGCGAGCTCCGCTGCATAGCGCCGCAATTCCAAGCGCGCCGCCTTACTGGCGGAGGCGATCTCATCGACGAGATGCGTCTGGATCTTGGCCATTTCGGCATCGGCTTCCCGCCGCACGCGCTGCGCCTCGGCATCACCTTCCTGCTGGGCGTTGCGCCGCAGGGCTTCGATCTCGGATTGGAGATTGGCAAGGCGGCGGTCCACGTCGGCAACCTTCGCGTCCGATTCAGCGCGCACCGCTTCCGCCTCAATCATCCCCTTGCGGATGGCTTGCGAGCGCTTGGCAAAGTAGGGGCCCACGTTCTTTTTGGTAATGTAGCCCAAACCGGCGGCCAACAGCGCGAAATTGGCCCACTCCCAAATGAGCATGTTGCCGCTGGGGCCGGACTCGCCGCCCTTTTTTCCTTCGCCTTCGGGCGTTTGGGCGGCCATCGGCAAGTTCAGGCACAGGAGCACAAGCAAACCGGCGAGGAGCTTCATGCGGCCGCGCTTCATGCCGCAAGACCCCGGTTCACAATCGCCTCGGCGATCTGGTTGGCCAAGGCATCGCTATCTCCGGCCAGATCCGTTTTGGCTTGTGCGATTTCGGCGGCCAGTTGCGCTTTGGCTTCGCGCACGGCGGCTTCCGCCCGCTCGCGGGCGGCCTGTGTCTGGGCAGCCTGTTCGGCCTGCAGGCGGCGATGCAACTGTTCCTGCGACTGGTACACTTCGGCGCGCGCCGCGCGCAGGGCCGCTTCATACTCGGCGGTCTTCGCGGCGGCCTTCTCCAGGCTCTCGGCGGCACGCAGGCGGGAGCCCTCCGTAGCGTCATACCGGGTCTTTAGCACCTTGTCCAAAGGCTTGAAAAACATGTACTTCAGATAGAAGTGCAGGAAGACGACGAGCAGAAAAGTAGGGATCGCCCGCAGCAAAATCCCACTCAAGGCGTGCAAGGTAGCTTCCATTTTGGATGAACTGGAGAAATCTGGAAAAGGTTGTTGCTTTAAGAGAGTTAGCTTAACATTTGCCAAGCGGCCGCGTCAACGCGTGGAGGCGCGCGGTAGCATCCTCTTTGCTTTCCTTTGACGGGGGGCTTTGATGCTGACGAGTTGCTTGGCGAGGTCGAGCCAGTCGCGCTGGAGGCGGTCTTCCAGACGCATGAAACGCGCCCAGGAGGCGATGCCGGCGAGGGGCGGTCTGTGTTCGATTTCCATCAGAAGGGCTGGCCCTATCGGATCCCAGTGCGAGATTCTACGCTCGGCGAGGGCCAGGTGGTTGACCAGGTCCTGTTGGACGGCGTCCTGGGGCAGAAAGAGGGCTAGCAATCTATCATGGATTCTGTCGAAGAGGGCTTGATCTCCGGCGATTAGGTCGTTGAGTGTTTGGGGCGGTTTTGCCACGATTTCCCGCCTTGCTATCATATTTGTTTTCATGTGTTTAAGTGCCTTTGGAAAAGCAGAGCCATTTTGGGGTTGGGAGACGCTTCGTCTCCCCCTGTTTCAGGGTAGCATCGCGGTGGCCGGATGCATGGGCTACTGCGGCTTCCGGTGGCCCGCAGGTGATTGAAAGATAACGGGTTAGGGTGGGGTGAGGGTCTGAACTCGCGCGGTGAACCGGTCGTTGGGGTTTGCCAACAGCGGAACATTTCCGTGCGCCGTTCGAATGGAACGCCACCCCCGGTCGAGGCGACCGAGAGGTGGGCGCAGCGATGGACGATTGCCGAGATGCACGATTCGCGCGTGATTGCTGCTTTAGCGCTCCGTCGGGGAAGCTTCAACCGCCAGGCATTTCGGGGTCGCTATCGACGTCATCCCGCAACTCGTTCGTGTCGCTGGCGGCGTTGTAGGGGAAATGCTTAGCCAGATCCTCGCCGACTGCTTCGATTCCGGCGACGATGCCGCCCGTAAAATCACCTTGCTTAAACTTCCCGGACACGGTGCGGACGATGCGATGCCAAAACTCCTGGCCAACCTTCTCGTGGATACCCCTGTCGCCTAACACGACGAATTTGCGGCGCGCGGGCACGACAAAGAATAAAACGGCATTTCGATCCTTCGTCGCGCTCATACCCAGCCGCGCGAATGCCTTCTCGGCGGCTTTTCGGACATCGCCCCAAAACAGCGGCGACACGGAAACGCGGATCTCGCCGGAAGTCCGTCTCTCGGCTTTCTGAATCGCTTGTTTGATCCGATCCTTGTCGATGGTTACCATGATCCGCTCGCTCCCCCACCGCCGGATCGTCCACCGCCACCACCAAATCCGCCACCGCTGTCTCCTCCGCCGCCGCCCCCACGACCGCCAGACGCGATGCTGGCCAGCAAATAGAAGGCTAGTGCCGGATGCGTAATCAGCAAGGCCAGGAAAAGTATCGCGGCGATGCCATAGGCGATCCATTGAAACAGGCTGATTGGCCTGGATCTCTCCGGCGCAGGCGAGGGTGGAGGCACACCCGCCTGCCCGCCGATGGTTCCGGTCAAAGAATCAATAGCCGCCGTTACGGCTTCATCGGGATGGCCGGCCTCAACCCGCGGCGCCATTACTTCGTCGATCACACGGGACGCGATTGCATCGGGCACCACGGCTTCGAGTCCGTAACCGACCTCGATCCTCATCTTATGATCTTTGGTCATAATGAAAAGGGCCAGTCCGTCGTCGAGCCCCTTCCGGCCCACCTTCCACTTTGCGAAGGCCCGGACTGCCCAGTCCTCGATCGGTGCATCACCCGTCGTGGGGGCGATGTACACAATTAATTGATGGCCGGTGGCCTGCTCGTAGGCGGCGAGGCGTGAATTTAATGAGCGCACCGCTTCCGGAGACAGGAAGTTTGCGGTGTCCGTCACCCACTGGGTAGGCGATGGAGGGATGGGCGTTTCAGCCGCGTCCAGGAGCATGGTCGAAACGAGGCAGAGCGGGACAAGTAGAATACGGCGCACAGGCAACCTAGAACTTCACCTCGGGCGCCTTTTCGCTTCCGGATTGCGCCTGGAAGTAAGGTTTGGCTGCGAATTTGTCGCCGAAGAAGCCGACGATCAGCACTGTTGGAAAACTGCTCCGGCGGGTATTAAAGGCTTGTGCGGCCTCATTGAACCTCTGCCGCTCAACCGTAATGCGATTCTCAGTGCCCTCAAGTTGCGCTTGAAGGTCACGGAAGTTGGCGGTCGCTTTGAGCTGTGGGTAGTTTTCGGTGACGACCAGCAAGTGAGACAGCGCTGAAGACAACCCCTGCTGCGCCTGCTGATACCGTTGGAAGGCCGCCGGATCCTTGGTGATGTCTGTCATCGCAGCGGGTGTGAGCTGGCCCACTCTGGCACGCGCCTCCGTAACCGCTGTCATGGTGCTCTGTTCAAAGTTTGCAGCGCCTTTAACGGTCGCCACCAGGTTGGGCACCAGATCGGCGCGCCGCTGATATGCGTTTTGCACCTGGGCCCACTGCGCTTGCGTGGCCTGATCGAGTTGGACTAATGAGTTGTACGTTCCGCTAATTGAAACTCCCACGATCAGCACGAAGACGAGTATCGCGGCACCACAACCAATAGCTATCTTTTTCCCCATCCATGCTCCATTCTTCGCTCCAATTATACTTTAGTCCGTCATAGGGATGGTCATTTTCCACCCGCGCTCCGGCTGACGTTGCGGCATTATCGGACAAAAACCGCGCAGCACGCCGTTCATATTTCGTTGGACCACATTGCTACGCTTCAATCACGTTTCGCGATTACACCATTCGGGGCGGGACAGAGTCTCGCGAGCTGGGTGCGGATTACCCACGACCCGCACCATTTGCCGAGGGCCGCCCGGCGGCCGACAGGGACGAATTGGTTTCGAGGTCGATTCGGGGGGGGCTCCGCGGCCCGTGGCCTGAGCGCAAGCGCCAGCCTCGGCGGAACCGCCGAGCCGTCCCCCACCGGGATAGCCATGTAGGCGCTGCCCGCTTGGGGAATCCACGAGGTCCGGCACCGCCAACCGCTCGCTTTACGCTCGCGGCTCAGTTACGAGTCGCGGATCGGAGCCTCTGTCCCCTCCCGGCACCACTTTTTATGCCGCACACCCAAGGGCGTCCCGTGGGTAATGTCAGTGCTGGGATCGCCCCAGCGCCCGGCGATACTTCACAATGTTGGCGCTCTGCGCGGCCAAGGTGCTCGCGAAGTTGTGTCCGCCGGAGCCATCCGCGCGGGCCACGAAATACAGGTAGTCCGTGTCCGCGGGATGTAGGGCCGCCTGCAGGGAAGCCGCTCCGGGATTCGAAATCGGGCCCGGAGGCAGTCCCGCGTGCCGGTAGGTATTGTATGGGCTGTCGCTCGCGAGGTCGGACCTGTGCAGGGCGCCGCTATAGCCTCCGTTGAGCAGCGCGGCGTAGATGGTGGTCGGGTCGCAATCCAGTTTCATCCCAATGGCCAGGCGCCGCGCGAAGACCGATGCGATCATGGGCCGCTCGTCTGGAAGCTTTCCTTCCTTTTCCACCAGCGAGGCGAGCGTCACGGTACGGTGGATATCGGCGCCGGTGTGCAGGCCGTGCCAGACTTCGCGGAATTTGCCGGTCATCATCAGGCACAGGGCGCCCGGCGTCGTGCCGCGGCTCACGCGGTAGGTATTGGGGAACAGGTAACCCTCCAGGCTGACGGCCTGCGGGTCCAGGTCGCGGATGGACGCGGGGTCGCGGGCCGCCTGCAGGAATTGGGCGGCTGGAAACAGGCCCAATTGGCCGGCCGCCGCCGCGATATCGAACATGTTCTTCCCTTCGGGCACCACCAGTTGGAAGTAGAAGATGTCGCCGCGCGCAATGCGGTCGAAAACATCCAACACGGAGGCGGCCTTGGTGAAGCGTATTCGCCGGCCTGCAGTGTGGCGTCGCGCCGCAGGGCGCGTGCCATCAGGAACTCCCAGGAGTGCCGGATGACGCCGGAATTCTGCAGCAGGGCGGCCATCTGCCGGGTGCCCGTGCCTTTGGGAAGATCCACGAAGGTTTCCTGTCCGAAGCCGCTGTACGGTGCGTTGAAATCGAATGCGAAATAAATCGCGACGGCCGCGGCGCAAAGTATGGCACAAAGCAATAGGATCCCAATGCGGCGAAAAAGGCTCACAGGGAATCCAGGTAACTCTGGAGCAGAATGACGGCGGAGAGCCGGTCGACGGCGCGCGCGCGCTTCTCGATGCTGATGCCGCTCGCGCGCAAAACGCGGGAAGCTTCCACCGTGGTCAGGCGCTCATCCCACAGTTTCACGGGGCGACCGGCGCGCTCGCTCAACTCGCCGGCGAATTCACGCACCCAACCCGACTGGCGCCCTTCCACGCCGCTCATGTGCATGGGATTGCCGATGAGGATGAGGCCGGCGTCCCATTCCTCCACCTGGCGGGTGAGCGCGGCCAGATCGGCCCGCTTGGTGGTGCGCTCCAGATTGGGAAGCCCTTGCGCGGTAATGCCCAGCGGATCGCTCACGGCCATGCCGATACGCTTCTTTCCCAGGTCGAGAGCCAGAATCCGGGATTTGGGGGATGGCATGCGGCGGGAAACCAATTTCATTATAAACGCGGGCGTGGTAGATTCGAGTCGAGGGTCTCGTCGCTTTGTGGCCATTGCGTCCAAGCCCCTGCTTGCCGCCGAGCAGGAAGTCCGCAATATCGCAATCCCAATCATTGCCCTGGGTGTGATCGTCGCCATTCTCTACTTCGGGCGGGTGTTCTTCATCACCTCGCTGGTGGCGGTGATGCTGGCCTTCATCCTGGAACCTTTTGTGACGCTGCTGGTGCGCATCCGTTTTCCGCGCTCGCTGGCCAGTTTCGTGGTCTGCGCATCCGCCCTCTCGGTGCTTTATCTGATCGGATTGGGCGCCTACTCGCAGTTGTACGGCCTGGTGCAGGAACTGCCCAAGTATAGCCAGCGGATCGGCGATCTGGTGGAGAACGTAAAGGAGAAGGCGGAAGGGCTGGAGACGCGGACTTACCAGCTTCTGGTGCCAGCGCGGAAGCCGCCGCCGGCCCCGCCGGAGCCGGTCCGGAAGAAGCGGCGGACGCCGGAGGTCTTAGCGCCGGCCCTGCCGGCCCCTATTCCGGAAGTGCGCATTCACGAGGAGTCGTCGCCCATCAAGGATTTCGTCTCCGTCCGCCTGGGATCGTTCTACCAGATCATGCTGATGGCCTCGTTCGTGCCGTTTTTGGTGTACTTCATGCTGAGCTGGCACGACCATATCCACCGGAGCTTTCTCCAGTTTTTTCAGGGTGAAGACCGAGCCGCGGCGGCGCGCAGCCTGCAGGGCATCGCCGACATGGTGCGCGCCTTCGTGGTGGGAAATTCCGTGCTGGGCCTGCTGCTGGCGGCGGCCAGCTCGCTGGCATTTTGGATCATTCATCTGCCCTATGCGCTGCTGGTGGGGCCGCTCAGCGGTTTCCTGAGCCTGGTGCCCTATGTGGGGCTGCCGCTGGCGGCGCTGCCGCCGCTGTTCGTGGCCATCAGCGCGTACGACACCCTCCCCGGCTACTTACTGGTGGTGGCGATCGTTACTGTTTTCCACTTACTGGCGCTGAATCTGCTTTATCCCAAGTTCGTGGGATCGCGGGTACATTTGAATCCTCTGGCGGTGACGTTTTCGCTGATGATCTGGGGATTTATTTGGGACGCCCCGGGGTTGCTGCTGGCGATCCCCATGACGGCGGCCTTTAAGGCGGTGTGCGACAACGTGAAGGGACTGCGGCCAATCGGGAAGTTTTTGGGGGATTAGGGTCCATACGGTCAGCCCCCTCTCACGGCCGGCGGGAGTTCTGCCACCACGTATTAATTAGCGTCGCCGATAGAATGAGCACGCCGCCGGCGAGTGAACTGGCCGCGGGCCGCTCACCTTGCACCAGCCACACCCAAACCGGGTTGAGTGCGGGTTCGAGCAACAAGACCGTGGTGGCCTCGAAGGCCGGCACGTATCTTATCGCGCGGGTCACGAACAGGTAGGCCAACCCGATCTGAAACACCCCCAGATAGAAGAGCAGGGCCACGTCCGACCACGCTGCGTGCGGCAGGGGCAGCGCCTTGGGCAGAGTCACCAGACACGCCAGGAGGTTCCCGAGCACGACCGTCGCGGTGGCCGCATTACCCGCGTCATTTCCCACATCTGGGCGCCGTCCGAGCCAGCGCAGGCCCGATACCGTGAGCGCCCAAGTGAACCCGGATGCCGCTCCCATCAGATTGCCGGTGCGCGGATCCGGAGCCGTCTTGACGGCTGGTTGGGCGGGCCCGAAACACAGGAACATGCCCGCGGCCACGGCCGCTAGAAACAGCAGGTCGGAGCGGCTGAGCGGCTCCTTGAGCACCAGCGGGCCGATGAGCAACAGGTACAAAGGCGCGGTGGATTGGAGGAATATGGCGTTGGCCGAGGTGGTCAGCTTGGTGGCCAGGCTGAACTCGACTAACGTGGCGGCGTAGGCTGCGGCTACAGGCAACAGCGCCCAGCGCCAGTGCCGCCGCCCATCGGGGACGAACAAAGCCAGCGCGAGCGCCGCGATTCCGGACCGGAAGCTGGCGATTTGCCAGGCCGTCATGGAGATGCCTTTAATCGCCGCGCCGCCGGTGGAAAACAGGACGGCAGCCGCTATTAACAGCAGCCAGTTAGTCGCGCGCGATGGTGGCACCGGATTTCTCCTAGAGTAACAGGCAGACTATACAAAAGTGCTTACTCGGGCTATTCTAAAAGTATTAGAGGAAATCATTGCGAACCATCTCCAAAAAGACGAAGTATGCCCTGGAAGCGCTGTATTCTCTGAGCAGGCATTACGGCGAGGGTCCCATTCTGGTTCACTCGGTGGCCACGGAGGAGTCCATCCCGCTCAAGTTCCTGCAAGCCATCCTTTTGGAGTTGCGGAACCGGGGTGTGGTCACCAGCAAGAAAGGCCGCGCAGGCGGATACGAGCTGAGCCGGCCGCCGGAGGATATCACGGTGGGCACCGTCATCCGCATGATCGAGGGTCCGCTGGCGCCGCTGCCCTGCGCGCGCGAAACCAATTATCGCAAGTGCGACGAGTGCCGGGACGAGCAAACGTGCGGGACGCGCATTGTGATGCGCCGAGTGCGCGATGCCGTGGCGCACATTCTGGACAGCACCACGCTGGCGGATGTAATTCAGGAAGTGGATCGAGCCAAAGAGGTGGAGGCACACGGGCCTTCGGTTACGTTCAATATTTGAGAAGTCTCTCGACGATCACGACATCGCGCGGCGCACTCTGCGAAAGCCGAGCGATGCGACCAGCCGGCGGCTGGCCGTATTCTCGATAAAGATGCGTGAGACCAGCTTCCAGAAACCCGCGGATTCCGCGGCTTCGATCAGCCCCTGCAACCCCATACGTCCGGCGCCGCGCCCGCGGAAGGCCTGGTCCACGTAAACCGACGCTTCGGCGATGCCGGCGTAGCAGGCGCGCGTCCGGTAGGCAGAGGCCGCTGCGAAGGCGATCAGGGATCCCTGGTCCTCGACGGCCACCACTGGATGCAAGCCGTCAAACCACGCCCGGATATCGCTTTCGGTGCGCGGGCGGGTTTCGAAAGTGGCGATGCGATCGGCGATGGCCTGGTTGTAAATGCGCGCGATGTTGGCGGAGTCTTCCGGTTCGGCGCGGCGCGCGCTATAATCCTCACTACGAGCACTACTCACCCCAATATTGTGCAGCCGGTGCAGCCGAAATTGGCCGCTACGCTGGCGGCGCAGCGCGAGGCGTTCGCGCGGCAGACGCCCGATGCGCGGCAGCGCATCCGTGCCTTGCGGGTTCTGCTGAAGGCTGTGCGCGCGCGCCGCGAGGAGTTCGTCAAGGCGATTTCCGAGGATTTCGGTGGACGCGCCAGCGCGGAGACCCTGCTGCTCGAAGTCTTCCCGCTTGTCGATACGATCCGGCATACCATCCGGCAACTTCCGCGGTGGATGCGCCCGCGCGCGGCGGCTGCCGGCTGGCAGTTCCTGCCGGGGCGCGCGCGCGTGATCTATCAGCCGCTGGGGGTGGTGGGCATCATCGGCGCATGGAATTATCCTCTGCTGCTCAGCCTCTCGCCGCTGGTGAGCGCGCTGGCGGCCGGCAATCACGTGATGCTGAAGCCTTCGGAACTGGCGCCGCGCACCGCGGATCTGCTGGCGCGCCTGGTAGCCGATATGTTTCCGGAGGAGTATGTGACGGTGGTGACGGGCGGCGCCGAGACCGGCGCAGCGTTCGCCGCGTTGCCCTTCGATCACCTACTTTTCACCGGCTCGACGCGCGTGGGCAAGCTCATCATGCGGTCGGCCAGCGAGAATCTCACGCCTGTCACCCTTGAGTTGGGCGGCAAGTCGCCCGCATTGGTGCATCCCAGTTTTCCAGCGCAAACCGCGGCTGCCCGCATCATGGCGGGCAAGCTGTACAACGCCGGCCAGACCTGCATCGCGCCCGATTATGTGCTGGTGGAGGCGGGCGCCCGCGAGGAATTCGTGCGGCTGGCAGCCCAAGCCGCCGCCGCCATGTATCCGCGCCTTGCGGACAATCCGGATTTCACGCGCATCATCAAGCGCGAGCACTATCGGCGGCTGCGGGGTCTGGTGGACGACGCCGGGTCGAAGGGCGCGGAAACGATGGAAGCTGAATCCGGCCCACGAAGCGGTTGACGAACAGAACCGGGTGTTTCCGCCGACGTTGCTCTGGAACGTGAACGACCGGATGGCGGTAATGCAGGAGGAGATCTTCGGTCCGGTGCTCCCGGTGGTGACTTATAAGTCGCTCGATGAAGCCATCGAGTATGTGAACTCCAGGCCGCGGCCGCTGGCGCTCTACTACTTCGACAATAATTCGAAGCGCGTCGAATCAGTACTGGCGCGCACCGTATCGGGCGGCGTGACGGTGAATGATACGATCCTCCACATCGCGCAGAATGATTTGCCTTTTGGCGGAGTAGGTCCCAGCGGTATGGGAAGTTATCACGGATTTGACGGCTTCCTGACTTTCTCGCAGAAGAAAGGCGTTTTCCTGCAGAGCCGTTTCACCACGCTGGGGCTGTTGCGCCCGCCGTATGGCGCGCTGGCGCGGCGGATGGCCGGTTTTTTGATTGGGCGTTGAAGCAGTGACGCGCCGCGAACTTCTTACCCTCATTCCCACCGGAGCATTCGCCCAGATGGCCAGCCGCGGCGTGAAGCCTCTGGCCCGGGGCAAGCCTTCCGGTCTTCCGTTTCACGCGCGATTCACGGATGTTGCCGCAAAGGCCGGCTTGCGCGATCCGGCGATTTCGGGCGGCGTGGATCGCAACCGCTACATCATCGAAGCCATGGGCAGCGGCATCGCTTTCCTCGATTACGATAACGACGGCTGGCTGGATATTTTCGTGCTCTGCGGCACCCGCCTGGATGGCCCACCCACGGGCGCCACCAACCGGTTGTACAAGAACAACCGGGATGGCACGTTTACCGATGTGACGGCCGCTGCCGGCCTTACGCGCACCGGTTGGGCGTACGGCGTCACGATTGCGGATTACAACAACGACGGCTTTGAAGATATCTTCATCACTTACTGGGGCCAGAATGTTCTCTATCGCAACAATGGGAACGGCACCTTTACGGATGTCACGAAGGAGGCCGGGTTGCTTGCGCCGGGAGTGCGGTGGGGATCGGGTTGCACCTTCGTGGACTATGATCGCGACGGACACCTGGACCTGTTCATTTCCAATTACCTGAAGTTCAATCTCAAGGATGTTCCGCCGGCGGGCCAAAACGCCAGTTGCAATTGGAAGGGTATCCCGGTAAACTGCGGACCCCGCGGATTGCCACCGGAATCTCATCTGCTGTATCACAACAACGGCGATGGAACGTTCAAGGACGTATCGGTGGCCTCCGGTATCGCAGCTTCTAAGGGCAGCTATGGGCTGACCGCCGTGGCCGCGGATTTCGATAACGACGGATGGCCCGACATCTATGTGGCGTGCGATTCCACGCCCAGCCTGTTGTTTCGCAATAACCACAACGGCACCTTTACCGAAGAGGGATTGGAACGCGGCGTGGCTCTGAACGAAGACGGGCTGGAGCAGGCGGGCATGGGACTGGGCATCGGCGATTTCGCCTGCGAGGGCTTTCTGGATGTCTTCAAGACGCACTTCACGGAAGACACGCCAGCGCTCTACCACAACAACGGCAAGGGTAACTTCACGGACGTGACTCTGCGCGCGGGCCTGGGCGTGGAGACGCGTTTCATCAGTTGGGGCGCGGGCATCGTGGATCTGGATAACGACGGCCTGCCGGACCTGTTCTGGGTGACCGGCAGCGTGTACCCGGAAGTGGAGAAGCAGTTTCCCGAATTTCCACATCGCACGCCGCGTGTGATCTTCCGCAATCTGGGCCAAGGCAAGTTCGAGGAGTTGATCGGCGAAGGCGGGCCGGGCATCGAGGCGGCGCACTCGAGCCGCGGGGTGGCTTTCGGGGACTTCGATAACGATGGCGATATCGATATCCTGATCATGAACCAGAACGAGCCGCCCTCCTTGTTGCGCAACGATGTGAGCGGCAACGATGGTTGGCTGAAGGTGAAACTGGTGGGCACGAAATCCAATCGCAGCGCAATCGGCGCGACTGTGATCGCCAGCTATGGGGGCAGGAAGCAGGCGCAGGCGGTGATGGCGCAGTCATCGTACCTTTCGGTCGACGACCGGCGTTTGCATTTTGGGCTGGGCCAGGCGGGCGCGGCGGATCTGGAGATTCACTGGCCTAACGGCGCGCGGGAGAGCATTCCCAAGGTGAGCGCGGGCCAATTGGTGACTATTCAGGAAGGCGCGGGCGTGGTGAAGCAGGCCAGCCTGCGGTCCATTGCGTAGACTACTGCTTCGAACGGGGCGGCACGTAATCCGGCGGCAGAGCCGCGCCTGCGCCGAAGAAATAGTCGTCCATCTGCTTCAGGAGAAATTCCTGCGCCTCCTGCGTCCCCAGGTTGAGCCGGTATTCGTTCATGATCATCTTCATGTGCTCGACCCACATCTTCCAGGCTTCCTTCGAGACATTTTCATATATCTTCTGGCCCAGCGGGTGTCCCTCAAAAGGAACTTCGTCCATGCCCTGCATTTCCTTTTGAAACTTGACGCAGAACACCTTGTGCGCGCCCGGCGGCACATCCAAAGCGACCGGGTTCACCGGCCCGCTATCGCATCCCATTCCTTGTCTCCTCGCTTCCCAGGATACTACGCCGTCAGGTTCCAGCGCGCGATCACGCGCGTGTCGCGCTCATAACCCAGCACGCTCACGGACCCCGTTTCGAGCGCAAAGAGCCTGCCCGCATCGGGAGGCAACCCCAGCCAACAGGCCGTGAGTATCCGCAGCAAGTGGCCGTGGGAGAACAGAGCCACATCTCCGGCGAGACATTCCGTAGCCCGTGCGATGACGCGGGTGGCGCGGGCGGCGACCTGCTGGATGGTTTCACCGCCCGGAACCGGCGACGTCCATATGGTCCAGCCCGGAGCGTCCTTCTGGATTTCGGCGCTGGTGCGCCCTTCATATGCGCCGTAATCCCACTCGCTAAGGTCCGGGTCGACCTGGGCTACACTGCCGTAGCCCGCCAGACGGCAGGTGGCGCGGGCGCGTTGCAGGGGGCTGGTCAGCACCAAGGCGAAGGGCCGCCCCGCCAGATATCGTCCGGTTTGCTCCGCGCTCCGCTCGCCGGCCGCCGTCAACGGAATATCCGTGCGTCCGGTGTGCCGACCTGAAAGGCTCCACTCCGTCTCACCGTGACGAATCAGCCAAATATCCGGACCCGAGTTGTGCGCTGGCATGATAATGATAAAGCATAGCCGATCGAGCGAGAATAACGCGACATGTCAATTTCCCCTGATGCAGGCAAACCCGCGCAGCCCTCCATGTTGGTGAACGTTCCGCGGCTGATCACGGCCTACTACACGGGCCGGCCCGACCCCGGCGTAGCCGCCCAACGTGTGACATTCGGCACATCCGGCCACCGTGGATCATCGTTCGCGCTGTCGTTCAATGAGGCGCACATCCTGGCGATCACGCAGGCCATCTGTCAATACCGCAAGCAGGAGAAGACCGGCGGGCCATTGTTCCTGGCCATGGATACGCACGCGCTGTCGGACCCCGCCTGGGTCAGCGCGCTCGAGGTGCTGGCAGCCAACGGTGTGGACACCATGATCGACAGCGCGGGCGGCTATACGCCGACGCCGGCGCTTTCGCACGCCATTCTGACTTACAACAAATCCAAAAAGGCGGGCGACGGCCTGGCCGATGGCATTGTGATTACGCCCTCGCACAATCCGCCAGACGATGGGGGATTCAAGTACAATCCGCCTAATGGCGGCCCGGCCGATACGGGCGCCACGGGCTGGATCGAAGACCGCGCCAACCAACTGCTGGAGGGCGGACTGCGGAGCGTCCTGCGCATGCCTTATGAGGGCGCGCGGAAAGTATCCACAACACACCGCTACGATTATGTTTCGGCATACGTGAACGATCTGTCGAGCGTACTGGATATGGATGCGATCCGGGGCGCGCGCCTGAACATCGGCGTGGATCCGCTGGGCGGCGCGGGCATCGCCTATTGGGGCCGCATCAGCGAGCGCTATGGCGTGCCGATGACGGTGATGAACGATACGCTCGACCCCACTTTCCGCTTCATGTGCATCGATTGGGATGGCAAGATCCGCATGGACTGCTCGTCGCCCTACGCGATGGCGGGGTTGATCAAGCTGAAGGATCGCTTCGACGTGGCGTTCGCGTGCGACACAGATCACGACCGGCACGGCGTGGTGACGCGCAGCGCCGGGCTGCTGAATCCGAATCATTACCTGGCGGTGGCGATTGAGTACCTGTTCCCGCACCGGCCCGGGTGGCCGGCAGGCGCCGCGGTGGGCAAGACCCTGGTATCGAGCAGCATGATCGACCGGGTGGCGGCCAGCTTGAAACTGAAGATGGTGGAAGTGCCGGTGGGATTCAAGTGGATGGTGGATGGGTTGGTGAGCGGCGCGTTTGGTTTCGGCGGCGAAGAGAGCGCCGGAGCTTCGTTCCTGCGGCGCGACGGCACGGTGTGGACTACGGACAAAGACGGCATCATCATGGGGCTGTTGGCGGCCGAAATCCTGGCCAGCACGGGCCGCGATCCCGGCGAGTTGTACGTCGAACTGACGAAGAAATTCGGCGCGCCGGTTTACGAGCGCATCGATGCGCCGGCCACACCGGAGCAGAAGGCCGTGTTGTTGAAGCTCTCACCTTCGCAGTTGCATGCTTCCGACCTCGCTGGCGAAAAGATCGAAGCCGCCCTCACCACCGCGCCCGGCAATGGCGAGCCGATCGGCGGGCTGAAGGTGGTGACGGCCAATGGATGGTTCGCGGCGCGCCCGTCCGGGACCGAAAGCGTTTATAAGCTCTACGCGGAAAGCTTTTTGGGCGAGACGCATCTGAGGCGGATACAGAAGGAAGCGCGCGAGTTGATAGCGCAGACATTCGCCAGCGCGGGGTGACTCGACGGCGGTTCATTCCGAGCGTAGCGCCTCCACCGGATCGACCGACAGGGCACGCAGGGCCGGTATGTAACTGGCGGCGACGGCCGCGGCGATCAGCCCCAGCGAAGCCGACGCGTAAGTCAGCGGATCGAGCGGGTTCACCTCGAATAAGAAGGACCCAAGCAGGCGCGTGAGCACGACGGATGCGGCCACTCCACAGGCGACACCGGCGAGTGCGAGCACGAACCCGTGGCCGACGAACAAGCGCAGCAACTCTTCCGGACTGGCGCCTAATGCCGCGCGGATTCCAATCTCATGACGCCGCTCGGAGACCGCGTACGAAATCACGCCGTAAATTCCCACCAGGCCGATCAGCAACGCCATAGCGCCCGCAATCGCCAGCATCACCAACGTAAAGCTGGTGCGCGCGAGCGAACTGCTGTAGATCTCCTGCATGGTGCGGACATTGGCGAGCGGAAGATTCGGATTCGTCGACCAGACGGACCGCCGCACGTCCGCCAACAGGCTCTCGGACCCCGCGCGCCGGCTGCGCACGATGTACGAAATACTGCGCACGGCCGCCAACGCCTCGCCTTCAAAATCGTTCATCATCAACGGAAAGTACGCAGACATAGGCGCCGGTTGCTGTATGCCGTCATCCCGCTGATCGTTCAGCACACCCACGACTTCGCGCCACGGACCAGTGAGATTCTCGCGGATCTGCTTACCCAGCGCCAGCCGCGGATCATGCCACAGTTCGCGCGCCAGGTTTTCGGAGACCATGGCCACGGGACGGCGCTCGTAGGTATCGGTCCAGGTAAATTCGCGGCCGGCGATCAGGCGGTTGCCCATGGCCGCGGGCAGTCCGGGTGAAATGAACTTGAAGGTACGCAGAGGCGGAACGCCGTGTGCGTAGATTTTGTCGCGGGCGTAGATGAGATCGTGTCCGCCGCGCTCGGTCGGAATGCGGGTCGTAAGCCCGGCGGATGTGACCCCCGGCAGGGCGCGGATCTTGTCGAGGATTTCCTGTTCCATCCGAATGACGGCCACCGGATCTTTCACTTGCGATTCCGGGATGGCGAGGCGCAAGGTCAGCAGATCCCGCGCGTCGAAACCCGGATCGACGTGGCGCAGCGATTGGAAGGTCCGGATCATCAACCCCGAGCCGACCAGCAGCACCAGGGCGAGCGCCACCTGCACCACCACCAGCGTGCTGCTGGCGCGATGCCGCTCGCGGCTCTGGCTCGCGTTGCGACCGCTGCCCCGCAGTTCGGTGGAGATGCGGGGCCCGGCATACTTGAGGACCGGGATCAAGCCGAACAGGACGCCCGTCAGGAGCGCGATGCCCAGGGTGAATCCGATTACCGCGGGATCGATCGAAATTTCGTTCAAGCGCGGCAGATTCGCGGGAGCGATCCACACGAGCAGGCGAACCGCGCCGTAGGCGGCCCACAAGCCCAGCACGCCGCCGAGTAACCCGAGCGTGACGCTTTCCATCAGCAGTTCGCGCGCGATATCGCGCCGGCGGGCGCCCAGCGCGGTGAGAATCGCCAACTCCTGGCGCCTTCCTTCGGCGCGGACCAGAAGCAGATTCGCTACATTGGCGCAGGCGATCAACAACACCATGCCGATCGTTCCCATCACTACCCAAAGCGTTTTTCCGACGTCGCCAATGAGTGTCTGGCTGAGGTAGCGCGTTTTCGGAGCGAGCCTGACGTCTTCGAACTCCTTCACGGTGAGGCCGGGCTGCGGCGGAAAGCTATGCAATGCGATAGGAATCATGCGGGCGATATCGGCGCTGGCCTGCTGGATCGTAACGCCCGGCTTGAGCCGCGCAATCCCTGGATAATCGAACCCCCCCAGATATTGTTGGGCGCGATCCAATTGCAGCGGGAGGAGGAGCGCGGCGTCGCGATCCAGAAAGCGGAAGCCGGCGGGCATCACGCCAATGATTTCGCGCGATACGCCGTTGACCATGACCTGCTTCCCAATTACGGAACGGTCCGCTCCGAAGCGCGCCCGCCACCACCCGTCGGTGAGGACCGCGGTAGGCGGGCTACCGGGGGCGGCATCCTTGGAAGAAAATCCGCGCCCCAAGACGGGATGCACACCCAGGATCGGCAGCACCTCAGCCGTCACGTTCAGGCATTGGGCTTCCTCGGGCTCGGCGACTCCGGTGACGCTCTGGGTGTCCCATCGGTAAAGGCCGACGCTCTGGAACGATCGCCCCTGTTCGCGATAGGTGAAGTACAAAAACGGCGCGGGATCGGCGTCCGGGAAGTTGACGCCCGGAGCGGTGAGATGCAAATCGATCAGTTGCTCCGGGTGCGGATATGGCAGCGGCTTCAAGATAATGCCATTGACGACGCTGAAGATGGCACTGTTGGCGCCGATGCCGACGGCCAGGGTAATGGCCGCGATGGCGCTAAACATCGGCGTTCGTATGAGCCGCCGGAGAACAAGCCGGAATCGCATAAGGCTATATACGCGGAACAGGCGGAAACGTTGCGCCGGGGGTCGAAGCCGCTTCGGTTACAATAATGAATTCCAGAAGAGGAGATGTGCCAATGTACAGCATGAAGAACCTCGCAAGACTCAAGACCGTTGAAGCGAATGCTCCGGCGGCGATGCAGGCGTTTTGGGCATTTGACAAGGCCGCCATGGCCGACGGGGCGATACCGGTAAAATACAAGGAACTGATGGCTCTGGCGGTGGCATTCACGACGCAGTGCCCCTATTGCATCGAAATACATGCGGGCAAGGCGCGGAAGGCTGGAGCAAGCGACGCCGAGATCTCAGAAGTGGTCACCATCGCCGCCGCGCTACGGGCAGGCGCTGCGATCACTCACGGCACGCACGCATTTCCGGATCGGGAGGCCGGTGCTTAGGTTCGGTTCGTAAACGTGCAACGGGACGTGAAATTTTGTTTTGTGTTGCATTTTGTTGCATTGTGTTGCTTTGCCGCTTCGAATGGCAGCATCCCATCTAATTATTGTGGCTTCGACGGCTGAATTTTCTCGTGGTTTTGACGGGGGCGGGCGCCCCGCTATTGCAGCACGAGTTGAACCACGCCTAATGTTACGGCGTTCGGGTCGCCGCCGTCCGGGCCGTTGGCGAACGAGTATAGGATGGCCCCCGCCCAGCTTCCGCCAGGAGTGGATGGTGCCGAGATGTTCGCCGGCCAGTGCGGTCGGAACGTGGTGGCATTGGAGGGAGATTTGACATGGTCCCAAAACTGTATCCGATAGCTGGTCCATGGCCTGGAAAACTATTCCTATCTTCCCGTCCTCGTGGCGATTGGCTTGAGGATGAACTATTGGGATGGCGGCGTTATGGGATTGATACGGTGGTCTCTTTGTTAACAGACGAAGGAGCAGGAACTCGATTTGGTAGGCGAAGCTGCTGAAGCCCGGAGGCATGATTTGGCTTATGTCTCCTATCCAATCCCGGACAGAGGAATTCCATCTGACACGTCAACGCTCGCCAACTTGCTCGAAACCATCCATCGTGATCTACAACGAGGCAAGAGTGTCTTAGTGCATTGCCGTCAAGGGATAGGGAGAGCGGGGTTGGTTGCGGCATCCTTACTCGTACAGGAGGGGATGGAACCAGAATCGGCCATCCAGGAAGTTTCCAAAGTGCGGGGCGTTCATATTCCAGAGACGCCCGAACAGGAAGGTTGTATTCACGGGGTTGCGGCAAACCTCAAATGACGCCTTTGAGGCCATTACACTCCAGTCTGATTCAAAGCAAGCTCGACGTGTTCCACAGGATGGGCACCGATGACTTGAAGAGAACGGTGGCTCCATGACAGCCAAATAGTCTAAGAGCGAGGCCCGATGGAACGATACTTGACGGTCACCATCGAGTTCATGTTCTGAGAAGTCGTGGCGAGGACGTAGATAGTCTGCCGAGGGAGGTTGTGCCGAAGACTCCATGAGCCTAGCCAAGCCTCCCGCCTTGCGATCGATCCCGATTCGATTCTTCGCCCAGGCCGCCTAGGTATCGTTGCCGCGCTATTCGTGGCGGAGCGCGACCAGTGGGTCCACGCGGGTGGCGCGGCGGGCCGGAATATAACAGGCTGACAGCGCCACCAGCATTAACAGAATGCTCACCAACACGAGCGTCGTGGGATCGCCGGGCTTCACGTCGTACAGCATGCTGCCCAGCAGGCGGGTGACAGCAAACGAGGCGCCGATGCCCACCGCTACTCCGACAGCCGCGAGCGAGACGCCGTGGCGCACCACGCGCCACAAAACCTGTCCGGCGGGGGCGCCTAGCGCGACACGAATCCCAATCTCGCGGGTGCCGCGCGTCACCTCGTGGGACAGCAGGCCATACAATCCGATGGATGCCAGCAGCAGGGCGGCCAGACCGAACAAGCTAGAGAGCCGCGCTACCAGCCGTTCCTGGAACAGAAGTTGATCGATATTCTGCTCTTGCGTTTGCACGTCGATGACGGGCAGATCGCTGCCAACCTGGCGCACGACGGCGCGCACCTCCGGCACCAGCGCGAGCGGATCGCGGCTGGTGCGCAATTCGAAACTTCCGCCACCCGTTGCGGGGACATAGATCGTGGGATTGATGGCACGCCGGAGGCTGTCATATTTGATGTTACGTACCACGCCGACAATTTGCCAGCCTGCGCTGGGCGTGCCATCCGGATCTTCGGCCGGATCAGGCGTGTAATCGCCGAATGTCCGGCCGAGCGGGTCGCCTTTCGGAAAGTACGCGTGTATGAACGACTCATTGACAATGGCCGGCACGCAAGCTTTCGCTTTGACTTTCGGGTCGGCATCCGCTTTGGCGGCTAGATCGTATTCTTCCGGCTTGAATTTCCGGCCGCGCTGGACGGGGATTTTCATCGTCTCGAAAAACTGCGGACCAATCGGGAAAAAATCTGCCTGAGCCCTGGCCTTGGGGGGCGTGTCCGGCAGGTGGAAATCCGTGCTCCACAGGCTGCCGGTGAGCAGCACCATATCCGAATAGCTGGCCGAGAGCACGCCGGGAATGGCGGCGAAACGATCGCGGAGATCGCGATAGAACTCAGCCTGGCGTTCTCCTCTGTAGTGTTTTAAAGTGGCATCCACGTCGAAAGTAAGCACGTTGTCCGTTGCGAAACCCGGATCGAGATTGCGCAGGTTCTGGAGAGTGTGCACGACCAGGCCGGCTCCCACCAGCACTACTACGGTGAGCGTTACTTGCGTCACGACCAGGATGTTGCCCAAGCGGAAGCGGCCCTGGCGGGCGTTGGCGGCGGCCGCGCCATCTTTCAGGGCCGGCGTCAGGTCAATGTGCATGGAGCGGATGGCCGGAGCAAGGCCAAACAGCAGTCCGGTGAGAACCGTGGCGCCGAGAGTGAACCCAAGGACACGCCAGTCGGGGCCGGTGGCTATTCGAACGGCATTGCTGTTATTGTTGACGGCGAAATCCATCAGCGCACGCGCTCCCCAAAAGGCCAGGACTACGCCAAGCGCGCCGCCGAGAAGGGAAAGCGTGAGGCTCTCGGTGAGCAACTGGCGCACCAGCCGGCCGCGTCCGGCGCCCAGGGCGAGCCGCAGGGCGATCTCTTTTTGGCGCGCTACGGCCCGGGCCAGCAGCAGCCCGGCGACATTAGCGCAGCCGATCAATAGAACAATCGCTACGGCGATCATCAGCACGTAAAGCAGCATGGAGAGGCCGCTTCGCACTCCGGATAACCCAGACTGTGCCGGCTCCAGCTTGATGGCCGGCGCGTCACTGGGCTTGGCCATCGGTTTCTCGGCGTGCATCATGTTGTTGAGGAACAGCGCGCTCAACTGGCCCTCCGCGGCTCCCACCGAAATGCCGGGCTTCAAGCGGCCCGTGATCACGATCCAGAAGGAACCAGCGTCCTCCTGGTGTGGGGTCCAACGGAAGCCCTGCTGCAGATTGCGGCGCTGGACCATGGGCACCGACAGGTCGCGGTTGAGCCCGGGCGTGAGGTAGGTGAAGGATTCAGCGGCCACGCCGACAACGGTAAACGGAATCCCGTTCAGGTCCACGGTCTGACCGAGAATAGTGCGGTCGCCACCGAATTGCCGCTGCCAATAGCCATACTGCAGTACGGTCACCGGCGCGGCGCCGGGAGTGTTGTCGGCCGGCACAAACACGCGCCCGAGCGCGGGACTTACGCCGAGTGCCCGGAAGTAGTCACCGGAGACATATTGTCCGCTGGCTTGATGTACGGCGCCATGACCGCTGACTATGATCCGGCCCGCGCTGGCAAACGCGGCCACGCTGGAGAAGGGGCCATGCTCCTGCACGTCGTCGAGGAAAGGCTTCGATAGCGAGCAGCCGTGGGGATTCGCACCCCCGGAGTTGTCGGCGCAGTCTCCATAGGAGCTGGTGCCATGGACGCCCAGTTTGCCGCGTGCGCTCCATTTGAGCAGCATCAGATGCTGCGGATCGCGAATAGGCAAAGCCTTGAACATCACCGCGTTGATGATGCTGAAAATGGCGGTGTTGGCGCCGATGCATAGGGCCAACGTGAGCACAGCCACCGTGGTGAAGCCGCGATTTTTCGCCAGCACGCGCAGCCCATAGAGGACATCGCGCCACCAGCCGGCGAGTGGTATGAGTATGCCGTGCGCGCGATTGGCGCGATCTTCAGCCTGCTGCTGCCAATTTGTCATAGCCGATTCCTTCCCGTGGTGAGCTTCCTGTAATTCATTGGCCAGCGCCGCCCAGTCGCCGATGTGCCGCTGCGCGATTTTGCGGGCCTGCCATTCATCCGCGCCCCGCCGCGAGGCTTCGTTATATGCATCTTCCAGTTGGCGGGCCACTTCTTCGACGATCTCCGCCTCACGCTCCGGGCGGAAGCCGCGCAGCGCCAAGTTGAGGCGAACGTATGCGGACCAATCAAACATGGCTGGGCCGGACAATCTGGTTGATGGTGGCCACGAATTCTTCCCAGGCGTTGCGTTGCGCCTTGAGGAACTTGCGGCCGGCGGGCGTCAGGCGGTAACAGCGGCGGCGGCGTTCACCGGCTTTTTCGAGCCAGCGCCCGGAGATCAGCCCGCGGTCTTCCAAACGGAACAGAATCGGGTAGAGAGAGCCGATACGGAAGCGGATCTGGCCCTTGGTGCGCTGCTCGATCAGCTTGCCGATATCGTATCCGTGGCGCGGCCGCACTTCGATTAAAGTGAGCACCAGCAGTTCCGCACTGCCTTTGCTTAGGTCACGATTGAACATACTTCCTTAAATTATACTTCTAGGACGTATATGGAGGGGGAGACGTTCAACTAATTTCGAAAACTCTGGAGCGTTTTCCCGGCCTTAGCCGCAACCAGCCCAAATCCCGCGGCTTGTGCGTCTCGTTTCAAGGCCGCAAGCCGCGGCCGGCCGGACCCACCATCGCCCGATTCGATTTCAATTTCTCCGAGGGCTAGCCGGGCTTCGAACTCGATAGCTGGTACGCCGCGGCGTCGAGCCTCCGCCGCGGCGCTTTGGAGGCTGGCGACGGCGCGAGCTACGGCTGCATGGTCCCCGGCTCCGGCAACGGCGGCCTCCGCCCGGGATTCCACGATCGCAATCAATAGGCGCATCCTGAAATCTTGGCTTCCCCCAGAAAGGCCATGGGCCCGGCGGACCGCACCCAGGGCCTCCGCGGCTTTGCGTTCCAGGAGCAGCGCCCTGGCCACCACCAAATAAGCAGTCGCCTCGTCGTCCGGCGAGTTGTTGACGCGAAATATGCCGGCGGCTTCCCGGGCGGACGCCAGTCCGGCTTCAGGATGCCCTTGCTCCACCGACAAGCCGGCGAGACTTACTTCGCTCTCGGCAGCGCCGACCTGCTCTCCCAGATCACGGCGGATGGACAGAGCCTCCTGGTACCTCTGGCGGGCTACCGGCAGATCGCCGCGTTCTTCGGCAACCAGGCCCAGGTTGAAGATGGCGTACGACAAGGATCTGCGATTTCCGGTGTCCTTCCAGAAGGCGCGGGCCTGCTCCAGCATCTTCTGGCCCTCCGAAAGGTTGCCTTGATCCACGAGCAGAGCCCCGAGCGCATGAATTCCGAGAGCCTCGCTGTCACGGTTACCCACTTCGCGATAGATTTCCAGCGCTTCTTGAAATTGTTGTCTGGCGGCGGGTAGATTGCCCAAATTTTGAAGCGCCACGCCGCAGTTGGTATGCGCAGTCGCGGCATCCGGCCGGTTGCCGATCTGGCCGTAGACTACCAACGATTGTTGGCACATTTTTTCCGCGCCGGCGTAGTCGTTTTGCTCGCTAAGCAGACTCACTGAGATTGCTTAACGCGGCCGCCACGCCGAACTGGTAGCCCATCTCGCGGCTGGTCTGCTCGGCCTGCTCATAGAGGTGCCGGGCGCGGGGATAATCGCCTGAGCTATCGGCCAGGGTCGCCATGGCGTTGAGACAGTTGGCCTCCCTCTTGCGGTTACCGGCAAGAGAGAACACGCGCACGGCTTCCGCATAGGCCGCGGCCGCCTCCGGGTTTCTGCCGAGATCCTGTAGAGCCATGGCCCGTTGTGCGATGGCCTGGGCGGCCCAGAGCCTGGCGCCCTGCTTCCCGGCCTTTTCCGCCGCCCTGGCCGCGGCAGCTTCCTGTTGTCGAAACTGCGACAGCGCATGATACGCATCAGCCAAGGCGAGCTCGATACGGGGATCGTCCGAAGCCGGCGACGGAAGTTGCAGCAAGTCCTGGACCGTAACCATGGCATCGCGCGGTTTACCAGAAGAAATCTGGACGTCCGCCAGACGCAGGCCATAATCGATGTTGTCGGGGAAGAAACCATGCAGCGTGCGGTAGACCTTGGCGGCTTCGTCCCATGCGTGCCTCGTCTGGTGGTAACGGCCCTCGATCGCGAGGTGACTTTCGCGCGCAAGGCCCGCCGATAAATCGAAGGCTTTCCTGGCTTCCTCTTCGGCCTTGGCATCGTAACCCAGCTCCGACCAGGCGGCGGAGAGCGCGGAGTGGGCCAACGCATACCGAGGATCGGCGGCTACGGCCTTCCGCAGCAAATCCTGCGCGCCTCGGGCGTCAAACAGGCGCAGCTTCGTGAGGCCTTCCGCGTATAGCCTGGTGGCCTCCGGATCCGAAGGCATCGCCGCCCGGACGAGCGCTGCGTCCGCGGCGGTGATTTCTCCGGCGCCTAACTTCTGGCGCAGGGCGCTGCCGGCGCGTGCCACCAAAGAAGAGATTTCCGACTCGTCGCCGGATTCCGGTATAGCGGCCACGATCTCTCCATCGGCCGACCGTTGGAGGCGGATGTCGAGCCGGATTTTCCCGCCTGCCGCCAGAGCCAGATAGGAGCCCAGGACCACGTAGTCCGCGTTGAGATTTTTCCGGATGCGCGCCAGCGTGCGCGGCGCGTAGCTATCTGCGTCCGGGAGAGCCAGATCGATTTTGGTGCGCGCCACGTCTTCTCCGGAAACCGTGCGCAGCTTCTCGCCAGCCGCCAATTCGGTGGTCAACATTTCCAGGAGCGCCGCCGAGAGCCATATCTTATCCGGCTGCCCGGAAAGGTTCTTGAAATTCAGAACGGCGATGGACGGGCGGGATGGGACATGGGCGGGCCTCGAGACTGCGTACCAGGCGGCCGTGGCAAGCAGCGTCACGCCCAGCGCCAGGGTTGCCGCGCGCGGCAGCATGCTTCTGGGGAGAATTTTTCCAGCCAACCTGGCGCCCGCCAAGCGGGCGTGTTGCACAGCCTCCAGATCGGCGCGCAGAAGGGCAGCCGTCTGGTAACGGCGTTCGCGGTCCTTCTCCAGCGCCTTATTGATGATCTGCTCGACCGGCGGAGGCAGTTCCGGATTCACCAGCGACGCCGGAGGGGGCGCATGGCTCAGAAGCCGGTAGAAGACTACGGCGCTGGTCTTGCCGGGAAAGGCCGGCCGTCCCGTAGCCATCTCGTAGAGCACCGCGCCCAGGCTAAATATGTCCGACCGGGCATCCAACTCCTCGCCGCAGGCTTGCTCGGGAGACATATAAGGCGCTGTCCCGATGGCGATGCCCGCGCCAGTCAAGGAGTCGCTGGTTGCCAGGGCGATACCGGGCGCGTTCCCAGTCTGGGGGGTGCGGATGGCTTTCGCCAGCCCGAAGTCCAGCACTTTGATCTCTCCGCGCGAGGTCACAAAGATGTTGGCTGGTTTGATGTCCCGATGCACAATCCCCTTGGCGTGCGCGGCACCCAGTGCGTCGGCGATGGCCAGCGCCTGCTCCAGGAACTCATCCAGCGGAAGCGGATGGCCGGCGATACGTTCTTTGAGCGTCTGGCCTTCCAGAAACTGCATCACAATAAACGCTTGTCCGTCGTACTCGCCAATCTCGTGAATCGTGCAGATATTGGGGTGATCGATGGCGGATGCCGCGCGGGCTTCGCGCTGCAGGCGTTCCAGCGCGTGGGGATCGGAGCCCGAAGGCGTTTGCGACGCGGATTCGGTGAGGAATTTGAGCGCCACGAGGCGGCCTAAGACGGTGTCTTGCGCCTTATAGACGACGCCCATACCGCCTGCTCCGAGCCGTTCCAGGATGCGGTAACGGGAAACGGTTTTGCCGAGCAGCATGGCATCCGCGGCACCGGGGGCATCCGCCGCATCGGTGCCTGGCGTTTGGATCTCGTCCCGGGCCAGCGCCCGTGCGGCTACCGCCAGGGCGTCGGACTCCAGGAAGCCCTCCGCTTTGGCGCAATGCGCCAGCAGGGACTCCACCTCGCGCCTTAGCGCCTCATGGCCGCCGCACGCCGCCTCCAGAAACGCGGGCCGTTCGCTCTCCGGCCGCTCCAGGGCGGAGTGATACAGGCGTTCGACCTGCTCCATGTATTCGGCGTGCATCCGTTACTTCCCGGTCAGTTCGCGGAGGAGCCAAGCCTTGGAGAATTGCCAGTCGCGTCTCACGGTCACTGCCGATACCTTGAGGACTTCAGCTATCTCTTCCTCGTTCAGGCCGCCGAAGAAGCGAAGCTCCACCACTTGCGCCTTTCTCGGTCCGCATGCTGCGAGGCACTCCAGCGCATCGTCCAGAGCCACAAGGTCGACCTCGTGTTCCGGGAGTACTGCCAGATCTTCCGCGATAGATAAGTGAATCGCGCCGCCTCCGCGTTTCACCGCATGGCGCTCGCGCGCGTGATCGACCAGGATTTGGCGCATCAAGTGGGCGGCGACTCCGTAGAAATGGGCGCGGTCGCGCCAGTTGGGAAGGCTGGAGTCCACGAGTCGAAGGTAGGCGTCATGGACCAGCGCGGTAGGCTGCAGCGTATGCCCCGGCTTTTCGCGCCGTAAGTAACTGCGAGCTAAACGGCGCAGTTCCTCGTACACCAAGGGTGTCAAAGCGTCCAGGGCGGGCCGGTCGCCGCGGGCCCAGGCACGCAGCAAGCCGGTCACGTCCTGGGGTGAAGACATGGAACGCTCCCCTCGCTCTTACGCGTGCGCGTGCGGTGCGCAAGCCAATCGTAACATTAACGGTACCGGGGCCCGCAAAAAAAAGCGGCGGAGGACGATCGGTTTTCAGCCTGACTTCCGCAGGAGTGTATGAGAGGCGGCAAGGAAGCACAGGATGCCTCTCAAAAGGAGAAAATCGATGAAACGTTCAGTTCTTTACATAGCCGTCGCCGCGACCGTCTTGGTGGCAGGGTCCGGGAATCCGGCACAAGCGCAGCGGGTCCCCTCAGCTTTAACGGACGCGCATCCCGCACTGACCACGCTGGCCAGTAGCACCGTATTCGTGGCGTGGCAGGGGGACGCGTCGGCCCGCCAGGTTTGGTACACGACCGAAGCTGAAGGAACGGGGGACCCGTGGACATCGCAAGCGGCGGTTTCCGGCTCGGCCTCCACTTCGTCGCCGGCCCTGGCGACGGCGGCCGCGGGGACTTCCCTTGTCGAAAACGTATATCTCGCGTGGCGTAACTCAACCGCCGGCGTCGACTATTCAGTCTGGAACGGCGCCAAATTCCCAGGGGCGCCTTTCCAGACGATCCCGGGCGCCCAAACGACAGCGGCGCCCGCTCTGGCTGGATCGACCACCACCGCATCCAGCGACACCCTCTATGCAGCATGGACGACGGAAAGCGGCGCAGTAACCGGCATATCGTACGCGACTTATACCGGTGGCTCCTGGACCACCTTTCCGCTGGCGGTGCCGGGCGCGTACCCGAGATCGACCACCGGGCCCACTCTCGCGGTGTTCAACAATGAACTGTATCTGGCTTGGGTGACGACGAGCGATACCATTTGGTACGTCTCAGCGCCTCTTCCCTTCTCCGGCTCCTGGTCGTCGCCCGCAGCGGTTCCGGGGGCGGTGACCGGTGTAGCGCCCGCCCTGGGGGTTTTCAGTCAGGCGGGTTATCTGCATCCTGCGCCGCAGACTCTACTTAGCGTGGACGACGGACACCGCGCCACATCAGATCGACCTTTCGGAATGGAACGGCTCGGTTTGGAACCCCGCAACGGAAGCGTCCCTGTCCGGTACGTTAGCGAACCTCTCACCGGCACTGAACACCTACAACGTGGGGGCCACTTGTGAACCCACTTCTAATTTCTTCAATGTGGCGTATACGCTGACCAACAAGAACATCGACTACAGTACGGTGGCCGATAGCCTGATGCCCGCCAACCCGCATTGTGGGACCACCTAAACGGGGCGGCATACCCGCGCGTGGACTTGCCCCAGTGCTTGCCGGACGCGGTCAGCGCTGGGGTATTCGCGTGACACTCAGTTGCAGGCTATCAGCCGGTGACTATTTATCGTTTATTTATCCAGGATGGGCGAGCAGCAGGGTTTCTCGACGGGTTTCGGCTCCATCAACTCTGCTCGCGTGCCGTTGGGATCGTAGAGGTTGAGCTGCCATTTGCCGTCGCGGCCGATCTTGGGCTTCTCCGGGGTCAGGCCGCGTTCGAGGATGGTGTGATAACCGGCGTCTACGCTGGGGACGCCCAGCGCCAGATGGTGCATCACCCCCAACGTACGCGGAGACGGGTTATGCACGTTCAGCATGTACTCCAGCCAGTCGGTGCCATCGGGCACGCGCATATCCACCCAGTCGGTGCGATCGTCCTGCATGCCGCCGTGCCAGATGTCGTGGAAGCCGAGGATATCCCTGTAGAAGCGGTCGGCGGCGTCGCGGTCCGCGACAGTGATGCCCACATGAATGATGTGCTGCGAGATGCGCGTGTCGGGGAGGTACTTGCCGAAGTTCTTGGTGTGCAGCGATCCCGGCCGGTACTCGACAAACTCCACATTGTGGCCATCGGGGTCTTTCAGCATCATGCTTATATTGCCGTCGAGGCCATCGTGCAGAGTGGCGGGCACCTTCACCCCCTTGGCGGCCAGATAGTCGCGCAGTTGCTGGATGTTGGTGGTCTCGAAGGCGATGTGGGAGAGACGATCCTCAGTTGGGCTTTTCAATTCCGGAAAGACTTCGATGTACTGGTGGTCGTTGACCTTGAAGTATGTGAGCATCAGCCCACCGGAGGGTTTGTCGAGGGTGAAGGGTTCCTGAAAACCGAGCACGTGGCCGTAGAACTGGCGGGCCGCCGCCAGGTCATCGGTTTTGAGCCCGATGTGCGCGACTCCTACGATGGGCGGGCGCTCTTGCGCCAGGGCGGGGAGCGCGGCGGGCATCGTTGCCAGTGCGGTCAGGGCAAGAAGGTAACGCATGTAGACAAGCAGTATCACCTTTCGCGGGAGGGATCAAACTACTTTCTTGCTTCTTTCTTGCGGGCGAACAGCATGGCGCTCCAGGCGCTCGATACCGAACAGATCTTGTAATCCACCAGGCCCACCGCGGCGGCGGATTCCCGCAGGAATGGCTGGGTGACGCCGGAGCCTTTGCGCCACAGGATCCAGAGCTTGGTTTTTGTGGCGAGTTTGCGCATGGCGGGCAGGGATTCGGCGCATGATGCCGCATCGTGGACGAAGTAGAGAGTGATCGGGCAGGCCGAAGGGGACGACTCGTCGAGCACCGCGCCGGACGGCAACTCGCCGATCACAGCGGCGTAGTTGCGGGGCGGATCGACGAACGCGATCTTGAACCCCTCTCGAATTCCCAGCTTCTGCGCGGTGGAACGCGACCCGTAGCGCTCCATCATCTGCACGGGAACTGCTGGGCTTGCGGGCGGGTGCGCCAGTGCCTGTCGCAGGGCGGATAGCAGATGGGTGCTTTGGGTATATACGGCGTCGGGCAGCAGTTTGCGGATGGCTTCGACCTTTTCCGGTTCGCCGTCCGTGAAGACGATCGGGATATGGCGGATGGTCTTTTGGCCGCGGATGAACGTGGCAACTTCGCGGCCGTGAGAGGGCAAGCGGGAAAGGTCGATTACGAATGCATCCGGCGGCGATTTGCGGATCGCCTGGAAATCGGCCGAGGATAATCTTTCGGTGTAGTCCACAACATGGCCGGCGGCTTGTAGGTCGTCGCGCAATGCGGCGGCTTCGGTGGCATTCCAATGAATCAGCCGGACGTTCAGTTTACGCATGGCAGGACTACGTGCGACGGGTACGCCTGAGTGCGGAATATTTTCTGCTTCGCCTCTCTGTAGTCGGCGGCGTGCGCCTTGAAGATGTTCTCGACGAACGTTTGCGGGTTGCGGTCGTAGAGCGGGAACCAGGTGCTCTGCACCTGCACCATGATGCGATGTCCCTTCAAAAACGCGTGATCGTTGGTATGCAGATCGATGCGGTAGGGCGTGACCTGGTCCGGCACGATCGGTTTGGGATGCTCAAAGCTCTCGCGGAAACGCCCACGCAGGATCTCATCGGCGATCATCAGCTCGTATCCATCGAGGCCGCGGTCGTCCGGATTGAATTCGGGATAGACGTCGATCAGTTTCACCACCCAATCGCTATCGGTGCCGGTAGTCGAAGCGTAGATCTCGGCGACGATGCCGCCGGCCATCTTTACGTCGTCATCGAGGGGCGGGGTCTTCCACGTCAACACGTCGGGCCGGTTATCGACGAAGCGCTGATCCTCCACCAGCCATGCGGGCCAACCCCCACCCGGATAGGTGGGACTGATCGGGCGATGGCGGTAGGGAACCGGGTGCGCCGGGTCGGAGACGTAAGCTGTCGAACCCGTTGTCCCCGGCGGCCGGCGCATCGGCCGGCTGATCGAACGACAGCGCGCCGCCTTCCCGGAGATACAGATTACGGTTCCGGCTGTTGCGCGGCGGCCACGAGTCATATTGCTCCCAGCGATTCGATCCCGTTTGGAACACCAGGGCCTCCGGGAAGTCGCGCGGGCCTTTGTCTTTGAGCCAGTAAGCGAACCACGGCGCTTCGATCCGGGTGCGGAAATACTTGCTGGTATTGCTGTCGAATGCGATATCGCCCAGCTTGCTGCCATCGCGGCGCGCCCAGCCGCCATGATTCCAAGGTCCCGCCACCAGGTAGTTCAGGTGATAGGGGTCGTTCTTTTCGAACAGCTCGTAGATCTTAACCGGACCGTAGAAATCCTCCTGGTCCCACCAGCCGGCGACATTCAGATTCGGTACCTTGGGCGTGCCGATATACGGGGCGAACGACTGCTTCCGCCAGAACTGGTCGTAATCGGGATGATCGACGAAATCATTCCAGGTGGGCATCTTGCCGTGAAAGTACTTCTCGTCGACGTTTGAAAGCGCGCCCAGTTTCAGATACCAGTCGTAAGTATCGGCGCGATCGAAGACGAAGTTGGTATTGGTTTCCTTGGATGTCTCCAGCAATGCGGCGTATTCGAATCCATAGCTGAGCCGGAACGCGCCGTTGTGATGGAAGTCGTCGCCCAGGAACATGTCGGCGGGCGAAGCCTGCTCGGAGGCGGCCTTCAGCGCGGGATGCGGGTCGAGCAGGGCCATGGTGGTGAGCCAGCCGCCATAAGAAATTCCCAGGATGCCGGCGCGCCCGTTGTTCCCTTTGACGTTCTGCAAGCAGCCACTCGATGGTGTCGTAGGCGTCGGTGCTTTCGTCGATGGCTTTCGGATCGCTCCGGTCGCGCACCGGGCGCTGCATGACGAACTGGCCTTCGGATTTGAAGCGCCCGCGAATGTCTTGAAACGCGAAAATGTATCCATCGGCGATCAGATGGGCGTAGCGCAGGCGCAGAGCCTGCTCATCGGACATGGCGCCGTAAGGTGTGCGCTCAAGCAGGATGGGCAGGCGTTCGCGCGTGCCGGTGGGCGCGAAGATCAGCGTGTGGAGCTTTACGCCATCGCGCATGGGGATCATGGCTTCGGTTTTGGTGAATAGGGGATTGTCCTGGGCGTACGCGGCTGTGCAGAGCAGGACGCACAGGCCGGCTAATGAGCCAAAACGGCTGCGACAGGAGGTCATCATGCGGTGGCTACTTTTTCGGGGTGGTGCATCAGTCCTACGATTGCCTGAAATAACTTAGATTTCACTTCGTAGCGCAGAGGTGCGCGCGTGATGTACCGGATGGTGACCATCAAGCCGTTGGGGCCGGGACGGATATCGGCCGCGGGCTTCGCCGAAAATACGCGCGTGCCATATTGATGCGTGACGCGTTCCCATTCCTCTTCCGCCAGTTTGGCATCCGCCTCGGTTTCCCGCTCCACCGCCTGCAGGATCAGCTCGGCCAAGCGATACGGCTCGCCGTCCGGCAGGCTCACCTCCAATTCATCCCAGAGCCATTGGCCCGCCGTCGAGAAATTGAAGTAGTGTCCCTCGATGGCGAAGCTGTTGACGAAGCTGACGCGCCGGCCCGTGGGATGGCCGGTGGTGGTCCAGTTGCCCATTTCGAGCAACACCGTTTTCAGCACGCCGATCTCGATGACTTCGCCGCCCACGCCTTCGATTTCGACCCAATCGCCCAGGCGGAGGCCGTTGCGTCCCATCAAGACGAACCAGCCGAAGAAGGACACGATAAAGTCCTTCAGCGCGACGGTCAGGCCCGCGCCAGCCAGGCCGATGATGGTGGGTGTTTGGGTGGGCGCGCCGAGTATGACCAACAGGATGAGCAGAGCCGCCACCGTATGCACGGCGATCCTGGAGACGAAATGCAACTGATGATGCCGCCGCCGGTCGGCCTGGCGTCCCAGAATCCGCCCGAGAACGCTTTTCACCAGCGCGGCGGCGAACAGGATGGCGAGAATCAAGCTGAGCGAACCGATTAAGGAGTGCAGCACGGCGCGCCGCCGGTCCGCTATCAGGGGCAGCCATTGCCGGTAGACGCCGCTCAACTGCTTGCAGATCTGCGCGCGCTTGTCGAGATCGGCCATCGTTTTTTTCTTGTCCGCCAAGCCGCGCAATTGTGCCACCACGGTGGCTGTATCGTCGCTGTCGCTATTGTCATCGGAGGGGGCTGGCGGCGCACCGACGACCTTGCCTTCGAGCCCCTTGTGTTGATCCTCCAGCTCGGAGGCTTTCTTATCCGCCTCCTGCCGTGCGGCATCGACTTGATCCATCCGGGATCCCAGCGCAAACCACATTGGGATCTGCTCGCGGAGTGTGTCGGGCGGCCCGGCGGCTGAGATTTTGCCCAGGGTAACCCCGCCCTGGCGCGCCGCCTGCAACGCTTGCTGGGCATGCTCGAGAGTGGCATGCTCGTCGCCGCCCGCCTGTTCCAGGTCCTGTTGCGCGTCGGCCAGCTCATCCTGATCGAGCGTAAGCTGCGCGGTGGCGATTTCCAGCCGGCCCGCGGCATCGGCGTTCGTAGCGGCATCTTTCGAGAGCTGCGCCACGCGCTGCCGACCCGCGGAGACGCGCTTTTCAAAGGCCGCAACGCGGACCGCCAGATCGTGCACCTTACCGCTGGCGGGCAGCGGCTTTTCGGCGGCTTCGCGAATGGACTTGGCGAAATCGAGATCGACTTCCTGATTGGCCAGGCGCACCGCCTCCATGGCCAAATCCTGTCCGGCGCGTGAATCGGCGAACGCTGCAAGCTGGCGGGCGGTTTCAAGCGGCCGCGGGTCCACTTTCGATACGCGCTCGGTGGGGGTGGGCGGCTTCGGCGCGACGCGTACGGGACTCGCATCGCGCGTGGCGATCCACCAGGCGACGGAAGCGATCAGCAGCGCCGCGAGGCCGATCGCCGTGAGACTATAGCGTCCTTTCATGGGGCGTCCTTCATGGCAGGATGAGCGACGAAGCGGGCGGAACTGCGATAGCGCTTTCCGGTTCGCTGAAAAAGCCGCGCAGAAAATCCATAAACGCGCGGCCGCGCGGGCGGCCGTTGTTGCGGTCCAACTCCATGCGCTGCAGAAAGACCAGGATTTGCAACACGTCGGCATCGCGCGTGCGGGACATCCCTAACTTCTCGGTCTCCAGGTCGCGGAATTCTTCCAGGCCGCTTAGCGTGGATCCGAAGATCCGATTGGCCAGGGCGTTTACCGGCCGCGATTCGTAATACACGCCGCTCTGCAGCGTGCGCTGGGTGCGAATCAGCGCATCGAGCGCCTCCCGCACGTCGTTATCGACGGCGCCGGGGGTGTCCAGAGCCGCTTCCAGCAGGCTGTTCGCGGCGGCCACCAGCAGAGGCTCGTGCTCTTCCAGGAATTCTTCTTTCACGCGGATGTCGCGATTGGGAAACTTACCCGGATCGACGGGTTGCGAGTGCTCGTGCTTGCGCGCCTCCTGCAGATAAGGGCAGTCGAACGGGCAATCCACAGTGACCTCGCGCTCGGTGCCGCAGCAGAGCGAGCAGATGTCGCCGTTGACACCGGGGCAGAAGCGGCGGGGTTTCCGGATACGGCATATCGCGCAAGCCATTCTCATAGTATAGAAGGAGAGCCCTTATGAAACGAACCAACCTCTTCTTCAAAGTAGAAATCGAGCACGATGCGCAGGACCGGCCGGAACGCCTGGGCGACGAGATTTGCCGGAAGCTGTTGAAGGTTTACGGCGTGCGGCTGGCGGAGTTGACGAGTGTTGCGCGCGTGGAGGAATAGGGCTCCGTTTGCTGTCGCCATCGTGGCGCTCGCGCTGTGCGGATTGAAACTGCTGGCTGTAGACGATACCCACGCGCGCGGGCCAGTCGAAGCGCACGATGCCCGCGCTCATAGCCGCCGTATGTAAATTCATGTTACCCGCCTGCCGCACGTGAAAGAGTAGTACTGCAATATAAAATAGCCTGCGGAAATAGTTTGACATATATCCCGGCCTGTGGTTAACTAAGTCAGATATATTCGCCCGGCGTCCGCCTGGGTGGACGCCGGCTGAATAGGGAGGTATCGATGAGCCTGCGACACTACACTACACTGGGCAGTTACTCCGCACGCCAAGCGCGCGGCTATCCCTGCTCTGTGTGGTGCTTGCCGCAACTACTACCTTCACGCTCGGCGCGCAGCCAAGCGTCCTAACTGAGCAGTATGGCAACTTGAGGCAGGGATACAACAACCAGGAAAGCTATCTCACGGCCAGCGGCATCACCGCGGCCGCGCCTACGGTGGCGCCATTTTCCCCCTTACTGGTGGACTTGGCGACTCTTCCAGGCGGCACCAGCGGCACCATAAATCAGGTGCTCGCCGAGCCGCTGTATGTTCCCGGCGTTTCGAGTACGCAGACAAATTGCGACAATGGCACTTCCTGCAACATATTGCTGGTAGCCACGCTGGGCGGAGGAGTCTATGCCTTCAACGCCGGAGGCACCACGCATAGCGGCGGAACTTATGCCGGGTCCGTCATCTGGGCGAGGAATGGGCAATCCGGTACCGGGACGAACAAGACTAACTATTTCTGGTACGACGACTGCAACGGGGCAAGCGGCACCGCCGGAATCTCCGACTCGATCTACGGCGGGGTCTCCGGGAACGTGGCCTTCGCCGGTGTGCTGGCCACACCAGTCATCGACACGAGTTCCACGCCGCCCTTGGTGTACGTTACCAGCCTGTGTGAGACAAACACCGCCGTCAAGAAGCAGCACTGGTACGTCCACCAGATCGAACTAAACGACGGGCACGATGTCGCAACGCCCCAGGAGATCACGGGTGCCGTCGCGGGGTCGGCGAACGCGGATGGCCAGACCACTGTTAACTGCCCGGTCGGGGCGTCGCCCTGCATCCCGTTTGAACCGTGGAACACGATGCAACGGCCTGGTCTGCTTGAGGTGACGGCCTCAGGTGTGTCGAACCCACTAATTTACATCGCCGCCGGTTTCGGAGCCCCGACCGAGAACGGTACTCCTTATCACGGCTGGGTTTTCGCCTACGACAACAACCTCAATCAACAGGTCATCTTCTCCACCAATACTAAGGGCGGCAGCACGGCCAACACCGACACGCCAGCCTGCGCGGGCATTCCGGCGGGTGGTGGCAATTCCACCTGCTCCTGCACCGATAATCAAGGCGGATGCACGCCCAACTCGGGCGGCTCCTCCAATTGCACTACCTGTTGCATACCGTCGAACAATTACATCGGCTCCCCGAACTGGTGCGGGCACGCGGCGGGCATCTGGGGAGGGGCTGGTCGGGCGCCGTCCGCCAACACGCTAACAGTAAGCGGTACGCAGGTTTCGAATGCGTATTTCGGCACCACCAACGGCGCGTTTCAGCAATGGGCGTCGGGTGGGTCGACGTTGCTCACCCAACCGTTCAACTGGGGGGAGAGCATCCTTGACTTTACATTCTCATCTGGGGGCACCGGCACCTCGCCGTCCCAGTTTTTCACTCCGTACGGCGGACCCAGTGTGGCCGTTCATCCGCCTCTGGGTACGGGAACTGGCGGCAACCCGGTTAACTACAGCTACCAGAGCCTGAACCAGAACGACACGGACATGGCCGTGAGCGGAACCTTACTCCTCGACGACCCTGTTGGAACGCCGCGACTTGTCACCTGCGATAAAGCAGGCTATTGCTACCTGCTCACGCAAGGAAACCTCTGCGGGGACACCGCCCATAGCCCTCCTCAGTGCTACCCCGGAGTGTCGGGCGGCCAGCCGGGCTTCGCACAAAATGATCCCGGGGATGTCTTTCCGTTCGCTGGAAACCTCGTCCAGTGCCCCGACCAAACCAACACCCTTCCCAACCAGGACGATTCCTGCCACCGGATCACCAGTCTGGCGTTCGATAAGGATGCCTCGCCGAGATATCTTTATCTTTGGCCGGCCTTCGAAAAGATCACTGGGCTCCAGTTGTCAAACGGCACGAACCAGATCACCGGGTCGCCGTCCATCACCTGGGCATCCGGCTCGACAACGATCAGTTTCTCCGGCGCGTGCACGCCGGGTACCAATTGTTTCAGCGACCAGGTTATTCCGGGCGACACCCTGATCGCGTGTGGCTGTACCGGGACTGGCTGTCCGGTCGTCACCACGGTCGCTGCTTCCGGGTCGTCCATCACCGTGAGCCAAGCGTTGCCCTCCACCTGCACAACCCCGCAGAGCTGGAGCTATAGCGGGTATTTTGTAAGTCCGATACGGGACAACCGTCCTGTTGCCGGCGCGGTGCTGTCACCCGGCGGCTCTGTCGAGGTAACTTCTAAGGCCGGCGCGGACGCGGTCGTATGGGGCGTTTCAACCGTCTGCCTGAACTCCTCGAATCCCTGCAACAACGCCAATGCCACGCTATGGGCATACAACGTAGCGCTAAATCTGCTGTGGTGTACAAACTCGAATGCTACCTACTGCGACAACAGCAGTTCCTTTACGCAAGCGCGATTCGCGCTGCCAACCGTAGCCAACGGTTATATCTATCTGCCCACTTCCGGAATTAACATGACTCCGCCCGTGGGCAACACCAGTTGTGTGACCACGCCGTCAAACCAGTGCGGCGGGGTAATTGTCTACACCGCGCACTGACCGCGTGGGTACCCGCAAACGAAAGGAGCCTTATGAAAGAAAGATCTGCAATTGTCGCCGCGCTTGTCCCGTTTGCGCTAGTCGCTTCTCTGTCGGCCGCGCAATCCCAACCGACCTTCCGGGTGGTCAACGATATGAATGGGTATCAGTATCCGTCCGGTCTGTTGGAGGGGGCTCCTGGAGTCTTCTACGCTAGCGCAACCATTTCCGGCACATCGCAGAGCGCAGCTATGTCAATAGCGCCTCAGGGCGCAATCGTTACTCTCGGAACCCTGCCAGCTATGTACAACATCCTCTCCAATTTTGTGGCGGGCGCCGACGGGCGCTTTTACGCGGGCGTCGAGTACAGCTCTTATCCTGGATACGCTTACTCAGTTAGCTCTGCGCCAGGGAGTGGCAAGAGCTATCCTCCGCAAGACTTTTTTCCGTTGTTCAGGCAAAGCTTGCCCGATGCAAGATTTCTGGCAACCGGCGGAGGGGGCAGCGGGAGTAGCCTATTCCTGGAGACGGTTGACGAGCAGGGCGTCGTTAAACCTATATACCAGTTCCCACCGAACGTCCGCCCACTCTCCGCCATCCGCGGAAGCGACGGTAGCTATTATGGCATCGTGGCCACTCAAAACTCACCCGTGGGTTATGTTTTCAAAGTAACTCCGTCGGGCGTAGGTACGGTCTTCTTCAACTTTCCACCTAACAGTTTCAGCACTTGGGATCCGGCTCCCCTGGTACAGGCGCTCAACGGCGATTTTTATGGGGCGCTTCCCAGCGGCGGCGCTAATCATCGTGGGCTGATTTTCAGGTTGACCGCAGACGGCCAGTACACCACGCTGTACACCTTCCCAACCACGGACAATGGCGACCCCACGAGCCTCATCCTGGCGAGTGACGGTCACCTTTATGGCACGGCCGCCAATTTCGGGGGCAACAGCTATATCTTCAGCGTCACCCCCGCCGGCCAATACACGATGCTCTACAGCATGAATACGAACGACGGCATTTGCAGTTGCAGCCTGACGCAGGGCAGTGACGGCGTGATCTACGGGACGGCGGCGGCAGGCGGCCCGCACGCTGGCGGCACGATGTTTGCGCTGGGCGTGGGGCTGCCCAAACCTCGCCCGCAGGCCCTCGAACTCGCTCCGCCGTCGGGGCCTGCCGGTACCCGCGTCAGCATCTGGGGCTACAACCTTCTCGGCCCGTCGTCGGTGCAGTTTAACGGCGTTGCAGCTACCTCAGTCACCGGCAGCGGTCCGCAGTACGTGCTGGCTACCGTCCCCGCCGGGGCCACGAGCGGACCCGTTACCGTCACCACGCCGGGCGGCGTTTCAACCACGGTGGGAAGCTTCCACGCAGAATGACCTTGCTTCCCAGCCACCAGCCCGCCTGGGGCCCTACGGCCACTGGACTGGTACCCGCTTCCGCCCGGAGGCTTAGCTGGCGACGAGATTTGCCGGAGACTGCTGAAGGTCAAAACGGCGTGCGGCTGGCGGAGCTGACGAGTTTTACACGCGCGGAGGAATAGGGGCTCTCACCGCCGTCCAGTGCCGCCTACAGGCCAGGCGTTCACCAGGTTCGTCACGTTGACGCTGCCCAGGCCCGTGGTGAAGTCCCAGCCCGGCGTCGCGCCGTAGGCGATGTCCTCCACCGTGGTGGATGTGGAAAGCACGCCGTAGGCGTCGCCCGCGGCGCTGTAGCAATCCGGAGTAGCCGTCTGGCACGGAATGTCGTTGTCTCCGGCGGTGACGTCATAGAATACGCAGGCGGTACCCACTGTGTTGCCGTTGCTCGCGTCGCAACTGGCCAAGTTGCCGGAATTAGGATTTCGATTGGTGCCGTATTCGGCCGCGGCCAGTTTATAAAAGACCGTGTTGGGATTGCCTTGCCGGGCGCCCGTCTTCTGGTCGATCAGCGCCTGAATTCCCGCGAACAGGGGCGCGGCGTCGGATGTTCCCCCGCCGCTGTTGCGGAACGTATCCTTGGGAGTGGAGTAATCGCAGGGCGTGCCGCCTTCCTGCGTGTCCGACATACAAGTGAGGATGGACTGATTGTACACTCCAGCCGACGCAAAGAGCGCGACGTCGGGAATATCGCGCCGGCCATCGCCCTGAATGCCCAACACACCCGCCTGCCACTTCGGTTTTGCGTAGACCTTGCTGGGACCGCCGCTGCCCGCGTCGGAAACCTGCTGATAGGCGGACCCTTCTCCTACGGAAGTGTTGCAGAATGCGAGACCGTTCGCATAACCGAGATAAACCGCCAGGATATTGCTGGCGCAAGTCCCGTTCCAGGGGATCTCCGGAATATACGAGAGGGCGGACTGGAGAGCCGGGCTGTTGGTGGCGCTCCAATAACTGGCGGCCGTGCCGGCGGGTACATCCGAGAAATCCGTGCCGCCCACCGCCACGTCATATGGCGTGGAGGCCGTTCCATCGATGCTGATGCCGGTGGTCGCGTAGCGGCGGCCGTAATCGCATTCGTCGGCGCCTTCGTCTCCGGCGGCCACGTACACGGAGACGCCTTCGGCCACCGCCTGCTGCCAGGTGCTGGCGATCAGGGCTTGATACGCTTTCGTGTTCTGCGCTTCGCAGCCGCCGTAGCTGTCGCTGAAAATCTCCGGCGGGTTGGGCGCGTTCAGCAAATTCACGGCCGCCGTGATATCACCGTCGGTGGTCTTCGTGGACGGGCACGCCGCCAGGACCACCGCGGATCCGGGGGCGAACGTGCTCACCGACTCGGCGTCTACGGCCGCCTCGATCTCGTCGCCATTCCTGCCCGGATCGCTGCAACTAGGATTCTCGATGGCGAAGGTTCCGCCGAAGGAGGTCAGACCGAAGGTGGAAACGAATGTGCTCCAATCGGCTGCCAGCATGTCGGAGTCTTCCAGAACCACCACGGTCTGGCCCGCGCCCGTAATGCCCGCATTCCACAGCGGCAATGCGTTGTAAATGGTGGCGTAATCGAAGGGGGTCACGTAGTATTCGTTGATGCCCCTGAATTCCTGCGTGAAGTGGCTGCGATGGGCATGGCGGCGGAAACTGTACAGCGACGCGGGACCCGCGACTAGTGGCTCCAACGCCCGCGGAATTTGCGGGTCGCCGGCATTGGCGATATACTCCGCGCCATCCACGATGTAGCGATGAATCCCGGTGTGAAAAGCGCGGCGCACCTGGCCGGCTGTGCCTTCGAATTCGATGAGCATGCCGCTGGGGTACACACGGTCGATCTGGAAACCGAATGAGCGGAGCCAGTTGGCGGCTTTCTCGAGATCTTGCGGCGCGGGGCCGAACCTTTGGCCGAGTTCTTCCGCCGTGAGCCATTGGTGAAAGTGGGGCGATTGGGGATCGTGCAACTCGTCGATCAACCGCTCCAGGGACGCTTCGCGCTCGGGGCTGCGCTTGAGATGCAGCAGGATGGATCCCATGGGGAAATCGGCGGGCACGGCGCCGGCGTCGAATTCGGGACGCGCCGCTGGATGAGTGTTGCCATCGAGGCGGATCAGATCGTTTTCATCGATGGCCTGAGCGAGGCTGGGGGCTGCCGCGGCTAGAATCCCCGCGGCGAGAAAGAGTATGGGCTTCCAGTTACGGCACGTGGCGCAAGGCATTTCCATAGTATAGAAGGAGGGATGGCGGAGCCGGGGACCGCCAGCCAACTTCAGAGTTTAGAATCGATATGCCGTTTGATGTTGGTGTAGCGTTGGTCGAGTTTCGTGAATTCGTCGCGGTGGAAATTTGCAATCTCGTACCTAGCCGCTTGGCTACGGTCTTTCAGCCTTCTGTAGTCGGGATATATTTGCTGTAGGCTACCGTTTGAGGCCACTTCCTTGTCTCGAGAGTCGTGGTTCTGAGGGTGGCAGGGTTTTATTGCCAAGTAGGCATCCACGTAGTGCAGCGCGGCGTAAAAGAGCAACGTGATGGCCCAATCGACCTAGAACCCCTTCGCTAAGTCCAACGATCTAGCGAATTCCTCATTCTCTTTGGCGCGCGTCAAATGCTCATTGCGGTTAGGCACGGGTCATTCTTGGGTGGACGCTCTTCGCCATCCTTGGCATGAAAACGTGACGATGGAGCTTAACGGGCGTCGATTTCTCGTGACAACATGAAAATCGAAATTCAAACCTTCCAAGTCGCGGATTATCGACGCCTCTTCGGCGTAAATGGCGTCGTATTCCTGCTCTGCGGGAGAGTCGACTACAGTCCATACCTGAAACGTCTCACCCTGTTGGCTGACGAATACGGTTTCCACGAAAGGAATTGCCAACAATCTGCTGGCCAAGCGGTGTGGGACTGAATCAAGAGCGCACTGTACCAGGGCGCTCTGCGTTGCGCTAAGGGCTTCGTATTTCGGGTCGAAGGACACTTCAACTACATCCATGTCGTGCCCCAGAAGGTGCAACTTGTTTTCTCGGCTTCAGGCATTCTCCGCTCGTCTTTGCGCCTGGTACAGAGCCAGTACTTCCAATTTACCATGTGCATAGACGTTGCATTTGGGTTTCGGTACGCCGCGGGCTAGCCGGCTTCCATCCCTGGTTTTCACGCGACTCTAGGTCACTGCCATTTTTCTGCGACCCGGCGAAAGTCCACCCAATGAGATAATGTGGTCGTGAACCGGCTGCTCATCCTGCCCCTTCTTGCCACGGCCCTGTGCGGCGCGGAAATCAGCACGGGCTTCATGCTCGGCCGGCACTACGATGCGCGCGCCTTCTATGTGCGCAGCGCGCCGGGAGATCCGTGGCAAAAGACTTACAGCGGTCCCGCCTACAAGCACGATGCGCAGGGCAAGCTGATGAACATCCGTCTGGCCAACGCGCTTTTTCTGGACGAATGGATGAAGGAGCGGCCTTTCAACGCCGAATTCAACACGAACGCCGTGATCCAGTCGCTCGATTTCTATAAAGCCCACGGCGTGCTGATGATCAACGTGAGCCTGCAAGGCGCGCAGCCGGGATACGATAAAGCCGTCAACGGCATCGATCGAGGAAACGCTTACCGGCTGGGACCGGCGCGAGGCATGTATGTGAGCGCTTTCCGCCCGGACGGCTCGCTCAGGGCGGACTGGCTGGCGCGCCTGGAACGCCTGTTGCGGGCCGCCGACGAGCGCGGCATGTTCGTGAACCTGATGTATTTCTACCACGGGCAGGACGAGCAGTTCCAATCCACCGACGCCATCCATGCGGCGGCGGTGAACATCACGGACTGGCTGATCGCGCACGACTTCCGAAACGTGATCGTGGACGTGGCCAATGAATACGATCTGCCCGGGCCGCAATGGGACTTCAAGGGCTATATTCCGCAAAACATCATTCCGCTGATCGACGACGTGCGCGACCGTTTCAAGCACGCGGGCTATGCGCTGCCGATCGGCGTCTCGAGCGACGGCCGCATGCGCTATCCGCCATCGCTGCAGGGCCAGGTGGATGTGCTGCTGGTGCATGGCGACGGCCGCGACCCGCAGGAGAAAGCCCGGCGCGTGGCCGAACTGAAGGACATCGAGCGTCCGGTGCTGATGACGGAGGACGATAATGGCCGCGCCACGACCGTGGAGCACCTGGCGGGGGATCTGGCGAGCTGCGATATCTTCTTCCACAAAGCCGCCGGTTGGGGATACCTGCCCTGGATTCAGGCGCAGCGGTTTCCCTTTCGCTACCTGCCCGGTATCGGAGCCGAAGTGCATGACGACATGCCCGAGAAGGAGCGCGACATGGCCTACTTCCATGCCGTGCTCGACCACATCGCCACGCTGACGCTGCGCCGTCCGCCGAAGGAAGATGGGCCGTGAAGGTCCGCGTGGCCGAGCTTACCGGGTTGCGCCAGTTGCGTTTGGGCGAGACTACGCTGGCCGATCCCGGCCCAGGGGAAGTGCAGGTGCGAATCGATGCAGTGGGGATTTGCGGCTCGGACCTGCATTCTTACTCCGATGGCGGCGTGGGCGATACGCCATGTCAATATCCGATGGTGCTGGGGCATGAGCCCGCGGGCGTGGTGGAGAAAACAGGCTCGGGCGTGACGGGCTGGAGTGCGGGCGATCGCGCCGCGTTCGAGCCGGCCATCTACTGTTACCACTGCGAATTCTGCCGCGCCGGCCGTCACAACGTGTGCGCCAACCTGCGCTTCATGAGCATGCCGGGCGACCCTGGATTCTATCGCGAATACGCCAATATTCCAGCGCATAATCTGGTCGCCATTCCGGCGGGCCTGGGCTTGCGCGAGGCCACCCTGATCGAGCCGCTGGCCGTGGTGCTGCATTCCATGCAGTTTGTGGCGCTGCGCCAGGCGGAAACCGCGGCGGTGTTCGGAGCCGGTCCGATCGGGCTGATGACGGTGATTTGCCTGAAATTATCCGGCGCGGGGAGGGTTTGGGTAGCGGAGCCGGTAGCCGCACGCCGCGAATTGGCGAAGCAATCCGGCGCCGACGCGGTGCTGGATCCGGGCGCGGCCGATGCATCGCGCGAGATCCTGCGCGACACGGGCGGCCGCGGCGTCGATGTAGCCATCGACTGCGCCGCCACGGGCGGTTCGGTGAATCACTGTTTGCGCGCGGCGCGCCATGCCGGACGCGTGGTGATTACAGGAATTCCGGTGGAGAGGGAAGTTCCGCTCGAATTCTCGCCGATCCGCCGCAAGGAACTGGTGATATACACGGTGCGCCGCTCGAACCACGAAACGGAGGCGGCGCGCGAGATTCTGATCGCCAATTTGCCGCGCTTCGCCGCCCTGATCACGCATACGCGCCCGCTGGAGCGGATCGCGGAGGCGTTCGCGCTGGTGGAGCGGCGCGGGGATGGGGTGGGGAAGTTAGTTATTGCATAGATTTTTTTGCGGCATAGATACGCGCCGCGGCGTATAATTGTCCGATGCTGCTGCCCCGCTCGTATTCGACGCTTGCCGCCGGCCTACTGCTTACGGTGGCCTGTTCGCATCAGAAAGAGACTCCATCTGACGCCAAAGTAGTGGAAACGCCGGTAGCGTACAGTCCGAATGGCTGGTCCGCTGACCAGCGAGCCGAGTTTTACCACCTGGCAGAAGGCAGCGAACTGATGCCTTATGCCGTGCTCGCCAATGTGGTCAGCGTGAAGACCGGAAAACCTTTTCTGCAACAGATGGAGCGATTTGGATTTGTGGAGGACGCTAAAGGTCCGGATAATCCGCACGGGCTGCCGGTTGGGATCACCATTGCGCCATCGAGAAACAAGGGGGCCGGCGGCGTAGAGATGTCTGGTTTCAACTGCGCGGCGTGCCACGTGGCGGAGATCGCCTATCGCGGCAAACGCCTACGCATCGATGGCGCGCCTTCACTGATCAATCTGCAGGCGTATCAAATCGAATTCAAGGAGTCGCTCGACGCGACACTGAAGGATCCGAAGAAACTACTGGCGCTGGTGGTTGCCATGGATCGGGAACACAGCGCGCCAGATACTCCATCCGACGAAGGGGCGGCGGCATACACCGATGACCCGTCGCTCAAAGGCGCGGGCGATGTGCCGGAGAAGTCTACCGCGGACCGGTCATTTCACTCATCTTCCTCCAAGACCGCGGATGCCGCGGGGCTCGCGGCGGCCGCGGCAGCAGACAAATCCAACTTCAGGGAGCGAATGAAGCGGAATGTGGCGATTCTAAAAGCGCGGCTGGCCTATTTGAAGAACGGCAAGCTGTTGTTGGATGGAACGGAGCCGGGTCCAGGCCGCGTGGATGCCTTCGGGGCCGCACGCAACCTGCTTTTCCCGAAGTATGCGATGAAGATGCAGTCACCCGTTAGTTTCCCGTATATATGGAGCGTTCCGGACAACACGCAACCAAGCTCCGCAAGCGCCCCGACTGGATGGATTCACTATGACGGCGACACGAATTCCATCTTGGAGAGAAACATCGGGCAAGCGCTGGGCATGGGAGCGGTGTTCGATCCGGTGACTTACGAGTCCACTCTGCGGATCGAAAATCTGCACAAGCTGGAGGTGCTGGTTCACCAGTTACAGCCTCCGAAGTGGCCCGCGGAGATGTTGGGCGCGATCGACGAAACCAAAGCCAAAGCGGGCGCGCAGATCTTCAACGATAAGTGCCAGGGTTGCCATCAAGACCAGCAAAACCAGCTTTACACGCTAGTGGAAATAGGAACGGACCCGAATCGCGCCAACAGCTTCGGACAGCCGGTTCTGGGCAAACCTTTCCCGAACGCGGTGCAGCCGATTCTTGACGCGCTCAAAAACAGAGCATTCAAGGATGATGGCGTGAGCCCCGCGGAGCAGGCCGGCATGGATGCACACCCCCCAAAATGGCGCGCGACAGGAGAGTATTTGCCGCGGCCGCTCAAAGGCATTTGGGCTACGGCTCCTTACCTGCATAACGGCTCCGTGCCGACCCTGTACCACATGCTGCATCCGGAACAACGTCCCGCTAAGTTTGGTGTCGGCAACCGGGAGTTCGACCCGGATAAGATTGGTTATCAAAGCGCTGCCACGGAAGGCAACGGAATCTGGCTATTCGATACAACGGCGCCGGGGAATAGCAACATTGGCCATGCGGGAGATCGCTTTGGCACTACGCTGCCCGAGGATCAAAAGGCGGCGTTGCTCGAATACCTGAAGACACTGTAGATGAGCCGGCCAACTCGCGCCGCTGCATTGATCGCCGTCTTTGTGACCGCCACGCTAGGGGAGCCTATCCGCCTCGATCCGAAGAACCCGCACTATTTTCTTTTCCATGGAAAGGCCATCGCGCTGATCTCGAGCGGCGAGCATTACGGCGCCGTGATGAATGCGGACTTCAATTACCGGCGCTACCTGGCGACTCTGGAATCCGAAGGCATGAACTATACACGCCTCTTCCCAGGCAGCTACCGGGAAGTGCCCGCGAAGTCTTTCGGAATTCAGCGCAACACCCTTGCTCCGGCGATGGCTCCGGCGCCGGGACGATTCCTGGCGCCCTGGGCGCGCAGCCAGACGCCCGGCTATGAAGGCGGCGGGAACAAGTTCGACCTGGATCGGTGGGACCCGGAGTTTTTTGCGCGCTACCGCGATTTCCTGTCCGAGGCGGCCAAGCGCGGGATCGTGGTGGAGGTGACGCTGTTCTCGTCGCACTATCAGGAGATGCAGTGGAAGATCAGCGCTCTCAACCCGGCGAATAATGTGAGCGGCACGGACGCTATCGAGTGGAAGAAGCTGCATACCCTGGACAACGGCAATATTCTGGCGCATCAGGAACGTTACACGCGCAAGCTGGTGCGGGAGGCGAACGGTTTCGACAACGTGATTTTCGAGATCCAGAACGAGCCGTGGTCGGACCGCCCCATGCTTGCGGACGTGGTGAATCCGTACCTGGCGACGCCGGCGCGCGACCAGTATCCGAACTCTGTCGACGTGGCGGATTCGCTTTCGATCGCCTGGCAGACGCGCGTAGCGGAGTGGATCGCGAGCGAAGAGATGCCGCTCGCGAACAAACACCTGATGGCGCAGAACTACTGCAATTTCCGGTTTCCGGCGCGGAACTCGTGCCGGGCGTCAGTATCGTGAACTTCCACTACGCGTACCCGGAAGCGGTGCTCGCGAACTACGGTCTCGGCAAGGCGATCTCGTATGACGAAACCGGCTTCCTCGGCCACAGCGACGCCGCATACCGCCGGCAGGCATGGAATTTTATGCTTTCGGGTGGTAGCGTCTTCAATAGCCTCGACTATTCGTTCACGGTGGGCCATGAGGATGGCACGGATATCCGAGCCCAATGGTCCCGGAGGGGGAAGCCCGGCGCTGAGAAGGCAACTTCGAATCTTAAGCGAATTCCTGCAAGCACTGCCTTTGGAAGAGATGACGCCGGATACACGCACGGTGACGCAGGCCGCGGGGGCTTTCGCGCGGGCGCTTTCGAGCCCCGGCGGGCAGCTTCGGAATGTATCTGGATGGCAGCGGTCCCGCCGAAATTACGCTGGCGCTGCCACGGGGGATGTACGCGGGCGAATGGGTGAACGTGGAAACGGGCACGGTGGAGCGGACGGAAAGTTTCCGCCACGAGGGCGGCGACAAAGTGATACGGCCGCCCGATTTTCACGACGGTATCGCGCTACGGCTGAGCCTCGGGCATTAACCGGCAACTTACATGAGCGCCGTGGGCCGCCGGGACCACGGCTTGCCCTTTTCAACGGACACCGCTTCCATGTCTTTCACGTACGCCGTAGCCTGCGTGAGGATGTGGTGCAGGTCGTTGCCAATACTGATAAATGTAAAGCCCTTCTCCAAAAACTCGCCCACCCGCGATGTGCCGAACAAGAACAAGCCCAGGATGACGTTGTTCTTGCGCGCATGCTCCACGAGCGACTTGGTGGCCGCATCCAACTCGGGCGAAGTGTACATGTGCGGGAACTCGTATTTTTCATACAATCCCATCGACATGCAGAGATCGTTCTGCCCCAGAAAAAGGATGTCCACGCCGGGGACCGCGGCAATCTCGGCTATGTTTTCAATGCACGATGCCGTCTCCACTTGCAGGGCGACCATGAGGTTGCTGTTGGCGCTTCCTGCGTAGCCCAGCAGGCCGGCCTTGTTCATGCTGCGCTGGGGAAAGTAAACCGAGCGCGTCCCCATGGTTGGGTAGCGCGCACAACTGACGGCCTGGCGGGCCTCGGCGGCAGTATTGATGTACGGAACGAGCACGCCGTCCGCGCCCAGATCCAGGGCCTGCTGAATTCCGCCGCGGTCATGGTAGCCTTCCACCCTGACCAGAGACTTGGCCCCGCCGCTCGCAATACCGCACAGCATGGCCGAGAGCCTCTCGCGATCCATGGGCCCGTGCTGCGTATCCACCAGCAGCCAATCGTAGCCGCTGTGCGCCAACTGCTCGGCGACGGTAGGACTGTGGGCATTCAGGAACAGCCCCATCTTGGGTTTGCCTTCGCGTAACTGCAGCTTGAACTCGGCGCCGGTTAGAGAATTAGACATGTTTGGATTCCTCTGGCACTATATCCAACTGAGGCGCCGCGCGTCAATGTGGGCGCAGCCTTCGGTTATTATCAGAAGTGATGCATCGCCGCACATTTCTTCAGATGGCCGCCGCGGCGCCTGCTGCGCTGGCCGCTACAGAGCATAAAATCCCCAAGTATCGCGTGGTCTCGCACTATCCGCCTCTTGCGCAGCCCGGCATGCCCGGACCTTATGCCGGGCAAGTGGCCTCCGTGCATGCCGAAAAGTGTATCGACGAGGGCACGGATAAACCCGACGCCGAAGTAGTGCGCGAGATGATGGCGCGGGGTATGCGCGCGCTCACCGGCGATGCCGACGCGCGCGATGCGTGGGCCCGCTTCATTACGCCCTCCGATGTGGTGGGCATCAAGGTCAACTGCTCGGGCGCGCCCGGCATCATGTCTTCGCCCGTTATCGTGGCCGAAATCGTGCGGAATCTCACCACCGTGGGGATTAAGCCCGGCTCCATCTGGATCTACGAGCGCTTCGAGGAGCAGATCAATACCGTCCATTACGACCGTTACGTCCCCGAGGGCGTGCATATCTGGACCGCAGAGAAGGAGCGCGGTTCAGCCGAAGGGTACGACCCGGCCACCTATGTGGATGTCACTTTTTTCGACGAGGAAGACACGCGCTCCAACCTGGTTCGCCTGGTGGGCAGCCCCTTCACGAAAATCATCAACGTGCCGAACATGAAGGATCATGGGGCCGCCGGCGTCACCGGGTGCCTGAAAAACATTGCGTACGGCAACTTCTCGAACGTAGCGCGTTCGCACGCCGGAACCGTGACCAACACCTATTCGTTCATCGGCACGCTGGCGGCGGTTGAACCTCTCCGTTCGCGCACGGTGCTGCAGGTCATGGATGGATTGCGCGGCGTGTGGCATGGGGGACCCTTTTTATACAACCGCAAATTCCGGTTCTATCCGAAACGCATCATGTTCGGTACCGATCCGGTAGCCATGGACCGGTTGCTGCTCGACATCATCGACGACAAGCGCAAGGCGGAGAATGCCATTTCCGTGCGCGACCGGTCTCCCAAGTATCTGCTGGGGCCGGAAGGCCACCGGAACAATCCCAATGCGAATGAGTTCGTGCGCGAGCCGGGGCACATCGAGTACGCCGCGGGTCTGGGATTGGGCGTCTACGACGTGGAGAAGATCAAGGTCTCGCGGCTGGAGGTCTGATGCCGCTTGCCACGCTGCTGATGCTGCTGCCCACGCTGTTTTGGGACCAGCCGGCCGATACAGCCGCCGCGCTGCGCGAGGCCGGCATCCAGCGGATGTATGTACCAACGGACCGCGTGGAAACCTGGCGCAAGCTGGGCTTTTCGGCTTCCCCGTTCGATCGCGCCCAGGCAGCGCGGGCGACTACGCCTAAGGTCGAGTATCACATCGACGTCGCCTCGGCCACGCGCGTGCCGTGGGTGGACGCCAACGGCTGGCGCTTTGAGCGGCCGCCGGCACGTGCTTATTTCTACGACGTTCCGGCGGGTAGTGCGGCGCTGGCGGCGGCGGAAGCGTATACATATGGAGCCGAAGCCGCCATCCGCGCCGCGCAGGAGGATCTGCCGGCGTTCGGGCGGATGCTGCGCTTCCTCACGCAGATCGGCCAGCCTCGCCTGCCCGCTAAAGCCAACATCGGCGTGATCGATGACGGATCAGAAGTGATGAGCGAGGTGCTGAACCTGATGGCCCGGCATAACCTGCTGTTCCACGTGATACGGGCGCCGGATTCGAAGTACGACGTGAACATCCGTTTGGGCGGCGGCGAATACGGCGTCGATTACAGCAGGGAAGATGCAGCGAATCCTTACGAATTTGCCATGAAGATCCGGCGGCGGCTGACGGACGAAAAGCGCCTGGTGCGGATCTACGGCAGCAACGTGGTGCTGGTGCACCTGGAAGGCGAGGGTTCCAGGGCGCGGCTGCATTTGCTCAATTACGGCGGGGCGGCGGTGCGAGGTTTGCGCCTGCGCGTGCTGGGCGCGTACCGGCAGGGCAAAGTGGCAGCCTTTGAACACGCGGATGCGGCGCTCGGCGAGTACAGCGTGGAGGATAACGCCACGGAGTTTACGGTTTCCCAGATGGGGACGTATGCGGTGGTCGATCTCTGGTAGCCGGTCTCTGGTAAGTTACGACGAACGCTTGGCGGTACGCGCCGTGGTCTCACTGCGTTTGACCTGGGCGCGTCTCCTGCCGCTCGCCAGGTTTTTGGCCGCCTGTTCCTTGGCTGCATCGCTTACGGCGATATGGTTCACCACTTTGATGGCGCCCGAACTCCTGGCGAGCCGGGTGGCGGTGCCTTTATGCTGTAACACGCCGGTCTGTCCTTCGATGGTGGCGATGCCGCCTTGCACGTGAACCTGAAAGTGGTGCGTGGAAATCTTGGAAGCGGCAAAGCGCGCGCGAATGGTTTTCTCCAACTCGGCGTCCGAAACGGCGGCCTGCTTAGGGCGCACGGCGGGCGCGGTAGTGGTCTTCGGCAATGGCGCCACTTTGGTGGCGGCATCCGCTACTCCGAGCGCAACGGCGAACAGTACCAGGAAGCGGCGGCGATTAGACATTACCGGATCTCCTTAACTGGGAATGGTGCTTCGGCGCACGGCTTAATCTCAAGAACGTTCTCGCGGTATAACAAAACTGATGCCTGTTTATGGAGGAATGGAGTGCGGTGGCACCAAATTCGTGTGCGCCACCGGCACAGGGACGGGCGAATTACTGGCGCGGACCGAGTTTCCGACCACCACGCCCGCGGAGACTATCGGCCGCGCGCTCGAATTCTTTCGGGGCCAGCCGCAGGCGCCCGCGGGCATCGGCATCGGATCGTTCGGCCCCGTGGATCTGAAGCCCGATTCGCCAAAATACGGCTATATCACCGCAACCCCGAAGAGCGGATGGCGCGATACGGATGTCGCCGGTGCAATGTGCCGGGCGACAGGGCTGCCGGTGGCTTTCGACACGGACGTGAACGCGGCAGCGCTGGGTGAGGCGCATTGGGGCGCGGGGCAGGGCCTCGATACCTTTCTTTACCTCACCATCGGTACGGGACTGGGCGGCGGAGGGATGGTGAATGGCCAGTTGTTGCACGGTCTGGTGCATCCGGAGATGGGGCACATTCGCGTGCCGCACGATCGCGGGGCCGATCCCTTTCCGGGCTGCTGCCCTTTTCACGGCGACTGCCTGGAAGGTCTGGTGTCGGGGCCGGCGCTCGAAGCCCGCTGGGGCCAACGCGGCGAGACACTGCCGCCCGAACACCCGGGGTGGGACCTGGAGGCGCACTACATCGCTTTGGGCTTGACCAGCTTGATCTGCACGCTCTCACCGCAGCGGATCATTGTAGGCGGCGGCGTGATGCGGCAGGCGCGCCTGTTCGCGGACATTCGCGCCAAGGTGCTGGCGTTGCTTAACGGCTACATTCAGGCGCCCGAGATTTTGGATCGGATCGGCGAGTACATCGTGCCACCCGCGCTGGGCGGGGATGCGGGCGTGCTGGGCGCCATCGCGCTGGCTATGAGATCAGTTTCTGCGGGCTCCTAAGTAACAGCCCGCAAAACGGCGCGTGGGCAGTTATTCGAAGGCGTTGAGGCGCCCCCGCGCCTTTTCGGGCTAGCAAGGAGTGTTTATGACGCATTGCTTCACAGTAATCCTGCCGTTTCTCGTGGGGGGAGCGCTGCTTGCCGCCTCCAACGACGTGACTCCCGGCATGAATCGTTTCGCGACCGGCGCCTATCGCGAACTCGCGCAAGGCGACGGCAACGTGGTTCTTTCCCCTTTCAATATTTTCACGGCGCTTTCCATGCTGCTGGCCGGAGCGCGCGGCCACACGGCACAAGCGATCGCGAGCACTCTGCATCAGCGGGAATCGGGCGCCGCCTATCAGGCCGCCATCAACTCCATGGCTGCGGACCTTACCAAGGCCGCCAATATCAAAGGCAATGAATTGTCGATGGCCAACGGACTTTGGGTGCAGCGGGGCGCCTCGCTCGAATCGGCATTCGAAGAAACCATGCGGACTCTGTACCATGCGCCAATCACACCGCTGGACTTCGCGGCCAATGCCGAGCAAGCCCGTGCCACGATCAATTCCTGGACCGCGGAGCACACCAAGGATCGAATCCAGGATTTGTTCGGGCCTGGCGCCATCAAACCAGATGTGCGGCTGGTTCTGACCAGCGCCATCTACTTCTACGGCAAGTGGCAATCGCCTTTCAAACCCGCCCAGACGCAAACGGAGCCTTTCCACCTGAGCAGCGGCGGCACGGTGCAAACGAACTTTATGCACCAGAAGACCGGGTTCCGTTACGCCGACACGCAGTCCATCCAGATTCTGGAGATGAAGTACGACGGCACGCCCATAGCCTTCGATATCCTGCTGCCAAAAGCCAACGACGGCCTGGCGGAACTGGAGCGTTCGCTCGATGCGCAGGCGCTCGAAACCTGGTTCGGCGCGCTGGCGCCCGAAACAGTGGATGCCGCCATCCCGAAATTCCGCGCCGAATCCGCGTTCTCGCTGACGCGCGCGCTGTCGCGCATGGGCATGGCGGAGGCTTTTTCCAAGGGAGCCGATTTCTCGGGCATCGACGGTAGCCGCAATTTGTTTGTCTCCGATGCCGTGCACAAGGCATTCGTGGACGTGTCGGAACAAGGCACGGAAGCCGCGGCGGCTACCGGTTTCGCCATGCACCCTACCGCGATCATGCGGCCGCGTCCGGCGATTGTTTTCCGCGCGGACCACCCTTTTCTGTTCTTCATCCGCGACACATCGAGCGGCGCGATCCTGTTCGCCGGCCGGTTGGCGCAGCCGAAATCATGAAGCTGGCATGATGGTTTCAAATCGCTCGTTGCGGTTCAACTGCCCACAGGCAGCGTAAATATCCAGGCCGCGGGGCTTGCGCACGAAACACTGCATCCCCCGCCGCACGATGGCCTGGAAGCTCGAGACTCGCTCCGGATCGGGTGTCTCGAACGGAATGCCGGGGCCGGGATTGAGCGCAATCAAGTTGACCTTGGCATTCAGGTTCGCCAGCAACTTCACCACGCGCCGCGCATCGGCATCGGTATCGTTCACTCCCTTCAGCAGCACATACTCGAATGTGAGCTTCTCCCAAGGGCGCAGGGGATACACCTTACAGGCCGCCAGCAAATCCTGCAAATGATACTTGCGCGTGATGGGCATCAGTTCCCGGCGCATCTCTTCGGTGGACGCATTCAACGATATCGACAGCCTGGGGCGCACCGGCTCGCGCCCCAGTTCTTCGATCTTGGGGATGATGCCCGCCGTCGATACGGTGATGCGCCGCGGCGGGATTCCCACGCCCTCGGGATCGGTTAGCAGTCGCGTCGATTTCACCACGTTGGCCAGGTTCAGCAGCGGCTCGCCCTGCCCCATCATGACGATGTTGAGGCGCGTGCGGTCGCCTAATAATGCATTGTCGCGAGCGACCAGCAGCACCTGCCCCACGATCTCGCCGGCGGTGAGGTTGCGCTCCAGACCCATGAGCGCGGTCATGCAGAACTTGCAATCGACGGGACAACCGACCTGGCTCGAGATACAAATGGTATCGCGGTCGCCCTCCGGCATCAGGACGGCTTCTACCGTGCGGTTGTCTTCCAGGCGCAGCAGGTATCGCCGCGTGCCATCCACCGATTCATAGCGTCGGGCGATTTCGGGCAAGCCCACGCGCCGGGGGCCCGCCAATTCCTGCCGCAGCGCGGCGGGCAACGTCGAAACCTGCGCAAGGTCGGCGACCCTGGTCCGGTATAACGCGGTGTAGATTTGTTGGGCGCGAAACTGCGGATGGCTGGGACCCAGCGCATCGCGAATTTCGGTCAACTCCATGCCCAGCAGGGGTTCGGACATCTGCTTCGATTATGACATGGGCGTCCGGCGGGAATCCCATGACTGGGGGCGGCTGTCGTGTGGCAGCTGGCGCTGACGAATCGCTCGGTAAGGCGCAAAGCCCGCAAAGGCCAAACAGGGCGCCTGCCGGGCATTACTTAGTCAGAAAGTCACTTACTGTTTTGATGAATAACCCGGGTTGGTCGACGAAGGTCATATGCCCGCTCTCGGGCAGGATCACCAGCTTCGATCCGGCAATGAGTTGGTGCATCTCTTCGGCCAGGGATGGGGCACACTCGTCATGATCGCCGGCGGTAATCAGCGTGGGCGTCTTGATGGTCTTCAGCCGATCGGCATATTCCACCGATTTCAGATTGCCGTCGATCACATATTCGCCGTGCGATCCCCACATTTCGCGATAGAGGTCCCAGGACATGTTGCCGTTGGCGATGGGGTCGTAATTGGCGTCGGGCCGGCGCTGGTAGAGATACGGAAAATAGCCTTCCGCCCAGGCCGCGATCATGTAATCGTTGGGGTAGCGGTTCTTCTCGTAATCTTTGCCTTTTTCGAAAAGGCCGGCCTGTTCGAGAGACTGAATGCGGCCGCGCAGCTCGGGCGACATAGCGGCCAGAATGCGGCGGAGAACTTCATTCATCCTGGCCGTACTGTGGAAAGTGCTGCATAGGATCAGGTGTGTGAGATTTGCTTGATACTTAAGCGCATATGCCTGCGCCAGCACGCCGCCATAAGAGTGGCCCAGCAGACTGATGCGGCCCAACTTCAGAGCCTGGCGTACGGCTTCGGTGTCTTCCACCATGTTTTCGACCGTATAGCCGGATGGGTCTTCGAGCTTCTCGGATTTCCCGGAGCCGCGCTCGTCGAGGAAGATTAACTTGTGATGGCGGGCCAGCGGTAGGAGGTAGGGGAGAAAATAATCGTGCGAGGCGCCCGGGCCGCCGTGGACGATCAGCAGAGGCGTGCCTTGGCCGATCGTTTGATAGTAGATAAGGACTCCGTGGGCGTCTACGAAGCCGTCTTGGAGGGGGTAGTTGGTGGGGAGTTGGGCTTGCGCGAGGGCGCAGACAAGCAGCGTACAGAACAATACTTTCATCAAGGCTAATATAACCCGCGGCGGGCGCCCGCAGAGTCAAACGCTCCGTTAGGCCCCGCCAACCGCTCGCGGCTCAGTCAGTGAGGAAAGACAAGAGGGCAACGCGCGCCCTACCTACCTTCAGAGCCCTAAATGCGTCGCCCTCCTGTCCATCACTGAATCGCCAAGGTGGTACTGGGCTGCGTCGAGTGGGAGCCCACTTGCAGGCGGATCGAAACGGCGGAACCGGTAGGAGAATCTTCCGGAATCTGCAGATTGATCTGCTGGAGACCGGTGGTGTAGTTCGGCGCGAGTCCGGCGAAAGTGACTTGCGCGGGCACTCCTCCGATGGTGGCCGTGACCGATTCCGCGAGCCACGAGAGCCCGTCGCTGCCGGGCGGATTCGCCGCGCCGAAGCCGGTTCCGAATAACTCGATATACGAGCCGCGCGCCGCCGGAGCCGCGGGCGGATTGGCTCCGTTATAAGAGACCGCGCCGGAACCGACAACATTAATGGCGGCGACCTGTCCCGTGCCCATTTCGGTGCTGGTAAAGAGCGCCGGAAACGCGTCCGTTATATTGATCTGGGTAGACAGCAGCAGATCGTGTCCACGCAGAATCTCCAATGCCACTCCAGTGGCCGGCGTGACGTTTGGCGGTATCACGAAGTTGATCTGTGTAGGGCCGGCATAAAGGATCTGCGCCGGTAAACCGGCCACGCTAGCCGTCACGCTCGAATCGGCGTTTAACTGCGAATCGAACAGCGAGAGGATGGTATTCGGGGCCGCGTCGCCGGCCAGGTAGCTCCCCGCATTGAGCAGGCCGGCGACCTGAGGATTGAGCGGCGTTTGCGAGGCATCGGCCCCGATAATATCCACCGCGTAAGCGCCCGTCCGCTGGTTGGGAAAGTAGTCCCAGAAGCCCTGGTCGCTCGGCCCGTACGGATCAGCGGTAAAGTCTCCGGTTCCTGCGTAGACGAAGGAATCGGCCAGCGTGGGTCCGTTCGGAAGGTTCTCCGACTCCGTCAGAACCACCTGCCAGGTCCCCGCCGGAAGCGGGATCTGAATGTATGAGTCGAAACAGAATGCAGTCACCAGATCGGCGGCTACGGCACCGCACCCGCCATCCTGATTGACCGTCACGTAGTTGCCCTTCGAATCGAACAATGTGAGCGTAGGATCGAAACCGCCGCGCGGAATCTGCACCCCCGCAGAGTTCATTCCGCCCGCATAAGAGAATGTCCGGACGGTTACCTGAGCGGGTTGCGCGAGGGTGAAGTTGAACTGGCGGGTTTCATCGTCCTGGGCGAATGTCCCGGTATAGGAAAAATTGGCGGCGAACGTGAAAGCCGGCTGAGCCGCCATCAGCAATAGCGTAAGCGATATGCGATGCATCGAAAGTTTAGTGCGCGTGCGCGGGGGCAATTCTCGAAAGTTTTTGAGAGCATTTCCGCAAGGAGCGCACTAGGCGTTTATAAATGTCACACAACTTTCTGCACCGCCCGGTTTTGAACTTGTCTTTCGTCGCATGCCTCGCCTTAGTTGCGTCGCATAACCTTTTTGGAGATTCGCTCGCAGTCACAGGCGATGCCCACGTGAACAGTGCCTTCCCGACTGTCAATTTCGGGAGTGCTCCATATCTGGAGGTAGGTGGCACCACCCGGGCATATATCCAATTCGATCTGTCGACCTTGCCCACGGGCCTGACGGCCGCCGATATCGGGCAAGTCAACTTGATCTTGTGGGTGAATCGGATAGGCACAGCCGGATCGATTCAGGTATCGGAGGTTTCCGGCGCCTGGACAGAGAGCGGCATTACCTGGAGTAACCAGCCAGGAACGGGCAGCGTGGTAGGCACCGTGCCGGCTACGGCCGCGAATGCGTTCCTTTATATCGACGTCTCCAGCTCGATAAAGAAATGGCTGACCACTCCGGCGTCCAACAATGGGTTTGTGCTCGATGGGATTCCCCAATCGGCCGTCATCTATCTGGACAGCAAAGAGAGTGTGACCACGAGCCACCCGGCGACGTTGGATGTAGAGTGGGGCGTGGGCGGCGCAGCGGGAACCACGGGGCCCACTGGAGTGACCGGCCCTACGGGGCCGATGGGCCCTAACGGTTTGCAGGGCTACCCCGGCACTATCGGGCCGACGGGCGCTACCGGGCAGGGTTTCGCGTGGAGAGGTCCGTACTCCCCGGCGACGGCTTACAGCGTCGACGACGCAGTTTCCTACAACGGTTCTTCCTACATCAGTCTTACAAACGGCAATATCAATAACACCCCCAGTTCCAGCCCGGTAGCTTGGAACGCCATCGCCGCGGAGGGCGCCACGGGCGAGACTGGCCCGGCCGGAGCCGCCGGCGCAACAGGATCTACCGGAGCGACCGGGGCTGCCGGCGCGACAGGCTTCAACGGAGCGACTGGCCCAACCGGAACCACTGGCGCAATGGGCAACACGGGAGCCGCCGGCCCAGCCGGAGCCACCGGAGCCACTGGCGCCATAGGCCTTCCGGGCCCTATAGGTCCGCAAGGCGATACGGGTGCGACCGGCGCGACCGGCTCGACCGGGCAGGGTATCGACTGGATGGGCGCCTATTCTCCGGACGCGACTTACAACCTCAATGACACCGTTTCCTACAGCGGAGCTTCCTATATCAGTCTCACGAATGGCAATGTCAACAATACTCCCAGTTCCAGCCCGACGTTTTGGGGCCTGGTCGCGGCAGCGGGTGTTACGGGAGACACCGGCGCCACGGGAGCCAATGGCGCTACGGGCGTCACTGGAGCGACTGGCCTAGTGGGCCCCCCTGGCGCGATGGGCAACACGGGAGCTATCGGCCCGCAAGGACCTACCGGCGTAACCGGCCTTCCAGGCCTTCCAGGCGCGCAAGGCAACACGGGGGCGACCGGTACGACGGGCGCCACCGGGCTGGGTGTCTACTGGAAAGGCCCATATAATCCGGATGTGATTTATAACCTCAATGACGCAGTCTCCTTCAACGGGGCTTCCTACATCAGTCTCACTAACTTTAATTCCAACAATACTCCCAGTCCCGTTTCGGCGTTTTGGAGCTTAGTCGCCGCGGAGGGCGCCACTGGAGTGACCGGTGCGACCGGCGCGACTGGCGCGACGGGCATCACTGGAGCGACTGGCCTAGTGGGCCCCGCCGGCGCAACGGGCAATACGGGAGTCGTTGGCCCGCAAGGACCTACCGGCGTAACCGGCCTGCCAGGCCTTCCGGGCCCGCAGGGCAACACGGGGGCAACCGGCGCGACCGGTACGACGGGCGCCACCGGGCTGGGTGTCAACTGGAGAGGCGCATATAATCCGGATGCGATTTATAACATCAATGACGCAGTCTCCTTCAACGGGGCTTCCTACATCAGTGTCACTAACTTTAATTCCAACAATACTCCCAGTCCCGTTTCGGCGTTTTGGAGCCTAGTCGCCGCGGAGGGCGCCACTGGAGCCACCGGTGCGACCGGCGCGACCGGCGCGACCGGCAACACGGGAGCTGCCGGTCCGATCGGACCTACCGGGGTAACCGGCCTTCCAGGCCTTCCAGGCCCCGAAGGCCCGCAAGGTAACACGGGGACGACCGGCGCGACCGGTACGACGGGCGCCGCCGGGCTAGGTATTAACTGGAGAGGCACTTGGGTCCCGCTGACGCCTTATAATATCAATGACGCAGTCTCCTTCGACGGGTCTTCCTACATCAGTCTCACTAACTCAAATATTTTCCCTCCCAGTCCCGTTTCGGCGACTTGGAGCGTAGTCGCCGCGGAGGGCGCGACTGGAGTGACTGGCCCGACCGGCGCAACGGGCGTCACGGGAGCTGCCGGTCCGATCGGACCTACCGGGGTAACCGGCCTGCCAGGCCTTCCAGGTCCAGCAGGCCCGCAAGGCTTTCCAGGCCCTGCAGGCCCGCAAGGTAACACGGGGACGACCGGCCCGACCGGTACGACGGGTGCCGCCGGGCTAGGTGTCAACTGGAGAGGCACTTGGGTCCCGCTGACGCCTTATAATATCAATGACGCAGTCTCCTTCGACGGGTCTTCCTACATCAGTCTCACTGACTCAAATATTTTCCCCCCAGTCCCGTTTCGGCGACTTGGAGCGTAGTCGCCGCGGAGGGCGCTACTGGAGTGACTGGCCCGACCGGCGCGACCGGCAACACGGGAGCTGCCGGTCCGATCGGACCTACCGGGGTAACCGGCCTTCCAGGCCTTCCGGGTCCCGCTGGCCAGCAAGGTAACACGGGGGCGACCGGCGCGACCGGCACGACGGGCGCGGCCGGGCTGGGAGTCAACTGGAGAGGCGCATGGCTCTTGCTTTCGAGTTATAAGATCAATGACGCAGTCTCCTTCAACGGGGCTTCCTACATCAGTGTCACTAACGGCAATGTTGGCAATCAGCCCAGTCCCGTTTCGGAGTTTTGGAACTTAGTCGCCGCGGAGGGCGCCACTGGAGTGACTGGCTCGACCGGAACCACGGGCGCGACGGGTGTCACGGGAGTAACCGGCCCGACCGGACCCACCGGGGCAACAGGCGCCACGGGAGCAACCGGGCCCACCGGAAACACGGGCGTTACGGGTAACACCGGCTTCACCGGAAATACCGGCGCAACCGGCTTCACCGGCGCGACCGGAAACACCGGCGCAACGGGGAACACGGGCAACACCGGCTTCACCGGAAATACCGGCGCAAACGGACTCCCGGCCCCGCAGGAAACACCGGCCCAACGGGGAACACGGGTAACACCGGCTTCACCGGCGCGACCGGAACTACCGGCGCGACAGGGTTGCCGGGCCCCGCGGGTCCGACTGGTCCCACGGGCGCCACGGGTGCCACGGGCGCCACGGGTGCCACGGGCGCCACGGGCGCCACGGGCGCCACCGGCCCCGCCGGACCCCCATCGCTTGTGCCGGGCCCGACGGGCGCCACTGGCGCCGCGGGAATAGGCGCTATCCTCGGCTCGTTCTTCCAGGCCGCGGGGGGACAAAATCCGGAATTCATTCCGTTTAACAGTTCCGGCGACCCCACGCAGGGCGGAGGCGTCGTGGCGTTCTCAAACCACGCCAATGTCATGCCGCTGGCCTGCTCAAGCCTTACGCTGTACGTCTTTAATTCTGGTACGTCGCCCATCACAGTGACCGTATACCAGTCCGAAGGCGGCACAGGAACGCCGGTAAGTACCGGCTTAGCTGTCAGCGCACATGGCGGGGCGGGAGCCAATGCCACCCTCACGCACGCTGTTAACGCCGGCGATACGCTGGCATACCAGATCACTGGTGGGAGCATCGCCTCGAGTGGGGCGCAGATCTCAACCGGGCTCATATGCCACTAGCCGGCGCGCTCGAACAAGCCTGCCTGGGATCGGCTCAACCGATCCCAGCGGGCGAGTGGTTGTACTTACTCTCCAGGAAGGCGGCCAAGAGCCATGCGTAACCGAACGACCCTGATCTCGATCGCCGCCTTACTGGGCGCGGTGCTGTTCACTTACTCGAATCACTTCGGAAACGGGTTTCATTTTGACGATAGCCACGCGGTTGTCGATAACCCCTATATCCGAAATCTACGCAACGCGCCCCTCTTCTTTACGGATAGCGCCACGTTCAGCAACATGCCGGCGAACCGCGTTTACCGGCCTCTGGTGACACTATCGCTGGCTGTGGATTATTGGCTCGGGAATGGATTGAAGCCCGCGGTCTTCCAATCGTCGACCTTTCTATGGTTTCTGGCGCAACTGGTGCTGATGTATCTCCTGTTTCGCCGGATCTGCGATATGGCGCGCCCGGACGTCGAAAACCACTGGGTCGCGCTGCTGGCGGCAGCCCTATACGGGCTGCACCCGGTCATGGCCGAAACCGTGAATTACATGATTCAGAGGGGCGATCTTTACGCCACCCTGGGTCTCATCGCGGGAGTCTTGATTTACGGGTCGGCGCCCCGCGCCAGAAGGTTTGGGCTATATCTGCTGCCGGTCGCCGCGGCATTACTCAGTAAACCGTCCGCACTGATCTTTCCGGCGCTTCTGTTTGTCTATATCCGCCTGTTCGAGGACGCCGGGTGGCGCGAGGCGCTGCGCCGCTCCGTGCCAGCGCTGGCGCTCAGCGGCGCTGGCGGAGCCTTGTCTTGGGCGATGACGCCCAAGACATTCGCGCCGGGCGGGTTGTCCGCTTGGGCTTACCGGCTGACGCAGCCCCTGGTGGCTCTGCGTTCCCTCCGCGCTTTCGTGATACCGGACCAATTGTCGGCCGATACCGATCACGTGCCGGTGAGCGGCATTTTCGATCAGTATGCCTGGCTGGGATTTGCTTTCGTGGCCGCCGCGGTGATGGCGGCATGGTGGTGTTCGAAGCGGCGCGAGTGGCGTCCGGCGGCGTTTGGGCTTTGGTGGTTTCTGTTGTCTCTGGTTCCGTCCGCCGTCTTTTCTTTGGCCGAAGTGGAGAACGATCATCGAATGTTTCTCCCTTTTGTAGGCCTGGTGCTGGCGGCCTGCTGGCCGATCGCCCTTTGGATCTATCGGCAGCAGTATGTGACCGTCCGATTCCGGTTGGCGGGGGCCGCGGCCTGCCTGGTGATTCTCGCGGCTTATGCTTCGGGAGCCAGGCTTCGCAATGAGGTTTGGCGCAACGAGGAAACCCTGTGGTATGACGTCACGCTGAAGAGCCCGCAAAACGGCCGCGGACTGATGAACTACGGTCTGACGCAAATGGCCAAGGGAGAGACCCAGAGAGCGCTCGATTACTTTAATCGGGCACTGGTGTGGACGCCGGCCTACTATTCGCTCGAAGTCAATTTGGGCATTGCGCACGGCGCTTTGAATCAGGATGTGCCGGCTGAGCAGCACTTCTTGCGCGCTATCCAGCTTGCTCCGGACCAGGCTATCAGCCACTACTTTTATGCCCGCTGGCTGCACGGGAAAAACCGGCAGGCGGAGGCCCGGCTGCATTTGGAACAGGCGGTGGCCGAGAATCCGGACTACGTCCCGGCGCGCTACCTCCTGATGCAGGTATCGGCGGAGCAAGGCGGCTGGGGTGAGGTTCGGGACGCGGCGGCCGCCACGCTAAGGCGATTCCCGTCGGATAGCGCAGCTTTGCGCTACGCGTCGATGGCGGCGGCTCCGCATTCCGGAACACCCAAGAGCGCGGAGGACTACCTCAACTTGTCGCTCGCCCGCCACATGGCAGGAAAGTATCAAGAATCTATCCAGGCGGCGCAACAGGCGCTGAGCTTGAAACCGGATTTCGCCGAAGCGTATAACAACATGGCCGCCGCGTATGAGGCATTGCAGTTGTGGGATCCGGCGATTGCCGCCGCGCGGCAAGCGCTGAAGATCCGGCCGGGATTCCAACTGGCGCAAAACAACCTGACCTGGTCGGAACAGCAAAAAAATAAAAACGGGCCAGTGCAGCCCGTTCGCAACGCGGCGTTGCGGGCGGCAGGCGCAGGGCAGCCCGAACAGACGCTTGCCACGCGGTGAGGGATATCTTTATGTCCGCTGAAATACCTGTACTTATTCCCGCTTACCAACCGGGCGACTCGCTTATCGGTGTCGTTTGCGATCTTATAAAACTTGGTGTCCAAGCGATTATTGTCGTCAATGATGGCAGCGGACCCGAGTTTGACGCCCGGTTCCGAACCATTGCGGAGTTACCCGGTGTCATCGTTGTCCACCATGCGGTGAACCTCGGAAAAGGGGCCGCGCTCAAAACGGGCATGAATTGTGCCCTGGTGCATTTTCCCCAGTGCCTCGGCGTGGTGACTGCCGACGCCGATGGGCAACATCAACCTGCGGATATCCTTCGTGTGTCGGAGCGTCTCGGTGAGGATCGCGATACGCTCGTGATGGGCGTCAGAACTTTTGACCGCCGGGTGCCGTGGAAAAGCCGCATCGGGAATAAATTCACGCGCGCTCTCGTGCGCCTGACCGTGGGACAGAACCTCTCCGACAGCCAAACCGGACTGCGGGGGATTCCGTCGGCTATGATTGCCCATCTGCTCCGGGTGCCCACGTCCGGGTACGAATTTGAATTGGACATGCTCATGGCCAGTAAGCATCAGGGCTGCCGGATCGCGCAGGTTCCCATACGGACAATCTACGTGGATAACAACCGGAGTTCGCACTTTCGCCCGGTTCTCGATTCCATGCGGATTTACGTTTTGCTGCTTCGTTTTAGCGTTCTGTCTTTGGTGACGGCAGCGCTCGACAACGTGATCTTTGTATTCGCGTACTCGGCCACGGGTAGTATTGGGCAATCGCAGATCATAGGCCGGTTCGTGGCGATGATATTCAACTATCTGGGGGCGCGGAGCGTTGTTTTTCAGTCGCGCCAGAGACACGCGAACGTGTTTCCGAAGTACGCGTTGCTGGTTGTTTCGAATGGCCTTCTGTCCTACGCACTCATTCAATTGCTACACGCTCGGGCCGGCTTCAGCACCATATCGGCCAAGCTCATGGCGGAAGCGTTACTCTTTATGGCGAATTTTGCCGTTCAAAGAGACTTCGTGTTCACCAGGGCAAGGCAAGAAGCCTCCAACCAACGAACCAATTGGGACAAATACTATACCAGAGTTCCCTTCACGGCCAAACTCACGCGGCGGCATTCGACGGGGGTGCTACTCGATGCGATCAAGCGCCACGCCGTGGCGGATGCTCGAAGCGGGGAGGGTCGCCTTTCCGTGATTGAGGTGGGGGGAGCGAACAGTTGCTTCATGGACGCCATACTCGCCAAGAATCGGTGCGGCTCATATCATGTAGTAGACACCAACAGGTACGGCCTGTCGTTGCTGGAACAGCGCGTAGGCCGCAGTGAAGTGATCCGGCTGCATGAACAAAGCGTGCTTGAAATGTCACTGAACATAGAGGCGGATATTGTGTTCAGCGTGGGGCTGGTGGAGCATTTCGATCCCGTGGAAACACGGCGGGCCATACTTGCCCATTTTGACGTTTTGCGGCCAGGTGGCATTGCCATTATTACCTTCCCTACACCCACGCTGCTTTACAGGACAGCCAGGCGGCTCCTGGAAGCGTTTGGTATGTGGAAATTCCCAGATGAACGGCCATTGAGGCTGACCGAAGTGGCTGCGGCGGTGGGAGAGCGGGGCAACGTGCTTGAGCTTAAAATGATGTGGCCTTTAATTTTGACTCAGCAAGTGATAGTCGCCAGTAAGGTCGCGGCGTAAGAGTGAACGTGTAGTATACTGGCTCGTGCGAACTCTTAGCCTCGTTTCGGCGTTCCTCATTTGTGCCAGCAGCGGCATTCCTCAGTCCGGCCCCGCTTCGCCCTATGACCGGATCAAAACACTGGCAGGCGAATGGGCGGCGCAGCTTGCCGGATTCGGCAAAATTTCGGATACCATCCGCCTGGTCTCCAACGGCAAGGCGATCGAGGAGACCATCGGCACTCCTGCCGATAATGAAGTCTCACTCTACACCCGCGACGGCGACCGGGTTCTGATGACGCATTATTGCGCGCTTACTCCCGACGGGAATCAGCCGCGTTTCAAAACCGGGCCGCTCGCAGCCGATCGGAACAACTTCGAATTCGAATTTGTCAGCGCAACGAATCTGCCGGACGATGCCGCGCGACACATGCGGCACGTAACCATGACGTTGATCGATCATAGCCATTTTACGGAGAAGTGGACCATGGCCGAAAACGGCAAGGACACGATTCTCGAACTGAACTTTGTGCGCCGCTGATGCCTGTTTTCTTCGCAGTATTCACGTCCAGGTGGGGGATGATTCGTGGCTTTCAGCGTCGAGTTTCCGCCTGGACGCTTGCACATTCGCTCGTTAGATCCTTTAGTAACCACTGTCCTTTCATATATTTGCGGATTTAGATACAAATTACCCGCTATCCATTGATCCAAGGTCTCCCCCTAGGCCACAATCCGGAAAATCAAGCCTTCGGGCTAGTCTTCAGGGGGATTTTCAGATGAATGTTCGATTTCTGGCGTGGGATTTGGGTTGCCCTAGTGCGTCTCCAGGGGGGGTATGAGGTTCCACGCCATAGATTGCGACATGCAGTGTCCGCATTGCGGCCGCGGGAACGCACTATCGTACACCAGTTCCGGCGTACGGGGCGACCTTTATCTGTGCAATGCGTGCTTCGGAAGAGCGGTGCACCGGCGGCAGGATGGCGGCCGGGCGTGCGGGCTGACTCCGTTGCTCGATTTTGGAAAATACGGCGGCTGGCAGGCCTGCCGGGCCAAGACCCGGCAGGCTTCACCCGGGGCGCGGGAGGCCACGCAGGCCTCCGTGAACGGTTAGCTGGGTTCCAGCGCGCTACTTGGCCAGCGAGTCGTCGCCGGTCGGTCAACCCGCCCGCGTATTGTGTCTAGCATATATCATCGGACGCGGCGCTGGACGCCGGCCCCACAAACTTAACCGAACAAGCGCGCCGCAGCATCGTCTGCGCTCATGTCAAAGTGCCGGCCAAGCTCTCTCAAGATCGACCGCAGAGTTCCGACCGGAAGCACTCTGTGCATCGGCACGCTGAGATGATGCTCGCCGCCATAAGAGTGGTCAACCGCGCGTGGCTTCCTGTCTGCCTAGTTATTTCGTACCCCAGTTCCCCCAGCGCCTTAGCCAACTCTACGCCCGCCAGATCGCGCGGGAGCTTCATACCGCGATGACTTCATCGCGGACAAAATGCAAGCGAATAATCTTCGGCCGCGAAGCTTCTTCAAAATGGCAAACGACGGCGTCGCGCACCATCCAGTTCAATTCATCGAGCGTACCTGCCGTCGTGAAAATCGCGTGACCGAGGGCCTCCGCCGCATAGCCGCCCTCGGGCGGCTCACTCACTAGAAAGATAATCTCGTTCATTTGAGACCCTAAGAGCGGGGCTCAAGCCCGCGCCGGCTAAAGCTCGCCCTCCACTTACCTACTCGGCCAGCGAGTCGTCGCCCGTCTCGGTCAACCCGCCCGCGTATTGGATACGGGCCTCTTCGTCGTAGCCTGGGATCGAATCGAGCGAAGGCTCTACCACCGGCTCCTCCACCACGTCCTCGCCCGCGATCTTGACCCTCCGGTAGTATTCCATGCCGGTCCCGGCCGGCACCAGGCGGCCCATGATCACGTTCTCCTTCAGCCCGCGCAGGTAATCCACCTTGCCGTTGATAGCGGCTTCGGTGAGCACGCGGGTGGTCTCCTGGAAGGAGGCCGCGGAGATGAACGAATCGGTCGAAAGCGACGCCTTGGTGATGCCCAGCAGCACTGCCCGGCCTTGCGCCGGACGGCCACCGGAATCCACCACGCGCTGGTTTTCGGCGCGGAACCGGAATTTATCCACGACTTCTTCGGGCAGAAATTCCGTGTCGCCGATGTCTTCCACCTTCACCCAGCGCATCATCTGGCGGACGATGACTTCCAGGTGCTTGTCGTTGATATTGACGCCCTGCAGCCGGTAGACTTCCTGAATCTCGTTGACCAGATACTTCTGCAGTTCCTTCTCGCCGAGCACATCCAGGATGTCGTGCGGGTTGCGGGGACCGTCCATCAGGGGATCGCCGGCTTTCACCCGCTCGCCCTCCTGGACGTTGATGTGGACGCCGCGCGGCAGCGAGTATTCGCGCTGCTCGCCACCCTCGCCGATCACATAGATCTTGCGCTGTCCCTTGCTGACTTCGCCATACTTCACCGCGCCGTTGATTTCGGCCATGATGGCCGTCTCGCGGGGCTTGCGGGCTTCGAACAACTCCACCACGCGCGGCAGACCGCCGGTGATGTCCTTGGTCTTGGTGGTTTCGCGCGGGATCTTCGCCAGCACGTCGCCCGCGTGGACTTCTTCGCCGTCGCGCACCATCAAGTGAGCGTGGGTCGGCATCAGGTACTTCTTGGCTTCCGATTTGCTGCCTTGCGCGGTATCGGGCCGCACGATGACGGTCGGCTGGCGTTTCTCGTCCGGAGAATCCACCACGACGAGCTGCGACATGCCGGTGACTTCATCCAACTGCTCCTGCATGGTCACGCCTTCGATCAGGTCTTTGAAGTGCACCGCGCCGGTGACTTCGGTCAGGATGGAGAAGGTGTACGGATCCCATTCGAGCAGGATCTGGTTGGCCTTTACGGGCGCGCCGTCCTCCATCAGGATCTTGGCGCCGTATACCATCTGATAGCGCTCTTTTTCGCGGCCCTTCTCGTCCACCACGGCCATGATGCCGTTGCGGTTCATGGCGATCAGTTCGCCGGACCTTGCTGCGCACGGATTGAATGCCGATATAGTGCGCAAACCCGTCGGACTTGGCGTCCTGGGTGGATTGTTCGGAAATACGGGAGGCCGTTCCGCCGATGTGGAAGGTACGCATGGTGAGCTGCGTGCCGGGCTCGCCGATGGATTGCGCGGCGATGACACCCACCGCCTCGCCCCGCTCCACCAGCCGTCCGGAGGCCAGGTTGCGGCCGTAGCACATCACGCACACGCCGCGTTTGGATTCGCAGGTCAGCACCGAGCGGATCTTGACGCGCTCGATACCGGCAGCCTGAATGGCGGCGGCCAGGTCTTCGGTAATCTCCTGGTTCACGGCCACGATCACGTTGCCTTCGTAGTCTTTCTGATCTTCGAGCGCCACGCGGCCCACGATGCGGTCGCGCAACGGCTCGATGATTTCGCCGGATTCGATGATGGGCTCCACGTAGATGCCTTCGGTGGTGCCGCAATCGGTTTCGGCGATGATCACGTCCTGGGAAACGTCCACCAGGCGGCGCGTCAGGTAGCCGGAATCGGCCGTCTTCAGAGCGGTATCGGCCAAACCCTTGCGGGCGCCGTGCGTGGAGATGAAGTATTGCAGCACGTTGAGGCCTTCGCGGAAGTTGGCGGTGATGGGGGTCTCGATGATCTCGCCGGAGGGCTTGGCCATCAAGCCGCGCATACCGGAAAGCTGGCGGATCTGCTGCTTGGAACCGCGCGCGCCGGAGTCGGCCATGATGTAAATCGGATTGAGGTAGCGGCCGGTGCGGTCGTCCTCTTCCATGGCCTGGAACATTTCGTCGGAAACCTTTTCGGTGACCTTCGACCAGATTTCGATGATCTTGTTGTAGCGTTCGCCGTGGGTGATGGCGCCGTCCTGATACTGGTTCTCGACGGCCACCACTTCCTTTTCGGCCTCGCGCACCAGGCCCGCCTTCTCGGACGGGACCACCATGTCGTCGATGCCGATGGAGATGCCCGCGCGGGTGGCGTACAGGAAGCCCAGCGCTTTGACTTCGTCGAGCATCTGGACGGTAACCACCAGCCCGAACTTCAGGTAGCAATACTGCACCAGCTGCGCCAGGCCCTTCTTCTTGAGCAGGCCATTGATGAAGGGCATATCCTGCGGCAGTTGATCGTTCAGGATCACGCGGCCGACGGTGGTTTCCATGTACTGCTTGATGAACTCGATGGGCTCGGTGTGCAGGATGTTCTGGTTGTCGAAGGCGTGCACCAGGTCGATGACTTTGCCGGTGTAGCGCAGCTTGATGGGCGTAAGGGTCTCGACCTCGCCCATTTCGAGCGCGATCAGCACGTCTTCGACCGAAGCGAAAGTGCGGCCCTCGCCCTTGGTGCCGGGGCGCGCCTTGGTCAGGTAGTAGCAGCCCAGCACCATGTCCTGGGTGGGCACGGCGATGGGGCCGCCATGCGCCGGCGAAAGAATATTGTTCGACGACAGCATCAGCGTGGAAGCTTCGATCTGGGCTTCCGGAGACAGCGGGATGTGAACCGCCATCTGGTCGCCGTCGAAGTCCGCGTTGAAGGCCGTGCAGACCAGCGGGTGGATCTTGATGGCCTTGCCTTCCACCAGCACCGGCTCGAAGGCCTGGATACCCAGGCGGTGCAGCGTGGGAGCGCGGTTCAGCAGAATGGGATGATCCTTGATGACTTCTTCGAGGATGTCCCAAACCACCGGATCCTGCTGCTCGACCAGTTCCTTGGCTTGCTTGATGGTGGTGCAATGGCCGCGCTGTTCGAGGCGGTGATAAATGAACGGCTTGAACAGCTCGAGCGCCATTTTCTTGGGCAGGCCGCACTGGTTCAGTTTGAGTTCGGGCCCGACCACGATGACGGAGCGGCCGGAATAATCCACGCGCTTGCCGAGCAGGTTCTGGCGGAAACGGCCCTGCTTGCCCTTCAAGGTATCGGAGAGCGACTTCAGCGGGCGGTTGTTGGCGCCGCGCAGCACGCGGCCGCGGCGGCCGTTATCGAACAGCGCGTCCACGGCTTCCTGCAGCATGCGCTTTTCGTTGCGCACGATCACGTCGGGAGCGTGCAGCTCGATCAGCTTCTTCAGGCGGTTGTTGCGGTTGATGACGCGGCGGTACAGATCGTTGAGATCGGAAGTGGCGAAACGGCCGCCATCCAGCGGCACCAGCGGCCGCAACTCCGGCGGAATCACCGGGATCACGTCGAGAATCATCCACTCCGGCTTGTTGCCGGATTTGCGGAACGATTCCACCACGCGCAGGCGCTTGGCGAATTTCAGCTTCTTCTGCTGGGAGGCTTCCGTCTTCATCTTCTCGCGAATCTCTTCGCTGAGAAACTCGACGTCCACCTTCTTCAACAGCTCCTTGATGCCTTCGGCGCCCATCATGGCGACGAACTTACCCGGGAACTCCTGGTCAAGCTGGCGCTTGCGCTCGTCGGTGATCACTTCGCCGCGGCTCAGGTCGGGCACTTCGCCCGGATCGACGACGACGAACGCTTCGAAGTACAGCACGCGCTCGAGCTCGCGCAGGGTGATATCCAGCAGGTGGCCGATGCGGCTGGGCAGGCCCTTGAAGAACCAGACATGCGAGCAGGGGCTGGCCAGCTCGATGTGGCCCAAGCGTTCGCGGCGCACGCGGGCGAGCGTAACTTCCACGCCGCACTTGTCGCAGATGACGCCGCGATGCTTCATGCGCTTGTACTTGCCGCACAAGCATTCCCAATCCTGGGTGGGCCCGAAGATGCGCGCGCAGAACAGACCGTCGCGCTCCGGCTTGAAGGTCCGGTAGTTGATGGTCTCCGGCTTGGTAACTTCCCCGTGGGACCAGCTCCGGATCTTTTCGGGAGATGCCAGACTGATCCGGATGGAATCGAAATCGGCGATCAAATTCGCTCTATCGTAGGGAGAGGATCTCATTAAGCCTCCAAAAAGTCTTTGAGCCGCGAATGAACGCGGGCAAGCGCCTATAGAAAAGAAAGCTACCGAAATTTAGTCCGCCGCCGGCGCCATATCCAGCACTTCGTGCGGCGCCTTCTTCATCAACTCCACGTCCAGGCACAACGACTGCAACTCGCGGATGAGCACGTTGAACGACTCCGGCACGCCCGGTTCGATGGCGGCTTCGCCCTTGACGATCGCTTCGTAAATCTTGGCGCGGCCGTACACGTCGTCCGATTTGGCCGTGAGCAACTCCTGCAGGATGTATGCGGCCCCATAAGCTTCGAGGGCCCAGACTTCCATTTCGCCGAAACGCTGTCCGCCGAACTGCGCCTTGCCGCCCAGCGGCTGCTGCGTGATCAGCGAGTACGGCCCGATGGAGCGCGCGTGAATCTTGTCGTCCACCAGGTGCGAGAGCTTCAGCATGTAGATGTAGCCGACGGTCACCGGCTGCTCGAAGGGCTGGCCGGTCATGCCGTCGTAAAGCGCCGTTTTGCCGTCCTTCGGCAGATTGGCGTCGGTCAGGGCCTTCTTGATTTCGCGCTCCGTGGCGCCGTCGAATACCGGCGTGGCGTAGTGCAGGCCCAAGGCCTTGGCGGCCCAGCCCAAGTGCGTCTCCAGAATCTGGCCGACGTTCATGCGGGAAGGCACGCCCAGCGGATTCAGGACGATCTCGACCGGCGTTCCATCCGGCAGGTACGGCATGTCCTCGTCGGGAAGGATGCGCGCGATCACGCCCTTGTTTCCGTGGCGGCCGGCCATCTTATCGCCTACCGAAAGCTTGCGCTTCATGGCGATGTAGACCTTGACCAGCTTGATCACGCCGGGCGGCAGTTCGTCGCCCTTGCGCAGCTTGGCGACCTTTTCGTCGGTGATCTTTTCGAGCACCGCGATCTGGCGCGAGGTCATCTCCTCGATTTCGTCGATCTGCTCGTTGATGCGCGGATCCTTATCCTTGAAGCGCATGCGCTTCAAGTCGCGCGATTTCATCTTCTCGATGAGCTCGCGCGTCAGGTCCGTATCTTTGGCCAGCAGGCGCTTGTTGGTCTTCTCGTCGTGCAGGTCGGCCAGCAGCCGCTTGCCTTCCAGAAGGTTGCCCAGGCGCTTGGCGCGCTCGTCGGTCAGGATGCGGATTTCGTCCTGCAGGTTGCGCTGCAGGCGGGCGATCTGGGATTCTTCGATCGCGCGCGAGCGTTCGTCCTTCTCCTGCCCCTTGCGCGAGAAGATCTTGCAATCCACCACCGTGCCCTCGATTCCGGGCGGGCAGTAGAGCGAAGCGTCTTTCACGTCGCCGGCCTTTTCGCCGAAGATGGCGCGCAGCAGTTTCTCTTCGGGGGTGAGCTGGGTTTCTCCCTTGGGAGTCACCTTGCCCACCAGGATGTCGCCGGGCTTCACGGTGGCGCCGATGCGGATCACGCCGCTTTCATCCAGGTTGCGCAGGAAGGAATCCGCGATATTGGGGATGTCGCGCGTGATTTCCTCCGGACCCAGCTTGGTGTCGCGGCCCTCGATCTCGAACTCTTCGATGTGGATCGAGGTGTAGTAGTCTTCCTTGACCAGCTTTTCGCTGACCAGGATGGCGTCTTCAAAGTTGCAGCCGCGCCAGGGCATGAAGGCCACCAGCACGTTGCGGCCGAGCGCCAGTTCGCCCATGTCGGTGCAAGGGCCGTCGGCCAGCACCTGCCCCTTCGCCACCCGCTGCCCCATGGCCACGATGGGCTTCTGGTTGATGCAGGTGTTCTGGTTGGAGCGCTTGAACTTGGTGAGCTGGTAAATGTCCGCGCCCACTTCGCGGGAGAGCTGCCCTTCATGCGCGGCGCCGCCTTCCACGCGCACGATGATGCGCTCGGAATCCACCGAATCGACCACGCCGGAGCGCTTGCAGAGCACCACGGCGCCCGAATCGCGGGCGGTCACGCGCTCCATGCCGGTGCCCACGTAAGGAGCGTCGGCGCGCAGCAGCGGCACGGCCTGGCGCTGCATGTTGGAACCCATCAGGGCGCGGTTGGCGTCGTCGTTCTCGAGGAACGGAATCAAGCTGGCCGCCACCGAGACGAGCTGCTTGGGGCTGACGTCGATGTACTCGATTTCGTCGCGATGCTTCAGCACGAAATTGCCCGCCTGGCGGGCGTTGCAGAGATCGGCCACGATGCGGCCGGTCTCATCGAGTTCGACGTTGGCCTGGGCGACGGTGTACTTGTCCTCCTCCCAGGCGGAGAGATACTCGCAATGCGCTTCGTACTCGGCGGGCTGCTTCTTGGCGCCCAGCGCGGCATTGGCTTTTTCGATGTCGGCGCGGCGCACGATGTCGCCCACCTTGAATTGCGTGTCGCCGGGATTGAGGATCTTGATCTCATCCACGACCACGCCCTTTTGCACTTTGCGGTAGGGGCTTTCGATGAAGCCGTATTCGTTGATGCAGGCAAAGCAGGAAAGCGACGAGATCAGCCCGATGTTGGGGCCTTCGGGCGTCTCGATGGGGCAGATGCGGCCGTAGTGCGTGGGGTGCACGTCGCGGACTTCGAAGCCGGCGCGCTCGCGGGACAGACCGCCTGGACCCAGCGCGGAAAGACGCCGTTTGTGGGTAATCTCCGAGAGCGGATTGGTCTGATCCATGAACTGCGAGAGCTGGCTCGACCCGAAGAATTCGCGGATGGCCGCCATCACCGGCTTGGCGTTCACCAGGTCGTGCGGCATGGCCGTGGACATTTCCTGGTACACCGACATCTTTTCTTTAATGGCGCGCTCCATGCGCACCAGGCCGATGCGGAACTGGTTTTCCAGCAGTTCGCCCACGGCGCGCACGCGGCGGTTGCCCAGGTGATCGATATCGTCGACCGCGCCGATGCCCTTGCGCAGCTTGAGCAGGTACTTGATGGTGGCGCGGAAATCCTCGGGATCGAGGGTGCGCTTGTCGAGCGGCGTGGCGTCGGCCCGGTCGATGCAGCTTGATATTGAACTTCATGCGGCCCACGCGCGAGAAATCGTACTTGCGCGGGTCGAAGAACATGCCCTGGAACAATTGCGTGGCGGTATCGAGCGTAGGCGGATCGCCGGGGCGCAGCTTGCGATAGATTTCGATCAGCGCTTCGTTCTGCGCTTTGACGCTGTCCTTTCTCAACGTGGCGGAGATCACCGTGCCCACGTCGTCGCGCTCGGGGAAGAAGACTTCGAATTCCTCGATGCCGGCTTCCATCAGCTTCTGGATGCCGGTGGTGGTCAGCTCGTTGTTGGCGTCGATGAGGACTTCGCCGGTGGCCATGTCCACCACGTCGGCGGCGATGTAGGCGCCTTCCAGATCGTTGGGCGCGATCTCCGTCTGCTGAATCTTGGATGCCTGAATGTTCTTCAGCAGCGTGGAGGTGATCTTCTTGCCCTGGCCGACGATGGTCTCGCCGCTCTTGGCGACGATGGCGTGCGACAGCTTCAGGCCCGTGAGGCCGTTGGTGAACTCCCCCTCTTTGTTATAGAGGTTCCAGTAGAGCTTGTTGTCCTTGATGGAGATGCGGTCGACGGTATAGAAAGCGCGCAATACCTGCTCGTCGGTCTTGAATCCCAAGGCGCGCAAAAACACGGAACCGTAGAATTTGCGCTTGCGGTCGATACGTACATAGAGCAGGTTCTTGGTGTCGTACTCGAATTCGACCCAGCTTCCGCGGTAAGGAATGATCTTGCCCAGGAAATATCCCTGCGCCGGCACGCGCTCGAAAAACACGCCGGGGGAACGATGCAACTGCGAGACGATCACGCGCTCGGTGCCATTGATGATGAAGGTGCCGTTGTCCGTCATCAGCGGGATTTCGCCGAAGAAGACTTCCTGCTCCTTGATATCGCGGACGCTCTTGGCGCCGGTAGTGGGATCTTTGGCGTAAACGGTGAGCCGGATGGTGACCTTCAGCGGCGCGGCGTACGTCATGCCGCGTTCCTGGCACTCCACCATGTCGTATTTCAATTGCAGCCCGACGGGGTCGCCGCACTTGTTGCAGAACGTGACCACGTTCTTATTGAAGGTGCCGCAATGATGGCAAAGCACATCGCCGGCATGGAACGGATCGGTGCGGATGGTAGCGCCGCAGTTCCGGCAGGTGGAGCGCAGATGATGCAGGCCCTTCAGATTGCCGCACTTGCACTCCCAGTTGCCGATGGAGTAATCGACGAACTCCAGTTCGCTGACGCCGCGGAAATCGGAAATCGGAAATACGGAGCTGAAAACCGTCTGCAGGCCCGTATCTTCCCGCTCGTTGGGAAGCAGGTCCATCTGCAGGAACCGCTCGTAGGAATTCTTCTGAACCTCGATCAGGTTCGGAATCGGGATCGAAGTCTTGATTTTGGAAAAATCAACTCGCTCGGGGGCGGCGCCGCTGTTTTGAATATCCATTCGTTTTTTAAACTCCTGAGGGCCGAACAGCCTAAGCAAAAGAGCTAAAAACTACGAAAAACACGTTGGCCAACCCGGAGGAGCATCGCTCCTGGGAGTGGCCGCAAGTTGATGCAGGGGCAAGAGCCGGACTGGAGTCAAGATAGCGTGAGTGGCGAGAGCCGGGTCGAAGTCGTCAGCGAGTGCTGCTGAGAAGAGCGGGGGGAAGAGGCGACTCGAGACACACCAATCCCAAAGCGAGAACTGCGGGCGCAAAACGGGACGCAAATCCCCGCCTTGCAGTTGCGAACCAACTGCAATTTAACTGCCAGGATTCGAAATTCACAGTCACCAATGGGATCGAATCCGGTTGAAAGAAGAAGATCCCAACCGTTTATCCTACCAGAGTCTACCCTGGTCGTCAACAGCAATTCTGGAACCGACATACAAGCATATTAGTTCCAGCAACTTGCAGGCATATAAGCCCGCACCCGCTACTTCACTTCAACAGTCGCGCCGGCATCGGTGAACTTCTTTTTGATGGTTTCCGCCTCATCCTTGCTGACGCCTTCCTTGATCGGCTTGGGCGCGCCGTCCACCAGATCCTTGGCTTCTTTCAGGCCCAGGCTGGTGACTTCGCGAACCGCCTTGATGACGTTGATCTTGTTGGCGCCGACCGCAGTGAGAACGACAGCGAATTCCGTCTTCTCCTCGGCTACGGGCGCCGCTGCCGCAGGCGCGCCGCCGGCCGCCACGACGGGAGCCGCCGCTGCCGCCGAAACGCCCAGTTTTTCTTCCAGCAGCTTGACGAGCTGGGAAGCTTCGAGCAGCGTCAAGCCTTGAATCTGATCCGCAATTGTGTTGATTTCCGCCATTTGTCCGAATCGAACTCCTCTCTCAATAACTGGATATCGGGGCGATACGTACTTCACCCCTCTTTGAACTTGCCTTCTTTCGCGGCCTGATCGACCACCACGGCTAAATTCCGCCCCACCGCGCCCAAAGCCGTTACCAGCCGCTGCGCCGGAGCATTGATCAGGAACAGCAATTTGGCGAAGATCTCCTCCTTCGGACGGCATGCTCGCCAGGTCGCCGATGGCTTTGACGTCGATCACCCGGCCCTCAACCAGGCCGGCCTTGAATGTGAAGGCCGGATTGATCTTGGCGTAGGCCGTCAGTGCCTTGGCCAGCGCCACCGGATCGGAGGTGGTGTAGGCCAGCGAGGTCATGCCGCGCAGGTTTTTCAAAACCTCTTCGGCGGCGGTCCCTTCGGCGGCCTTCTCGGCGATGTTGTTCTTGATTACGCGGTACTTTCCGCCCGCCGCCCGGATGGTCTTGCGCAGTTCGAAATCCTGCGCGACGCGCAGCTTTTCGTAGCCGGTCACAAACAGGTTCCGGGACGCCTGCAAATCCTGGTGCAGGGCTTCGAGATCCTTGTTCTTATCTTCTTTCTTCTTCATTTCGATACCCGCTAGACGGCCGCCTTGGCGCTGAATACCGTCACATCCAGCGACACGCCCGGACCCATGGTCGAGCATATGGTGGCGCTCTTCATGTACTTGCCTTTGGCCGCGGGCGGCTTCGCTTTGACCACCGCGCTGATCAGGCTGGAGGCGTTTTCGACCAGCTTTTCCGAACTGAAGCTGATCTTGCCCACGGGCGCATGAATGATTCCGGTTTTATCCACGCGGAACTCCACTTTGCCGGCCTTGATCTCCCGGATGGCTTTGGCCACATCCTGCGTCACCGTGCCGGTCTTGGGATTGGGCATCAGCCCGCGCGGGCCGAGGATCTTGCCGAGTTTGCCGACCGAACGCATCATGTCGGGCGTGGCGATCACCGCGTCGTAATCCGTCCAACTTTCGGACTGGATCTTGTTGACCATGTTTTCGCCGCCCACGAAATCGGCGCCAGCTTCTTCGGCTTCCTTCTGTTTGTCGCCGCCGCGATGACCAGCACTTTCTTGGACTTGCCCAATCCGTTGGGCATCACCACCGTGCCGCGCACCATCTGGTCGGCGTGTTTGGGGTCCACACCCAGCCGCAGATGCACCTCGACGGTCTCATCGAACTTGGCGTACTTGATTTTCTGCAGCAGCGGCACGGCTTCTTCCAGCGGATACTCGCGCGCTTGGACCTGTTTGGCCGCGGCCTGATATTGTTTTCCTTGGTTGATTTGCCATAAATCCTCACTGGTGCAAACGGTCTGGCCTAGAAGCGCAGACCTCCCATTGAGCGTCTTGAGGGACATTCAGAGATTAGCACACGGAGGGGGGAATGTCCAACTGGTTTTTGTGGGGAGTTTTTATGGGGGGGGATTTTCCCGAGTAACGGAGGGAATCTGCTTTTCGCTCAAAGCTAATCCCAATGGCTCCAGATGGACTGGCTACGCAGCCGGACGCGTGTCCACGCGCTTGATCAGCTTCGCGATTTCGCCACGAGTCGCTCCGATAGCCAACAGCGACCGCACCATCAAGTCGACGGTCACTGACTCTCTCAGCCCAACCAGCGGTTTGTTCGCCGTCCTAGCCATGATCTCTGGTGTCTAATATGACATAAATGGAGTTGAAACGCCGCAGGGAGGCGCTGCGGAAACTGAGCCGGAGCACGAATGAGGGCCGGCCGGATTTTGAGACAGGCAAGGTCAACTGATTGGGTTTTGTCACCCACGGCGGCGGGATCTTGGGTCGACAAGGCAGGCCGGACGGTATCGGAAATTGAGAAAGTGGTTTAAAATCGTAAAGAGCAATTGAATGTCGGGGCGTAGCGCAGCCCGGTAGCGCACCTGCCTTGGGCGCAGGGGGTCCGCGGTTCAAATCCGCGCGCCCCGACCAATCCTCTCAGGGACCCCCGTCCTCCTTGCGACATTGCAAAAATGCAATAATATAGCCTGATGGCATGGGTTGTAAGCCCTGCCGCCCGATATGCGGGCCCGTTTTCGCCGCATCGTCGAGCTGGGTACGGCCTCGAACGAGTTCATGAGCCCCACGTAAAGCACTTGGAAGGCCCTTTGTGGGAAATGCGCATGAAGGGCAAGGACGGGATATCAAGGGCGGTCTACGTCACCGCCAAGGGCCGCCGGATTGTCGTCGTCCGCGCTTTCGTCAAGAAAACGCAGAAGACGCCCCGGCGAGAGATTGAAATCGCGCTGCAAAGAGCCCAGGAGGTACAGGATCAATGAAACGCACGACTGTTGATGATCTCCACAAGAACTGGATGAAGAACCCGAAGTACCGGCGCGAATATGAAGCACTGGAGGAAGAGGTTTCACTTTCCGCCGCGATGATCGAAGCCCGCGCCCGCGCAGGCCTCACGCAAGAGCAGGTGGCGCAGCGCATGCAGACGACACAGGCCGTTGTCGCGCGTCTGGAAGGCGGAGGAAGTATGCCCTCGACGCGGACTCTTGAAAAATACGCCATGGCGACCGGGACGCGGCTCAGAATCAGTTTTGAACCTGAACCGGCGCTATTTCGTCCGCCAAGTCGCGCTTGTTCAAAGCGGCCATATCGGCTGCGAAGACGCTGAACGCCTTCGGACCACAAACTCGCAGTCAGTCGCGTCAGGGCATCGGCCCTAGCCGATCCCAAGCTCTTGGGGGATGGCCGGCGATGACAGCCTCCAGGTCCTTTCCGAAGTCAGGATCGAGGGTCACAGTGGAGTTGCGATCCTTCGCCTGCCGGAGGATCTCCGAGATAGGCCGCCCGCTTCGGTGCGGCGCCCGGATGGCAGCCACAGGACGATGGTCCTGCTCCACGATCAGATCCACGCCTTCCTGGACCTTGGCCAGTACGGCATGGATGTCGCGGCGAGTTCGGCTTCTGTAATGCGGACCCGTCGCCATCTCTTCGATTGCGTTCTTGCCTTCTAATGGCTGCAACCGGCCGCGAGGCGCGGACAATGCCTCGAAATATTTGCCGTAACCCATGGCATCCGGACGCGGATAAACTAGCCGCGAGTAACGGAACCGAGCTTTCGGGCCCGATTCCAGAATGCTCTGTCTTTTTTCGAAATCAGGTGCCCAATTCACCTCGGGATTGGGAAACATTCAAGAAGCCGGCACAAGCGGAGGCGGTTGGATGTACAATACCCCGGTAAGAAAGCCAAAACGGAAATTCCAGTTTGAATCGTTATATGAGCACGCGCACCATCGTTCTATTTACATTGGCCTCTTTGTCGAATGGGCTCTGTGAGCCCGTGGACGTGCCGATGAACAGGTATGACAGCAGCGGCACAGGAGTAAATCTGAGCGAGACTGTTCTGAATACAAGCAATGTAAAAAGCCAATTCGGCAAATTGTTTGAACGCGACGTCGACGGCGATCTTTATGCACAGCCGCTCATTGCAACGAATGTGGACATTCCGGGAAAAGGAAAACGAAACGTCGTCTATCTTGCCACCGCCAACAATAGCGTGTACGCGTACGATGCGGACGATCCGGCTGCATCTTCCCCGTATTGGCATCTCACGCCTGCCGTGCTTGGCGATCCCGTGCCTCGAAACGAGGTTTTGGACAGGAATGTACAAAATCTGAATTTTGAAAGAACAATCGGGATTACCAGCACTCCCGTTATCGATATTTCGACCCGGACCATCTATGTTGTCGTTAAGTCAAAGGAGCCGGGCGGCCGCTACGCTCAACGGCTGCACGCCCTTGACCTGAGTACAGGCAACGAACGGAAGGAGTTTAACAGCCCCGCAATCATTACTGCGTCTGCATCGGGCGGTGGATTCGGCAGCAACGATGGAATCGTCGCGTTTGATCCCAGAAAGAACCTGAATCGCCCGGGTCTGCTGCTGCTGGATGGCGTTGTCTACCTGGCGTTTGGATCGCATGACGACGATGGCGACGTTCATGGATATCACGGCTGGATTCTTGCCTATGATGCGAAAACCTTACGCCGGATAGCTGTATATTGCACGACACCCGACGGTATCCAGGGCGGTATATGGCAAAGTGGCGCCGCTCTGGCCGCGGACGGCAATGGCTCTATTTACGGTGTGGCGGGTAACGGAAGCCTGGGAGGACGCGATCATGGTGAGAGCGTTCTCAAGCTTGAATCGGGCGAGCGCCTGAGAATACAGCAGTCCTTTGCCCCATCGAACGCCGCCAATCTGAATGGACGCGATCTGGACCTTTCAAGCGGCCCCATTGTGCTGCCCGGGGTTCCGTGGCTCCTGGCGTGCGACAAACAAGGCAAGTGTTACCTGATCGACAGAAACGATATGCACCTGATACAGGAATTCCAGGCAAGTATGAACGCCGTCGGCGCCGAGCAAGACCCGATTTTGCCCAATATTCATGGCACCCCCGTGTTTTGGTGCAGCTCCTGCGCGCCCGGTCAGAACTATGTCGGGCGGATGTTTGTCTGGGGCGAAGAAGATTATCTGAGGGAGTTCCGAATCGACCTTGGAGAATTCAGATCAAACGGAACCGGATTCGTATCGCATAACCAGAGCGCGATGCACGCACCCAAATCATCGATGCCGGGTGGGATGTTGACTCTATCGGCTAACGGGACACAGGCTCGTACCGCAATCGTATGGGCTTCGCATCCCTTCGCGGGAAATGCCAACAACAAAACCGTAAAAGGCATTCTCCGAGCATTCGATGCAACCGATATTTCCCAGGAACTATGGAATAGCGAGCAAAATCCGGCGCGGGACAGTCTGGGAATGTTTGCGAAGTATTGTCCTCCGGTAGTCGCAAACGGTAAGGTCTACGTAGCAACGTTCGCCGAACCTCTCGCGGATTCAGTGGTGCCAAGGATCCTCGGGAAGCCCAATAAGCTGGTGGTTTACGGATTGCTGCCATAAGCGCCCGCGAGCATTCCTACAGCGCGATTATCCGCTTCAAGAACTCCCCACTCCTCGTGTGGGTTGCCCCTGGAGCACGTAGAAGTCCTCGTCGCTGCCCTGAAGGACAACCCCCTGCCCGGTGCGCAGGGTGGCTCCGGCTATTCTTTGATCTCAAACACCACGCCGCCGCCGGAGAACGCAACGCTGCTGAATCCACCCTTTCCGCCCCAGGGGGTGGTCCCGTAGAGGTTACCGGCCGCGTCAAGGACTAGACCGGCGGACGGGTTCGCTCCGTCCCCGCCTCCGGTGAAGCTGTGGAGCACCGTCTCCTCGCCGGACGGGCTCAGCCTGTACACCACGCGGCAGTTGTTGCCAAGTCCCCCGGTTGCGCAGTTAATGCCTCCCGAACTGGTGGTCCCGTAAAGATTGCCCTCAGCGTCACGGACCACGCCGGAAAAGGGAAGCCCTCCGTCCGCCCCGCCGGTAAATGCGTACAGCACCCTGTAAGCACCAGCGGCATCCAGCTCGAAGACCACACCAGAACCGAACCCGGAGGCCACCCCGCCCGCCGTCGTCGTACCGTAGAAGTTCCCTGCGGCGTCCCGAGTGACGCAATTGGGACCCGCTCCATCCAGGCCGCCGGTAAAGCTGTACAGAACCGTTTCCTGGCCGGACGGGTTGAGTTCGAAAATCACGCCGAAGCCGCCGTCCGTCCCGCCCGAGAAGGCGTAGAGAATAGAGTAATTGCCCGCGGCGTCAATCTCAAAAACCACCCCGCTACCGGGTGGGCCATACGCTGCAGTGCCATAAAGGTTGCCCGCCGAGTCGCGGATCAACCAGCCGGGAAGGCCACCACCCGCCCCACCGGTGAAGCTATGAAGCACGGTTTCCTGACCAGATGGATCCAGCTTGTACACCACGCCGAAACCTGCGCCGACGAAGCCTGAACCCCCGCCCATCGTCGTCCCGTACAAATTTCCGGACGAGTCCGCCACGGGAGCGAACTCCGGTGCCGCGTCGTCGGCTCCTCCCGTGAAGGTGTAGAGCGCAGCCTCATGGCCCGAGGGGTCGATCTTATATACGACGCCCCAATCGGGCGCGCCGCCGTCCTGCGTGACTCCGTAGAAGTTGCCTGCGGCGTCGATAGTGATGCCCGCGTCGGGTTTGGTCCCGCCGGGCGCCCCCTGGAAGCTGTATAGAGTCGTCTCCTGCCTCGCCGGGTCGATCTTGTAAATCATCCCCTCCACCCCGCCGTAGGAAGTCGTGCCGTAAACGTTGCCCTCCGAATCGAGGATCACGCCCCCATTGATGAACACATTTGGTGCGTTGTCCACGGATCGCCCCGGCTAATGGTAAAGCCCGGTAACCTTCCCCTGCGGATCTAGTTTGTAGACGATCCCAGTGCCGTCTGGGCCCCCGTTCTCGGAGGTGCCATACAGGTTCCCCGCCGAGTCCATCACGACCCCGCCACGCAACTCCGTAGGATTACCGGAGCCGCCGAACACAAGTAACGGGGTGTAAGCGCCGGCTGGGGTCAATTTAAAGACCGCGATCGTGGTGGTTCCGTAGATATTGCCATCCGAGTCCAGCACCACGCCGGCGTAGGAACCGTTTCCGCCGTTCCCTCCTCCGCTGTAGTTGGCGAAAGAGTGCAGTATGGTCAGTTGGCCGGAAGGGGACAGTCCGTACACCGAGCCGGTGTCGGTAGCCCCACCGTGAAAGGTAGTGCCGTAGAGGTTGCCAGAGGGGTCAAAGGTCAGGCCCCCATAAGGGGTGGCGCCATCCGGCGTGCCCGTGAAGGTGTGTAGCACCGTCTCTTCGCCGAACGCACTCACCTCGTATGCCACACCGAGGCTCGCCGAGCCGCCCTGGTAAGTGGTCCCGTATAGATTGCCTACGGAATCCAAGATCACGCCGGCATAGGGATTGGCGCCGTCGGCCCGCCAGTGAACGAGTAAAGTAGCGTCTCTTGGCCGGACGGGCTCACCTTGTACACAGTTCCAGCGTTGCTCGCCCCGCCCAGGTATGTAGTGCCATAGAGATTGCCGGCCGCGTCCATCGTTACGCCAGAGTACGGATTCGCGCCGTCCGTGCCTCCCTTGAAACTATAGAGCACCTTGTAGTTTCCCTTGGCGTCCAGCCGGAAGACGACGCCCACTCCCGCTGCGCCGCCCGCATTCGTAGTGCCGTATAGGCTGCCATTGCTCGCCAAAAAAAGCGGGGCATAGGGATTGGCGCCGTGTGGAAAATCTGCGAAGGCGTGAACCACCTTCTCGAAGGGGTGAGATTGCCCTATCAAGGGCCTTGCCAGGGCGAAAAGAGGCCAGACGAGGCAAACGATCCGGCCAAATTGCATGATCCGCATGAAGAACCCTCCAGGACTGCGGCCATGCTACCACGCGACGATTTCCGAATGAAGCGCAACGGTACTACGCACTATGGGACTCCAAGGCCGACGCACCCGACAAAAATCGACAGGAAATTCCGCCTTAGAAACCACAAGATTAGGTGAGATGGGCCGCCCTCCGAGATGACGTGAGATGGGCAGTCCAGCAACGGAGACGCAACGGAATGCAACACAATGTAGCGTGAAACAAGAAAATCAACAGCCAAGGCCGCCGGGGGCCAAGCCAAGTGCATCAAACGGCAGATTTCGAATCCACCCTAACTGGCGGCTTTCAATGCGGCCGTGCTCAGTGTGCTATTAGTGCTGCTCCAAATCTTACTGACGCTGCTGCCAGTATTAATAAAGAGCGTCGCGGAGCACAGCGCCACAAACGCCATCAGCAGCGTGTACTCGATCAGGTCCTGGCCGGACTCGTCTTGCCAACAGGCTTGGATGTGCTGGATCAGGTTGTCTTTAGTTAATAAATTTGGCATAGGAACCCATACGGCCGTCCTTCTCACCGGACTGCCCTGCATTTATTTTGCTCCCGCCTATCGATTGAAGATGTACTAACGATGGTACTCCGGGTAGTTCCGTACAACGATTGGACGGCAACGAGCGGCTAGCCGGGGAACAATTGACCGCGAGCAGGTGTCTCAATGGGTATGCTCGAGGTCCGCAACCTGACCAAGCTATACACACGCAGGCCCGCGGTCGACGACGTCAGCTTTACCATCCGTCCCGGCGAGATCCTCGGCTATCTGGGCCCCAACGGCTCCGGCAAGAGCACCACTGTCAAGATGCTGACCGGCCTGCTCGAACCGTCGCGCGGCATGATCCTGTACCAGGGCCGCAATATCCGGCAAGACATGGTCGGCTACAAAAAATCCCTCGGTTACGTGCCCGAAGAACCGAACCTGTATCCATACTTGACCGGGCGCGAATACCTGCATCTGGTGGGGCGCCTGCGCTGCCTGCCGGCCGCGGCGCTGGAATCCCGGATCGACCAGTTGCTGAACCTGCTGGCGCTCCACGAACACCGGTACTCGCCCATTTCGTCCTACTCCAAGGGCATGAAGCAGAAGATCCTCATCTCCGCCGCCCTATTGCACAACCCCGATGTGCTGGTTTTCGACGAACCCCTCTCGGGCCTCGACGTCACCACCAGCCTGGTATTCAAGAACCTGATGAAGGCGCTGGCGCGGGAACGAAAGGCGATTCTGTACAGCTCGCATGTGCTGGAGGTGGTGGAGAAGGTGTGCACCAGCGTGATCATTTTGCGGAAGGGATGCGTGGTGGCGAACGACTCCGTGGAACACCTGCGGGACCTCATGTCGCTTCCCTCGCTCGAAGATATTTTTTCCCAACTGGTTCTGCAGGAGGATACCGAGAAGATCGCCGAAGACATCGTGGACGTGATGCACGCCTGACCGACGCCATGCCGCCCGCGATCCATGACGAAATCTCCCAGTTCCGCGAACTGGCGCGGCACTTCTTCAACCGTTTCTTCGATAACGACCTGATCGCCCTCGATGGGGATCTGCGGTCCGCGGTCGTCAACATCCTCGCCATGCTGGCGGTGCCCGGCATGCTGCTGCCATTCCTGTTCATGTCGAAGTTCGTCAAGCTGCAGTTCGAGCCCCTGTACGTGCGGGATCTGGCCTCCCTCGGCGAGAAGGAATTCTTCATCTGCTTTTCCATGACCGTGATGGGGCTGGTCACGGTGATCGAGTGGGAATCGCTGTTTCCGGATCGCCGCGATTACGCGAACCTGACTCCGCTGCCCATCCGGCTGAGCACTATGTTCGGCGCGAAGATCGCGGCCCTGCTGGCCTTCCTGGCGGTTTTTTCGGTGGCCATCAACGCCTTCTCGCCGATCATGTTTCCCGTGGTGGTAACGCAGAGAGGCTCGGTGCTCGACCTTCCGGGGTTTGTGCGGTGCCACGTCATCGCCATCCTGGCCGCCAACGCCTTTGTGTTCTTTTCTTGTGTCGCGGTGCAGGGCTTCTTGATGAACGTGCTCGGATACCGGTTATTCCGGCGCGTCTCGCCCTACGTACAGTTCGGGTTAGTGGCGCTGCTGATCCTGATGTTTCTGCTATCCGGGCGGATCGTCTCCGAGCTGCGGCCGTTTGCGGCCGTCAATCCCGCCGCGGTCTACTTATATCCGCCGCTGTGGTTTCTGGGTCTCTATCAGACCCAACTGGGTTGGACTACTAATCCGGTATTCCGCGATCTGGCCGCCTCGGCGCGCATGGCCGCGGGATGGACTACCATCGCCGCCCTGGCCACTTATATCCTGAGTTACAAGAGGCACGTCCGCAGGTCGCTCGAAAGCGCGGAAGATTTCTCCTCCGAGCCATCGGCAATGGAAAAGTTCACGGGCCGGATGCTCGACCGCTTCGTGGTGCGCGACGGCCTGCAACAGGCTTCGTTCTACTTCATCTGGAAGACGCTCACGCGCAGCCGCCGCCACAAACTGTTTTTCGCGGCTTACGTGGCGGCGGGTTGTGCCCTGGTGTTCGAAGGCCTGGCGGTGCTGGTGGCGCGCGGCGGCAATTCCTGGATGTACCGCCCCACGCCCGAATTGCTGCCGGCGCCGCCGATCCTGGCCTTTTTCATTCTGTGCGGCATGCGGCATGTCTTCGCGGTGCCTGCCGAGTTGCGCGCCAATTGGATGTTCCAGGTGTCCGACCGCGGCGAGGCCCGCCGGTGCCTGGCGGGCGTAAAGAAAGCCATGATCGTGCTCGGCGTGGTTCCGTTGTTCGCTCTGCTGCTGCCCCTGCATGTGCTGTTCTGGGGCTGGCGGCCGGCGCTGCTGCATATGTTGTTCGGCGCGGTGGTGGCGTGGCTGTTGGTCGAAGTGCTGTTAGCTAACTTCGAGAAGTTTCCGTTTACCTGCTCCTATCTGCCCGGCAAGGCGAACTTGAAGGTATCGTGGCCGATCTACCTGTTTGGCTTCACCACTTACATCTCGGCCTGTCTCGCCTTGGAATACTGGATGTTGCAGCGCCCCGTTCGCTTCCTCTGGCTGGCGGCGGTGGCGATCGTGGTGCATGGCGCGGTGGCCATCTACCGCTGGCGCGTGGTGGGGCATCAGGTGACACTGGTTTTCGAAGACCAGCCGGAGCCGCTGGTGCGCACCCTGAACCTTTGGGCGTAAGTTAAAATGGAACACAGGAGTTTCGCATGTCGCTGAGATTCTCTTTGGCTACGCTTCTTCTTGCCGCGGGCGCCGCCCTGGCGCAAGAGCCGACGCCGGTCGATTACACGATCGTGCCCGGCACCCGCATCCCGCTAGGCATGATCAACACGGTGAGCACTAAGAATGCGGCGGAGGGAGACCGGGTTTACCTCGAAACGGTGTTCCCGATCCTATCCAACGGCCGCATCGTGATCCCTCCAGGCAGTTGGGTAGCCGGCACGATAACGGAGGTCAAGCGTCCGGGGCGCGTGAAGGGCCGCGGCGAACTATATTTGCGCTTCGATTCACTGACGCTACCCAACGGCGTGACACGCGATTTCCGCGCGCGTCTGGGCGGCGTCGACGGACGCGGCGGCGAGGAATTCAACAAGAGCGAAGGCAAAGTGGTGAGCGAGGGCAACAAGGCTGGTGACGCGCGCACCGTCGCCGAGGCGGCCGGAGCGGGTGCATCGATTGGCCTGATCGCGGGATCCGCAAGCGGGCACTATGCCATGGGAGGGGGAATCGGAGCCGCTGCGGGAGCCACCGCGGGATTGATGGCCGTTCTGCTCTCGCGGGGACCGGATGCCATCCTGGCTAAGGGCAGCACCATTGAAATGATTACCGACCGGCCCTTGCTATTCGAGAAGGCCGAGTTGGATTTCGGGATGCCACGGTCGGGCCATTTCTCCGACGGATCCGGCCCGCAACCCAACGCGAAGAACTCCGCATGGCGCCGCTGGCCTTTTTAAGGGCGGCGCTTTGCGGACTTGCGCCGCCCAATCTTCTTCGGCATTCAGGAGGGCTCCGCTACACGCTGGCGTGAAGCCGAATTTAGTTTGTTTGAGCGAGTATATCACCGGTCGCGGTCTTGTCAACGGTTTTTTTCCTTTTTTTTAACCTTCCGCCATTAAGGGATAGTCTGCCGATCGGTGTTTGTCTGGTTGACCGAGACCGCCAAATTATGACTGTGTTTCGGCCGGCGTGGCCCAGGATGACGATACTGAAACTGTCCGATCGCCAAACGATGCTTACCGGTTTCCAAACCGCGCTGGACGACCTGTTCAGCCGGTCGCGGCGCGAAGGGCTGACGGCCATCGAATCCGATATCGAAGAACCCGAAAAGAGCAAGACATTTTCGGCCTACCCGGCGGTCATAAGAGACCACTATGTCCTCAGATTCATCTGCGATACACTCCGCACGGCTCGAGCGGAGGTCTCCGCCCTGAGCACCGTGGCAGACTCGCTGCCCGGCCCCGGCATCGTGGCCGCGGTTCTGGGTGGTCATTACCTTGGGCGCATTGAGGTAGGCGCTTGATGGGGCCGATTGCGGCGAACATGGCGCAGAGCGCGGCGGCGATGGCGTCTTTCATTAAAAGGCACGGCGCCTATTCCGGCAGTCGAAATCGGCCGGAGGGCGACTCCGGGGGCGGTCCGGCCGGCTGTCGGCGGACCGCGCCAGGTATCGCAAGTGCGGGGCTACGCGGATCAGCGGTTACCGGCAAGTTCAGCACTTCGTTCAGAGATCCCTGCCGGTAGCCTTCCAAGTCCAACGTTACATACTTGAAGCCGAGCGCCTTGAAGATGGCCGTGAATTGCCGGGCCATTTCCGGCGACAGGGCTCTCGAAAGTTCCTCACGCGCGATCTCCAGCCGGACCAGCTCGCCGTGGTAGCGGACGCGGAATTGGCGGAAGCCGAGAGCCTTCAATTCCTCTTCGCCACGTTCCACGGTTTTGATGTTTTCAATAGTCACCGGCGTGCCGTAAGGGATGCGAGAGCTGAGGCATGCCGAGGCCGGCCGGTCCCAAGTGGGCAGCCCCGCCAGGCGGGATAATTCCCGGATCTCCGCCTTGGCGAGACCCGCGTCTACCAGCGGCGCCTTCACCTTGTGCAATCCGGCGGCGGTTTGGCCAGGGCGGTAGTCTCCCAGATCGTCAACGTTTACGCCGTAGATAATGTAGGCAATGCCGCGCGCGCGGCCGATTTGTTCGAGGCGCGTAAACAGCTCATCTTTGCAGTGGAAGCAACGGTTCGCGTCGTTTTTCAGATAATCCGGGTTCTCGAATTCGTGCGTCTCGATGTACTCATGCGGAATCCCGAACTGCCGCACGAAGGCTTCCGCATCGTGCTTGTGGGACTCCGGGATAGAGGCCGAGTCCGCGGTGACGGCGACGGCGTTGGCGCCCAGTACCTGGTGCGCGGCCCATGCCAGATACGCCGAATCGGCGCCGCCCGAGTAGGCCACCATCACGCGATCGAGCGACCGCAGCACGCCGAAAAGTTTTTCCTGCTTTTCGCGCAGCAGGACGGGATGCGAGAGGTCCACCAGCGAGGCCATACCTAGATTATATATTGCTAAGAAAGCGCTTCGGCCAGCCGCGCCAAATCCGCCTCGTTGTTATAAAAATGCGGCGATACGCGCAGATTGCCGTGCCGGGCCGCCACCAGCACCCGGCGCGACTGCAGTTCGCGCGCAATGGCGGGCGCGCCGCGGCCTTCGAAGCGTCCCGTCACAATCTGCGAATCGTAATGCGGACTACGGTCCGCCGGCAAAGACGCGCCCTTCTCGCGCAGGAGGTCGCGGGTCTTACCTGCCAGTTCCATCACGCGCTGCTCAATCGTCTCCGGCCCGATCGCTTGGACCATTCCGATCGCCGCATCCATGGCGTACAGCAATGCGAACGGCAGCATGCCGCCTTCATACTTCTCGGCCTCCGCCGCGAATTGCGGCGCGCCATGGTGCAGATTCTCGTGGTTGCGCCAATCCCGGTGGCTGCGCCAGCCGATTACGGCAGGCGCGAGGCGCTCCCGCAACTCCGGGCTGACGTACATAAACCCGGCCCCGTTGGGCGAAAGCAGCCACTTGTACGCATCCACTGCGAAAAGGTCCGGCCCCATCCGCGAAACGTCGAATCGCAATGCGCCCAGACTCTGCGTTCCATCGAGATAGAACAGGATGCCGCGGCGCCGCAACTCCTGCGAAATCTCTTTGAGCGGCGGGCGGAAGCCCGTCGCGTAATTCACGGTGCTGATGGCCACTAAGCGCGTGCGCGGCGTGAGCGCGGCATAGAAGCCTTCCCAGGCGGTCTCCACGAATTCCACGCCGCATCCCCGCAGGTTCGCCGGATAGTAGTAATGATTCGGAAACTCGTCTTCCAGCGTGACAATCCGGTCGCCAGTCTTCCAATCCAATCCGCCCATCAAAAGCGAGAGGGCCGCCGATGCATTCTGAATGAACGCGATGTCCGCTGCCTGGCAGCCGATGAATCCCGCGATGCGTCCGCGAAGGCGATCGGCATCGTCAAACCACCCCATGAAGTCGGAACAAGCCAATTCATCCCGCCGCGCGAAGTGGCGGGCCGCGGCTTCAGCCGCGCACCGCGGCATCTGGCCAAACGTCGCTGTGTTCAAGTAAGTCCATTCCGCCAGCGCTGGAAACTCGCCACGGATCCGCTCCCAGTCAGTCGCCATGATTCCCGCCCGCCAATTCCGCCACCCGCGCCGCCGCCTCCGCCACGGGCACGTCAAGCGTCTTTTTCCCCCTTCGCTCCACTAACTCCACAATCCCTCCGGCAGCCTTCTTGCCAATCGTAACCCGGAACGGCACGCCGATTAGATCCGCATCCTTGAACTTCACGCCCGGGCGCTCGTCGCGATCGTCCATGAGCGTATCCAACCCCAGAGCCACGCACTGCCGATAAATCTCTTCGGCCGCGCTCTTCTGCGCGGTATCGGCCATGTTGACGGGCGTCACCACAACCGTAAAGGGCGCGATCGCCGGCGGCAGACTCATGCCGTCATTATCGTGATACAACTCGATCGCCGCGCTCAGTATACGCTCGATCCCGATGCCATACGAACCCATGATCGGCGTCACTTCGGCGCCATCGGCGTTGGTCACATGGAGCCCCATGGACTCGGAATACTTGTATCCCAGCTTGAAGATGTGTCCGATCTCAACAGTCTTGCGGATCTCGACCGGCGCGCCGCATTGGGCGCACAGGTCTCCGGCCTCCACCTGCCGCAAATCCATAAACTCAGCCTGGAAGTCCTCTCCTGGCGTGACGTGCCGCAGGTGATAATCGTCGCGGTTGGCGCCCGCGATCATATTGCGCCGTGCCTGGAGCGCATGGTCCGCAAGGATGGAAAGGTTCGCAATACCTACCGGCCCCAGCGATCCCGGATTCGCGCCGAATGCGTCGTGGATCTCTTGGGCGTGCGCAGGACGGAACGCCGCATCGCCCACGGCGGCAGCGAACTTGGTCTCGCTGAGCTGGTGATCGCCGCGCAGCAGAACCAGCGTCAGCTTGCCGTTGGCCACCAACACGAGACTCTTCATCTGCGAAGTTTCCGGCAACCCCGTGAACCCGCTCACCTCCGCGATGGTCTTGCGCCCCGGCGTGTGAAACTCTTCCGGCGTCAAATCGCCCTCGGGATCGGGCGCCACGGGCGCGGCGGCTTGGGCGGCGGCCTTCTCGCGATTCGCCGCGTAGCCGCACTTCCGGCACATCACGACAAAGTCTTCGCCCGCTTCGGATTCCACCATGAACTCGTGCGACTGGCTCCCGCCCATGGCGCCGGAGTGCGCCTCCACAATCAGGTATTTCAGACCGCAACGCTGGAAGATACGGCAATATGCGTCGTAGTGTTTGCGATAAGCCACGTCCAATCCCGCGGCATCCATGTCGAAAGTGTAGGAGTCCTTCATGAGAAACTGCCGCACGCGCAGCAGACCGGATTTGGGCCGGGGTTCATCGCGAAACTTGGTCTGAATCTGATACCAGATTTGCGGCAATTGCTTGTAGCTGCGCAATTCGCCGCGCGCCGTGGCGGTGATCACCTCTTCATGCGTCATGGCCAGGCACAGATCGCGCTCGAAACGATCTTTGAGGCGGAACATGTTGGCGCCCATGACCTGCCAGCGGCCCGATTCCTGCCACAACTCCGCGGGATTCAGCGCCGGCAACAGCAGTTCCTGTGCGCCGATCGAATCCATCTCTTCCCGTACGATGCATACGATCTTTAACAGCGATCGCTGCGCCAGGAACAGATAGCTGTAGATCCCCGCCGCTACCTGCCGGATGTAGCCTGCGCGTAGCAATAGCTGATGACTGGCTACCTCGGCTTCGACGGGGTTTTCACGCAAGGTGGGTATGAAGAGCTTGCTCCAAAGCATGGGGTGCGACCAGTTTAGCATCGTGGGGCAGGCCATCAAGCGTGCTCTGCTTGGGCGGGTGCGCGACACAAAATGGAACGGCAGGGCCACTTTCTTTTTTTGTGGCCTTAAACCTAGCGTAGTAGTACGCTAGGTATTAGGAGGTTCCCAATGACCGAAGCTCTTTCCGCGCTCGAAGCTCAGCGCGCGCAGACACAGTTCCAGATCAGTCGACTCGGCGATATGCGTTCTGGGTCGATTACCAGCACGGGCGGACGATGTGGCAACCCAGGGTGCCACTGCCGCCGGCCCGATGACCCGGGCCATGGCCCTTTCTATCGCTTGACCCGCAAAGTCAATGGAAAATCCGTTACGGAGACCTTTAGCACAGCGACGGCTCTGCGCAAGGCTCAGCAGGAAGTCGAAGAGTTCCATCGCTTCCGTCAGCTCGGTCACGATCTGTTGGAAGTCAACGAGAAAATCTGCAAGTTGCGGCCGGTGGAGGACACTTTGACCGCACAGGAAAAAAAACAGCAGAAGCGATCCAACAAGAAGTCGCCCAAGAAGTAGGTCGGACGGTACAGATCGTCCTCGGCGATTGGCATAAGACCGGCACGATCGATCTTGAGGCCGTCGAGATGCTGGTGCGGGACTCTATGCACCACGCCGGGGCAATAGCCATGCAGCGGTTGTTGTGTATGCCGGCGGCGCACGACCGCCAAGTCCCCTGCGGCTGCGGTCAGCAAGCTCGATACCGCGAAACGCGCCCGAAGCAGATCCTGACCATGCTGGGGCCTGTGGTCTACGATCGAGCCTACTATCTCTGTCCGAGTTGCCATCAAGGACACAGTCCCCGCGATCGGGAACTTGACGTAGTCGGGACGGAGTGTTCGCCCGGCGTGCGACGTATGATGGCCATGGTAGGAAGCGAGACCAGCTTCGATAGTGGCCGCCAACGGCTGCACCTGCTGGCCGGCCTGGAGGTCACTACCAAAGCTGTCGAACGCCACGCCGAAGCCATCGGTGCCGATATCGCCGAACGGGAACAGGCCCAGCGAGATCGCATCGTGCAATTGGAGTTTCCCGACATCTTGGGCGCTGCCGTTCCCGTGCTGGTCGTCGAAATGGATGGCACCCAATTGCCGATGGTACACGCCGAGTTGGAAGGGCGCGCCGGCAGATCCCAGGGGCAGCCGGCACGCACCCGGGAAGTCAAACTCGGGTGTGTCTTCACCCACACCACCACCGACGCGGAAGGCCGACCCATTCGGGATGCCGCTTCCACCACCTATACCGGGGCCATCGAAACTGCTGAACTGTTTGGCCGTCGGCTCTACGCCGAAGCCTTCGAACGGGGATGGGATCGGGCCAAAAGGAAAGTGGTGCTGGGCGACGGTGCCGAGTGGATCTGGAATATCGCAGACCAGCATTTTGCTGGCGCCATTCAGATCATCGACATCTGGCACGCGCGCGAGCATCTCTGGGATGTAGCCGCTAAGTTATTTCCCTCCGACGAGAAGCAACGGAAGCGTTGGGCCAAGAAGCTAATCCAAAAACTAAACCGAGGCAGAGTCGAAAACGTCGTCAGTGAACTGCGCAGCTTCCCCACACGCAAGGCACAGTTACGCGATGAGCTTCGTATCCAAGCCGACTACTTCGAACGGAACCGAAATCGCATGCGCTACCCCAAATTCCGCAAGCAGGGTCTATTCATAGGCTCTGGAGTCATCGAGGCAGGATGCCGAACGGTGATCGGGTCCCGTCTCAAGCAGTCCGGCATGTTCTGGACAGTGCGCGGTGCCAATGCCATCATCGCCTTGCGCTGCAACCGGCTGTCCGGCAAATTCGAGGACTACTGGGCTTCTCGCTCGGCGGCCGCCTAAAATCATCCACAATTATGTCGCGCACCCTGCTTGGGCGGCCCGCCCCAGACGCCTTACTGAGTCGCCGGATACAGCACGACGGTGAAGTTTCGCAACGTCACGGTATCGGTTGTAGTCGCGGCCATCTGGCCCTGGAAAGCCAGTATCAGTGGGTACTGGAGCGAGTCATACGCGTTCAAAACACCGGCCGCGAAGCCCATCACCGTCCCCCAGCTTTGCACGGACAACTGGCACGCGGAAGTGTTGGCGCCCGCCTCGGCCCAACCGGAAATGAACGCGTCGGTGACGGCTCCGTTGCGCTGCGACACCACAGTATTTCCCCAGTTAACGGCAAAAGTAAAGCCCGTCAGGGTTCCCTCGTGCGAATAATCGAAGCTGATCTTGACCCGATCGCCCGGCTGCACGGTGCCCGGCGGGATGGTGCACGAGGCCAGCGCGGAAAGGGTCGTGGACGAGGTGGCCGTGCCCACGCCGGAGCAAAGAACCTGAGGGGCCGGCGGACCCTGCGATGTGCCAGTGGGAGTTACGCGATAAGACGCCAGCAGCGTGTCGCCGGGTTGGGGAGTCGAAGCCGCCAGGAACTGAATGGCATTGCCCGCCATATTGTAATCCTGACCGGCTTTCTGCAGCACACCGTTGCGGTAAAGCGCCAGGCTGGAGGGAGGCGTGGGAACCGCGCTGAGGGTGAAACCCACGTTCGTGCCATTCAGTGCGCCGGAGGGGATCTCCTCATCCGTGAAGTTCGGGCCGGCGGAGCCTCCGCTGCTGGTGCCGCACGGTCCCGAAGAGCCATCCACATGGACGCAATCGGAAACGTTGCCGGCGATCGCATCCAGGGCGCCAGTCGAATCGATGATGGCCACCCGCCCGGTTCCCCAGGTGGCGCCTTCCACGGGACGCGCCGCGAGATCCGCCAGCAGACCGATCACACCCGACTCCGGTATGGGAGTGCCCCCCGTGATCAGCGGAGATGGCGTTGTGCCGGACGACAGTAAGACGTCTTGTATACGCAGGGGCCTGGTGCTGGGCGGCACGCCCCAAGTCTCGGTGAACTGGTCGTTGCCGGCGCTCGTAAAGGTGACCGAATAGTAACCCGCGGGCGTCGCATTCGTGGTGGGCACAAGTTGCACCAACAGATTGCCGCCGCTGATGTTTACGGTCACCTGCTGGGTGGCTATCTGGGACGTGTCGCCCGCCACGAAGGGCGTCCAAGTGATGACCGCAAATCCGTTGTAAGGAGTGCCGTCGGCGTTATAGATGACATCCTGAATCGTAGTCAAGATCGGGCCGGCGAGCAGCGGAACCGTCAGAGACGCGGCCAACACGGCGCAGATCAGCTTATGGGCAGACATTTAACCTCTAACCTCCCAGGAGAAAAACCCCGGGCTCAGAACGAGCCCGGGCAAGCCAGAAGCTCAAACTAATTACCGCCTTCAGTGTAACCGCAGAATTCCGCATGCGGGCCCCACGAAACAGCCACGTTGCGCGCTAAGTTATACTCGTCGCTGGCCTTGTGGATTCCACAAGACAGATTCTCGAATTGTGACTGGAGAAATATGAGCAACTCAAACCGGCGGGCATTTATCCGTGGAGGCGCGCTGGCGGCTGCCGCGGGCGGAGCCGCCCAAGCGCAGAGCGGCACCCAAAAGAAGGTCCATTACAGAGGCGAGAAACCCAAGTCCACGCCGCTGTTCAACGGCGCGGTTTCATACGGCAATCTGCTTTTCATCGCCGGAAAGGGCGCGCATTTTCCGGGTGACATCAAGGCGCATACCGCGCACGTGCTGGACGAGATTCAGAAGGAGCTGGAGAATGCCGGATCGTCCATGGAGAAAGTACTGAAGTGCAGCGTCTTCCTGAACGATTTGAGGGACTACAAGGGAATGAATGAAGTGTTTCAAGGCCGGTTCGGCGAGAATCCGCCTGTGCGCACCACCATCGCCGCGGCGGGCGGAATACCGGGCGACTCATTGGTTGAGATGGATGTGATCGCGTACATCTGAGACCCGGCGGGCCGATTATGCTGCCTTATCGCCTTGTTTATCACGAAGGCTACGACCTGCGGTTGGGAGACCATGTATTCCCATCGCGGAAATACCGTTATATTCACGACCGCCTGATGCATGACGGGTTCGCCGCGGCGGAGGATTTCGTCCGCCCGGAGCCGGCCAGCGACACGGATATCCTGGCCGTTCATGAACCGGGGTGGGTCAACCGGCTGAAGACAGGAACGCTCGGATACCGCGAACTGATGCAACTGGAAGTCCCCTACAGCCGGGAGTTAGTGGAGGCATTCTGGCTGGCGGCCGGGGGCACCATTATGGCCGCGCGCCTGGCGCTTGAAAACGGTATCGGGTTCAACGTCGGCGGCGGATTTCATCATGCCTTTCCGGGACATGGAGAAGGCTTCTGCGCCATCAACGACATCGCGGTGGGCATCCGCAGGCTGCAACAGGACGGGCGCATCCAGCGCGCCATGGTAGTGGATTGCGATGTGCACCACGGCAACGGAACGGCGGGCATCTTCGCGGGCGACGCCTTTGTATTCACACTGTCGATTCACCAGTTCAACAACTATCCGTCCGAAAAGCCGCCTTCGAGCGTGGATATTCACTTACCGGATGGCGTGGGCGACGATGAGTATCTGCAGCGGCTTGGCAATGGATATCGCACCGCACTAGCCATCTTTCATCCCGAGTTACTGATTTACGTGGCGGGCGCGGACCCGTATTGCGAAGATCAACTGGGCGGGCTATCGCTCAGTCTGGAAGGCCTGCGGGAGCGTGACCGGTTGGTCCTTGGGACCGCACTCGACAGCCATATTCCAGCCGCGATTGTGTTGGCGGGCGGCTACGCGGTGAACGTGGAGGATACAGTTACTATTCACGCCAATACGGCTCGGGTGGCTAAAGAGGTGCTGGATAAGGTGGGCTGGCCGGGGCGCGTTTGATGGGCGTGCAGGTTTATGCCCGATTGTGGTGCGCCGGGATAAACCGGCATGAAGTAGAGAATGAAAGAGTCTTACAGGAAAGGAGATAGCGATTCCATCCTGACCGCGAGTTTTGCGCGGGTCGTCGCGAGGCGGCCCGCGAAGCGTAAACAGCGGCATCGGTGGGCCGGGTATTGAGCTTCGAAAATCCCGATCGGGACGCCGACACGGTCACAATCGGGGAAGGCAACACCGGCGGCGCGCATCGCGAGCCGTAGCCGGGTCCCGCGTAGTCGTAGACCCCGCGCACGCTGAGAAACTTCATGCACGAGAACCGGGAGACCTCCGTGGCGCCAGAGAAGTAGCCGGCCGGTCCGGAAAGGCCGATGGCCGAACGCCGGACATGCACGCCGCGGAGGAGTCGGACTCCGGTGTAGTACCGATGAACCAGCCGAACAAGGGCGGGAAACCGCCGGCGGAGGTTGGGGAGGGAAGACCGGAGATCAAAGAGAACATCGCGCAATCTAACACGCGACCGACGCAGAGCGGGGTAAGTGTGTCCCAAGGGTTGAGCGGTGTGCGTCAAAGAGCAAGGAGAACAAGCAGGAGAAGTTCACGGCGCTGCTGCATCATCTGACCTGCTGTCACGAGTCAATAGGGAAAAGCTTACCTAGCCATCTTACTCCGTGAGATGCAACCGACAGTCATTACACAATATTTTCTGCCGCCCTCCGTGGGCTATAGCAGCGCTTCGCTTCGGCACAGGGGGGATGAAAATGGCCTTCGCGGGGTGGCCCGCCAGGACGACCATTCAATTGTCTAAGCTCCACGTTTAGTGGGCGATGGCTGCTTTGATTTTAAAGGGATTGCTTTTGTTGGCGGAGTATTCACCGCAGCCCTTTATCGGGAGGTAGTCATCATGATGTGCCTAGGACGTCTAGAGCGGAATGGCGCTGCTGACCTCCGCCGATTAACAAACTTCGGCGATATTATGCCGCGTTATTGTTAGTACGATCAGGGCGCAAATCGGAGAGATTCACTGTGATCGGAGCCGCCATAAAATCTATTTCAGACTTGTTCTCAGGTATATACGCGGAATTATGGATTTTGCGTCTTGCATATATCGTCGGCTTGGTGTAATACTGTGTGGCGACCGGAGGACTGATGAGATCCACATGCGACTTGCCAATAGCGGGCCGTCGGCGAGCGGGCTTTTTCTTAACGGGTTTTAAGGAGGGCCGCTACTCTCTCTCAGCGGTAGCCAGGAGGGACCCTGCCCTTTGGTGCCTTGTGCTTCTTGCGCTTTGTTGTCGTCCTTTGAGCGCCCAGTTCGGGTGTGCGTACCCGGGCGTCTGCAACGACCCCGTTCCGATAGTGGACGTCACCACAACGCTTGGGTACAACATCTGGCAGGACTCCTACGGAATCCAATGGACGCTTGTGAGCAACGACGATGGCATGGGCGTTTCTGGAACCGCCGTCGTGCCCGGCGTTAACTATGGGAACGGCTGCCCGTCGGTCACTTTCACTGTTAGCGGTTACATTCTGCCGTCGAGCCAGATAGATGGGACGGAAGGCTCCACGGCGTTCGGTTGGACGGGCAGCAATCCAAAACCCTCCGCCACCTGTAACGGCGTGACGCCGGTAGAGTCCACTTACACTGGCACCATTGAGAATAAGGGTAACGACTATGCGCCGAACAGTTCTTGGCAGAACGTGTCAGGCGAGGGCGGAAGTACTAGTCTAACGAAACAGCCGCACGATCAACCTTCCTCTGAAACCACGATGGCGGTCGGTTTCGGAGGATCGGGTATCTACGTCACAATAGCGCAGTTTCGGCAGATTCTTAACGCGCCATCGGGTTCAAGCGATATTTTCAAGGGCCGACAGGTTTTTGAAGCGACGGGCTTTAGCAGCCCACATTACGATAATTGTTGGGCGTCCTGGTCGATCTATCCACAATGGAGCGCTGTCGATGGCTCTCTTTGGAACGTCGGTTACTACGTGATCGACCCGCCATACATCACAAGCTTAAACGAGTGGGTAGATGACTACATAGGCTACCCGTACAATGTGGTGACGTACTATCGCACGCACTACCACGGAACTGGAGTGCTCTGTGGGGCACGAATTCCGCAGGTGATGAATATCGACTATTACGGCGGCGGCTCTAACGAACCCTATGCCTATGACACAGTTGGCGAGGATATATACACGAGCAGCGTGACCGCGTACCGTGCCGGGGTGAGCCAGAGCACCAATCATTAACGACCCAGCAGGTGGAGCAGATCTCCAGGAGAGATTACATGAATTTCAAAAACATCGCACGCCGCGCTGGATTCTCATGTCCTGCGCTCTTAGTAATGATGACTAGTTCGCTGTGGTCGCAGGCTACGCGAGTGGTGGACGTGAACCAGTGCCGTCCGCTGTGGTACGCCATGGATGCACTGGAGGACATAGTGGGGACACCAATTAATTACGAGGATCCGCCGTACCAAAACACAGCCGACTTGCAGGATTTTTCTACGCCTGAACAGCGTTCCGCGGAGCCTGGCTACCGGCTCTTTGGCCCGCCCATGGCGCGGCTTACAGCGGAGGTCCAGGCCCCGGCTGAAGGCGCCGTCGCCGGTAGCGACGTTACTGTTTCTGACGTGAATCTGCTCCTGGCCGCGTACCGTCAACAGAATCTTCCGGGCGAATTCAAGGTCGAGCAGGCCAACGGTATGGTGTATCTTACGCCCACAAAGGTTTTGGGAGCCGACGGAGCCATGCATGATGTCGTTTCACCGCTGGCCACACTTGTCACCATTCCGAGCGCGGAGAGGAATATAGCTGACACCTTGCAGGCAATCCTCGACGAGGTCAACAAGGGTACCCGGTCAAACATCACCATCGGATGGGTTCGCTTTTGGCCCACCCAGAGGGTGACGTTCGCCGCAAGCCGGGAGCCCGCAAGAGACGCGTTGGCACGGCTCTTCGCGCAGGTGGGCGCAGGGCAGCTATCGTACCGGCTGATCTTCGATCCTGTCCCCGATAAGATGCGCATCTTCGATTACGCGCTGAATGTGCGGGCAGTGGCTCATAATGCTGCCCGTCCGGCTCCAATCCGGACCGGTAAGCCGCCATCTGGGAGCGTACCGTTTGGCGCAACGAAGACTCCACAGTAAACCGCCGGCATCTGCCGTAAGTTTTCAAAAATCCTCTGCTCCGGTTAGGAAGGATTATGCCTGGTGAGGTCGGCGAACGGCAGCGGGGTGTTTTTCGTCAGTTCTCGTCAGAATAATCAGAGCGGCCTTAGAAAGGCTACCATCCATGCAATGCTTGGGAAAGATCGGGTGTAAGCGCGGCGGGCGGTGAAAGTTGTGTTTGTTCTCACGGGTTGATCTTGTAAAACCCTTGATATGCTCCCATTTCCGGATAGAACACATGCGACCGGTAGAGTTCCATGATCTGCCGGGTGTGACCCAGGTCGTGGAAGGCGAATTCGTTCAACAACTGCGCGATGGTGATGACTCCGAACTCGGCATGCCGGCCGGTGCGGTCGCCGGCGCCATCCGGCATCCCGCGCAGCAACGCCAGCGTTCGGCCACGCTCTTCCTCGAAGCGCGCCATTTCGGCGTACGGATCGAAGTGCGTGCTCCGCTTGAAAAGCTCCCCTGGATCGTAGCTCTTGAGCAGCGGCTGGTCCTCGGCGAGCATCGGCACGAAACGGTTGTGAAACCCCTTCATCTCCACATCCGCGAGATGCGCCAGCACCATGGCGATTGACCAGCGCTCGGGCGACGGCCGCCAGTCCAATTGCTCTGCCGTCGCTATCGATAGCAGGTTCCGCAGAATGCCGGGCGTCTGTTCCAGTATGTGCAGACAGTGTTCGGAGTTGGGAATGCGCCAGTCTGCCATGGAACCTCCAGGGTACAATAAAGTTTCTCACTGTGAACAATCGTAATGTATTCTAGAGATCGATCGCTTCCGCTGGTAGTCCTTTGCTGCGGCGGAATCCTGCTGGCGGGCTGCAGCAAACCGCAGGCGCAAGGCCGCCGGCGGCATGCCTCCCGTTCCGGTCAGCGTGGCGGTGGCCGCCGAGGAATCCGTGCCTGTGGAGATCCGCGCCATCGGCACCGTGGAACCGTCCTCCACCGTGCAGATCAAATCGCAGGTCGCCGGCGAGTTGATGAGCGTGCATTTCACCGAAGGCCGCGACGTCCACAAAGACGACCTGCTGTTCGAGATCGATCCGCGCCCCTATCGCGATGCGCTGGCGCAAGCCGAAGCCGCTGTCGCCAAGGATCGCGCGCAATTGGCCCAGGCGCAAGCCAATCTGGCGCGCGACAAGCGCGCAGGCCAAGAACGCGGAAGCCGACGCCCACCGCTACGAGGAGCTGGCCAAGGAAGGCGTCGCCTCGCACGATGCAGGCCACCCAGCAGCGCGCCGCCGCCGATGCCGCGCAGCGAATCGGTCCGCGCCGACCAGGCAGCCATCGAGAGCGCCCGCGCTTCGCTCGAAAGCGACCAGGCCGCCGTGGAACGCGCCAAGCTCGATCTCAGTTACTGCGAGATCCGCTCGCCCGTCACCGGGCGCGCGGGCAATCTGCTGGTGCATGCCGGCAACCTGATCAAGGTGAACGACGTCGCGCTGGTGGTGATCAACCAGATCGCGCCCATCTTCGTCAGTCTTTCGGCGTGCCGGAGGAGCAACTGGGCGCTATCCGGCAGCAGCGCGCGAGCGAAACCTTGCGGTGCAGGCGCCTCGCACGACGACGCCCGATCAAGACCGCTCGCGGCGGGTTCTGACCGTGATCGACAACACCGTGGACTACAACACCGGGACCATTCGGCTGAAAGCCATCTTCGATAACAGCGATCGACTTGCTGTGGCCGGGCCAGTTCGTGAACGTGGTCACTGACGCTGGACACGCAGAGCAACGCGACCGTGGTGCCCTCCGAAGCGGTGCAGGCCGGCCAGCACGGCCAGTTCGTCTTCGTGGTGAAAGCGGACCAGACGGTGGAGATCGCGGCCGGTGACGGTTGGCGCGCACGCTCGGCAAGCAAATCGGTGATCGCCAAAGGCGTCGCGCCGGGTGAGACCGTGGTCACCGACGGCCAGCTGCGCCTTTATCCCGGCGCGCAAGATTCAAGCCGGTGCCGGCCGGCAAAGTCGATAATCTGGCGCTCTAGCGGACCATGCATATCTCCCGCATCTTTATCGAACGGCCGGTGATGACCGCGCTGGTCATGCTCGCGATTCTGCTGTTCGGCATCGTGGGCTATCCGCGCGCTGCCCGTGGCCGCGCTGCCCAGCGTCGATTATCCCACCATCCAGGTGAACGCGTCGCTGCCGGGCGCGAGTCCGGAGACCATGGCCTCGTCGGTGGCCACGCCGCTCGAGCGCGCAGTTCTCGACCATCGCGGGCGTGCAGAGCATGAGCTCCACGAATACGCAGGGCACCACACCGATCACTGTGCAGTTCGACGCTGAGCCGCAATATCGACGCCGCCGCGCAGGACGTCCAGGCGGCCATCGCCAAGGCCGGCGGGCAGCTGCCGCCCAACATGCCGCGCCCGCCTTCGTATCAGAAGGTGAATCCGGCCGAGCAGCCGATTCTGTATCTGGCGCTGACTTCCGACACGCTGCCGCTCTACACGGTGGACGAATACGCCGAGACGCTGCTGGCGCAGCGCATCTCCATGGTCAGCGGCGTCTCGCAGGTGCAGGTGTACGGCGCGCAGAAATACGCGGTGCGCGTGCAGGTGGATCCGGACGCACTGGCCGCGCGCGGCATCGGCATCGACGAAGTGCATGCAGGCCATCGCAGCGCAGCAACGTCAATCTGCCCACCGGCAAGCTGTACGGCGACAAGCAGGCCTTCACGGTGCAATCGAGCGGCGCAGTTGACGAACGCCGCGGCTTACCGGCCGATGATCGTGGCTTATCGCAATGGCATGCCGGTGCGGCTGGAGCAGCTCGGCAACGTGATCGACGGCGTCGAGAACGACAAGGCCGTGGCCTGGTTCAACGGCGTGCGCGGCATGATCCTGGCGCGTCCAGCGCCAGCCCGGCACCAACACCGTGGAGGTGGTGGACAACATCAAGGCGCTGCTGCCGCGTTTCCGCACGGAGATCCCGCCGTCGGTGAATCTGGACATCGTCTTCGACGCGTCGGAATCCATCCGCAATTCGATCCACGACGTGAGTTCACCCTGGTGCTGACCGTCTGCCTGGTGGTGATGGTGATTTTCCTGTTCCTGCGGAACCTGTCGGCCACGTTGATTCCCGGCGTGGCGGTGCCGCTTTCCATCGTCGGCACGTTCGCCGTGATGTACCTGCTCGGCTACAGCCTGAACAATCTTTCGCTGATGGCGCTGACGCTGTCGGTGGGCTTCGTGGTGGACGACGCCATCGTGATGCTGGAGAACATCGTGCGCTACATGGAAATGGGCAAAGGCGCGCATGGAGGCGGCGCTGCTGGCGTCGCGCGAAATCGGCTTCACCATCATTTCCATGACCATCTCGCTGGTGGCCGTGTTCATTCCGGTGCTGTTCATGGGCGGCATCGTGGGCCGGCTGCTGCACGAATTCTCCGTCACCATCACGGTGGCGATTCTGATCTCCGGCTTCGTCTCGCTGAGCTTGACGCCGATGCTGGGCAGCCGCTTCCTGCGCTATCGACCACGCAGGCCGCCACGGACGGCTGTATCGCGCGTTCGAAGGCGGTTCAACGGGCATGGCGCGCGCCTACGACGTACACGCTGCAAGGCGTGCTGCGCCATCCATTCGCGACGGTTCTGTTCGCGCTTGCTGCTGCTGGGCGGCACGGTGTATCTGTTCTTCACCATGCCGACCGGCTTCATTCCCAGCCAGGACAGCGGCTTTCTGTTTCGGCGTCACGCTGGCCAGCCAGGATATTTCGTTCGACTCCATGGCCAAGCACCTGCGCGCGCGTATGCAGACATCGTGCAGCACGATCCGAACGTGGCAGACACGGGCGCGTTCGCTGATGGGACAGCAACCAGGGCGGCTTCTTCGCCGATGATGAAGCCGCGCTCCGAGCGCAAGCTCTCGCGTGGACCAGATCATCGACGGAGCTGCGGCCCAAGCTGTCCGGCGTCCCGGGCATGATGGTGTTCCTGCAGAATCCGCCGCCCATCACCATCAGCGGCCAGATCACCACCAGCGCTCTATCAAATGACGCTGCAGAGCGCCAACCTGCAGGAGATCTATGCCTGGGTGCCGCGCTGGTGGACAAGATGCGCACGCTGCCCGGATTCCTGGACGTGAACTCAGCGACCTGCAGATCGCGAGCCCGCAGGTGATGGTGGATATCGATCGCGACCGCGCGCGTGGCGCTGGGCGTGTCGCCGGAACAGATCCAAGACGCGCTCTACAGCGGCTTACGGCACGCGCCAGGTTTCCACCATCTACACGCCGGCCAATCAATACGCGGTGATCGTGCGAGGTGGAGCCGCAGTACCAGCGCACGCCCGGACGCGCTTTCGAAGCTCTACGTGCGTTCCTCGCAGGGGACCGCTGGTGCCGCTCGATGCGCGTGGTGAAGCTGACGCGCAGCGTGGGCCCGCTGAGCGTCAACCACTTCGGCCAGCTTCCGGCGGTCACCGTGTCCTTCAACCTGCAGCCCGGCTTTTCGCTGGGCCAAGCGGCCGATCAGGTGAACGACGCCGTGCCGCGAGCTGCGCATGCCGCCCACCATCAGCGCGAATTTCCAGGGCACCGTGAAGGAATTCCAGCAATCGTTCCAGGGCCTGTCGATCCTGCTGATCGTGGCCATCCTGGTGATCTACATCGTGCTGGGCATTCTGTATGAGAGCTTCATCCATCCCATCACGATTCTTTCGGGCCTGCCTTCGGCGGTGTTCGGCGCGCTGCTGACGCTGAAGCTGTTCCACAAGGAGCTGGACCTGTACGCGTTCGTCGGCCTGATCATGCTGTTCGGCGTGGTGAAGAAGAACGCCATCATGATGATCGATTTCGCGCTGGAGGCGCAGCGCGTGGAAGGCAAGAACGCCGTTCGACGCCATCTATCCGGGCTGCCTGCTGCGCTTCCGGCCCATCATGATGACCACGGTGGCGGCGCTGTTCGGCACGCTGCCCATCGCGCTGGGCTACGGCGAAGGCGCCGATGCGCGGCAGCCGCTGGGCCTGGCGGTGGTGGGCGGACTGGTGGTGTCGCAGTTGCTGACGCTGTACATCACGCCGGTGATTTACCTGTACATGGAGCGATTCCAGACGCGGCTGCGCGGCAATCGGGGAGTGGCGCATCCGGTGGGCGCGCCGGAGTTTGTGGCGCGGTAGCGATGGCGGCGAGAATCCTGTTTGCCTTTTTTCTGGCGTCCTTTTCCTTTTTCCTGGGGCCGGGCTCGCTGTTTGGCCAATCCGCTCCCGCCGCCCTGTCCGATGCGCAAATCCATGAATTGTTCACACAGGTTGCGGACGAAGACCTTAAGAACGATAAGATGGCTCGGGATTACACTTACACCGAGTGCGAGGAAGAGCACCGGCTCGATGGCAAGGGCCACGTGAAATCCACCGAGTCGAAAACCTATGAGGTCATGCAGCTTTACGGCTCCGAGATGCGCCGGCTGATCGCCAGAAACGACCAGCCCCTTTCAGGCGACGACGCCAGGAAGGAAGAAGAAAGAATCAAGAAGGTGACCGACAAGCGCGCCAGCGAGGACGAGAAGCGAACGCGCAAAGCGCGAGAAACGCCGCGAAAAGAGGCCGCGAAGAGGATCGCCAGTTTGTGCGCGAGGTAGCCGATGCCTATAGATTTCACGCTGGTGGACGTGACACCGCTCGATGGGCGCCAGACATATATTATCGACGCCGAGCCACGGCCCGGATATCAACCGCATTTGAAAGACGCCAAGTTCCTGCCGAAATTCCGCTTTCGTGCGTGGATCGACAGAGACGACCGGGAGTGGAAGAAGCTCGACATTCAGTGCATCGATACGGTTTCCTTCGGGCTGATCCTGGCGAGGTTGCATAAAGGTTCGCGCATTGTCATCGAGCAGACTCGCGTCAACGATGAAGTCTGGCTGCCGCAGCATGTGGCCGTGAAGGTGGATGCGCGCGTGGCACTGCTGAAGGAGTTCAATGTGGATCAGGATGTTACCTTTCGCGATTACAAGAAGTTCCGCACCGATACGAAGATCATGCCGGTTGGCGAGTCGCCGCGTTAACGCGCATCGTGGCGGGCTGCGGCGCGAATAGCCTGAAGGTAAACACACTGGTGGCGGCGGCGATGGTCACGTATTGCTTGCCATCCGCCATGAAAGTAATGGGCGAAGCGGTGAGTGTCTGCCCGAGGTAATAATGCCAGAGATGCGTGCCGGTGGCGGCATCCACCGCCACGAGTTGTCCGTCGTCGTCGCCGAAGAAGACCACGCCGCCCGCTGTCGAAACCGTGCCCGCCCACATGTCGCCGTGGCCGGTCATGGGATATTCCCAGCGCTTGTCGCCGGTGCGCGGATCGAGCGCGCGCAGATAAAATTTGCCGGGCTCCTTGGAAATGGATTCGCCGCCGGTGCCCGCGAAGTTCTTCATCGGTTCCGGCGTCTTGGCGGACGAAGTGTACACATCGCACTGCTCCAGCGTGGGCACATAGAGCAGGCCCGTTGCCGGATTGTAGGAAGGCGACATCCAGTTGGAAGCGCCGCGCACCGAGGGGCAGACGCGCTTGCCATTCGGAGAAGGCTCCATGCCGGGATTCTCGATAGGCCGCCCTTTTGGCGTCGATGCCTTTGGCCCAATTCAATCGGCTCGACGTAAGGCGTGGCGCGCAGAAATTCGCCCGTGATCCGGTCGAGCACATAAAAGTAGCCGTTGCGGTTGGCGTGCAGCAGAAGCTTGCGGGGACGGCCTTCGTACACGGAGTCGAGCAGCACGGGCCAGGCCTGCGCATCCCAATCGTGCGTGTCGTGCGGCGTAAATTGGAAATACCATTTCAGCTTGCCGGTGTCGGCGTCCAGCGCCAGCAATCGAATCGGAGTAGAGATTGTCGCCGCGGCGCGCGCCGCCGTAAAAATCGGGCCATGGATTGCCCGTGGTCCAATAGAGGACATTGAGATCCGGATCGTAAGTGCCGTTCAGCCAGGTTGCGGCGCCGCCCCATTCGGGGCCCAGTTGGCCCCAGGTTTCCGCGCCGGGCTCGCCCTTGGCGGGAACGGTCCAGAAGCGCCATAGCTCCTCGCCGGTGGCCGCGGAAAATGCGGCGATGAACCCGCGCACGCCGGTGTCGCCGCCGGATACGCCCACGATCACGCGGTCTTTCAGGGCCATAGGCGCGAGGGTGGCGAACGCGCCGCGGCTGGTATCGGCATATTCGCGATCCCAAAGCGGACCGCCGGTCTTGCGATTGAGCGCCACCAGGTGGGCGTCGCTGGTGACAAAGAAGACGCGGTCGCCCAAAATGGCGACGCCGCGATTCACGTCGCTGCGTTTGGCCTGTTCGTCGCGATACTTCCAGATGGGGCGGCCCGTACGCGCATCGAGCGCATGCACTTCGTTGCTGTTGGTCACGTACATGACGCCGTCGTAAACCAGGGGCGTGGCTTCCAGATGAGTGGCTCCATCGATGCGGTAGACCCACGCCGAGACCATGGACGCCACGTTGCTCGTGGTGATCTGCGTGAGCGGGCTATGGCGGTGCGCGGCATAATCTCCGGCGTAAGTCAGCCAGTTCGAGCCGGCGCCTTCGCGGATCAGATCGTAGCGGGCGCCCTCTGCCATTGGCTCGGCCATTGACGCGGCCATGGTGCCATTGGTGCAGTCCCCTTCGCGATCGCGGCGCTATCTCGTATCGACTGGCGCCCCAGGAAGGCGAGCAGATCCTGAACCTCGGCGGCGTCGAGCCGCTGCTTGTAATCGTGCGGCATCAGCGAGGCTTTGCGAAACACCACTTCGCGCAGGTCCGCTTTCAGCAGACGATGGAGATCTCCGTGCGCATCGAGAATTTGAATGGCGTAGTTGGTGTTGTCGCGCGCCACGCCGGATATGGTCTGGCCGTTGTTAGTCACCACAGTGACACCGCCGTAACCTTCGGCGATATGCGCATCGGGATCGAGGAGCGATTCGCGCAATTGCATGTAGGACCGCATGCGGGCGATGTTGGAAAGGTCGGGACCGGGAAAACCGCCGCGGCCGCGGATGGTGTGGCAGCTGGAGCAACCGGCCTTGCCGAAGAATAGCGCCGCCACCGGCCCCGGGATCGCCGGGCGCTGCGCTGTCAAACGCCACCGCGGTGAGATCGCGAAGGTAAGTCAAAATTTGCCAGATCTTGTCTGACGGCAACCCGGAAGGGGGCATGTCGGATCCCTTCATTCCCTCGGCGACGATCGAGAACAAGAGCCGATTGGTGGCGCCGCGAATCTGGTCGCCCTGTGCGAGGTTGGGACCGCGCCCGCCTTCGGCGGTGGGGCCGTGGCAGCCGCTGCAACTTTCCAGATACAACTTCTTGCCGGCTGCAATGGCTTCCGGCTGCCCGGCCACTGGATTCTTCAGATCTTCCTTCTCATCGGGATTCTGGGCAAGAAGAAGGGGCACAGCGAGGAGACACAGCAGCAAGAAACGCATAGGGTCACTTTTGCAGGAAGAAATTGCCGACAAACATGGCGTCGATGCCGGACGAGTAGAAGCTGCGCACGGCGTCGCGCGGAGTGCAGACCAATGGCTCGCTGAACAGGTTGAACGACGTATTGTAGAGCACCGGCAGGCCGGTAGCTTTGCCTGCCGCATGCAGCAGCTTCCAGTACAGCGGGTTATCCTGCTGCGGCGACGGTGTGCACGCGGATGAGATCGCCGTTCAGGATGGCGCTCGAGAAGCGGCCGCGGTGCGCCGCGCGCACGCGTCCGGCGGTGGCGAGAAAGCGCGCGTTGGGGCCGCATTCGAAATATTCGCCGGCCAGCTCCGCCGGCACGGAAGCGGCAAACTTGCGGAACGGCTCGCGGTGTTTGATAAACGCATTCAGGTTCTCGGCGGCGTAGGGATCCAGCGGCGAAGCGAGAATGCTGCGATTGCCCAGCGCGCGAGGGCCGAATTCCATGCGGCCGTGCATCCACGCGACGATGCGATTTTCGGCGAGCTGCGCGATGGCTGTTTCGATGGTCTCATCGGTGGTCGGGATGTAACGGAAGCGCAGCTTACAGTTTTCGAGCACGCGCTTGATTTCTTCGGCCGTGTAACTCGGCCCCAGGTAGAGATTGCCGAGACTGCACGCGCGCGGCCTGGTTGAACACGGCGTGCCAGGCGTATAGGACCGCGCCGATGGCCGTGCCCGCGTTGCCGGCGGCCGGCTGCACGAAGACGCTTTCAAAGTGGGAGCGCTCGAGCGCCGAGACCAGCAGCGCGTTCAGCCCCAATCCGCCCGCGAAACAGAGGCGGGGGCCCTCGCCGGCCATGCGAATCACCGTTTGTTCGACAGCGCGCTCCATGCCGGCCGCCAGCGGAGGCGCGCAACGATTCGGGTATGGCAGCTCCATCTTCGAGGCCCAGCCGCTCATACAACCGCGCGCTGAATCCGCCATTTGTCAGGCGCTCGGCGTCGAAAAAAGACCGGTCCAGGCGCGGCCATTCTGCCATCGCGCATGGGCATGATTTCGAGAAACAGATCGCGGTAACGATCGTCGCCGGAAGCGGAGAGCCATTGCACTTTGTGCTCTTCCAGGTTGGCGCGAAAGCCAAGTAATTCGGTCACGCGGCCGTACAGGTCGCCCAGCGAATCGGGATAATACAGCTCTTTTTCGAGAGTGAGTTGCGTGCCCACGGCGCGCCAGCGCGTGCCGCATCGAAAATCGCCCGCGCGATCGAGCGTGAGGACAGTGGCTTCTTCGAAGGGCGACGGATAGTATGCCGAGGCGGCATGCGCGGCGTGGTGCTCCACTACCACGATGCGGCTATGGGGGAATCGCGCGCGCAACTGCAAATGCAGCGCTGCTTCCGGCCCGGCGGCGAAGGGCCGCACGATGGCGACAGCGTCAACTTTGCCGGGCGTGATGCCGGCCAGCGCGAGGCACGCCTCGATCGATTGTTCGGGCAGCCCGGTGGAGCCAGCTGCGCGCGGCGGCCCCCAAACCTTGCCGGCTGAGTTTCGATTCTTCCACGGCCGCCGCCAGACAGCCGTCTTTCAAGATGGCCGAAGCGGCATCGCCCAGAATGCCGCCGATTCCCAGAATGATCATTTGGTTACTGGCCGCCTCGCTGGGCTTTCTCGATCTTGCCCCACGTATCCCGCAGCGAGAGCGTCCGGTTGAATACCGGTTTGCCGGGAGTGGAATCCGGATCGACGCAGAAGTAACCCAGGCGCTCGAACTGATAACGGTTGCCTTCCGCGACATCCCGCAGCGATGGCTCCAGCTTGCAACCAGTCAGCACTTCGAGCGAGTGGGGATTCAGATTCGCCGTGAAGTTCTCCCCCTCGGCAGTCTGATTGGGATCTTCCCGCGTGAACAGATTATCGTACAGGCGCACCTCGGCATCGATGGCATGCGCGGCCGAAACCCAATGGATGGTCGATTTCACTTTCCGTCCGTCCGGCGCGTTGCCGCCGCGAGTGGCCGGATCGTATGTGCAATGAATCTCGATGACCTGGCCAGTCTCGTCTTTCACCACGTCGCGACAAGTGACAAAGTAACCATAGCGCAACCTGACTTCGCGGCCCGGAGAGAGCCGGTAGAACTGTTTCGGCGGATCTTCCCGGAAGTCCTCCTGCTCGATGTAGAGCACCCGCGAGAAAGGAACCTTGCGGGTTCCCGCGGAGGCGTCCTCGGGATTGTTCACCGCCTCCACTTCTTCGACCAAATCCGCCGGATAGTTATCGATCACCAGGCGTAACGGCCGCAGCACGGCCATGACTCGCGGCGCGCGCTTATTCAAGTCCTCGCGCACGAAGTGCTCCAGCATCCCCAGCTCGATCATGCCGTTGGTTTTCGAGACCCCGATCGTATTGCAAAAGTTACGAATGGCTTCCGGCGTATAGCCGCGCCGCCGGATGCCGGAAATCGTCGGCATGCGGGGATCGTCCCAACCGCTTACATGCCCTTCCTGCACCAGCGTCAGCAGTTTGCGCTTACTCAACAGCGTATAAGTGAGGTTGAGCCGGTCGAACTCGATCTGTTGCGGATGATAGATTCCCAACTGTTCGATATACCAGTCATAGAGCGGGCGATGGTCTTCAAACTCCAGCGTACAGATGGAATGCGTCACGCCCTCTATGGAATCGGACTCGCCATGAGTAAAGTCGTACATGGGATAGATGCACCACTTATCGCCCGTGCGGTGATGCGTCGGCATGCAGGATGCGGTACATCACCGGATCGCGCATGTTCAGGTTCTTCGAAGCCATGTCCACTTTGGCGCGCAGAGTGCGCGAGCCGTCCGGAAACTCGCCCGCCCGCATGCGCTCAAACAGGTCCAGGTTTTCTTCTATGGACCGGTTGCGCCAGGGGCTCTCCCTGCCTGGCTCGGTCAGCGTGCCGCGATACTCGCGCACCTGGCCGGCTGTCAGATCGCACACGTAAGCCTTGCCGGCTTTAATCAACTGAACGGCCCATTCGTGCAACTGACCGAAGTAATCCGAGGCATAGAAGAGCCGGTCTTCAAAATCGCCGCCGAGCCACCGCACGTCCTTGATGATTGAGTCGACATACTCGGTTTCTTCCTTGCTAGGATTGGTATCGTCGAAGCGCAGGTTGCACTTTCCGCCGAATTCCGCGGCGAGGCCGAAATTGAGATTGATCGACTTGGCATGGCCAATGTGCAGATAGCCATTCGGCTCCGGTGGAAAACGCGTATGCACGCTGCCACCATACTTATTGGTTCTTAAATCCTCGATGACGATATCGCGTACGAAGTTCGATGGGCCTGGGGTGGGATTCATGAGTACCGGGAACTCCTACTGCAACTTTTCGATAGCCTGGTTCGATACGTGCGAGGGATGTGTCGCGTCCCAGCACCTCGAGAGTCGCAAAGAGCGGCGGCGCGTTCTTCCGACCGCAAACGGCAACGCGAATGGGCTGAAACATCTGGCCGGTCTTGAAGCCCAGGGCGCCCGCGGCGGAGCGCAGAGCGGCTTCCAGAAAGTCGTGCTTGAATTCCACTTCAGCCAGCGCTTCGCGGCCTCGCTGTAACGCGGTTAGCGCCATGGCGGCATCGCCCTTCTGTGGAATCAACTCGGCAGTATCATAAGGCGGAAGCCGATCGGCAAAGAAAAAATCGGCTACGGTCAACACATCGCGCAGTAACTTGATACGCTCCCTCACCAGGGGAGTAATCTGTAGCATCTTGGCAGAGTCTACCTCGAAACCTGCGGCGTGCACGACGGGCAACAAGCGGTCCGCCAGATCTTCCACAGGCAGCGCGCGGATGTGCTCCCCATTCAGCCAGAGAGCCTTGGGATCGATGGGATCTTCCTCGGTGAAATTGATTACCGCGTTGCTGCGATTGATGCCTTCAAAGGAAAACGCGTCGATTAATTCCTGGCGAGACATCCGGTCGCGATCGTCTTTTGGCGACCAGCCCAGCAGGCAGAGGAAGTTCACGAAAGCCTGCGGCAGGAAACCGTAATCGCGATAACTGGTCACGCTCACCACCGGGCCATGCCGGCGCTTCGAGAGTTTGGCGCCATCCGGAGCGATCAGCAGCGGCAGGTGCGCAAACTGCGGCGGCGTGGCGCCGGCGGCCTCGAAGATCAACACGTGTTTGAACGTATTCGTCAGATGATCCTGCCCGCGGATGATGTGGCTGATGCGCAGATCGGCGTCGTCCGCGCAAGAGGCCAGGTGATAAGTCGGCATGCCGTTGCTGCGCAAGCAGGGCGAAGTCTTCTATATCGGCGGTCGACTTAGTTTGCTCGCCATAGACGGCATCGCGGAAACAGACGTTCTCAATCTGCTCGCGCGGCACGCGGAAACGCAGGACGAACGGCTCCCCAGCCGCGGCGCGCCGGTCGCTTTCAGCGGCGGAGAGCTCGCGCATGCCGGGATTCGACAGCCAGGCCCCCTCGGCGCGCGCCGCTTCGCCAGACTCGGCCGACGCGGGCGTGAAATCGCGATACGCCATGCCTTTGTGGAAAATGGCCTGCGCGATTGCCTGATGGACAGCCAGCCGTTCGGATTGGCGATACTGCTCGTCCCATCCGAGATCCAGCCAGCGCAGCCCATCGAAAATGGAATCGAGCGAGGCTTGCGTGTTGCGCTCGACGTCGGTGTCGTCAATGCGCAGGATCATAGCGCCGCCGTTGTGACGCGCGTAGAGCCAGTTGAAAATGAACGTGCGCGCACTACCGATGTGGAGAAAGCCGGTGGGCGACGGCGCGAAGCGAACTCGTAGCATTAAAAGCCCAGTATAACAAGCGGTCCACGGGCATATTTCTGCGGGCTTGCTTCCGCCCCAGAATTGTTATTCTGTTGTCAGTTACTGGGTTTCGTTGTACTATCGCTAGAGCAAACAGCCCTTAAGATATTCTGCTCGGAAGGAGAGCCGGTTGAGGCTTTGTCCGTCATGCTCGGCTGTTCCGCCGCAGGACAGCGAATTCTGCAATAAGTGCGGCTCTCCACTGGACGCCGCGCCAAGCGCAGCCACCGAGACTGTCCACCAGCCGCGCAGTCCCACTCCATCTTCCTCCAACAACATGGACGAGGGCCGCTTCCCGCCCGGAACATTGCTTGCGCAGCGCTACCGGGTAGTGAGTCTCTTGGGCCGCGGCGGCATGGGCGAGGTCTACCGCGCCAACGATCTGCTGCTGGGTCAGACGGTGGCGCTCAAGTTCCTGCCCGCCCAATGGACGTCGCATGAGGCCACCCTCGCGCGATTCCGCTACGAAGTGCGTATCGCGCGGCAGATCTCGCATCCCAATGTCTGCCGCGTGTACGATATCGGCGAAGCTGAAGGCGCGACCTATCTCTCGATGGAGTACGTGGATGGCGAGGATCTAGCCTCGCTGCTGCGGCGCATCGGAATGCTGCCGCGGGACAAGGCGCTGGAGATCGCCCGGCAGCTCTGCGCGGGACTTGCCGCCGCGCACGACAAAGGCGTGGTGCACCGCGACCTGAAGCCGGGCAATATCATGCTGGACGGGCAAGGCCGGTTGCGCATCACCGACTTCGGCCTGGCGGGGGTGGCCGGTGAAGTAAAGGACATTCGCAGCGGAACACGCGGGTACATGGCGCCCGAGCAGCAATCCGGCCAGGAAGTCACGGCGCGCAGCGACATTTACGCTTTGGGCGTGGTTCTGCACGAGGTTTTCACTGGCAAACGCCCCTCGGGGGATTCGAGTCACCCGGACTTGGCTCCGGAGGTAGATCGCGTGATCCGGCGCTGCCTCGCCGAGGATCCGGCAAAACGGCCCGACTCCGCGCTAGCCGTTGCCGCCGCACTGCCGGGAGGGGATCCGTTGGCAGCCGCGCTGGCGGCAGGCGAAACGCCATCGCCCGAGATGGTCGCCGCCGCGGGAGAAACCGAAGGCCTGCACCCGGCAATTGCATGGGCCTTGCTGGCAGGCGTCATTGTGGCAGTCATCGCGGCGATTCTGTTGAGTGCACAATCCATGCTCTACCGGCGCGTGCCCCTCGAAACGCCGCCGGAAGCGCTTGCCCAACGCGCGCGGGATATTCTGCAGAGTGCCGGCTATTCCGAGCCACCGGTAGATACGGCGATGGGGTTCTACGCGGAGAAGACATTTCTAGGCTATATCGCGGAGCACGACAAATCCAAGACGCGCTGGGACCACCTCGAAACCGGACCATTTGTATTTTGGTATCGCGGCAGCCCGCGGCCACTCGCGGCGCGTTCCTTATCCTTCCTGTCCGATGCACCCATATTGGGGTTCATACAGATGGACGACCCGCCGCTGGATGTGTCCGGGATGACGCTGGTCCGGCTCAATCCGCGCGGCCGTCTCACGCAGTTCATCGCAGTTCCTCCGCAAGTCGAGAAGCCGGCAGGCGCCGCGTCGTCGCCTGACTGGGCAGTCCTGTTCGCCGCCGCGGGGCTCGATCCGTCCAAATGGCCGCCATCGCAGCCGATCTGGGCCCCACCTGTTAATAGCGACTCGCGGGCAGCGTGGACAGGATCGCTGGCCGAGCGCCCCAATGTCGCAATGCGGATTGAGGCCGCGGCATCCCGGGGTAAGCCCGTCTACTTCGAGTTGATTGGCCCTTGGACCCGTCCCGAACGCATGCAGTCGTATGAGCCGACTGCCGGCGAACGGGCATCCTTTGTGATTGTCACTGTTTTGTTTGTTTCGGTGCTGATCATCAGCGCCATGCTTGCTCGAAGAAACCTGCGCCTAGGCCGGGGAGATCGTCGTGGGGCTTTTCGTCTGGCAGCTTTTGCTTTCGTGGCTTATGGGGTGGCCGTTTTCTTTGGTGCACATCACGTTCCGGACTTCGGCGAACTCGCGATCTTCATCCAGTTTCTGTTCCAGGGGCTTGGCTCCTCCTGTTTCCTCTGGGTTCTCTACATTGCCTTGGAACCCTATGTGCGGCGGCACTGGCCAGCCACGCTTGTCTCCTGGAGCCGCTTGCTCGCGGGAAGCTTTCGGGATCCACTGGTGGCACGCGATGTGCTTGCCGGTTGTCTGGTGGCGGCGTTTGGTATTGCTCTTCACAGACTCGGGTGGTTTATCCCCTCCTGGCTCGGCTATCCTCCGACGCAACCTTTTTTGGGTCCACAGTGGGAGCTTCTTGGCGCGCGCGCGATAATCTCCGATATATCGCTCAGTCTGGGTCCGGTGCTTGGCATCCCGCTCGCGCTTCTGTTTATCCTGGTCCTTTTCCGGGCTTTGCTGCGCAAGGAGTGGGCGGCAGCGGCCGCATTCGTTCTTTTGTTCACGGTCCTCCTCGCAGACTTGGACCAGTTTGCCCCCGTTGCTTTGGTGACCGGTTTGATCTATTGGGGTCTGCTGGTATTTCTGTTGATCCGCTTCGGCCTGTTGGCTTTTGTGGCTCAAGGGATCTTCGTTGGTCTTTTGGGGTCCTTTCCTCTGACGACCCAAGGGTCTGCGTGGTATGCGGGCATCAGTCTGGCCGGGATTCTGCTGATGGCCGCGATGGCGCTGTACGGCTTCTACACCTCACTTGGAGGCCGACCTGTTTTCGGAGGCGCCGTGCTCGAGGAGTGAACTGGGCCGCTGTACAATTACTAGAGCAACCGTCTTCAATCAATTGCAGTTCCGGAAGGGGAGCCAGTGAGGGTTTGCCCGTCATGCGCGACCGCCGTACCACCGGACAATGAGTTCTGTGGGAAATGCGGCACGCCTGTAGATGGCTTACCAAGCGCCGCCACCGAGACGGTACAACACCCGCGCAGTTCCACTCCCTCTTCCTCCAAGAGCATGGACGAGGGCCGCTTTCCGCCTGGAACATTACTGGCGCAACGCTACCGGGTAGTGAGTTTGCTCGGCCGCGGCGGCATGGGCGAGGTCTATCGCGCCAACGATCTGCTGCTGGGCCAGACGGTGGCGCTCAAGTTCCTGCCCGCACAGTGGGCATCGCACGAGGGCACGCTGGTGCGATTCCGCAACGAAGTGCGTATCGCGCGGCAGATCTCGCATCCCAATGTCTGCCGCGTGTACGACATTGGCGAAGCCGAAGGCGCGACCTATCTCTCGATGGAGTACGTGGACGGCGAGGATCTAGCCTCGTTACTGCGGCGAATCGGGCGGCTGCCGAACGACAAGGCGCTCGAAATCGCCCGCCAGCTCTGCGCCGGACTGGCCGCCGCGCACGACAGAGGCGTAGTGCACCGCGATCTGAAGCCGGGCAACATCATGCTCGACGGGCAAGGCCGGTTGCGCATCACCGACTTCGGCCTGGCCGGCGTGGCCGGTGAAGTAAAGGATATTCGCAGCGGAACACGCGGGTACATGGCGCCGGAGCAGCAATCCGGCCAGGAGGTCACGGCGCGCAGCGACATTTACGCGCTGGGCGTGGTTCTGCACGAGGTTTTCACCGGCAAGCGCCCCTCCACGGATTCGAGCCACCCGGACTTGGCACCCGAAGTGGATCGCGTGATCCGCCGCTGCCTGGCCGAGGATCCGACGAAACGGCCCGACTCCGCGCTGGCCGTGGCCGCCGCACTGCCGGGAGGCGATCCGCTCGCCGCTGCGCTGGCCGCGGGTGAAACGCCGTCGCCCGAGATGGTCGCCGCGGCTGGGGATACCGAAGGACTGCACCCGGCAATCGCATGGGCCTTGCTGGCAGGCGTCATCGTGTCAGTCGCCGCAACGATTCTGCTGAATGCGCAGACCAAGCTCTACCGGCGAGTGCCGCTCGAAAAAGCTCCGGAGGTGCTCGCCGAGCGCGCCCGGACTATTCTGCAGAGTGCCGGCTATTCCGAGTCGCCGGCGGATACGGCGATCGGATTCTACGAAGGGAACGACTTTCTACGCTATATCGCGGAACACGACAAATCCAAGACACGCTGGGACAACCTGGAGACCGGGGCGTTCGTGTTTTGGTATCGCGGCAGCCCCCGCCCGCTCGCGACCCGATTCTTCATGTCCGAAGCTCCCCTGGGGGGAAGTGTATGGACGGACGACCCGCCGTTGGATGTGCCCGGCATGACCCTGGTCAGTCTCAATCCGCTCGGCCGCCTTACTCAGTTCATCGCAGTTCCTCCACAGGTTGAGAAACCCGCAGTCGCAGCGTCGTCACCCGACTGGGCTCCGCTGTTCTCCGCCGCGGGGCTCGATCCGTCCAAGTGGCCGCCAGCGCAACCCACCTGGACACCTCCGGTATATGGCGACGCGCGCGCTGCGTGGACGGGATCGCTGGCCGAGCGCCCCATATCCCAATGCGGATCGAGGCAGCCGCCTTCCGGGGCAAGCCCGTCTACTTCGAGTTGATTGGACCTTGGACCCATGCCGAAAGTATGCAGCCGCGCCAGCCCGCCACCCGCGAACGGGCATCTCTGGTGCTTGGCATCGTCTTGTTTTTTTCGATGCTGGTGGGCGGCGCCATGCTCGCACGACGAAACCTGCGCCTTGGCCGGGGGGATCGCCGTGGGGCTTTCGTCTAGCCGCTGTTGTTCTTGCGGCCGAGGCGCCGTCTTACTTTGTCGCGCATCACGTCCCGAACCCCTCGGAACTCGGGATCTTCGTGGAGTCTTTAGTCTGGGGGCTTGCCCGGTGGTGCTTCTTCTGGGTCCTCTACATTGCCCTGGAGCCATATGTGCGCCGCCGCTGGCCTGCCACGCTGGTCTCCTGGAGCCGCTTGCTGGCGGGAGGCTTTCGGGATCCACTGGTGGGACGCGACGTGCTTGTGGGTTGTCTTTTCGGGGCGTTCTTGACCCTTCTTTCCAGAGTCGCGTGGTTTGTTCCCTCCTGGCTCGGGGACGCTCCGACGCAACCACTATCGGGTCCGCAACTGCAGTTTCTGGGAGCGCGGACAATAATTGACTCTATATCGGGTGGATTGATCATTTCGCTTTTTATCGCGATTGCGTTTCTGTTTGTCCTATTTGTCTTGCGGGTCTGGCTGCGCAAGGATTGGGCGGCAGCGATCGCCTTTGTTCTTTTGGCCTCGCTCTCCCTGGGCTCACCGGTCTTGTTCGCAGGGGGAAGCCAGTCTACGGCGGCTGCCGTGGCGAACGGGCTGACCCTTATGATCTTTAATGGGACGGCTGTGTTGTTGATAATCCGCTTCGGCTTGTTGGCTGAGGCGGCCACTTTGTTCTTCCAGGTGTGTCTCCTCGAGAACTTTCCTCTGACGACCCAAACGTCCGCATGGTACGCGGACATCAGTCTGGCCGGGATTCTGCTGATGGCCGCGATAGCGTTTTACAGCTTCTACATCTCACTCGGGGGCCGACCGGTTTTCGGAGGCGCCGTGCTCGAGGAGTGAGACCGTTCTCGTATTTGACTTCTGTTGTACAATCGCTAGTGCAGACAGTCCTTGAATATCCTGCCTCGGAAGGAGAGCCGGTTGAGGCTTTGTCCGTCGTGCTCAGCCGTTCCGCCGCAGGACAGCGAGTTCTGCAACAAGTGCGGCGCTCCGCTGGACGCCCCAGCAAGCGCCGCCACCGAGACCGTACACCAGCCACGCAGTTCCACTCGCTCTTCCTCCCACAACATGGACGAGGGCCGCTTCCCGCCCGGAACATTGCTGGCGCAACGCTACCGTATCGTGAGTTTGCTAGGCCGCGGCGGCATGGGCGAGGTCTACCGCGCCAACGATCTGTTGCTGGGCCAGACGGTGGCGCTCAAGTTCCTGCCGGCCCAATGGACGTCGCATGAGGCCGCGCTCGCGCGGTTCCGTAACGAAGTGCGTATCGCGCGGCAAATCTCGCATCCCAATGTCTGCCGCGTATACGATATTGGCGAAGCCGAGAAACCAACCTACCTCTCGATGGAGTACGTGGACGGCGAGGATCTAGCCTCGCTGCTGCGCCGCATCGGGCGGCTGGCACCGGACAAAGCGCTGGAAATCGCCCGCCAACTCTGCGCTGGACTGGCTGCCGCGCACGATAAAGGCGTTGTACATCGCGATCTGAAGCCGGGCAATATCATGCTGGACGGGCAAGGCCGGTTGCGCATCACCGACTTCGGCCTGGCAGGAGTGGCCGGCGAAGTAAAGGATATTCGCAGCGGCACGCGCGGGTACATGGCGCCCGAGCAGCAATCCGGCCATGAGGTCACGGCGCGCAGCGACATATATGCGCTGGGCGTGGTGCTGCACGAGGTTTTCACTGGTAAGCGCCCTTCCGCGGATTCGAGCCACCCGGAATTGGCCCCCGAGGTGGATCGCGTAATCCGACGCTGCCTGGCCGTGGATCCGGCGAAGCGGCCCGAATCCGCGCTGGCAGTGTCCGCCGCGTTGCCGGGAGGCGACCCGCTGGCGGCTGCGCTGGCGGCCGGGGAAACGCCGTCGCCCGAGATGGTCGCGGCGGCTGGGGACACCGATAGCATCTCGGTGCGGACCATCGGCATCTGCATGATGCTCATCCTCGCCGGGCTGGTGGTAGCGGGCGTGTTGGGTGGCAAGTCGAATCTGCTCGCGAAGACTCCGTTCCCAATGCCGCCGGCGGTTCTGGAGCAGAAAGCGCAGGATGTGGCCCGCAGCCTCGGGTACACCGATCCGCCCGTCGGCCGCGCGTATGGCTTTTCTTACGCCGCGGATTATCATCGCTACGCGGGGCAACGGGAGAAGCTCGCCACGTATCGGGAGCAACTCGCGAAAGGGCAGCCGCCCCTGATCTATTTCTGGTATCGCCAGAGCCCGCAATTATCTTGAGGCGGGCTCGGTTTCGGAGGACCCATTTGCCGTCGGTTCCGTGATTTCCCCCAGCAATCCGCCGCCGATCCACTCTGGAATGGTTGGCTTGAATCTGGATCCGCAGGGCCGCCTGATCGAGTTCAGTGCCGTGCCCCCGCAGGTGGAAGAAATGCCGGCCCCGCCGCGCCCGCCCGATTGGGCTGCGTTGTTGACCGCAGCCGGCCTGGACATGACCCGCTTCGCGCCTGCCGAGCCGCACTGGATCCCGTTGGTAAGCTTCGACGCGCGGGCGGCGTGGATTGGCTCGTACGCGCATGCGCCGGAGTGCCGATACGAATCGAGGCCGCATCCTGGCGTGGAAGGCCGGTGAATTTCCAGGTGATTGGCCCGTGGTCGAAACCCGCAAGGATGCAGCCCCTGCGCTGGGAACCGGGCGATAGCTTCGCGCCCACCTTCTTCATCGGCCTGCTGATTCTGGCCGCGTTCCTGGCCTGGCGCAATATCCGTCTCCAAAGAGGGGACACGCGCGGCGCGGTGCGCTTGGCCGGCTTTATTTGGCTTCTCCACATGTTGTGTTGGCTGTGCGACGCGAGCCACGTCCCAACGCCTCACGAATTCGGGAGTTTCATCGCAGGACTAACCCAGGCTTTCGCCGCCGCGGTCAGATCCTGGATCTTCTATATGGCGCTCGAGCCATATGTAAGGCGGCGCTGGCCACAGATCATGATTGCCTGGAGCCGCCTGCTCGGCGGCGGCGTTCGCGATGCCTTGGTGGGAGGGCATCTGCTGATCGGCGTTGCGCTCGGGATTGGACTCGCCATCTGGAGCTTCGTCGTTGACCTCCATCGGGAGGGATCGGGTGTCCTCTCGACTGAGACGAGGCTGGATTTAGATTCATTGCTAGACGCCCGGCACATGACCTTTGTTCTCGATAACACGTTGATAGGTTCGATTTTTGGCTCACTGCTTCTCCTCCTCTTTTTCTTCCTGCTCCGCACGATATTTCGGCGGCTGTGGCTCGCGACGGCGATTTTCAGCGTTGTCCTTACCCTCGTCTTCGTCAGTACAATCGGATACGGTCACGTGGGTCTCTTCGACTGGGTTACCCTCCCGCTATATGCGGCGCTTCTGGTATTTATCCTGACTCGATTCGGAGTATTGGCGCTGGTCGTCGCGTTCTCAGTTGCCGCGACTCTGGGTAATTTCCCGCTTACGGCGGATTTTTCGACATGGTATGCGGGCAGTTCTGTGTTTCGCGCTCGCCAGCGTACTCGCCTTGACCGCATACGCTTTGTACACCGCACTTGCCGGGCGGCCTCTATTCAAGGCAGAGTTCCTCGACAGCGCTTGACTGTGGGGGCCCAGGCCAATCTATCGGATGATACTCGGCGAGGCCGCCCGGCTGGCAGTCGTAGGAACGGCCGTAGGGATCATTAGAGAGCCGTTGTACAATCCCATTCATGAGAATCACCGCCATCGACACCTACATCGCCGGCAATCCCTGGAAGAACTGGGTGTTCGCCAAAGTGTCCACCGACGAAGGCATCCACGGCGTGGGCGAGGGCACGCTGAATTACTTCGGCAAGACCGTAGAGGCCGCCATCCATGAACTGGCGCCGCTGGCGATCGGCATGGACCCGTTCCAGGTGGAAACCATCTCGCAGCGCCTGATGCGCGACGTGTATTCGGAAGGCGCGCAGATCCACATGTGCGCCGTGGCCGCCATCGAGATCGCGTTGTGGGACATCATCGGCAAGGCCTGCAATCAGCCCATCTACAACCTGTGGGGCGGGCAGTGCCACGAGAAACTGCGCGCGTACGCCAACGGCTGGTATCGCGGCCCGCGCACTCCGGAGAGTTTTGCCGAAAAGGCCAAGGAGGTGGCCGCGCGCGGATACACGGCACTCAAGTTCGATCCATTCGGCTCAAGCTGGCGCTTTCTTTCGCGCTACGATTTCGACCTGGCGGTGGATATTATCAGCGCGGTGCGCGATGCGGTGGGGCCCACGGTGGATTTGTTGATCGAGGCGCACTGCCGCTTCAACGTGGCGACGGCCGTGGAGTTCGCCGAAGCCATCCATCGGTTCCGGCCGGCATGGTTCGAAGAGCCGGTGCCGCACACCAACATTCCGGCCATGGTGGAGGTGGCGCGGCGCAGTCCGGTGCCTATCGCCACCGGCGAGAGCCTTTCCACCAAGCAGCAGTTCGCGGAGCTGCTGAAGCATGACGTGGTAAACATTCTGCAGCCGGAGCCGCTGAACCTGGGCGGGCTGTTCGCCGCGCGCAAGATCGCGGACATGGTGGACGCGCATTTCGGCGTCATCGCGCCGCACAGCGCGCAGGGGCCGGTCTGCTCGGCGGCCTGCGTGCAGCTTAACGCGTCGATCCCGAACTTCTTCATTCACGAATTGTTCGATGAGTTCAATGAGCCGTGGGAGCGGGAGATCGTGACTCATCCCGTGCACCAGTCGGGCGGCTACATCGAGGTTCCCAGACCGGCCGGGACTGGGAATCGATCTGAACATCGAGGAGATTCTGAAGCATCCTTACCAGCAGGAGAATTACCTGCCGCTGTTCAAGCCGGGTTGGGAGAAGCGGGAGGCTCAGACGCGAGCCGCGCCGGGCAAAGCTGAGTGAAGTGCGGGCACCGAGCGGCAATGCTCGCCCTCGCGTAGGGGAAAATGCTGGCGCTCCTGCGCATCGCGGAATTCGCGCACGGCAGCTTCGGGCGAATCGAATAAGCGAGGGCGGCAGATCCACCGGCACGGCGCGTATCCGCGCGCAGGAAACAGAGGTACGCTTCGGCGGGTGCGCGGCCTGTCAGCCTCTCGAGCGCCAACGCGTACAGGCGCAACTGCAGCCCGTACTTCGCGCCGCGGCGCTCGGCGGTATTCCGCGATCGGTTTTGTAATCCACCAGCACGATCCTGCCGCGATCTTCGAACCACAGATCGATCTGGCCACGCAGCACCACGCCTTCCACTTCCATTAGGAAATCGAACTCGCGCTCGACGGTGGCCGCCGCGGCGGCCCGCTTGCCCAGCGCACTCTTTCGAAATTTTCGGCCAATTTGCCGCTTCCGGATCGGGCGAGGCTACCACCGCGCCCGCCAGCAGGGCATGCACCTGTTGGCCGAGTCGCCGGCGCCGGGAGCGCACGAGGTCGCCGCGGCGCCTGCCGGCTGGCCGCGGTTCGAATCCCAAGTAACGCGATAGGTAGTAGCGGCGTGGGCAATCGGCGAACATGGCGATGGAAGTCACGTTGGCTTGCGAGTCGTACTGCTCTGTGAGGACTGGCCGCTCCACCAACGGCGTGGAGCCGCCGCTTCATCGCGTTCGCGCGGCGCGGACCGGCCGGGCGGCGCGTCGACCAGCGCACTCGCAGGGAACGCGCTCGCCGCCTGGAGCAGCAATATCCACGGTTCGATCGCAGGGCGCCTCCAGGTCGAGGCCGAGGCTATCCGTCAGAACCGCCGCCCAATTTTGGGGCTTCTTCCGATTGGTTGAAAAAGACAGCACCAGGTGCTCCTCGGCGCGCGTCATGGCCACATAGAGCAGGCGGTAGCCTTCTTCTTTCTCGCGCTGTTTGAGTTCTTCTTTGATGAGGTGGCGGAACGAATCGCTCTTGTCCTTGCCGCCGAGGCGGATGATGCCAATTGGCACCCAAACCGATGTCGCGGCGAAAAGGAAATGGCGCCCGGACTGGAATCGATGCCCTTGTTCATCCCCGCCAGAAACACCACCGGAAACTCCAGCCCTTTCGCCGCGTGCACGGTCATGATCTTCACTGCATTGGCCGAATCTTCCGGCGGGGCGTCGGGCTCGCGCGGCTGAGATTCGCGCAGCAACTCGATTTCATCGACGAATTCCGCGAGTGTTTGGCGCGCGCCCGCGGCGCGAGCTTGAGCCAGGAATTTTTCGATATTGGCGGCGCTGCGCGGATCCGCGAAACCTTCGTAGCCGGAATCGTCCAACGCCCGCAGCAGCAACTGGTCGATGCCGGTGTAATCGCGCACCGCGCGCCATTGCGCGAGCCGATCGCGGAAGTGCGCGAGCTTGGCCGCATCCTCCGGCGCAAAGCCGGCTAGCGCCTCGCCGTCAGGCCTTCCAACGCGCCGCCGAGATTACCCAGCAATTTCAGGCGGAACAAAGCTTCGTCGGATACTGCCACGAATGGGGAGCGTAAAACGGCCGCCATCGCGACCTCATCGCGCGGATTCACCACCACGCGCAGAAGCAGCATCAGGTCTACCACCTCGCGCGTTTCGTAGAATCCTTTCCCGCGATTCACTACGTAGGGAATGCCGCAATCGTCGAAGGCACTCGTGAATTCGGCCAGCACTTCGGAGTTACGCACCAGCACCGCAAAATCCCGGAACTCGGCGGCCCGATCCCGCAGCGGCAAGCGGCCTTCAAGCTCCGCAATCCGAGCCGCAACCCATTGCGCTTCCAACTTGGGTGTGGTCGCCGCCAGCACCTCGACCGAGGGTTCGGACTTGGCGGGAAACATCAGGCCCGGCACCAGCCGCCGCGTCTCGATGCCTGGCGCGCCATTGGTCACTGCCTCCACTGCGCGCAGGATATCGGGCCGGCTGCGGAAGTTCTCGACCAGTTCCACCAAACGGCCGCTATCGGCCGCAACTGTGTGGCGATAATCGCGGAACACGTCCGGGTTCGCATGCCGGAAACCATAAATCGACTGGTTGATGTCGCCCACGGCATAAAAACGGTTCGGAGCGCGCAGCAGTTCGAGCAACCTGGCCTGTACCCCGTTGGTGTCCTGGAGTTCGTCCATCAGCACCTGGTCGAACTGGTTTTGCACGCGGCGCCGCACGTCCGGATATTCCTCGAGCAGCCGTACGGCGCATTCTTCCAGATCGCCGTAATCGAGCGCGCCGAGCAGTTGCTTGCGTTCGCGGTAAATGCGGTCAAAGCGCTCCAACAGATCCAGAATGGTGGCTCGCGCGGCGGCATAATATTCGGCGATGAGGGAATATTCCAATTCGAGCAACGACTCGTCTCTGAGCTTTTTCAGCAGATCGTAAATCCAATTGCCGGTCCTCAGCTTGCGCAAATTAGGAGTGAACGATTCGATGGCCCGCAACGCCGGTTCGGCTCCCCGCGGCAAAGCGGCGGCAATACGCTCCACCCAATCCTGGGCTTCCTGCAGGTGCGCCCACTGGTCGAGCCGCCAGCCCCGAGGCTGCTCGTTCCGCTGCTGATTCCGCATCGCCTGGATATCGCCAGAGACATCGATTGCCGGGGGAACGGCGAACCGAGACAGATCGGCGGCCGTGATTCCAGCCGCACGGACTGCATCATAGACACCGAGCACCTCAGCACCCGCGTCCGTGGTCGCGAGCCCCCGCATCAGCGCGCGCATCCGTTCCGGCTGCTCCGCGAACATGGAGTCGAGCGCCGCATCGACCGCGAGTTTTTGTGCGCGCAGAGACTCGCGCTCGTCCATTACGTGGAAGCCGGGATCGATTCCGGCGAATACGGCGTTCTCTTTCAGCAGCCGAGTGCAGAATCCATCCACCGTCGAAACGTAGGCGCGCTCCAACTTGCCGCGGATATCGGGGCGGCTCCGAAACGCCTCCACCAACCGCTCGCGCATGTTGTTCGCGGCTTTATCGGTGAAAGTGATCGCCAAGATGCGGGATGGGTCCACGCCGCTCTCTACCAGTTGGGCGAAATAGGCGACCAGCACAGTGGTCTTGCCCGAGCCGGGTCCCGCCACCACGCAGGTGTCGCGCGGCGTCTCCAGTACGGCGACCGCCTCCTGCTGCCTTTCCGTTAATCCCACGCTGGCTCTCCATCCGCAACGGCGGTCTCGATTGTTACGAACCGGCACGCATCGCGAAAATCGCAGTACCGGCATTTATCGGTGTCGGCGGGGTGCGGCGCCAGGCGGCCCGCGCGGATTTCATCGACAATGCGCAGCGTCGTGGCGATGGCTTGCGCCGGCGCGAAGGGCATCGGGGCAGTGCGTTGCACGCCGCCCTTCAGACCCCAATAAGACATGCCGTCGGGCCGCAGATTGAGACAGCGTTCCAGCGCCAGCAGGTAAAGCTGCGGCTGCAGAAGATTTTCGCCGGAGGCGCGATTCTTGGTGTTCTGCGCGCCACTGTACTTGTAATCGATCACGAAGGCGCCGCCGCCGGGACTCACGTCCACGCGGTCGATGCGGCCTCTGATCTCCACATCCGCGCCCAGTTGGTAGTGGAACTCCTGTTCGGCGCGAACCTCGTACAGTGGCTTCCATCCGGGGCTTTCCACCAATACGAGCAGGTCCGCCAGCATGCGCTCGCGCGCGGCCTCAGTGCGATAACCGCGAGGCACGCGCTTGGCTTCGCAAATACGGCGGAAGACGCGATCAAAGGTTTCCTCCAGCGGACGCGCTTCGCGATGGAGGTCCGCCAGCACATCATGAACGATGTTGCCCTGCATCAGAAAATCGAGCCGCTCTTCGGGCCTCACCGGCGCGCCGCGCAACCGCAGAGTGTAGCGGCCAAAGAACTGAAAGGGACACTGCAGGTACGATTCCAGAGCAGTCGGCCGAAATGCCTGGTGGCGGAGGACCAGCGTTTGAAGGATGTCCGGGCTGGCGAGAGCGCCGGCGCCGCTCCCCGAGGGCCCCCGCTCAGAAAAACGCTCAGAACAACGTGGCCGCAACCCTGCCACTTGCCGCCGCACCGCCGCCGATCCTTCCAGGTAGAGCGATGGCAAATTCTGCTGCCCGCGCGCATCGAGGCGCGGATAGCTCAGTGTGAGCGATTTCGTGGCGCGTGTGACGGCCCAGTCAAACAAAAATCGCTCTTCCGCCTCGAAATCCGCGGCCGTACGCAGCCGGATACCGGCCTGTTTCAACTGCGCGCGCGCCGCTTCCGGAAAGAAGGGATCCTGCGTATGGAACTTGGGGAATTGCTTCTCGACCAAGCCGCACACGAAAACCACCGGCAGCCGCCACTGACGCGCCTCGTGCGCATCGATCACGTGCACCACGTTGCGGCGGCTATCGGCGACGCGCAACGGCGTCAGCCGCAGGACGGATTTTGCCGTCCGCCAAAATTCATCCAGTGAAACGGGCCGGTCGCCCAGTGCCAGCGCCGCCTCATCCATCGCGCCGGCGAAGAGGTCCAGCGCCGTGGCCTGGCTGCGCCCTATGGCCGCGGTCTCGTGGTTTCGAGGCTCCAGCCACCCGGGCGCAAACAATCCCGCGCAGTCCCTTGAGCCGTGCCGCCCACTCCAGCGGAGCCAACCGAAGCGAGCGCCATGCTTCCAGCTTCTCGAACTCCTGCAGCAATTCGAATAACAGGAGCCGGCGTTTCGGCGAGCCGCAGGGCGTCCAGACCCAGCCCCGGGCAGACTCTCCCGCACCGCGAAATCAAATTCATCGCACGCAATTCCGGGAGCCAGGCGGATGGCGGCCAACGTCGCGGCATGCTCCCATCCGTTGAGCATGGCGTCCACGATTCCGGCAAGATATCGCACCAGCGCATGTCGATCGAGCTCCGCATCGAAGTAAAACCGCGCCGGGATGCCAAAGCGATCGAGCGTCGCGCGCAGCACCTGTTCATAGATCTCGGGGCTGCGCACCACCACGCCCGATCTCGCAGAATGGCCGGCCGGCGGCGGCCTGTTCCAGGATGCATCGCGCGATCTCGTCCGCTTCGCGCTCGATGGTTGGCGCTTCACAGAGATCGGTCCGCACCGGCGCCGGCTGCCATGCGCATGTCTCCTGCACGAATCCCATGGCCAGCAACCGCCGCCGCGTGGGTTCGGTGATCTCCGCGGTGGGTAGCGTAACGGTGACGTCCGCATGCCGGCTCAGCGCCTCAATCACGGCCAGTTCCGGATCGGGCAGCGCCTGGAACCCGTCGAGCCAGATGGTATGGATACCCGCAAGGCCCTCACGGGCGATCGCGGCGGCGGCGCGTAGCAGCCTTTGCGAGCGCATCGCCAAGCCGCGGGTCGCGAGTTCGCGATCGACTGCGAGATAGACGGCCAAAAAAGCGTCGCCCAGCGGCGCCGATCCGCGCAGGTGTGCCAGGCCGGCGGCCAGGCGCTTCGCATCGCATCCGGCGGATGAAAGCTCTTCCATGGTGCGCGCCAGAACCGCGCAAAATCCCGGCAAGGCGGCCACGCGCGCAAACTCCGGCCGGTCGACGAGGCGGGCGGCATCTTCCACGATGAGATAAAACAACGGCTGCGAAACCTGCGGCGGGCATCTCCCTCAGCGGCGAACGAATCCACAAAACGGGATAGCGTCTGGATTATAGCCGGCCGGAAAACGAACCCTTCGTGCGCCATCCGGTTTTGCAGATGCTGCGCCATGGTAGCCGTGGGGGTGAGCAGGCGCGCGCCGGAATCCCGCCGCCCGAGAGCTTGCGCGCAGCCGCTCCAGAACGCGGAAAGTCTTACCGGACCCGGCCGGGCCGGTCAGCAGTAGCATTGATCCCAGGTTAGCCCATGCGCGGTTAGCCAAGGCGGCTTTGCCGCAACTTAACGGAAGCGCACTTTCACGTCCGGCTTGTTCTCCAGATGCACCGTATCGATGAAGCGCACGCGCGCGGGCGTATGGGTCATGACGATGGACTGCGTGCGCGTGCCGTCGCCGAAGAACCGGACGCCCTGCAGCAGGTTGCCGTCCGTTACGCCGCAAGCGGCGAAGACGATGTTCCGTCCGGGCGCCAGTTCCTGGGTCGTGTAGATCTTTCGCACGTCGTGAATGCCCATGGCTTGCATGCGCTCCTTTTGGGCATCGTCTTTCACCACCAGCCGGCCCAGAATCTCGCCATTGAGGCAGCGCAGGGCGGCGGCCGTGAGCACGCCCTCGGGCGCGCCGCCGGATCCCATCACCGCGTGGACGCCCGTACCCGCGACTGCGGCGGCAATGCCCGCGGAAAGGTCGCCATCGCCGATCAGGCGGATGCGCGCGCCGGCTTCGCGAATGTCGGCGATCAGTTTCTCGTGGCGCGGCCGGTCGAGCACCACCACCACCAGATCGTCCACGCCGCGTTGCAGGCGGCGCGCAATGGCCTTCAGGTTGTGCTTCACCGGCGCTTCCAGATCCACCGCGCCCTTGGCCGCCGGACCGACCACGATCTTCTCCATGTAGCAATCGGGCGCATGCAGCAGCCCGCCGCGCTCCGACGCCGCCAGCACGGTGATGGCGCCGCCCGCGCCGGTGGCGCACAGGTTGGTGCCCTCCAGCGGATCGACCGCGATATCTACCGAGAGTGCGCTCGGCCTGATCCTTGGCCGAGCCGACCTTCTCGCCGATGAAGAGCATAGGCGCCTGGTCGCGCTCGCCTTCGCCGATGACGATGGTGCCGTGGATGGCGATGGTATCCAGGCAGCGGCGCATGGATTCCACGGCGGCATGGTCGGCGGTCTTGGCGTCTCCCATGCCCATGGTGCGCGCCGAGGCGATGGCGGCTTCCTCCACGACGCGCAGCACTTCCAGAGAGAGGTCGAACATGGTAGCTTTCTCCTCATGGACGATAGCACAGTTTTAGTTTTGGCCGATCCGACGGACCCGTTGCTGGCGATGCTCGAAGCGCTGCCCGACGGCACGCGCATCGCGGCGGGAAACCGGGTGGAGGCGTTCACCGATGCCGCGCCCGAAGCCGACGTCATTCTGAACTGGACCGGCAGCCGGGAGTTGCTGCGGCAGGTCTGGCAAATCGCGCCGCAGGTGCGCTGGATACACTCGCGGTCGGCGGGTCTAGATGAGCTGCTGTTTCCGGAGCTGGCCGCAAGCCCTGTCCCGCTGACCAATGCGCGCGGCGTCTTCAGCGAGATCCTGGGCGAATTCGCGATTTCGGCAGTGCTGTTTTTCGCCAAGGGTTTGCGCCGCATGGTGCGCAGCCAGGAAGCGGGCATCTGGGACCAGTTCGATACCGTGGAAGTGGCCGGCCAGACGATGGGGATCATCGGCTGGGGCGATATCGGGAAAGCGGCCGCGCGGCGAGCGGAGGCGATGGGAATGCACGTGCGTGGGGCTGCGGCGAGCGGATGGGCCGGAGCGCAAGCGCGACCTGCTGGCACGCTCGGATTACGTCGTCCTGAGCGCGCCGCTGACGCCGGAGACGCGCGGAATCGTCGGGCCAGGCGGAGTTGCGCGCGATGAAGCCCACAGCGGTGCTGATCAACGTGGGCCGCGGGCCGCTGGTGGACGAGGCGGCGCTGATCGCAGGCGCTGCGCGAAAGGCGCATCGGCGGCGCGGCGCTGGATGTCTTCGATGAGGAACCGCTGCCGGCCGGGCATCCCTTTTATGCGCTGGATAATGTGCTGCTCTCGCCCACAGCGCGGATCACACGCCGGACTGGAAGCAGCGCGCCATGCAGTTGTTTCTGGATAATTTCGAGCGGTACCGGAAAGGAGAGGCGCTGCGCAATGTGGTGGATAAGCAGCGGGGGTATTATAACATATCTGCATGACTAAATACGTTCGATACCGGACGGACTCAGCCACCGCGTACGGTACTCTTGACGGAGAGATCGTGCATGAGATTCGCGGAGATCTATTTGGTAGCCGCGAGGAAACCGGCGTCAGGCATCCGCTCAGCGGCGTGAAGTTGCTGTATCCCTGTGAACCATCGAAGATTCTGGCGGTGGGCCGGAACTACAAGACTCACCTGGGAGACCGCCAGCAGCCGACGCGTCCCGAGATGTTCTATAAGCCCGTTAGCGCGCTACAGCATCCCGGGCGAGATATCGTGATTCCGCCCGATGCCAAGAACGTGCATTTCGAGGGTGAACTGGCGATTGTCATCGGGGCGGGCTTGTCGATTTTCGGCGTGACCTGCGGCAACGACGTCAGCGAGCGCGACTGGCAGAGCGGGCCGCAAAAGGACCTGCAATGGTGGCGCGCGAAAGGCGCCGATACGTTCGCGCCACTGGGTCCGGCAATCGTCACCGGCATCGATTACGGCAACCTGATGCTCGAAACCCGGCTGAACGGCGAGACCGTGCAGAAACAATCGACCGCCGATCTGATTTTCGATTGCGCGGCTATTGTCCGTTGGGTCAGCCGCTGGGTGACGCTGGTTCCGGGGACGTCATCTACACCGGGACGCCTGGCAGCACGCGCCCATGAAGCCGGGCGACGTGGTGGAAGTGGAGATCGAGGGAGATCGGGGTGCTGCGGAATACAGTGTCCGTGCGGTGATTAGGAAGCTTATTCGCCGCAGATTATGCGGTGATTATAAAAAGTAACTATTCACCGCATAATGTGCGGTGAATAGGTGGTATAATCTCCGCATAGGGTGCGGAGAATGTATATCCACGAGCTTCCGGATTGGCCCAGATTCAGATGGAACCGAGCGAGCTTGGCCGAGCCGCTGGCCGCCGTCCGGCATCGGCAGGGCCGCCTGATTGGGAACGTGGAAGCCCTCGGCTTTCGACCTGCGCCAGGAGGCCGACCTCGAAACTCTGACCGCGGACGTGCTCAAAAGCAGCGAAATCGAAGGGGAGAGGCTGGATGCGGAGCAGGTCCGCTCGTCGATCGCGCGCCGCCTGGGTATCGATATCGGCGCCCTCAAGCCCGCGGACCGCAACGTCGAGGGAATCGTCGAGATGATGCTCGACGCCACGCGGCAATATGACCGGCCTCTGAGCGCCGAACGGCTGTTTTCGTGGCAGGCGTCCTTGTTTCCCACCGGGCACAGCGGCATGACCAAGATCCGGGCGGGGGCTTGGCGCGACGATAGCACGGGCCCCATGGAGGTGGTGTCCGGCCCCATCGGAAAGGAGCGCGTCCATTTCCAAGCACCGCCGGCCGTGCGTCTCGCGGCGGAAATGCGAACCTTCCTGCACTGGTTCAACACAGAGGCCGCCATCGATCCCGTACTGAAGGCCGGGCTGGCGCATCTCTGGTTCGTCACCATCCACCCGTTCGACGATGGCAACGGCCGCATTGCGCGCGCCATCGCCGACATGGCTCTGGCCAGATCCGAAAACAGCCCGCAGCGCTTTTACAGCATGTCGGCGCAAATCCGGCAGGAACGCGCCGCATACTACGGCATTCTGGAAAAAACGCAAAGCGGAACGATGGACATCACGCCATGGATGGAATGGTTCCTCGGCTGTATGGGGCGGGCCATCGACGGCGCGCAAACCACCCTCGGAGCCGTGCTCTTCAAAGCGCGCTTCTGGGAAAACGTGGCCGCGGTTTCTCTCAACCCGCGCCAGCGCCTGGTGCTGAACCGGCTGCTGGACGGCTTTGAGGGCAAACTCACCACCTCAAAATACGCAAAGCTGGCCAAGTGTTCGCAGGATACAGCCTTGCGTGACATCCTGTACCTCGTCGAACACGGCATTCTGGTGCGGAATCCGGAGGGCGGGCGTAGCACGAGCTACGCTCTGGCGCTTATCCCGGAGGGTGGGCGCGGCGCAACCCGCAGCACGGCTACAATGAAGCCTTCCGGATGCAGAAGCGTAGCCTGTTCCTTACATTCGAAGGCATGGACGGTTCGGGGAAGACCACCCAAATGCGGCTGCTGGCCGAGCGGCTGCGCGCGCACGGGCGCGAGGTGCTGGAGACCGCCGAGCCGGGCGGCACGCGCATCGGCATCGAGATCCGGCGCATTCTGCTGGATGCGGCCAATCAGGAACTGGGCCCCACCGCGGAGATGCTGCTCTATTTCGCCTGCCGCGCGCAGAACGTGGACGAATGGATCGTGCCGGCGCTGGCCGCGGGCAAGATCGTGCTTTCGGACCGCTTCACGGATTCCACGCTGGTCTATCAGGGCTGCGGACGCGGATTGGGCGCGGAGACCGTGATGACGCTCGACCGCATCGCCTGCCGCGGTCTGGTTCCGGACCTGACCCTGCTGATCGATATCGACGCTGAAACCAGCCTGGCGCGGGCGCACGCGCGCAACGCTTCCGAGCGCGCACAGCGAGACGCGCATGGACGAGCAATCGCTCGAATTTCATCGCAAAGTCTACGAGGCGTATCACGCGCTGGCGGCGCGCGAGCCGCACCGCTTCCGCGTCGATCGATGGCCGCGCGGGCATCGAACCCATGGCGGACGAAATCTGGAAGGCCGTCGAGCCGTATGTTTGAGCGCTTCTGGGGCAACCCGCACGTCGGCCGCGGCGCTGGAGCAGATGATCGCGCGCGACCGCCTGGCGCAGACACTGCTGTTCGCCGGACCGGAAGGCGTGGGCAAGGCCACCCTGGCGCGCAGGCTGGCCGCGCGGCTGCTGGGCCACGCGGAGCAGATCGAGCGCGACGATCTCAGCCTGCCGGAGAACATCGAAATCGTGGCGGCGCGCGAGCGCTGGCCGGCCGACAAGCGCAACCAGGATCCGCTGCTGTTCGCCTCCTATCCGGATTTCGTGACGTTTCCGCCGGATGGGCCGCTGCGGCAGATCTCCATCGACCAGACGCGGCTGCTGCGCGAGTGGGCCAAGCTGGCGCCCAATCATGGCAGCCGGCGCGTGTTCCTGATCGATCATGTGGACCGCGCCGGCGAGCATGCCGCCAACGCGCTGCTGAAGACGCTGGAGGAGCCGTCCGCCGCACCTGATCCTGATCATGACGGCGGAGAACGCCTACGATCTGCTGCCGACCATCCGCTCGCGCGCGGTGCCGTTTCAATTTGCGCCGCTTTCGACCGAGGAGACGCGCGAATTCGTGCGCGCGCGCGGAATGGATCAGCCGGAGCGGCGCGCGGCGCTGAGCGGGGGCAGTCCCGGCGTGGCCGTTTCGCTCGACCTGGAGGCGTACGACAAGCGCCGCGCGGCCATGTTCACGCTGCTGCGGGTGGCGGCGGGCGTGATGCCGTTCGGCGCATGGGCGCCCTATTCGGAAGCCATCGGGCGCAGCAAGAGCGAGAAGCTGGAGCTGCACCTGAAGGTGCTCTACGATCTGCTGCGCGACGTGCTGGTGTTGCGCGAATCGGGCGGCGCGGTGCGCAACGAAGATCTGCGCGCGGAATTGGAGGCCGTGGCGCGCAAAGTGTCGTTCGCCTGGATTCGCCAGGCGGTGAAGAAGGTGGACGAGCTGGCCGAGTTGATCCGGCGGAACATTCAGAAGTCGATCGCGCTCGATGCGCTGATCGTGGAGTTACGCGAGCGTTAACGCGCGGCCTGCCCCAACGTATCGAAAAACTCGGGGAACGAGACCGACGCCGCCTCCGCGCCATGCATCACCGATTCGCCATCCGCGCACAACGCCGCGATAGCGAACGCCATGGCGATGCGGTGATCGCCGAAGGAGTCCAGTTCAGCGGCGCGGAAATGCTGGCGGCCCGGGAATCGACGAGGCCGTCCGGCAATTCCTCGGCCTCGACGCCCATGCGGCGCAGGTTCTCGGCGATGGTGGCGATGCGGTCGGTCTCCTTGATGCGCAGTTCGGCGGCATCGCGTATGGTGAGACCCTCGTCGCTGGCCGCGCCCGAGCACCGCCAGTACCGGGAATCTCGTCGATCAGCGCGGCGGTGGTTTCCTTCTCGATCACCCCGCCGCGCACCGCGCGAACTCGTCACCAGCAGTTCGCCGGATAGTTCCCCGTTGCGGCATTCCACTTCCGTGATGCGGATCGCCGCGCCCATGCCGGCCAGAAAATCGAGCAGCGTGGAGCGCGTGGGATTCAGGCCCACGCCGCGGATGGCCAGGCTGCGAGCCGGGCAGCAGCAGCGCCGCCACGATGAAGAAAGCGGCGGAGGAGAGGTCCGCAGGGACCATCAGATCGCGCCCGGTCAAGCCTGGGGCCGGCCGCGCAAGCGCGATGGTGCTGGCCCTCGACGCGCAGATCCGCGCCGAACTCGCGCAGGGCGATCTCGGTGTGATCGCGCGAGCGCACCGGCTCGCGCACGATGGTCTCGCCTTCCGCATACAGTCCGGCGAACAGCACGCAGGTTTTCACCTGAGCGCTGGGCACGGGAAGCGTGTAATCGATGGCTCGCAGGCGCGCGCCGCGGATTTCGAGCGGCGGAAAGCGGCCGTCGCGCGCGGATATCGAGGCGCCCATCCGGCCAAGCGGCTCCATGATGCGGCCCATGGGCCGGCGCGAAAGGGATTCGTCGCCGCCGATGCGAGTGCGATGAACGGCTGCGCGGCCAGAATGCCGGAAAGCATGCGGATGGTCGAACCGGAGTTGCCGGCGTCCAGATCCGCCGCGGGCGCACGCAAACCATCCAGGCCGCGGCCGCGGATCACCACTTCGGTGCCGTTCTCTTCCACCGGAACTCCCAGCGCCCGCATGGCATTCAGAGTGGAATGGCAATCGCGCGCCGGTGGAATAGTTCCGAATCCGGCTGTCGCCCTCGGCGATGGAGGCGATCATGGCATAGCGGTGCGAGATCGATTTGTCGCCGGGCAGGGTGATCGTACCCGGACAGACAGCGGGCCGGGGAGATTCTCTGTGGCATCGAGAATCCCCATTCTAGCGCTTGGACCGGCGGACCCGCCGCGCGACTATGCGCCCATCGCGAACTACAGCGCGCCATCATTTGCATCGCCCTCGGCGCGCGAAAGGGCTGAAACCGGTACCCCACGCTGAAAATGGTCTCGATATAAGCGCCGCTGTGCTCGCCCAGCTTCTTGCGCAGCCGGCGGATGTGCACATCCAGCGTGCGCGTGCGGATCTGGTTGCTGTAGCCCCAAACGCGCAGCAGCAGCGCTTCGCGGGTAACCACCTCGCCGGCATTCTGGATCAGCAGGGCCAGCAGGTCATATTCCTTGCGGGTCAATCCCAGTGGTTTGGTATCCAAGAGCGCGACTTTATGTTCGAAATCCATGTCCAGGTGCTGGTCGTGATAGTGTTGCTCGTGCGTGCCGGTCATCTGAAGCTGTCCCATCCAAAATCTCCTTTAAGCGTTTCGCCTATACTGATCCTACGGATCGGCGCCGGCGGGTGGTGGTTTGGGTTCTGTAAAAGTTTTGTAAAAGGTGTAAACGGGCGAAAAAGTACAGGGTTTGGCCGAATCGGCGAGGTTCCGGAAAGCGGAGCTACATCCTCCCGGCAGACGTGTGCCATAATGGCTGATTCATAACGGGTTGCGGATGGAGCGGATTATGAACAACGACGGGGATCAGCAGGAGGGCGCTCATGCTGGGCTCGGCGCTGCTTCCCGCGCTCGGCGCGGCCCGCGCGCAATCCGCCGGAAATATTGTCGTCTCCAGCGCGAACGGACTGCGTGCCTGCGCCCGCGCCATGGAGATCCTGAAGGCCGGCGGCGATACGCTGGACGCGGTCGTTGCGGGCGTGAACATTAACGAAGAGGACCCCGAAGACACTTCGGTCGGCTACGGCGGCCTGCCCAATGAAGAAGGCGTGGTGGAATTGGATGCCAGCGTGATGCATGGCCCCACGCGGCGGGCCGGTTCGGTGGCGTGCCATACGCGGAAATAAAACGCCCTCCAAAATCGCGAAGCTGGTGATGGAGCAGACCGACCATGTCATGCTGGTGGGCGCCGGCGCTTCGAAATTCGCCGTGGAGATGGGCTATCCCGGAAGAGAACCTGCTCACCGAGAAATCGCGGCTGGCATGGTTGACCTGGAAAGCGTCGTTGCGCGATCCGGAAGGCCACAGTAATTGGGGACCGGGCTTGGACGCGCCCAAGCCGAAAACCATGTCGCGGCTCAAGGAGATGTTTCCGGAAGCGGATGAGGCTACGCTGGCTTGGGCGTGGGAGATGGCCGGGCACCCCACCCACGGCACGATCAACTGCCTGTCGCGGAACGCCAAAGGCGAGATGTCCGGTGTCACCACCACCAGCGGCATGGCTTGGAAAATTGCCGGCCGCGTAGGAGATTCGCCGATCATTGGCGCGGGTTTGTACGTGGATCAGGACTGGGGCGGGGCTGGTTCGACCGGACGCGGCGAAGAGAATATTCGCATCGTGGGCGCACATACGGTCGTGGAAAACATGCGGCACGGAATGACGCCCAAGGAGGCTTGCCTGGACGCCCTCAAGCGCGTGGCGCGGAATTTCGACAACGATATGGCGCGTTTGGAAAAAGTGGACCTAAATTTCTATGCGTTGCGCAAGGACGGCGAGTTCGGCGGGGCATCGCTGTGGAATGGAGATATACGCGCAGGCAAGCTCAGACCCCGCGCACTTTGCGGTAAACGACGGCTCCGGCGCGAGCCGCCTAGAGACCACAGTGTATTTGTTCGAACGTAAAAGTTAGATATTGCTCTGACGAATGGCTCAGATCTTTCATCACAGCACTAATACGCTTCTCGCGCATAACGATCTTCGGCGCGGTGTTTGCGCTGGCGTTTCTGACGTGGGGTTTCGCCACTCTGGACAGATCCGGTTATGAGACGCGCGAAGGACAGATCCGCGATCAACCCATTCCGTTCAGCCATAAACACCACGTAGCCGACGATGGAATCGATTGCCGGTATTGCCACACGAGCGTCGAGACTTCCAACACCGCCAACATTCCGCCCACCAAGACGTGCATGAACTGTCACTCGCAGATTTGGAATACCAGTCCCATGCTGGAGCCGGTGCGCGAGAGTTTCCGCAGCGGGAAGTCCATCGAGTGGACCCGCGTCCACGACTTGCCCGATTATGTATATTTCAATCACAGCATTCACGTGAACAAGGGAGTCGGCTGCGAGACCTGTCACGGCCGTGTAGACGAAATGCCGCTGATGTACCAGGCGCATTCATTGCAGATGCAGTGGTGCCTGGATTGCCACCGGCATCCCGAGCAGAACGTGCGGCCCCGTTCGGAAGTGTTCACCATGGGATATCAGCCGCCGGAAGACCAGGAAACATTGGGACGCCGCCTGGTTGCCGAATATAAGATTCAAGACGTGCGCACCCTGACCAGTTGTTCAACGTGCCACCGATGAGTGAGAATACCAATCCGAGCGAACCAAAGAAACTGGATCTGCCCGCCGTGCGTGCGCTGCTCGAGAAATCGCACGGGCGCGAATATTGGCGGAGCCTGGAAGATCTGGCGCAGACGGACGCGTTCGAAGACCTGATGCACCGGGAATTTCCGCGGTATGCCTCGGAATGGGAAGACGGCGACAGCCGGCGCAATTTCATCAAGCTGATGGGAGCGTCGCTGGCGCTGGCGGGTTTGGCGGCGTGCACGCGCCAGCCTACCGAACTCATCACGCCTTATGTCCGGCAGCCCGAAGATCTGGTGCCTGGCCGGCCGCTGTTTTTCGCTACGGCCATGCCGCTGGGCGCCAGTTCCACGGGACTTCTGGTCGAAAGCCACGAAGGGCGGCCCACCAAAGCGGAAGGCAATCCGGATCATCCCAGCTGGGAGCGTGCGACGTGTATGCGCAGGCGTCGGTGCTGGGCTTGTACGACCCCGACCGGTCTCAGGCGCTGACGCAGGAAGGCGAAATCCGGTCGTGGGGAGCTTTTCTGGGGGCGATTCAGCAATCTATTACGGCGCAAAAAGCCAAGCGCGGCGCCGGGCTGCGGATTCTGACGGAAACAGTAACGTCGCCTACGCTGGCGGACCAGATCAAAGGCATGCTGGCCGCTTTTCCGGCGGCGAAATGGCATCAATGGGAGCCAGCCGGCGCGCATTCCGCCGCGGCGGGAGCGCAGTTAGCATTCGGGCAACCTGTCAACACCGTGTACGATCTGCGCGGCGCGGATGTGATCGTTTCGCTCGACGCCGACTTCCTGAACTCCGGGCCGGGCAGCCTGCGATACACGCGGCAGTTCTCCGCGGGCCGGCGCGTGCGCGGCGACCGAAGCGAGATGAACCGGCTCTACGTGGTCGAGCCGATGCCCACTCCCACCGGCACGAAGGCCGATCACAGGTTGCCGTTGCGCGCGGCCGATGTGGAGCAGTTCGCCTGGAGCCTGGCCACCGCGCTGGGCGCTGAAACGGGCGGACGCAAGGGCGCAGCGACCGCCGCCGACCAATGGATCGAACCCATCAAGCGCGACTTGCAGAAGCATCGCGGGTCGAGTCTGGTCATCGCCGGCGAACAGCAGAGCCCCGTGGTACATGCGTTGGCGCATAGCATGAACGCGGCGTTGGGCAATGTGGGAAAGACCGTGCTGTATACGGAACCCGTGGAAGCGCAACCCGTGGATCAGGTGGCTTCGCTCCACGATCTGGTCAAGGATCTGGACGCCGGCACCGTGGATCTGCTGCTGATCCTGGGCGGCAATCCGGCTTACAATGCGCCGGTTGAACTGGGGTTCCGCGACCGGTTGAAAAAAGCAGCCCTCCGCGTCCATCTGAGCCTTCACGAAGACGAAACCAGCGAGCTTTGCCATTGGCACTTGCCCATGGCCCATTACCTGGAGACTTGGAGCGACTGCCGGGCGCACGATGGCACGGTGACCATCATGCAGCCGCTGATCGCGCCGCTTTATGCGGGCAAGTCCGCGCACGAAGTGCTCACTATGCTCACGGGCCAACCGGAGCGCACCGCGTATGAAATCGTGAAGAGCTATTGGGCCGCCCAACACACGGGTGAAGATTTCGAGGCCTGGTGGCGCAAAGCCGTACACGACGGCGTAGTGCCGAATACGGCGCTGCCCGCAAAGAGCGTGAGCGTGCGCGGCGGCTGGGCGATGACGCTGCCGCAACCACTGCCGCAAGCAGCGGACGGGCAAGGGCTGGAGGTCGTTTTCCGGCCCGATCCCGCGGTCTACGACGGGCGCTTCGCCAACAACGGATGGCTACAGGAGTTCCCCAGGCCGATTACGCAACTGACCTGGGATAATGCCGCGATTTTCAGCCCCAAGACCGCGCAGGAAAAGGGTGTGGTTTCAACCGACCTGGTGGAGATCGCATACCGCGGCTACAAAATGCGCGCGCCGGTCTTCATCCAGCCCGGACACGCCGATGGCTCGGTGACTGTGCATCTGGGCTACGGCCGAACACGCGCCGGGCACGTAGGAACGCGCATCGGCTTCAACGCTTACGGCATGCGCACGTCATCGGCTCTGTGGCAGGATTTCGGCCTGGAGGCGCGCAAGGTGGGTAGCGATTACCTGCTGGTTTCCATTCAGGACTACCACGCGCTCGATACCAGGCGGCACACCATCGAGGCGGCCAATATCGCCGAATACCGCAAGAATCCGAATCTGATTCAAGAGTCGGCGGAAGCGCCTCCGCGCGAGCTGACGCTCTATCCGGAATACAAGTACGATCAAGTACGCCTGGGGCATGGCCATCGATCTGAGCGCGTGCACCGGCTGCGGCGCGTGCGTGGTCGCCTGCCAGGCGGAGAATAACATCGCCGTGGTCGGAAAGGAAGAGGTACATCACGGGCGCCACATGCATTGGCTGCGGGTGGATAGTTACTATCACGGCGATATTCGAAAATCCCCAGATCTACAATCAGCCGGTGCCCTGCATGCAGTGCGAGAACGCGCCCTGCGAGCTGGTCTGTCCGGTGCAGGCCACCAATCACAGCAGCGAAGGCCTGAACGATATGGTGTACAACCGCTGCGTGGGGACGCGCTATTGCTCGAACAATTGCCCGTACAAAGTGCGGCGGTTCAACTTCTTCCTGTATTCCGATTTCACACACGCCGAGTTTGAAGCTGCAGCGCAACCCGGACGTGACGGTGCGCAGCCGCGGCGTGATGGAGAAGTGTACTTACTGCGTGCAGCGTATCAACCGCGCCAAGATCGATTCGGAGAAAGAAGACCGCAAGGTGCGCGACGGCGAGATCCAGACGGCGTGCCAGGCGACGTGTCCGGCCGAAGCGATCATTTTCGGCGATATCAACGATCCGAACAGCCGGGTGGCGAAGATGAAGGCGGAGAAGACTAATTACGGCCTGCTGGCGGATCTGAACACGCGGCCCCGAACCACTTACCTGGCGGCGCTGCGCAATCCGAACCCGGAGTTGGAGGGCGGGCTTCACGCCACTGGCTAGGCGAACATGGCGGACCAAAAACAAATCGCGGACGAGGAGTTACAGCCGGCGCCGGTGATCGCACCGGGCTACACGTTCGGGACGGTCACAGACCAGATCGCATCCGTCGTCCTGACCCGGCGTACGCCGATCTTCTGGGTGGCATGCTTCGCAGCCGGCTTTGCGCTGTTGTTGCTGTTTCTCTGGGCGGTAGCGTTGCTGCTCACCAAGGGCGTGGGCATCTGGGGAATCAAAATCCCGGTAGGTTGGGGATTCGCCATCACCAACTTCGTGTGGTGGATCGGAATCGGGCACGCCGGCACGCTGATCTCCGCCATCTTGCTCTTGCTGCACCAAAGCTGGCGCAACTCCATCAACCGTTTTGCCGAGGCCATGACGCTGTTCGCGGTGGCTTGCGCCGGCATGTTTCCGCTGCTGCACATGGGCCGGCCATGGCTGTTCTACTGGATGTTCCCATATCCCAACTCGATGGGCGTGCAGCCGCAGTTCCGCAGCCCGCTGGTCTGGGACGTCTTCGCGGTGTCGACCTACGCCACAGTGTCGTTCCTATTCTGGTTTGTGGGCCTGCTGCCCGATCTCGCCACCCTGCGCGATCGCGCTCGCAACCGCATGGCGCGCTTTGTCTACGGCATTCTGGCAATGGGCTGGCGCGGCTCCGCGCGGCACTGGTCGCATCACGAGATGGCTTCCCTGCTGTTGGCCGGCATAGCCACGCCCCTGGTCCTTTCGGTGCACACTGTAGTTAGCTTCGACTTCACCGTCGCCATTGTGCCCGGCTGGCACAGCACGTTTTTCCCGCCTTACTTCGTAGCCGGCGCGATCTATTCCGGATTCGCCATGGTGCTGGTATTGGCCATCCCACTGCGCTCGGTGTACGGCCTACAGGGCCTCATCACCGACAAGCATCTGGAAAACTCGGCGAAAGTGATGTTGGGAACGGGCTTGATCGTAGCTTACGCGTATATCCTCGAAACCTTTACCGCCTGGTACAGCGGCAACGTTTATGAGAACGCGGCCATCTGGAATCGAATGACCGGCCCTTACGCCGGAGCTTACTGGTTCCTGATCACCTGCAATATCGTGGCGCCGCAAGCGCTCTGGTTCAAGAAAGTACGCACCACGCCTGTTTTCTTGTTCATTGCGTCACTGGTGGTGTTGACGGGCATGTGGCTGGAGCGCTTTGTCATTATCGTTTCGAGTCTTGCGCAGGACTACCTGGTTTCTTCCTGGCGTGTCTTCAGCCCTACTCGTTGGGATTGGGCCACCTACGTGGGTACCATCGGCCTGTTCACGTTCCTGTTCTTTCTGTTTATCCGGCTGCTGCCGATGATCTCCATTTTTGAAGTCCGCACGCTGTTGCCGCAAGCCAAGGTGGAGGAGGAGACCAAAGAATGACCAAGCCGCCGATTTACGGCGTCATGGCCGAATTCGACAATCCCACTTCGCTGGTAAGTGCCGCCCGCGAAGCGCGCGCCCGCGGCTACCGCAAGTTGGATGCCTATACTCCATTTCCCATCGAAGAATTGTCGGAAGCCCTGCATCTGCCCAAGAGCAAGCTGCCGTTGATTGTGCTGATCGGCGCGATTGCGGGCGGGCTGACTGGCTACCTGATGCAGTATTACGTGACGGTGATCTACTTTCCGATCAATGTCGCCGGGCGTCCCCTGCATAGCTGGCCGATGTACATCGTGATTACCTTCGAGTTGACGATTTTGTTCGCAGCGTTCGCGGCGGTGTTGGGGCTGCTGGCCTTGTGCGGCCTGCCGATGCCGTATCACCCGACGTTCAACGTGCCGCGGTTCGCGCTGGCTTCGCGGAACCGCTTTTTCTTGTGCATCGAAGCGCGCGATCCGTTGTTCGACCGCCAGGCGACAGAGGAGTTTTTGGAGAGTCTGGATGCGCGGGAGGTCTCCGAAGTTGCGCACTAATATCCTGTTGCTCAGCGCCCTCCTGCTCACCGGCTGCCGCCAGGACATGCAGGATCAGCCCAAATTCATCCCGCTGCGTCCGAGTTCCTTTTTTGACGATGGCCGCTCCGAGCGTCCCCTGGTGGAAGGCACCGTGGCGCGGGGCCACTTGAACGCCGACACGGCATTTTACACCGGAAAGGTGGGTGGCAAACCGGTGGACACATTTCCTTTCCCCATCACCCGCGAAGTGTTGAATCGCGGGCAGGAGCGCTTCAATATCTACTGCGCACCGTGCCACGACCGCTTGGGCAGCGGCCTCGGTATGATCGTCCGGCGCGGCTTCGACCATCCAGGGCCGCCGTCGTATCACATCGATCGCTTGCGGGAGGCGCCCGATGGCTACCTCTTCGACGTGATCACCAACGGGCTCGGCGCCATGCCGGATTACGCCGCTCAGATCACCCCCGCGGACCGCTGGGCCATCGTGGCCTACGTTCGCGCTCTGCAATACAGCCAGCATGCTTCCGTGAACGATGTGCCGCCCGACGCGCGCACCGAGTTGAGCAAGGGAGGAACGCGGTAATGCCAGCCACGGCTCACGAGCGTTCCTTCGCCATCCCGCCCGATCTGCTCGGCGATATGCGAAGCTGGCGCACGCGCTTTTTGGGAATCGGCGCGGTGGCTCTGATTTTATGCGTCATCGGCGGATTCTTCAATCCCGACCAGTTTTTCCGCTCCTATGTCTGGTCTTACATGTTCTTCATCGGTGCGGCGCTGGGACCGACGGCCCTCCTGATGTTGCAATATCTCACCGGCGGCGCTTGGGGAGTGGTAATCAGGCGGCCCTGCGAGGCGGCTTCGCGCACCCTGCCGCTGTTACTGATTCTGTTCATCCCCATCGCCATCGGCATCCCCTATCTGTACGAGTGGTCGCACGCTAACATCGTCGCGCATGACCGCGTGCTGCAACATAAGCACGTTTATCTGAATGTGCCATTCTTCCTGATCCGCGCGGCGGTGTACTTCGCGGGCTGGAATCTGATCGCCCACTTACTATATAAGTGGTCTGGCGATCAGGATCGCGGCGATGCGCGGGCCGCCGGCCGCCTGGCCGCGATCAGCGGTCCGGGCCTGATTTTCTTCGGATTCAGCGTCACGTTCATGGCCATCGACTGGATTCTGTCGATCAATCCGCACTGGTTTTCCACCATCTTCGGCCTGCTGTTTATCGCCGGCGAAGCGCTTTCGGGGATAGCGCTCCTGATCTGCCTGATGGTCATTCTCAGCAGCCGGCCTCCCCTTTCCGACGTTCTCACACATCGGCATCTGCACGATTTGGGCAATCTGTTACTGACTTTCGTGATGGTGTGGGCATATTTCACGTTTTCGCAATTATTGGTTATCTGGTCCGGCAATTTGCCGGAAGAGATACCCTGGTATCTCAACCGCTTCGTAGGTGGATGGCAGTATATCGGAGTGGGGCTGTTCCTGCTGCATTTCGCGTTGCCTTTCGCACTACTGCTTTCGCGGGATATCAAGCGCAATTTCAAACTCCTGCGCACTGTCGCTGTAATCGTAATTGTGATGCGTTTCGTGGATTTATATTGGATGGTGGCGCCGGACTTCCATAAGGCGCAGTTCACCGTAAGTTGGATGGATTTCCTGGCGCCCATCGGCTTGGGTGGAATCTGGCTGGCGGCGTTCTTGTGGCAACTGGAGCTGCGTCCGTTGCTGCCGCTGGGAGATCCGAATCTAGAGGAGGCTCTGGAACATGGCCGGGAATAACACGCATGCGGGCGAAGAGCCGCGCAACCCGCACGTTCGTTACGAGCCGGGCGACGTCAATGCACGCACGCTGACCAGGTTCGGTCTGTCGATGGCTGGGCTGATCGTGGTTTTCCTGTTCGGCTTGTGGGGTGTTTTCGAGTATTTCGTTAAGCATGAAGCGGAATTGGGGCTTCCTACCTCGCGCGCGGCCCTCGTCAACACGCAGAAGCAACCACCGGAGCCGCGTCTGCAGCCCTACCCCGGCGCGGGACATGCGGGACCTGCGCGCGGCTGAAGAACGGCTGCTGCATCAATACGCCTGGATCGATCCAGATAAAGGGATTGTCCGGATACCGATCGACCGGGCCATGGATTTGATTGCGCAACGCGGCTTATCGGTGTCTCCGCAAGGAAAGACCCAATGAAGTTATATACGCCCCTTACACTCACTCTGCTGGCAGTGACTGCCGCATGGGCGCAACCCGGACAGCCTGCGCCAGCCCAGCCATCGGCCATGCGCGACTCTGATTCCAAGCCCGCTCCCCTGCCCGCGGCCTTGCAGGGTGTCACTGTCGAACAGAGGCTGAACCAGCAAATACCGCTCGATCTGACTTTCCGCGATGAATTTGGCCGCTCCCTGCCGCTTTCCACTTACTTCAGCGGACACAAGCCGGTTATTCTGGCCCTGGTTTATTACACCTGTCCTATGTTGTGCAACATGGTTCTGAATGGCGTAGAGAGCACTCTGAAAGCTGTCTCACTCGATCCCGGCCGCGATTTCGAAGTGGTGGCTGTCAGCTTCGATCCGCGCGATACCCCCGCCATTGCACTGGCCAAGCGGGCTAACTATCTGCAGCGCTATCACCGCGCAAACACGGCCAACGGCTGGCATTTTCTGACCGGAGACGAAGCTTCCATCAAAGCTCTTACCGCCGCTGTGGGATTCCGGTATAAATTCGACCCGCTTACGGGGCAGTACGCGCATGCCAGCTCCATCATGATCCTGACCCCGCAAGGCAAGTTATCGCGATATTTCTATGGCGTGGAATACGCGCCGCGCGATATGCGTCTGGGGTTGGTGGAAGCTTCCCAGAATAAGATCGGCACGCCCGTTGACCAGATCCTGCTGTTCTGTTATCACTACGATCCGGCGACGGGCAAATACGGCGCCATCGCCATGAACATGGTACGTTTTGCGGGCGCCACTTTCGTCCTGATTTGCGGCGCATTTCTGTTCGTCGCGTGGCGCCGGGACTGGCGCAGGGATCGCCCGGTTTTGAGATAAGCCAGATAACTGAAATGGGTTCTGAACTACCTCTATTTCCGGTGCAAGCATCCTCGGTGGCCGCGAGCGTGGATCACCTGGTCTATTTTCTGCTCGCCGTGGCTGTCTTTTTTACGGTGGGAATATTTCTTAGTATTTTCTATTTTGCCGTCAGATACCGGCGGCGCTCCGACGCCGAGGTGCCGGAATCGGTGCACGGCGGACTTACTTTGGAGATCGCCTGGACCGTGATTCCGTTCGGTCTCGACCATGATCATGTTTGTCTGGGGCGCCAGTGTTTTCTTCAAAATATCCCGCCCGCCGGACGACGCGCAGCAGGTATACGTAATCGGCAAACAGTGGATGTGGAAGTTGCAGCACATGGAAGGCCAGCGCGAGATCAACGAGCTGCATATCCCCGTGGGACAGGCCGTCAAGCTCACCATGACTTCGGAAGACGTGATCCACGATTTCTTCATTCCCGCCTTCCGCACGAAAGCCGACGTGTTGCCGGGACGCTACACGACTACCTGGTTCCAACCGACCAAACCCGGCAAGTACCACCTGTTTTGTTCTCAGTATTGCGGGACCAACCACTCCGCCATGATCGGCTGGATTTACGTGATGGAACCCCAGGATTACCAAGCCTGGCTGAGCGGCGGGGCCGGCGGCTCACTGGCCTCCAGCGGCGAAAAACTGTTCCAGGATCTGGCCTGCGCCAATTGCCATCACCTGAACGATCAGGGACGCTGTCCGAATCTGCGCAACCATGTATGGCAGCCAGGTACCGCTCTCGGATGGCACGCACGTCTTGTTCGATGAGGCTTACATCCGCGAGTCGATCTTGAATCCGGCGGCCAAGGTCGTGGCGGGATACCAGCCCATTATGCCGACGTTCCAGGGCCTGGTGACGGAGGAAAACGTGCTGCAATTGATCGAATACATCAAATCGTTGACGCCGAAGCCCGGCGCGCCGCCGGCCGGCTCCGCAAAGACAGCGCCACCGAAGAGGCTCTCGAAACAATAAGACTATGATTACCGCAGCGGCTGAAGAGCGCGATTATTTGCACGAAAGTTACGGAATCAAGTCCTGGCTGCTCACCAAGGACCACAAGCGGATTGCTCTGTTGTACCTGCACACGATCACGATTTTCTTCTTTCTGGGCGGCATTTTCGCCACGCTGATCCGCATCGAGCTACTGACCCCCCGGGGCGATCTGGTTACATCGGATACCTATAACAAGCTTTTCACGCTGCACGGCGTCATGATGGTCTTTTTCTTCATGATTCCGTCGATTCCCGCGACGCTGGGAAACTTCTTCCTGCCGATGATGATAGGCGCGAAGGACCTGGCATTTCCCAGGATCAACCTGTTGAGCTGGTATCTGCTGGTGATCGGCGGCTGTCTTGCGATTTATGCCATGCTGGCCGGCGGCGTGGATACCGGATGGACGTTCTATACGCCATACAGCACGACTTATTCGAACGGTTATGTAATCGCCACTGGCTTGGGCATTTTTGTCGCCGGCTTTTCATCGATTCTCACGGGGCTGAACTTCATCGTGACCGTGCACCGCATGCGGGCGCCCGGGATGACCTGGTTCCGTATGCCGCTGTTCGTTTGGTCTAATTACGCAACGGCTCTGATTCAGGTTCTGGGCACTCCGGTAATCGCCATCACGCTGGTATTGTTGATCTGCGAACGCGTGCTCCATATCGGAATTTTCGACCCGGCACGCGGCGGCGATCCGGTGCTTTTTCAACACCTGTTCTGGTTCTATTCGCATCCCGCCGTCTATATTATGGTGCTTCCCGGCATGGGAGTCATCAGCGAGCTGATAGCCACCTTTTCGAGGAAGCGTGTGTTCGGCTATAAGTTCGTGGCGTTCTCCAGTGTGGCGATCGCGGTGCTTGGGTTTCTGGTTTGGGGGCACCACATGTTCGTGTCCGGCCAATCGGTTTACGCCGCCCTGGTTTTCAGCTTCCTGAGTTACTTTGTTGCCATTCCGTCGGCCATCAAGGTGTTCAACTGGACCGCCACCCTCTATAAAGGATCCATATCCTATGCCACGCCCATGTTGTACGCGTTCGGCTTCATCGGACTCTTCACCATTGGCGGACTTACCGGACTGTTTGTGGCTGCCTTAGGCGTGGATGTCCACGTGCACGACACTTACTTCGTGATCGCCCATTTCCACTACATCATGGTGGGCGGCACCATGATGGCTTATCTGGGCGGACTGCATTACTGGTGGCCCAAAATGACCGGCCGCATGTATCCGGAAGGATTTGCCAAGCTATCCGCGCTGACCATATTTCTCGGATTTAATCTGACCTTTTTCCCGCAATTCATCCTCGGATACCTGGGCATGCCGCGGCGCTATCATAACTATCCGGATGAGTTCCAGGTGCTGCACGTTATGTCCACGGCGGGCGCATCCGTGCTCGCGGTCGGATACCTGATGCCGCTGATTTACTTTATGTGGTCGCTGCGTTATGGAAAGATCGCGGGTCCCAATCCGTGGGGCGCGACTGGACTGGAGTGGCAGACCTCCTCGCCGCCGCCGGCCCACAATTTCGATGAAACACCTATAGTAACGAGTGAAGCGTACGATTACGCCGCGCTGGAGGCGGCGAAAGTTGGATAGTCACACGGAAACCCTCGCGCTGCGGGAACAGTTCGAGACGCCCGGGCAACAGAAGGAAGCTTCCACGCTGGGAATGTGGATCTTCCTGGTGACCGAGGTCATGTTCTTCGGCGGACTGTTCCTGGCCTACTCCATTTACCGGAGGGAATTCGCCGGTGTCTTCGCGGTGGCCAGCAACACCCTGAACATTTACATCGGCGCTGCAAATACAGCGGTGCTGCTATGCAGCAGTTACACCATGGTGCTGGCCGTGCGCGCGGCGCAGATGGGCAGCCGCAAGGCGCTGATCGTGTTCCTGATCCTGACGATGGTGTTCGGCGGCGTCTTCCTGGGCGTGAAAGCTTATGAGTGGAACGAGAAGTTTGAGGAGCACCATGTGCCTGGCCCCACGTTCCACCTGGAAGGAACCACCCAGCAAGGCCCGGCGCAATTGTTCTTTTCACTGTATTTCGCGATGACCGGGTTGCACGCCCTGCATATGGTGGTGGGCATGGGCATCATGTTGACGCTGCTGTTGCATGCTTATACGAGGCACCTATACGCCGGATTATTACACGCCGGTGGACATCGGCGGTCTTTACTGGCACTTTGTCGATATCATCTGGATCTTTCTCTTTCCTCTTCTCTACTTAATAGGACGTCATTATCACTGACATGCAGGAACACGTCGATTCGCTCAAAGTATACACGCTTGTTTTTGTGTCGCTATTGATTTTGACAGTGGCGACCACGCTGGTAGCCATGGTTGACTTGGGATCGCTGAACGTAGTGATGGCCCTGCTCATCGCAACGGTCAAGATGTTGCTCGTAGTGTTGTTCTTCATGCACCTGCGCCACACCACCATCCTGACGAAGGTGGTGGTGGGAGGCGGCATGCTTTGGCTGGCGATTCTATTGGTGCTGAGTTTGAGCGATTTCGTTACGCGCGGGTGGCTGCCGGTCCCCGGCAAGTAGGGTATCCTGTTAAAATCGGATTATATTTTCCGGCGTGGGCGCGTAGCTCAGGAGGATAGAGCATCTGCCTTCTAAGCAGAGGGTCGCCGGTTCGAGTCCGGCCGCGCCTACCAATCGTTTCAATAAGATACAGCCAATGCGGGCCTATGGCCAAAACTGGCTGTAGACGATTTTGTAGCTGTTAATCTCCACAAAGAACAACAGATCGATCCGCCCTAATTGGCACTCAAGGCTGAGCGTGGGCGGAAAGACTTGTAGGCTGCCGGGGGTTCGTGAAGACCCGCCCCGTCGCGTGTGTCCGGACCCTGAACACGCGTGAAACATTCTTAGAACCCGAATCTCTAGTGTAGTGTCCAACAAATAGCTGGACATATAAAACGCGGGACTGCTGTCATACTTCATGCATGCCCCGCCCAACACGTCCACTGGTCGCTATCTGAGGACCTCAGCCGAAACAGATCGAGCAGTGGTTGGCGGCTTTGGGAACGCCGCAGCAGGTGGCCCTTCGCTGTCGGATCGTGATCTGGCGCTCGGCGACGGGAATGACCGAAGTCGCCATCGCCGCCGAGATGAAGGTCAATCGGAAAACGGTTCGTCTCTGGCGCGAACGCTTTGCTGCGCGAGGACTGCCGGGGCTATGGGAGATCGCTCCCGGGCCGAGGCCGCAAGGCCACCTACAGCGCGGAAAAAATCCAAGCGGTGATCGACGCCACACTGCAGTCCAAACCGAAAGGGATCACTCATTGGAGCTGTCGGCACGATGGCGGCGAATCAGGGCTTCGAGCAAATCGACGGTGAGCAACCTCTGGCGGAGCCACAACATCAAGCCGCATCGCACCAAGACGTTCAAGTTGTCACGCGACCCGAAGTTTCTGGAGAAACTTACCGATGTCGTCGGTCTCTATCTGAATCCGCCAGACAAGGCGATCGTGCTCTGTGTCGACGAAAAGAGCCAAATTCAGGCGCTGAATCGCACCCAGCCCGGCCTGCCGCTCAAGAAGGGCCGCTGCGGCACGATGACCCACGACTACAAACGAAACGGGACAACCACGCTATTCGCCGCACTGGATCTGCTTCGAAGGCAAAGTCATCGGGGACTGCTCATAAGCGGCACCGGCATCAGGAGTTCCTGAAGTTTCTTGCGCCGCATCGACCGCGAGTTTCCCGGCAAGAAGCCCGCTGCATCTGGTGATGGACAACTACGGCACTCACGGCACCGCCGAGGTCAAAGCCTGGCTCAAGAAGCCATCCCCGCTTCGTCATGCACTACGTTCCCACCAGTTGCAGTTGGCTGAATCTCATTGAACGCTGGTTTGCGGAGTTGACCAACAAGCGCATCCGCCGAGATTCCTTCCTCAGTGTCGATGATCTGACGGCGCCATCGAGCGAGTTCCTCTGCGCGTCTGGAATCGACAATCCCAAGCCCTTCGTCTGGACCGCCACCGTCGATTCCATCCTCGCCAAACTCGCCCGTTGCCGTCAGACCCTGGAACAAATCCAGCCCGGCTGCACCGCTCCCAAAACCCGCAAACGTTTGTCCAGCTAATTCGTGGACACTACACTAGGCAATTTGGCAGATGGACGCCGTTCTTGCGCCTTTACCGCATAGTGTTCCTGTGGCCGAGGCTTCTTAGCACTCCCTATTGACGAGTGCTAGCGTTTGGGTCTATCCTAAAGGCAAAGATAAGGCGAAGCCTCCGGCGCAGCGCTGGAAAGCCTCGCGTGAGGAAAAAAATGGCAAAAAAGCACACAGTTCAGTTCGATGCGCACAAGAAGGTAAAGCTACCGACCGAAGTTTCTTTCGAAACCAAAAGCGGCAAAGAAGTAGATTTTGTCGCCGAGAAGCCGACGAAAGTGCCAGTGCACGTGAAATTCAAAGCCAAAGACCAGTAATCAAGCGCGCTCACCGCGGGCGTGCCTTCTTCATATGCTCGCGAGTTCATACTTCAAAATACGCCGGACCGCGAAGGACGACTGGTTCGACGCCATTCTCAATGCGGATACGGAATTGTTTGTCGATCCGTTCTTGGTCTTTCGCGAGAAGCGGGGCTTTTGGCGTACAGCGCACGACGAGATTATTCAGCACTTTGACGTGGCTTTCCGGTTGATCGCAGAAGGCGCGCTGAATCCGCAAAGCTTGTCCTACCAGAAGGCTCTTCACTTATTGACGTTTCGGGAGCCGAAGGAATTAGGCTTGGGCTACACGGCCAAGGGAACGGCCGGAGCCGGCGGGGGACGGGGTTATGCTCTGGGTATCGCGGCAGCCATCGGGAACGCGATTCGCCGTGGCTTAGAACACCCACGGCACTTTGAAGAACTCGGCATTTTGAACGAAGGCATCGGCGCTGACCGCATTTCCGACATCACATGCACGATTCTCAAGCGGCGACTGATTCAATACACGCAGGATGTTGCCGGTAGACATCAAATTTCCTTACAGGGCCACACGTTATTTGCTAGCGGCTTTGATGATGAGCGTTTGCGTTGGACCGCGGACGGAAGTTCATACGGATTCGAGTATAACTACTACGCTGAGTTGGCGCAGGCCACGCTTCCCACTGGCGGAATCTATCAATACGACTATCCGGCCACCACTCCCACCGGGATACCCTCGTGCACATCGCAGCCCTCCGCCTGCCAACTACCCTACGTTTCGATGAACAGTCCGTCAGGAGGCACCGACGAACGCGCAGTTCTGAGGCGTGTTACGGCCAGACGCGTTTATCCAAACGGGAGCACACTAGAGGGCAGGACCTGCTATTCCCCACTTTATTCCACGAGTGGACCCTACACAATTACGGTGACTCACCTGGACTCTAGCGCGACGGATTGTGTGACCGGTATAGTCTCCACTGAAACCCACGTCTTTAATGGCAATCCATTCGCTTCTTACTGGGTTTCGCCTCCTGGGGTATGGTACGAGAGTGCCAGCGTGGGTAAGGAAAACCAAATGAGCTGGAACACGGCCGGAGGCTCGGCGTTGAAAACTGTGAATTCCACATGGCAGGTTGATTCCAGCAATAACTACCAAGACGCTACTGAGTGCCAGAGGCTGATTACTCTGAGCGGAACCCCGACGTCCGCAACGGCCGGGAGCTTCACACTGTACGACCAGTATTTCAATGTAAGCAACTTGTACGAGTACGACTTTGGCTCCGCCCCAGCGCAAACTTCAACATGCCCCGCATCTCCCCCGTCCGGCTGGACACGGCATACGCAGACGCTATACATAGCCGACGGAGTCTACAATGAGCCGTCCAACAGTTCATGCAGCGGCACGACGTGCAATCACATGCGGTCACTCACTACCGAAGAGGACGTATATAACGCGTCCGTCCAGGCTGGCAAGACCACTTATGGATACGACGCATCAGCGCTAGCCACGGCGCCAGGCACACCAGCCGGATACGTGGCGCCAGCGCATTCGAAGCGCGGAAATCGCACCAGCAAGAACGCGTTCTACTCCAGCGCTTCAGACGTAACCACGACCTACGCCTATGATACGCTCGGAAACGTGGTCACTATTACCGATCCGCTCACCTACCAGACCACGATATCGTATGCCGATAACTGCTCAGCAGGTCCGGGAGGCACGCTCGACGCCTTTCCGACTACCGTCACGAACGCTCTGAACCAAAAGGTGACAATTGAATATGACTGCTACATTGGCAAACAAACCAACTTTCAGGACGCCAATAGCGTCTCAACCAGCTATTCCTACGACATTCTAAACACTAGCACGGCCGATCCTTTCGATCGGCTGGTTTTGGCGAAGCGGGCAGTGGGCAAGACTGGCATCGAAACCCATACCACGTTTGAGTACCCCAATCTGACCACTGTCACCACCGAACAGGACGAGAATACGCCTGATGACCATGCTATCGTGTCGACCGTCAACTATGATGGGCTCGAGCGTCAGATCGAATCTCAGCGGACGGTCGCCACCGGTCAGTGCATCACCGTGATGCAAGACTACGACTCCAGCGGCCGTCCGTATCAGACGTCCATGCCTTACAACTCCTGCGGATCGGAGACCGAATACTTCGTCAGCACCTTGTACGACGGGGCCAATCGGGTTACCAGTGTAGGAACCGCCGATAGCTCGACGACCACCACCAGCTATAACGCCAATCAGACCACGGTGACCGATCCAGCAGGTGCTGCGCGCGCTCTCACGTACGATGGCTTTGGGCGGATGACCGGTGTACAGGAGGCGCCCAGCTCCCTGGACTATACGACAACATATCAGTATGATGTCCTTGACAACTTGACTAACGTCGCCCAGGGAACGTTGCCCCAGCGCCAGTTCACCTACGACTGGATGAGGCGCCTGGTTACCGCGTCCAACCCAGAGAGCGGCGCCATCTGCTACGGGATGTATGTCAGCGGTGTTTGCAATGAGAGCTATGACGCCAACAGCAACTTACTAAACCGGACGGACGCAAATAGCATCACAACCACTTACACCTACGACAAACTAAATCGGACCCTGACTAAATCGTACTCAGACGGCCAAACGCCTAAGGTAACCAACACCTATGATACCGCCGTTACCGGAACGACCTGCCAGGGCGGCGCGGCTACATACGACGTGGGACGATTAACCTCCGTCGCATCGGCCGCCCTAGGCCAAGACCTCGCGGTGACCGAAAATCTGAACTACGATCCCCTGGGCAGGCCATGCTTCAGCCAGGAGCAGACCGGCGCCAACGGCCCCTACACTTTCGGTTATCATTACAATCTGGACAGCGGATTGACGACGGAAACATACCCGTCAGGCCGCGCAGTGGCCAGCACATTTGACGCGCAGAACAGGCCGAGCACCGTGAGCGCGGGATCCACCACATACGCTCGATCCGTGACCTACGCCTCCAGCGACGCAGTAGCCCAAATTCAGTACGGCTCGAGCACGACACCGGTGGGTACCGAAACGGTGACCTTTGACCATGGTTTGACGACCTTGCGGGAGCAGCCAACCACCATAGCGGTGACGACGGGAGGTGGCACGCCTTTGACGCTGAATTATTGGTACTGCACCAGCCAAGCCACCTCCTGCAACAGCAACAACGGAAACGTCCAGACAGCAGGCATCGTGGCACCGTCGCTGAACTTGACGCAAACTTTCGGGTACGATAAGGTCAACCGCCTAACCAGCGCCGCGGAAACCGGGGGAGCCAGTGAATGGAGCCAAGGCTACGGGTATGATGCCTACGGCAACCGCTGGGTGAGCTCGGGAACCACGCTGTATTCTTTCACGCCCACCGCCCAAGCCAATTTCAATTCGAACAATCAGTTGGTGCAGAACAGCGCTACTTACGATAACGCCGGAAATCAAAAAACGATCGGCGGCTACGGTTTTACCTACGATGCGGAAAACCGGCTGACGGCCGCCACCCTGGGGGGCGCCACCTATACCTATGGCTATGATGGGGAGGGACGCCGTGTATCCAAAGGGAACGACGGCGAAATCACGATTTACGTGTACGATGCTATGGGCCAACTGGCCGCGGAATACGGCACTGAGGCGCCAGGGCCGAGCGGAACGCACTACGTGATACAGGATGCCCTAGGCAGCACCCGGTTGGTGCTCGATGGCAGCGGGAATACGCTCGCGTACGATGACTATATGCCGTTCGGCGAGCAGATTCCGATCGGTGCCGGCGGGCGCGGCGGGCTGTACGAAGCGACGGATGGGACAACGCAGAAGTTCACGGGAAAGGAGCGGGACGTAGAGCTGGCGAGTTCCGCGATGGAAGGCCTCGATTATTTCGGCGCAAGGTACTTTTCCGGGGCTCAGGGCCGGTTTACCAGCCCCGATCCCATCCCTGTCACGCCCGCGAGAAATGCCGACCCACAGCAGCTGAACTTGTACGGTTATGGCCGAAACAATCCTCTGAAGTATATCGACCCGACCGGCATGATCATCGATACTGACGATCTCAGCGACAAAGACAAGATAGTCTGGCAGAAGGTTGTTGATCTGGCGACTAAACAAGATGAGAACGGCAACTACGTCAACCCCGCCCTTCACTCTGCGCACGAGGCGCTGGACAGCGACTCCAGGGTATTCAAGATCGAGGACAATACCGATCTAAAAGCCGGGACGGCTGGCTTGTTCACAATCACGAAGTTTAATGGCGAGAACGACTTTTCGGAAGCTCGAATCGATCTGAATTTCAAGCTAATCAAGGGCATAAACTCCGCGACGGCGGGCGATTTCGATACCTCGTTCCAGAAGTATTCCGGTCTTCTGGGACGTCGAGGATTTATCCCTAGGTTGGCTGAGACCTTCGGGCATGAAGCCAACCACGGGATCTTTGCGTTGCAAGATCCCTCACAGGGCACGGCCATCCAGCGACTCATCAATCAACGGGACGCCGCCATGTCCGCTCTGCCTGCCAAGGGGCGATACCCAGTTCCGCCCGACGTTTTGCAAACGATGCTGGCTGCAAAAAAGGCAGTCGTACCAACTGAGCGTTTCGCACAGCAAGCAGAGAAGGTCATCAACGGAGAGGCTAAAGCGAGCCAAGTCAAATGAATTCTGCAATCAGAGCGTCGATCTGTTGCCTGTCATTGATGCTTCCGCTAGCGTGCCAAGAGGCCCTGCCGGCCTGCAAAGACCTGAGCTATACGAATCGGAACCAGACAGACTACGGGCCATTGCGGGTGCCGGCTGTACGGGGGGTCGCCCAAGATGCCCAAGGCGTGGCAATCCCGAGGGCGTGCGTCGGTGTGTTTACGGAATCCGATCACAAGCTCATTGCCGCGACCGAGACGGACGATAGCGGCAATTTCAAATTGAAGGACATCAAAGCTGGCGAGTATAGGCTAGTGGTCACATACGAAGGCTTCTCGCCCGCGAACGCGAAGGTTCGGATCGGACACTCACGTGGGACGAAGGTGTTGTGCGTCCAGATGCGACCTGCGGGGTTGGACAGTGGCAGCTTCGTTGAGGCCAAGTAGACCGTTAGGGTTCCCTTTGGCAACTACCGCGCCTTAGCGGTTCGGGACGGGGCAAGCGCGGCAGCAGAGTCGGAACGTAACCGCTTCGCACCGACTGATAAGGCGATGCGGCACCGCTAGGTGGTCTAGCACAGAAACTATGAGTCCAATCGACCTACGTTGAAGTGGAGTCACATGTGGAGTCACAAGAGGATATATGGAATTAAACGCCCGGCAAACACGCTCTCGAAATCTGGTCGAACTAGCGCCAGCGCTACTCATCGTGCTCAGCACACTCCTCTGGACCCCCGCGCGCGCCGCGACCCCAGTCCTGAGCAAAGAGTACATCAGGCTCGGAAGTCGGGTTCTGGCCATCGAGGTCCAGTCGTCCACGGGGACTCCCTCATTCGCGAGCTACGCATGCCTGAGCTGTGGAATCAATACATCCGGCTGGCAACTGGTAGGCGCGGCGGATTTTGACGGCAACGGCGTGCCGGACCTGGTCTACCAAAACACAAGCACGTCGCAGGTGAATGTAGACTACTACGGAGGTACAGGCGGATCAACCTTCATTGGCTGGGCATGCCTGAGCCTGTAGCTCCGGCGGCGCCCTTCCCGCGGGTTGGCAGGTGGCCGCAGTCGCCGACTTTGATGGCAATGGGGTACCGGATCTGGTGATCCAGCAAACCGCATCGCCGAATCAGGTGAACGTAAACTATTACGGCGGGTCCGGCGGCGCCACTTTCCTGGGTTCGGCCTGCCTTAGTTGCGGAATCAGCACTACGGGTTGGCTGGTGAGGGCCGCCGCCGACTTCGACGGTAACGGCACGCCGGATCTGGTCTACCAGAATACCAGCAGCAGCCAAGTCAACGTGGATTACTATGGCGGCATCGGCGGGGCCACTTTCCTTGGGTATGCGTGTTTGAGTTGCGGCGTCGGCGGAATCGCGGGCTGGCAGGTGAAGGCGGCTGCGGACTTTAGCGGCAACGGCACGCCGGATCTGGTCTACCAGAATATCAGTACCGCCGTCGTGAACGTGGACTATTACTAGTGGGCTGTCCCTGAGACATCGCTATCAAGCCGGATCCTCTTGCGCACATCTGAATATTTCCAATGGAATGGCCTGGCGGTCTTCTGGTAGAGGCGGATGTAGCGAAAAATCTTACGCTTGAGGTCAGCGACTGAGGTAAGGATGCCCCGGTCGATCACTTCGCACTGAAGTTTGTTAAACCCGCATTCGACTTGATTGAGCCAGGTCGAATAGGTTGCGTGGCGGGCGATCTGGATTGGTGGGCGGTTGAAGATCCTCCAGTTGTACCCGGATCAGGGGCCGCCGACCGCGAGATGTAACCTGGGACCCAGAAGCGATCCACAACTCCGTGGTAATTGCAACTTACGCGGGCAGGAAAGGGCGAGAGAACAAGGCCAGCGGTGCCAAAAAAATGCGAGTATTGAAACGATTCGCGCGTTCAACTCACTATTCTATCGAGGCGGTTTCGTTGGTCGGCAATGCATCTCAGCCAGGTGGCCGATAAGCACGCCCAAAGCCAACAACGAATTAGAAAGGAAAGAGAATGCCTTCCACCCGAAAAAACGCTCAAACGTAGGCACCCTTCAAATGGGCGCCGTGCGCCCGTACCATGGATCCAAGACCTCCCAGGCTTATCCTGGTGTGAGTCCACTAAGTGCAGTCGGACATCGCAACACCAGCTTCCAGCAATTGCCCCGGCCGCTGGGCTTGCCCCCATACCGGTATTCGCTCACCGACAATTTCCCCGCTATTGGAACGAATCTTGAGTCCGCCAAGAAAATGGTCTTTCATGTGTTAGGAGACTCCGGCGGCGTTCAGGACGGAGAGTTCCAGAGCAATGTGGCCGAGCAGATGATCGACCAAGTTGCCGCGGGCGGGACCACTGTTCCCCAGTTCTGTTATCACGTCGGGGACGTTGTTTACTTCACCGGGATGACTGCAGACTACTACGGGCAGTTCTACGATCCCTACTCTCATTACGCACCACCGATTCTTGCAATCCCCGGCAATCATGACGGCGAGGTCGACGATCCCACTGCGCAGACGTCTCTCGACGGGTGGGTCGAATATTTCATGCAACCGACGCCCGACGTCGATCCCATCTCGAAGGACGCACCTCGTGTCGGCTTAGACCTGCCCAACGTTTACTGGACCCTGCTGACGCCGTTTGCCACAATCATCGGCATGTACACTAATGTGCCGGAGGGCGGATCCGTGGATTCAGTGCAACAACAATGGGTCACCAACGAGTTTAAGACTGCTTCACCCGACCTGCCTCTCATTTTGGCGCTGCATCATCCGATCTACTCGTTCGATGTCTATCACAGCGGCAGTTCAAAGATGGCCGACGTCCTCGAAAACGCGATCCGCGACACCGGGCGTGTTCCGAACCTGGTGTTATCGGGCCATGTTCACGATTACCAGCGCATCGAGAAAACGATCGCCCCTGACGTAGCAACACCATTCATCGTGTGCGGAAACGGCGGCTACCATAATTTGCACAAAATCCATTCGGAAAACGGGGACGTCGCCAGCGACACGGGTGCGATCCTGAAATACGGCGTGGACGACGCTTGGGGAGTCATAACGCTGACCATCGACAAGAACACCATTAGCGGCACAACGATCGAAATAGATAGGAGTGGAAACCTGAGAGAAAGTGGCGACTTCTTCAGTTACCCGACTGCGCCGATCGTTCTTGAGGATCCGAAGAGTGTTCCCACGCTCTGACGGAGAAACTTCTCTGTGCGGTACCTGATTGCGCGAGCGCGTCGCTATTGGTGATCGGATAACCGACGCGTAAGCATTGGACGCACTTTTGGAAGGCTTTTAAAGCTTGGCGATTCGAGCTTCATACTCGTACAGCAGGGCACGAACTGCAATTCAGCAGGCGGCCATCACCGCTGCCGCCGCCGATACGGCGGAGCCAACATCGCCTACCGGCCCGGCGACACCGTCCGCGTCATCGTGACCTTTAAGGAGCCCGTCTCCCTTAAGAGCGCGATGCTCCGCTTTTACTCCAGGGTGCGCTGCCAGCGGGACAGAAAGTGTTTGCGCAGTTCTTTGATGCGAACAGTTTCACGAGAGCTCTCGGACCGCGAGTTCGAACTGGCGGGCAAGATCGGCGATCATGTTGCCACCGGCACCTACCAGTTGAGCTTCATCAACGCCACCGATGATGCGGACTTCACGCGTAATTTCAATTCCCCGCAGGATCTTCCGGTCGTCACGATCAGCGTCCGCAACGACCGCCGCGTGGAGTTCCCGGATATCACCGCCGTCAAGGTATCACCGCCCGGCAGCAAGCCTTAGGACTTCCCAAAGCAATAGAGCCGCTTGCACCACCAGGCAGTTAGACGTGGGAGGCTACTGTTTCCTGGCATTCGGAAGCCGAGTGTCACGCTCGCGTGAGACAAGTTGCGCACGGATGAATCATAGGCTGAGCGCTAATTTCGGTTTGCCACTGGGCACCGTCGAAATCCAGTGTTCCCTCGCCCTTGTGTAGTCAAAGAACGGGAAGTCGCCATCATGGAAATGTCGGACCGCACTAGGGGCGGACGACGCGCCACTCGTATAGATCTCGGCTGGCGGTAGGACGGCACTCCGCCTTTGCGAAAGCGGTGCGGACCGGCGGCTCTAACGCCAAAGCGGGGCTTGTTGAGATACTAACGAATTAGTAGATACTGTAGATAATTTTGTAGCTGCTCAAAGCCTTCTAGTTCAATAGGGTTCAACAGGCCTCAACAGCGGCCGGCGGAACTCATTGAAACTTAAATACTTGAAAACACGCCACTTGCGAGACGTTACATCCACCGCCTTCTAACATGTGGATCTCCGGTAAATACCCTATGCCATTTGCCTCGTGTTTTCAATAGTTTACAAATATCGGGTATTGAAGCTTGTTGAACCTTGAGGACTCCTCGTCTACAGTTTTCGCTACAATTTCCGGCGGGCACCATTGGAAGGCCTGTAAAACGGGCGTTTCGAGTATGCCGACGCTCTGCAAATGCGGCGGAGGGTCTCCTGGCAGGCAGGATTGTTGGATTGGCTGGATATCGCTCGATCCTGCGCGTACTACAGTTACAATTTCGACTACAATCGACTCGGCGGCCAGCACCGAGGTTTCACAAGTTGTTGAATTCAGGGGACTATCGGCCCGATAACCTGAGGCGGCCACCTGCACTTGCAGCAGACGGTCGCCCGTACCAAAATCGTCATTAGGGTGCAATTCAAGCGGCGCGAAAAGCCTGGGCAGCGCCAGGGCGGCCCTCTGTCATCCCGCCACAATGGCGGAAGGTCAGAGGGCCGGGGAATTCTGGCTATTGACTCGAATCCTCCGCTGGCAGACCTTGAGGAACTGGTGGGGGAGTCGCTGGGAGCGGTCCGCAACATGGCGCTGCGGTGGCGGCCTTCGATGCTGGACGACCTCGGCCTAGTCCCGGCGCTCCAATGGCAGGGACGCGAGGTATCCAAGAGAACCGGCCTGCGCGTGCGGATAACGGCTACGAATACAGCCTTCCTGCGAGAAGGCTAGCTCGGCCCAGCCGACCCCAGGATCTCCAAGAGTTGACGAGCGTTGACGATTTTGGTCACCTTGTAAGGCTTTTTGAAGTGGCGGGTGTTTTCGGTGACGATGTAGTGGGCTTTGGCAGCGACCGCGCATTCGTAGATGCGGTTGTCTTCTTCGTGCTCGGAGATTTTCAACCTGCCTAGTCGCTTAACTTTGATGCTGGCGCGCTGTAACACGCGGCGCAACCAAGCGATCCGCCTCCGGTCGAGGTGCTTCAGGCGTTCAAATTCAAACACCAGGCAGTATTCGGCCAGTACGTCGTCGGTAATGTAGGGCCGGATTTCCTTGGAGACGATAAAGTCAAACAGCCGGGCGTTTGGCCCGGTTGGGGAGATGACGGCGGAGACCAGGACACTGGTGTCGATTACGACCCGAATCATTTGACGCGTCGTTTAGCGGTTTTCTTCTGCAGCGCCTTGCGGGCGGCGGCCACGGCGGCGTTGATCTCGCTCATGGGCATCTTGTCGATGCCTTTTTCTTTGGCTTCCTGCCGGATCTCGGCCACGACCTGGGCCAGTTCACGGAAGGCCTGCTTGGAATCTTTGTGGCGGTCAGCGATAACCGATCGGTCGATGGTGAACTGCGGGGTCACCAAAAACTGGCCGCCTTTGACCACGGCCACTTTTAACAGGGTGCCTTCAGCCACACCGGCTTCCTCCCGCAGGCTGCGGGGGATGACCATTTGGCCTTTTCTTTGAAGCTTGACTAAAGCATTTGACATAAACAGACTGATTTCAGGAAAGTCAGCCGGGCTGACTTTCCGCTTAATGTATTCTAGAGGCATCATAGCGTTTAGAAACAGACCTGTCAAATGCCGGGGCTGGCGGCGCCGCACTGACAACTGGGCTGCATTCGTTGATCGCATCGCGACTGACAACCATGACGGGCCCTGATCCGCGCTGCTCAGCACCGGATCCAACCGGACGTCGTAAACCTCGCCCCGCTTCATAAGCGCCGGTCAGCGTCCAGCCCCCGGTCCTCGTGGAGAGTTTCCCAGTCTGGCTGCGCAAACGCCTCGAGAATTTGGTGCACATCGCGGACAGGATCGTCTCAGTTGGGCTGATTGGACGTTCTGCCGATCAGCCGCGCGGATCTCGATCGGGGGCTGGCACAGAAATCAAAGCGCCTTTCCGATAGACTGAAGCAAGGCCCACGGCCCAAGGAATTCCTAAACTGCAACGCATTGCCATAGCGGGTGCTACCGGCTATATCGGCGGGAGACTTGTGCCGCAGCTGCTCGCTTCCGGCTATGCGGTGCGATGCCTCGTGCGCTCTCCGGCGAAGTTGGAAGGCCGCGCTTGGGCCTTAGACTCCCGCGTTGAGATCCGTAGAACCGATCTCGCCGACGCGCCATCGCTGACGCGTGAGTTGGAAGCGTGTGGCGCGGCGTTTTACCTGGTGCATTCGATGATGTCGGCCGGCGACGAGTATGCGCAACGCGACCGGCAACTCGCCCTAGCATTCGGACGGGCTGCCCACGACGCCCGAGTGGGGCGCATCATTTACCTTGGCGGTCTGGGTGAAACCGGTTCGCATCTAAGCAAGCATCTGTCTTCGCGCCGTGACGTGGAGGGGGCGCTTGCCTCTGCGGGAGTGCCGGTCACGGTGCTGCGCGCCGCGATGATCATCGGCTCCGGCTCGGCCTCTTTTGAGATTCTGCGGTATCTCGTCCATCGGTTGCCAGTCATGATCACACCGAAGTGGGTGAGCACTCCGTGCCAGCCAATCGCGGTCCAAAACGTGATCACGTACCTGGTCGGCGTGCTAGCCGTGCCAGAAACCACGGGTGGCGTTTTCGACATCGGTGGGCCTGAAGCGCTGTGCTACAGCGACATCATTCGCCTCATGGCGGAAGAACTCGGTCTTTCCCGACGCTGGCTCATACCGGTTCCAGTCCTAACGCCTCGCTTGAGTTCTTATTGGATTCATCTTGTGACTCCATTGAGCCACAAGATCGCGATACCGCTGGCCGAAGGGCTAAAGAACCCAGTCGTGTGCCGTGATGACCGGATCACGCGTTTGGTCCCGCAGAAACTGTTGAACGTTCGCGAGGCTATCCGCGCCGCACTCAGTCAAGTTACGGCACGTCAGGTCGAGACGAACTGGTCGATGGCTGGCCCGATGCCCGGTGATCCAGATTGGTCTGGTGGCACAGTCTTTCGCGACACCCGCGAAGTTGCCATCGACGCGCCGGCCGGGGCAGTATTCCGCGCCGTATGTCGCTTAGGCGGGCAGCGTGGCTGGCATGGCGCCAATTGGCTCTGGATCATCCGTGGCTGGCTGGATCGGCTGGCTGGAGGCCCTGGATTGCGCCGCGGCCGCCGTGATCCCGAGGCCCTCAGCTACGGCGAGGCGCTCGACTTCTGGCGCGTCGTCGGCTTGGAGCCAGACCGTTGCGTCTCGTTACGAGCCGAAATGCGATTACCGGGCGAAGCGTTGCTCGAATTCCGAATAGAACCACGTAACAAAGGCCAATGCATCCTCCACCAGACAGCTTTGTTCCGGCCCCGCGGGCTGCTCGGTTTGATCTACTGGTACGCGGTGCTCCCGTTCCATCACCTTGTGTTCCGCGGGATGCTGGCCGGCATCCAGCGCGATGCCGTTCAGATCGCTCTGCTGCCTCAGTCATGATCCTCGCCAAACACCGCTGAGAACCCTGCACTCCTGTTGCGAAATCCCCTTCTAGCCACGGACCGAGCTCGGCGTTCCGAACAATGTCGGTGATCAATGCCTGGTCCGTCAGCGTTTCCCTAGCCGTTGTTTTACGGAACCGCTGGAGCTTCGCACTACTAAGGAATCAGCAGAGACTGTAGATGATTTTGTAGCTGTTCAAAGCCTTCTTGTTCTACAGCGTTCAACAGGCCTCAACAAGCCGCGCGCAAGTCATTGAAATCTTAAATACCTGAAACTAGGGCACTTGCGAAACGTTTCATCCGCCGCCTTCTAACCAGCGGATCTCCGGTGAATGCCTATCCAGTTTGCCCTGTATTTTCAATGGTTTACAAAAATCGGGTGTTGAGGCTTGTTGAACCTTGCGGATACCTCGACTACAGTTTTCGCTACAATTTTCGGCGGGCGGCATCGGAAGGCCCGCAAAACGGGGGTTTCGAGAGTGTCGACCCTCTGCAATTGCGGCAGAGGGTCGCCTGGCCGACAGGCGCGTGGATTTGCCGGGAGGTCTCCGCTTCGCTACCCACACGACCGCTCAATTTCGACTACACTCGGGTGCCGCCGCCAGCAGAGAGGTCTTGCAAGTTGCTCAATTCATGAGCCAATCGAGTTGGCGGACAAACCCCGGTCACCTGCACTTGCGGCAGACGGTCGCCGACAATCCAGCGCTCTTAAGCGAGCGGGTGCCCTCTGTCCTCCCGGCACAATGGCGGAACCTTCATCGACCGCATCGCGGTCTGCCTTCAGTGCCGGCTGCTCTCGGTCCAAGGTTAACGGGAGATTAAAAAATGGCAAAACTTGTAACGAAATTTACAATTCCGTCACTAAACTACAAAAGGCTCAGTTTGGCGTTCGGATTGGTGGGAGCGAAGTCCTTCCACAACGTCCTTGAAAGGGCCTTCTCTAGTTGTCTAATAAGTTGATCTGATCTTGAAGCCCTGGCGACAAAGCGTACGCCCCAAGCGAGCGAGTTGCGTTTGGGGCCGGTGACCGTGCCCTGGACGCGGGTCCCAGGCGCCCTGCTGGACGCGACGAATTCAAAGTGCCAGATTCTAAGACAGGATGGTAATCAGAGACTGATGAGCAACCGATTCTCGCCCAAACTTGAGATCTTCGTAGGCGCAACCAAACGGGACCTTGGCGGTGCCCGACAAGCCGTCATTAATGCGATCCTAGAAAAGGGGCACATTCCTAGCGGTATGGAGCTATGGGCGGCTGGCAACCGACCGCCCCTCGAGGTTATTGCGAGACATCTTGAAAGGTGTGATGCCCACATTCTGATCGTTGGAGCCAGATACGGGAGCCAAATGGCAGAACTCGGCGGAATTAGCTTTACTGAGTGGGAATACCGTCAGTCGCTCGGCAGGCGTCCGATCTTACCCTTTCTGTTCGACAGTGATTCTTTGAAACGGGCGCGCCGGATCGAAAAAGACAAGCGAGAGAAACTTCCTGAGACCAAGGCAAGATTAGATAGTCTCCGTGATGAATTGCTTGCTACCAAATACGTGAAGGAATTCCATGCCGGACTGAGGGGCAGCGATGAACTTCAAAGGCACGCGATCCTCGCGATCGACGAACTCATCAAATCGGAAGATATTTCGACTGTCGCCGGTTGGATTCGCGGCGATAGCGCTGAAGCCCGGACAGTTCGCGATATCGCGAACAATCCCTTTTTGCGGCGTGAGTTGGAGCAGTTGAGGCGGTTCAGTACACTCGGGCTGAGAGTTGGGTTGGACGTTGGCTCCAAAGAAGCACTTGCTAAGGCGTTTTGGTGGAACATGCAGGGCCGGATCCGACGCCATCTTGCTCCAAACCTTTTTTTCGAGAGCGGCTCCACAACCGCTTACCTCTCAGATGAGTTTGTTCGTGCTGTCGCTGCCGGAGATCACACCCACCCCTGGCATATCCGCACGAACAACATACTTTCTCTCTTGCATTTCGATCTGCACACATCAATTGATGCCAGTCGTTTCCCCGGCGGCATTCCTGATCCAGAAGACAAGTACGGGGCAATTTTTCCACCTGAATGGCACCATCTACTTGAGCCGTTTCCAGACACGCCAAGGTCGTTGCACGACGGTGAAAGTCAGGCTGTTTCGGCAGTGCGTGATAACTTTCGAAAGCTCACGCCCAATGCGAACCTCCGGAGTACTGCGAAAGCAGACGCTCGTGATGCCGAGGCCGCGTCGGTCCAGCCGGTTTTGGCCGCTGCATCCGGTTTGGATTTGGACAACAAGACCTTGCACTTTAGGGGGCCTCATGTCGGAAGCCACCCCAACATGCTATTCAAACGAGCGATATTTGCATCAGGGTACCCAGTCGTTTTGTTCTTGAGTGCCGAAAAGGTAGGAAATCCTTTCCGAAAAGGCAGTTGCTATCCTGTATTCGGGCCAGACGAACCATGGACTGATGCAGTCCGGAAATATCCCCTCGCAATCTGCGTCGGGTACGAGCACCCGAAAAAATCCCATCCGACTCCGGGAACATCCACGAAACTTGTTGAGGAGCGCAATGCACCGGAGTATATCCTCCGAAATTTGAAGAGATTGGGTTTTGGTGTGAAGTATTTTGACACTGGCTTCCCCCCCGATTACGATGCCGCCGCCCGCGGCACGGGGGCGGTAATGTGCGGCAATGAAGCTTTCAACCGGATGATACCGCGAGACTGAGCTAAGCTGCCGCGCATCGTTTTGAAAAGAACGGCAAGGCGCGGCAAGAAATTTGGAAAGGAGTGCCCGACAAGGCCAGTGGCCGAGAGCGGACGAGTCGAGTCAATCACGCTGCTGTGGCGGCACGCTAGAAGCCGGCTCGCATACCCCGGCACTGCAAACTGTGCTATGAGGGCTATCCAAATGGAACACGCCAAAATCGATATAGTTAACCGACACATAGGAAAGGCGGCAGAGGACGCTGCCGCCGGTCAGCTATCGGTACCTGCCATCGAGCGGTTTCTGCGCACCGGCGAAGAAATCTGGGAAGGAGCCGGCTCAGGCCGTTTCACCCTTGCCCAGATCAACCAGGACGGAATCTACACCCAAGCGGTGAAAACCGGAATGACGACCCTGTTTGATCTCCTGGCCGAGTTGCTCCCGACAGAGGAGCGGTCAGCCCAGCCGGTTGTTCCGGAAGCGATTCGGCAGCGCTTTGAGCCGATGGTGAGGGGGCTAGTGCAAGCTGATTGGCAGGAAGTGGCCTTGCACGAACTCACCCGGCGGACGTTCATCCTGAACTTTCCTGGGACGAAGGCGGCAATGGCGGCAGAAATGAAAACCTGCTACCTTGGCGCGGCCTGGCAGATTCTCTGGGCCTTCTTTGAGGATCATGGGCTGAAACCGGAGGAAATTGAGATCAGATGCGATGGGCTGTCTGCGGGGGAATTTGCCCACGTGCGGTCATCCGCGCTGCTCATTGATGATCCCTATAGCGATGTTGTTGTCCATGAAGCGGCCCACCTGCTGCATTACCTGAAGCCGGAGCACTACGGATTACACGTCCGTCGGGGCCAGGAACGATTCGTCGATGTCGAGTTTCGTAACCGCGAGCTTTTCGCCTATGCATGCGAGGCGTACTCGCGTGTGGTTCTTCAGGGGGAGCGGAGAAAGAGGATCTCGTTTGCCGACAAAATGCGCGCTGATGCGTTCTCCTTCGCACGCGATGAGTTCGAGTCGGTGGTCGAACTGGTGATTGCGGGCGCTGCCGCTCGAAACGGCTGGCGGCTGATCCGCAAAGCCACCGTTATCTCTCCGATTCGCAGGCGGCCCTTGATGATCGCCAAGGACGGCCCGGCGGAAAATCTAGGACTGTAGATAATTTTGTTGGACCTTGGGGACACCTCGTCCACTGTTTTCGCTATAGTTTCCGGCGGGCGCCACCGGAAGGCCCGCAAAACGGGCGTTGCGAGTATGCCGACCAGGCTCGGCGTTTCGGACGGCCTTGCGGATCAATACCTGGTCGGTCAGCGCTTCCCTGAGCGTCGTATTACCGAACGCTGGAGCTTTTGTGCTACTAATAAATTAGTAGAGACTGTAGATGATTTTGTAGCTGTTCAAAGCCTTCTGCTTCAACACGGTTCAACAAGCCTCAACACGCCGCGCGTATCCCATTGAAAGCTAAACACCTGAAAACAAGGCGCTTGCGAAACATTACATCCGCCGCCTTCTAAGCAGAGGGTCGCCGGTTCGAGTCCGGCCGCGCCTACCAGTTAACCTGCGTATTATTCGATGTTTACGGGAGATTTAGACTCGCTTGCCCAGCAGTGACGTTCTGTCACTGTGCCCAGAATTGTGCCTGCACTGTGCCTCGTGTGCGCGCTCCATCGCCGCGCGGCCGGTCGCCAGATTCGGATGAACATAGCGCCGCGTAGTGACAAAGCTGGTGTGCCCCGCGAAGTACGCCAGCGAGACGGGTCCATATGAGCGGCCCACCGGGTCAGGCAAGTGTGGCGGAATGTGTAGATCGGAAGATGTTCAAGCCCGGCAAGAGAACAAGCCTTGGTGTGCTGTTTCTTGATGCTGGATGGCTCGATATGCCCGCTCTTAGTGGGGGCTGGGAAGATCCATTCCGAAGTTGCAACCGTTCGTCGCATTTCAAGAATCGACTCGACGCGCTTCGGCAGCGGGAGTGATCGGCGCGCGTTGGCGGTCTTACCGAAGGGGATATGCAGCGCGCCGTCCCGATACTGCTCCCACTTTAGCCGCTAGGTCTATGACCGCTTGAATGATTTCCTTTTATAACCGAATTTGCGGCGAGCAGTTTTCCGATCAAACCGCCATCTGATGGTGGTGCGTGCATCGTTTGCTCGTCGATTCCAGGCGCGGGACTCGCGGCGCAGCGTGCGGAGGTCCGGAATGCGCCGATGCCCGAGGCATTGGCGCGTGAACATCCCGATTTCGATTTCCGCCTGGTTGAGCCAACTGCCATGCTTGGGGGGTGTAGTGGACGGTGAAACGATCCCAGATTTCGGAGCCAAACTCGGTGCCCAGGAGGTCGACCAACGACTTGCGACGATGAATATTGAGATTGTCCACTACCAAGTGGATGGTTTCGGTCTGCATGTACTGCAGGGCGATCTCGAAGGCTACCTGGGCGAATTCCAGGGCCGAACGATTCGGTGTGGCAAAGGTGAAATGGCGGCCCGCTTTAGGTTCTACGGCACAGAAAACATTGGCGGTTCCGCGACGTTCGTATTCGTTGTCTCGCCGCGCTTCGCGTCCCGGTCGAGCCGCTGCGGGCGGTCGCAGGTCCGCGTGCAAGGTGATGGGCTTCTCGTCTAAGCAGACGACTGGTTGCCGCGGATTGTGAGGCCGCTCGTACAACTCCAACACGTCTTCCATGTGGGCGATATAGTCTTCATCCAGATCGGCCACCACCCACATTTTTTTCCCGCCACGGCTTCAGGTCGTGGCGAAGTAGGAGAATCCGGATGGTTTCCCTGCCCACACGGGGCACCAGCTTGCGTTTGATGGCTTCTTCGGCCACCAAGCGCACGGTCCATCGAGCGCAGCCGGCCGGCGGGTCACTGCACACCATGGCGATCACGCGTTGCTTCTGGCCATCGTCCAGCACTTCTGCCGCTCCGGGCCGCGGCTTCTCGTACAGGGCCCGCTCTAAGCCTCCAGACTGATAACGATGGCCGACCTTCCGAATGGCTTGTGGAGTCAATGGAATCATGCGCGCAATGCGTGGTGCACTGACGCCTTCTGCCAACTGCAAAAGGGCCAGCGCCCGCAGCACGACGCGGACCTGCTGGACACCGCCGCTAACCAACTTGTGCAGTACTTTCCGATCCTTGGCAGATACTTCAATGTGCAGGGCAGGACGAGCCATACCCCCAGTATCCGTCAAAACATTTCAGAATGGAATTGTTTTATTAGAATCTTTTCAGGCGGTCATAGACCTAGCATTCCTCTGGCGGAGCCCAGTTGCTTTCGGCCAGCGTCAACTTCTCCGGCGCGAGTGCCGCGCGTGGGAGAAGGTAATAGTCGAGTGCTTCGCGGTTTGCTGCGTCCATCCTTATCGCCACGGTAATGTCTGGATTTAGGCCTTGGTCAAATCGGATCAGCCACCGCAGTGCTCCGGCGTCCGTGTGTCTGCAGCGGGAAATGATGAGTGATGCAGAGAATTCACCATTGACGGTCAAGAGGTCGGTTGCTGAGTCGCCAACGACGGAGCCACCGACCACGCGCATCCGTTCAACAGTGTCAGAAATCACCTTCGGGTGCATCAGTCGAAGCTGCCGGTTGGTCTCGATGAACTGGTAATCCCGTTCGGGCGTGTAACCAACCAGCGTATATGCCCGCATCAGGCTGTCGAACCGGGTGCGGTATACGGTGCTTGAAGCCATTGATTCGCTCTCATCGATCAATAAACCGGAGAGCCGCCCTTCGCGCTTCAGCAGGGTTCGCAGTTGTTCGAGTAACTCATCGTTTGTGAACTTGCGGCTTCGTTCCCGGACGATGGCCTGGGCTTTGAGAAACAGCTCCGGGGCAATGATCGGCTCGAAGACGCTGTCTTTCCGAATCCACATGTCGGGCGAATTGATAACGCGCTTCTTCTTCAGCTTGAATGACCTTCTGTTGTAAACATTGTTGCCGATGTATTTCTCGTTGGTGAGAACCTGATGAACCGTGCCGCGCGTCCATGGCCGTCCGACATCGGTCCGGATACCGCGACTGTTCAGCAGCGCGGCGATCTCAGATTCTCCTTTGTGCTCTTCGGCGAACAACCGGTACATCCACCGGACAATCTCAACCTCTTCGTTCGGGCCGAGAACGAGCACTACACGGTCGGTCTGGATGCTCTTCTGCTCGCCGCGTGAAAGCATCCCCTTTTGCTCCTCCGGCTTGGTCGCGCAGCATCCGGCGTAGCCCGAACCCTGGCGCGCCGCCCTGCCGGAACCCGAGTTCGATCAGCCGACACTGGCCAATGAAGACCTTGGCGGAAAGCTCCCGGCTGTACTCGCCGGCCATCGCGCGCTTCACGCCTTTGACGATTGTCGAAACCGGGCTGCCATCGTTTCTCGAATTGCTCGGCACAATAGTGGACGTCGATTTTCGCTCGCCGGCAGATGTATTCGTAGTACGCGCTTTCGTCGGCGTCTTGAAACCGCCCCCAACGGCTCACGTCGTAAACGAGAATCGCCTTGTACTCGGCTTGGCCAGTCTCGACGTCATGGATCAACTGCTTTAGGGCGTCCCGGCCATCGATACGCAGACCGCTCTTTCCGGCGTCTTCGTACGTGCGCACGATCACCATGCCACGCTTTTGCGCGTATTCACGAATCACGTCACTCTGGTTCTCGGTCGAGTACTGCTGGTGCTCCGTGGACATGCGGACGTATTCGGCCGCTTGTGTTGAGTTGGGGCTGTCCAGAGTCGGCTTGACTGATGGCGAATTCGGTTTGTCCATTGTGGGCACTTCTGGAAACGTTTTGGGGCAAGCAGGGGCAATGCGGATCTTGCGTTTCACATCGGACCTGATCCGTGAGGAAATCGTGGCAGGTCGATGTTGGCGCGGAGATCCTTAGTGCCCCTGCGGCCCTTTCAGGCTATGTTTTGTTGTACTCCCTTTCTGCGGCCGATGCCAAAAGGATGTTCTTTACACCCGGGCCGGGCTGCTTTTTCCCAGCCGGGGATGCCGGGGTCAGGCGGCTATACGCGGATTTCGGGCGCCGTCATGTTTGCGCCGTCCCGCCCGGTAGTTCTTCATGTAGTCCGGGTTATTCCCCTCCACTTTTCCCTGGTGTTCCGACAGGTCTCTTCGTATTCTGAATCGGCGGCCAACTTTTGCCGGTGATAGTCTCCCCGGCGGTGCCGTTGACACGCCTCGGCGACACAAACGCGCTGGCCGGGGTGAAATCGGGATGTTTCGAATTCCTGCTCACAATACTGACAGATCTTTGTTTTCATGGGAACAGCGTGCGGGAATTCTCGAGGTACTGCCGGAATGCGCGATTCGCTGTGGTGTGCCGCCGTGCCCGCGCGACAATGGTTCAGACGCACCAGGACGTACGGAAAAGTCGGCCGGATTCAGTGGACTCGATCAACTGCTTCCGCCAGGCTGCGCGTCGTCGAAATTGGCTCTGAAGCGTACGGGTCTCAATATCAAATCATGCGGCGCGGCAACCGACCCGCTGCGCGGGAAGGCGTACAATGGTGCCATGGGAATACAGGTTGATGCTGTGTACGAAAATGGTGTTCTCAAGCCCTTGCAGCCACTTGGCTTAGCAGAGCACGAGCACGTCTCGGTGACGGTGATCAAGACCACACCCTCGCCTGGTTCTCCTCAGCTCGATATTGCGTACCTCGAAAATCTCCAGGCAGAACTGGAGCATGCCGGGCCGGCGCCCGGAATGGAGGAGGTTCGACGGCGGCTGTCCAAAATCCCCGGCTCAATGACGAGGGATTTCATCGCTGAGCGCGGGGATCGCTAGTCTTGTCAGCCGATTTTTTCGACACCAGTGCGCTGGCCAAACTGTATCACCCGGAGGTCGGAACGCCCAAAATCGTCGAGATCGCCGAGGCCAGCGGCGCTCAACTCCGGATTTCACGGCTAACCGTTGTCGAATTGCGATCCGTGTTCGCCATCAAGGTACGGACGCAGGTAGTCACGCGGGAAGACGTGGATTTGCTTCTGCGCCAATTCCAGGAGGATGTCGTGTCGCGGAAGTTCCAGGTATTCGCCGTCAACGAAACGGAGTTCGCGTTAGCGGAGCGCTTGATCGAAAAGTACGCCTTTGATAAGCCTTTACGCACTCTCGACGCGATTCAGTTGGCCGTCGCACTCGGGTTGAAGAGGCAGGGCCTGATCGACCGTTTCGTTGCCGCCGACGCGGCCCTGTGCGAGGTCGCCGCGCTGGAAGGATTCTCCGTTTTAAACCCGGAACATTCTCAAGCCGATTAAGTCCGTTCGTATGAAGCCCCAGCAGGACGACAGAGCGGCACTTGAAGCAGCGCTGTCGGAGGGACTACGCCTACGCGACGAAGTTAGGCAGCTCAAGGAACTTCTTGCGCGAAATGCCATCCCGCTGCCCGAATCCGAGAAGAAGGAAACGGCGGAAGGGCTTTGCTTGCCAACCGCTGCTGAAATCGCTAACGTCGTAGCGCCATCGGACAAGGACTCCAAGGTCGTGCTTTTTCGTTCCTTGTTCCGCGGACGTGAGGATGTTTATGCCGAAAGGTGGCGTATGAAGGATGGCAACTGGGCGTATCGGCCAGCGGGGCAGAAGGATTGGGACGCGATACTTGCCAGCCGCCCAGAGGATCGCAAGAAAGTCGACCGGCAAACGCGCACACTGTACCCGTTCACCGATGCAGTCGCCAGGCTCCACTTGACGGGCAAGAAAGCGATTGGCATCTACCCTCTCCTAATGGATGAAACATGCTGGCTCCTGGCTGCCGACTTCGACAAGAAGACCTGGCAGGATGACGCGCTGGCTTTTGTCGCGACCTGTAGGAGGCTGAAAATCCCCGCTTACTTGGAACGGTCCCGATCAGGCGAGGGTGGCCATGTGTGGATGTTCTTCGAGCGGCCGGTCTCTGCTATGCGCGCTCGGATGATGGGGTGCGCCATTTTGACGGAAACGATGGAGCGCCGGCACCATCTGGGCCTTGATTCTTATGACCGCTTCTTTCCAAGCCAGGACACCGTGCCCAAGGGCGGCTTCGGCAATTTGATCGCGCTACCGCTTCAGTGGATGCCTCGTCAAAAGGACAACAGTGTTTTTGTAGACGACAGCTTCCACCCTTATCCTGACCAGTGGCAATTGTTGGCGTCGGTTAAGCGCATCCAGGATGACCAAGTCGAGTGGATTGTTAATGACGCCTCCCGTCGTGGCCAGGTGATTGGAGTCCGGATCGCGCTAACCGATCCAGATGGAGAAGACGAGCCTTGGACCATGCCGCCGTCGAAGAGGGTGGCTGAGATGGCCGTGAAGGGTCCGTTCCCGGAATGCGTTGAACTGGTCCTGAGCAACCTTATATATATCCCCAAGAGCGGAATGCCCGAAGCGATGCTTAACCGGCTCATCCGGCTGGCGGCCTTTCAAAACCCAGAGTTCTACAAAGCCCAATCCATGCGGCTCTCGACATGGGACAAGCCGCGAATTATCTTTTGCGGAGAAGACTGTCCCCAGCATGTGGCGGTTCCGCGAGGATGCCTCCAGGAAGTGCGGAGCCTGCTGGATCAGCATGGAATCCGCCTGACCCTCAGGGATGAGCGCACTGTCCGCAGCCCAATCGCAGCGACCTTTCAGGGTGAACTGCGCCCTGAACAGTCGGACGCCGTAGAAAAGGTGCTCCGCCATGATGAGGGCATTATCTGCGCGCCCACAGCCTTTGGCAAGACGGTGGTTGGTGCGGCGCTGATCGCCGCACGGAAGGTAAACGTCGCTCGTATTAGTGCATCGCCAGCAGTTGTTGGATCAGTGGCGCGAGCGGCTGGCGGCCTTCTTGGATTTACCGATCAAGTCAATCGGGCAAATCGGGGGCGGCAAGACCGCGCGTACTGGCGTTATTGATGTTGCTGTGATCCAGAGCCTGCAACGGAAGGGCGAAGTCAAGGATTTCGTCGCCGAGTACGGCCATTTCATCGTGGACGAGTGCCATCACATCTCGGCATTCACTTTTGAGCAGATCATGAAGCAGGTCAAGGCCAGGTACGTCGTCGGCCTCACGGCGACGCCAACCAGAAAAGACGGCCATCAACCTATCGTCCTCATGCAGTGCGGGCCGATTCGCTTTGGCATGAGTGTACGGGACGCCGCCGAGAAATCCCCGTTCCAACATTTGCTGGTGCCGAAACCCACGGATTTTCGAATGGCGGTGGAGGCGGCTGAATTAACCATTCAAGACGTCTATGCTGCCATGGTGCTTGACACCAGCCGCAACCAGAAAATCATTGCAGACATTCTGGCGGCCGTTCACCGAGGATTGTCACCACTGGTTCTTACTCATCGCAAGGATCATCTCGAACAGTTGGCCACCGGGCTGTCCAGTATAGAGAACCTGGTGATCCTGAAAGGCGGGATGGGCAAAAAGCAACGTCGGGAAGCCGCGGACAGGCTCGACGCAATTCCCGCCGGTGCTCCACGCGTACTTCTCGCGACCGGCAGTTATATCGGCGAGGGATTCGACGATTCACGATTGGACACACTATTCCTCACCATGCCGATCTCGTGGCGGGGCACGTTGCAACAATATGTAGGCCGGCTGCACCGGCTCCACCTTGGCAAGAGAATCGTGCGCGTGTACGACTACGTTGTTGCTCAAGTGCCGATGCTTGCTCGGATGTACGATAAACGGCTGCGAGGCTATCGTGCGTTCGGTTATGCCCTTGAAACGGAAGACAAGAACGGCGACCTCGATCTGTAAACGGATCACGGCCTGCGGCCACAGCGGGGCGTGAAGAAGTTCCGGAGTGGATACGGTGCCCGGAGAGCGATCCTAGTAGGCTGGCTAGACTAGTTGCAGAGTCCGGAATCGAGTTGGCATTCACGAACCCGTCGCTCAATGCGGCCCGGGTTCAGTCATCGAAACCCTGCGCGGATCTGAATGGTCTTGCAATCGAGTGGATGGCTACCAAGCAAACGAGCACTCTTGATCGGCTTGCGTCCGAGGCCACTCGACAGGGTGCCGATACTATTGAGATCGAGCACAAGGACGGCTACGAGGAAGTGTACTTTATGCAGGGCGGGACCGGTTCCGGTATCACCCTGCCGAGCCCAAGTCCGGAAGTGGGATCGCTCCTGAGGGAGTTGCACGGCATAGCCAAGCGCGGGCACCGGGTCACCGTCGATGACTGTGAGTACGATTTGCGAGTCCCATCTGGGACAGCTTCGGCGAGGATGCCTTTCGCGTGTCCCTCCGGCGCGTGCGTTCCTGATCGTTCTGGTGGTGGCGACTTACATTGATTCGCCAACGGTCATGACTCGCAGCGGCGATAAATCACTGCAATGCCGGATCTGCCCGGCATTGCAAGCTGTGCTATGACGGCTATCCAAATGGTGCACGCCAAAATTCATATAGTTAACCAGCACATAAGAAAGGCGGCAGAGGACGCTGCCGCCGGTCAGCTATCGGTACCTGCCATCGAGCGGTTTCTGCGCACCGGCGAAGGAATCTGGGAAGGAGCCGGCTCAGGCCGTTTCACCCTTGCCCAGATCAACCAGGACGGAATCTACACCCAAGCGGTGAAAACCGGAATGACGACCCTGTTTGATCTCCTGCGGAGGACCTTTTGACGTGGCGGCAGCATCCTGGCGCGGCCCGGATTCCCGATCTGACCTTGAAATCCGTTCTAAAAACATCGACCGGAAGACGGTCAAGCTTCTGATATGAAAGCCGATAGGCTGCTGGTAATGTGGCGCAGATCGGGAACGGTCCCCCGGTCCTTTTTGTTGTTCGCCTTTTCTTCGCCACAATATGTATAATGGAATGTACAAGGGGGCCGCACACGTGCTGCTGCCCCAAGGTATAGTGGACTCCTATGAAGCAGCGACAAGAAGAGCAGCCGAATCTACGATTCAAGGAATATTCCTCCCTTCCAGGTTGGGCGCACTCTCTGGCGGCGATTGGATCAGACACAGAGGCCGTTGTTTACAAGTGCTTTGAACAACAAGGGATTTTTCGTGATGCCTTCGCTGGATATAATGCGGACGATCTCAAATCATTGGCGCAAGCCCTTGGCAAATGGAAGGATCATCCGGCATCGCAAATGCTTGAAATTCTCATTCGCGAAGCTGAGGGCGGTCGAACTTTGAACATCCCGGCACTGGTTCGCTGGACGATCCTGCATTCTGATGATTACGAAAGTGTCGTAGATTGCATGGATCTCGAACCACCTAGCGAGGTAGATATTACTAGAGTGCTTTCGCGAGCGGGTAGTCAAAAGTTGGTATTCGAGGCAACTTGGCGATTGACGCAGCGTCGTGTCGTAGTAAAGAAGCTGACCGGTAATCCCGCAAGTATTGCTGCCATTATCGGCCATGAGTCATATTCGCACCCGCTGTCTATGTCTCATCCAAACATAATTGAGACGCATCTCTTGCGAAATGCAAAGGGCGAAGTCTTCTTGGTAGAGCGATGGCTGCCCGAGGTGCTCTACGATGCCTGGCCATGCAGCGGTGTCCAACAGGCCGCAAACTTATTGTACGGTATTGCAGATGCTGTATCTTTTGTACACTCCCAGGGTAAGGTTCATGGCGACATCAAGCCGGACAACATAGGGAAAGAAGATGGCCGTTTTATCCTGCTGGATTTTGGAATTTGCCGGCCGGCTAAGGAGTTTACCAAAGATAGCACAGCCACCGGCAGCCTAAGGACCAGGGCGCCCGAACTGTTGCTCTCTGATTCCTATGCTAATGATCCAACAAAAGTAGACATTTGGGCTCTGGGGGCGACGGTATTCAATTTTCTTGTAGGCAGGTTCCCGCTGATCGAGCGCGACGAGCGAATACCGCGGATATCACAACCCGAAGAGCGACAGATATTTGAGATTGAACTCGCTCGTCGTGTTCGGGAAGAATGGCAGGCGCGCGTCGTTTTCAATCAAATTTCTGATCCCCTTCGCAACATCTTGGAACGTGTGCTCATGTTAGAGCCCGAGAAGCGGCCCGCCGCTAAGGAGCTTAAGGCTCTTGTTGAAAAAGATCTTTCTGTTTTCATAGCCCGAGAGTCAACTTCGGAGCCATTTGCCCCGATTGACGAACTCAACCAGCTCTTGAGTTACTTGCCCCCGGCCGACATCGTGTCACTAATGCCAGCTGATGAGAAGACTCGTTTCAGGAATAAGATCGCCAGGCTCAAAGCTACGGCAGGGTTTGATGCGACTCAGCTACAGAGTATCGAGAAGATTGAATCAAACCTAAATGTCTAAAGGTCCCATTCAGCGGATTCAGGACTCGATCCACGGGCTGATGGAATTCCGTGGAATGGAGACCCTGGTCGTAGACGTGTTGAGAACACCTGAATTGCAGCGGCTTCGGAGGATCAGACAATTAGGTCTCGCGCATTTAGTGTTTCCCGGCGCAGAACACTCCAGGTTAGTCCACTCCTTAGGCGCAGCGTGGCTGGCAGTGCGATTTGGTCGACAATTAATTGATACAACTCGCGGCTTCCTCATTGATGTGCTCCGTCCAAGCCCTAGCTCAATCCGCGATTTTGCCGTCGCGGCTCTGTGTCATGATCTCGGACATGGCCCACTTTCGCATGCTTGGGAACGAGAGGTTATTGGAGACAAATATGATTTTGATAAGTGGGCGGCCAAACTAGGGCTAAACGATAGTTACAAGACTCTATTGAAGGGTGCCAAGTGGCATGAATTAGTAACCGGCGCGTTTCTCATTTGGCCAGATGGACAACTTCATCGACTGCTCGAACGAACGGAGTCTAAGGCAAGCGAGCGCGTCGTACGATTATTACGCGGCCAATATTATCTTCCATACTTGCCGCGTCTTCTTTCCGGCGATGTCGATGTTGATCGTGCCGACTTCATCCGCCGCGATACACAGCAATCTGGAGTGGCTTATGGACGATATGACCTGGATTGGCTTCTCTCAACCTGTACGGTTGGCAAGACACAATATGGAGAGCTGGTTAGTGGCTTTGATTTTCGAAAGTCTGTCCGGGCCATTGAGCAATTTCTGATCGCCAGACAGGCGCTCTATGAGACGGTGTATTACCATAAGACGGTGCACTCCGCTGAAGGCATGGTGGCGATGTTTTTGAAGCGTGTAAAGGATGTCGTGCATGAGGGCGGCAAGTTTCAGACCGACGTTATGCTCAAGCCGTACCTTAAGATGATGGCAGGAGAAGTCTTGGACCAATTCGAGCTCCTCCGGCTAGATGACTTCTCCCTTATGGTATTGATCGACGCGCTCGCAAGCTCCAAGCCAGTTGATCTAACGGTAGAAGACCTCGGACGACGAATTCTGGCAAGAGATTTGTTCAAAATCGTTCCGTGCACTACTGAGCAGGCTGACGAGATTTTAGGGCGCCAAGGCGGCTACGAGGAGATTTATGACGCCATAAAGCCATTTTGCCCCGGGAATCCAAGATATTATTTGGTAGTGGACCGAGGAGTTTTCGGAATGTTCTGTTCTCGCAAAGAAGAGATGGCATACCTAGTTGATGAATCGCGATCTGCAACGCCGATCATATCGCACCCCAAACTTAGGGGATATGACAAGACCGATAGGTTCACAAGACTTTTTACAATTGCTGACGCTGTTGATGCCGTTACAAAGTTGGTTCGACGTTAAAGGTTGCGGTGGCCGAATTGGTGGCTATTGGCCCGCGGCGGACCGTTGCCGCCCAACCTGAACTACTAATACATTAGTAGATACTGTAGATGATTTTGTAGCTGTTGAGAGCACTCTGGCTCAACAGCGTTCAACAAGCCTCAACACATGACCCGTAAATCATTGAAACCTAAATGCCTGAAAATAAGGCACTTGCTATTCGCCACATCCACCGCCTTCTAAGCAGAGGGTCGCCGGTTCGAGTCCGGCCGCGCCTACCAGTTAACCTGCGTATTATTCGATGTTTACGGGAGATTTAGACTCGCTTGCCCAGCAGTGACGTTCTGTCACTGTGCCCAGAATGGCGCCTACCCTGTGCGTGTGCGCGCTCCATCGTCGCGCGGCCGGTGTCGGATGAACATACCGCCGAGTAGTGACAAAGCTGGTGTGCCCCGCGAAGTAGGCCAGCGAGTACGGTTTCCATGTGAGCGGCCCACCGGGTCAGGCAAGTGTGGCGGAAAGTGTGCTTCCGAAACTGACCCAGGCGGCCTCCAGCTGAGGGCAGGAGGGCGGTCACTGGATGTACCGCTATGGAGGCGCCTTGCTGAACTACCTCCGGCATTGAATCGTGCACCGAAAAGACCGGACGTAGAATCTAATGCAGACAACCGGTTACGCTGACATAGGGTACTCCGGCGAACGGAAGGTAAATTGCTAACTCGGCGTGGCGCCGTTACGATCCGGTGGGATTTGCCCACTGCCGGAGGGGGAAGGAGTTCATTTTGCGGTTCGAAAGACTCTGTTCGAAGTCATTATGGGCGCTTGCAGCCATCGGGTGGTTCGGGAGTACGGGGTGTTCGCGAGGCAATGCGGGCGCGAAGGCCCTGCAACCGATCGAAGTGCGAGTGGCCACCGCACAACAACGGGACGTTCCGATCTACAAAGAGTGGATCGGCACGCTCGACGGGCTGGTAAACGCGGATATCAAAGCGCAGGTGTCCGGCTATCTGATCGCGCAGGCGTACAAGGAAGGATCGTTCGTGAAGAAGGACCAGCTTCTCTTCCAGATCGATCCGCGTCCCTTCCAGGCCACCCTCGACCAGGCCAGCGCGCAGCTTTCGCAGGCACAAGGGCAGTTGGAGCAGGCGCGCGCGCAAGAGACGCAGGCAGAGGCGGGCGTGGCGGTGGCGGAGGCCAACCAGCGGCGCACGCAACTGGATGTGGATCGCTATACACCGCTGGTCCAGCAGCAGGCCATTACGCAGCAGGATTTTGATAACGCCACCCAGAACAATATGGCGGGCAAGGCTCAGGTGCAAGCCGCGCACGCGCAGGTGGAGACCGCCAAGGCGCAGATGGTGGCGGCCGCGGCGGCCGTGCAAGCGGCGATGGCGGCCGTCGAAACGGCCCGGATCAACCTTGGATTCTCGCACATTACTTCCCCTATCGACGGCATTCCGGGCATCGCGTTGCTTCAAGTAGGGGCGCTGGTGAGCCCGGCTAGCGGCGCCATGACCACGGTTTCCACGGTGGATCCGATCAAGGCCTACTTCACGGTCAGCGAACAGGAGTATCTGGCGTACATGCGCCGCTTCCCCACGCCCGAGAAGCTGCAGGCTGCCCACGCGCAACTCGAACTGGAGTTGATCCTCGCCGACGGCACCACCTATCCCTACAAAGGCAAGTTCGATTTCGCCGACCGCCAGGTGGATGTGCGCACCGGCGCCATCCGGCTGGCGGGATTATATCCGAATCCCGGGAATGTTCTGCGTCCCGGCCAGTACGGCAGAGTGCGCACCGCCAGCCGGGTGCAGGAGGGAGCCGTGCTGGTGCCGCAGCAAGCTGTGATGGAACTGCAGGGCACCCGTTTGATTGCCACGGTCGGCGCGGATAACAAAGTCACTATCCACCCCGTCGGGTTGGGCGATACGACCGGCCGGGATTGGATCGTGCTGTCGGGCGTGAAGGCCGGCCAACGCGTCGTCGTGGAGGGCTTGCAAAAAGTCCGGCAGGGTGTGGAGGTCGATCCGAAACCGTGGGGAGGCCAGTAACCTGCCATGTCGAAATTCTTCATTAACCGCCCCATCGTGGCGATCGTGATCGCGATCATCACGGTCATCGTGGGAGCCGTGTGGTCCTGTCTCTGCCGGTCGCCCAGTTCCCCGCCATCGCCCCGCCGGAAGTGCAGGTTTCCGCGATTTATGTGGGCGCCGATGCGCAAACCATCGAACAGTCGGTGGCCACCCCCATCGAGCAGCAGATGAGCGGCGTGGACAACATGAATTACATGTACTCGCTCAATGCCACCGCCAATGGCCAAATGCGCATGATCGTCGATTTCGACGTGGCCACGGATCCGAATACGGATCTGATTCTCGCGCAAAGCCGCGAAACGCAAGCCGCCTCGCAATTGCCCGTGGATGTGAATAACTACGGCGTCACGGTTCAAAAATCGACTCTCGCGCCGTTGATGCTGGTGGCTTTGAATTCGCCCGCGGGGCACGTTCACGGACCGGTTCCTGGCCAATTACGCTTACATCAACTTAGTGGATCCGCTGACGCGCGTAAAAGGCGTCGGCACGGTGCAGGTATTCGGCGCGGGCCAGTACGCTATGCGCCTCTGGGTGAAGCCCGATCAACTGGCGAAACTCCAGATCACCGTGCCCGAAATCGTGTCGGCCATCCAAACCCAAAACACCGTGAATCCGGCCGGGCAGGTTGGCAGCGAGCCGATTCCCCACGGCCAGGCTTTTACGTACTCGGTGCGCGCGCTGGGCCGCCTGACCTCGCCCGAGGAGTTCGAGCAGATCGTCGTTCGCGAAACGCCGGATACCGGCATCGTGCGCGTCGGGGATGTGGCGCGCGTTGAATTGGGAGCGCAGGATTACAGCGTCACCGGGCACCTCGATGGAAAGCCCAGCGCCGTTGTCGCCGTTTATCAACTGCCGGGTTCCAACGCCGTTTCAACCGCCGCAGGCGTCAGGCAGCTATTCGCCGAGGCGAAGAAGCGATTTCCCGACGACATCGATTACACCGTGCCGGTCGACACCACGCGCGCGGTGAACGAAGGCATCAAAGAAATTGTTGAAACGCTGCTGATCGCCATCGCCCTCGTGGTCGCGGTGGTGTTTCTCTTCTTGCAAGGCTGGCGGTCCACGTTGATTCCGCTGCTGGCCGTCCCGGTATCGCTGATGGGAACATTTATCTTCTTCCCCGTTTTTGGATTCAGCTTGAACACGCTGTCCTTATTCGGTCTGGTGTTGGCGATCGGCCTGGTGGTGGATGATGCCATCGTGGTGGTGGAAGCCGTGGAACGCCACATCGAGGATGGTCTGTCGCCCAAGGACAGCCGCCTTGAAGGCCATGGAAGAAATCTCCGGGCCGGTAGTCGGAATCGCCCTGGTGCTCTCGGCGGTTTTTATTCCGACCGCGTTCATACCCGGCATCACCGGGCGGCTCTATCAACAATTCGCTGTCACCATTGCGGTATCGGTGGCCCTGTCGGCGTTCAATGCGCTTTCTCTCAGCCCCGCGCTTGCCGCCCTGCTGCTGAAGCCCAGGAAGGAAAGCCACGGACCGCTGGCGAAATTCTTCGCCTGGTTCAACCGCATCTTCGCCAGCGCCACCAACCACTACGTGCGCATCTCCGGCGCCTTGCTGCACAAAGGCGCGGTCGCAATGCTTCTGTTGGTCGGGCTTCGCCGCGGTGGGTCTGTGGGTCGGCGGCCGCTTGCCCGACAGCTTCGTCCCCGATGAAGACCAAGGTTACTTTTACCTGAACGTCCAGCTTCCCTTCGCCGCCTCGCAACAGCGCACCGAAGCCGTGATGGCCAAGATACAGAAGATCGTGGACGCGACGCCCGGCGTCGAGCACTTCACCAGCATCACCGGCTTCAGCCTCCTCAGCCTGGTGCGCACCACCTATAACGGCTTCGGTTTTATCAGCATGAAAGACTGGGGCGACCGCAAGACCAACCGGGAGCAGTTTCAGGCCATCAAAGCGCATCTGAACGCGGAGCTCAGCAAGCTTCCGGAAGCGGTGGCTTTCGGCTTCTCGCCCCCAGCGATTCCCGGCGTCGGCACCTCCGGCGGCGTCACCTTCATTGTGGAGGACCGTTCGGGCGGCGATGTCCAGTTCCTCTCCAGCAATCTGAATACGTTTATGGCCGCCGCGCGCAAACGTCCGGAGATCGGCAGCGTGAATACCACCTTCCTGCCCAGCGTGCCGCAGCAGTTCGTCACGGTGGATCGCGATAAGGTGATCAAGCAGCAGGTTCGCATCAACGACGTCTACCGCACGATCCAAGCCTTCATGGGCGGACTGTTCATTAATTACTTCAACCGGTTTGGAAGACAGTGGCAGGTTTATATCGAAGCCGAAGGCGACTACCGGACGCGCCCTGAAAACGTGGGCCAATTTTACGTCCGGAACTCGGCAGGCGAGATGGTGCCGCTATCCGCGCTAACCCGGTTCGATGCGAGCTACGGACCAGAGTTCACTATGCGCTTCAACGAATACCGCGCCGCGCAGTTGAACGTGGGCGCCGCCCCCGGCTATAGCACCAACCAGGCGATGAAAGCGCTCGAAGAGACCTTTGCCCAAACCATGCCGGCGGGCATGAGCTACGATTATTCGGGCATGTCGTTCCAGGAAAAGAAAGCCCAGCAAGGCGTGTCGTCCGGCGTAATCTTCGGCTTCTCCCTGCTGTTTGTGTTCCTGATTCTGGCGGCGCTCTATGAAAGCTGGACGCTGCCGTTCAGCGTCCTGCTGAGCACGCCAGTGGCGGTCTTCGGCGCCTTCTTCGATGCTATGGCTGCGCCGCGCGCTGGTGTCTTTGATTGCGCCGCCTTATATGGTGCAAATCGAAAACGACGTGTATTCGCAGATCGGTCTGGTCATGCTGATCGGCCTGGCGGCCAAGAACGCGATTCTGATTGTCGAGTTCGCCAAGGACGAGTTCGAAAAAGGCAGGCCGTTGGCCGAAGCCGCGATGGAGGGCGCGCGATTGCGCTTGCGGCCGATTCTGATGACCTCGTTCGCCTTCATCCTGGGGTGCGTGCCTTTGTGGATTGCCAGCGGCGCCGGCGCCGTCGCCCGCCAGATCATGGGAACCACCGTCATCGGCGGTATGTTGGCGGCCAGCGGCATTGGAATCTTCCTGGTGCCGGCGTGCTTCTACGTGGTCGAAAACCTCTCCGGCGCGGCGGCTTCGCGCAAGCCGAAAATCGCTCCGCCACAACCGTTGCCCGGAGAAGGAGACTGATCATGCGCCGCTGCGCTTGCCTCGCATTTTTCGTCATCCTTTTGGCCGGATGCACGGTGGGTCCCAACTACAAACGCCCGCCCGTCGACGAACCCGCCACTTTCCGCGCGCCGCAGCCGCTGCCGCCGGTGGAAGCCGCTTCGCTGGCCGATTTGAAATGGTTTGAGGTGTTCAAAGACGACAAACTGCAGGACCTGATCCGCAAGGCGCTGGTTGCGAATTACGATTTGCGCGACGCTGTCACCCGCGTTCAAGCCGCTCGCGCCAATCTCGGCATCACCCGGTCTTATCAGTTTCCGAACTTCGCGGCCAGTGGCAATGTCGAGATCAATCGGCTCTCCCGCAATGGCGAGACCCCGCTGCCGCCCGAGGTGTTGCCGAACCAGAATCGCAATTTCGGTACCGGCGTCCTGCAGTTACTCTCGTTTGAAATCGATATCTGGGGGCGCCTGCGGCGGGCAACCGAAGCCGCCCGCGCCAATCTGTTGAGCGCCGAAGAGAGTCGCAAAGCCGTGGTCACCACGCTGGTGGGCGATGTGGCGACCGCAATATCTGACGCTGCGCGAACTCGATTACACGCTCGAAATCTCGCAGCACACGTTGCAGACGCGCCAGGAATCGCTCCATCTGACCAAACAGCGACAGACCGGCGGCGTGGCCACCCGCCTCGATATGCGGCAGGCCGAAGAAGCTGGTCTACACGGCGGAGGAAACCATTCCGTCCATTCAAAACCAGATCGGGCAGACCGAGAACCAGATCAATCTGCTGCTCGGCCAGAATCCCGGCGAAGTTGCGCGGGGCCGCAGCCTGACCGAACAGGACCTTCCGCCGGAGGTGCCGGCGGGATTGCCATCGGCGCTGCTCGAGCGGCGTCCCGATATCCGCGCGGCCGAGCAGGATCTGATCGCGGCCAACGCGCAGATCGGCGTGGCCAAGGCGGCCTACTTTCCAGACATCAGTCTCAGCGGCTTCCTCGGCGGCGAGAGCACGCAGTTGTCGAGTCTGTTCAGCGGGCCGTCAAGCGCCTGGAGCTTGGTACCGCAAGTGACCCAGCCGATCTTCACGGCGGGCCGGCTGAAATCGAATGTGAGGCTGGCCGAAGCGCAGAGAGAGCACGCGCTGATCGAATATCAGAGGACCATTCAGACCGCGTTTACCGAGGTATCGAACGCGCTGATCGCACACCAGCGCGTGCGCGAGAGCCGCGAAAAGCAGGCGGCGCTGGTGGAGGCGCTCGAAGACCGGCTACGCCTTGCCTACCTTCGATATCGTGGCGGCGTGGACACGCAATTGAACGCGCTCGACGCCGACCGCGACTTGTTCCAGGGCCAGTTGGACCTGGCCGAGATCCGCCTGCAGGAGTTGCTGAGTGTCGTTCAACTTTATAAGGCGCTGGGCGGCGGCTGGCAATAGTCCGATCGATCGGCTGGGCTACGGGCCGGATGATGTCTCATAGTTGTCCGGGTGCGTGTCCACAGAGTGGCGTATGGGCTCTAGGGCATGCAAATAGAGTAAATCGCGCGGGCATCTTCTGGCGTTTTTCCGGAAAACGACAGCCAAGGCATGATGGTAAAGGCTTGCGGCCCGGCGATCCGTTTTCCGCGTAGTCCTTAGTAATCGAAAATCTTCTTTTGAAAGAATTCCAGCGACCTCTTACCCATGCCCGTATTCATATCCGGCGTGATATTGGCGGCCACCACGGCGCCGGCTTTGGTCGAGAAGATCCGGCCACCTGCAAAGTCCATGCCGGCCAGGGGCCGGTGATTCTTGGCAAAGGGTGTATGGCAGTCGTGGCACTGCCCCATGGTGACCAGGTACTTGCCGTGCTGCACGGGGTTGGCATCCGCCGGCGATGAAACATGCCCGACCGGTTGAGGGATGAATTTGATCGGGAGATTCAATGGAAAATCCAGTCGGGTCTTTGGCAGTGCGTGCCGGATCGGCGGCGGGCTATCCAGGTAGGCGACCACCGACTCCACATCGGCATCGGACGTGGCGCCAGGCGGAAATCGAAACCGGAACCCGACACGCTCGCCAAAGATTTTTTTGGGGGAACTAGCGACTCATCTCCCGCATGAGCCAAGATCGGGCGAATTGCCAGTCGCGCTTGACCGTGCGCGTAGAGATTTTCGTGATTTCGGCTATCTCTTCCTCGCTGAGACACCGCCGCGCCGGTAGCCTGCCAATAATCAAATCCAATTAGTTAAGATCATGCACCGGCCGCCTGCGCACACTGGCGATTTCGCCGCCCTGTTGTTTTCCCAAATGAGCTGTGATATTCTACCTGTTGGAAACCCAAATGGCGGTCATATGAAAGACAAGACGGACGTCCTGCAGGGCACCTTGGCTTTGATGGTGCTCAAGACTCTCGACGTGCTGGGGCCGCTGCACGGCTACGGAATCGCCCGCCGGATCGAGCAGATCAGCGGCGATCTGCTGGCCGTGAATCAAGGCACGCTGTATCCCGTGCTGTTGAAGCTGGAGCAGGAAGGCGCGATCGCGTCCGAATGGGGCGCCTCGGAGAATAACCGCAAGGCGCGTTTCTATCGGCTGACTCGCGACGGACGCAAACAGCTCCAGGCCGAGACCCGGGATTGGGAACAAACGGCGGCCATCATCGGCCGATTCTTTACGGCGAAAGCGGAGGATCTGAAATGAGAGACTCTGCGGCGGTTCCTCAAGCGGCTGGCCACCACGGCGCATGCGCCGGCAAAATGAGGAGCGATTGAGAGAAGAGTTCGAGGAACACCTGGCTCTGCAAACGGCGGAAAACCTTCGCGCCGGCTTGTCGCCGGTTGAAGCGCGCCGCCAGGCCGTGCTGAAGTTCGGCGCGGTGGAGAGCTTCAAGGAAGAATATCGGGACCAGCAGGGCCTCCCGTTTCTGGAAACCCTGCTGCAGGACACGCGCTACGCGCTGCGCCGCTTGCGAAAGGCCCCCGCGTTCACCATCACCACGGTCCTGACGCTGGCGCTGGGCATTGGCGCGACCACTTCGATTTTCACTTTGGTGCATGCCGTCCTGCTGAAGTCGCTGCCGGTAGCGAATCCCGGCGAATTGTATCGCCTGGGAAAAGAAGCGCGTTGCTGCTACTTGGGCGGGTACAGTCAAGATAAAGAGTTCTCCCTTGTCTCGTACGATTTGTACAAATATTTCCGGGACAACACCAAAGGCTTTGCGGAATTAGCGGCCTTCCCGGCGATTCGAGCCGCTGTTTGGTGTCCGGCGCTCGGGCAGCTCGGAGGCAGCCCAAAGCTATCCAGGCGAGTTCGTCTCCGGCAATTACTTCACCATGTTCGGCATAAGAGCGTATGCCGGACGCGCGCTTACGGCTGGCGACGATCAGGCCGGCGCTCCGCCGGTCGCGGTGATGAGCTATCGCTTATGGCAGCAAAGGTATGGATCGGATCCGTCCGTCATCGGCAGCGTCTTCAATCTGGATGACAAGCCGTTTACCGTCGTGGGAATCACTCCGCCGGGTTTCTTCGGCGACACTCTGCGCAACAGCTCCGCCCGATTTCTTTCTGCCGCTGAACACCGAACCGTTTGTCGAGAGCGATGCCGATCTGAACAAGTCCGACACCCACTGGTTAGACTTGATCGGCCGCATCCAGCCAGGCGCGACGCGCCGCATCCATAGAGGCTGAAATGCGCGTGGAGCTGAAGCAGTGGCTGCGCTCGCACTGGGGTGAGATGAGCGCCAACGATCGCGCGAACTTTCCCGAGCAGACCCTGTTCCTGAGTCCCGGAGGCGCCGGCATCACCAGCATGCGCGAGACAATATGAGCACTGGCTTCAGATCCTGATGATGGTTTCCGGATTTGTGCTGCTGATCGTCTGCGCCAACGTGGCCAATCTCATGCTGGTTCGCGGCATGGAGCGGCGGCGGCAGACATCGCTTGAGCATGGCGCTGGGGGCGCGAGCGCCGCGGATCGTGAGGCAGGCCCTCACCGAGAGCATTTTGCTCTCGCTGTTAGGCGGCGCGGCGGGTCTGGCGATCGCATTTGCAGGCACGCGCCTGATTCTGCATTTTGCATTCCCCACGGTCAGCGGACTCGGCAGGCATACCCATCAGCGCGTCGCCTTCCATGCCGGTGCTGCTGTTTGCCTTCGGCGTTTCGCTGCTGACGGGAGTTGTCTTCGGCATCGCTCCCGCATGGATGGCCACGCGGGTAGATCCGATTGAAGCGCTTCGCGGCGCCAGCCGCTCCACAGCCCGCACGGGCTCGCTTCCGCGGAAGACGCTGGTGGTGTTCCAGGCTGCGCTCTCGCTGGTTTTGCTATCAGCGTCAGGACTGCTCACGGCCGCGCTGCACAGCCTGGAGAATCAAGATTTCGGATTCGATCAGGATCGGCGCATCGTGGCGAATATTGATCCGAGGCTGGCCGGCTACCGGCCAGACCAACTCACCCTACTTTACCGGCGCATCCACGATTCGCTATCGAGCATTCCTGGCGTATCGGCAGTGGCTCTCTGCACCTACTCACCGCAAAACGGCAACCATTGGGGCGGTGGCGTGTGGGTGGATGGACATCCCGCTCCCGGGCCCAAGGACGACAACTCTGCTTTCTGGAGTCGAGTCACGCGCGGGATACTTTGACGTCATCGGAAACCCGATCGTCAGAGGACGGGGCATCTCCGAGCAGGATACGGCCGACTTCCCGGCACGTAGCAGTCATCAATGAGGCGTTTGCGCGGAAGTTTTTCAAGACAGGAAGACCCCATTGGAAAGCATTTCGGGCGCCTTGGAATAGAAGCGTCCCGCCAATACGAAATTGTGGGCATTGCCAAAGACGTCCGTTATTTGACTTATAATCTCGACAAGCCGACTGACCCGTTCTATTTTCTGCCTGAAGCGCAGCATGACATTCCCCCGGGCGCCGAATCCGCGGAGGTCTCTCCCGGCTCGCATTTCCTGCATGACATCGTCTTTGTGACCAGGCCGGGAGTCGAGCCTGTCCATTGCGCAGGTGCGCCAAGCCATGGCTTCGGTGGATCCCAATCTGCCGATCATTTCGCTTCACACTGTGAGAGAGCAAGTGGCCAGCCAGTTCAACCAGCAGCGGCTGATCGCGCGACTTACATCTCTTTTCGGAGTCCTGGCGCTTATTCTGGCCTCGATCGGAGTCTATGGCGTCATGGCCTATAACGTTGGCAGCCGCACCAACGAGATCGGAGTGCGCATGGCGCTTGGCGCGGATCGCAGCGACGTCTTCGCGCTGATTCTGCGTGGAGCGCTGGCGCTGGTTTCGTTTGGACTGCTGTTGGGCATACCGTTGGCGCTGGCGGCCGGGCGATTCTTAGGAAACCAGCTTTATGGAATCAATCGATACGATCCGGCGATCATTGTTTCGGCGATCTTGGTCCTCGGTTCCTCCGCCCTGACCGCGGCCCTGATTCCGGCGTTCCGGGCGAGTTCGATTTCGCCATTAGAAGCGCTGCGGGCAGATTGATCCTGACAGTTTGTGCCGCAGGTACGCTAAACTTGGGCGAGCGATGAAAACCACATCGATTTCCAGTTTCCTGACACGCCGCGCATTCCTGACAGCGGCCACCGGCGGGACTTCCGTCCTACTGGCTAACCGTCTGTTTGGCGCGCCCGGCGGCGCACAATCCAAACCGGAGCCTGCGCTCGAAAAGCTGGCGGCGATTGCGCTGGCCGAAGCCCGCAAGCAAGGCGCCACCTATTGCGACATCCGCATCGCGCGATACCGCCAGCAATTCTGCGGGTATCGGCTCGCCCCGCAGCGCGGCAGCAACCAGACCGATGAGGTGCCCTTCGTCACCGATCAGCAGAACTTTGGCTTTGGCGTGCGGGTCATCGCCAACGGGCAGTGGGGGTTTGCGGCCTCACCAGTGGTAACGGATGCCGAAATTGCGCGCATCACGCGCGAGGCGGTGGTGGTAGCCAAAGGCAATTCGGCTTTGCAAGCCGAGCCCGTGCAATTGGCGCCCACCAAGGCGTATACCGACCGGTGGGCATCGCCGCTCGAGAAAGATCCTTTCGCCGTGCAGGTGGACGAAAAGCTGGAACTGATGCACAGCGCTACATCGACGATTAAGAGAGATCCCAAGGTGTTTGCCGCCTTCGGTTTTCTGGCGCTGCGGTCGGAGGACAAATATTTCGCATCGAGCGAAGGATCGTCTATCCAGCAGTTCGTCGTGCAGGTGTGGCCCGCTCTGCAGGCCACCGCGGTGGACATTCAGAAAAACATCACGCGCACCCGCAGCTACCAGACGCCGCCGGTGACTGCCGGATGGGAAGCCGTGGCTAAAGCTAACGTGGGCGAGAACGCGCCGCGTATTCGCGACGAAGTGCTGGAGCATTTGGCCGCGCCACCGGTATCACCCGGCAAGAAGGACCTGGTGCTGCTGCCGAGTCACCTCTACCTGACGATCCACGAATCCATCGGACATTCGACGGAGTTAGATCGCGCGCTGGGCTACGAAGCCAACTTCGCCGGCACCAGTTTCCTGACCACCGAAAAAATGGGGAATTTCCAAGTGGGCAGCGAGCGCATGAATATCTTCGGCGACCGCACCAATGAGGGCGGCCTGGCAACCGTCAAATATGACGACGACGGCGTGTTGACCACCAAGTTTCCGATCATCGAGAAGGGCATCTTCAAGCACTATCAAACCATCCGCGACCAGGCGCACCTGGTCGGGGAGACCGAGTCGCGCGGATGTTGCTACGCCGATTCATGGGGTAGCGTGCCTTTCCAGCGCATGCCGAATGTATGGCTGGCGCCCGGGCCGGAGGACGTAACTCCCGACGACCTGATCGCGGGTGTAGACGACGGCATACTGATCGAGGGAGAGGGCAGCTACTCCATCGACCAACAGCGGTATAACTTCCAGTTCGGCGGAGATGCTTTCTGGGAAATCAAGGGAGGCAAAAAGCGAGGCATGGTTTCGCGCGTGGCGTATCAGGCTAAGACCGCCGACTTCTGGCGCGCCTGCGACGGCATCGCGGGCCCCAGTTACTGGCGCCAGTTCGGGTCGTTTTTCGATGGCAAGGGCGAGCCGGAACAGATTAACGCGGTGAGCCATGGCTGCTCCCCGTCCCGGTTCCGGCAGATCAACGTATTGTTGACCGACTGACAGGAGATCATAATGCTGAGCCAACAGGAAGCCCACAAACTCATCGATCAGGCGATCGGTTACTCCAAGCTGCCAGGCTGCCAGATAGATCTTTCCTGGTCAGAAGACGCGTTCATACGATTTGCGAATAACGGGATTACCACCTCGGGATACCGTATCAGCCAGAGTCTTTCGATCAGCAGCGTCACCGAGGACAAACGCCACGGAAACGCCGTGGTCAATGAGTTGACCCCGGAAGCCCTGAAGCGTGGCGTGGAGCAGGCCGAAGCCATGGCACGCATCTCGCATGCGGATCCGGAAGACATGCCGGCGCTGGGCCCGCAGAAATATCCGGTGCTCAATAATTTCGACGCGTTTACGGCATCGTCGCGCGGCGATGTGATGATCCCGCACGTGAAGGCCATATTGGAACGCGCCCGGTCCAACCGGTTGACCGCGGCCGGGTTCATTCAGCGGTCGGTGGGCGCGCTGTCTGTAGGTAACAAGGCCGGCCTGTTCGGCTACCATACGCTGACCGACTCCAGCCTGACCAACACCATGCGTACGGCGACAGGCACGAGTTCCGGATGGGCATCGCAGACCGCGGTCTCATTGAAGGATGTGGATGGCGAAACGGTGGGGCGGGTTTCGACCGAGAAGTGTGTGCGCGGCGCCGGAACGCGCCGGAAACTCGACCCAGGCAAGTATACGGTGATCCTGGAACCGGCCGCGGTGAGCGATCTGATTGGTTACCTGGGTGGCAACTTCGGCGCGCGCGACGCGGAGCAAGGGCAATCCTTCCTGAGCAAGCAGGGCGGAGGCACGCATTTAGGCGAGAAGATGTTCCCGGAGTACATTACTCTGCGCAGCGATCCTTTCAATACCACGCTCTCCACTACTCCGTGGGGACCGTCGCTGCTGCCCAACGCGCGCATGGCCTGGATCGATAAAGGCGTGGTAAAGAATTTTTATTACGACCGGTATTGGGCCAGCAAGGCCAAGATCGATCCGACTCCCGCGCCCGACAACCTGACGCTCGATGGACAAGAGCACACCTTGGAGGAGTTGATCCAGTCGGTCGACAAAGCGTTGTTGATCACGCGCTTCTGGTACATTCGCACCCTGCAGCCGCAGACCTTGCAAGTGACCGGCTTGACCCGCGACGGCGTGTTTCTGGTGGAGAACGGAAAGATCACCGACCCGGTCACCAACTATCGCTGGAATGAGAGTCCCGTGCGGGTGTTACAGAACACCAGGAAGTTGACGCGGCCGGTGCGCAGCCAGGGTGCGGAAGCCGGAACCTCCATCGCGCCGGCCATCCTGGCTACGGATTTCAATATGGCAAGTGTCTCGGACGCCGTCTAGAGGGGTTACTCGACCCGCAACGCCGTCACCGGATCGACACGCATCGCCTTGCGCGAAGGAATGTAGCAGGCTAGCGCCGCGACCGATGTCACCAAGGCCGCGGCCAGCCACAGGTCTCCGCTGCTTCCTCCCGCAAAACCCGGAAGCGAGGATCGCAATGCCTTTTCGCCTGCCAGAGTAGCTGCCATGCCGGCGCTCAGGCCGATGGCCGCCGCAGTCAAACCCTCTCGGAAAATCAAGGCGTGCACGTTGCGCGGTGTAGCGCCCAGCGCCATCCGGATACCGATTTCCTGCGTCCGGCGCGACGTCGCGTACCCCGTAACGCCATAGATGCCGGCAGCCGACAGGGCCAGCGCCAGGCAGCCCGTCGCAGCCAGCAACAGCATCAGGAACCGGCGCGCAGCCAGAGAATCGTTGACCAGGGCTTGCATTGATACGCTGAGCAACACCGGTTGCAGTGGATCGACCGCGGCCACCGCGCGGCGTAGCGCCTCCTGATACTCCGCGGCCGGGCCTTTGGTGTGGATGACCAAAAATTGCGCGCGCCGCATGGCGTCGCCCGCAATATAAACCGATCCCTCTTGTTCGCCTTCAAGCCCCAGATGCCGCATGTTCGAGGTGACGCCCACCACCCGCTTCCAGTTATCGGGCGCCACCGGATCGCAGAAGAGGCAGAGCCGCCGATTGAGCGCGGACTCGCCGGGCCATAGCTTGTTTGCCGTGGCCTCGCTGATGATCGCGCTATCTTCCTCCTCGCCATGGAACCACCGCCCTTCCTTCAGACGCGCGCCCATGGCCGCCAGATAATCGCCACCCACGGTATCGACTTCCGCGACCAATTGCCACTTGCGGTTTGCGATGTCTTCGGTGTGGGTGGTGATGAATCCGCCGTTGTTTTCGCCGCTGAATGGCAGTGCGTCCACGGTGCCGGCGTTGAGCACACCCGGGATGGCGCGGACGGCGTCCAGAAATCGTCGATACACCAATTTACGTTGCGCGGGGTCGGGATAACGATCCGGTTGCGGAATCACCACGGCAGCCAGCACGCGGTCCTTGATAAAGCCCGGATCGATGCGCAGCAGGGCCACGAAATTGCCCATTAACCGTCCACCCGTGATCGCCAGGGTCACCGTGATGGCAACCTCCGCGGCGACGAGGCCGTTTCGCAGCCAGTCGCGGCGTGCGGCAGCCGCCCCGCGCGTCCCCAGTTCTCCGGTTCGCACCGCGCGTAAAGCCGGCGCCAGCGCGAACATGAGGCCATTGATCAGCGCGGCCGCCAGCGCAAACGCCAGCACCTGCCAGTCCGCCTGTGCGGTTTCGAGGCGGGGGATCGCGCGTGGGGCCAGGGCCGGCAGCAGACGCCATAAAACGACTGCCAGAAGATATCCGCCCACGCCTCCCATCACGGCCAGCACGCATCCTTCGGTAAGAAACTGGCGGACTATCCGGCCAGCGCTTGTGCCCAGCGCCATGCGGATGGCGATCTCACGCCGCCGCCCCAGGCTGCGAGCCAGCAGGAGATTGGCCGCATTCGCGCAGCCGATCAGCAGGAACATCGCCGCCGCTCCCAGTAGCAGCCAGAGAGCCTTGCCCGTTGGTCCGATCACGCGGTCGCGGAGGAGCGAAACGCGCAGCAGGCGATTGCCGTTGGTATCGGGAAACTCGCGCGCCAGCGCTGCGCCGATGGCCGCCACTTCCTGTTGGGCCTCCACCAGCGAAACTCCGGGCTTCAACCGCGCCAGCATCTGCATGCCCCCAGTCTGCTTCTCTTTTTCGAGCGACATGGGCGCCCAGAACTCGACGTATGGCTGCGGTGTATGTGCCGCCTCGCGCCAGAGAGGGAAATTGAAGCCGGGGCTCATCACGCCGACGATGCGGCAGGCCCGGCCATTCATCGTTGCGGTCCGGCCGGCTATGCTTGGATCGCCATGGAACCGCCGTAACCACAGGCCGTAGCTGAGAATGATCGAAGCGCCCGTGTCGGATTCCTCAGCCTTCTGGAAGTTGCGTCCCAGCATGGGCGTCGCGCCAAGCGTGGGAAGCACGGCAGCCGTCATGCGCACTCCATAAAGCGCTTCGGGCGGCGCATTGCCGCCGCTTTCGAAATCGAAAAGAGCGTTTGCCCAAACTCCAGCGCTTTGAAAGCTGCGCGTGCGCCGCAACAGTTCCTCGGCGTCCCGGCGGAGGACCCAGTCGCCCTGCGATTCCCGCACCTTGGGGTAATCGGCTCGAAACAAGACGAGTTCATCGGCCCGCAGATAAGGCAGCGGTTCGATCAAAACCGCGCGCACTGCCGTGAATGCGGCAGCTAGCGCGCCCACGCTCAGGGCGGTCGAGAGCACGATGATGGCGGGCATCGCCGGCGCCCGGCGGAACTGGCGCAGCGTCTGACGGATATCCTGCCAGATCGTCATAGCCCCCCCGCTCTACTTGAATAAGGTGGCCGCCAGCATGACTACGTTGAAGTTATTGGGTAACGTAAAGCTCTGGACCTTCTTGGTTTTGTCCAGCGCAAAGGCGTATTCGTATAGGCTCACTGTCCCGTACTCTTCATTGCCAAAGAGATAGTTCCAGTAAGGCATGGCCACTGCTACAATCTGGCCGGGGTAAGAAGTATACGCGGTCCAGTTAGCAAAACTTTGAGTGAATTTGGACGTTGTGCCGTCGGTATAGGTAACGGTTATGGTTTGACCGGTCTGGGGTCCATTGACTCCAGTGGCAAGCAGGTTAAGCCGCGCGTACTTACCGGCGGGCAATGCGATGGCCTTTCCCCTGCCGCTGACGGCATCCGCCTTGTTCGCCGGACCGAAGTTGAACTGTTCGCCGGAGGCCACGCGCGACGGTGTCAACAGCTCCTCCGAGTAAGAATTGCCGTATTGATCCATTCCGCCGCTGTTGTAGGTCGAGCCGTTGGTGTAAATGCCGTGCACGTTGTATGCCGCGGACAAATCCACTGGCACGCCGTTGCCCCCCGTTCCAGTAGCGGCGCTCATCGCCAGGGTGAGATTGGTGGTCGCTGTGATACCCCCCGATATTCCAGTGATGGTCAAAGTGGCGTACCCCGTTGCCGCCTTTGCGCTGGCTTTGAGATTGAGCTGGGTGCAACTTGCGGCACTGGCCGGATCGAATGACGCAGTGACGCCGCTGGGCAAGCCCGACACCGAGAATTTCACGTTACCGCTGAACAGGCCAACGGCATTTACCGCAATAGTGGCGCTGGCGGACCCGCTCTGGTTGAGAAATATCTGTCTTGGCGCCGAAAGCGAGAAACCTTCCACCCCCAACGTCACGTAAGCGGTCTGAGTCAATCCGGAGGCTCTTCCCGTGATACCGACGGGATAGGTTCCGCTCGGAGTAGAACTGGTCGTCGACAGACTCAACGTCGCAGCACCCGCACCGGTCAGCGAGCTAGGATTTAGGCTGGCCGTCACGCCAGCCGGCACAAACATCGACAGATTCACCGTGGAGGCGAATCCATTCAACGAGCACAGCGTGATGGTGCTGGTTACGTTATTGTTGCCCGGTGTGACACTAATCGTGGACGGCGATGCCGTAAAGGAGAAGTTGGGACCCGTGTTCACCGGGCCGAACACATTAAGCAGGGCCTGTCCGGCCGGCGATCCCCAGCCTGTAACCAGGTCGTATCCCGGGACCGCCTGGAACATAGCCGGGCTGCATGTATCGAAGTTGTTCCCCACCGTAATGTCGTGCATCACCGATCCATAGTTCGGACCCAGGCCGAGTTGATAGATCGCCGGATTGAGGAACCCGGCCGTGTAACCGTTGGCCTGCTCATTGGCCAAGGCCACAAAGCCCGCCCACCGGGGCGCCGCAAGGCTGGTTCCGCCCCAGCCCCCGTCGCAGCTCCCGACGTCGCAAGAGTAATTGTCTGAGTTTGCCTCGGCGGCAACATCCGGCACGTTGCGCAGGGTCGTGGAGCCCTGGTTCGAAGCGTCGATCGCGGGCGCCTGATAACTCGGAATGGGTAGGGTGCCAACACCGCCAGTGCTGTCTACCCATGCCACCTCGGATTGCCATGCTCCGCCCGGGCCAGTTGTCGTAAGGTCTGTGCCCCCCACCGCCGTGGCGTACGGATCTGAGGCCGGATAAACATTGTAGGAATACCCGGGGTCGCAGAGCGCGCCGCCCGGTCCGTAGGCGCCGTTGTCGCCGGATGCGGCCAATAGGCTCTGGCCCTGCGCCGCGAACTCCTGGAAGATAGGCTCGTCTCCCTGAGCATCGGTACCAAAGGACCACGAAACGCTCAGTTGCTTGGCAATGTTGTCGGTCGCCATTGCGTTAAAGATATCGGTGTCGACGCCAACTTGGTTGGGACCCAGGTAGACGATCACAGCAGACAGACCGGGGGCCATCGAAACGGCTTCTATGACGTCCACCACTTGCTCGCTGTCGTCACAATCCGCCCCGCAGGTTCCGCCGCCTCCATCGATCAGTTCATTGACAATCGGGACGTTGAGTGGCTGATTGACGTTCTTGAAGTAGAGGAGTACATCCGAGAGATTGTAGGGGCCTGCTTCGAACAGGCCGACCGTTTGTCCTGCGCCGGTCAAGGTGACTCCCGGCGCATACGCGGCCGCATATCGCTGCCTAGAAAACTGCCGCCCGGGCCGGATCCGGTCGTATTGGGGTGCACCGCCTCGCCTGCGACAGCACGCTTCAACAACGGGTGCGGGAGGCTGAAGGTACTGAGGCCGGAGATGCCTTGCACGGAGATGTCCGATGGGACGGAGGGCTCCACATCGGGTGCATAGAAGGTGCGGTTTTCGGTGGGGTGTCGATACACCTGCATCTTCACCTGAAAGGCCCGCTCGATGTCGGAGGCGGCGCCCTCCACATCCAGCACCAGGCGGTTGGGAGCGGTGTGGGTGACGGTTAAGCCGTACGATTGCGCGAACGCGGCCGCTTTGGCATAATCGCCGGTGGCGGGGCCGAATCGGTGAACTCTTCCACGCTCAGAAACTGATGGAAGTTGGGACTGCCCGGATTGTAGAGTTGACTGAGCAGCGTATCGAGTTGCGCCTGGTTGCGCAAGGACAGCGTCATAGCCAGTTTGAGTTGCTGCGATCCTGGCAGACGGTCGACGAGTGCCGCCCCTGCGGAGCCGCCACCGAAGTGCGGAGAGTCTGCCGCTGTTGCGCGTGGACCGGCGCCGTCAGGAAAAACAGAGCAGCGGCGCAGGCTACCGCCGACGATCCTAACGCTCGAAGCGTCCTAGCGTCGTCTTGCATTGAAGTGTCCTCCAACAAGTGATGTTTCGTACGAGTTCCCAGAAGTATACAACAACCGACGACCGGTGGATTTGGGGCGCAGTCCAATGGGCTCGACTTGTGCACGATTGGGCATGGATTGTGCAGGAAAGCACTTTGGAAAAACAAAGCCATTTTCTTGCAACTCATTTGTTTTAGCTGGCTTACGGTTTGTTTTGGCGAATCCGAGCGATTTTCGGCTTACCTTGGCCATTTCGGCTCGCTTTTCGGAGCTAATGTGCGCACTGTGATCGGCCCTGCCTGCCTCACGGTACCATGCCGGAGATCCGGGGACTGGGGGTGTGGAGCGGCCGGGCACTCCAAAGTGGTTGAGACAACAGGGGCTGCGTTTACGATAGTAAATCTTGCCGCGGTGTGATTTTGCTAAATCGCTTACGGCAAGTCGACTTCTAGCGCGTAAATGTCCGAATTGTCGTAAATCACAGTGACCACTGGCGCATCGCCAGGAGCCAGGCCCACCAGCAGGTAACCGGCTGCGCTCGATTGCTGAATCTGTTTCGAGCTCATCAATTGCTCTTTCTTCCGGCTGCCGATCGGCACGCGGAAAATGGGCTGTTCCACGCTTCCCAGCACCTCCTGGTAATAGACATGCTTGCTGTCGTGAGACCAGAACGGTATGCCCAGGCCTTCGCCGTTCGCCAGCGGACTCCACTGACGTGTCTGGAAATCGAACAGCAGGATCTCAGTCCCCAGGCGGTTCGTCGCGGCGATGTAGCGCCCGTCAGGCGACCATTGCGGACGCACCAGAGCTTCCGATGCTGGAAGCGGTGTGGCCTTCTTCGCTTTCCAATCCATCACGTAGAGTCCGGGTTGTCCCGAGGCTCCGGGTGGCGGCATACGCGCGAACAACAGAGAGTTTCCATCTGGTGACCAACTGGCGTCGCCGTCCACGAAGGCATCCGATGAAACAGGCTCCGGAGCGCCGCCGGTAGATGGGATCACGTACACGCCACTCACTTGACCGTTGGACGCTCCGTCAAAAACGATCTGCGATCCGTCCGGCGACCAACGCGGCTGCTGGACGGCGATCGTGGGCGGGGTAAGCTGCAGGCGGTCGCTGCCATCGGTCCGGCTGCGCCAAAGGGTGCCATCCGGGATGGTTACGTATGCCACCCATTGCTCGTCTTTTGAGAAACTCACCCATCCCGCGGCTATGTCGGCTAGAAACGGCACGAACTGCTTATGACCCGCCTCGTACCGCATTAATTCCCGGCGCTCCTGACCGGCGGCGAAGAAAATACGTTTGCCGTCCGGGCTGGGCGCGAGCGTACCAAATTTCATCGGCGTCGAGTAGAGTTGCACGGGCGGACCCTCGGTCGCACGTGGAAAGGTGCGATTCTCCCGCATCGCCCAGATGCTGGCCACGCGGCCCCGAACGGACCGGAACACAAAGTATTTTCCGGATGCCGCCCATACTCCGTCGTTGTCGCCGTCGACTGTCAATGTTGCCGGATTCCACTGCTGCAGCAGGCGGCGCAGCCCCGTGCCATCGGTTCTCGACTCCCACAAGCCATACGCTTTCAGGCTGCGATCGGAGGCGGAGAACCGCAGCACCTCCCGGTCTGGCGCGGGCGCCCAGCGTATCGAATTGACGATGCCTGGTGTGTCGAGCAGTTTACGGGAACCCGTACCGTCGCTGTTGACTTGATTCAATGCCGCACCGCGCGAAAAGACAATCCGGCTGCCATCTCGCGACCAGGTTCCGGCGCCGCCCAGCACGTCACCCACCCGGCGCGGGGAACCACCCACGTTGGGGACCACCCACAGCGGACGTTCGGACTCGATGCCGGTCCCACCCGAGATCAGCAGGCTGCTGCGGTCCGGTGAAATGTCCAGTATGTCGGGATTCGGAATTTGCACCGCCACCGGCTGCGGATTTCCGCCCTCCACCGAAACCTGGGCCAGCGACCAGCGGCCGCCATCGCGTTCGGTGAAATATACCCGCGCGCCGTCGGAGGCGACGCCGTCGCTGGACTCGGCACGGCCGGTTTGCGTAAGCTGCACCACGCGCAGCACGCGGGCCGGCTGCACGGAAGTAACCAGCCAGTAGACCCGCACCACCACGAAGAGAACGATGATCAACCCTACCGTGCGGACATAGATCGCGCGGCGGCGCGGGGGAGGCGGCGCCGGCTCGTGCGGCGCGATTGCCAATTCGCGTTCCGGCTTCGCCTTGTCGCCAGCAGTGGCAGCCTCCGCAGGCAATGCGCGCGCCTGTACTGGCGCGATGAAGCGGTAACCGCGCCGCGGCAGCGTCTCTACATAGCGCGGCGTGGCGGCGTTATCATCCAGCGCCTCCCGTACTTTTTTGGCGGCGATGTTCAGCCCATTATCGAAATCCACCAGGGTGTCGATCCACAATTTGCGGGCCAGTTCCTCCCGGGTGACAACCTGGCCGGGGCGCTCCAACAGCGCCGCCAGAAGCTGGAATGGGCGCTCTTGCAGCTTGATCTTTTGGCCGTGTTTACGCAACTCGCCCTGCGCGAGGTCCACTTCGAAGACGCCGAATTGAAGGATTTGAGGGGCGCTGGCTTTCGGATCCACGGATCGTACCGTCCTGGTCGGGCCATACGCGAGTTTAACACCCTGGCGCGCGGCGATTCCTGCAAAAGGCAGCCCTTACGCAGCCCTTAGTCGATGACGGCGAGCACTTCACCGGCGGTAACCGTGGCGCCCTCGCGGGCGGCCAGCGCGGCCACCTGTCCAGCCTTGGGCGCTTTCATTTCGTTCTGCATCTTCATGGCTTCGACCACCAGCAGGCCCTGGCCGGCCTCTACGGAATCGCCCACGGCAACCAGCACCCGCACGATTTTGCCGGGCATGGCCGCGACCACGTTGCAGCGGCCTTCGAGATCCGCTTTTCCGGCCGGGCGCGGCCGGCGGCGCGGATCGCGGATCTGCACCTCGAAACGGTCGCCGCGGATGAAGACGGCCACGCCGCCGTCGGACGGCTCGACGCGCGCTTCGTAGCTGCGGCCATCCTGCAAAACCGAATACACGCCGGGCTGAACGGCCACGATCTGCGCGCCGTTTGGATTCTTCGCCGCGGCCATCACCGCAGCCCCTCCTGGCGGCCGATATCGCGCCAGCGGCTTTGCGGTGGGCGGGCTGTTTCCGGGCGGATGCCGCTTTGCTTGGCGTGAAACGCGGCCACCAGTTCCGCGATGGCTGTCAGATCCTGCGGCGGCTCGAGGCGCGGCCGGCGCTCCAGAAACTCGTCCACAAAATGCGTGTGCAGGCGGCCTGCGCGGAACGCTGCGTCCTCTAGAATCTGGCGGAAGAACGCGATGTTGGTGCGAATGCCCGCCACGTCGTATTCGCCCAGCGCTCGCCGCATGCGGGCTATTGCGGTATCCCGCGTGCCGCTCCACACGGCCAGCTTGGCCAGTAACGGATCGTAGTCGATGGGAACGGTCCAGCCCTCGTAAACGCAGCCATCCAGGCGCACGCCCGGCCCCTGCGGCCGCGTGAGTCGCATGATCTTGCCGGGCGATGGGAAGAAATTGTTATCGGGATCCTCGGCATAAACGCGGCACTCGATGGCGCAGCCGCTCCAGGCGATATCCTCCTGGCGCAGCCGCAGTTTTTCGCCCGCCGCTACTTCCAGTTGCAAACGCACCAGGTCATGGCCGGTCACCAGTTCGGTGATGGGATGCTCCACCTGCAGCCGCGTGTTCATCTCCAGGAAATAAAAATCGCCGCGCGCATCCACCAGGAACTCGACCGTGCCCGCATTGTAATAGCCCGCGCTGCGCGCCACGCGGATGGCAGCCTCGCCCATCCGCTCGCGCATGCCGTCGCGGGCGGCCACCAGCGGCGACGGGCACTCTTCCATGACCTTCTGATGGCGCCGCTGGATGGAACATTCGCGCTCGCCGAAGTGGACCATGTGGCCGTGCCGGTCGCCCAGCAATTGAATTTCGATATGCCGCGGGCGCTCGATCAGCTTTTCGACGTATAGATCCGGATTCTTGAAAGAGCGCTCCGCCTCGCTCGATGCATCACGAAATGCGGATTCCATCCCGGCCTCGGAATCCACGCGGCGCATACCCTTGCCGCCGCCCCCGGCTACCGCCTTGAGCATCAGCGGATAGCCGAACTGTTCGGCGAAAACGCGGACGCCGGCGGGACCGCTCAGTGCATCATGTGCGCCCGGCACCACGGGCGCGCCCGCCGCAATAGCCATTTGCCGCGCGGCGGTCTTCGAACCCATGCGCCGGATGGATTCGGCCGAAGGGCCAATGAAAACGATGCCGGCCGCGTCGCAGGCCGCTGCGAAATCCGCGTTCTCGCTGAGAAAACCGTAACCCGGGTGGATAGCTTCGGCGCCGTGTTTGCGCAGCGGCTTCCAGGATGCGGTCGATCCGCAGGTAGCTTTCAGCGGATGGAGACGGCCCCACCCACTCGGCCTCATCGGCCATGCGCACGTGCAGTGACCCGCGGTCGGCGTCGGAGAAGACAGCCACGGAGGCGATATCCATTTCGCGCAGCGTGCGCATGACGCGCACGGCGATCTCTCCGCGGTTGGCAATCAGGACCTTCCGAAACACTGAGTGGATTGTAACAGGCGTACGTCGCGCCGTCACGATGGTGGGTGCGCGACATAATTGTGGATGATTTTAGGCGGCCGCCGAGCGAGAAGCCCAGTAGTCCTCGAATTTGCCGGACAGCCGGTTGCAGCGCAAGGCGATGATGGCATTGGCACCGCGCACTGTCCAGAACATGCCGGACTGCTTGAGACGGGACCCGATCACCGTTCGGCATCCTGCCTCGATGACTCCAGAGCCTATGAATAGACCCTGCTTGCGGAATTTGGGGTAGCGCATGCGATTTCGGTTCCGTTCGAAGTAGTCGGCTTGGATACGAAGCTCATCGCGTAACTGTGCCTTGCGTGTGGGGAAGCTGCGCAGTTCACTGACGACGTTTTCGACTCTGCCTCGGTTTAGTTTTTGGATTAGCTTCTTGGCCCAACGCTTCCGTTGCTTCTCGTCGGAGGGAAATAACTTAGCGGCTACATCCCAGAGATGCTCGCGCGCGTGCCAGATGTCGATGATCTGAATGGCGCCAGCAAAATGCTGGTCTGCGATATTCCAGATCCACTCGGCACCGTCGCCCAGCACCACTTTCCTTTTGGCCCGATCCCATCCCCGTTCGAAGGCTTCGGCGTAGAGCCGACGGCCAAACAGTTCAGCAGTTTCGATGGCCCCGGTATAGGTGGTGGAAGCGGCATCCCGAATGGGTCGGCCTTCCGCGTCGGTGGTGGTGTGGGTGAAGACACACCCGAGTTTGACTTCCCGGGTGCGTGCCGGCTGCCCCTGGGATCTGCCGGCGCGCCCTTCCAACTCGGCGTGTACCATCGGCAATTGGGTGCCATCCATTTCGACGACCAGCACGGGAACGGCAGCGCCCAAGATGTCGGGAAACTCCAATTGCACGATGCGATCTCGCTGGGCCTGTTCCCGTTCGGCGATATCGGCACCGATGGCTTCGGCGTGGCGTTCGACAGCTTTGGTAGTGACCTCCAGGCCGGCCAGCAGGTGCAGCCGTTGGCGGCCACTATCGAAGCTGGTCTCGCTTCCTACCATGGCCATCATACGTCGCACGCCGGGCGAACACTCCGTCCCGACTACGTCAAGTTCCCGATCGCGGGGACTGTGTCCTTGATGGCAACTCGGACAGAGATAGTAGGCTCGATCGTAGACCACAGGCCCCAGCATGGTCAGGATCTGCTTCGGGCGCGTTTCGCGGTATCGAGCTTGCTGACCGCAGCCGCAGGGGACTTGGCGGTCGTGCGCCGCCGGCATACACAACAACCGCTGCATGGCTATTGCCCCGGCGTGGTGCATAGAGTCCCGCACCAGCATCTCGACGGCCTCAAGATCGATCGTGCCGGTCTTATGCCAATCGCCGAGGACGATCTGTACCGTCCGACCTACTTCTTGGGCGACTTCTTGTTGGATCGCTTCTGCTGTTTTTTTTCCTGTGCGGTCAAAGTGTCCTCCACCGGCCGCAACTTGCAGATTTTCTCGTTGACTTCCAACAGATCGTGACCGAGCTGACGGAAGCGATGGAACTCTTCGACTTCCTGCTGAGCCTTGCGCAGAGCCGTCGCTGTGCTAAAGGTCTCCGTAACGGATTTTCCATTGACTTTGCGGGTCAAGCGATAGAAAGGGCCATGGCCCGGGTCATCGGGCCGGCGGCAGTGGCACCCTGGGTTGCCACATCGTCCGCCCGTGCTGGTAATCGACCCAGAACGCATATCGCCGAGTCGACTGATCTGGAACTGTGTCTGCGCGCGCTGAGCTTCGAGCGCGGAAAGAGCTTCGGTCATTGGGAACCTCCTAATACCTAGCGTACTACTACGCTAGGTTTAAGGCCACAAAAAAAGAAAGTGGCCCTGCCGTTCCATTTTGTGTCGCGCACCCCACGATGGTGGCGCGAATCGCCGCACGGCGCTATGCTGTCATTTCTGGAGGGTTCGTAATGACGCGACTGGTTTTTCTTTTGGCAGGTGCGGCCACGCTGCTGCCCCTGCAGGCGCAGCCCTTTCCCAAGCGGCTGGTGGCCGACTACGGCTATTGGAGCAGAACTCAGACTCCCCCGTACAGCGCGGCCCAGATTCCGTTCGCCAAGCTAACCCACATCAACCACGCGGGCGTCGGTTTCAACGCGGATGGCAGCCTTAGCGTGCCTCCCGGATTCCTGGAGCCCGCGCTCATCAGCAAGGCGCACGCCGCCGGCGTGAAGGTGCTGTTGCTGCTGGGAGGCGATTTTCCCGGCCTGGAAGGCACTACGGGCGGGCTGCAGATCCTGTTGGGCAATCTGCAGACGTTTATCACGGCCAACGGCTATGACGGACTGGACATCGATTGGGAGTACCCCGAGACCGCGGGCGACACACAGTTCTTCACCGGCTTGATGAATGGCCTGCGCCAGACTTTCCCCAGCCCCAACTATTTTCTCTCCGCCGACATTCCACCATGGGGAGGCGCCTATAACATCCCCGGCGTAGAGCCGTCCATCGACTACTACAACATCATGATGTACGATTGCGCCGGCCCCTGGACCGATGATGGCCAGCTCAACTCGCCGATTTTTCCCAATCCGAACAATCCGCAGCCATGGGAGTGTGAACCAGGAGGCAGCGTCGAGCAAACCACCACCATTTTTCTGAATGACTATCATGTGCCGGCAGCCAAGATAAACATGGGCACGCCGTTTTACGGCTATTTTTACTACGATGTGACTGAAGTATACGGCCCCCGAACGCATAAAGGGAATACTGTCCCCTCCGAAAACTACGGCACGTTCATCAAGCAGCGCATCAATCAGATGGGCTGGACGGCTTACTTCGACCAAAAGTCGATGGTGCCCTATTTGCTGCGCGCCGATGGGTCGCCGGGCTTCATCACCTACGATGACCCGTTTTCGACTTACACCCGGATCTGGTATGCCGAGTACAAGCGAGGCTTGGGCGGCGGCTTCATGTGGGCGCTCGATGAGGATTACGACGGGCATTCCCAGGACTTGCTGGAAGCCATGTATCAGGCGACCTGGAATACGCCGTTCACCGGGCCCAAGCCCTGAGACTACATCACGCGTCCCAAGTGCAGCGCGACAATGCCGCACGTGAACCGCTCGAACTCCACCGCGCGGAAGCCCGCGGCGCGCATCATTTCCGCCAGTTCCTCCGGTGCGGGAAATTTCCGCACCGACTCCGGCAAGTAAGCGTACGCGTCGCGCGATCCCGATAGCGCGCCTCCGATCATCGGCAGAATGCGCCGCGAATAGAAGCGGTACAGAGCGCCGAACAGGGCGTTCGGCGGTTGCGAGAATTCCAGGATAGCCGCCACTCCCCCCTCGCGCAACACGCGCCGCATCTCGCGCAGGCCCGCTTCGTAGTTAGCCAGGTTGCGGAACCCAAACGCCACTGTGATCAAATCGAGCGAGGCGTCCGGCAGCGGCAAACGCAGCGCATCCGCCTCGAACAGATCCGCGGGACGCCCCTTCGCTCCGACTTTGGCGCGCGCCGCCACCAGCATGGGATGGCAAAAGTCCGAACCCATCACGGGCACGCCGGGAGGGCGCCCCCGCATCAGCGCGCGTACCAGATCGCCCGTGCCGCAGCAGATGTCCAGCACGCGCGCATCGTGGCGCGCCAGCACATCCCACACGGCGGCCACCGCGCGGCCGCGCCAATAGCGATCCATGTTGAACGACAGCACATGGTTGGCCAGATCGTAGCGATGCGCCACGCGTCCGAACATGGCGCGCACCCAGGCGGCCGCTTCCTGTTCGCCGCGCGCGCCTTCCGGCGTGGCGCCCTTCATGCCAGCGCGGCCTGTATGGCGGCGAGCGCCAGCGAATCGCCAATGCCGGACACCACCTGCACTTCGCCGATGCGCTCCGGCAGCACGAAATGCACCCGGCCCTGGATCGCCTTCTTATCGCTCGCGAGACGCGCCAGCAGCCGCTCGGCCGAAATGCCCGCCAGCGGCGGAATCGGACCGTACAGCCGGATGGCTTCCAGAATATCCACCGCGTCTTCGGCCGCGAGATGGCCGGTCATCTGCGCCAGATAGACGGCGGCGCGCATGCCGAAAGCTACCGCTTCACCGTGCAGGAATCGTGTGTAGCCCGTCTCGGCTTCGAGCGCATGCCCGAAGGTATGGCCGAAATTCAGGATGCGCCGCAGGCCGCCCTCGCGCTCATCCGCGGAAACCACTTCCGCTTTGATCGCCACGGATTCCACGATGATGCGGTCCACCGCCTCCGGCCGCCGCGCCAGGATGTCGCTGCTCCGCTGCGCCAGGAATCGGAACAAAGGCTCGCTGCGGATCACACCCGCCTTCAGGATTTCGTACAAGCCCGCGCGATACTCGCGATCCGGCAGCGTCTCGAGCACACTAGGATCGATCAGCACCGCTATCGGCTGGTGAAAGCTGCCGATCAGATTCTTACCCGCGCCCAGGTTTACGCCCGTTTTGCCGCCGATAGCCGCATCCACCTGCGCCAGCAGCGTGGTGGGAATCTGCAACACCGGAATGCCGCGCATGAAGATGGCCGCCAGAAAGCCGGCCATATCGGTAACTATGCCGCCGCCGAACGCCACCACGACGCTCGATCGGTCGCCGCCCCGCTCGACCATCTCTTCGGCCAGCCGCTCCACGGGCGCCAGCCTCTTCTGGTCTTCTCCGCCGGGCAGGAAGAGCACCTCATGCGGCACTCCGGCGAGCGCCCGCTCCAGGCGCGCGCATTGATGGCCCCACACATCCTCTGTGGATACGGCGAACACCTTGCCGGCCTTGGCCGGCAGGTATTCCGCGGCGCGCCCCAGAATGCCGCGCTCCACAATCGCGTCGTACCCGCGCGGAGGCGTTTCCACTCGGAAGGCCGGCATCACTTTGCATCCAGGAAGTCGAGAATCATGGCATTCAACCACTCCGGCCGCTCCTGAAACGTAAAGTGATCGGTCCCCGGCAGGATCGCCAGACGGGCATGCGGAATCATGCGATAGATATGTGTGGTTTCTTCGACGCGCGTAAAATCCCGGTCCCCGGCGACGATCATCACCTGCGCCTTGATTTTCGCCAGATCCTGTTCCGCGAAGCCCCAACTCGGCTTTGCCCACATCGTCCGGACCTTATCGAAGAACACCGGCCAGTGCTGCGGTCCGTCCGGTGAGACGCGCGCGTATTCCTCGCGCACCGGCGCGGACCAGTGGTCGGGCGAAAGCGCGCGCATGGCTTGCTGCGCCTGCGCAGTGAGGGCCCCTAGTCCCACACCCGAGGCCACCACGCGCCGCACCAGTTCGGGATGCGTGAAGGCCAGCCGTAGCGCCAGTTGCCCGCCGTCGCTCCAGCCCACGATGTCCGCATTCGCGATTCCGAGGTGACCCAACAACGCCGCCGTATCTTCGGTCATCGCCTCATAGGACAATTCGCGCCCAGCCACATCGCCCGTATGCCCATGTCCCATTTGTTCTATGGCGATCACGCGGTGGTTGCGGGCCAGCACTGGAACCTGCGCGGCGAATGACGATTGAATCGACCCGGTCCCGCCGTGTAGAAGAACTACCGGCGGCCCGTCGCCGTGGACCTCGTAATACATCTTAATTCCGTGTATTTCCGTGTATTCGGCGAGAGCCGGCAACGAGAGCAGCAGACCAAGCGAGATAGGTGCGCGCATGGAATGAGTGTAGCTCAATCGTTCCATGGCCAGGATCGGCGCGACACCAAAATTCGAATAGGTTTACGGCTTCACCGCGAAAACCATGCCGTCATTCGAGCTGCCGCCGCTGAGTGTAGTGCCGTAGAGTATCCCGTTAGCGCCGATTGTCAAAGTCGCCCTGGGTTCGTTTCCGTCATTCGGCGCACCCGCGAAACTGTGCAGCGCCTGGTGAGTCCAGGCCCCTCCGGCGGACGACGGCGGCGCGAGTGAAAAAATCGTGCCACAGCCGTCGGGCGCGCAGGCGGAGCTGCTGGTGTCTCCGCCGATATCCGTCGTTCCGTACAAAATGCCGTCCGCACCCAGAACAACTACGGGATTGTAGTCACGGTACAGAGTGTTAGGGAAGCTATACAGCACTGTCTCCGCCCATTCGCCACCGAGTGAACTTGGCGGCGTAACCGAGAAAACCGTGCCGCAAGTAGTGGCGCAGTGCTTGTAATCTCCTCCGTACTGCGTTGTGCCATAGATTGTTCCGTTATGGGCAATCGACAAAGGAGCGTTAGGCCATTCTCCGTCCGGTGATCCTTGGAAAACGTGCAATGTCTGCTTTTGCCACGTGCCGCCATTAGACGCCGGCGGGTGAAGCGCGAATACGATGCCGCCGCAAGAGCCGCAAACCCCCATTCCGCCCTCCATCGCCGTGCCATACAAGACTCCGTTGTGTCCGATCACCACGCCAGCCTGTGGACCGGTTCCTTCTTCGTTTGCGGCGAAGACGTAGAGCAAATCTTCGGTCCATAAACCGCCCGGCGACGATGGCGCGGTCAACGAATAGACCGTGCCGCAGCCGACGGGCTCGCATGCCTCTCCGTTAGCGGTTCCGCCCGCAACCGTGGTGCCGTAGAGCACGGTTGCTCCGCCGCCGCTGCCAATCGCCAACGGACCCAAGGGAGAGCTGCCGTCGCTCCCGCCCATGAAATTGTAGATTACCGTTTTAGTCCACGAGCCGCCCCCGGCTGACGGCGTAAGCTCGTATACGGTTCCGCAGGGAGTGCTAGAGCACGCGGGCCCGCCATAGATGCCGCCGAACTCAGTGGTGCCGTAAATAACCAGTCCGTTCGATCCGTTGGCGAGCGCCAAGCCGCTCGGGATCTCTCCGTCAGCGCCCCCTGCAAAGCTATATAGGATGGTTTCTGTCCAGGTTTCACCTGATTGCTGCGGTGGGCTCAACGAAAATACCGTACCGAAATTGTATGTGCCTCCGCCTATTGTTGTGCCATAAAGAACACCACCCGGCCCGGCTACGAGGGCAGCTTCCGGATTGTGTCCGTCGATGCCGCCGTTCGCACCGGTTCCGAAGTTATATAGCGTGCCGTACTGCTGAGCGGCCGCACAAAAAGGAAGGACCAGAAGCGCAAATAACGATGTACGTGGTCGAGTGGGCATACCTACCTCCAGATGCGCTCATTCTGGCGCGCTTGCACGAAGCAAGTCAATGAAATTGGTACCCTACACGGAAATGCGGGTACCAGTACGGCGAGGCGGCTACTTTGCCGAGGGCATCCGATGGTAAATGCCGCCCGTGCCGCCCACCCAAGCGCGATCGGCGTCGACGAAGAAGACCGTGGGGAAAGATGTGTCCGCAGGGAAGAAGTCTTCGGAGTCCCAGGTGTTGCCACCGTCCGTGGTCCGGGCTACGTACCCGAATCCACTGATCCAGGCAATATCCGCGCTCACGGCATGGACCCCGTCAAGCGCAATGGGCATGCCTTCACTCGTGGGCACGCCGGGCTTCTGCGCAATCCAGGTGCTGCCGCCATCCGACGTGTGGAACACAGAGCCGAGTCCGCCCACCGCCCAGCCGTTGTTCACGTCGGCGAAGGACACCGCAAACAGATCCGCACTGCCATTGGTAGGTCCTTTGGTTTGGGCCGTCCAGGTCAGCCCGCCGTCGGTACTCTTCTGGATGACATTCTCAGCTCCCACCAGCCAGCCGGTGGTGTTGTTTACGAACTGAACCGCGGACAGAAAAGCGCCCACGGGAGGGTGGTGAATCACTTGCCAGGTGGCTCCCCCGTCGCCCGAACGAATCACGATTCCCGAGGAAACGCCGCCCACCGCCACGATGCTATTCAGGTTGATCGCGTCAATCCCGAACAGCGTGCCTACCCCACCGGAATTCTGCTGATTCCAGGTGTGGCCGCCATCGGCGCTGTGCCACACGGAGTTGGGAAAACCCTCCGTCGACGTCGCCCATCCGTTTAGATTGTCGACAAATGATACAGCACTCACATTGGCGTTGCCATCGGTCTCAAACAGGTTGGTCCGAGTCCAATTCTGGCCGCCGTCGGTGGTGTACAGTAGTACGCCATTGGCTTGGGCCGACCAGGCATGCTCGGCATCCTTTGCGGTAATCGCGAATGCCTGGGTGGGCGATCCGCTCTCTTCGTCCGTCCAGGTCTGGCCACCGTCGCTGGTGGTGAAGATGTTGCCGGCGTTCCCCACCGCGATCCCGTGATTGGCGTCGCCAAAGCGAATGCCATTCAATGGGTAAGTGTCGTACGGTCCGGTGTTGAGTCCGCCGAACTGTGTCACCCACGTGACGCCGCCGTCCGCAGTATGAATGATGTTCTGGGACGTGCCCGCTGCCCAGCCGTTCATCGTATCCAGGAAGAAGACCGAATCGACCCAGGTATTGGCAGGCACAGACTGCGGTTGCCAGCTCGCGCCGCCGTCCGCGGTGTGCAAAACCACGTTCCCTCCTGCCGCCCAGCCGCTGCTTGCATCGACAAAGGTCACTCCTTCAAGAAAATCTGAAGTCCCGCTCGTCTGTTTGGACCATGTAACGCCCGCGTTTGAGGTGTGGATGATCACCCCGTTCCCGCCAACCGCCCAACCGTTGTTGGCGTCGGCAAAGGTCACGCTCAACAAGTTTTGAGATGTTGGAGAGGTTTCGAGCGCCCACGTGCTGCCGCCGTCGGTGCTCTTAGCTATCGTTCCCGATCCGCCCACCACCCAGCCCGTATTCGCATTGACGAAGTACACGCCATAAAGCGTCGTGCCCCGGTAACTCCCGCGGCGCCAGGTCTGGCCGCCGTCCGTGGTAAATACAACCCCATTGCCGGCCGCCCATCCATGCAGCGAATCCAGGAAACGAACGGCTTCCAGTTGCGCGGTGGTTCCACTGCTCTGATGCTTCCAGGTAACACCACCGTTCGTTGTGTGCAGAATGGCGCCGGCATCGCCCACCGTCCAGCCCTCGCTATCTGAAACCATTTCCACCGCATGCAGGATCCGGCCGGTGGGCAACGGGCTCTGCAATCTCCAGACGCCGCTTGTTTGGCCAGGTAGAGAGGAAACACCCGGCAAAACTCCAAGTATCAACCACGCGCTAAGACTGAACTGCCAACCAGTCATCGAAGTACTCCTCGACGATCCACTATGGACAACTCCACTGTCTATCCTAACGGCATTTACTCAGAGACATGTGCGGAATTTGTGAAGGTTACGTAAAACAGAGTGCCGCAGAACCTGCTCGTTATAGGGTGATGTGCGGCGAGTGTGGCTTCGATCTCAGAACGCCAGTTTTAGCCCAAGCTGCACCAGCCGCGGAGCATCCGCACTCACCACTTCACCGAACGCCGAACTGGTGATCTCGCCATTCACCGATGCGGGCCCGAAGAACTGTGCATGGTTGAATGTGTTGAATGTCTCCAGCCGGAACTGTAGCGACATTCGCTCGCGCAAGTTCAGCGTTTTGGAAAGTGCGATATCGAAATTCGCCATGCCTGGCCCGTAGAACAGCCTCCGCGGCGCGGTCCCAGGCTGCCCCAGCGGCTGCAGGCTGAACAGCGACGTATTGAAGTATGGCATCCCGTTGCGCGGATTGTGGTTGATGTCGAGATTACCGTCCACCATGTCCGGCAGATCCACGCCGTAAGAGTTCACCCCATCCGGCTGCGTTCCCAACAGGGAGTTGTCGCTAGCGTTGGTGAAGGTCACCGGGAACCCGGTTGCAAAACGGCTTACGCCGGAAAGAACCCAGCCCTGCGTGAGCCTGTTGCGCGCTCCCAGCCGCTCGAAAGGCAGTTCGTAGCGATAACTGACCACAAAGTTATGCTTCAGGTCGAATGCCGAAGGAGCATAAGTGGCCCGATAGTCGTATGGATTCAACTGGTCCGCAATGCTCGACGAGTTATCCAGAGACTTGCCGTAAGTATAGCCTGCCTGCAGTTCCAGCCTGCCCGTGGTGTGCCGCACGCTGACTTGCAAGGCATTGTAGTTGGCGTTGCCATTGGTCATTAGCCAGTCCACGCTGCCGAAGTTCGAGCCGAACACCGAACGTGTGCCGTTGACGATATTGCCCGCCGTTGTCGTAAAAACATTCGATTCGCCGAAGGGTCCGCAAGTGGGTGTACCGGGCGCCACCTCGTTCACCTGGCTCAGGCTGAGACACAGCGCCGGATTGCCCGGGTTGGCCTCCACCAGGGTCAACAAGTGGTGCGATTCACTGCCTATGTAGCTGGCAGTCACCACTGTGTTACCGCCAAATTGCCGCTGGATGGAAAGCGTGTACTCCTCCGCGTAGGGACTTACATTGCCCGGATAATAACCCGGTAAGCCGGATATCGGCAGAAAGGGCGCCCAGTTCACGCTCGAATTCGGATTACTGGCGGTGGCGTTCAGCGGCGGAAATTGAAGTGGGAAGCGTTGGCCGTTGTTGTATCCCGTAGAGGCCGTGATGAATGGATTGGAAAAGAGCGGCGGAGCGGGGCTCGAATAAGTGCTGCCATAGGGCGCGTCTCCCGCCATCACACCGGCCGACACACCTTCCACGGCGGTGAAAAACCGGCCGAACCCGAGCCGTATGCTGGTGTGGTCCGCGCCGCCGAACAGCCAGCGCGCCAGGCTGGAGTCGCCGCCCGGCGACCACGCCAGGCCCAACCGCGGCGAGAAATCGTTCCAGCGCACCGGCGCCAGGGAGTGCGCCACGCCCGGATCTCCAGGAAACACAAGACCCTCCGGCGCCCCCGGATACACCACCGACTGCTCACCGGGCACCAGCGTCTGAATCTGATTGTACTTTTCAAACCACGGCATGATCACGTCCCACCGCACGCCGTAATTGAGTGTCAGGCGCGGGCGGGCGCGCCAGCTATCTTCCACGAAAAGTGCGCCGTAGTGGTTGCGCATGTAGAAGGGCTGCGCGTCGCCCTGCTTGTAAAAGCTCGGTATGCCCAACAGGTAATCGGCGAAATCCACTCCCGTTTCCGACCCGAAGAACGAAAAAGTCCCGTTCGATTGCACGTCGGCCGCGGCGTTCACCTGGCTGAACAACAGCTCGCCGCCCAGCTTCAGTGTGTGCGCCCCGAAGATATGCGAGAAGTTGTCCCGATATTCATAAGTGTTGTCTATCTGGTTCAGCCCTGTGATCGTCGACCCGATAATGAAACTGTTGAAGATCACATTTTCCACGCCCACAATGTTCGGCCGCTGCGGCAGGATACTCGGCGCGCCACTCGCAGTCACGAAACCCTGTGAGGCAAGGCTGGTGCCTACGGTTCCTTCCGGCGTGCCCACCACGTTGGCGTCGCGCACGAACGAAAAATGGAACTCGTTGACACTGCGCGGTCCGAGTGTCTTCACGTCGCTCAGCGTGACCAACTGCGACCGCCCCAGGTTGAGCGCGCTGAAGCCTGGGACATCGGCTCCCCCCTGCAGCGTCGGATACGGATTATTCAGCACATAATCGTCGGCGAAATAATAGGCGGATAACTGGCCGAACCGCGTACTCGCGTCCACGCGCATGGCGCCCTTGTCGTCGCGCAGCGTCTCATCCACCGCCGAGGTGGAGAAGAAACCGTTCGACAGGTTAGGCGCGGGAATATACTGCAACAGATTCTGCGCCGGAACCGACCATGCCCGCTGCGGAATTGTAGCATTGGGGAATACGCACTGAGTTGGATTGGAGCAACCGGGTGTGTAATAGGCTTCACCCGGTGTAACACCATAGCCGAGCTTACCGCTCAGTTGATCGGCCCAGTATTGCCCGGTTACGGTTCCGGTCAACTGGCTCGCCAGGCCGGAGAAATCTCCAGCCCGCTCCGCCAGCGAAGGCACCTGCACCAGGCCCGTATCGAGCCCCTCCGTCAGGCGCGTTCCCTGATAGTCGGCAAAGAAGAAAACCCTGTTGGGGACAATCGGCCCGCCGAACAGGCCGCCGAACTGGTTTTGGCGAAAGACGGCGCGATCCGGCGAGAAGAAGTTGCGCGCGTCGAAATCCGTGTTGCGGTCGAACTCGAACGCCTCGCCGTGCCATTGGTTGCTGCCCGACTTGGTGACTACATTGATGCGCCCGCCGCTATAATTGCCGTACTCGGCGTCGAAGTTCCCTGTAAGGACGCGGAACTCTGCCAGTGAGTCGAGACTGGGAATAATCGCCGCGCCCATGGTGAAGCGCTCCACCACGTCTGAGTCGTTCACCATAAATCCGTTGGCATATTCGCGCTGTCCGTTAATCGAGATAGTACCGGGATTCAGAGTCCCCGAAGGGTTCAGGAGGGCGGCGCCCGCGGCCTGGATCGAGTTGCCCGTGATGGTGGTGGCCGGCGCCACCCCAGGCTGCAACGCCAACAGATCGGTAAAACTCCTGCCATTCAGGGGCACGGCCTCGATCTTGGTCCCCGATTCGACTTCGCCCAACTGCGTGTCTACCGTCTCGACGCGCGCTTCGGTGGCCGATACCGTTACCTTTTCGCTGCGCTGTCCTAGTGCCATCACGGCGTCCGCGCGCACCGCACTGTTGACGTCCACCACCAGATGCGTTCGCCTGAACGTCCGAAACCCGTTCGATTCAATTTCGAGATCGTAGGTCCCCACGCCCAGCTCTGGAAAAGCGTAGAATCCGCTGGTGTTGGTGACCGCCGTCTGGCGGACGTTGGTGGCCTCATTGATCGCGGTAACCCGCGCGCCCGAAATCGCCAGCTTGTGCGGATCGAAAACGATTCCGGAAATGCTGCCTCCCTGACTGGCTGGCAGAACCTGAAGGAAAAACAGCGTCAATAACCCGACTGCACCAACGCGTAACTGCCAAAGACAGCGTGACATGAACCCCGCCAGTATATCATCGGTGACCGCGGCTGGAATAGGGTAAAACTCCCGTTTTCGTCCTATAGCGGACAGTACTGCGCGGGCGCCTGACTTGGGGTCACGCTTGACACAGGATGAGGTTGCGGTTGACTTGCGCCCAATCCGGGATTACCATTCTAGTTTCGCTTTTTCGAATCTGTACCACGAACCGAAGGAAACGGCGGTTTTAATTGGGGGACCCCGTAATGACCTTTCAGATCGGCGAAAAGGTAGTCTATCCCAACCAAGGCGTTGGGACCATTGAGAATATCCGGGCTTGGGCCCTGGGAAGCCAGTTCGAAAAGTGTTACCTGCTGCGCATGGTCTATGGCAGCATCACGGTCACCGTCCCATTTTCCAAGGTGGCCAACATCGGGCTGCGGCCCATCGCCAAGAATACCCAGATTTGCCGGATCCTTTCCTACCTTGCCGGTGGACATTGCTATTCGAGCAGCGACTGGAAGGTCCGTTTTAAGGTGAATTCCGAAAAAATGCTGAGTGGAAGCCTCCTGCAGGCGGCGGAGGTTCTCAAGAGCCTGCTGGAACTGCAGAAGGACAAGCCGCTTTCCTTCCGCGAAAAGAAGATGCTGGATCGCTCGCGCCACATGCTGGTGGCCGAGATTTCCATTGCCCGCCGTATTGGGGAAGCGGACGCGACTACTCTGCTACAGAAATACTTGGACAAGGCCGCTTTGACCCTCCCGCCTGTGCTCTAAGTACTAGTAGAACTAAACCGCCTTGCCGCCTAATCTCTTTTGCGCTAAGCTCCAGATGGGTAGATCATGAAACTCTTGATTCAGTTCAGCCTGTGCTGCCTGCTGGCGACGGGTGCTTTTGCCGAGCGGCATGACGGCGGCCATACAGGCGGTGCGGCGCACAAGGCCGGGGGCCTGCGGGGGTCAGCCCGGACGTTGGGCTACGGCCACAACGGTTATGGCTACGGTGGGTATTATGGCGGCTATTTTGAGCCGTTCTACGATTCCGGATATTACCCCGCTCCGGAACCGCCCGAACCCAATGTACCCATGGTCTATCGCCCGGCGATGGAACCGGCGGCCGCGCAACCGGTTCATTCCGTGATCCACGAATACGTCCGCCCGGAGGATTACGGCGCTCCTCCCCCACAGGCCCAACAGGAAGCCAGTCCGATCCTCTATCTGATCGCCTTCCGGGACAACACGATCCACGCCGCCATGACGTATTGGATAGACGATGGCACGCTGCACTACCTGGATCGGGACCACAAGGAGCAGCGCGCCCCGGTCTCGTCCGTGGATCGCGATTTGAGCGCGCAACTCAACCGCGAGCGCCGCGTACCATTCAATATGCAGTAAAGCGCAATATGTAGTAAGGCTACACCGCGGACGCCGCGCCATGCCCGCACCGGATGGAATCGAGCATACCGGTGGTCCGCACCGATCCAGCCGGAAAACCGCAAGCCTCCAGCAGACTGCGAATCTCGCGCAACCGATTCTCGTAAGCCGGGAACTCCACCACGGTGGCGCGTCCAGCGGGACCACCGTCGTGAAAAATCTCCGGATTGACGGGAAACTCAAGGTGCGCCAGCGCGTCCAGAAGCGCTTCTAAACGAGACGGCTCCACGGAAACCGACACCGAAACCAGGGCGCCTTCAACCCCGGCAAGGGGAACATTCGACGAAACAACATTTGACCAGACGCTCACAAATCCTCCAGCATCCGGCGGATCGGCCCAAACGAAAAAACCCTGGGGCCAAAGGCTCCCAGGGTCGAGAATTTCGAACAGACCGACTCACCTTTAGCACTTTTTTTCGTGGTTGCAATTAGACAGGCCTTGCCGAACAGGCCCTAAATCAATCCACGTTCAATTCCAGGTTATCGCAAAGGTACCGAAAAATGCAAGACCTTTAATAATTGTAAAGAGACTCTCAGTGCTACGCTGGACTTTAGCTGGAGGATCAATGAGGATACTGTCCGTAATGTTGCTCTCCGCGGCCGTGGCCGGAAGCTTGGCCGCCCAACAGGGACAGGCGCCCCCCAAGACCAACCTCAAGGTTGGAGACATGGCGCCCGATTTCACCCTGCCTTCTACGTCTGGAAAGCCCGTCAAGCTTTCCGATTTCCGGGGAAAGTCCGCCGTGGTCCTGGCCTTCTTCCCGGCGGCGTTCACCGGTGGTTGAACGAAGGAAATGCTGGCGTACCAGGCTGGTATCGCCCACTTTGAAGGCGTCGAAACCCAGGTTTTTGGCATTAGTACCGACAACATCCCTTCCCAGAAAGAGTTCGCGGACAAACTGAAGCTCACGTTCCCGCTGCTGAGCGACTTCGCCAAACGGCAGGTCGCGGCGGATTACGGCGTGCTTTTCGTGGACCGTGGATTCGCCAATCGCGCCACCTTCGTGATCGATAAGGACGGCCGCATCCAGCACATCGAGGAGGGCACCACGGCCATCGATCCCACCGGCGCGGAGACGGCTTGCGCCCGAATCCATCACCCCAAGACCGAATGAGGCTCACCGGCTAGCCGCAAAAGCGCGCGAGCGTTACGTCGAAGCCGCGATCTCGGTAATCTCCAGTTCCAGCAGCAACCCGCACTTGCCGCAAACCAGCCTCCCGTCCGGCATTACGTAGACCGCCGTGGAATCGCACTTGATGCAGGCGACGGTGGGATCCGCGGCTTCCGGCAGCGGGTCGGGGGGCTCCACGCCAGTTTGCCTGCCTCCTGCCAGCTTCGTCACCGGCTCAAAAGTGGCGCCGCAATCCGAGCAGACATGATTGAAGCAGCAGTTGGGCGTACAGCTATAAAATACTTCCGTCGATTGGCACACTGGGCAGGCCAGCGACAGCTTCGTGGTCTTCACTATACTAATTTAATGCACCGTCGTTTGATCGCCACGATCCTCTGGTGCGCGGCTCTCACGGGTGCCTCTGCGCAAAACCAACTCCCCGATATCACTGGCGAGTGGGATGGCGTCCTAATGGGCAGGTTGCACCTGATCGTAAAGTTGCAGACGGGACCCGATGGAGCATTGAAAGGCGGTCTCGAAAGCCCGGATCAAACTACCGCCACCATTCCGATCGCCGCGGTGAAGCTCGACGTGGGGAAGACCGTGCGCCTGGAGGTGAACAGTATCCAGTCGGTCTTTGAGGGCCGCTTGACCGATGACTTCTCCGAGATCAACGGTGCGTGGCAGCAAGGCGGACACTCCTTCCCGCTGATCTTGCGGCGTCCCGGCGCAGCGCCCAAAGTGACGCTGCACCCTTTAACGCGAGGTCTCGTGCCGCTGGAGCCGTGCCGCGGCGCCGGCGGCAACACCGAGGGTCTCTGCGGCACATACGAAGTCTTCGAGAACCGGGAGACCAAGGCCGGGCGCAAGATCGCACTGAACATTATGTTGCTACCGGCCATGTTGCTGCCGGCCCAGGCGGAAAAGGCCGCGGAAAAGGCCGAAGCCGACCCCGTCTTTATGCTGGCTGGCGGTCCCGGACAAAGCGCTGTGGATGCCTATGCCCCTCTGGGATTCACGGCCAAACTGCGCGCACACCGCGACATCGTCCTGGTGGATCAGCGCGGAACCGGCCAGTCGGGTACACTCAATTGCGCTCTGGGTGATCCGCAGGATGCGCAAACAGTCGTTGCCACGCCGTTCCCGCCCGAGGCCTTGAAGAGTTGCCGCGCGCAGCTCGAAACGCACGCCGACCTGACGCAATACACCACTTCCATCGCCGCCGACGACTTGAACGAAGTGCGTCTGGCGCTCGGTTACGGCAAAATCGACCTGCTGGGCGGTTCCTACGGAAGCCTCGCGGCGCTGGTGTATTTGCGGCGGCATCCGGACACCGTGCGGCTGATGGTGCTGAGCCAGGTGGTTCCCCCCGGATACAAACTGGGGCTGACCTTCGCGAAAACAATCCAGTCGTCCATCGAACGCTTGTTTCTGGACTGCGCGGCCGACGCCGCCTGTGGCAAAGCCTTCCCGGACCTGCGCGCGGAATACAGAACAATTCTCGACAGGCTGGATAAGGCGCCGGCCAAATTCGAATTCTACAACGCCCAGGCGCATCTGCGGCAGACCGTCACGCTGGCGCGCGGGATGTTCGTCGCCAATCTGCGCCCCATCCTGTACATCCCCGAGTTGGCCGCCGCGCTGCCGTACATCCTGCACCAGGCTTTTGAAAACCATTGGGACAGCTATGCGCGCGCCGCCTTCGCGGCCAACAGCGGCATCCAGAGTGTAATCGCCCGCGGCATGAGCTTCTCCGTGCTCTGCACCGAGGATGTTCCTTTCATCTCCGACGCTGCCATGCGGCGCGAGACAGATGGCACGGACTTGGGCAGTTTCCTCATTCCGATCTACCGGGCGGGTTGCGCGAATTGGGCGCGCGGCAAGGTGCCGGAGGATTTCTTCGCGCCCGTGAAGTCGGACATTCCGGTGCTGATGATTTCCGGAGCCGGGGACCCCGCCACGCCGCCTTCCACTGCCGCCGAGGCGGCGCGCAGTCTGCCGAACAGCAAGCTGGTGACTGTCGAGCACGGCACTCACATGACCGATTCGCCCTGCATCGACACGATGATTGGGCAATTCGTGGCACAGGGGTCCGCCGAGGGCTTGGACACGTCGTGCGTGGCCGAGATCAAGAGGCCGCCATTCGTGACGCCGGCAGGGGTTAATTCAATCCGTTAAGCTGGAAGTCTCGCCAAAATGCCACTCGCAAGCTACACCATCACCCAGGGCCGCGACCGCGCGCCGGCGCGCGCCATGCTGAAGGCCATCGGCTTCACCGACGAGGACCTGAAGAAGCCCATCATCGGCGTCGCCAACACCTGGATCGAGACCATGCCCTGCAATTACAATCTGCGCGAGCTGGCGGTGCACGTGAAGGCCGGCATCCGCGCCGCCGGCGGCACGCCCATGGAGTTCAACACCATCGCCATCAGCGACGGCGTCACCATGGGCACCGAGGGCATGAAGGCGTCGCTGGTCAGCCGCGAGGTGATCGCCGATTCCATCGAGCTGGTGGCGCGCGGCCACATGTTCGACGGCATCGTGGCGCTGGTCGCCTGCGACAAGACCATCCCCGGCGCGGCCATGGCGCTGCTGCGGCTGAACATTCCGGGCGTGATTCTGTACGGCGGCTCGATTCTGCCCGGCCGCTACAACGGCCGCGACATCACCATTCAGGACGTCTTCGAAGCGGTGGGCGCCAACGCCGCCGGCCGCATCACGCGACGAGGAACTGCTCGAGATCGAGAACCACGCCTGCCCCGGCGCCGGCGCTTGCGGCGGCCAGTTCACCGCCAACACCATGGCCACGGTGATGGAACTGATCGGCCTCTCGCCCATGGGCACGGCCGCGGTGCCGCAGGTGGACCCGCGCAAGGACGACGGTCGCGCTGCCGCTGCGGCGAAGTCGTCATGGACGCCGTGCGGCACGACCGCCGGCCGCGCGACATCGCCACGCGCAAGGCGTTCGAGAACGCCATCGCGGGCGTGGCCGCCACCGGCGGCTCCACCAACGCCGTGCTGCACCTGCTGGCCATGGCGCGCGAAGCCGGCGTCCCGCTGTCCATCGACGATTTCCAGACCATCAGCGCGCGCACGCCGCTGCTGGTGGATCTGAAGCCCGGCGGCCGGTTTGTCGCGGTGGATGTCGATAAAGCCGGCGGCATCGGCGTGATCGCGAAGCGCCTGGTCGAAGGCGGCTACGTGGATGGCTCGGCCCTCACCTGCACCGGCCGCACCTTCGCCGAAGAAGCCGCGGACGCGCACGAAACTCCCGGCCAGGAAGTGATCCGGCCGCTCGATCGAAGCCGCTCAAGCCGCGCGGCGGCCTGGCGATTCTGCGCGGCATCGCTGGCGCCGGATGGCTGCGTGATCAAGCTGACCGGGCATGACACGCAAGCAGCATCGCGGCCCGGCGCGCGTGTTCGATCGCGAAGAAGACGCCATGCACGCCGTCACTGCCGGGCAGCATCAAGCCGGGCGATGTGGTGGTGATCCGCTACGAAGGGCCGCGCGGCGGGCCGGGCATGCGCGAGATGCTGGGCGTGACCGGCGCCATCGTCGGCGCGGGACTCTCCGAGAGCGTCGCGCTGGTCACCGACGGCCGTTTCAGCGGCGCCACTCACGGCTTCATGGTCGCGCACGTCGCGCCCGAAGCCGCCAACGGCGGTCCCATCGCCGCGGTGCGCGAAGGCGACACCATCGCCATCGACGCGGATGCCGGAACCATCGATCTGGAGGTTGCCCCCGAAGTCCTGCGCGAAAGGCTGGCCGCGTGGACCCCGCCCGCCCCGCGCTATACCTCTGGGGTGTTTGCCAAATACGTCGCGCTGGTGGCTTCGGCTTCGGAAGGCGCCATCACCGCCGTAGGGCGGAGTTAGTTTAGGCCGCGGGCAGTGAACCGCCGCGCCCACGCCACGCAAGAAACCCAAACCACCGCGCCGCAGTATCCCGCCAGAACGTCGCTCGGATAATGTACCCCGAGATAGATCCGCGAGTAACCGATCGCGGCGATCAACGCCGCCGCCGCGCCGTAGTACAACCAGCGCCGTAAGTGGCTTTCCGTGCGCGCCGCCGCCATCGCCGCCAGCACGCCAAAAAACGTGCATGACACCATCGCATGCCCGCTCGGAAAGCTATAACCCATGGGCTCGGTGAGTCCGAAGAATGCAACCGGCCGCACGCGGTGAAACACCAGCTTCAGTAACTGGTCGAGCACTTCCGCGCCGACCACCGTAAGGAAGAACAGCAGGGCCGTGCGCCGCCTGCCTCTCCGCGTCTGCTCGGCGATGATGAGCGCGCCCAATACGATCAGGAAGGCCGGCTCGCCCATCTGGCTGAAGCCGCGCATTAAAGTGGTCAGATGCGGTTTGGCGTGCGCATGCACCAGCAGCCGGATACGGTCGTCAGCCGCCTGCGTGCCGCCACTGCGCGCCTCTATCCCAAGCCAGACTAATAGCAGTAATGCGGCGCAGGCCGGCAGCCATCGTTTCATTTGGTGCGCAGGTATTCTTCAACGGATACGTGCGCAGTGGCCATGGCCCCTATTGTCGCATGAGAATGTGGTCTCCTCGTTAGAAAGCTGAGGTGAGTTGATGCTTGCACCACGAATGAACGTCGTCAAATGGCTCTGCTCGTCTGCTATCTTTTGCGCCGTCTTGATCAGCAGCGCGCCTGCTCAGAAGCTGGAATGGATCAAGCCGTCACTGATTGGCCTGCCTCCAGCGCGGCAGGTCATGCGACCAACGCAGCGAAATCGCGCGCAGACACTATCTGCGTGCCTTTGTGGCGCCCGAGCGCCAGCAGCCGGTTCTTGTCGCCTGTGACCAGATAATCGGCCTTGCCCGCTTCGGACAGCGCCAGAAGAAAATCATCGGTGGGATCGGGAGAGCGCCTCACACGCGGCAGCGGATCGATATCCTCGGCGCGCTTCTTGACAAGATTGACTAAGCGGCCAGCCGCGTGTGGTTTGCCGTGTTTGGCTACACCTGGCTTTTGCAGCGTCGCCCACAGCTCGTCGACATACGCCGCGCAGGTCAGGAGCGTAAATTTTCCGGCCAGCCAAACGCGGATGATATCGGCGGGCTTGCCGGATGGGGCGATCAGGGCGGACACGATGATGTTGGTATCGAGGACCACGCGCATCAGGCTTTGTGAGCCTTCACTTTGAGCCGGCGTTCCGCGCGGACCTCGCTGACGGCTTCGTCGACGATGCGCTGGATTTCATCGGGGTCGGCATCGGCGTTGCGCGCCCAGATGTCCTGAATGGTGCACTGAAGCACGCGCCAGTCAACCGCTTCCTCGATGAACTTCGAGAGATCGCCCTTTTTCATGCCCCGGGTGCCTAGGAACGCGCGCAGGTTCAGATCGGTCTCCTTCGAGACCTTGACGCTCCAGCGGACGGTTTCTTCTTCCATATTAACCACCTATACGCTCAAGTTGATAAACGCTCAAACGTCTATACGCCTATCATACAGAATCCATCGTGCTCATCGCAAGGGTAAACTGGTAACTCGCCCGACAGGAGCCCTAATGCACAAACGCTTTGCCATCCTACCCCTCTTCACCGCCCTGGCAGGCCTTGCCCTGTTTGTCTCCCGCACCGGCGCCACCCCCGAGACCATCGAAAAGATCGCACCCGGCGTCTGGTTCCGCGAGGGCGATCTCAAGAACCTGGGCCACTGCAACAACGTCATCATCGAGATGAAGGATTACCTCATCGTGGTGGACGCCAATTTCCCGAACGGCGCACGGGCCGCCATGGCAGACGCCAAACGCGTTTCGTCCAAGCCCGTGAAGTACGTCTTCGACACCCACCATCACGGCGACCATTCCTACGGCAACGCCGTTTGGACGGAGGCCGGCGCCACTACGCTCGCGTATGTGGGCGTCGCCGAAGAAATGAAACGCTACGAGCCGGCCCGTTGGCAACAGTCCGCCAAAGAGCGCCCGGATGTGGCTGAAATGCGTCAGCCGAGCGTCCAGCCGCCCCAGCAGACCTTCGCCGAGAAGCTCTTCGTCCTGAACGATGGCGCGCGCAAGGTGGAGTTTCACTTCTTTGGCTGGGCGCATACCCGCGGCGACGGTTTCGTCTATCTGCCCCATGAGCAAATCCTGTGCACCGGCGACGCGGTGGTCAACGGTCCGTACAACTTCACGGGCGATGGAAATATCGGCAATTGGCCGAACGTTGTGCACGCCGCTCAGAAGCTCAAGGTTAAGACCGTCCTGCCGGGCCACGGTGTGCCGGGCGGGCCGGAACTCATGGCGGGTCAGGCGCAGTTTATGGTGGAGTTGCACAAGGCCGTGAAATCCGCCGTGGATCAGGGGAAGAAGCCCGCGGATCTGGCCAGCCTGCAACTGCCCGCTAGCGTGAGGAATTGGGTCGGCGAAGGCCTGGCGGAGCAGGCCAAGGACGCCTACGAGGAGATCACGCAGGGCAAGCCGCACGGGGAGATCGTAGGCGGCAAGTGAGACAATTCTCCGGTTTGACTCCTCCCACGCCATCCGCTATCCTGGAACTTGTCCTGATAGAGGCGCGGCGGCCATCAGTAGCCGGGCGGGCATCCCGATGAGCTTCGGAGAGTCCGGCAAAAGGGGCCGATAGTAGGAACGCACCGCCGAAACCGGCGCGGATGGCTCATTGCCGCGACGGTTGGGGGGCCAGGCTAATACCTGCCCACTGTCACTCGGTTTTTTGAAACGGGTGGAGCGCTATCGGAAGCGAAGACTCGCTGGGTCTCTCCGCGCCCTTCCTTCTGCCTCCGTCTCCATCCCGCGCGCATGTGCCTTATGCACCTTTTTGAGTTAACGCGGGCGCTGGTCGATACCGAATCCATTACCGGCAATGAGCAGGCTGTCGGGCTTCAGTTGCTGGATTATGTGTCTGCCCTCGCTGCCCGCTACGGAGGCCGCGCGGAACTCCTCGAAGTGGAACCGCGTCGCGCCAACGTCTACGCCTGCTGGGGCGAGCGGCCCATGGTCACCCTATCCACCCACATGGACACCGTGCCGCCCTTCATCCCCTCGCGTGAGGATGACGAATTCATCTGGGGGCGCGGCGCGTGCGACACCAAGGGCATCATCGCCGCTATGCTCCAAGCCGCCGAGGCGCTGCTCGCAGCCGGCGAGCGCAACTTCGGCCTGCTGTTCGTGGTGGGCGAGGAGCGTAACAGCGCGGGCGCCTACCACGCCGCGGCCCATCCCCAAGGCGCGCGCTACCTCATCAATGGCGAGCCAACCGAAAACAGGCTGGCGCTCGGCTCCAAGGGCGCGTTGCGCTACGAAATCGCCGCCACCGGGCGCATGGCGCACTCAGCGTATCCGGAATTGGGCGAATCGGCTATCCACAAGCTGCTCGATGCGCTCGCGGCCATTCGCGCGATTCCCCTGCCGGTTGACGATCTGCTCGGACCCAGCACGTTGAACATCGGAACCATCGTCGGCGGACGCGCGCCCAACGTGATCGCGGACGATGCCAGGGCCGAAATCATGATTCGCCTCATCGGCGACTCGACCGCTATAAAGGACGCCATCGCCGCCGCCGTCACCGGCAAAGCGGAGGCGCGCGAGATGCTGGAGATTCCCGCTCTGCGGCTCGGCTCGCTCCCGGGCATCCAGACAACCGTAGTCGCGTACACCACGGATATTCCCGCGTTCGGCGGCGCGTGGGGCACTCCGTTTCTGATTGGGCCGGGATCCATTCATGTAGCACACACGCTCGATGAACGCATCCCAAAGCGGCAACTGGAAGACGCCGTGGGCATCTATCAAGGTATGGTGAGCCACCTGCTACGGAACTTTAAGTAACAGCCGCAAAACGGCCGCGTAGGCAGTTATTTGAGGGAATTGAGATGCCCACGCGCCTTTGCGGCTAGTAAGTGAGATTATGCAAACCAGAATCGAAGTCGGTATTCTAGGCGCCACCGGCATGGTGGGCCAGCATTTCGTTAAGTTCCTCCAGAACCATCCCTGGTTCCATCTGACCTGGCTCGGCGCGAGCGAGCGCTCCGCGGGAAAGCCATACCGCGAGGCTACCGCGTGGCGCCTCGGCGGCGCCGCGCCGGAGTCCACCGCGGACATGAGGGTCGAAGAATCGAAGCCCGGCAACGCCCCGCGCCTGATGTTCTCCGCCATGGACGCCTCGGTAGCGACGGACATCGAGCGCGCTTTCGCCCAAGCCGGCCACGTGGTGGTCTCGAATTCCAAAAATCACCGCATGGAGCTGGATGTGCCGCTGCTGGTCCCCGAGGTAAATCCCGATCACCTCAAGCTGGTGCCCGGCCAGCAGCGCCGCCGCGGTTGGAAAGGCCAGATCGTCACCAATCCGAATTGCTCCACCGTCGTGCTCACCATGGCGCTCGGCCCTCTGAAGCCATTTGGCATCACGCGTGTCGTCGCCACCACACTGCAAGCCATATCGGGCGCCGGATATCCGGGCGTGGCCTCCATGGATATCACCGCGAATGTCATCCCCTATATCGGTGGCGAAGAAGAAAAGATGCAGCAGGAAACGCAGAAAATCCTGGGCGATTTTCGCGGCGATCATATCGAGCCGCTGGCCGCTAAGGTCAGCGCGCACTGCAATCGCGTCCCGGTGGTAGATGGCCACACGGTAACCGTGTCGGTGGAATTCTCGGCGAAGCCCACCGAATCCGACGTACGCCACGCCTTTGACCACTTCACCAGCCTGCCGCAACAGCGGCAGCTTCCCAGCGCGCCGCCGCATCCCGTCATCTACATCGAGGAACAGGACCGTCCGCAGCCCCGCCGCGACGCCGAGCGCGAGCGCGGGATGGCGGCCTTCATCGGCCGCTTGCGCCCTTGCCCCGTGCTCGACTACAAGTTCGTCGCGCTGGGCCACAACACCGTGCGCGGCGCGGCCGGCGCGGCCGTGCTGAATGCCGAGTTGATGCACTCGGAAGGAATGCTCGACTGATGATCGTGATGAAATTCGGCGGCACTTCCGTCGAGTCCGCGGCCGCCATCGAGCGCGTCGCCTCCATCGTGAAAGCGCGCGCCGCCCGTCATCCTGTGGTGGTGGTTTCGGCCATGGGCAAGACCACCAACAAGCTGTTGGCTATTGCCAACGCTGCCATTGAAGGCCCGCGCGAAGAATACCTCCGCCAGATTCACGACCTGCGCGACTTCCACTCGCGCGAAGCCCGCCGCGTGGTGCCGCTGGCCGACCGCGCCGAACTCGACCGCCTCCTCGACGAGCATTTCCAGGAGCTCACCGAGCTGGTCAAGGGACTCGCCGTGCTGGGTGAACTGACGCCGCGCTCCATCGACGCCATTTCCAGTTATGGCGAGCGCCTCTCCAGCTACATCGTGGCGCTGGCTTTCCGCCATTTCGGTATGGATACCGCGCACCTGGATTCCCGTCAGGTCATCGTCACCGACCGCCGCCACACGCAGGCCGCGCCGCTCTACGCCGAGACCTACGCCCGCCTGGCCGCCGTGATGCCCGCGCTGGCGGAAGATAAGATCGTAGTCATGGGCGGATTCATCGCCGCCACCGAGGATGGCGTCACCACCACGCTGGGCCGCGGCGGTTCGGATTTCACGGCTTCCATCCTAGGCGCCGGCATCGGCGCGGAAGAGATCCAGATTTGGACCGACGTCGACGGCATGCTCACCGCCGATCCCACCATTTTGCCCGGCGGCCATCGCGTGAAAACCATCTCGTTCGCGGAAGCCGCGGAGCTCGCGTATTTCGGCGCGAAAGTGTTGCATCCGGCCACCGTGGTGCCGGCTGTCGAGAAGAACATTCCGGTGCTGATTCTGAACTCGCGCCGGCCGGATGTGTCCGGCACCCGCATCGTGAAAGAAGCCGTGCCATGCGGCAACGTAGTGAAGTCCATCGCCTGCAAACGCGGCATCGCGCTGGTCAACGTGCAGTCCACACGCATGCTGATGGCGCACGGTTTCCTGCGCCGCATCTTTGAAGTGTTCGACCGCCACGAAACGGCGGTGGACATGGTGTCTACATCCGAGGTCAGCGTCTCGCTGACCATCGACAACACCAGGGCACTGGCCGCGATCTGCGCCGAGCTGGGCCATTTTTCCGAAGTGTCGGTCGAAAGCGGGCAGGCCATCGTTTGCCTGGTGGGCGATAATATACGCTACACGCCGGGCGTGGCCATGCGCGTTTTTGGCGCGCTCGACGGCATCAACATCCGCATGATTTCGCAAGGAGCGTCGCTGCTGAATCTCAGCTTCGTGGTGGCCGAGGAGGATCTCCGCCGCACCGTGGCGGCGCTGCACGGCGAGTTCTTCGCCGACCTGGATGCCGAGGTCTTCGATGCCGCCTGAACACAATCTCGCCATCGTGGGCTACGGCAAAATGGGCCGGCTCATCGAGCAGTTCGCGAGGGAATACAATTTCACCGTGGCGCTGAAGCTCGACGAATACAACAACGCCGCGTTCGAAGGCATCACGGCCGCCAATTTTCGAGATATTCACGTAGCGGTCGACTTTTCGATCCCAGCGGCGGTGCCGGAAAACGTCGAGCGCATCGCCGCGCTGGGCGTGAACATCGTGGTGGGCACTACCGGATGGCTCGGCGAACTGGAGCGCGTGCAGGCCGCGGTCGCACGCCACGGCACGGGGCTGGTTTGGAGCCCCAATTATTCGATCGGGGTGAACGTCTTCTTCCGTCTGGTATCCGAAGCGGCCCGCCTGCTTGCCGGGGAGCCCTCCTATGGCGCATGGGCGTGGGAAATCCACCACGCAACGAAGAAAGACGCGCCGTCCGGTACACTGTTGAAGTTGGTCGAAGAGATGAAAAAGACCGGCTACCGCCGTCCCATCGACGCGGCCGCCAATCGCGCGGGCGCGCATCCGGGCGCACACGAAATAGGATTCGATTCCGCGGCCGACACCATCACTCTGCGCCACACCGCGCGCAGCCGCGAAGGCTTCGCCAGAGGTGCGCTGAAAGCCGCGCAATGGATCGTAGGCAAACAAGGCTTCCACGAATTCAACGAGGTCCTTTTCCAATGACAACCCAACCGTTCACCGGCTGCGGCACCGCTCTGGTTACCCCTTTCCGCGCCGACCAGTCGCTTGACGAGCCTGCCCTACGGCGCCTGGTGCGCCGCCAGATAGACGCGGGCATCGATTTTCTGGTGCCCTGCGGCACCACCGGGGAAAGCCCCACGCTCACGCGCGCAGAGCACCTGCGCGTGGCCGCCATCGCCATCGAAGAGGCCGCGGGCCGCGTGCCAGTGCTGGGCGGCGCCGGCGGCTACAACACGCGCGAAGTCATCGAGCTGGCGCGCGAGCTCGAACGCCTCGGCGTGGATGGCATTCTCTCCGTCACGCCCTATTACAACAAGCCCACTCAGGAAGGCCTCTACCAGCACTTCCAGGCCATCGCCGCAGCCATCGGTTTGCCAATCATCGTTTACAGCGTGCAAGGGCGCACCGGCGTCAACGTGGAGCCGGCGACTCTCGCGCGCCTGGCCGCCATTCCCAATATTGTGGGCGTGAAGGAAGCATCCGGCAATGTCACTCAGATGGCCAACGTCATCCACCAGGTCCCGCCCGAATTTATTGTGCTCTCGGGCGACGATGCCCTCACGCTGCCGCTCATGGCGCTGGGCGGCCGCGGCCTCGTTTCGGTGGTTTCAAACCAGATTCCCGCCGCCATGACCGAGCTCGTGCATCACTGCCTGGCGGGCGATTTCGCCGCCGCCCGTCGACTGCAGCGGCAGTATCTGGCCCTGATGGAAATCAACTTCATAGAGTCCAATCCCATCCCCGTGAAGGCCGGCATGGCCCTGATGGGGCTGCTCGAACCGGTCTACCGCCTGCCCATGGTTCCGCCCAAATCCGAGAACCTCGCCCGCATCGAAAAGGTGTTGCAGTCCGCCGGCCTGCTGGGAGTGACCGTTGCAGTCTGAAATCGAACGGCTCTTCGATGAAAAGCCCGCCGCTTACACCGAAGAATATTTTCGCCTGTTCTACGATTTCAAGGAGGCGCTGAACCAGGGCCGTATTCGCGCGGCTGAGCCGGATGCGGCGGCGCCCAGTGGCTGGCGCGTGAATGGCTGGGTGAAAAAGGGAATATTGCTGGGGTTTCGTATGGGCGGCGTGGTGGATATGTCCGTGGATGCCGCCCGCCAGCCTTTTATCGATAAATCTACTTTTCCGGTGAAGAAGTTTACGCCGCGAAGCGGAGTCCGCATTGTCCCCGGCGGATCGAGCGTCCGCGACGGCGTCTACATCGGCAAGGGCGTCACCTGCATGCCGCCCATGTACATCAATGTGGGCGCATATGTGGATGATGGGACGATGGTCGATTCGCACGCGCTGGTGGGTAGCTGCGCCCAGGTCGGAAAGAACTGCCATATCTCGGCCGCCTCGCAGATCGGCGGTGTGCTCGAGCCTGTCGGCGCGTTGCCGGTCATCGTCGAAGACGAGGTGCTGGTGGGCGGCAACTGCGGAATCTATGAAGGCGCAGTGGTTAAGAGACGCGCCGTGCTGGGCACGGGAACCATCCTCAACCGCTCCACCCCCGTCTACGATCTGGTGCGCGGCAAGGTATACAAAGCCACAGACGACGAGCCGCTCATCATCCCGGAAGAGGCCGTGCTGGTGGCCGGCGCACGCGCCGTCACGGCTGGCCCCGGAAAAGACTGGGGCATCTCCGTCTACACGCCGGTCATCGTGAAATACCGCGACAGCCGGACAGACGCCCGGATCCAATTGGAAGATCTGCTCAGATAAGATGCCGTCGCATGCGGTGGCATTGATACACTATTCGTAAGGTGTGTCTGCGCAGTTCATGCGTGAATTCCTGCCTGTTGTTCTTTTTCTTCCGATGTTCGGCTTCACGGCATGCCGGAGCGGCGAACCTCGCGCCCCGGCGATTGGCGAAGCGTATGCCGGCCCGGCGACGCTGGTCTTGCGCCGGGACATCCCTTTGCAGTCGCCGGCTGCGGCCACCGTCAAGCACGGCGAGCGTCTGGATATCATCCAACACCGCCGCCGCTTTCTGAAGGTTCGCGCGCCCAACGGCGCCGAAGGCTGGATTGAAGATCACCTGCTGCTCAGCTCCCAGGAGATCGCGGCATTGAAAGACGTGGAGCGGCGCGCCTTGACCATGCCTTCGCAGGGCATCGCCGGCACCTACGAGTTGCTGAACGTGCACACCGAGCCCAATCGCTTCTCGCCCAGCTTCCTGCAAATCAAAGAGGGCGAGAAGGTGGATGTAGTTGCGCACGTCTCGACGCCGCGCACCCCGCCCGCGCGCAAGCCGCTCATTCCGCCCACACCCAAAGCGCCGCTGCCCGCGCGCAAACACGCCGAGCCGAAGATCCCGCTGCCGCCTATGCCGGCCGCGCCGCCCCCGCCGAAAGACTGGCTCGAACTCTCGAAGACTTCTCCCGCGGTCGAGCATGCTATTACGGACAGCCGCGCCGCACAACCGCAGCCCATGGACGACTGGAGCCTCGTGCGCAACGCCAAAGGCGAAAGTGGATGGGTGCTGACGCGGCGGCTTTTCATGTCTATCCCCGACGATGTGGCGCAGTACGCCGAAGGCCACCGCATCACCTCTTATTTCTCGCTAGGGGACGTACGGGATGGCGATCAGGTGAAGCACGACTGGTTGTGGACCACCATATCGGGCGGCGACCAGCCTTATGATTTCGACAGCTTTCGCGTCTTCACCTGGAGCCTGCGGCGTCATCGTTATGAGACGGCCTTCATCCAGCGCAATGTGCAGGGCTATTTTCCAGTGCTGCGGCGGCCTTCGGGTTTCTCGGTCTGTGTGGTTGACCGGTCCGGCGCGCACATGCGCCGCGAGTATTCGTTCATCGTCACGACCGTGCGCCTGGCGGCCGAGCGACCCTGCGAGCAGTCCGCCAATCCTCTGACCGGCATCGGAGGGGCGGAGGCCAGCCTGCCTGCCCAAGCTCCCAACCCGCCAGCCGAAAAGCTCTCTCTTTACGCGCGGTGGAAGGCGCTGGCGAAGAAGTGGTTGGGACGGCGGTAGACCACCACCCCACGGGCGCCGCCACGGCGCGCGGCGTGCCTTGCGGAGCGCGGGTCAATATGTTACATATATGTTCAAGTCGGACAATACGTGATCCAACTGAACCCGCGCCGCTCCTGCCATTGAGCGAACCCGTGGGCCATATCTTTAATCTGCCAATAAGGAAGGCATCCAGTGGAATCTGCAAACCGTAAACTCATCCGTCCTTCTCTCAACGAGATCAAGGAGCAGATCGCCCCTCCGCGCCGGGCACTGAAAAAACCTGTCCCTCCCGATCAGACCAACGCCGAGAATTTCTATTACGTGAAGCAGATGCAGTCCAAAACCCCCATGGTGTTCGTACTCCGGGATGGCGAGACTTTGCACGGCGTCATCGAGTGGTATGACAAGTGTTGTCTGAAGGTCAACCGCAAGGACGGAGAGCCTAACCTGCTCCTTTACAAACCCAACATCAAGTACATGTATAAGGCGTAGACTCTTTCTTAACTACGGCTTCGGTTTCGCATCGCCAGCCGGTACTTCCGCCTTTCGCCAGCCTCGCGGTAGCGGCGCTTCTCGTTATCCGTTTCCGGAACGGCTGGTGGAATCGCGGTTGGTTTCGAATGCGCATCGAGCGCCACGAACGTCAGGTAGGCCGAGCAGGTATGCAGCTTCTGCCCGGTCATGAGGTCCTCCACCATCACTCGTACGCCCACTTCCATGGAAGTGCGAAAGACCCGGTTCACTTCCGAATGCAGCACAATCAACTGCCCGATGCGAATCGGATGCAGAAAGTTCATGTGGTCGAACGAGGCGGTCACCACGGGTTTGCGTGCGTGGCGCATGGCTGCCATGGCGCCCGCCAGATCCACCAGGTGCATGACCTTCCCGCCGAGTACATTACCCAGGCCATTGGCGTCGGTGGGCAGCGCCAGTTCCGAGTATTCGGATATGGAATCGCGCACCGGTTTTCCGGGGCCGGGATCGGGCGCCTTCATGAGTGGCCGGGGTCTCCCTTGCGGCGCAAATAGCTGTTGACGTAGGCGCGCGCCTGTTGGGCGATACAAGCGTCTGGATGCGCGATGCGGAAGTCCGCGTCCGCGCGGGAATATTCGAGTGGACCGTGGGCGAATGGCAAGTGATTTTTCTCCTTCACCCAATAGATGCGAACGATCCCGTCGCGGTCATGCGCGATGGAGAAGCGTACGGCGTCGGCTCCTTCCTCCGGCACGCGCGCGCATTTTTCACGGGCGTAACCGAAATTGCAGAGCTGCTGGGCGGTGTGGGGATCCGGCAACCATTCGCCCGCCGGTGCCGCGCGGCACAAACCGGACCACGCATCGCCCAGCGGCATGGGCGGCGTTTTCTTACCTGTCGCCTGCGGCATATGCTCGACCGGATAGAAATAGGGACACGCCATCGGCAGGTATGGTAACACAGGGGTATGAGCAACCGGCTGGAAGTATTGCGCAACATGGTGGAGCAGAATCCTAGCGACAGCTTTTCGCGCTACGGTCTGGCAATGGAGTACGCCAATTCCGGCGATCTGGAGCGCGCCATCGAGGAATACCGCGCGCTGCTGTCCGTGAATCCGAACTACTCGGCGGCGTACTATCACGGCGGCCAGACGCTGAAGAAGTTGGGCCGCCGCGACGAGGCCCGCGCAGTCTACCGGAATGGCATCGAAGCCACCACCCGCATCGGAGATCTGCACACGCGCAGCGAGATTCAGGCGGCGCTGGATCTGCTCGGCTAAAAAAAGGGGAGCCCGAAGGCTCCCCTGATCCCGCCCTTTTGCGCGAGTTCCCTAGAAGATGAGCTTGAGCGCGAGCTGGATGTTGCGCGGATTGCTCGAAAAGGCCTGCGACGGCTGCAGAAAGATCCCCGACTGCGGCTCCAAGTACTCGTGCGCCGCGTTGCCTATCTGTGTGACCGCCGCCACGTCGCTGATGTTGCCTCCCACATACTGCGGATGGTTGAAGATGTTAAAGAAGCGGGCCGAAAACTGCAGCTTCTTACTCTCGGTGATGTTAATGGCTTTGGCGATCGTCATGTCCAGGTCGTCGATGGGATTAAGATGGGCGGTGTTGCGGCCGCCGTTGGGCAACGTGCCCAAGCCCCCCTCGATGTAGCGGGCGTTCGGGTTGTTAGCCAGGTAACCCACCACGTCGCCGGAGCTGTTGGTCAGCGCCGTGACGCCGGATCCCACATTCGCCGCTCCGGACGGGTTGACGAATGTGCGATCGCCCGCCGAATCGGCGTTCAGGTTAGAATCCACGCCGCTCTGGACATCCACCGGCTCACCCGTCTGGTAGGTGTAGACAGGAGCAAACTCCCAGTTACCCACGATGTTCTTCAGGAACCAACCCGAGTGTTTGAAGTACGGCAGATCGTAAATCGTCTCAAAGGTGAACCGCTGGCGGCGGTCGAGCGCGGAACTGGAGCGATCGAGCGCCAGGTTGGTTGAGTCTTCCGGACGCCGGGGCGTCAGGACGGTGCTATCCACGTCGGCCGTGGAATCGTCGATGGCGTGACTCCAGGTGTAGGCCCCAATGAACTGCAGGCCGTTGGAGAAACGGCGCGTCAAGGTGTTCGCCCAGCCGTGATAAATGGAATTACCCCACGGCATGTAGGCGGTGATGAAGCTCTGGAAGCCGGCGTTCAAATAAGACGGCTGGAAGAAGCCCCCGTTGCCGTAAATGCTGCTCAAGCAGTTCGTGATGGCGGGCGAGAGGCATGCGCCGTTGCCGCTCATATTCGCCGGATTATTATAGGCGTTCGTAAGCCCGTTCAGGGTTGCCTGGCTGGGAGCCGACATGTACAACGGCAGGGCGTTGGAAGAGTTGACTACGGCTTGCTCGTCCAACCTTTCCTGAACAGACAGGTGCACGCTGTGAGTGCCGACGTAGCGGCTTTCAAAGGTGTAGTCCTTGTGAAATACATGCTGGATGCCAATATTCCACGAGATGGTCTCTGGCCGGATCTGATTCGGAACGTAGCCGCTGGTTTCGGCAATGGCCTCCGCCGCGGTCAGGGCCCCGGCGTTGGCATTCGGCGGAATAGCCCCGCCGGCCAGGAAGCCGGTCTGATTTGCCCCTCCGACGTCGATCGTGTGATTGGCTTCCGGCGGAAGCGTGAGTAGCCCTTGATTGTCGTAAAGCACGTCGTAGAACATACCAAAGCCAGCGCGGATGGAGGTCTTGCCGCTGGTTCCCGGCGAGTAGGCGATGCCCACGCGGGGCATGATGGCATTCTTCTGCGGTTGTGGTTGGCCGAAGGTGATCAGGCCGGGGACATCGGCCAGTGCGTTTTCGGTCTGCAGGCGCTCGGTATAGGGCACTGTCTGGTATTCGTACCGGGCGCCCAGGTTCACGGTGAGATTCGGCCTGACCTTCCAGCTATCGTTGGCGAAAAAGCCAGTAAAGACACGGTCGCCGTAATACTCCACGCCGCCCACCGTGCGCTCCGCGAGGTAGTCGGGATAGTTATCGAACAGGTAATCGGAAAGATAAGACCATTCGTAGTCGCCGCGGGACCGCTGCGTGAAGGTTTGCGGCGAGATCTGCTTCCAGCCGTCGCCGCCGAATTTGAGAGTGTGCGCGCCCTTTGTCCAGGTCAGGGTTTCGGTTGCCTGATATTGATTCTGCACGGCACTTTGCGGTGCGTTCGGATCCGGACCCATTGTATTATTCACGCCGCCGAGCTCGAAGATATCGATGTTCGGGAATGTATCCAGTCCCGGGAACTTGATGTCGCCGGCCGGAGTGTTGCTGAAAAGGCGGTTGTAACCTAACCGGAACTCATTGACCACGGATGGGCTAAACGTGTGAAACTCCGAGATAGTTACCAGGTAAGTGTTAACGGGCCTGGTCTGGTAGAAAACCGACGGGAAGCCGTTGGAATCGATCAGGCCGGTGCGATTTAGAACGAAACGGCCGCGGAGAGAATCCTTATCCGAAATATTGTAGTCTATCGAAGCCAGGCCAACATCGCTATTACTGTAAGCCGGCGCCGTGACTGGGACCAATCCGATAGGTATGGATACACCGGTGGGACTCGGCCCATTGATGCTCTCGTTTCCAGGCCCGACAACGGGATAAGCTGTGTCGCCGCACGCCGCGGGCGAAGAGGCTGCCGGAGCCGTGCCTACATACTTCTGCAATACGCTCAGGTTAGTTTGGTTAATGCCGCTCATGCCGGCCAGTGTACTGTAGCCGCTCGAAGTGGGAGCGCAAATGGTTCCGCGTGGCGCCAATAGTCCCGATCGGGTTGTACTCATAGTTGACAAAAAAGAACAACTTGTTTTTCTTGATTGGGCCGCCGAAGGTGCCGCCAAAGCGATTGTCGTCGAACCGCGGATGCAGCGGGTTACCTTCCACGAAATTGAGGTTATCGGCCGCGTTCAGATTCCTGTTTTCGAAATACTCGTAGGCCGAACCGTGAAACGTGGTTGGTGCCGCTCTTCAGCACCTGGTTGAACTGGCCGCCCGAGGAATGGCCGAAGTCCGGGTCGAACTGATTCTGCAGGAAGGTGAATTCCGCTACGGCGTCGTTCGGAATACCCACCAGCGGACCCGTCACGGTGCCGCTATTGTTATCTACGCCTTCGATGGTGAAGTTGTTGTTGCGGGGCCGCTGGCCTCCCACGCTGGGACCTGTGCCCACGCCGATGCCGCCGCTGCTTGCCACACCCGCGGCCAGCAGCGACAGATTGATTACTCCCGAGCCGCGTTGAGGCACTGGGGAGCTCCGATCATCTGCTGCGCTTCAAAAGTGTTCTGAAGCTGCGCGGTGGTGGTATCGATGATGGCCGCCGCGCGCAGTCACTTCCACCGTCTCCACGCTCTTGCCCACCTGCAATGTGACGTTGGCCGTGGCAGTCACGTTCAACTCCACGTTCACGCCTTTCATTTCTGCCTTCGAAAAACCGACGGCATTCGCCGTAATCGTGTAAACGCCCGCCGGCAAGTTACTGATGCGATATTCGCCAGTAGCTCCCGTTGTCGTGGTATTCTCCACGCCCGTGGCATCGTTTCTCACGATCACTGTAGCATTTGGAACAATCGCTCCGGTCGCGTCATAAACTGTGCCGGTAAGATTGCCGCTGATCGACTGGCCTAAGACTGGACAGAGCGCTAAGGCCAGAATCATTAATAACAACGCAAAACTTCTCGTCATGGTCGTCATAGTTACCCCTTTCATTCCTCGATCTCTCGAGTTCCCAATTCCCACCCCGGCGGGGCCGCAGATAAACTGCGAGAGTAAAGAGACATCCCGCGGCAAACCTGTGGAGCACTTTGCAAACCACTCTAGACGGAGTAACAGTCCCTTTGATAGCAATAACCTGCGGCGATTGATATTCATTTAACATTCCATGTTCAGGAAGCCGGACGGGTTTTCGCTCCGGGAAACGGGAATCCAAACCCCGCCACACGCCGTAATGCGTGCAGTGTGGCCAAACATCCCGAATTGGCTTAGTATGGAAAGAAGTGTAACCGCTGAGGGAGTGGATCAGATGCAGGACCATCGTAACGGACGTGTGCTCCAGTTCGGCGCATTTGAGTTGAAAACGGGCACTGGTGAGTTGTGGAAACACGGGACCAGGATCCGGCTTCAAGGCAAACCCTTTCAGTTGCTCCAGGCTTTGCTCGACCGCCCCGGGGACGTGGTGACGCGGGAGGAATTGCGCGAGCGCCTTTGGGCGGCCGATACGTTCGTGGACTTCGAGAGCGGGCTGAACACCACCGTGAACCGGCTGCGGCTGGCTCTGGGCGACACCGCCGACCACCCCCGTTACGTGGAAACCCTGGCGCGCAATGGGTACCGCTTTGTGGCTCCGGTCGTCGAAAATCATCCGTCGGAGACGGACGTGGAAGTAATGACCACCCTGCCCGCCGCGCTCCCGGCGCCCGCCACCCCGCCTCCAACGCTTCGGGCCAGGGATGGCAGATCGCGATCGTCTCGCGCGTGGCTGGCCGCCGCGATCGCCGCCGGCCTGGTTGCCGCTACCACCCTATTGTTAGTGGTGCGCCGGCCGCCCGCCGTGCGGCCTACGTATCATCAACTCACGTTCCGGCGAATGGCAATCGAATCGGCGCGTTTCGGACCGGATGGCCAGAGCGTAATCTACGAAGCCAACGAAATGCCTAACGACGGGGATCTGTACCTGGTGAACCCTGTCAGTCCGGAATCGCGGCCACTAGGCTTTCCGCACGCTGTACTGGCGGCGGTTTCGCGATCCGGCGAACTAGCATTGCTGGCTCTCGACGGCGTCCACGGCCGCCGCAACCTGGTGCGGGTGCCCATGAACGGAGGCGCCCCCCTGCCTATCGATCGGGGTGTTTGGGCGGCCGATTGGGCGCCCGACGGTTCCAGAATGGCCGTGGTCCGGTACACGCTTCGCCCCGAAACTTTGGAATATCCGCGCGGCAAGGTTGTGTGCCGCAGTTCGGGCTGGCTCTCGGACGTCCGTATTTCGCCCTCCGGCAAAGAGGTGGCGTTTATGGACCATCCCATTCTGGGAGACGATGGCGGAAATATCATGGCCATCGATAGCCAAGGCGCGCGCCGCGTACTTTCGGCCGGATGGGCCAGTGCCGAGGGACTGGCATGGAGCCCCGCCGGCCGCGAAGTATGGTTCACCGCCGCCCGAGCGGGTCTTACGCGCGCACTGTACGCGGTCACCCTTTCGGGTAAATTGCGCCTGATCGCTGAATTTCCGGGTACCTTGACGCTATTCGATATTTCGCCTGCGGGCCGCGTGCTGATTGCACGGGTCCAGTCGCATGCAATGATGTCGGAGCGGATCGAAGGCGACCCTAAAGAGAAGAATCTTTCCTGGTTCGACTATACCAACGTGATGGACATCTCCGCGGATGGAAGCGTGATCCTGTTCGAAGAAACCGGAGAGGGCGGCGGCGCGCATCACGCCGTGTACATTCGCCGCTCCGGCGCGCGCAGCGCTGTCCGGGTGGGAGACGGTTTCGCCTTTGCCCTCTCGCCTGATGCGAATTGGGTGGTTACCCTACCGGATGCGGACCCGACCAGTTTGAACCTGATACCCCTGACGCCAGGCCAACCGCGCGTGCTTTCCGGGCACGGCCTGAAGTATGCCTGCGCGCGATTCTTTCCTAGTGGGGACCGGTTGCTGGTGGGAGGCAGCCTGCCAGGCGGTCCGGAACGGCTCTACGTTCAGCCGCTGGATGGCAGCAAGCCCCTTCCAATAAACACCGACGCTTTTGTTGGCTATCCGGCAATCTCGGAAGACGGCAAATGGATCGCAGGCGTGGACGACGAGCAAAGGCTGCTGGTTTTGCCGGTGGAAGGCGGTGCGCCGAAAGTGATCGCGACCGGCCTGGCGCGCGCGGCGCTGCGGTGGAACCAGGCCGGAACTACTTTGTTGGTTCAGTCAGATTCGGTGCCCGCCAAGCTGTTGCGCGTCGATGTGGAAACCGGACGATCCAAACCGTGGAAGGAGATCGCCGCGTTCGATCTTCCTGGTATCGGCCTTATCTGGCCGGCGGTGCTCTCCCACGACGAGCGTACGCTTGTGTATTCCTTCCAACAGAAGCTCTCCGAGATCTTCGTAGTGGACGGGTGGCGGTAGGGTTAATTTATAGCTACCGTTACGTGAACGACCTACTGCGTTCTGCGCAGCCGCCCAGCCAACTCCGCCCCACGCACAAACTCCTCCTGCGCGCCGCGCGTCCGCAGATTCTCGCGAAGCTGCTCCAACTCATTGATGTACGCCGTGAGCGCCTGCTCGATCGATTCCGTATTGGTGGCCAGAATGTCGCGCCACAACTCGTACGCGCTGAGCGCCAGGCGCGTGCTATCGATCAAGCCCGGGCCCGGCCACCTGCAGATCTTCCGGCGCGGTCAGATTGTCCGCCACCGTGGCCGCCAGCGCCGTCGAAGCCAGCTGCGGCAGGTGCGAAGTGAACGAGACCAGCCGGTCGTGCTCGGCCGCGCCCAGCACCACGGCGTGCGCGCCGATGCGGCCCAGCCACCCGACGAACTCGCGCGCCGCGGGCGTCTCCAGTTCCTCGGGCGATCGCCGGCGTCAGCACATAGGTGCGGCCGCGAAACAGATCCGCATCGGCCGCCGCCGCGCCGCGCTTTTCCTTCCCCGCCATCGGATGCCCGCCCAGGAACTGGCAGCGCCGCAGCAGCTTGCGCGCTGTCGGTCACGATCGCGTGCTTGGTGCTGCCCGCATCGGTGACCAGCGCGTCGGGCCGCACCAGCGGATCGAGATGGTGCAGCGTTTCGAGAATCCGCCCGATGGGCTGCGCCAGAAAGAACAGGTCCGCGCGCGCCGGCCGCTTCTTCCAGCGTCGCGCCGCGGTCGATCGCGCCCGCGCTCCAGCGCCTCGCGCGATGCGCCGCTTCCGAACTGACGCCCAGAATCGCGCCGTCGAAGCCGGCCTTGCGCAGCGCCAGCCCGAACGAGCCGCCGATCAGCCCGACGCCGACGATGGCAACCGTTTCCATCAGGGCATCCGTCCATCCTAGATCGTCCGGCCTACCGCCGGCGCGATCATGCGCAACTGCTTCATCAGCTCTTCGAACTGCTCCGGACGCAGCGACTGCGCGCCGTCGCTCAAGCGCGCGGTCGGGATCGGGATGCACTTCCATCAGCAGCCCGTCGGCGCCCGCGGCCACCGCGGCGCGCGCCATGGGCGCCACCATATCGCGCCGTCCGGTGCCGTGCGACGGGTCGGCCACCATCGGCAGATGCGAGAGCTTCTTCACCACCGGGATGGCCGAGATATCCATGGTGTTGCGCGTGTAAGTCTCGAACGTGCGGATGCCGCGCTCGCACAGAATCACTTCGTAGTTGCCGCCGGACAGGATGTATTCCGCGGAAAGCAGCAGCTCTTCGATGGTCGCCGCGATGCCGCGCTTCAGCAGCACCGGCTTGCGCAGCTTGCCCAGTTCGCGCAGCAGATTGAAGTTCTGCATGTTGCGCGCGCCCACCTGCAGAATGTCGGAATACTCGGCCAGCAGCGGAATCTGGGTCTGATCCATCACTTCGCTGACCACCAGCAGGCCGTGCGGTCCGCCGCCTCGCGCAGCATTTGCAGACCCTCTTCGCCCAGCCCCTGAAAGCTGTAGGGCGAAGATGCGCGGCTTGAACGCGCCGCCGCGAATCACGCTCGCGCCGCCGTCGCGCCACGATGTCGGCCGACGCGCTCGATCTGCTCGCGGCTCTCCACGCTGCACGGCCCGGCCATCACCACCACGCTGCTCGCCGCCGATCTCCACGTCCGCCGATCTTCACCACCGTGCCGCCCGGGCTGAAACTCCGGCTGGCCAGCTTGTACGGCGAGACGATGCGGTGGGCTTCCTTCACGCCCTCCATCACCTCGAAGATCGTCGAGGTCGAAATCCTCCTTGCCGCCCACGCCGCCGAGCACGGTGTGGATCACGCCGGTCGAGCGATGCACGTCGAAGCCCTCGTCGACCAGCCGGTCGATCACCGCTCTGAATCTGGGCTTCGGTGGCGCCCTGCTGCATCACGACTAGCATTTATGAATCTCCGTCTCGCTGCTGGTTTCCATGCGATTTCTCTGGATGCTGCGCATTTCGTCGATGATGCGTTCGAAGATGCGCTTCACGGCGTCCGGCGTGAGCGGCCCGCCGTTGTGCGTCGTGATGTTTTCGAAAACCTGCTCTTCGCGCCGCGGCTCGTAGATGGGCAGCTTGCGCCGCGCGCTTGATGCGGCCGATCTCTTCCACGACGCGCGTGCGCTCGTTCAGCAGCGTCGAGCAGGCGCAGGTCCAGCGCGTCGATCGGCACGCGATACTCCTCCAGCGCCTCGGCAGCGTCTTCGCGCGTCATCGGCGTCTCCGCCGCGGCGCGCATCGAAGCCGTGCTTCAGCTCGCGCATGAACGATTCCAACTGGATTTCGAGCGACGCGTTGTCCGCGATTGCGCTCGATCAGGCGCACGATGGCGCTGCCCACCACCACCGCTTCCACCTGCCGGCCCAATTCCGCCACGTGCTCCGGCCGCGAGACGCCGAAGCCCACCGCCAGCGGCAGATCGGTCACCGCGCGCATCGGCTGCGACCAGCGGCGCGACGGCATCGGAAAGCGATTCGCGCTCGCCCGTCACGCCGGTGCGCGACACCAGATAGACGAAGCCGCTCGAATATTGCGCCACCAGCTTGCAGGCGCCGCTCGGTGCTGGTGGGCGCGGCCAGAAATACCGTGTCGAGGCCGGCCGCGCGCATGGCTTCCACGTACTCGCCGGCCTCTTCCACGCTGGCATCCGTGAGCAGGCAGCCATCGATGCCCGCCGCCTCGGCATCCGCGCGCCAGCCGCTCCAAGCCGTAGCGCACCACCGGATTCAGATAGGTGAACAGCAGCAGCGGAATCTCCGACCGCCGGCGGATCTCCGCCGCGATCTCCAGCACTTTGCGCAGCGTGGTGCCGGCCGCCAGCGCGCGCTCGCCCGCGCGCTGGATCACCGGACCATCGGCGATGGGATCGGAAAACGGCACGCCCAGCTCGATCAGGTCCGCGCCGCCGCGCTCCAGCGCTTCCACCAGCGCGGGCGTGCGCTCGGGCGATGGGATCGCCGGCGGTGAGGTAGGCGATCAGGCCCTTGCGGCCGTTCGCGCTTCAGGTTCTCGAACAGGCGCGCGATGCGGGTCTGCGGTGTCACTCTGCGTCCAGTTCCTTCAGGTTTTCGCGATAGATATCGATGTCCTTGTCGCCGCGTCCGGACATATTCACGATGAAGATCTGTGCCCGCGCCGCCGGGCGCGCGCCGCACCGCTTCGGCCACCGCGTGCGCCGATTCGAGCGCCGGAATCATGCCCTTCGGTGCGGCACAGCAGGCGGGCCGCCTCGCAGCGCTTCGCCGTCGCTGGCCGCCACATACTCCGCGCGCTCGCGGTCGTGCAGCCAGGCGTGCTCCGGCCCGATCAGCGCATAATCCAGCCCCGCCGAAACCGAATGCGTCAGCGAGATCTGGCCATCGTCGTCCTGCAGCAGATAGCTGCGCGCGCCGTGCAGCACGCCGGGCGCGCCGCCGCGGAAGCGCGCCGCATGCTCGCCCAGATTCGTCGCCGCGCCCGCCGGCTTCCACGCCGATCAGCCGCACGCGCTTCATCCGGCACGAACGCATGAAAGATGCCGATGGCGTTGCTGCCGCCGCCCACGCAGGCGAACACCGCGTCCGGCAGGCGCCTCTCCGCCTCCAGAATCTGGCGGCGCGCCTCCTCGCCGATCACCTTATGAAAATCGCGCACCATCATCGGATAAGGATGCGCGCCCAGCGCCGAGCCCAGCAGATAATAAGTGGTCGCCGACGTTGGTCACCCAGTCGCGCATGGCTTCGCTGATGGCGTCCTTCAGCGTGCGGCTGCCGGTGGTCACCGGCGACCACCTTCGCGCCCAGCAGGCGCATGCGGAAGACGTTGAGCCGCTGCCGGCGCATGTCTTCCTCGCCCATGTAGACCACGCAATCGAGGCCGAACAGCGCGCAGACCGTGGCGGTGGCCACGCCGTGCTGGCCCGCGCCGGTTTCCGCGATGATGCGCCGCTTGCCCATGCGCCGCGCGAGCAGCGCCTGCCCCAGGCAGTTGTTGATCTTGTGCGCGCCGGTGTGCAGCAGGTCTTCGCGCTTGAGGTAGATCCGCGCGCCGCCCAGGTTCTCGCGTGAGCCGCCGCGCGAAATAGAGCGGCGTGGGCCGGCCGGCGTAGTTGCGCAGCAGGTCGCTCAGTTCCGCCTGGAACGCCGGATCGTCGCGCGCCTCCAGATACGCCTGCTCCAGTTCTTCGAGCGGCGCCATCAGCACTTCCGGCACGTAACGCCCGCCGTAAGGCCCGAAGTGTCCGCCCGCGTCCGGTTGCGTGCCGTCATGACGCATGCCGCCAGCGCGGCTTTCAGAAATGCGGCCATTTTGAAATGATCCTTGCGGCCGGGCGCGCTTTCGATGCGCGAACAGGCATCCACGCCCCACGGATGCGCCTGCTCGATCGCCTTCGCGCACGTTGCCCGCATCCAGTCCGCCGGCCAGGATCAGCTTGGCGCTGCCGCGTGCCGGCGCACGCGCGCCAATCGAAGCGTCTCGCCGGATGCCGGGCCATCCAGCAGCACCGCCTCCGCCGGGACCAATCGAGCGCTTCCGGACGTCGCTCCGTCGCGCACCCGAATCGCTTTCCACACGCGCATGCCCCGCGGATAATTGCTCCGGCGTTTCGTTGCCGTGCAACTGCGCGATATCGAGCCCAGCCTGCCGCGCGATCCGCAGCATCGCGCTCCGGCGCTTCGTCGACAAACACGCCCACCTTCCACACACCCGCCGGCAGTCCCGCGACGATTGCCGCCGCTTCCTCCGGCGCGATATAGCGCGGGCTTGCCGGATAGAAATTGAAGCCCAGCGCGGCCGCGCCGCCATCGATCGCCGCCAGCGCATCCTCGCGATTGGTGATGCCGCAGATCTTCACCATCATGCGCCGTCACGTCATGCCGCAATCAAAGCCCGCAGCGCCGCCGCCGGGTCGCCCGATTTCATCAGGTGCTCGCCCACCAGAAAGGCCTGATAGCCCGCCTCGCGCAGCCGCTCGATATCCGCGCGCGAGTGGATGCCGCTTTCGCTCACCTTCAACACGCCCGCCGGGATGCGCGCCGCCAGGCGCAGCGAGGTTTCGAGCGTCACCTCGAAAGTGGTCAGATCCCGATTGTTCACCCCGATGATTTCGGCGCCCGCGGCCAGCGCCTTCGCCAGTTCCCGCTCGTCGTGGACCTCCACCAGCGCCGCCATGCCGTAACCGCGCCGCCAGCTCTCCGCAAACCGCGGATCTCGCGCTCGCTCCAGGATCGCCGCGATCAGCAGGATGGCATCCGCGCCGTGCGCCGCCGCTTCCAGCACGTGCATCTCGTCGAGCGTGAAATCCTTGCGCAGCACCGGCAATCCGCAGGCGCCGCGCGCCGCCTCCAGATCCGCCAGGCTGCCCTGAAAAAACGCTCTCGTCGGTCAGCACCGAAAGCGCCGCCGCGCCGCCCGCCTCATATTGCCGCGCCAGCCGCGCCGGATCGAAATCCGGCGCCAGCACGCCTTTGCTGGGCGACGCTTTCTTGATTTCGGCGATGATGGCCGGCGCCCGCGCGGCCAGCGCCGCCGGAAATCGCGCCGCCCGGCGCGCGCCTGTTCCGCCTTGCCGCTCCCATTCTCGGCGCACACCGGGAGCGGGCGGCAGGTTGCTCCCGCTTATGCGGCGACAATACGGGCCAGTACGTCTGGAACGGTTTCGGTCAATTTATATTTTATGGTAGCAGAACCTACGCGGCGGGACGGCCGAAACACTTGTGAACGCGCTGCGAGCTGCGTGTTTCCGAGGCAGCTACGGAGTGGGGAGGAACCATGCTGGCTTGAAGGAGCGCAGCTCGCAACAAACGTCCACATTGGGTAGTGAAACGAATGTGCGAAACGTTTCAAATATCGCGAACTTTTTTTTGAAGCACCTGCGGGGCTGTTCCCGTCTTGTACTTCCCGCCATGATATGACATATTGAATCGGAGTAACGGAGAGAACTCAACCTATGCAGTGCAATACGCTTATTGGAATTACGATCTGCTTTGCCTTGGCGCTGGCGTTGCCCCGGAATGCGATGGCGTTCCAGGCTTCTCAAAAGCCGGCCGCGAGCAAGGCGGCCAAGCCGTCCCCGATGGACGACGTCATCGAGATGGTGAAGGGCGGGCTATCCGAGAGCCTTATCATCAAGCAATTACGGCAGCAGAACAAGCCTGTGAACCTCACGCCGGCACAGATGGTGAAGCTAAAGCAGGTGGGAGTGTCGGAGAACATCATCGCCGTGATGATAGATCCGAAGGCCACTCTGGCGCCCGAGGCTGCCACGCCCGCTCCGCCGGCCGCGGAGCCTGCTCCCGTGGCTCCGGCCGCTGCGTCGCCAGCGGCCGCAGCGGCTGCGGTAGCAGAGGCTCCGGCGCCGGCGGCTTCGCCGGCAGTCGCCGCACCCGCACAGAAGAAACGAGTCGCAATTTACCCCTTCGACTACTCAGCGGTAATGACTCAAGTCCAATCCGTTTTCGGGACGCAACAGAATATCGGCAAAGGTATCCAGGCAATGCTCGTCACGCGTGTGCAGAAGGATGGAAAAGTGACCCTGGTGGATCGCTCCAAGATCGACGAGATCATGAAGCAGCAGGATTTTAACGCCAGCAATCGCGTCAAGCAGGGAAGCGGCGGGAGGGTAGGGGAAATTCTGGGCGCAGACGCCATGCTCACCGGCGATATCGTGATCTTCGGGCGGGACGATAAAATCGAAGACAGTCGGTGGCGGCGGCATTCTTCCAAGAGGTTTTGGTGGAGTCAAGCTCGGCAAAAAGGAAGACAAAGCCGTAGTGGCCATCGACTATAAGCTGATCGACGCCGAAAGCGGAGAAATAGTGGATGCGGGAGAAGCGCGCGGCGAGTCGATCCGCAAGGGCAGCGTGGTCGGTGGCCTGGGCGGCCTGTGGGGCAAGGGCGGTGGCGGCGGCGAGGTGGATATGGGCAGCTCCAATTTCGCCGAAACCATTATTGGCGAGGCCACTATGGATTGCGTCAATAAGCTGGATGAAATACTCAACACCAAAGTGGAAGCGTTGAAGGCCACAGCCGCGCGAGTCGGAGACAGCGGTGGCGGATGTCTCCGGCAGCACGCTCACGCTCGCGGCAGGGGCTGGCGACGGCATCGACGTGGGCGATGTTTTCGTGATCCTCAAGAAGCTCAAAGAGGTGAAGGACCCCACCACGGGCGAGGTTCCTGGATGTGCAAACCGAGAAAGAAGGCGAGTTAACCATCGCCAATGTGCGTGACAAGATCTCCTCGGGCCATTATGCGGGCGCCCCGCCTAAAGTCGGCGACATCGCCAGAAAGAAGATCTGACCGGAGAAAACCACATGAAAACCGGAAATGTATTGGTGCTCGGCTTGGCGCTCGCCGGATTCGCCGCGCCACAGCAGCCCAAGAAAGCCATTGAGATCGAAGCCTTCGATTATTCGTCGGTAATGACCTCGGTGCAGGCCATCTTTGGCACTCAAATGAACATTGGCCAAGGCATCCAGGCCATGATGACTACGCGCGTCCAGCAGGGCGGCAAGTTCACGGTGGTGGAGCGCCGTAAGATCGCCACCGCACTGAAGGAGCAGGATTTCGACGCGAGTAACCGTGTAAAGCACGGCACGGGAGCGCGCATCGGGCAAGTCCGCGGCGCGGATCTCTCGCTGGCGGGCGACATTGTCGTTTTTGGACGCGATGACCGGCACAAGGGCGCAGGCGCGGGTGCTCTCGTAGGCGGCACGGGCGCCGCCATCGGCGGTTATAAGAACGATGCCAAGGCCGTCGTGGTGCTCGACTACCGGATCATCGATATGGAGACCAGCGAAGTAGTGGCCACCGGCGAGGCCCGCGGCGAGTCCAAACGGTCCAGCAAGGGCTTTGGCGCGGGCCTGCTGGTGGGCTGGACCGGCGGGGGTGTGGGCGCGAATATGGGCATGCTCCAACTTCGCGGAAACCATTATCGGCGAGGCCACCATGGACGCCGTCAATCAGCTCGCTCGGCAGATCGAGGCCAGGCTTTGCAGGGCGGCGCGGAATCCCGCGCCAACGATCTGGACGCCCTGGTAGCGGACGTCAGCGGCAACACCATCATAATTAATTCCGGCGCAGCTCCGGTTTGCAGCCCGGCATGACCTTCACGGTTTACCACAAAGGCAAGGAGATCAAGGACCCCTCCACGGGCGAAGTGTTGGATGTGCAGGTGGCGCCGCTGGGGCAGCTTACCCATCACCACGGTGCGGGACAAGATCGCTACCGGCAGCTTCAGCCGGTTCCGGTACCCGGTGGTGGGTGATATCGTGAGGAAGTAGCTGCGCTTAATGCGCGCTTCCTGATATGAAAATCCGCAAGGCGGTGATCACCGCCGCCGGACCTAGCCAACGGAGCCTGCCGCTGCAAACCCTCGTCGATCGCGATGGCGTCGAGAAGCCGGTGCTGCGCATCATCGTCGAGGAAGCCCTGCGCGCGGGCGTCGAAGAAATCGCCATCGTCGTCTCGCCGGGAGACGAAGCCCTTATGCGCGGGCCGCGGGCGATCATGCCGGCCGCCTGCGATTCATTCCCCAACCGGAACCGCTCGGCTACGGCCATGCCGTGCTGTGCGCCCAGGACTTCGTCGGGCAGGACCCGTTCCTGCACCTGGTGGGCGATCATCTCTATATCAGCCGCGAGCGAGAAAGGCTGCGCGCAGCAGCTTGGTGGAGGTGGCCCAAGCCCAGGACTGCGCCGTTTCGGCGGTGCAGGCCACGCGCGAAAACCTGCTGCCTTATTTCGGCGCGGTGGGCGGACAGCGCGTCGCTGGCAGCCAGGATCTCTACCGCATCGACACGGTCATCGAAAAACCCACGCCCACGGAAGCCGAGCAGCGCCTGGTGGTTCCCGGCCTGCGCGCCGGCCATTACCTCTGCTTCTTCGGCATGCACGTGCTCCCGCCGGCGGTCATGGACTTTCTGGGGCCGCACGTCAGCCTTTCCGCCGCGCTCGCCGAGCTCGCCAAACGCGAGCAATATCTGGCGCTGGAGCGCGCCAACCGCCGCTACGATATCGGCGTGCGATACGGCCTGCTCAACGCCCAATTGGCCCTGGCCCTCAGCGGGCGCGATCGCGATGAGGTTTTGGCCCAGTTAGTCGAGTTGCTGGCCGTGCGCGAGATGGGCGGCGTAGGAAAATAGCCGCGCACGATGACCCTGACCGGCATCATCACCGCGGCCGACCCCGCCGTGCGCAACCGGTCGCTCGATGCCTTCTGCCGCGCGGCCACGCCGGACGATCTGCAGCGCGAATGCGCCGCCCTGGAGCGCTTCCGCCGCGCCAGCGACAACCTTTACGAACGCGTGCGCGCGCTGTTCTTCCTCTACGCCATCCACCGCTTCCATCTGCCGTTCAAGCCCGGCTCTGGCGCCCCGGCGCGCATCCCGTTCCACGGCTACGAGCACCTGCTGCAGCGCCGCTTCGAGGAGGCCATCGAGGTCTTTCTGGCGGCCCAAGCGGAAGACGGCCCCAGCGACGCCATCTCCAGCGCGCTGGCCGCCGCCTATCACGGCCTGGGCTTCCAAACGCTGGCCGAACAGGTCCGGCGCAGCGTGCGCACCGTGCGCGGCAATCAGTGGATGTTTCGCATGGGCCATCCGGCCGACTATCCGCTGCGCATCCGGCCCGAATTGCTCGATCGCACCGCGACGGCCTGTTCCCGATCCTGCGCGAGACCACGCCGGTCCGCATGGACCTGACGCACAGCGGCTGGAGCGACATCTTTTTCCTGGGCATGGATTTTCCCGAAGGCGCGCGGGTGCTGAATGTGTCGATCGACCTGAGCGCTGCGCGGCGCCGGCGTGCCCCAGCCCCCAGTCGAAGCTTATTTCCGCGTCATCGACGAGCCGGTCCTGCGCCTGACCAGCGTCGATCTGCAGGCCACCGCCGACATCACCACGCCTGGCCGAAGTCTTCGATTTCGCGCGCGATTATCTCGGGCTGCTGAAAGCCGCGGTGATCGCCTCCGGCATCGTGCCGCCCGGCATGGAAGGCGCCGGGCAGCCCCTGGCCGATCTGCTCGCCGCGCTCACCGGCCGGCCGGGCCATGGCCTCGAAATCGTCAGCCGCGTGAACGACATTCCCAAAGGCTCGCGGCTGGCCGTCTCCACCAACCTGCTGGCCTCGCTGATCGCCGTCTGCATGCGCGCCACGGGCCAGGCGCGCGCCCTCACGGAGCAGTTGGCCGAGACCGATCGCCGGCTGGTGCCGCCCGCGCCATCCTCGGCGAATGGCTGGGCGGCTCCGGCGGCGGCTGGCAGGATTCCGGCGGCGTCTGGCCGGGCATGAAGCTGATCGAAGGCGTCGCCGCCGCGGAAGGCGATCCCGAATTCGGCGTCAGCCGCGGGCGCCTGCTGCCGCGCCATCGCATTCTCGGCGGCCGACGAAGTCGCCGCCGAAACGCGCCGCCAACTGCAGGAGAGCCTGGTGCTGGTGCACGGCGGCATGGCGCAGGATGTCGGGCCCATCCTCGAAATGGTCACCGAGAAATACCTGCTGCGCTCGGAAGCCGAATGGCAGCGGCCGCCGGCAGGCGATCGGCATCCTGGACGAGATCCTCGAGCGCCTGCGCGCCGGCGACGTGGCGGGCGTCGGCGCGGCCACCGAACGCAATTTCGACGGCCCGATCCAGGCCATCATCCCGTGGGCCACGAACCTTTACACCGAAACGCTGATTCGACGCGTGCGCGAGGAATTGGGCGCCGGTTTCTGGGGCTTCTGGATGCTTGGCGGCATGTCCGGCGGCGGCATGGGCTTCATCTTCGACCCCGCGGTGAAGCCGCGCGCAGCGAGCGGCTGGAGGTCATCATGCGCGAAACCAAGCGCACGCTGGAGCGCGCCGTGCCGTTCGCCATGGAGCCGGTGGTCTACGACTTCGCCATCAACGAGCGCGGCACGCACGCCGATCTGCTCAGCGGAGACGCCGCCCTGATGCCGCCCGGATATTACACGCTGGCGGTGCCCGCGCTGTTGCGCACCGAAACGCGCCTGCTTCCCGCCGACCCGCCGCGCGGAGCTCGATCGCTTCGCCGCCGCCTGCCGCACGGCGCCGGAACTGTCCGGCATGGTGCAGAACCTGTTCGACCATATGCTGCCGCGCGCCACCGAGGGAGCGCCGATGCCTCTCGCAGTCTCGCCGCGCTGCTCGACCGCTACGGCTTCGACCGCGAGCAGCACGAGCAGATCCAGGCCGATCTGCGTAGCGGCCGCATCGGTCTGGCGCAAAACCGCCTGCCCGCCACGAGCCGGATCGAAGATGTCGCGCCCCCGGCATGGGCGACGATGTCTTTGATGCAGTCGGCGATGCGGCCGGCGGCCTGCCCGCGCGCTATCGCGATACCGGCATGCAGGCGCTGGCGGACGGGATGGTCGCCGTGTCACGCTGGCCGCCGGCGCGGGCAGCCGCTGGACCAAGGGCGCGGGCGTGGTCAAGGCGCTGCATCCGTTTTCGAAGCTGGCCGGCCGCCACCGCAACTTCATCGAAGTGCATCTGGCGAAGAGCCGGCGCACCAGCCGGCTGTGCGGCGTACCACTGCCCGCACGTGATCACCACCAGCTACCTGACCCACGATGCCGTAGCCGACTGGCTCTCCGCCCATCCCAATCCCGCTCGACCTTTCGCCTGGACGCAACATCGGCCTGCGCCTGATCCCCATGGAGCGCGATCTGCGCTTCGCCTGGGAGGAGATGCCCCAGCAACTGCTCGACGAGCAGGCCCAGAAAGTCCGCGAGAGCCTGCATTCGAGCCTGATCGGCTGGGCGCGCCAGGCCGGCGAAGCCGCCAATTATACCGATAACCTGCCCATGCAATGCCTGCATCCGGTGGGCCATTGGTACGAGTTGCCGAACCTGTTGCGCAACGGCGTGCTGGTGCGCCTGCTCAACGACCGCCCGCGTTTGCGCTATCTGATGCTGCACAACATCGACACGCTGGGCGCGGATGTCGCGCCGGCGTTGCTCGGCCTGCACATCGAATCCGGCGCGGCCATGACTACGGAGGTCGATCGCGCGGCAGATCGACGATCGCGGCGGCGGCCTGGCGCGCGTCGACGGCCGCGTGCGCCTCGTCGAAGGACTGGCGCTGCCGGATGAACGCATCGAATTTCAGCTTTCCTATTACAACTCCGCGACCTACTGGATCGACCTCGACCGCCTGCTGCCCGCTTTCTCCCTCACGCGCGCGGATCTGGCGGATGAGGCCAAGGTGGCGGCGGCGGTCCGCGCGCTGGCCGCCCGCATGCCGTCCTACATCACACTGAAGGAAGTGAAGAAGCGCTGGGGCAAAGGCCAGGAAGACATTTTCCCGGTCGCCCAATTCGAAAAGCTGTGGGGCGACATGACGGCGCTGCCCGAGATCGACTGCCGCTTCGTGGCCGTACCCCGCAACCGCGGGCAGCAACTCAAAGATCCGGCGCAATTGGACGGCTGGCTGCGCGACGGCTCGGCGGCTTATGTGGCGTCGCTGGGGGATTGGTAGTTGGCTCTGCTCATTCGACCTCAGACGCCACGCGGAACCCATAATCTGCATAGCAAAACTGCGGCGGAATGCTGCTCCGGGCTGCGCAGCGCGCAATCTTGATCTGGTGGCGCCACGCTCCGCCCCGGGATGCGCGGCGCGTACCCGTCGCCGGCCCTTGCGGATTCTCTTCCGGCGATACCGCGTAATATCCCGGCTCGTACCAATCGGCGCACCACTCGTGCACGTTCTCGCACATGTCGTAAAGCCCGAAAGCATTGGGTGCGGCGGTGGCTACCGGCTCGGGGGCGCGCGCCCATCGTTCGCGATACCGGGCGCGCTCGAATACCGGCTCATTGCCCCACGGATACAGGCGCTGCTCGGCGCCGCCGCGCGCTGCGAATTCCCACTCCGCCTCACTCGGCAAACGGAACCGCCCACCCAACGACTCCGCCAGCCAATCGCAATACGCCACCGCGTCGAACCAGCTCACTCCCACCACCGGCTGTGCCGGATCCGCGAACCCGGCCTGCTCGCGAAAAGGCGGCATGGCCCGGCCGGTCGAGTGCCGGAACACGTCGTACTCCGCATTGGTCGCTTGGCAGCGCCCCAGGCGGAACGCCGCCACCCTCACGCGATGCACCGGACGCTCTTCGTCGCGCCCATCCGCCTGGCCCATCAGGAACGCGCCGCCCGGAATCGGGACCATCTCTTGCATCACGGGCGCGGGCATCACGGCCGCGCCCGTTTCTTGCGCTTACGCTCCGGCTCAACCAGCGAAAATTGCAGCTTGCGCTCGGCGGCGTCCACGCGGTCGAGCGATACACGCACGCTATCGCCGATCGCGAACTCGCGGCGCGTGTGCTGGCCCACGATCTTGCGCACATTCTCGTGATATGTGTAGCGGTCGCCGGGCAGCAGGTCGATAGGCGCCAGCCCTTCGATAAACAAATTCTCCAGCTCGACGAACAACCCGTATTTCGTGGTGCCGACCACCAGCGCGGCGAACTCCTCTCCCACCCGCGCCTCCATGAATTTCACCTTCTTCCACTCCACCAGTTCACGCTCGGCATCCGCGGCGCGCCGCTCCGATTGCGAACACTCTTCGGCGATCGCCCGTAACTCCGCCTCCTCCAGCCCCGCGCGCTTTTGCAAAGCCGCCTTCAGCAGCCGGTGGACGATCAAGTCGGGATAACGCCGTATCGGCGACGTGAAGTGAGTGTAGGAATCCGCCGCCAGCGCGAAATGGCCGGCGTTATCGGTGCTGTAGCGCGCCTGCTTGAGCGAGCGCAGCATCAGGTAGCTCAAAATGCGCTCCTCGGGCTTGCCCTCGATCTTGGCCACCAGCCTCTGATAATTGCGCGACGAAATAGCGGCCGCCCGATCCGCCACCACAATGTCCTTGCGCACCTTGCGTCCGTCGCGCTTGCGGTCCGTGTAGCCGAACTTTTTCACTGGAATAGCGCCCGCGCCCAGCGAATAACCGAAGTGCGCGGCCACCTCTTCGAATTCCATGACGCGCTTGGGGTCGGGCGGCTCGTGTATGCGGTAGATGGACGCCTCCAGCGCCCCTTCCAGGTGCGATGCTACAGCCTCATTGGCCGCCAGCATGAATTCTTCGATGAGGCGGTGCGCGATGTTGCGCGGCGCCCGAATCACGCCGCTCATCTCGCCAAACTCGTTGAACTCGATCAGCGGCTCGGGCAGGTCGAAATCGATGGAACCGCGGCGCACGCGTCTGCGGTTCAGGATCAGGGCCAGCTCGCGCATCAGCTCGAAGCGCGCAACCAACGGCGCATAGCGGGCGCGCAGCGCGGGGTCGCCTTCGAGGAGCAGATGCACGTTGGTATAGGTCATGCGCTCCGCGCTACGGATAACGCCCGCTGTGAACTGCTGCGCGACGCGGTCGCCCTGGCGATCGAACTCCATCAGCGCGGAAAGCACCAGCCGGTCCGCCTGCGGAACCAGCGAGCAGATGTTCGTCGAGAGCTCGAACGGCAGCATGGGCACGGCGCGGTCCGGGAAGTAGACGCTGGTGCCGCGCAGACGGGCTTCCGCGTCGATGGGCGTGCCGGGCCGCACGTAGTGGCTCACGTCGGCGATGTGCACGTGCAGCGCGTAGTTGCCGTTGGGCAACCTGTCCACCCACACGGCATCGTCGAAATCGCGCGCGGTCTCGCCGTCGATGGTCACGATATCGAAGCCGCGAAAATCCTGGCGGCCGCTCAGTTCGCCGGGCGAGATCGAATCCGGCACATGCGCGGCCTGCTCCACCACTTCGGGCGGAAACTGGTGCGGCAGATGATGCTTCCGGATCACGATTTCGACGTCGATGCCGAAATCGTCCGGATGGCCCAGAATCTCGATCACCCTTCCCACGGCGCGTTGGCCGTCTTCCGGAAATTCGAGCAATTCCACGTTGACGATCAGGCCGTCCAGATCGGCGGCTTCGGACACCATGATCGGCGGCGCGCCAATGCGGTCGATCTGCCGCGTGCCGGCGGGCATCTCCATACCTTCCGGAATATCGATCCACTGCCGGATGCGATCATCCTGCGGCGCCACGTAATAGCCGCGGCGGCCCACGCGAAATTCGCCCACCACCGTGGGATGCGCGCGCCGCAACACTTTCACGATCTCGCCATCGGCGCGGCCGCCCGCCTCGATACGCGCGATGCGCACCAGCACGCGGTCGCCGTGCATGGCCATGCGCGCGGAATCGGCCGGGATGTAGATGTCGCCTTTAAGGCCTTCGATGGGCCGCTCGGAGATCAGGAAGCCGTAACCATCGCGGTGCATGTTCATGCGGCCGACGGCGTATTCGCGGGTGTGCGTGGTGACCGCATAGTGGCCGGACCGAAGCTCCACGAGGTCTCCGTGGGCTAGCAGACGAGCCAGCGAGAGCTCCAAATCCGCGCGGGTGGCGCCCTTGCCACCGAGTTCGCGCACGAGTTGTTTGAAATTGGCCTTGGCGTGCGGCAGGCGAGTAATGTAATCGAGCAGCGCCGCATCCGTCATTGTCTGATTAATCTCATCGAAATTCCATCGCGATCCGATATACGCCTTGCCCAGTATTGGCCGTCAATTGATCCACATCCGCCATTTGGGCAGCTTGCTCCCGCCGCGAAAACACCAACAGCAGATCCACGTGAGCGGGCGAGGCGGATTGGATGCCGCCGCCGGACGGCAGCACGTACTGCTGCCCCTTTTCGGCAGCAACGCCGGCAATTGTGTTCCAGATGCCGGCCGCATTTTTCCGAAACAGGTAGAGGAATCCCGCCTCGTTTGGCTCAACTTGAATTCCGGCTGAGTCTCCGATATGAAACACGGCGTCCGTAGGCGCCGCCGAATACGCGCCATCCGCACCCATCAGGAGCAGGCTGTACTTGACGCTGGGATTGGGCGCCGGGGCGCTGGCCCTGGCCTGTTTCTGCAAAATTAACGCGCCCACTACCTGCCCCATCGGCACCCCGGAAGCAGCCGGGCGCGCTGGCCCTGGCGGCGGTAGAGCCGGTGGCGGAGCAGGTTCGACGAACGGGAGCGCCGGCGCAGCCAATTGGTTGCGTCCGGTTAAAACCGGAGGCTCGGGCGGTTGCACCCATCGCTTCAGCTTTCGCCTGGTCTCCCCGGCCCCGCCCGCGAGAGCGGGCTTCTTGGGCGTTGGTGTAACCGCGCTACGCGCTTGCGGCGTAACCGTACTTCGCGCTTGCGGCGTAGCCGCAAGAGGGGCCTGCGGCTGCGCGATCGCATCGGCCGCTACCACCAGGTCCTCCTTGTGCGCTACCTGCCTCGGCGGCCGCAGCACCAGCCCCGCCACGATCAGCAACGCTGCCAATCCTCCAGCCATTGCCAGCACCGCGGGCCGCCGCAGCCAGCGCCACGCGCGTGCTCCCAACGGATCGCGGGCGGGACCCAGTACCTCGATCAGTTGTTGGCGCGCCGGCGGATCCTGCAGTAATTCGCGTAGCGCCTGCTCCTTCGCCAATTCGGCGAATAACTCTTGATCGTCGAGCGCCGCCTCGAACAGCGCGCGCCGCTCCGCTTCGCTGAGAGTGTCGGTGGCGTAGCCGCCCAGCAGCTTTTCGATTTCCTCGCGGCTCATTTCCGGTCGTTCTCCCAGTCTCCGCCCATCAATTCCAGCAACTGTTTGCGGCAGCGATGGTCCCACGTGTAGATGGTGTTGATCGACTGCGCGCCCATCCGCTTTCGAATCTCATCGAAATTCTTGCCTTGCAATTTCAGGCGCAGCAGATCGCGGCAGCGTGCGCCCAATTGCGCAACGGCCTCGGTCAGGCGCTCCAGCATCAGCTTGCGCTCAAGCTGGGTGGCGGGATCGGCTTCCGGATCGGGCAACTGGATGTCGGCGATGGAAACCTGGGTGTACTCCCCGTGACGTTGCGATTTACGGCGCAGGCTCATGATCTTGAACCTCGCGATTTGGAGAGACAGCGGGACCAGTTCTTCTAGACGGTCCACGTGATTATACTTCTCGTGCAGGAGGATCAACACCTCTTGCGCCAGATCCTCGGCAATATCCCCCTGTAGACGAGATGCCGCGAAGGCCACGATCCTTTCACGTAATTTGAGAAGGATCTCCTCTCGTTCCACACTGTTTACCGGCGCCCGTCCAAGCCGAAATTACCGGGTGGCGCTGCGGCCCTTCTTCGGCCAATTCTCCGGCGCGTTCACTTCCTCCGGCAGCTTGGTGTGCCCGTCGCCGTGCGTGTGCCGGAGTTGCTCGTCGGTCAGATCCTCGGCAGTCGAAAGATCGGCGCCGCAGATGTTGGCGTGCATCAGGTCCACCGCCATCAGCCGCGCGCCCACCAGGTTCGCATCCCGCAGGTCGGCGTGCCGCAGGTCGGCGCCGCGCAAATTGGCCAGCACCAGGTCGGCTTCGCACAGATGCGCGCCGGCCAGGTTGGCCATGGTCAGGTTCGCGCCGCGCATCACGGCATAGGAAAGATCCGGTTTCACCTTGGGATTGTCCGCGCGCCAGTTGTTCCAGGCATCCACGTCGCGCATCAACAACTCGAAATGTTCCTTGTCGGCCATCTGTGGATCATTGTAACGCCCTGGTCATCAAGAAGCCATCGCCCCCGTCTTCGTAATAGCGGCGCACCAGCCGCACCTGGCGGAAACCGAGCGAGCGGTACAATTGCGCCCCAGCCTCATTGCCGGTGCGCACCGTCAGATCCACGCGGCGCGCTCCCGCCTTTTTTAACGCGCGCAAGGCATGCCGCATCAGCGCATTCGCCACGCCCTGCCGGCGAAAATCCGGATGCACGGCAAGCGAAACGATCTCCCCATCGCGCTTCTCCATGCAGGCGGCGAGGTACCCGGCGATGCGCCCGCCCAGCCTGGCCGCCACGAAAAGTTCCGGGCAATCCTCGTAAAGCTCCAGAAACGACTGGCGCGGCCAGGCCTGTTTGCCGAAGCTAGAGCGCTCGATCCACAGGATGCGTTCCAACTGGCGCAGGCGGAACGGGACGATCTGGATGCGTCGCGTCAGAGGGCGTTGGCCGTCGAAAGACCGCAATCGATGTGGATCACCTGGCCGGTAATTTTGCGCGAATAAGCGCTGCCCAGGAACAGGGCCGAGTCGGCTACATCTTCCTTGGATACCGTTTCTTCAATGGCGCAACGCTTGGCCGCCAGATCCTGAAAGTGCTTCCAGGCGGCGCTGGCCACCGTCAGGGGGTCGGGATGATTCTCCGCGCGGGCCATCTCGATGGCTTCCTGGAAGGCGCGCGCGCGTTGCCGCTCCAGCGCTTCGGGATTTCGCAGGAACGCGCCCATGATCCCCGTGGCCGCCACTGTTTCGATGGGGCCCGGCGAAAGGGCGTTCACCCGCACTTTGTTGCGGCCGAGTTCCAACGCCAGGTAACGGACCGCGCTTTCCAAGGCGGATTTGGAAACGCCCATCAGGCCGTAGGATGCCTCGGCCCGTTCCGACGCCTGGTACGTCAGTGTAATCACGCTGCCCCACTCCCGCAGGTGCGGTTTGGCGAATTTTACGGTCTTACACAGGGAGTGCGCCGAGATGGTCAGGCTTTGGCAGAATCCTTCCACGCTGCAATCCGATGCCGGCTCGGTAAACAGTTCATTGGGTGCGAACGCGATGGCATGCACCAACACATCGATTGGATTGCCCTGAAAACGCGCGAAGAAATTCGTAAGCTCCTGGTCGTTCAGGATGTCGCAGCGGTCGCCCTGCACGCCGGGATTGTGCAGCAACAGCAATCGTACGCGGCTGAAAAACTTCTGCTGGTAGCCGATGAAAACATGTGCGCCGTGCTCCGCGAATCGCTTGGCGATGGCCCACGCCAGGCTGGATTCGTCGGCCACCCCGAGCACCACTACATTCTTGCCTTCGAGACCCATTCCGCGGTGGTCCACTGCCATCATGGTTGCGCCGTCCTCGCCTCTCTAAAATAACGCAGTTCTCGCCCGGGAATGGCAATCGGGAGAGCCGCGTTTGAATCGAGATCGTTCCGGGCGCTTACGCAACCCGCCGGACCTTCGATATGATGGCGGCGAGTTCAGGCGGCCTTCTCAGGCGAATCAGCCTGATTTCCTCGAGCAGCCGGATGGCCTTGTCGAGTTCTGAGCGGCGGTGATGAAGCTTCGCCAGCTCTACGTGCGGGGGAGGAAACGAGCGCTGTGGCGACATTTTTGTTTTTAGGAAATCTCCTTCAATTATCTAGGGATATTCCGTAAGTTATCCGTATAAGGCTAGGTTTAACCGATAGATCACCTAGTACCAACCCCGCTTTTGGGGGTGTTATCTCACTCTTATGGGGGAGGCCCACACAACATCACTCTCGGAATCGTGTCTTTATTCCGACAATTCCGCGGTCATTACCGCGCCACCCATCTCGGGCACCACAGCCGATATCTTGACCGCTCTACGCGTTTCCTTGGCGATCCAAACCGTGTTCTTTTCCGCGCCGCCATCCGCAGGCGTTATCTCTACTTTGAACGTGTCGAAGGTTCCGGCCGGCACAGTCACTTTCTCCGACCCCGTGACCTCCAGCTTCATCGCTTTAGCCTTCTGCTTCTGTACGTCGAAATTCCGGAAAGACGTGGTGTAGCCCTCGGCCAGCGGCAGGCACGCGATGGCTACGGGAACCGCCACTGCCTCGGGAAAAATCGGCCCCCCCAATTCCGCTGCAATCGGCCTGTCCTGGCCGCTCACCTTCATCGATCCAGTGGCTTTGTTGTCCGTGAATGCCATCTCGATCTCTACAGGTCCCTGATGTGATCGAGCGCTTACGGACTACCAGCGTGTCCTTATCAAGCACCATGGTGTCGGTGGCATCGCCCATGGGAGTGCTCATACGGTCCGTCACGGTCCACCCGCCATTTTCTGCTTTGACGTCCGCGGACATCGTCAAGGGAATCGTCTGCGCCCCCATCTGGATCGTCACTTTGTACTTGTAAGTTCCAGGCTGGAGAGGTACGGAAATCTTGGGAACACCCACCGTTCCGGCGTCCATCTTACGCGCCAGCACGACGGTCTTCGGATCGACCGTAATCTCCTTCAGCCGCGCCGCCACTTCCGGCGTCACATCCTCCTGGTAGCGGCCGTCCAGGTACTTGCGCGAAGAATTTCTCGGCGGCCGCGATCATCGCCATGTTGTTTACCGGCCGCGCGAAGCCGTGCCCTTCATCCGGCGCCACCAGGTATTCCACCGGGAAATCCGCGATCGCGCAGCGCGATCACGATCTGGTCCGCTTCCGCCTTGTTGACGCGCGGATCGTTGGCGCCCTGCACCACCATCAGCGGCGTCTTGATCTTGTCGCTGCCGAATTCAGCGGCGATTGGCGCTCCAACTGCGCCTTGCCTTCCGGCGTGGTCGGATCGCCCATGCGCAGCGTAGAACATCTTGCGGTCGGCTTCCCAATAAGGCGGAATGGATTCGAGCAGCGTAATCAGGTTGGACGGACCCACGATAGCCACCGCCGCCGCGATACAGATCCGGCGTGAACGCCACGCCGGCCAGCGTTGCATAGCCGCCGTAAGAGCCGCCCATGATGCCGATGCGCTTGGGATCGGCGATGCCTTTGGCCACCAGGTACTTCGCGCCCCAGGTGAAGTCGTCCTGCATCTTGTCGCCCCATTGCCGATTGCCGGCATTCAGGAACTTCTTGCCGTAATCCGGTGGAGCCGCGGAAATTGGGCTCCAGCACCGCGTAGCCGCGATTGGCGAAAAACTGCGCGAAGCCGTTGTATCCCCACTCGTCGCGCGCCCCAGGGCCCGCCATGCGGAAACACGAGCGTCGGCAGGCTCTTGGCCGGCACGCCCTTCGGCAGCGTCAGATAAGCCGGAATCTCCAGGCCGTCCGACGATTTGTAGCGCACCGGCTTCCATGGGCGCCAAGATCCGCGCGGCAGCTTCTCGCGGATCTTGTATTGGAGCGTCAGCTTGTTTGCTTGCGGTCGAACAGGTAATCTGTCCCGGGTCCGTGTCCGAGTGCGCGGACACCAGCCAAAGTGCTCGTCGCGCGTGCGGGAAGCGACGTTGATCTCGTTGCCCGGGAACTTCCCGGCAGCCATTTGTAATCCGCTTCGAACGTCTTGTCCTTCCAGTAAATGCGCCGGCTTTTCGTCTTGTAAACGGTGGCGATCAAGTTCGTCGGTGACTTCGGAAAACACGCGCGTTCTCGAAATCCACGCGATTGTCGCGGATCGCGTTCCACCAGTTCCTCCTTCCCGGTTTCGGGGTCCATCAGCACCAGCTTCACCAGATTCTCACTCGCGCCCTTGTTGGTTTCCATGTAGAAACGCCTGCCGTCTTTGTGAAACTGAAGCGGACCGCAGGTCTCGAACACATCGCAGGAGTAGATTTTGGTGAAGCCCTTCGGCGTCCACGCGCAGGATTTCGGTATCGCCGTTATCGGCCGAGCGCGTAGCCAGGCGCAACTGGTCCTTCAGATCGAAAACCCAGCCGGTGATGCGGTCGGTGTTTTTGCGCAGCAGCGTGCGCTCGCCGGTGGAAATGCTGGACTTTGTACAGATCGTGCCAGGACTTGTCGCGGTCGTTCAGCCCGATGTAAATGATATCCGGCTCGTTGCGGGGCACGCCATAAGGCTGCGCGCGCACGCCTTTGAGGTCGGTCAGATCGCGCGCCGGTGGGTACTTCCGCGCCGGCCGCCGGCGCCGCCGCCGGATCCACCGCGTAAACATTGTAATTCTCGTCGCCCAGCTTGTCCTGCGCGTAAAGGATGAACTTGCCGTCGCGGCTCCAGAGATACGCCGGCGATGGGACGCTTGGTTTCGTTGGTGATGGGCTTGGCGGCGCTGAACGGTTCTTCGGTCTTCTTCACCCAGATGTTGCGCGTCTTGTACAATGGCTTCAGGAAGGCGATGTACTTGCCGTCGGGCGAGATCTGCGCGCCGGCGATCTCGGGGTCGCCGAAGAACAGCTCGCGGTCGATCAGCTTGGGCGGCTGCGCCACGGCCGGCGCCAGGAAAACGAAGGCGGTCAGAGACAGTCTGGTAAAGGAAGTCATAAGATGACCGTAATCTTTGAGGTTGCGCTTCACTCGTAGGGCTTGTCAAGCGTGGCCGCGCCGGCGGCGAGTCTCAGGACGGCGTATGCGCAGAGCGGCAGAAGAGCGGCCACCGCACACACCGGACCATAACCCCGTATATCCACCACCGCTCCGATGGCAGGGGAGATCAGCGCCTGCACGGCGCCATAGGAAGCCACCAACATGGAGATGGCGAATCCCGCGCGGGCGCCGCCAAAAATATCCAACGGCATCGTATAGACATTGACGCTGACCGCCGAGACTGCCAGGATGCTGAGCGAAATTCCCCCGGCGGCCCAAGCGGCCGTAGGCAGCAGCGGGATGGCTGCGGTCGCCATGGCCAGCAGACCGCCGGCAAGACAGACACGCAGGCGCGCAGCCACGGCCGGCAGGCCCATGCGCATCCAGCGCAGCGAAAGCCAGCCACCTCCGAATCCGCCCAGAGCGGCGATCAGCGGAGGAATCATGGCGTACCAGTTGGCCTCCACCAGCGCCAGGCGATGCCGCTCGACCAGATAGAGCGTGGTCCAATTCGTCCATAGGGAATAAACGCTCATGTTCAGCGCGTTGGCGCCCACCAGCGCCCATAGGCGGCGATCCCGCAGCAGCGTGTTGGCTTCCGGCTTCGGAGCGCTGGGTTCCGGGAGCGCCGGAAAGCGCCGCGCCGTTAGTCCCCACAGAGGGATCCACAGCAGTCCGAGAATGCCGGTGAGGACAAATGCCCGCCGCCATCCATAGTGCATCGCGATCCAGGTAGCCACTGGCGGCGCTAGAATCAGTCCCATGCTGACGCCGGCCTGGTTCAGCGCGTTGCCCAAGGCGCGCTCGGCGGGCAGCAGGTAACCATGAATGGCCTTGCCCGCTCCCGGAATGCCCGCGGCTTCCGACATGCCCAGCATGCCGCGGCAGCCGAGCAACCCGCCCAGCCCGCGCGTGAACCCCGTCGAGATGCCGGCGCACGACCACACCCCCACCGCCAGGCTGATCGCGCGGTTCAACCCGATGCTATCGATCAGAAGTCCGGCGAACGGCGCGCATGCGGCGTAGGCGATCGAGAACACCGTGAGAATCAGCCCGTACTCCGCATTTGAAAGATGAAACTCCGCCCGCACCAGTGGCGCGAGCGTGGCCAGCGTCTGCCGGTCCAGATAGTTGATGGCGGAGCAGAGCACGAACATGCTCAGCACAACCCAGCGGTAGGGGCTCGCGCTCACCGGAACTCGATGGTTGCCACTTCGCCCGTGGTCGCTATTTTGGTGTTCGCTTTGGGAAAGTATCCCACTTTCACGCGGCGCCCCTGCTGCGTCCCACAGCCCAGCTTCAGCTCCCCGCCGCCAATGATCGCGACCTGCGTGGGATCGGCCACCAGCAGCTTGATGGTCTTTCCCTCGTCGCTTTGGACCACCAGGCGCAGCCGCTTGCCGAGGCAATCCACCTGCTTCAACACTCCGCTGGCGGCCGCCGTGGGTTGGGGACCATCCCACCACGGCACGACTTTCTCATTGGGCGACGCGGGCGTCTGACCCTGGTTGGCGCGCGCTTCGAGCGCGTGCAGATCGGCGCGCGCCTGCTGCTTCAGCTTGTCGATTTCGCGCGCCGCTTCGTCGGCCTTGCGTCTCTTCTCGGCGTCCTCCCAATCCAGCCGCTTTCCTTCCACGTCCAGCCGCTCGCGCTCGATGCGGGCGCGATCGCTAGGCGTCGAGGCCGCCTGCTCAGCCGATTTCCAGGCCTGCTCGGCCTGCGGATAGTTGTGATCGTCCAGATAGGCCTGGGCCAGCGCCTCCCAGTAAGCCAGGTTGCGCGGATCCAGCTTGGCCGCCAGCTTGAGTTCCTGGATGCGCTTGGGCAGTTCGGTCTCCCGCTGGGCCATCAGAAAATGCGGCTCGCCCAACTTGGGATTGATCTTGGCGGCGCGTTCCAGCGCGGCCAGGGCTTTGGCGTTGTCCGGTTCCAGACGCGCGTATTCCATGTAGCACGCCGCGCTCTTTGCGCCAGCCTCCATGGCGGACGCGAAATCCGTGCGCGCTTCTTCGGTTTGTTTGTCGCGCAGCGCCAGCATGCCGAGACCTTCCCAGGCTTCCGCTACGTGCGTCTTGTGGTTGATCAAATCGCGGTACTCCGTGCGCGACGAATCGCCCAGCAACAGGTCGGCGATCGCCAACTGGGCCGCGGCCGGCTCCACGGATCGCTCCGGAAAATCCTGGGGGCTCATAGGCAGCGGCGATATCGAGGTGACTTGGAACCGGCCCGCGGCCAGGTGCGATTGCGCCTGTATCTCGATCTGCTCAGGAGACTTGCCGAAGGCGTTGCGAAAGGCGGCATCCTCGTCTACGCCTTTCCGCAGGTTGTAAGTCAGCACGCGCAGGTTGCCATAGTATTCCGGTTCGACGGCCAGCAGGTGTACACGCGCCCAATCGAGATCGGGCTGCGCGGGAGGCTCGCCCAGCGTGATTTTGATGCCGTTCACCTGGATGGTCGAGAACAGCTCCACCAGACCGCGCTCGATGCGCTCAGGCATGCGCGCGCTGGTGGTGTCGAGGAACAATTGGGTCAGCCGCGCAAAGACCGCGCCCGGTACAGGCTGTCCGGCGGTGAGGACGATGTTGTATTGATCGCGGCCCCGCATCACCGGATCGGGAGTCTGCGGCGCGCCGGTCTTGAAGAGCAGAATGCGCACGGCCAGAGGCATTTGCAGGTCGTTTTCGCCCAGCACCAGCCCCAGCGCGTGCCGGAACTCTTCGAACTTCACCAGCGTATCGCGCCCATCCTTCGTGCCGGCGGCGCTGAAAACCTCAATGGGGCCGGAGGTGAACCGGATCCAATGCTCGCCCGCCAGGGCCGTGAGGGGAAGGGCGCACAACAGAAACAGCCGCCTCATAGTTTAATCCTAACAAGCGGGCTTGACGTGACTATTTAGTTACGTTACTATATAGTAACTATGACGATCGACGATTTGACGCTCGATATGACACTAAACATTGATATCAAGGCGGACATTGGAGACGTCTTCCGCAGCGTGCTGTACCGGTTCGGTGAAGGTTTCACCAAGCCGCCGGAAGGCGAATCGATGCAGATGATACTCGAACAATGGCCGGGCGGCCGATGGTTCCGAGATCGCGGCAACGGCATCGGCCACCTGTGGGGACACCTGCAGGTGATCAAGCCGCCCGTACTGCTGGAACTGAGCGGCCCGATGTTCATGTCGTATCCGGCGCTGAACCATATCGAAATCAAGCTCGAACAGCGGCCAGGCGGAACCCATGTGGGCTTCCGCCACCGCGCAATTGGCTTCATTGACCCGGAGCACCGGCAGGGCGTGACCGGCGGGTGGAAATACACCCTGGACAAAGTGGCCGAGGACTGCGCCGGGCGCGCGGACAAGCAAGGGAGCTAGAGTGCCCGAAGATGAACTCGACGGCGTGTGGAAAGCTTTGTCCGATAGCACGAGGCGATCGATTCTCGACCTCTTGCGGCAAGGCCCCCGCACGACGACCCAGATCGTCGAGGCTTTTCCGCACTTAAGCCGCTTTGGGGTCATGAAACACATTGACGTGCTCCGTGTTGCGGGCCTGATTCAAACGCGCGAAGAACGCCGGCAGCGGATCAACTCGCTGAACGTGGTGCCGATCCGGCAAATTTATGAGCGCTGGGTGGGGCGCTTCGAAGAGTTGTGGTCGAGCCACCTGCTGCGTATCAAAGAAGATGCTGAGGCAAAAGCTACCGTACGGACCAGCACGAAGAAGCGTGTCCGTGCATAACCGCATTTTAAAAAAAGAAAGGAAAATACGATGAACACAACTGCAATGAAAACGCCCCCAATCGTGTCGCCGCAGGAATGGGAAGCGGCGCGCGAGCAACTACTCCTGAAAGAGAAAGCCTTGACCCATGCGCGTGACGCGATGGCCGCCGAACGCCGGCGGATGCCGTGGCTGTCGGTCGAGAAGAAGTATGAGTTCGAGGGAGCCAAGGGCAAGGTAAGTCTGCTCGATTTGTTCGAGGGCCGCCGTCAATTGATCGTCTACCGCGCCTTCTTCGAGCCCGGCGTCTTCGGCTGGCCCGAACATGCCTGCCGCGGCTGTTCCCTTGGCGCCGACCAGATCTCCCACCTCTCACATCTGAACGCCCGCGACACTACACTGGTGTTCGTCTCGCGCGCGCCGCAGAAGGACATCCAGCGCCTGAAGGCGCGGATGGGTTGGGAGATGCCGTGGTACACCATCACAGACGGCTTCGACAAGGACTTCGGCGTGGATGAATGGCATGGGCACAACGTGTTCATTCGCGATGGCGAGCGCGTGTTCCGCACTTATTTCATCAACAACCGCGGCGACGAGGCGATGGGGAGCACCTGGAGCTACCTCGACATGACTGCGCTGGGGCGCCAGGAGGAGTGGGAGGACTCGCCGGAGGGCTACCCTCAGACCCCGCCTTACAAGTGGTGGAACTGGCACGACCTCTATCCCGCCGCCGCATCGATCGACCCGAAGTGGAGCGGGGTGGTCGACACTTCGCTGCAGATCCAGTACGGCGACGGTGACAAGCCCAAGGAAGGTGCGTGATGACCGGGCACTGTTGCGTGGGCGGGCAGGAATCGCGCCGCCTCACCCCGCGGCTTTCCCGGGGCGCGGCTTCGATCCTGCCCGGAGCCGCGCTGGCGCTTCTCCCGAAATGCCCAATGTGCATCGCTGCCTGGCTGACGGCTGCGACGGGCTTGGGTTTCTCGGCAGCCGGCGTGTCGTGGGTGCGTGGGGTGCTCCTGGTGCTTTCGGTTGCAGCCGTGTTGATTGCCGCGATCTCCGCGGTCAGGCCGCGTTTTCACGCTGACCGACCGACTCTAACGGTGGCGCGCCCGGCGAACGCAAAGCTCGAATATCACGCATCGGTGGCCGTCCGAAGAAACGGCTGTATTCGCGGTTGAATTGGCTGGCGCTTTCGTATCCGGCCTCAAACGCCGCGCTGGCGGCGTCCAGGCCATCCATCAGCATGCGTGCGCGCGCTGCCTGCAGCCGAAGCTGCTTCTGATACTGAAGAGGACTCATGGCGGTCAGCACCCGGAAATGATGGTGCAGTGTGGATACGCCCATCCCCGCCATTTCTGCGAGATCTTCGACGCGCAGCGGCTTCGCATAGTTGGTCCTGATCCAGACGATGGCCTTTGCCGTCCGGTGGCTCTGCTCTCCCAGCGTGGCAATCGCTCGCAGGCGCGCCCCCTCCGCACTGCGCAGGATTCGGTAGACGATCTCGCGTTGGATCAGGCCGCCGAGAAAAGGAATGTCCTGCGGGGTGTCCAGCAAGTCCACCAGGCGGCAGCAGGCGCCCAGGAATTCCACCGTGGTCTCACCGGTCGCCATGCCGGGACTGTCGGACGGCGCCTCAGCCACCTGCATTTCCTCCCGAGTGAGAACCTCTCGCACCAGGGCCATCTCGAGTTTGAGAGACATCGCCAGACAGGGCGCCTCTTCGCTGGCCTCGACCACGCGGCTCGCGACCGGCAAATCGATGGCCGTCAGCAGAAACCGCGACGCATCGTAGAAGAAAGTGGTCCGGCCAAGGTCTACTCGCTTCCGCCCTTGCGCGATCACGACCACGCTGGGCTCGTACGTCATGGAACACGGAGCCGTAGGAGCCGTTCGCCGGACCAGAATCAGGCCAGGAATGTCCGTTACCCGTTTCTCTGCGGAGCCCATGAACAAGGCAATCTTGCGCGCGAGCTCCACCCGCAGTTCGTGCGTCCGATCTCGTACCAGTTTCGATTTCATCTACCCTAAGGATAACCGCTGGCTTCGTGCGTGAGTCAACAGTGCAAGAGGAATAGGCAATAAATCGGAAGGATCCGGCTATCACTTCGGAGCCACTCGATTCTAACCTGAGGATGAGGGAAATAGTCCCCAAGGAAAAAACAATGCAGAAGCGCAAACTTGGAAAAAGCGGCCTGGAAGTCTCGGCTCTCGGGCTCGGATGCATGGGAATGAGCTTTTCTTACGGTCCGCCCAAAGACAAACAGGAGATGACGTCTCTTCTCCGGGCGAGCGTGGAACGCGGCATCACGTTCTTCGATACCGCAGAGGTCTACGGCCCGTTCCTGAACGAAGAACTTGTGGGCGAGGCCCTCGCTCCCGTCCGTGATCAGGTAGTGATTGCAACCAAATTCGGATTTGATCTCAGTCCCGATTTCGACCCCCGCGGGATGAAGGGTTTGCCCGGCCTGAACAGCCGGCCGGAGCACATCAAACAAGCCGCGGAGTCCTCTCTCAAGCGGCTCAGGACCGATCGGATCGATCTGTACTATCAGCATCGTGTGGACCCGAACGTGCCGATCGAAGACGTGGCGGGAGCGGTGAAGGACCTGATTCAGGAAGGTAAGGTGAAGCACTTCGGCCTTTCCGAAGCCGGCGTGCAAACCATCCGTCGCGCGCACGCCGTCCAGCCGGTTACTGCTCTCCAGAACGAATATTCGCTGTGGTGGAGACGCCCTGAAGCCGAAGTGATACCGGCGCTGGAGGAACTCGGAATCGGTTTGGTCCCCTACAGTCCCCTGGGCAAGGGCTTCCTCACCGGCAAGATCGACGAGAATGCGAAGTTCGACAGCACCGACTTCCGCAGCACCCTGCCCCGCTTCACTCCGGAGGCTCTCAAGGCGAATCAGGCTTTGATTGATCTGCTCGTGACAATCGGGGCGCGCAAGAAGGCAACGCCCGCACAGATGGCACTCGCCTGGCTGCTGGCCCAGAAGCCATGGATTGCGCCGATCCCAGGCACCACAAAAGTCCATCGCCTGGACGAAAATCTCGGGGCAGTCTCAGTGGAACTCACGTCCGAAGATCTCGTCGACATCGATCGCGCCGCCTCACAGATCACGGTGCAGGGAGCTCGTTATCCCGAAAAGCTGGAGCAGATGACCGGCCGCTGAAAAGCGATTCGAGAGATTTATATGAACATCAAACGAGTTGGCTCGCAGCCTTGCGCCAGGGGACCATCGGAGTGGTTCACCGGCACGGTGCGTATCGATCCACTTTTCAGGCGCCCGATCCGGCGCTGGTTCAGGGCACCAGCGTCACTTTCGAGCCGGGCGCGCGGACTGCATGGCATACGCATCCGCTCGGTCAGACCCTCATCATTACGGCGGGCTGCGGCTGGGCTCAGCGCGAAGGCCGGCCCATCGAGGAGATCCGGCCAGGCGGTGTGGTCTGGTTCGCGCCCGGCGAGAAACACAGGTCAGCGACGAACCGTACCAAGCCTGAGAGGTCGTCGCCTCTTGTTTCCAGGCCGCGTGATGTCATAAAAATGAGATATGACGCACGATCAATCTCTCCGCGAGCACTTGCTCTACCTTTTGGACGACGGCGGAGCCCACCTGGATTTCGATGCGGCCGTAACGGGCCTTCCGGCTGCCTTGCGCGGCGTCCGGCCGAGCGGGTTGCCGCACACGCCGTGGGAACTGCTGGAACACATGCGCATCGCGCAGTGGGACATCCTGGAATTCACTCGCAGGGCGAAGCACGTCTCGCCCCCCTGGCCCGCCGGGTATTGGCCGGCCACTCCCGCCCCGCCCGACGATGGCGCTTGGGATAAGAGCGTGAAAGCGTTTCGCGCCGACCTGGCATCGTTGCGGCGGCTGGTGAAGAATCCAAAGACGAATCTGCACGCGCGCATTCCGCACGGGACCGGCCAGACCATTCTCCGCGAAGTCCTGCTGGTGGCGGATCACAACGCATATCACCTGGGCCAGCTTGTGGTCGTGCGGCGCCTGCTGGGCGCGTGGAAGTGATCTCACATGCGGGTATAATGAGATTCCCTATCCTCCATGCCACTCGACTGGTCCGCGCTTTGGCTGTGCCTCCGTTATGCCGGTGTGGCCACGCTGCTGGGCATGGCGGCGGCCCTGCCATTGGCATGGCTTTTGGCGCACCGCAAGTTCCCCGGTTGCGAATTGCTGGACGCCACGGCTAACCTTCCGTTGGTTTTGCCGCCCGCCGTACTCGTCTACTATCTGCTCGCGGAATTGGGACGCTGGCGGCTGATGTTCCACTGGCATGCGGCGGTGGCGGTGTCTGCAATCTACACGCTGCCCTTGGTGATGCGCATGTGCCGCGAGCGGCCTCGAAGGGCTGGACCACGCGTCCGAAAATGCCGCGCGCAGCCTGGGCGCATCCGAGTGGCGCATCTTCTGGCGAATCGCCGTGCCGCTCGCCTGGCGCGCTGTTGGCGGCCGCCGCGTTGGCGGGCTTCGCGCGCTCGCTGGCGGATTTTGGCCTGACCGTGATTGCCGCCAGCCATACTGCGGGGCCGCCTCTGATCTGGTTACTGCTGGCGATTGCCGCCGCAGCGCTGGCGGTCCTCTATGCGGGAAATCGCGTGCGGATGTGGGTATGATCCAGGTCCGCCTGGCGTCCCACGGCGTGGATGTCGAGTTCCAGGCCGCCCCCGGCATCACCACCCTGTTCGGCCCTGCCGGCGCGGGCAAAACGCTCATCCTGGATTCCATCGCCGGATTCACGACGCCCCACGGCGGCCGCATCATCCTGGACGATGTGATCCTGTTCGATGGCGCCTCCGGCGTGAACCTGGCCGCGCGCCGCCGGCATTGCGGATATGTGGCGCGCGACTGGGCGCTGTTCCCGCACATGAGCGTGCACGATAACCTGCTGTTCCCGCTGGCGCGGCTGCGCGCCTGGAGCGGCACCGGCGCGTCAAAGAAACCATGGAGCGGTTCGCGCTCGGCGACGCCGCGCCCGCCGCCCCAGGAGGTTTCGCCGGCGGAGCGGTTGCGCGCGGCGGTGGCCCGCGCGCTGATCGGCGAGCCGAAAGCGCTGCTGGTGGACGATCCCGCCGCCGGCCTGGACATGGCGCTACGCGCCGAATGGCACGCCACGCTCCGCCGCGTCCGCGATGAAACCGCTTTGCCGGTGCTGGTGGCCACGCGCGATCCGGAAACCTGCTTCGAACTGGCCGGCAACATGCTTCTGCTGGAGCCGGACGCATTCTGCAAAGCGGCGCCCCGCGCCAGGTTTTCGATCAGCCGGCCAGTGTGGAAGCCGCGCGGCTGTTGGGCATCCGCAACCTGTTTCCCGCCGAAATCGTGGCGCTCGATCCTGGCCGCAATACCAGCCGGCTCCGCCTGGAGGATTTCGAATTGACCGGCCCGTACTTTCCCGGCCGTCTGCGCGGCGATCGCGTATGGGTGTGCGTGGAGCCCGGCCAATTGCGCGCGGCGCCGTGCGATGGAGCCAAACCGCAATCCAACCAGGTTGCCGCGCGCCTGGAGCGCGTGTCCCAGATGCCGCGGGCCGTGCGCCTCGAATTCGCCGGCGGCATTGTGGCCGAAATCCCGCGGCATGAGTTTGAGCGCCGGAAGGATAATAAAGAGTGGCTGGTGGAGTTTCCAGCCGAAGCCTTGCGCGTGCTGTAATGCCTTTGAAAACCTTCGACGAATACGTGGCGCTCGCCGAGCAGGCGCACGGGCACATCTGCGCCGGGCCAGATCCTGGGATTGCGGATGGCTATCTACGGCTTGAAGCTGCTGGATCTGGACGATCCCCTGGGCAAGCATCGCAAGCGCCTGGTGACCTTTATCGAGATCGATCGCTGCGCTACCGACGCCATCCCGGTGGTCACCGGATGCCGGCTGGGCAAACGCGCGCTCAAGTTCCGCGATTTCGGCAAAGTGGCCGCCACGTTCTGCGACCTGGAGGCGGACCGCGCGGTGCGGGTGGTGGCGCTCGAAGACTCCAAACAGAAGGCCCAGCGAAATGTTTCCCGAAATCGCCGGACAAAAACACGCAGCAAATGCGCGCTTATCGCGATTTGCCGGATGCGGATCTGTTTGCCGCGGAGTGGGTGAGGGTGAAACTGGGTCCGGAAGAGTTTCCGGGATATAAAGCTGCGCGGGTGGTCTGCGCCGAGTGCGGCGAGGGCATCAATTTCAAACGCGAAGTGCTGCGCGACGGGCGTGTGCTGTGCAAAGCCTGCGCGGGCGAGCGCTACTACTCGCCGCTCTAGATGCTGCGCTATTACATCACGGATCGCCGGCCGCTGGGCGGATGCGAGCCGTTGCTTCGGTCGATCGCGCGCGCTCTGCTGGACGGAGTGGAGCGCATCCAGATCCGCGAGAAGGACCTGAGTGCGCGCGAACTGGCGGAACTGGTGCGGCGCGCACTAGCCCTGCCCAATCCGCATGGCGCGGCCATTCTGGTGAATGACGCGAACGGACGTGGCGCTCGCCTGCGGCGCGCACGGTGTGCATCTTCCGGCGGATTCCATTCCGCCGCGTGTCTGGCGCGCCATCGTGCCGCCGGGATTTCTGATCGGTGTCTCGTGCCACGCGGTGGATGACGTGCGCCGCGCGGAAAACGAAGGCGCGGATTTCGCCGTCTTCGGACCGGTCTTTTTCACGCCATCCAAGGCCGCCTACGGCGCGCCGCTGGGGCTGGATGGCTTGCGCGAAGCGGCCGCCGCCGTACGCATGCCCGTGCTGGCGCTGGGAGGGGTGACCGCGAGAGAATGCCGGTCAATGTCTGGAGGCCGGGGCGGCGGGTATCGCCGGAATTTCGTTGTTTCAGGAATCGGGGGTTTTAGGCGCCCGATAGAATCGACTCGAAGCGGCGGTTCACTTCGCGCAGGTAGGCCGCATCGCCACCCGCCAGTTCGACTGTGGCCGTTCCATGATACCCGATTTCGCCCAACGCCTTGTAGACTTCGGGCCAGTCGATATCGCCTTCGCGCAAGGGCACAAATTCGGCCTGCATCTTGCGGAAGCGGAAGTCTTTGATGTGCAGCTTGGCGATGCGCGGGCCCACGGTGCGGATCCAATCCTGCGGATAGCCGGTCAGCACCACGTTGCCCACGTCGAAGTAGGAACGCAACCACGGACTTTGGAAATCGTCGATGTACTTGCAGTATTCGAGCGGACTGAGTAAGAATTTGTTCCACACTTCTTCGATCGCGATCACCACTTTCAACTCCTCCGCCAAGGGGAGTAACTTGCGGATTTGCTGCTGCGAACGGGTCCAGGCTTCCTTGTAACTGGTCTGCGGATTGACCACGGCGGGCACCAGCAGTACGGTTTCGGCGCCCCAGAAGTGCGCGTTGCGCAGGCTGGTTTGGATGCCCTTGACGCTCTCGGCAACCGTGGCCGGGTCCGCCGAAGACAGGGGATACTTCCAGTGCGCCATGTTCATAACGGAATGAATGGGCAGCTTGGCGGCTTGAGAAGCCTGCTTGATTTCTTCGGCGGCGCGCTCGTCTTGCGTAGTGGGACACTCGGTGGCCTCGAAACCCGTGTCTACCGCGAGTCTAAAGCGGTCGGCGACGCTCATCGATTTGGGCAGCATCTCGAAGAGCACGGCTTTGCGGATAGGCAGCCGGGAGCCGGCTGCGAATGCCGGCACCGCCGCGGCCGCCAGGAAATTTCTTCTGGTCATGCCAATGTCACTCCTATCTGGCCGGCCACTTTTTGGATGTACCGCTTGCCTTCGTCGTACTCCTCGGCGGTCTTGAGGTGTTCCAGCATCAGCGGCGTCTCCACGGGTAACTGCGATAACTCACTCAAGTAAGTGCGGTAGTCGATCTCGCCGCGGCCGGGGATGACTTCCTGAAAATGCACGTTCAACTCCACGATCCAGGCCAGATCCTTGGCGTGGCAGGACACAATCCAGGGACCCAGCTTGCGAAAGCAATCGGCGATCACTTCGCCGTTGCGATAGAAGCGCTCCGGAGAGTTGATCACATTGCAGACGTCCAGGTGCACGCCGAAGGCGGGGCGATCGACGGCCTTGATGAGCTTGACGTAAGAATCGGGGCCGTCGGGGATAGACCAGCCCATGGCCTCGATGGTGAACTTGGTGCGCTTCGGTTTGATTTCGTCGATCACGTGCCGGCAGTTATCGACCGTGGCGTCGAAGAACTGCTGCGAAAGGTTCTTCGGATGCGGGCCGTACCAGACGGTGGGGTTGTAAGAGCCGGCGATATCCACGCAGCAATAGGCGCCCACCGCTTCGGCCAGCGCCATGCGTTCCACCACGTAACTCATATTCGTGCGGCGCTTCTCCGTATCCGGATCGAGCAGGTTCACCCAGGCGCCTACTTCCGCGATCGCCACATTTTCGGCGGCAAAGGCTTTTTCGATGGCGCGCACATGCACCGTGTCGTCGGCTTTGGCCGGCGGACAATAGGCGGCGCTATAACCCAGGCGGCGGTGCTCACGGGCCAATTCCGCGGGGTCGTCGCTCTTTAGGAAAATGGGCCCGCCCAGACGCACGGCGCGGCGGCCGGCGGCCCGCACGAAACCGGCGAGTGCCGCGGCGCCGATGGCATGCAGGAACGACCGGCGATCGGTTGACAACATGCCCCGATTCTAGCAAGGCGGCATTTGGCAGGTGCAATCTCTTGCGCGGGAGAAGACCTTCGTAACTATCCGGGTTTCCATAGCGCGTTGACGATTTTGACAATCCTGACATTGATAATTCTGACGCTTGCTAGTTGGCCGCAGGCGTGCTAACCTACGTCCAATTTTCCACACAACGGAGCTTGAAGGGGGCTAGTGTATGACAAACGTCGCTAGGAGCCTGGGTGTATCGATTCTGGGCGCCATTCTGATTCCGGCTTGCCTGTTGGCGCAAGACGCCACCGGGAAGATTACCGGGGTGGTCACCGACCCATCCGGCGCGGTCGTGGCGAATGCCAGCGTGACCGTGACCAACCTCGAAACCAATTTTCACAAGGAGACTACGACGGACTCCTCGGGCTTCTATCAAGCCCTTTTACTGCCCATCGGCAAATATAAGATCGGCGCCAGCGCCACCGGATTTGAGAAGGTGACCATGGTGCCCCAGAACGCGCTCGAAATCAACCAGACGATGCGCGTAGATATCCAGCTTCCAGTGGGCAAGTTAAGCGACACAGTGGTGGTGGAAAGCACCGCGAGCCTGGTGGAAACGGAAAACGCCACGGTGGGTGCGACCGTATCGGGCATAGCCATCATGGAGCTGCCGCTAAACGGACGCAACACGTTGGATCTGCTCAAAACGCAGCCCGGCGTCACACCTACCAACCCCGACTCGGGCGCGGCTGGACAGTACAGTATCGGCGGGCAGCGCACCGATTCGGTCACCTATCTGCTGGATGGCGGCAACAACAACAGCCTGCTGGGAAACGCCGTGGTGGCGAACCCGAATCCCGACGCCGTAGCCGAGTTTAAGGTGCTCGAAAATAATTACACGGCGGAATACGGGCGCAATGCAGGCGGTATCGTGAGCATCGTGACCAAGAGCGGCACCAACAATATTCACGGCACGGCTTACGACTACGTGCGCAATACCGATTTCGACGCCAATAGCTTCTTCAACAACGAATATGCCCTGCCGGTTGGAGTTCTGAAGCGCAACCAGTTCGGCGGCACCATCGGCGGTCCGGTAGTAATCCCGAAGATCGTGAACGGCCGTAACAAAGTCTTCTTCTTCTTTTCGTATGAGGGCCAGCGACAAACTTCCAACCAGGCGTTGTCCGAAACCACTGTTTACACACCACTGGAAGCGGCGGGCAATTTCTCGGGAAGCGCGGGCCAGGCACAGGTGGCCAATTTCCTGGCGGCCAATCCGTACTACCAGCCGAATCCTGCGCTGGCAGCCCAAGGCATCATCGATCCCAATAGCATCTCTCCGGTGGCCAAGGCTTATTTTGCCAATAACCTGATCCCGATCACTCCTTCGGGATTCCTGTTTCCGCAGGCGCCCGCCATCGCCAACTACAATGAATATCTCGGCAAACTCGACTACAACATCACTTCCCGGGACATTCTCAGTTTCACCTTCACCCACCAGCTCTATCCGCAATTCTCTCCGTTCACGGCCAACAACGTGCCCGGCTTTCCGGTCACCAGCGGAAACGATACTTTTTCGGGCACGCTCAATTACACCCATACGTTTACGCCGGCGTTACTCAACGAACTGCGGGTGACCGCCCAACGGCTGGACCACACACAGGCCGTCCCCGCTAACAAGCAGCCCGATGCCGCGCAGCTTGGCATCAACATTACGCCCGACCAAAATACCGGACCGCCCATCATGTTCTTCGATGGCACCGGGATGACCGTGGGCTATAGTTATCAGGGCCCCACGCGGGAGGTCGACAATACCTATGCCGTCTACGACAACGTGTCATGGACCAAGGGCCGCCATAACTGGAAATTCGGCTTCTATTTTTCGCCCTACCAGAACAACACCGTGTACGATTTCTTTGTAGACGGATCGTTCGATTTCTACGGCCCGAGCACGGGCGTCGGCTCCGGGTTCGACCTGGCGGATTTCCTGCTGGGCCTGCCCGACGATTTCTATGAGTCGAGCAAGGCGCCGTCCAACATCCGCTCGGACCAATATGCGGGTTACGCGCAGGATACCTGGAAGGCATCCCCTCGCCTTACGTTGACGCTGGGCCTTCGCTACGAGTACTCGCAGCCGAAGTACGACCTGCAGGGCCGGACTTTCTCGTACATTCCCGGCTCACAATCGACGCGCTTCCCGAACGCTCCGGAAGGGCTGGTATTCCCCGGCGACGCGGGCGCGCCCAGAGGCTCCAATTTCCCCGACCGCAGGAACTGGGCGCCGCGGGCCGGCTTTGCCTGGGACGTTTTCGGAAATGCCAAGACCAGCCTGCGCGGCGGCTTCGGCGTGTTCTACGACATCCTGAAGGGCGAAGACAATCTGCAATTCAACGGCCAGCCGCCCTTCTTCTCCTATGCTTTTCTTTACCCCGCGGGGACCAATGGCACCAGTCCGGGGACTGGGCTGTCGAACCCCTATGCCGCGGCCGGCTCCCCCAATCCGTTTCCCTCCACTCCGCCTACAAGCAACATCAATTTCGCCAACGAGGGGCTTCATCCCGTTCGGCGGCGGCGGCGTGTTCTTCGTGGATCCGCACCTGCGCACGCCGTACGTTTACCAGTACAACCTTTCGCTGCAGCAGCAGCTTATGGGAGGCATGGTGCTGGAGGTTGCCTATTTGGGCTACCAGGCGCATGGGCTAACGGGCTTGGTGGACGTGAATCCATTTCCCCTGGGTACTAACTCGCGGATGGACACCAATTTCAGCTACCTCGAAGAGTTCCAGAATGTGACCCATGCCAACTATAACGGCATGACCGTTAACCTGCGAAGAACCTTCGGCAACATGCACGGCTGGGGTTCCAGCTTCTTCACCTTGGGCTACACCTGGTCGCACGAGATTGGACAACGTTTCCGGATTCCGCCAGCGCAACAGCAACGTGCCGTATTACGACACGAATGAATTCTACGCTTCGGGCGACACAGACGTCCGCAACGCGCTGGTGCTTTCGGGTGGATGGGAACTGCCTTTCGATCACCTTTGGCAAAGCGGCCCCAAGGCGCTCACTTCCGGATGGAGCCTGTATCCCATCGTGACGTGGCACACAGGGTTTCCTTTGGATGTCTTTGCGGGACTCCAGACCACGCCCAGCGATCCGGGACCATCCGGCGCCGGCGATGCGGGCGCTGTCCGTGCCGACTTGGTCGGCAGCGCGGTTGGCATCCTGAACCCGCAGTCGTATCAGACCATCAATGGCAACCCTGGCAACTATTATTTCAACCCCGGCAATTTCTCCAACGCCCGCCTGCTGAACTTGGATTCGATCGCGCAGAACGACGCTTCCCAGCTTCCGGGCTATACCTACGGCACCTTGCCGCGCAACTCCTTCCGGGGACCCGGCGCGACAAATGTGGACATCGCGCTCGCCAAGAAATTCAGGATCAAAGAGAACGCCACGCTCGAATTGCGCGGTGACGCGTTCAACGTTTTCAATCACACGCAGTTCGGCAATCCCGATACGGGCATCTCGGACCTGACCTTCGGCCAGATCTCGACCACGGCGGCGCCGCGCATTCTGCAGGTCGCGCTACACTTGATGTTCTAGAGCCAAATCGTGACCGCATCCGCCACCAAAGATCCGCAACGGGCTATCGGGCGCTCGCCAGACCGGCTGGACCTGGGCGAGCGCCACGCCCTCACCGGCAAATACATCGCGCTGGAGATTTATACGCCGGAGGACCTGCCGCTGCGGCGCATTGAAGCTATCGGCGACAGCGTCGAGGAGTGCATGAAGCAACTGGCCGCGCGCGGCCTCGATCCCATGCGGTTTGAGTTCACCCGCCTCGGCCCGCCGTATTAGTGCTGTTTGAGCGCAAAATACGGCGGCGCTTCCGGTACCGCCGCGCCATCCTTGCGCGGCGACGACGCGCCGTAGTTCACCTGGTGCTCGGAATCGTGCAGCACGGCCTGGCCGCCGCCCATCCAGCTCGAAAAATCGGCCAGCACTTCGAGATGGTGGCCGCGGGCCGTTAGTGCGTCCCGCACGCCGGCCGGCACGCGGTTCTCGATCATCACGTCACAGCCGCCGAACGTCAGCTTGGTAAAGCGGGGAGCCTCGAGCGCCGCCTGGATATTCATGTTGTGGTCCACCAGGTTGGAGACGAACTGCGCGTGCGCCTGCGCCTGGTTGTAGCCGCCCATGATGCCGAAACCGATATGGATATTGTCCTTCTCCATGAAGGCCGGGATGATGGTGTGCAGTGGCCGCTTGCGGGGCGCGAGCGCGTTGGGATGATCCGGGTCCAGTTCGAACAGCGCGCCGCGATTTTGCAGGTGGAATCCGAAATCGTCCACTACCACGCCGGACCCGAAGCTCAGGTACACGCTCTGAATCAGCGAGGCGATGTTGCCCTCGCGATCCACTACGGACAGGTAGATCGTGTCGCCCGCTGGTTGCCGGGGGCTTACCCGGCGCCGGCGCGCAGTTGGCTTCGTTGCGCTGGATCAGCGCGGCGCGCTCGCGGGCGTAGCTCTTGGAAACCATGCCGCCCACCGGAATCTGCGCGAAGCGCGGATCGGCCACGTAGCGCCGCAGATCTTCATACGCCAGCTTTTGCGCTTCGATCTTCAAATGCAGATCCTCCAGGCTGGACGCGCGCGTAATTGAACAACGGAAATGTCTCCAGGATGTTGAGCATCTCGAGGGCCGCGATGCCCTGGCTGTTGGGCGGCAGTTCGTAGACTTTCCAGCCGCGGTAATCGGTGGAGATCGGCTCCACCCATTCGGATTGGAACTCGGCGAGATCCGCGGCGGACATCTTGCCGCCCAGGCGCGCGGAGGTCTTCAGGATGGCGCTCGCCACGTCGCCCTTATAGAACGCCGCGGCGCCTTGTGCGGCGATCAGCTTATAGGCGGCGGCGAGGCGCCGGTTGCGGAAGATCTGTCCGAGTTCGGGCGGCTTGCCCTCCGGCAGAAAGATCTGGCGGCCGCCCTCGTCGCCCCACAGCTTGGCCGCAGACTCCTTCCAGGCCTCCCGAATGATTTCCGTGACGGGAAAGCCGTTTTCCGCATAGTAAATGGCGGGCTGGAACAACTCGCGCCAGGTCAGCTTGCCGAAACGCTTGTGCAGCTTTTCCCAACCGTCAACACAGCCTGGCACGGTAACGGACTGAATACCGGCCTGCGGCATCGTAAACCGCCCATCGGACTTCAGGAACTCGATGGTCAGGCCGCGAGGCGCCCATCCGCTGGCGTTCAGGCCGGTGAGCTGGCCGGTTTTGGCATCCCAGTAGATCACGAACAGGTCGCCGCCGATGCCGCAGCTCATCGGCTCGACCAGACCGAGCAAGGCGTTGGCGGCGATGGCCGCATCGATGGCCGATCCGCCGCGCGCCAGTATCTGCGCGGCGGCCTGCGAGGCGAGCGTCTGGCTGGTGGCGGCGATTCCGTGCTGCGAAATCACCATGGATCGCGCTTGCGAACGGTCCTGGCAATGGGAGGGCATGACAATCCATAGCGCGGCGCCAAAGATTGCCGCGGCTCGGGAAATAGACAGCATTGGAGATTCCGATGATAGCAGGACTAGCACCCGCCCGAAACCGCCGAATTGTTAATCTGTACCAAGAGTGTGCCATACCATCTACAGCTAGGCGAGCCGGTTCCCGCCGGTATCAAGCGCATCGTCCGCGAGGAGATCGCATCGGCTGCCCGCCAGTTGCGCGGGCAAGCGGAAGCCGCCCGCGACGAAGCCATCCACGAAGCGCGCAAGAACGTGAAGAAGATTCGCGGCGTGCTGCGCCTGATGCAGCCGGAGCTGGGCGCAGTTTATCGCGCGGAAAACATTCGCTTTCGCGATGCGGCACGGCAATTATCCGAGTTCCGGGACGCGAGCGCCATGCTTGAGACCTTCGATGCCCTGGTGAGGAAGTACCGCGGCGAGTTAGGCAGGCGCAAGCTCGGTTCCATCCGCCGCGGCCTGGCCGCCCACAAACAGCAGGCGGAGCGGCAGAACAATATTGAAGCGGTCTTGTCTTCCATGGCCACCGCATTACGCCGGTCGGCGCGGCGGGTCTCCGCCTGGCCGCTGGCCACCGACGGGTTTTCGGCCATCGCGCCGGGCCTGGAAGCGACGTTCCGGCGAGGGCGAAAGGCGCTGGCGCGCGTGCGCCACCATCCGCTGGCGGAGAATTATCATGAGTGGCGCAAGCGCGTGAAAGAGCATTGGTATCATATCCGCCTGCTGGAGGAATCTTGGACCGGGGCGATCGGGGAATACGAGAAGAGCTTGAAGGAACTGGAAACCGCGCTGGGTGAGGATCATAACCTGGTGCTGCTGTCGGAGAAGGTGTTGGCCGATCCCGCCCTGCATGGCAAAGCGCCGGACATCGCTCTCTTCACCGGGTTGATTGGAAAGTATCACAAGGAACTGCGCGCGGACGCATTGAAGCTGGGGAAGCACATCTACGGGGAGAAGCCGCGCCAATTTACCAGCCGCATGCGGCGGCTGTGGCGGCTATGGAATGAGGCACAGCGGCCGGTCCACTGAACCGGCCGCTTCGCTTATTGTGGTTACCGGCGGCCGCGGAAGCCGCGGTCCCAACCGCGATGGAAACCGCGTCCCCACACGCCCACGTACGCTGGACCATACACGGGGCCAGGGACCACCACTGCCGGAGGATACGCCGGGTACACCGGATAGGTGTAGGCCGGCGCTCCCACGACAACGCCGAATCTGACGGCCGCTTTTGCCTGATGCGGAGCCAGTGCCAGCATGCCGAGCAGCGCGATTGCGGGAATTCCGATTTTCTTCAACATTTTCATACCCTCCACTTCATTCGACGCTACCAGGGGAAGGATGCCTGTAAATGATTGTCAACGGCGGCTCAGCCTGCGGCCCACCAGGACCACCGTGGCCATCAGCGCCAGTTCCACGATGTAGCGCTCCGCGTCCGTGGGGTGCAACAGCGTTCGGATGAAGACATCGCCCAGCATCATCTCTCCGCCCACCCGCGCCAGGATGGCCGCTCCCAGGTACATGGTCAGCGGATATTTGTCCATGATCCGCGCCAGGTATGCGCTCGAAGAAACCACCAGCGGAATGCTCAGCCCCAGCCCCAGCACGATCAACCATATATTCCCCTTGGAGGCGCCCGCCACCGCCAGAATATTGTCGGTGGACATGGTCAGATCCGCCAGCATGATCGAACCGATGGCGCGCCACAGGCTGCCTGCAGGGACGGCCGCGCGCTCCTTGGTGCGCGCGTCCCGGAGCACTTTCACGGCGATCCAGACGACGAACGCACCTCCGGCGAATTGCAGAAACCGCACTTCCAGCAGCTTGGCCGCCAGGAAAGTGACCGCTACCCGGAACACCACCGCCAGCCAGGCGCCCGAGAGGAGAGCGACGCGCCGCTGCCGTTCCGGCAACCGGCGTACGGCCATGGCGATGACCAGCGCATTATCACCCGCCAGCAGCAGATCGATGACGATAATCGATAAGCAATCAACCAGGTAGTGGGAGTAGCCGCCGGTCAACTCACACCGTCTATTGCAGCGCGGAATCGAACACGTCGAAATGGAACCGGTCGGGAGGCAGCAATGCAGGCATGCCCGCGCCCATGCGCGCCCAGGCGCGATAGGCGGAGCCGGCAATGGATGGATTCAAGCAAAACAGGAATTCGCTGGTACAACAGTCGATAGGCGGAGGCTGCCGGAACGTCAACCGCAAGCCCACGGCCGTTTCGAGGGCCACGCCGGGAGCGGTCACATTCTTATCCGCCAGCAGAATGACAAAGCTGCTGCGGTTCGCATGCGGCCAAACGTCCGGGTGCAGCAGATCGCGCAGCGCGGATTCCGATTGAAAGGTGATTTCGCATTGCCGGATCCATTCCACGATGGATTCGCCCCATTGCCAATGCGCAATCAAGCCGCGGTATTGCTCGGCTAGAGTGAGCGCCAGGTCGAACTTGCGCCGCTCGAGCAAAGCTTCCTCTACGTCCACTTCCGGCAGCATCTCCTCGGCTTCCAGGAAAGCCGAAGTCATATCTACCGGCGGTCCTTCCGGAACCCTCCGCACCAGCAGCGGAGGAAGCTCGTGCATCTTGTTGCCCGGAATGCTGACGTACTCTCGGTCGCCTCTCATTTGGCCACCCTCTATGTATATCGACGCAAAACACGCAACTCTGTTCCATCTTGTAGCACATCCCGGGCCACTCTGCGCGAAGAAATTTGGAATCGGTTAGATTAACAACTGTTATTATCAGGCAGCCGTTTGCTATCATGTCGCCTTCATGCCGGAATACGCCATCGGGCTGGATCTGGGCGGCACTAACCTGCGGGCTGCCGCCATCGACCGGGCAGGCCACGTCCTAGACAGACGGTCAGCCTCCACGGACCCCGCCGCCGGCCGCGAAGCCATGCTGGGCCACATGGTGCATGCCATCGCGGACCTGCGCGACGCCTGCGGCGCCTCCGGACTGGCGGGCATCGGCATTGGCGTCCCCGGCTTCATCCTGCTGAAGCAGGGCATTATCCGCAACTCGAATAACCTCGCCTGCCTGGAAGATTTCCCTATTCGCGACGAGATTGAGCGGCGATTGTCTACGCACGTCATTCTCGAAAACGACGCCAATGCAGCCGCGCTAGGCGAAAAATGGATGGGCGCCGGCCGCGACGTGGACGACCTGGTGCTGCTGACGCTCGGCACTGGGGTCGGCGGCGCCATCATCTCCGGCGGGAAAGTGCTGCAAGGTTATCTAGGGATGGCCGGCGAGTTGGGCCACGTCACCGTGGTTCCGAATGGGAATCCATGCGGCTGCGGCAACCAGGGCTGCCTCGAGAAGCACGCTTCGGCCACCGCCGTCGCCGCCATGGCGAACATGCTGAAGCTGGGCGACAATCTGAGCGCGAGCGAGGTTTACGATCTGGCGCTCGGCGGCAACGAGAAAGCCTCCCGCATCTTCATCGCGATGGGACAGGCTCTAGGCGTGGCTCTGGCCACGTTGGTCAACACATTCAACTTTCCGCTGTATCTGCTCAGCGGTGGCGTTCTGGCCGCATGGGATCTATTTGCACCGCCCATGCTCGATGAAGTGCGCCGCCGCTCGTTCACCTTCCGCACCACGGCTACGCGCATCGAAAAAGCCACGCTGGGCAACGAGGCGGGATTGTTCGGCGCGGCCTTTCTGCCATGGGTCGAAGCGCCCGCCGGGCGCGCAGTCTCGGGGTGAATCATGTGGATGGGAATCGATGTAGGCACGGGCGGCACGCGCGCATTGCTGGTGGACGCACAGGGCCGCGTAGCCGCCAGTTTCACGGCGGCCCACGAAGATATCCGGATGGAGCGCCCGCTGTGGGCCGAGCAGCGTCCCGAGAACTGGTGGGACGCGGCCCGCGATGCCATTCGCGGCTCGCTCGCCGAAGCCGGCATCCCGGGCGCGCAGGTGCGCGGCATCGGCCTTTCCGGCCAGATGCACGGCCTGGTGATTCTCGACGAATCGAGCGCCGTAATCCGCCCCGCGCTCATCTGGTGCGATCAGCGCAGCCAGCCGCAGGTGGATTTCATTAATCGGACAGTCGGCCGCCAAAATGTTTTAAAGTACACCGCTAATCCCGTATTGACGGGCTTCACGCTTCCCAAGCTGCTCTGGGTGCGCGACAACGAGCCGCACGCCTTCGATCAAGTGCGGCATCTGCTGCTGCCGAAGGATTACTTGCGCTTCCAACTCACCGGCGAGTACGCCACGGAAGTCTCGGACGCCTCGGGCACCTCGTTGTTCGATGTGGTGGCGCGGCGTTGGTCGTGCGACATGATAGACGCGCTGGGCCTGGACCGCGCCATCCTGCCCACGTGCTCTGAATCGAGCGATGTGACCGGCCGCGTCACGGGTGCGGCGGCCGCGGCCACGGGACTCGCGGAAGGGACGCCCGTGGTGGGAGGCGGTGGCGACCAGGCAGCCAGCGCCGTGGGCAACGGCATCGTGGAACCGGGCATCGTCTCCTGCACGCTGGGGACCTCCGGCGTGGTCTTCGCGCACATGGAGCACGTGGCTTATGACCCGGCCGGCCGCGTCCACACCTTTTGCCATGCCGTGCGCGACAAGTGGCACGTCATGGGAGTGACCCAGGGCGCCGGGTTGAGCCTGCAATGGTTCCGCAATCAATTGGCTCCCGCCGTGGAATACGATGCGCTGACCGCCGAAGCGGCCACTGCTCCCGCGGGCGCGCAAGGCCTTTTCTGGCTGCCGTACCTGATGGGCGAGCGCACGCCGCACCTGGACGCCACTGCGCGTGGCGGTTGGATCGGCCTCACGGCCAGCCATCGGCGCGCCGACCTGATCCGCGCGGTTATCGAAGGCGTCTCCTACAGCCAGCGCGATTGCCTCGATATCATCGAACAACTGGGCGTGGCTGTCGAGTCTGTGCGCGCTTCGGGAGGCGGCGCGCGTAGTCTGTTCTGGCGTCAGTTGCTGGCGGATATCCTCGATAAGAAGGTGGTGACGCTCGAAACGCAGGAGGGTTCGGCATATGGCGCGGCGCTGCTGGCGCTGGTGGGCACCGGCGAGTACGCGTCCGTGCCGGAGGTCTCCCGCGCGACGATTCGCGCGGTGGATTCGATCGAGCCGCGGCCGGTTGAAACCGCGTTCTACGCCCAGGGGCACAAGCTGTATCAGTCGATATATCCCGCGTTGAAGCCCATATTTGGGGAGATCGCGCGTTAGGAACCCGCATGCCCCGGTTCGCAGCTCTTCTCTGCCTGGCACTAGCGGGTATGCTCCGCGCCCAGCCCACCCTTTCCGAATTGTTGGAAAACAAGACCATGGCCGAACTGCGCCGCTTCGACGAAGGCTTCGAGGGGGCGCTGGGCGTAACCGCGATCGATCTGACCACGGGGCGCGCGTTCGGGCTTCACGGCGGCACGGTCTTTCCGCAGGCGAGCGTCATCAAGATCCCCATCCTGGCGCGCATGTACCAGGCGGCGCGCGCCGGCAAGTTCGCACTCGACGAGCGCGTGACCATCGAGCCGCGCGAGGCTGTGGGCGGCAGCGGGCATTTACGGGAACGTCTGAAAAGCGGCGCCCCCGTGACGCTGACCGTGCGCGAGCTGATCGCGGCCATGATCGAATGGAGCGACAACACCGCGACCAACAAATGTATCGCGCTGGCGGGCATGGAAGACGTGAACCACATGATGGATGAACTAGGGTTCCGGCAAACACGCTTGCGACGCAAAATGATGGACGCCGCGGCGGTGGCGCGCGGCGACGAGAACGTCTCGACGCCGGACGAGATGGCGCGCCTCGCGGAGACGATCTATCGCGGCAAGCTGGTGGACGAAGCCGCCAGCCGCGAAATGCTCGAGATCCTGAAGAAGGTCTCGGGCGGCATTCACGAAGGACTGCCGCTGGATATCGAGACGGCTTCTAAGACCGGCGAACTGCCCGGCGCGCGCGCCGAAACGGGCATCGTGTTTCTGGAGGGCCGGCCGTTCGTGCTTAGCGTGATGTCGGCGTTCATCGACGACCGCCGTTCGCCCGTGCCGGAGGCGACCCGGATCGTGTACCGGTATTTCGAAAAGTTAGCCGGCGCCAATGCGTGGGGAAATAGGTTGAAATAGGCAGACCCTGTTGGAGGTATGCTTGGATGAGGATTATTTGTCATGAGCCTGAAAATCAATATCCGTGAAAGCGGCAACGTCGCCATCCTGGACCTGACCGGCCGGATCACGATCGGCGAAGAAGCGGCTTCGCTCCGCGATACCATCAAGGAACTGCTGGATAGCGGCCAAAAGAACATCTTGCTTAACTTGGCCGAGGTGAGCTATATGGATAGCACGGGACTGGGCCAGTTCGTGGGCAGCTTCGCCACGGTGACCAGCCGCGGCGGCCAACTCAAGCTGTTGAACCTGCAGAAGAAGCTGCAGGAATTGATGCAGATCACCAAGCTGGTCACCGTTTTCGAATCGTATAGCAACGAATCGGCCGCGGTGCGCAGCTATACGGCCGCCGCTGCGGCGAACTAGACTAGGGCTCTTAATGAACAGCCGCAAAACGGCGCGTGGGCAGTTATTTGGCGGAATTGAGGCGCCCACGCGCCTTTGCGGCCAGCTCACATCTCGAGCTTGCCTTTGTATAGCATGTCGCGCACCCGGAACTGGGCTTCGTGATAAGGCCCGTAGCCAGGCAGGTACAGCTCGAAGACGATGGTCTTGTCCCGTTCGGTGACCACCCGCGGGTAGACCAGCCGTAGAAACGGGTCCGAAGGGATGGGCGGAAAATGGCCGTCCATCTTATACTTCTGGCGGCCCACCTTCATGATGGACTCCTCTTCCATGCGATGCGCTTCTTCGGCGTCCGCGAGCGCCGTCAAGTTCTTGTAGGCGATGGCGACGATCAGTTTCCCGCCGCCCTGTTGTTTCAGGTAATCCAGGTACTCGTCGTTGAGCGGCTTGCCGCGGCGGCGGGCGAGTTCCGCCTCGGCTTCCTGTAGGGGATGCGCCGTGGCCAGGTACACCTGCACGGCCGGCGCGGGATCCGCCATCTGCGCCCAGGGGCTGTCGTGCGTGAGCAGCTCGATTTGGGCTTCGGTCCAGTCGCCGGGGGGTTTGGTCTCCCAAAACGGGGCCAGCAAAGCCAGCAGTGCGCACACCAGAGGCATAATAGTTTCCATGATGTCAGAAAACGGCTATCGCGGCCGCCGCGCGACCACAATTCAAAACGAAACGGTGCGGGTGACGGTGTTGCATGAAGGCGGGCACATCGCGGAGATCCTGCACAAGCCAACGGGCGTCAACCCGCTGTGGACCCCGCCCTGGCCATCCATCGAGCCTTCCACTTACGACGCGCAGAAGCATCCCGAGTATGGCGCGGATGCGGAGAGCAAGCTGCTCAGCGGCATCATGGGGCATAACCTGTGTGTGGATATTTTTGGCCCACCGTCCGCGGAGGAAGCCGCCGCAGGGTTGACCGTGCACGGCGAGGCTTCCGTGGTCCATTATGAAGTGGCGGCCACGGCCGCCGAGCTGACCGCACGGGCGCGCCTTCCGCAAGCGCAGTTGCAAGTGGAGCGCCGCATTCGCGTGGCCGGATGCGTGGTGGAGATTACCGAGGCGGTGGAGAACGAATCCATCACCGACCGGCCGATCGCCTGGACGGAGCACGTGACGTTGGGACCGCCGTTTCTCGAAAAGGGCGCGACCGAGTTTCGCGCGCCCGTGACGCAATCGCAGGTTTTGGAGAAGGGCTGCGGCGATTTTCGCCGTTACACCGATGCCGATGTATCGGGCGGGTTTACCACGTATTTGATGAACCCGGCGCGCGCGAAGGCCCACTTCATGGCCTGGTCGCCCCGCAGCGGCACGGCGTTGGCATATGCCTGGCGGCAGCGGGACTTTCCGTGGCTGGGCGTCTGGGAGGAAAACCACAGCCGCCAGAGCCCGCCATGGAATGGGCGAACGCTGACACGGGGCATGGAATTCGGCGTATCGCCTGTGGCGGAGACCCGTCGGCAAATGATCGAGCGGGGCAGCCTGTTTGGCGTGCCGGCATTCCGGTGGATCCCGGCGCGAACGCGGATCGAGGTGCGTTATTGCGCGGTCGTCAACCATGCGCGGGATATCCACGAGGCATGCGACACTGTGACGGCGGGTGAAACGTGGCTGGGTGACCGGTGATCGACGTGGTCGTGCGGCGTGGCGGACCGGGCGATCTGGATTCGATCGACCGCATACAATCCGCTTCTCCCGAGGCGGCCCAATGGAACGTACGCGAGTACCTGGAGTACGATTTCGCGGTGGCAGTGTGCGGAGAGTGTGTCGCGGGATTCGCGATAGCGCGCAGGGTGGCGGAGGGTGAGAGCGAACTGCTGAATCTGGCCGTAGATCCGGCCTTCCGGCGGCGGGGCATCGGCCGCCGGCTGCTGGCGGAGTTAACCACCAGCCATCCGGGCGTGCTCTGGCTGGAAGTGCGCGAATCCAACGGGGTCGCACGGAAATTCTACGAATCATTAGGGTTTGGCGAGTCGGGCCGCGCGTGCCGGCTACTATTCCAATTCGGGGGAAGGCGCTATTGTGATGAACCTTTATTCATGATAATGTCACAGTAGACGGCAGGCCGACTGCGGCCTGCCGCACTTCTCAAAACGATGAAGTGAAGATGACCCACCGAGCCTCGTTCCTGAACCACCGACTCGGCGTGGCAACCTCACTGGGAGGAACTGCCCCAATATGGAACGGAACGCAACGGAACAACTTAAAGCGCATCTGATGGAAACAAATGCGGAGTACCGCGAGCTTGCCGCGACACACGGCGATTACGCGCACAGGCTGGAGGCGCTCGAAGCGCTGCCGCACCTGACCGACCAGGAACAACTGGAAGAAGTGCGGTTGAAGAAGCTGAAGCTCCGCTTGAAAGATCAGATGGAAGCGATTGTGAGCCAATACAGAGGCCAACAAGTCGCTTAACTTCAGGTGCGCTGAGTCGGTAGTTTTTGTGAAGCCCGGCGGGTTTTCCCAGCCGGGCTTTTTCTTTGGCTGACTATAAGCCTGCCCCGCCTACCAGCGGGCGGATCAGCCGCAGCGCCGGACGCGTATTGTATTGCTCCCGATACTGCCGGTGCGCGGCGTCGTCCGGAAAATGCTCGCCTTCTTTATACGGGTATTGCGACATGGCATGGAACGGCAGCGGCTCCACACTCTGCGAATAGGCCGTATTGGCGTCGGCATCCTTGGCCCAGCCGTCCACGAAGAGCAGGAAGTCGCGCTTCCAGCCGGCGCGCAATGGGCCGGCGGCGCGCTCGGGAAACAGCAGGCGCAACTCGTCGCCCGATCCCATGATCACCAACTTGTCGTCGAGCGCAGTAATGACCGGCAGCACGTCGCCATAGCGCGTGTAGAGTCCCCGCGTGGGGTTCCACATGGAGACCGGCATCCACTTTGCGTAGTCGAAGCCCTCGGGCTGCTTACGTTGCGGATGAATCACCGGCGTGGAAAATCCGCGGAAATGCAGATCCGCCGACTCAGCCTGCATATCCGCCAGGCGTACTGCCGGCGCGCCGGTCTGCTCGCTCAGGAAAATCTCGTCCCAATACACACACAGGTTCGTGACAATGCGCACCTCGCGCGAGGATGAGAGGAACTTACCGGTCAGATCCACTGAAATCGTCTTAGGCTTACCAGCCGGGATGCCCATATCTTCGATGACGGTTTGCCACTTGCCGGCCGCATCTTTTACTTGCAAGTAGGGCAGCACCAGATCCTTGTGCGCTTGCGAGGCAGCCATGAAAGTGCTGCCATCGGCCCAATCCACCCAACCGTTCAGGATGAGCACGGCGCGGTTGTCCGGCGCGGCGTTGCCAAAATCCAGATCCAGATTATGCATCTCCGCCACATCCAGGTAATCGCGGCGGAAGCCATCCGGATAGATCCGGTCGCGCCGCAGCAGACGCGACAGCACATCGCCGCCCTGGCTCGTCGCGCGCGCTCACCGGGTAGATGCGCTGTTTTACGCCGAACAAACGGAATTCGGGGAACGGCGGCGATTTGAATTTGTCGTTGGTGAAGATCTCCGTCTCCGCCGGATGATCGACCGCGATCAGCTTCACCTGGTCGAGATACGACACCTCGCGCAGTTCCTCGGTAATGCGGATTTCGTAGCGGCCGTTCACGGCCCGCAGCGCTTCGCCCGGAATCTGCACGTACTCATCGTGATCCACGGGGAAGTAACTGCCGTCGCCGGAGGCCGCGCCCAGCGGGGCCACGCCCAACACGTCGGTAATGAAGCGGAACTTCGAGCCATCCCACGTGAAGATCATGGGGCAGGAGCCGGACATCCTTTGGGCTTCCTGGTAATCGATTAATTTATTGAGAGGCTGGTCCGGCTCATTCTGGATCATGCCGTTGGGCCAGGTGATGCGCACCGAGTCGGCGGTCTTATACGAATCGACGCCAAACAGCAGCGGCACGCCCTGATAGGTGCGCTTCTGATAGCTGGAACCGGTCTTAATCTCCACCTTCGCGCCAGTCGCCAGCTTCAGATTTTTGATGCCCGTAAGCTCGGCGCGCAGCCAATTATTGTGCGTTTCCGTGGCGTTATGCAGCAGTTGTAGGGAGCCGTCTCCGGTTATCAGTGCGAGGTCCGCGCGGCCGTCGCCATCGAAATCGGCTTCCACCGCAGCTACTGCGGCGGGAATCTGCATGGAGGTTTTCTCGAAGTGGTCCAGGCCCAGATTCCGGAAAACACCATTCGCGGAAACCAGGTCGGCGATGCCGCGGTTGGCCAGATCGGCGAAGGTCAGTGGACCTTTGGCTTCGAGGTCCGTCATGCGCTCGAGCTTGCCTTGGTGGTTGAGCAGCAGCAGGCCGTCCGCCGCCAGATCGGTCCAACTATCGGCGTTCACGTCGAAGGCGGCTAGCCCTTTGGCGCCGGCCGGCAGGGCATCGAGCGGCTCGGCTTCATAGTGGCCCAGCAGGCGGTCGCGGTAGATTACGCCGGGGTGGTCGCGGTAAGAGACAACCAGATCCACGCCGTTGGTATCCGCGATCAGATCGATCGGAACTGCGTCGATGGCGGCGCCTTTCTGAAACGGGAAGGCGGCGGTGTCATCGCTAAATCCGGCTTCGCCATTGTTGCGCGCCAGGGCGGCATTTTCGCCCAACAGAATTAGATCGAGATCGTAGTCGTGATCGAAGTCGATCCAGACCGCTTTGACGAACCGGCCGGAGGGCAACTTCAGCGCGGACTTCTCGAATTTTCCTTTGGTGTTGTGATACAGCGCGGCGCCCGACGCGGTGATGACGCACAGGTCCGGCAAACCGTCGTTATCATAATCGCCGGCGGCAATGAAGACGATGTCTTTCAGATTGGCCAATCCGGAATCGGGCACCAGCGTTGTTCCGTTCTTGTAGAGCTGTGCGCCTTTGGATGACCAGGCCAGCAGATCGGGCCGCCGCTCGCCGAATGCATCCAAGGACCAGCACGCCGGCGGTAGCCGCATCGAAACCGTCCGCCAGCTTGCGATCGTCGAACTTGGGCGGAGGGGCGGGATCGCTCTCCGGACGCGGCGCGATGGGATCGTAGATCTCCGCGTAGTAGCTCCACTCCATGTCTTCCGGAATGGCGGCGCCTTCGGTAAGAATCTTCAGCTTCTGAAAAATCGCCAATTCGCGCGCGGCGTCTTCCGCCCGGCCGGCCTGGCGATACAGGTTGTAGAGTTGGAAATGCGGCGCGGCGAGATTGGGGTTGAGCCGTTCGGCGGTTTCGAATTCCCGCATGGCTTCCTCGCGCTTATCCTCCGCCTTATCCATCACGCCCAGGTTGTAATGCGACACGGGCTCGTCGGGCACCAGCTTCAACAGTCCCTCGAATTGCGCTACGGCGGTGGCGTACTCGCCTTCCTTCTTGAACGCGATGCCCAGATTGAACCAAGTATGCGGGATCTTGGGGTCCTGCTTTTGCGCGCGTTTCAGCTCCGCGACGCCCTCCTCGGTCTTGCCGGCGCGCAGCAGCGCCAAGCCGTAATTCACCCGCTCACGGGCCGAATTGGGCGCCAGATCCAGTGCCTTCTTGAATTCGTCGACGGCTTGCGCCAGCGTGGTGGGGTTTTCATAGAAGGCTTTGCCCAGATTCCGATAGTGGCCCAACCGGTCCTGCTCGACGCGGGACGCGTCGGCCCCCAACAGCAGCATCAAAGCCGCAACCGCCAGGATGACGACCACGCTCCAGGCGCGAATCCGCTTCATGAAAGACCCCATTTCTCAAACGTTTCATTCATTATCCTACAGACGGAAACGGGGAGAGATTGCCGACCGCCCTAACGGCGCCAGTAGCCGCGGACCAAGCGGTATCTGCGCCCAGCCGGGACCCAGCGGGCAGGAACCCAAGACATGCCGGCTCTCGGGGGGCGTCGCCAACTGCCCGCGGCCAGGCCCAGTTTCCGCCGCGCCAATCCCAGAAGCCATCCACCCAAACATAGCCCGGCCCCGGCGCAACACCGACCACTCCGTAACGCGGCGGAGGCGGCGCCACGCGGACATAATAGCCCCCCGCGCAAGCGCCAAGCACCAGCAATCCGAGGGTAACCAGTAACAACAACGTAAGTTTCCGATTCATCTTGTAAGTCCTCTGCTCTTTCAAACGCGGGCTAAGCGGATTCGGTTGCGGTGCGACTGTGAAGTTGAATGGGATTTAATGTGAGTGCTATTAGGGAAGCGTTTCGCGCGCCACCTTCTCGGCTTGCTCCGCGCGAAAGCGTTTCAATTTTTCGCGCAGCTCGGGCCGCGAATTGGCCAGGATGGCGACGGCCAGTAGCGCCGCATTGCGCGCGCCCGGCGTGCCGATGGCCAGCGTGCCCACCGGAATGCCGCCGGGCATCTGCACGGTGGAAAGCAGCGAGTCCATGCCCTTCAGCGCCTGGCTCTCCATGGGCACCCCCAGCACCGGAAGCACCGTGTGGGCGGCCACCACCCCGGCCAGATGCGCGGCGCCGCCCGCGGCGGCGATGATCACTTCGAATCCGCGCGATTCCGCGTTCGGTCGCGTATTCGGAAGCCAGCAGCGGCGTGCGGTGCGCGGAAAGCACCCGGCACTCGTGCGGCACGCCGAATTGCGTCAGCGTCTCGTCGCAATGCCGCATGGTTTCCCAATCCGACTTGCTGCCCATGATTACGGCGACCAGTGGTTGCATCACTCTGCGTTACTCCCCTTGGGCCAGCGTGTAGCCCGGCTTGTCCATCGTAGTTGCGCAGATTCTCGGTCTTCACGATCTCCATGCCCGGCACCGGCGATGCGGCTCAACAGTTCGATGATCTGCGCCTGTGTGACGCCGCCGGACGCGGCGAAACGGCAGCGGTAATTATCGGTGCAGAACGTCTCGGGATGGCCGTCGGGCCAGGTCTTGACGCCGCGATTCGACGATCATGGTGAGAGCCATGCGGCTCGCCGGCGGCCTTGCTGCAGCACAGCCGCCAGCTTGTCGTTATCGAGCGAAGGCCAGTTCACGTAGACATCCACGCCGACCAGGTCCACTTTGGGTTCGGGCTGGCTGGACGCGTGGAAAGCGGCGTGCGCGCGCGGCGGGCGCGGCCGCATAGTCACCGGCTTCAAGGTTTGCGGCTTCTTGCCCAGCCGCGCGACCACCGCGCAGGCGAATTCCTTGGTGCCCACTTTCTCTTTGCTGGCGCCTTCGGTGAAGATGTCGTAAGTGTGGATGCCGTCCTCGATGGTGCGCAGCCAGGCGTTGTGCACGCGTTCGGCGACTTCGGGCTGGTTGATGTGCACCAGCATCAGCACGGCGCCCAGCAACAGCCCGGAAGGATTGGCCAGATTCTGACCGGCGCGGCGCGGCGCCGAGCCGTGAATGGCTTCGAACATCGCGCATTGATCGCCGATGTTGGCCGATCCGGCGATACCCACCGATCCGGCGATCTGCGCGGCCACGTCGGAGAGAATGTCGCCGTACAGGTTCGGCATCACGATGACGTCGAAAGCTGTGGGCGTATCGGCCATCTTGGCGGCGCCGATATCCACGATCCAGTGCTCGTTCTGATGTCCGGATACTCGCGCGGCGATTTCGTCGAAGACCTTGTGGAAGAGACCGTCGGTCATCTTCATGATGTTGTCTTTGGTGAAGCAGGTGACCTTCTTGCGGCTGTGCTGGCGCGCGTATTCGAAGGCGTAGCGCACGATCTTTTCGCTGCCCGGGCGGGTGATGAGTTTCAGGCACTCCATGGCGTCGGGGCTGAGCTGATACTCGATGCCGGCGTAGCAGTCCTCTTCGTTCTCGCGCACGATGACCAGGTCCATGCCGGGATGCTTCGTGTCGATGAACGGGTGATAGGAGACGCAGGGCCGGACATTGGCGTACAAGCCGAGCCTCTTGCGGGCGGTGACGTTCAGGCTCTTGAAGCCTCCGCCCTGCGGCGTGGTGATGGGAGCTTTCAGGAAAACCTTGGTGCGGCGCAGGGACTCCCAGGCGCTGGGTTCAATGCCGGAGGTGTTGCCGCGCAGGTAGACTTTCTCGCCGATTTCGATGGTCTCGATCTCGATGAGCGGCGCCCGCGGCTTCCAGGATCTGCAAGGTTGCCGCCATGATTTCGGGGCCGATGCCGTCGCCATGCGCGACAGTGATAGGGGTTTTAGAAGGCATAAGGAAACCTAAAGGTTACTAGGATAGCGAGGGGTGACGCAAGGGCGCGGGAAATCCGATAGCCGGTTTATGCCAGCGAGGTCGAACCCATCAGATATTGATCCACGCCTTGTGGCCGCCTTGCGGCCTTCGGCGATGGCCCAGACCACCAGCGACTGGCCGCGGCGCATGTCGCCGGCGGCGAAGACGCCGGGCACCGACGACATGTAATTCGCATCCGCCTGCGACGTTGCCGCGCGGGTCGAGCTTCACGCCGAGCTGCTCGATCATGCCGTTGCGTACCGGGCCCGAGGAAGCCCATGGCCAGCAGCACCAGGTCGGCGTCCAGCGTGAATTCGGTGCCGGCGATCGGCTCGAATTTCGGCGGCGGACCCGACGCGCACTGGCGTGCAACTGCTTCACGTTGCCGTGCTCATCGCCGGTGAAGCCGGTGGTGGCGACGCTCCACTCGCGCATGCCGCCTTCTTCGTGCGAGCTTTCGATGCGCAACTGCATCGGCCACAGCGGCCACGGCGTGGAGCGGCGAGCGCTCATCGGGCGGCTTGGGCAGCAGTTCGAACTGGTGCACCGAGAGCGCCTTCTGGCGATGCGAGGTGCCCAGGCAATCGGCGCCGGTGTCGCCGCCGCCGATGATCACCACGCGCTTGCCGGTGGCCAGAATGGCTCGGCTCGGGCACCGTGTCGCCTTCGCAGCGGCGGTTCTGCTGCGGCAGGAATTCCATGGCGAAGTGGATGCCCTTGAGCTCGCGGCCGGGAACCGGCAGATCGCGCGGCTGCTCGGCGCCGCCCGCCAGCAGCATGGCGTCGTAATCGCGGCGCAGATCTTCCACCGGAACGTTCACGCCGACGTGGGCGTTGGGCGCGAACTCGCACGCCCTCGGCGCGCATCTGCTCGAGGCGCCGGTCGATGAGGTGCTTCTCCATCTTGAAATTCGGGATGCCGTAGCGCAGCAGGCCGCCGATGCGGTCGGCCTTTTCGAACACCGTCACCCATGGCCGGCGCGGCCAGTTGCTGCGCGGCGGCCAGGCCCGCGGGTCCCGAGCCGACCACCGCCACGCGCTTGCCGGTGCGCATCGCGCGGCGGCTCGGGCCGAATCCAGCCCTCCGCGAAGGCGCGGTCGACGATGGTCTTTTCGATCTGCTTGATGGTGACCGGCGGCTCGTTGATGCCGAGCACGCAGGCGGCTTCGCACGGCGCGGGACAGATGCGGCCGGTGAACTCCGGGAAATTGTTGGTGGCGTGCAGCACGCGCACGGCTTCGCGCCAGCGGCCGCGGTAGACCAGGTCGTTCCAGTCGGGAATGATGTTGGTGAGCGGGCAGCCGGTGTGGCAGAAGGGCACGCCGCAATCCATGCAGCGCGCGCCCTGCGTGCGGATCTTCTCTTCGGGAAAGTCGAGGTAGATCTCGAACCAGTCGTTGATGCGCTCGGCCGGCGGGACGGCGCTGCGGCAGCTCGCGCGTGTATTCCAGGAAGCCGGTGACCTTACCCATGGGTCACCTGCCGCGAGCCTCGTGAGCTGCAGCGGCTGCGGACGCATGCGCGGCTTGCGGTCGGCATCGCAGCACGCGCTTGTACTCGTGCGGGAAGACCTTCACGAACTTCGGCAGCATCGTGGCCCAGTTCTCGAGAATCCATTTGGCGCGCGGGCTGCCGGTGAATTCGACGTGGCGTGCGATCAGATGGCGCAGCGCATCTACGTCCGTCGTCTCGACCACCGGCTCCAGATCGACGGCGGCCAGGTTGCAGCGCTTTTCGGCGAAATCGCCGCTCTCGTCGAGCACGTAGGCGATGCCGCCGCTCATGCCGGCGGCGAAGTTGCGGCCGCACTTGCCCAGCACCACCACCAGGCCGCTGGTCATGTATTCGCAGCCATGGTCGCCGAGGCCTTCCACCACGGCCGTGGCGCCGGAGTTGCGCACCGCGAAGCGCTCGCCGGCCATGCCGTTGAAGAACGCTTCGCCGCTGGTGGCGCCGTACAGCACCACGTTGCCGATCAGGATGTTCTCTTCGGGCAGGAAGGTGGAGTCGCGCGGCGGATAGACGATCAGCCGGCCGCCGGACAGCCCCTTGCCGACGTAATCGTTGGCGTCGCCTTCGAGCGTCGAGCGTGACGCCGCTGGCCAGAAACGCTCCGAAGCTTTGGCCCGCCGAGCCGGTGAACTGGAAACGGATGGTATCGTCGGGCAGGCCCGCCGAGCCGTAGCGCCGCGCGATCTCGCCGCTGAGCATGGCGCCCACGGTGCGGTGCACGTTGCGAATGGGCAGCTTGATCTCGACGGGCGTGCGGTTTTCGAGCGCCTCGCGCGCATGGTCGATCAGCTTGTAATCGAGCGCCTGGTCGAGGCCGTGATCCTGCGGCTGCGATCGCAGCGCCGCGCGATGCGCGCGGGCATCTGCGGGCTGTACAGAATGGCGGAAAAGTCCAGCCCTTTGGCCTTCCAGTGGTCCAGCGCGCCACGCGCGTCTCCAGCATATCCACGCGGCCCACCATTTCGTCGAAGCGTGCGGAAGCCGAGCTGCGCCATGTACTGGCGCACCTGCTCGGCGATGAAGAAAAAGAAATTGATGACGTGCTCGGGCTTGCCCTGGAACTTGGCGCGCAGCGCCGGATCCTGCGTGGCGATGCCCACCGGGCAGGTGTTCAGGTGGCACTTGCGCATCATGATGCAGCCCATGGCCACCAGCGGCGCGGTGGCGAAGCCGAACTCCTCGGCGCCCAGCAGCGCGGCGATGGCCACGTCGCGGCCGGTTTGCAGCTTGCCGTCGGTCTGCACGCGGATGCGGCCGCGCAGGTCGTTCATCACCAGCACCTGCTGCGTCTCCGCCAGGCCCAGCTCCCAGGGAATGCCGGCGTGCTTGATGGAGCTGAGCGGCGATGCGCCGGTGCCGCCGCTATCGCCGCTGATCAGCACCACGTCGGCATGCGCCTTCGAGACGCCCGCGGCCACCGTGCCCACGCCCACTTCGGCCACCAGCTTCACCGAAATGCGGGCGTGCGGATTGGCGTTCTTCAGGTCGTAGATCAGCTGCGCCAGATCTTCGATGGAGTAGATATCGTGGTGCGGCGGCGGCGAAATCAGGCCCACGCCGGGAATGGAATGGCGCACGCGTGCGATGATTTCATCCACCTTGTGGCCGGGAAGCTGGCCGCCTTCGCCGGGCTTGGCGCCCTGCGCCATCTTGATCTGCAACTCGTCGGCGTTCACCAGGTAATTGGTGGTCACGCCGAAGCGCGCGGAGGCCACCTGCTTGATGGCGCTGCGGCGCCAGTCGCCATTCGCGTCGCGCTCGAAGCGCGCTTCGTCTTCGCCGCCCTCGCCGGTGTTGGATTTGCCGCCGATGCGGTTCATGGCGATGGCCAGGGTCTCGTGCGCTTCCTTGCGAATCGAGCCGAACGACATGGCGCCGGTGGCGAAACGCTTGACGATTTCGGCCGCCGGCTCCACTTCCTCGAGCGGCACGGGCCGCGGCGGACTTGCTTGAACTTCGAGCAGGCCGCGCAGCGTGCAAGCTGGCTGGTTCTGCTTGTCGATCAGATCGGTGTATTCCTGGAAAGTCTGCGAAGCTCCACTGCCGCACGGCGTGCTGCAGCTTGCCGATAGTGAGCGGATTGTAGCAGGTGATATTCGCCGCGCACGCGGTACTGGTAATTGCCGCCCACGGGCAGCTCCGTATCGGAGCCGGTGACGGCCGCGAAGCGCGTGTGCGTGTTTCATCTTGCGCTTCGCGGCGCCAGCACGCTCGAGCCCGACGCCTTCGATGCGCGAGGCCGTGCCCGTGAAATATTTCTCCACCAGCGATTTGTTCAGCCCGATGGCCTCGAACACCTGCGCGCCGCGATAGCTTTGCAGCGTCGAGATGCCCATCTTGGAAAAGTCTTCAGCAGGCCCTTATTGATCGCCTTCTTGATAATTCTCGAGGGCCTTTTCGAACGTCACGCCTTCGGGCAGATGGCCGCGCATGGCCATGTCTTCCAGCGTTTCGATGGCCAGATACGGATTCACGGCGCTCGCGCCATAGCCGATCAGCAGCGCGAAATGCATCACCTCGCGCGGCTCGCCCGATTCGATGATCAGCGCCACCTGCGTGCGGGTCTCCTCGCGCACCAGGTGATTGTGCACGGCGGTCAGCGCCAGCAGGCTGGGGATCGGCGCGTAATCCTCATCCACGCCGCGGTCGGAGAGGATGAGCAGCGTGTAGCCGGACTGGATGGCGAGCGACGCGCGCCGGCAAAGCTGAATCGAGCGCGCGCTCCAGTCGCTTCGCTCCGTCCTTAGCCGGATAACAGCGTGGGCAGCGTGGTGGCCAGAAAATCGCCCTGCGAGACGCGGCGCAGTTTTTCCAGATCGCCGGTTGGTCAGGATCGGATGCGGCAGCTGAGCGTGTGGCAATGCTGCGGCGTTTCGTCGAGGATGTTGCGCTCGGTCCCGATATAGCTGATGAGCGACATCACCATCTCTTCGCGGATCGGATCGATGGGCGGATTGGTTACCTGCGCGAAAAGCTGCTTGAAATAATGGAATAGCGGCTGCGGCTTGTCGGAGAGGCAGGCCAGCGGCGTGTCGGTGCCCATCGAGCCGACCGGCTCCTCACCCTTCTCGGCCATGGGCGCGAGCAGCATTCGCAGATCTTCATCGGTGTAGCCGAAGGCCCGCTGCCGGCATCAGCATGGTGTCGGGATCGGTAGCCGTGCTCGCGCGGCGGCTCGGCCAGTTGGTCCAGCGTGATCTGATTCTCCTCGAGCCATTGCGCGTAAGGACTGGCGCGGAATAGAGGCGCTGCTTCAATTCCTTATCGGAAACAATGCGGCCCGCGACGGTATCCACCAGCAGCATCTTGCCGGGCTGCAGCCGGCCCTTCTTCTTGCACTTTTCCGGGCGCGATCGGCAGCACGCCGGTCTCCGACGCCATCACCACCAGATCGTCGTGCGTGACCAGATGTAGCGGGCCGGGCGCAGGCCGTTGCGGTCGAGCGTGGCGCCGATCACACGGCCGTCGGTGAAGGCGATGGCCGCGGGCCCATCCCACGGCTCCATCAGCGAGGCGTGATATTCGTAGAACGCCCGCTTCTCCGGATGCATGTGCGGGTTGCTGGCCCAGGCTTCCGGAATCAGCATGGCCATGGCGTGCGGCATGTCGCGCGCCCGGCCATGATACAGCAGCTCGAGGGCGTTATCGAAGTTGGCCGAATCGCTGCCGCCCGGCGCGATGATGGGGAACAGCTTCTTGATGTCGTCGCCGAAAAGCGGCGAGCGCAGAACCGACTGGCGCGCGTGCATCCAGTTCACGTTGCCCCTGAGCGTGTTGATTTCGCCGTTGTGCGCGATGTAGCGGTAAGGGTGCGCCAGCTGCCAGGTGGGGAACGTGTTGGTGGAGAAGCGCTGGTGCACCAGGCACAGCGCGCTCATCACGTCGGGATCGGAAAGCTCGCCGTAGAATTGCGCGATCTGCGGGGCCAGCAGCAGCCCCTTATATACGATGGTGCGGCAGGAGAGCGACGGCATATAGAAATCGCCCTTATTCGGGATGTCGGATGCGGCGATCTCGACTTCCGCGCGCTTGCGCACCACGTAGAGCTTGCGCTCGAGCGCGTCTTCGTCATGCCGTGCCGCGCACCCGATGAAGATTTGCTGGATATAAGGCTGCGAGGCGCGCGCCACGCGGCCGATGGCGTCGCCATCCACGGGCGTATCGCGCCAGCCCAGAACGGTCAGCCCTTCCTCGCGGACGATGCGCTCCAGTATGCCCTCGCAGGTGAGCCGCTGATGCGGCTTTCCACCGGCAGGAAGATCATGCCCACGCCATATTCGCCTGGGGCGGCAGCGTGAAGCCGAGCGCGGCGCACTCGCGCAAGAAGAATTTGTGCGGAATCTGAATCAAGATGCCGGCGCCATCGCCGGTTTCCGGATCGCAGCCGCAAGCGCCGCGGTGCGTCAGGTTGATGAGTACCTGGATGCCCTTGAGGATAATGTCGTGCGATTTCTGGCCTTTGATGCTGGCCACGAAGCCGATGCCGCAGGCATCGTGCTCGATGCGGGGTCGTACAGGCCTTGGGGTGCGGTAGACCTGTGCTACAACTAGGGTCAATCATCGAATTCTCCGTGGAATGCTTTCAGTGTACCAGCGGGATGAGTATCATGCAACGGGAATCTGTAATTTGCCTAGTATAAGAATAGCTTATTTGTTGGCATTTATTTGGTTGCGGTTATATGACAGGCTACACAGGAGATAGAGAGCGTGGCGGGTCTTTGGAGGGCCGGGTTGCCCTGGTCGGTCGGATTTGGCGGTAAGCAGCACCCGGAGGAGGTGGTTCAATCCGGGTACCCTCGTGGCCTGGGCTCAGCGAACTTGGTCCACGGTTTAACGACAGACTGGCCGAGGGCGCAGCGATTTTTTTGTTTCCCGTTACATTGTGTTGCATTTTGTAGCGTCTCCTTGCGTTGGACTGCGCAGACAGTCTGGTTGCCGACTTCAGCATAGCAGGCCGTTTCCGGAGAATTACCGGGGCAGGGCGCGATCAGCGATTGTTTTCAGTGACTTGAGAGGATTCCGTCTTTTGTGATCCGCTGCGGCGCAACGCAGGAACCAGAAACAAGTCCGGATCGGAGAAGGCCAGGAGATTGCCGCTATGCGCAAGACGAAGGCCAGCGGAAGGCCGGAGAAACAAGCTGAGCTTCGGCGCTCGCGAGAAATGATCCGCCATGGCAGTTTCCGCGTCGTCATCTGGATGGACACGCGGGGCCGGATGCCAGCGATTGACTTATTGTTCCGGTAGCGCTCCGCGAAGTATCGTGACGCTCTGCTCGACGCTCCGGCTGGCGGTATCGATCACAATATGCTCGCGATTCCATGGATGGTAATCCCGAGAGACTACGTCTTGCCAAGTAAGCGACCGCGATCCGGCAATGCGGGATATTCGTGTTTCCACCCGCTGCCGATGTTCGTTGGCGTCGGAACACGTGACCTCGATTTCAACGGCAGGTACCTGTGCGCGGTTGGCAACTTCGACCCAAGCATCGCGAGAGATCTGAATAGGATTCACTGAATCCGCAATCACTGTCCTGCCGACATGGAGATTGTCCGCGGCGATTGCATAGCCCACACGATAGCCAGCGTCGTGGATTGGTGAGCTGAGCGCCCCTGAATCCCAAATCGCTTGCTCAATAGAATCTATACGTACATGCACTGCACCGAGCTGGCGGGCCAGTTCCCGCGCAATTGTCGTCTTTCCAGTGGCTGGCAGGCCGCCAAAGATGATGAGCATACCTGGTGACCAGTATATTCCTTGACTCCACGCTCCTTCGATAGCAGCTCGGTTTACTTTAAGCCGGTGCTTTACTCGACGCGCAGGGATTTAATGGGGTCCAGATTGGCGGCTCGCCAGGCGGGCACATAGCTCGCCATCACGGCGATGCCCAGCATAATGGCACAGACAGTCGTGAAGGTTACGGGATCGGTCGGCGTCACTCCATAGAGCAGGCTCGAGAGAAAACGCGTCACGGCCAGTGAAGCGGCGACACCCGTCACGATTCCCATCAACGTAAGCCGCAAGCTTTCGGTGAGCATCAATTGCAGGATCTCCTGCCGGGTAGCGCCGATCGCCACGCGCAGACCGATCTCATAGGTTCTTTGCGCGACGGAGTTGGACACCAATCCATAGATTCCGATGGCCGCCAGCAGCAGCGACGCAGCCGCAAAACTGAGAAAGACCCAAATGGTGGATTGAAAGTCCGCGGTGGAACCGGAAACCACGGCAGTCAACGTGGTCACTTCGCCAGAAGGCGTGTTCGGGTCCAGATCGCGGGCCATCTGCCGGACCTCACCGGCAATCCGGGCGGGCGGGGCGGCTGTCTTGACGAGCAGATCCATGGCGGCGGGGATCTGGTGGTCGCCCTGCACGGATTGCGGGTACGGCATATAGACGGCGCCGCTGATGCCCTCGGGATCGCGGCCCGTCAGGTTGAACTGGCGTACGTCGTCCGCCACGCCGATGATGGTTCTCCATTGGGTATCCCAGACGGTCTTGATGTGTTTGCCTACGGCGCTTTGGTCCGGCCAGAAGCGCCGCGCGGTGGACGCGGTGATGACGACGACGGCACTGGATTTCGCCCCATCGGCGGCGGTGAACCCGCGGCCCTCCCGCAGAGGGATGTGCAGCATTTGAAAATAGTCGGGTGTGATGGCCCCGGCCCAAAACATGGGTGCAGGAAAATCCGCGGTTTTAGGGTGCCCTTCCACGTCGAAGGGCAGCGAGGGGATCTGGCCATCCAGAGGGATGGTATTGGCGACGGCCACATCCGACACTCCGGAGATACCACGAGCTTCTCCCAACAGACGATCATAGAGAGCGATGCAGGACGCAGGCTGCGCGCACGACGACTGATTGGGGCTTAGACGCACCGTCAGAATGCGTTCCGGGTTGAAACCCGGGTTGACGCGCGACATGGCGAACAGGCTCTTCAGCAGCAGCCCCGCCGACACGACCAGGACCACGGTGAGCGAGACTTCGCCAATCAGCAGCAAACCGCGCAACCGCGCCCAGGTAGTGGTGGTCGAGCGCGCGCTGCCGGTCTTGATGGTTCCGGCCAAATCCACGCGCGAGGCGCTCAGGGCGGGGGCCAGGCCGAACGCCAATCCGGTGAGCGCGGCCAATGCAGTGACGAAGCCGGCCACCTGCCAATCGATCCGCACGCCGCGCATGCCCGGCGTATCGGATGGCAGGGCGGACTTGAATACGGACAGCGCGGCCGCTCCGACGAGAAGACCGACGGCAGCGCCCAGCGCCGCCAGCAGCACGCTCTCGGTCAAGAGCTGGCGAACGATTCTGAAACGGCTGGATCCCAGCGCGGTGCGCAAAGCGATTTCCTTGCGGCGCGACGTGGCGCGGGAGAGCAGCAGGCTCGAAACGTTGGCGCAGGCAATCAGCAGCACGATGCCTACCGACGCAAACAGAACCGTCAACTTGCCGCGAATCTCGCCCACCAGGTCCGCCTGCAGCGGTATGGCGGTAGCGTCGCCATTCCAGTTATGCGGCATCGGGAATGGAAACTGCGATTGCAGCCGCTTCATCATGGCGTGCACCTCGCCTTGGGCCTGCGGCAGGGTCGCGCCAGCGCGCAGCCGGGCGATGAACGGCACATACTCTTTGCCCCAGTAATCCTCCATGTCGGAGGGGTCCAGCCTGGCGGGGATCCAAAGCTGCACTTTGCCGCTCGGGAAGCCGAACGCGGAGGGCATGACTCCCACTACCTGCCGGGACACGCCGTTGAGCGTAATCATGGTTCCGATTATCTCCGGATCGCCGGCAAATTCCGTCATCCAGAGACCATGACTGAGAATCACGATGCGGTCGGCTCCGGGCCGCTGTTCTCCGGTCTCAAAGCTTCGCCCAAGGGCCACCGGCGCGCGCAGAACGGAGAATAGATTGGCGGAGACCGAACTGCCCATGACGCGCACGGTCTTACCCATTCCGGTCAGGTTGAAGTCGGAGCCGGGGCTGGCGGACGCGATGTCCATGGCGCGGCTCTGTTCCTGAAACATGGGCAGCGCGGCCTTCGGATAGACCTTGGTGATGCGCAGCAGTTCATCCGGCTGTGGATAGGGGAGCGGCCGGATGAGCAGCGTATTCACCAGGCTGAATACGGCCGCATTGCCGCCGATGCCCAACGCCATGGATAGCACTGCAATGGCCACAAACGCGGGGTTATGTACGAACATGCGCGCCGCGTAGCGCAGGTCTTGCGCGAGCCTCTCTAATGACGTCAAACTCCACACTTCGCGGATTTCCTTCCGGGGCCTTCACCAGCGTAGACGATCTAACCATCGATTTCGTTAGGGGCGCCGCTCGCGAGGACGCATCGTCAAGGCCGCGGGCGGACGGCCAACGAACGTGGTGCACTCCTCGAATTTTGGGCGGCCCGGTTGTTCGAGCGTGAGGCACAGGTCCACGCGTGAGCCGGCCCGCGCATAGCTGACCGTGCCGTTGCGCAGCCGCTGGCTCTCCAGCGTGACCACGGTCCGTGCGTCGCCGTCTTTGATTTCAAGAGTGCCGGACGTGGCGGAGCGAATTGGCTCCGCCTGCCGATCCCAGTGAATCTGCAACTGCCCATCCAGATCGTAGGCCATCAGCGAAACCGAAGGCGGTGCGGCGGGAGGCGGGACCCGTAACCAATCGCTTTGGTAAAAGACGGCGGAGGATAGCAGCACGAGCACAGTCGCGGCCCACCAAAGCCAGGGCGTGGATTGTTTCGGGACGGAAACCGGGTCCGGAGGCGCTGGACAATGCGCTGGATAAGCCACGAGATCTTTCGTACTTTCCGGTGTGGGCTCGGCGGGCCGGGGCGCCGGTCCTGCCAGGACAAACTCGCCGTAGGTGGAATCGGCATGCATCGTGCCGCCGGCCTGCCGGAAAAAGAATCCGGCGCGCATCGGCTGCGTGCGGTGCGGCCGCACGACCAGCGCCACATCCGAGGGGCTGGGGAAGTAACGGTTGTGAATCTCCACATCCTGGGCGGAGAGGAAAATCTCGCTGCGGGTGTGCGAATGGTACCAGCCCACCGGCTCCATGCCTTCGGCGCGCAGATCGCGGCAGCCTTCGTCGAGGAGCGCCCGGAGACGGCCATGATCGACATCGGAAAGGGTAAACGTGGGGCCGAACGCATGCTCACATTCGAGCGGCCGCGCCGCCAGGATGAGCACGCGGCCCTCCTTGCGCGTGCCGCATAGCACGCCGCCAATCTCTGCGCCGCCGTGCGGGATCGAGAAGAAGGCGTCGGTAGCCACCACGCGAATCAGATCGAGAGCGGCGGCGGACGATTCGATCGGGAAGGGGCACTCCGGCGGCTGCCAGATCCGGCGCGGCCCGCCAGGTTCCAGAAACTTCATTGTGGCCATTTACCGCGGCATTATAATGGGAGCGTGCCGAAGGCCAAGGAACTGGAGTCCCGCCTGCAACGCACCGAACAACAGTTGCAGCTTTTTCAGAAGGTCAGCCGCTTCATGGTACGGGATTTGAGCCTGCAGGAAGTGCTGCAAGGCATCGTTTCCCTGACGGTGGAATTCTCGCGATGCGATTCGTGCCTGGTCTACCTCCTGGATAACGAGGAATTGGTGTTGTGCGCTTCCAATACGCCTCACCCTTCGACTATCGGCAAAATCAGGCTGAAACTGAACGAAGGCCTCACGGGGTGGGTCGCGCGCGAGCGCCGTCTGCTGGCCATCTCGCGTGAAGCGTACAAGGACCCGCGCTTCAAGACTTTCGGCGAATTGCCGGAAGACAGCTACGAAGCTTTTCTTTCGGCGCCGGTGATCGCCCGCAACCGGGTGGTGGGGGTGATCAACGTGCAGCATCGCCAGCCGCACCAGCATACAGGCAGCGAGATGGAGGTGCTGACTACGCTGGGAGAGCAAGTAGGCTGCGTGCTGGTGCTGGCGCGCATGGCGCCTACGGCCGTGGAATCGGCCAATCACGTGGAGTTGGTGTTGGCTTCCGGTCCGATTCGTCCGCGTTAGAACGGCAGCAGGGGTAATAAGCAATGGGACGTGTACTAGTGAGATCGGCAGCCAGCCTGGTGCTGGCGCTCGCCATGCTTGCCGGGCCCGCCCGGTCCACCGAGAAATGGCGCATCTCTTACTTCTACGACAAAGAAAATTCCTCGCTGGTGATCAACGATCTGCAATTTCTGTCGTCCGCGCACGGCATAGCGGCCGGCTACCTCGACGACAAGGGCAGTACCAAGCCGGTCACCGTGACCACCGTCGATGGGGGCGCGCACTGGACCGTCACGCGGCTCCACGAAGTGCCCATCTCGCTATTCTTCCTCAACGACACGCTGGGCTGGATGGTGACACCCAAAGGGATCTGGCAGTCGAGCGATGGAGGGCGCAACTGGCGCGAGCAACCCGACTCGCCCAAGCTGCTGATGAAGGTGTATTTCCTGGATGAGTCCCGCGGCTTCGCCATCGGCGCCGCCAAACTGGCCTACCAGACCGTGGATGGCGGCAAGACATGGGAGCCGATTGCCGCCGCGCAGGAGCCGCATACCGATGCGCAGTACACGGTTTACAACACCATCACATTCGTGAACGCACAGACCGGCTTGATCGGGGGCTTCAGCGCGCCGCCGCGCCGGGGCGACGACGGCAAGCCCGATTGGCTGGACCCCAAGGACACCACCGCGCGGCGCGAGTGGCCCCACTTGTCGATCATGCTGGATACGCGGGACGGCGGCAAGACCTGGAAGCCTTCGACCTCATCGATGTTCGGCCGCATCTCGCGCACGGTTTTTCTACCGGACGGGCGAGGGCTGGGGCTGATCGAATTCACCGACACCTTCAAATGGCCGTCGGAGGTGCACTTGCTCGACGGCACAACGGGCAAGAGCGATATCGTGTACAACGCCGCCGACCGGGCTATCACCGACGTGATCCTGCAGCCATCGGGGACGGGATATCTCGCGGGCGTGGAAGTAGTGGGACAAATGCAGCACTCGCCCGTTCCGCGCAAATTGATCATCCTGAAGAGCGAGAATCTGACCGACTGGCAGGAGATGGACGTCGATTACCGGGCCAACGCGGTGCGCGCCATGCTGAGGGCGGCGAGCGACGGCGCGCTGTGGGTGGCGACGGATCAGGGGATGATCCTGAAGCTGACCGCCGGACAGTGATCCTCACGTCACGAACAGCGACCGCACCGAAAGCGCGCAGGTACGGCCGGGCACTCGAACGCGAAAACCATCTGTTCTTACGCCGGCGGAATGATATCGTAAACGCAGTGGGAAGGCTGAAGGGTTCTCGATCTGAGCAAGAATCTCGCCAACCAAATTAGCGAAGAGAAGGTGTTGTTTCAGGCTTTCTTCGCGGCAAACCCGGACTTCGCGGGTGAGATGCAGGGCCCAGCGGTTTGCCCATGCACCGGCTGGACCGTTAGAACATGAGACACGTCGAACGTGCGATTGGCGCGGAGTCCGCCAGCGGCATTAAACAGACTGCGGAGGTTACCTGGAAGGGATGTTTCTTCGGAGTAGCTGCCCGGACTGGCCGCGCTCACTGCGGCAACGACCCTCTCAACGTATGGGCGCAAAACGGGCCACTGCGCATTTCCGAGCACGACGATAGAGATTTTCCGGCTCGTCAGATTTTGCTGATACCGGATGTTCTTGTCGGCGGTCACAAACAGTTCGAAGCCGGCCTCCTCGGCGGCATCGAGCAGGGCGCCGTTGGTAAGCCTCTCCCATCCACGTTCCACCGCCTCGACGACCACATGACCTTTCAATGCGTATCGCAGCGGGGCTGGCGTGCTGTGATCAAGCAGGATAAGCATTTACCGTTAATGGCGTACCGTACTGCGGGGCCGGAAGCGGGTCGAGGCTTCGCGCGGCGAATTCAAGGACGGTCACAATCTGTTCCCGCGTCAGGTGGAACCACTCCGTGATTTCGTCGATGGTGGCGCCGGCTTCCAGGTTTTCAAACACAATGGACACCGGCATCCGCGTGTCCCTGAACACCCATGCGCCGCTGACCTTGCCTGGGATGCTCTCCACGGCCGGGCATTGTGACCAATCGAGGCTCGCCATGATCTACGCTCCTTCTTTCAGGGTACGCCAAGAGGCACAGGATAACCAGCGGCTGGAAGCGAGAACTGGGCGAAAAGCCGATCGACCGCTCCGCCAAAGATTTGGTGCTGACCGACGCCGGGCGCACGGTGCTGGACTTCGCGCGGCGCTTCGAGAATCTGCACCTGGAGATGGAGAATTCGCTAGCCGAACTGCGCGACAAATCCGCGGGCACGCTGACGGTGGGCGCCAATGAATCGACCTCGCTTTACCTATTGCGGCATATCGAGAACTTCCGGCGGCGGCACCCCAAGGTCAACGTTCGGGTGCGGCGCAGCCTGTCGAGCAAGATTCCCAACGAGTTGCTGGATGGCAACCTGGAGCTAGGCGGAGCTAGGCGTGATCAGCTACGATCCGCCCGACGAGCGGCTGACTTCCACTGTGATCTACACCGATTTTCAAGGCGCAGGCTACCGCTTGGTCGGATTTTTAGTCAGATTTTCAAAAAGAAAAAGCCCGCTTTTTCCCGCCACCACAAAATCCAGATCGCCATCGCCATCGAGATCCGCCACGGGGATTTGCATGCCGCCGCCGGTCCGCGTGCTGTAGTCCACCACGTGCTTCACCCATTCGATGGTCTTGCCGCCATCGAGACGCATGAACTCGTACCAGTAGATGCCCAACGGCTCACGCTCGCCGGGATCGTGGCCGTTGTGGGCCATGTAGCGCTTGCCAGTGAGCAGGTCCAGTTGGCCGTCGCCGTTCAGATCCACCAGCGTCAGGCATGCGCCTGCGACCAGCTTTCGTCGATCATGTGTTTGGTCCAGTGGCCGTCGGCGCTCTGCTCCAGCCAGAAGATGCCGTAGTTGTGCGCCATCGAAGTGACGATGTCGGGACGGCCGTCGCCGTTCACGTCGTAGACATAGATGAAGCCGGTGTCGCCGAGATCGAAATCGGGGTGCCATTTCCAGGTTCCGGTGCGCGGGTCGGGCGGCGCTTCGAACCAGCCCTTGGGGGTGATGATATCGTTGCGGCCATCGCCGTTCACGTCGCCCGCGCCGATGCCGTGTCCCCAGCTCTTGGGGCTGACCACGTGCTTGACGAATTGGCCGTTCCTGGCTTCATACCAGGCGAGCGGCATGTTCGGCGTCGCCGAATTCGGGGAGCACTTCACGGGCTTTGCCGTCATTGTCAAGGTCTACCAGGAAGGCGAACTCCACGGGCGAGCCGGTCTCGATCATGTGCTCCTTCCACTCGCCTTTGCCCGAACCGGGGCCCGGATTCTCGCTCCAGAAGAGGCGATGGGCGAACCAGGAGCAGCTCACAATATCGATGTGGCCGTCGCCGTTCACATCCAGCGGCAGGTCGCTGAAGTTGTCGATGTAGTTATTGGTGTAGGGCAGCGAGCGGAACTTGTGTTTGATCCATCGCGGGCCCTCGTACCAGTTCTCGCCGGAGACGATGTCGGGCTTGCCGTCGCCGTTGATGTCGGCAATGGCGCAGCTTTCGTTGGCTCCCAGATCCAGGGTGTGTTTTTCAAAGGGGATGTCGGCGGGGCGGCTGGCTGTCCAAGCCAGGGCGCCAGCGAGGAGCAGGCAGAGGGCGAGAGCCGTGCGCGTCATGCGGACGATTGTAACGCCGCGGCGATCTCTATTGGGCCGCCCTGAGCCGGAAACGAACGAAGAGATTGCCGCCGGCCGGGTGATTGCCGTAGTAGGGCTTGATCGAATCCGGCAGCGAATAAGCCGTGAAGTTGGCGCCTACACCGGTCTCCACATGGCGGAAGAGATCGATATCGCGGGTGTAGCCGATGGTGTAGGCGCCGATGCGGAAAGTGACACTGGAGAGGCCGGGGATATCCAACTCGTCCTTATCGACCAGCTCGAACCGGCCGGTAATAAAATTTTTGCGGCTAATGGGCAGGACGGATTCCGCCAGGTATGAGTTTGAGTTGCTGAACGTGGCGGTGGAGTGGTTGCGGCCCCAGATCAGGCTGGTGGACCAGCTTCCGCCGGGCATGGGTTTGGTGTACGCGACCGAGGCGGTGACGCGCACCTGGTCCCCCGGCTCGAGCGCTTCGGGATGCGCCAGCCGGCCGGCGGAAACCTGGGCGGCCCAATTGTCCGCCGGAAAGAACCACAGGCGCGCGGACCACGAGTCGATTGGTCCGGCCTGGACGATCCAGCGGTTCTCGCCGGGTTCTGCTCCGTGGAAGCCACTGGCCTCCAGCTTGATCTTCTTGTGCGAGACGCCCAGCGTGACCACCTCGTCGGCGATGTGCGTGGAATCCTGCCAGTGATGCGAGATAGGGGCTTCGGGCAGTTCGGCGGCGGAGGCACGATGGGGAAACGCGACTGGGCCGAGGGCAGGGTCGCCGACGGGCGCGACGTAGGCGTCCAAGGTGGTGTCATCGCCCAATTGATAGGCGTAATGGAATCCCAGGGCCATGATGAAATTGTGCGGATGCTGGGCATCCACCAGCGGCACGCCGTAGGCTGTTTCGCCGGTCTGAAACAGAAGCGGGTAACGGCGATCGGTGACGGTGGCGGGTTCCAGGCTGAGCATGAGCACGGTTTCAAAAGCGCCCTTCGCGCCGGCGCGGTGCTGGGCCGACGCCATGAACCAGTTCGTCGAATACAGCTTGTCGCCGCCGCGTGGGCCGGACTGCTGGATATCCGACACGAAGGCGACCCCCATGAACATGGCGCTCCAGCCCCCGGAGTGCGCCATGCGCATAGGCATCGGCCAGGATTCAGGGTTCCCGGACGTGCCGGACGCCAGATTCATCAGGAACATGCCGGACGGGTTCATATCCGGCATAGTTTGCGCGCACAGGGCTGCTGCGGACAGGAAAATGAAAACGAGTTTCTGCCAAATCACGACACTCCTCCTTTTGCGGATTGAGAGCACTCAACGGCGGCAGTGGTTCAAATGCGGAGAAGGACGGACGAAAGACTGGCTAAGCCCGGCGGGGACGGCGCGGGCTCATTGAGCGCGGCTTCGCGAGACAGCCGCGGAAGGCTGACCGTTACCGGCGCGACCAGTTGGCGGAGTGGCATCTCAGGCGCCGTCGCATGCGCCGCCAGCGTGGGAGCCGTGGCGGCCGCCATCGAGCAGTGCGGGCACGGCAGTTGATTTTCATCTCGGGAATCGTGCTGGTGGCACGGCGGATCGCCGCTATTTTCCAGGTGAGTGCACGGCCCCGGGCACTGGAATCCGGCGAGCAGCAGCACTACCGCGATCGGGATGATCAGCTTTGCGCGCATCGCGTTGACGAACAGGATACCATGTCGAGAGATGCACCGCCGTGAACTGCTGCGCTCGGCTGCTTTGGCGCCCATGGCGTTCGGCATATGCCGCGGCGCGGCAGCCCGCCCGCGCGTGCGCATTGAGGACATCCGGTTCAGCTACCAGGACTTCCGCTACCGCACGCAGTACCGGTTCGGCGCGCAGACGGTAGACCGCGTGACGCTCCTGAATGTCGATTGCGTGGTGCGCACAGGAGATGGCCGGGTAGCGCGCGGCTTCGGCTCGATGACCATGGGAAATGCGTGGTCCTTTCCGTCGAAGACGCTTTCCTACGATCAGACGTTGGGCGCCATGAAGGCGCTGGCGGGGCGCATTGCGCGGATCACCGGCAACTATCGGGAGATGGGCCACCCGATCGACATCAACTGCGCGCTCGAACCCGAATATCTCAAGGCGGCGGCCGAGATTTCCGCGAAACAGAAGTTGGCGGAACCGATTCCGAAGTTATGCGTATTGGTGACCGCCAGCCCGTTCGACGCGGCCGTGCACGACGCTTACGGCAAAGCGCTCGGATTGAACAGTTATCTGACTTACACGAACGCCTGCATGCCCTACGACCTTTCCCACTATCTCGGGGCGGATTTTCAGGGCGAATATCTCAGCCGCTACGTGCTGCCGAAGCCCGCGCCGCGCATGGCCTTATATCACTCGGTGGGCGCTACGGACCCCATTGTGGCCTCCGATGTTCGCATTCGGATCGGCGACGGGCTGCCTGAAACGCTCCCCGAGTGGATCCGCTACAACGGCCTGCTCCGTATCAAGATCAAGCTGGCGGGCAACGACCTGCAATGGGATCTCGCGCGGGTGGTCGGTATCGACCGGGCCACCACCGAGACGCAGAAGGAACGGGGCGTCGCCGAGTGGTTTTATTCGCTCGACTTCAACGAGCAATGCCCCAACGTGGAGTACCTGCTGGAGTTTTTGCGCCGGCTGAAGGAGCGGACCGCGGCCGGCTTCGAGCGGATCCAGTATGTGGAGCAGCCGACGGCGCGCGACTTGAAGGCCGATCGCGCCAATGTGATGCAGGCGGCGGCCAAGCTGCGGCCGGTGGTGATCGATGAATCGCTTACCGATATCGAGAGCCTGATGCTGGCGCGAGAAATGGGCTACTCGGGAGCGGCGCTGAAGGCTTGTAAAGGGCAAAGCCAGGTTCTGCTGATGGCCGCGGCGGCGCAGAAGCACAGGATGTTTCTGTGCGTGCAGGACCTGACCTGCCCGGGCGCGTCGTTGGTCCACTCGGCGGGACTGGCGGCGCATATCCCGGGCGTGACGGCGATCGAGGCCAATGCGCGGGAGTACGTGCCGGCGGCGAACCAGCCGTGGGAAGACAAGTTCCCCGGCATCTTCAAAGTGCGGGACGGCATGATGGACACCTCCGGGCTCGATAAGCCGGGGCTGGGCGTGGTGTAAAGCCGGTCTATCTGGCCGGCGCCGGCAGTGCCTGCCGGGCGCCATGAAACCGTTCGCTGCAAGTACGGCAGCGATAGGGCACCAAGCCTACCAGACTCAGCAGATGATCCTGTACATTGTGAGCGATCGAGCGCCGGATGTCGGTCCAGCCACAGTTTGGACAGCGGCGCGCGTGCGGCGATACTGGTTCGCCGACCCGTAACAAGGCGTCCCAGTTCAGTGCCGGTATGGCTGGCAGCGGCGGCAGCGACGGGCCGCCGCGAGGGCCGGACAGGATGGCGTCGAACACGGACAAGCCGGCATCGGGTATGGCCGGCCCGATGCTCGGGCGGGCATTCCGGAAGGGCGCGAGCCAGTGCACAGCGTCTCTCCCCAGCACCAAAAACAACCGGTTTGGAGGGGCTGGAGGCGCGGGTGGTAGGGCAGCTAGACGGGGAGATCTCATGAAGGGGGGTTCACCGCTATTCTACCGGGTGCTGAGGAAAATGCGTGTCCTACTCGTACTGGAAGGGTACTTACGCGTTTCAATTCTGGGCAATCGTCTCGTTTCGATACACGCCGCGCGTTTCCGGTTGCGGGGTAGATGGGAGTTGCGTGATGGCCCGCTCCGTGCTTCTGCCTGACGGATGCAGCCGGCCAGGACCTCCCCCTATGTTCGGCTGTTGCCGTCCATGACGGATATCGCGTTCCTGATGCCGCTGGTGTTCTTGTTCTGCGAGATGAAAGGTGCGCAAACGCTGCTCGGCGACGGAGATACCGGTTGGCACCTGCGCACCGGCGAATGGATTCTGGCCCACGGACGGGTGCCCCGCAACGACATTTTTTCCTTTACGCGGCCGGACCAGCCCTGGTTCGCCTGGGAGTGGCTTTGGGATGTACTGTTCGGCTGGCTGCACAGGGAGGCAGGCATGGCCGCCGTGGTGTTGGGGTGCAGCCTGGTGCTTGGCGCTAACCTTTGCGCTGTTGTTCCGGCTGGCACGCCGCCGGAGCGATGCGCCGGTGGCGCTGGCATTCACGCTGGTGGCCGCGGCGGCCTCGGCGGGACACTGGCTGGCGCGTCCGCACCTGTTTACCATGCTGTTCACGGTGGTGTTTGTTTCCGTGCTGGAGCGCGTCAACGAGGACCACGCGTACCGCCGTTTATGGCTGCTTCCGCTGCTAATGGTGCTGTGGACCAATCTGCATGGCGGGTTCTTTGTGGGCATCATACGTGATATGCGCCTACGCGGCAGGCGAGTTCGCGGTGCTGCTGCGCGAGACAGGCGAGTCCCACCGCGGCGCAGCGCTGCGGCGCGGCCGCCTGTATCTGCTCACCGCGGCCGGATGCAGTCTTGCGACATTGGTCAACCCATACTTCTACCGGCTGCATGCGCATATCTTCGCGTATCTGGAGGACGGATTCTACCGCGGCAACATCATGGAGTTCCAGTCCATGAGCTTCCAGAGCGGGCAAGCGCGCTATTTCGAGATCCTGCTGGCGGCGGGCGCTATTGCAGCCTTTGTGCATCTGCGGCGCGGCAGTCTGACCTGGCCGCTGCTGTTCGCCGCATGGGCGCATCTGGCGTTGTACTCCGCCCGCAACGTTGAGATTTTCGTGTTACTGGCGGCCGCTCCAGCCTCCGAAACATTTTCGGCCGTACTCCGCCGCGCGCCATCCTGGCCTGTGGCGGCCTGGTTGCGGCAGGCCCTCGAACACCTGGGAGACGCCGCCCGCGAGTGGACCGCTTTCGATCGCGGTCCGCGATGGCACGCCGTCAGCGCGGCGGCTGTACTGGGCCTCGCGGTATTGCTGTATGCGCCGCGCTCGCCGTCGTGGCGGGCCGCCTACAATCCAAAGGTGTTTCCGGTGGCCGCCGCGGCTCAACTGGAGAAAGCCGGCTTCTACGGCGGCGTTTTCACGGAGGATCTGTGGGGCGGTTATCTCATCTATCGGGAATATCCGCGGGGCCGCGTTTTTATCGACGGCCGCAGCGATTTCTATGGACGGGAATTCACCTCCGGCTACATCCGGGCCATGGGCGCTCAGACCGGATGGGAACAGTATCTGGGCAGATATGGCGTGGAAACCATCCTGCTGCCGCCGGATGCACCCTTGGCCGGCGCCTTGCGGCAATCGAGCGCCTGGCATCTGATCTATGACGATGGCGTAGCGCAGATCTTCCGGCCAGTCCAGGCTGGGGGATTGGCGCGGGTTTCGGCCGCCCCTTTCTGGGAACTCGCGCAAATCGGGCGCGGACACGCCTCCTTTGCGCTCCTAAACTTTTCCCATCCCGCAGCCGATATATAAAGCGAACCGCTTGGGAGCGAGTGCCCGGAGAAGCGGATCGCGGCTAGAGATCCGGCGAGAGGATACGGCCCGGTGAGCGAAACATGAATCAACGATTAATTTCCGTCCTGGCTTTTGCATTTATCTTTTCAGCCGGCGCGAGCCTGTTACTGTACCGGCTTTTATCCAGCCGGACGGCGACCCAGGCGGCGTCCGGGTCCACCAAACTGATCTTGGCCGCGCATGATCTGGAATCGGGCACGCTGGTCCGCGATGCGGATCTGCGCGCGGGCGATTGGCAGGGAACGGTTCCCGCGGGCGCCATCCAGAAGCGGGAGGATATTGTCGGGCGCGGCGTAATCTCCGCCATCCTCAGCGGCGAACCGGTGGTCGAGAGCCGGCTAGCTCCCAAAGGCGGCGGCGCCGGACTGGCCGCCCTGATCCCTAAAGGCATGCGAGCGGTTGCCATTCGAGTGAACGAAATCGTGGGGGTGGCCGGCTTCGCGGTTCCCGGGATGCGAGTGGATGTGTTGATTTCCGGCAATCCGCCGGGCGCGGCGCAGTTGGGCGGCGTCACCCGGACCTTGCTGCAAAACGTGCAAGTGCTCTCCGCCGGGCAGAACTTCCAGAAGGATGTGGAAGGAAAACCGGTCTCCGTGGCAGTGGTGAACCTGTTGGTCACGCCGCAGCAAGCGGAGAAGCTCAGCCTGGCCGGCACCGAGACCACCATTCAACTGGTGTTGCGCAATCCTCTAGACAACGAAATCGCCAAAACCAGCGGCAGCGCGGTGGTGCAGTTATTCCATCCGGAAACGCCGCTGCCGGCCGCAGCCAAACCCGCGCCGTACCGGGCCGACGCTCGCGGTATCCACGCGTTCTGCGCCTCCGCCCGTGGCGTTGCCGCCGCCCAAGCCGCGCGTGGTGGAAGTGATCAATGGCGTCAAGCGGGCGGAAACGCAATTCGCACCGCGAGGGGAGGACAAGCAATGACGCGGTCCGGTCTTCGGCTGGCGGCGCCCCTGATATGGATGGCGCTGGCGGCGGTTTGCGCAAGCGATGCGCGCGCGGCGGATTTGGTGGTCACCGTGGGCAAGTCGCTGATCCTGGATACTACGGTTGACCTGAGACGCGTCTCGGTGGCCAACGGGGATCTGGCTGAGGCGCTGGCGGTGAATCCGCGCGAGGTGCTGATCAATGGCAAAGCGCCTGGAGAGACGTCCGTCATCCTTTGGCAGCAGGATGGCACGCGCGCCATTTACGACTTGACCGTTCACCAGACCACATCCCGCATTGAGGCTGTCCGGCGGGAAATGGCGCGGGGATTGACCGGCCAGGAAGTGAGCTTCGATTTCGAGAACGAAACCGTCTTTCTGCGCGGCACCGTGGAGGATCTGTCGAGCGCCGAGCGCGCCGTCGCGATGGTTTCCACGCTGGGCAAGGTCGTGAACCTGCTGCGCGTGGAGACGCCCGCGGCGGAAGCCCAAATTCTGCTCCGGGTGCGTTTTGCCGACGTGGATCGCTCGGCCACCGCCTCGTTCGGCGTCAACCTGCTAAGCACCGGCGCCGGGAACACGATCGGCCAAGTCACCACGGGCCAGTTTGGACCGGCGGTTCCGCAGGTGTCAGAGCAACTCCGTACAGTTCTCGCTTTCCGATGCGCTGAATATTTTCCTGTTCCGCAAGGACCTGAATCTGGGCGCGCTCATTCAGGCGCTAGAGGCCAAAAGCCTGCTGCAACTGCTGGCCGAACCGAACGTGTTGGCGATCAACGGCAAGTCCGCCAGTTTCGTGGCCGGCGGCGAGTTTCCGTTTCCCGTGGTACAGGGCGGCGCGGTGGCGGGGGCCGTCACCATTCAGTTCCGCGAATACGGAGTGCGCATCAGCTTCCTGCCGGTGATCACGCCGCGCGGCTCCGTTCGCCTGAAAGTGGCGCCCGAGGTCAGTTCGCTCGACTACTCCAATGCTCTGCAATTCCAGGGATTCACCATCCCCGCCCTGGCCACCCGCAAGGTGCAGACCGAAGTCGAGCTAGAGAGCGGCCAGAGCTTTGTGATCGCGGGATTGCTCGACAACAACTTTACTGAAAATCTGAATAAGATCCCCGGCATCGGCGATATTCCATTGCTGGGCAAGCTTTTTCAAAGCCGCACACGCACCCGCAACAACTCGGAATTGATGGTGCTGATCACGCCCGAACTGGTGCGTCCGATACCGGCCGGCACGGCATTGCCGCAGGTCCGCATGCCGGAAGAGTTTTTGACGGGACCCGCCGCGGGGGGACCTCGTACGCCAGGCGCGGACGCCACGGGGGCCGTCGCGGCACCGCCGGTCCGGAAGGATATACCGCTCGAAGAGTTGTTGGAAATCGAAAGACAAAAGGCTGCCTCGCCGCCGCTGGCAGCGCCGTCTCAGCAGTCCGGTCCGGGAGGAAACGCGCCGGGAGGAATACACTAATGGCCTCCCTGATTGTCGAACAGGACGTATCCAGAACCCCGGTGGCGCCGGCCACCGTGGGTCTGGCGATTGCGGCGCGCGAGTTATGGGAGCCCGTGCAGGACGCGCTGCGCAGCCTGGCCGTGCGGGTGGTCATGGAACAGCGCGATCTCGCCAACTGGCCCGCGCTGATCGAAAGGTTGGAATCCCTTCGGCCGGAGCTGATGCTGCTGGATATTACCCGGTTGCCGCTGCCGCTCGAAGAAGCCTTGCACGGAGTGCGCGCGGCGCTGCCCGACGCCATGCTGGTGGCGCTCGACACGGTAGCCCAACCGGAAACTATTCTGGCGGCCGTGCGCGCCGGGCGCCAATGAGTTTCTCTGCCCGCCGCTGGGCGCAAACCTGCAAAAAGCGGTCGCGCGCCTTCCAGCGGCCCGTCCACGTCCGCCGGAGAGCCGCCGCCCGGCGGGAAAAGTCTTCGGATTCCTGTCGGCGAAAGGCGGATGCGGCTCCACTACGATCGCCTGCCATATGGCCGCGGAGTTAGGACGCCTGGGCGCGCCGCGCGGCGAGCGCACGCCTGCTGGCCGATCTGGACCTGCAATCCGGAATCGTGGGCTTTGTGATGAAAGTCAAATCGCAATACTCGATTCTCGACGCGCTGCAGAATCTCCACCGCCTGGACATGAGTTACTGGAGGGCGCTTGGTAGGCGCGGAGTGGCCCGGACTGGAAATTATTGCGGCGCCTACGAATTATCCGGCAAAAGACATTGCGCCGGGCGATGGCTTGGCGAAGATCCTGGCTTTTGCGCGAACGAACTATGCCTGGACGGTCGTGGATCTGGGATGTACGCTGAACCCTGCAACGACCGCCGCTCTCGAAGAAATCGACGATGTCTATCTGGTGACCACGGTGGAGATTCCGTCGCTGCACTTGGCTAAGCTCGCGGTGCAGACCTTAATAAACGCGGGTCTTGGGAATCGCCTGCACGTGGTCCTGAACCGCACCCCGCAGCGGCAGGATGTCACCGGCGAGGAACTGGAGCGCATCCTGGGGATGCCCGTCGACACCACGCTGCCCAACGATTATTACGCGCTCTATGACGCGTTTTGTAAAGGTAAGCTACTGCCGCCCGGTTCGCATTTGAGCCGCCAGATCTCCGGTTTTGCCATGCGTCTGTCGGGGGCGGCCGCGGAAAAAGGCAAGCGGCGGTTTGGGTTGTTCGGGTAAAGGGGCGCTTTTCATGGGAAACGGAATCAATGGCGCGTTGCACGCGCCCGCCGAAACAGGATGGGTGGCGCGGCTCTTCCAAACGGAGTCTTCCACACCCGAATACCAGCAACTGAAATTTTCGCTGCATGGCCAGTTGCTCGACCGCCTCAACCTGGAGGCGTTGTCTTCGATTCCGGGCGAGCGCGCGCGCTTGGAGATTCGCACGGCGCTGGTGCGCCTGGTGGATCAGGAGAAGACGCCGCTCAGCCGCACGGAAAAGGATCGCGTCATCGAGGAAGTGCTCGACGAAGTGTTCGGATTGGGACCGCTCGAGCCGCTGCTGCAGGACCCCACCATTTCCGACATCCTGGTCACCACGCCGAAGCTGGTGTATGTCGAGCAGGCGGGCAAGCTGCACCGCACGCCGGTGCAGTTCAAGGACAACGCCCACTTATTGCGTATTATCGAAAAAATCGTGGCGCAAGTCGGCCGCCGGGTGGACGAATCCACGCCGCTGGTGGACGCCCGCCTGCCGGATGGGTCGCGCGTCAACGCCGCCATTCCGCCGGTAGCCGTGGACGGCCCGCTGCTGTCCATCCGGCGATTCGGACGGAACGCCGCTGCGGCCCGAGGATCTGGTGCGCAGCAAAACCATGATGGAGAGCATGCGGCATCTGCTCGAATACTGCGTCAAGGCGCGCCTCAACATTTTGATCAGCGGCGGCACCGGCTCCGGTAAGACCACGCTGCTGAATGCGCTCTCCAGCTATATCCCGGAAGACGAGCGCATCGTCACCATCGAAGACGCCGCCGAACTGCGTCTCCAGCAGAGCCATGTGGCGCGCATGGAAACCCGTCCGCCCAATATCGAGGGAACCGGCGCCATCCGCATACGGGAACTGGTGATCAATGCGCTCCGCATGCGTCCGGACCGCATCATCGTGGGCGAGGTGCGCGGCGAGGAGGCGCTGGACATGTTGCAGGCCATGAATACCGGCCACGACGGCTCGCTGACCACCATTCACGCCAACACGCCGCGGGATGCGGTGGGCCGGCTGGAGGTGATGGTGGGGATGGCCAATGCCAATATGGGCGTGCGCTCGATCCGGCAACAGGTATCCTCCGCGGTCGATTTCTTCGTGCAGGTCTCGCGCTTCAGCGACGGTACCCGCAAAGTCACGCACGTGACGGAGGTCACCGGCATGGAAGGCGAGCTGGTCACTTTGCAAGACCTGTTTGTGTTCGATAAGAAGGGTATCGGGGAGAATCGGGTGGTGCGGGGCTGTTTCCGGGCCACCGGCGTCCGCCCCAAGTTCAGCGAGCGTCTGGCCGCCTGCGGGCTGGATCTGCCGGCCAGCCTGTTCGAGGGCTTCCTGGAGGTCGGCTGAGCCATGCACTTCTCCTTTCCGCTCTTTCTCTTCGTGTTCACGTTGTGTGATGGGGGCCATCACCCTGGGGTTGAAATTTCACGAATGGCAGCGCCGGCGCGAAATGTCCACCATGCTGCGCAACGGCCGCAGGATGATCCTACCCCTGGGGGCGCCCGTTTGCTGCGCGACACGGCATCCAAGCAGCCATTGCTGGACGCGTTATTGGCGCGCCTGGCGCTGCTCGAAAGGGCCGAGAACTTGATCCAGCAGGCGGGCGCGGGTTGGTCGCCCGGCGGATTGGTGATGATGATGGCGGGTTTGGCCGCGGTAGCCGTGGTGCTGACCGTGATGGTGGCGCCGGGGCTGGCCGGTGGTCTCCGCTCCGTGGCCGTTCTGTTCGCCGCGCTGCCCTATCTCTATCTCCGCCGCCGGCGCACGCGGCGCGCTGGCGGCGTTCGAGGAACAGTTTCCCGAGGCCCTCGATTTTCTGGCGCGCTCCATGCGCGCCGGACACGCCTTCACGATCAGCCTCCGCATGGCCAGCGAAGATATGCCCGACCCGCTGGGTCTGGAGTTCCGCAAGCTGTTCAACGAACAAAATCTGGGCGCGCCGCTGGATGTGGCGCTTACTAATCTGTCGCTCCGCGTGCCTCTGCTGGACGTGCGTTTTTTCCAGTCGGCCGTGACCCTGCAGAAGCAGACCGGCGGCAATCTCGGCGAGATTCTCACGCGTTTGGCGCAGGTCATTCGCGAACGGTTCAAACTGAAGGGCCAGGTCAAAGCGGCCAGTGCCCACGGCCGGGTGACGGCTCTGGTGCTCACAATTCTGCCGGCGGCCACCGCCATTCTAATGTTTATGGCGGCGCCTTCGTATCTGCTTTCCATGCTGAGCGATCCGGACGGCAAGAAGCTGATTGCGGGCTCCATCGTGGGCCAGATCGTAGGCCAGTTGGTGATTCGCAAGATTATCCGGATCAAGGTCTAGCGCCCTATGGCACTGACTGTTTCCATCGCGATGTTTGGATTACTGGCGACTGCCATCGCCCTGTTCGGATACAGGAGCTATGCCAAGCCGTCGCGGCTGCTGCAGCAACTGCGTCACAGCCCGGCGGGCGAAGCGGTGACTCTCGAGCGGATCGGCCCTGAAGTCATCCATGCTGGCGGACCAGGTACAGGCTATCGGAAGGCTGGCGCCCATATCGCCTCAAGATGCCCAGACCACACGGCGCGACCTGACTGCCGCCGGTCACCGCGCGGAAAGTGCTGTAACTATTTTCTATGGCATCAAGGTGATCCTGGCGGCGGCGTTCGCCATCCTGTCGATTGTGTTTCGGGAGTCCATTACCGTGAATCCCGTGCTGCGCATCGTGCTGCCGATCGCGGCCACGGCGGCCGGCTATTGTCTTCCCGGTTTCCTGTTGCAACGCCAGGTTAGCAAGCGTCATGAAAGGCTGCGGCTGGCGCTGCCCGACGGACTGGATCTGATGGTGGTCTCGGTGGAGGCAGGCCTCGGCCTGGATCAGGCTTTGCAAAACGTGGGCAGAGAATTGGCAGCCGCGCATCCCGATTTGAGCGATGAGTTGGGCCTGGTCACGCTGGAGATGCGCGCCGGAAAGCGCCGCGCCGAAGCCCTGCGCAACCTGGCGTTGCGCACAGGCGAACCCGAGATGCGCAAGCTGACCGCCATCCTGATCCAATCCGACCGCTTCGGCACCAGTATGGCCGAAGCCCTGCGCACGCATTCCGAATTCATGCGCACGCGCCGCCGGCAGGACGCGGAGGAGCGCGCCGCCAAAGTGGGGGTGAAGCTAGTGTTTCCCATCTTCTTCTTCATCCTGCCATCCATCTTAATCGTGGCGGCCGGCCCGGGCATTTTACAGGTTTTCAAATACTTATTCCCCATGATGAAGGGGACTCAATGAGAGAAAGGAGGAACCCAAGAATGAGCACGTTATATCAGGTCGTTCTATGGCTGGCCGCTGGCGTGATACTGGTGATGCTGTTGGCGCGCCGCCGGAAGCGCAAGAGCATGTAAAGGATTAGCGGGCGGGCAGGCGCCGCGGCCTGCACCGCCCACGCTTCTCCATCCTATTTGCCGCAGTTGCCCGGCGGTCGTCACAGCCACTCCAGTTCGGCGTAGCGCTCGCCGGTCAAGTGCAGGAACAATTCCTCCAGCGTACGGAATTCGCGCCCGTCGTGCACGATGGTGCCATCGCGGTCGAGCGCGGTGATGTCTCCCTGCCATACCAGCTTGCCCGGACGCGTGATGATGGCCACCTGCTGGCACAAGCGCTCCACGGTCTCGAGCACGTGCGTGGTCAGGAAGATGGTGCGCCCTTGCGCCGTGATTTTGTGCAGCCACTGCTTGATGGAGGCCACCCCGGCCGGATCGATGCTCTCGAAAGGCTCGTCCAGAAACAGCAGCTCCGGCGCGTGAATCACGGCGGCCGCAAATGCCACGCGCTTGCGCATGCCGGCGCTGAATTCCGAAAGGCGCTTCTTGCCGGTGCCGCCCAGTTCCATGGCATCCAGCAGCTCGTTCACGCGGCGGCGCGCCGTCTGCTCGTCCAGGCCGAACATGCGGGCTTGAAAAAACAGGAACTCGTGCGCATAGAGAGCGTCGAACAGGCCGAGCGATTCCGGCATCACTCCCATGCGCTTTTTGAGCGCCACGCTGCCATCGTGGAACGGCTCGCCCAGAATACGAATTTCGCCCGCGGTAGGATCGAGCAGACCGGTGAGGCAGCCGATGGTGGTGCTCTTCCCCGATCCGTTGGGTCCCAGAAAGCCGAACAGGGTTCCGCTGGGCACGGTCAGCGAGAGGTCCTCAACGGCGATGGTGTCGCCGTACTTCTTGGTCAGATTGGAAACTTGGATGGCGGGAGTCACTGGTTAATTCCGTCCTTCGAGGGTATTCAAGAGGCGCTCTCGGCGGCTGACAAATGCGGCCGCACCGCGCTGCAGAGAATAAATATAGAAAACGATGGCGAGCGCCGCGGCGGGATGGACACCCACCAGTAGCGCAGCACCACCGCCGGGCCGGCCAACTGGTCCAACGCCGCCACGCCAAAGACTCCCCCGAGTACGCCGCCGATCAGCAGCACGTTGGCGGCGAGAGAGAGTTGGTTTCCAAAGGTGGTTTCGAAGCTGGTGCGGCGGGGCGCCAGCAGCGAGGTCCACAACGATAGCCCATTGAACAGGAACAGGCCGCTTACGCCGCTCGCCAGCAACATGGGCGCCATGCGTGCCTCAAATGGGACCGGCGCCAAGAGCAGCCAAAGCACCAGCGCGAGCACCACCAGCGTGCCTCCCAGGAACAGCGCCGTGTAGCTGCTGGCGCGCAGGATCGCACCGGGGGGCACGGGCAGCAGGAAGTAGCGGCGGAAGCCCGAGGAATCGAAGCCGAACTGATTGGTGCCCATCGCCGCCGTGCCCAGGAATCCGACCACGGCGAAAGCGCCCAGCGCGCGAACGAAATAATCCAGCGGACCTGCATGCGATGCGTTGCTGAAAGTCAGGAATGCGAGGATAGGAATCGCCGCGATGTAGTTGAATCGCACTTTGTTGGAGCGCACGTAATAACGGAGCGTCCGGCCGATCAGGGGAGCCATGGCGGGTCCGAAAATGGATGAGATGCGGTCGTAGCGGTTGTTCCAGGTCACCGCCGCGGCTGCTGCGCTGCGCGGGCGCGCGGCCTGGCGCTCGATGGCGGCCAGCACCACCAGCAAGCCCGCAATCCAAGCGGCCAACAATCCGAAATCCTGGAGCATCCGCCCGGCATCCGCTTTAGCCAGCAGAGCGGCTGCGGCGAAGGGCGGCGAGTAACGCATCCCGGCGAGAATCGCCTGTTTCGCGCCGTGGGCTTTGGCCAGGCGCGGTATCAGCAGCTCCGGGCAGAATGCACACGGAGATCAGCATCAGAAACAGGATAGCCGTGCCCCCTCTGACACGCGCGAGCCATTCGATGAGGGTGGCGAGTACGCGCGCCACCAGGTAATCGATAATCAGGAGCAGAAGCACCGCCACGGCGCCCAACCAAAAGCCGCCTGCGCCAAACACGTACATACCGGTCGAGAGACCCAGGTAGAGACCCAGCACGAAGATCCAGACCGGTTCCAGAATTCCGGTCAGGTGGCGCGCCGCCAGCCGTCCCTGTGCGTTGAGCGCGAACCGGCGCAGGGCGGCATCGGTGAACGCGTTGTTGATGCCGAATCCGGTGACCACGGAGGCCACGATGGCGTTCAGAAACAGCCCGCCCAGCACTGCTTGCGCGACGGTTTCCGCCTGGCCCGAGCGCACCGCGAGCATGGCGGCGCCGACACCTCCGGCGCTCACCAGGATCAGAATCAGAACGGCGAAGATGTAGCCGGTAAAGAACAGGGCGATCCGGCCATTGCGCGTGCGGGTCTGGGCCCAGAGCAGTTTGTAGCGCAGGCCGACCAGGCGCAGGATCAGTTGGGAATTCATAGGCCGCCCTTCCTAATCTTAACGTCCGGCCAGTTCCTGGCGGGCCCTGCAGATGGCCGCCAAGTACTGCCGGGCCTTCTCCTCGATCAGGTCGTAACGGCCCTCGCGGATGAGCTTCGAATCCACCAGTTCGCCGCCGACGGCCACCGCGCAGGCGCCCGCCTTCAGGAATTCGCCGGCGGTTTCCAGGTTCACGCCGCCGGTGGGAATCATTTCGATCTGCGGGAACGGGCCTTTCAGCGCCTTGATGTACTTTGGCCCGCCCACGTTGCCGCAAGGAAATATCTTCACCAGGTCGGCGCCCGCTTCCCAAGCCGTGAGCACTTCGGTGGGGGTCAGGGCGCCGGGGCAGATCACCTTTCCATAGCGCTTGGCCACCTCGATAGTAGCCAGCTTCAAGCTGGGTGTGACGAAGAACTCCGCGCCCGCCAGCATGCAGATGCGGGCGGTCTCCGGATCGAGTACGGTGCCCGCGCCCAACACGATCTGGCCGCCAAACTGGTCCGCGATCTTTTCGAGCGCTCGCACGGCGCCCGGCACGGTCATGGTGATTTCAGCCGCGCGGATGCCGCCGCGGTAGATGGCCTGGATCGCCTCAATGGCGCTCTCGGCGCTGGATGTGCGCACCACGGGTACGATGCCGATGCCGATAATTTGGGCGAGGATTTCCTGGGAATTCATGGCTCCCAAGTTAACACGGCGGGCGGGTGAGTCCTTTACAAGCTGCGGCCCCGCTCTGTACCATCAAGCAAGTGAGCAAGCAAGTGAGCAAGCCAGTGAGCGAGTACCAGCAATTGCGCGACTTGCCGGCCGTCCACGAAGTGGCCGAGCGCATATCCGCGCCGGGCATTCCGCGGCCGCTCGTGGTAGCGGAAATCCGCCGGGCGCTGGAGGACGTGCGCCGCGAGATGCGCGCCGGCGCCTCCAACGGCCTTTCCATCGAAGCGCGGGTGGAGCGCGCTCTGGCCGCGCTGGTCCGGCCGTCGCTGCGGCGTGTCATCAACGCCACCGGCGTAGTGCTGCACACCAATCTGGGCCGCGCCCCACTGGGCCCGCAAGCCATTCACGCCGGCTACACGAACCTCGAATACGATGTCGCAACCGGCCTGCGCGGCAGGCGCGATGTACATACCGGTGCGCTCATCGAGCGGCTGCTGGGCGCGCCCGGCATCGCCGTCAACAACAATGCGGCCGCCATCTACCTGGCGCTCAATGAGCTTGCCGCCGGATATGAGGTGGTGGTCTCGCGCGGCGAGTTGATCGAAATCGGCGACGGCTTCCGCATCCCCGATATCATGCGGCGGGCGGGCGCCCTGCTGTGCGAGACCGGCACCACGAATCGCACGCGCATCGGCGATTATCGCGAAGCCATCACCGAACGCACGCGCCTGCTGCTGCGCGTTCACCCGAGCAACTTCCGCACGGAGGGCTTCACCGCCCGCCCCACTCTCGAAGAGATCGCCGCACTGGGCCGCGAGCGCGGCATTCCGGTATATGAGGATCTGGGCAGCGGCTGCATCGCCGACCTGCGGCCCTTCGGCATTGACGAGCCGCTAGCCTCCGCCAGCCTGCGGGCCGGCGCCGACCTGGTTTCGTTCAGCGGCGACAAGCTGCTGGGCGGTCCACAAGCCGGCATCCTGGCGGGAAAGCCGGAAATTATCGCGCGCCTGCGCCGCAACCCCATGTTCCGTGCGCTACGCCTGGATAAGATGATTTACCAGACGCTGGAGGACACGCTGCGCAACCTGCTGCTCGAGCGGTGGGACGAGGTGCCCGCGCTGCGTATGATCCGCCTGAGCGCCGCTGCGATTCGCGGCCGCGCCGAAAAGCTGCTCGACAGATTACGCGGTTTGCATGCGCACTCGTGCCCGGCCAATCCGTTACCGGCGGCGGAGCTACGCCCGAACAACCGATCCCCACCTGGTTGATCTCGATCGAGTGCGCGGATGCGGCCGCCGCGCAACGCAAGCTGCGCGCCAACGATCCGCCGGTGATTGCGCGCATCGAAGAAAAGCGGCTGCTGCTGGATCTGCGAACGGTGCCGCCGGAAGAGGAGGACGAACTGTCCGCCGCTCTTCAGGCTCTTTCCTGATATGTGCCTTCCGCCGTGTTCACGCGGACCTTCTCGCCTTCGCCGATAAACGGCGGCACCTGCACGACCAACCCAGTTTCGAGCTTGGCCGGCTTGGTCACGTTCGAGACCGACGCGCCTTTCATTCCGGGCTCGGTTTCGACCACCATCAGATCCACCGTGGCCGGCAATTCCACGCTGATGGGTTTGCCCTCATAAAACTCCACCGCCACTTTCAACTGCGGCACCAGATAGCCGACCGCATCGCCCAGCAGTTCCTTGGTCAGATGCATTTGCTCGTAGTTTTCGGTGTTCATGAAATAGAAGTACTCGCCATCGTCGTACAGGTATTCCATCTCGTGTTCCTCGAGCGCCGCGCGTTCCACCTTATCTTCCGATGAGAAGCGGTGCTCGATCATGGTGCCGCTGCGCAGGTTGCGCATTTTGGCCTGCACGAATCCGCGCAGGTTCCCGGGCGTCCTATGGTTCACGCTGAACACCGAGAACAGGTCGTTGTTGAACTTGATCACCATGCCCGGACGCATTTGTGTTGACGAAATCATGAACTTCTCCTCACCTTGTAAATATTGGCGCTACAGGCGTAAATGGTAGTATAACACCGGGGGAGCGGTCCCTAATCCGGCAACAAGAACCGGTGGAGGCTGGCTTCCATCTCTTTGGGCGCGAATCCAAACGGGCCGGCTCCCGACTTGTATACGATACGCCCTCCGGGCGCGATCACGTATAAGCGCTCGGGCCACCCCGTGTATGCCTGCTCGACTCGGTCCTCGATGCCGTCGATCAGCGCAGGCATGCGAATTCCCAGTTTGCGCACGCACTGGCCGGCATTCTCAAAACGTTCGCCGTCCGTGCGGGGAGAGTACAGCAAAACATGGTCCCGCTCGTTCGAAGGCATTTGCCAAAGATCGATGGGATGCGCTTCCTTAATGTAAACGATATAAAACGAGACGCGGTCCTTATACTTGTCGTAGATGGCGTTTAGCGCGGGAACCTCCCGGCGAAAGGGCGGTCAGGTATAGCTGCCAAAGATCAGCACAACGGGCTGGCTGCGATATGCTTCCGAAATTCGCACGCGGTGCGAGCGATCGACCGTGGGCAAATCGAAATCCGGCGCTATATCGCCCGGCCGGAGAACGCCGGCGCGCACCACCATCCAGATGGGTTCGAATGGAAGAATCCCCATGGCCACGCCCGGCACATGCCGCATGAAGGCGCCGAAGCGGTCGAGCGGCTGCCGCATGATCCAGTAGAGTGCGGCGGTTAGCGCGCCATACACTAGCAAACACGAGCCAGCCAAGATACCGATAACTCTCCACAAGCGCATCCGCTCAGAATAAGACAGTGACGGGAGTTTCGCAATAGTTAGAATCTACTAGCGGTAATCTAGTTAGTTTTGGTTATTGTGCGACTCCGGACTTGCGATTACACTAAACCACATTATGCGCTTGGGCCTGGGAAAAATCTCTCTGCTGGGTGCGCGACACAAAATGGAACGGCAGGGCCACTTTCTTTTTTTGTGGCCTTAAACCTAGCGTAGTAGTACGCTAGGTATTAGGAGGTTCCCAATGACCGAAGCTCTTTCCGCGCTCGAAGCTCAGCGCGCGCAGACACAGTTCCAGATCAGTCGACTCGGCGATATGCGTTCTGGGTCGATTACCAGCACGGGCGGACGATGTGGCAACCCAGGGTGCCACTGCCGCCGGCCCGATGACCCGGGCCATGGCCCTTTCTATCGCTTGACCCGCAAAGTCAATGGAAAATCCGTTACGGAGACCTTTAGCACAGCGACGGCTCTGCGCAAGGCTCAGCAGGAAGTCGAAGAGTTCCATCGCTTCCGTCAGCTCGGTCACGATCTGTTGGAAGTCAACGAGAAAATCTGCAAGTTGCGGCCGGTGGAGGACACTTTGACCGCACAGGAAAAAAAACAGCAGAAGCGATCCAACAAGAAGTCGCCCAAGAAGTAGGTCGGACGGTACAGATCGTCCTCGGCGATTGGCATAAGACCGGCACGATCGATCTTGAGGCCGTCGAGATGCTGGTGCGGGACTCTATGCACCACGCCGGGGCAATAGCCATGCAGCGGTTGTTGTGTATGCCGGCGGCGCACGACCGCCAAGTCCCCTGCGGCTGCGGTCAGCAAGCTCGATACCGCGAAACGCGCCCGAAGCAGATCCTGACCATGCTGGGGCCTGTGGTCTACGATCGAGCCTACTATCTCTGTCCGAGTTGCCATCAAGGACACAGTCCCCGCGATCGGGAACTTGACGTAGTCGGGACGGAGTGTTCGCCCGGCGTGCGACGTATGATGGCCATGGTAGGAAGCGAGACCAGCTTCGATAGTGGCCGCCAACGGCTGCACCTGCTGGCCGGCCTGGAGGTCACTACCAAAGCTGTCGAACGCCACGCCGAAGCCATCGGTGCCGATATCGCCGAACGGGAACAGGCCCAGCGAGATCGCATCGTGCAATTGGAGTTTCCCGACATCTTGGGCGCTGCCGTTCCCGTGCTGGTCGTCGAAATGGATGGCACCCAATTGCCGATGGTACACGCCGAGTTGGAAGGGCGCGCCGGCAGATCCCAGGGGCAGCCGGCACGCACCCGGGAAGTCAAACTCGGGTGTGTCTTCACCCACACCACCACCGACGCGGAAGGCCGACCCATTCGGGATGCCGCTTCCACCACCTATACCGGGGCCATCGAAACTGCTGAACTGTTTGGCCGTCGGCTCTACGCCGAAGCCTTCGAACGGGGATGGGATCGGGCCAAAAGGAAAGTGGTGCTGGGCGACGGTGCCGAGTGGATCTGGAATATCGCAGACCAGCATTTTGCTGGCGCCATTCAGATCATCGACATCTGGCACGCGCGCGAGCATCTCTGGGATGTAGCCGCTAAGTTATTTCCCTCCGACGAGAAGCAACGGAAGCGTTGGGCCAAGAAGCTAATCCAAAAACTAAACCGAGGCAGAGTCGAAAACGTCGTCAGTGAACTGCGCAGCTTCCCCACACGCAAGGCACAGTTACGCGATGAGCTTCGTATCCAAGCCGACTACTTCGAACGGAACCGAAATCGCATGCGCTACCCCAAATTCCGCAAGCAGGGTCTATTCATAGGCTCTGGAGTCATCGAGGCAGGATGCCGAACGGTGATCGGGTCCCGTCTCAAGCAGTCCGGCATGTTCTGGACAGTGCGCGGTGCCAATGCCATCATCGCCTTGCGCTGCAACCGGCTGTCCGGCAAATTCGAGGACTACTGGGCTTCTCGCTCGGCGGCCGCCTAAAATCATCCACAATTATGTCGCGCACCCCTCTCTGCTTGTGTGTCTCTGCGGGTACGCGCAAGCTCAGGAACCGGTTGGTGTGCTGGAAGGACAAGTGAAGGACGCATCCGGCGGGACTGTAACCGGGGCCGATGTCACAGTCACTAACCACCAGACCGGCTCCAGTGTCAAACAACTCTCCGCGGCCGATGGCTCGTTCCACTTTTCGTCGCTGCTGGCCGGCGAATACGACCTGCGCGTCAGCGCCGCCAATTTCGCCTTGTTCACGGATTCGGCCATCCGCATCGATATTGGCCGCACCATCCTCGTTGCGGTAAGTCTCGAGGTCGCCGCCGGGCGCAGCGAGGTGAAGGTCACTGGCGCCGGCGAGACCGTGGAGTTAGACACCACTCTCGGCAACGTGGTCTCCACACAGGAGACCGCAGACCTACCTCTGAACGGCCGCAATCTGACGCAGCTCGGGCTGTTGCAACCGGGCGTCGCGCCCATGACGGCCGGCCTTGCCGAAGCCGGCGGTCTGGCGCGCGCCAACCAGGCATACGCAGTGAACGGCGAGCGGCCTGAATCGAACAACTATCTGCTGGACGGCGTCACCAACGTGGATTACGTAAACGGGGGATTCGCTATCCGGGTACCGGTGGATGCGGTCGCTGAATTTCGTATCCTGACTTCCAACGCTCCCGCGGAATACGGTCAAACCAGCGGCGCCACCACCAGCGTAGTAACCAAGCCGGGCGGCAATGATTTTCACGGCAGCCTCTGGGAATACTTTCGCAACAACGATTTGGACACGCGGAACTTCTTTTCCGCCGAGGTCCAGCCGCTCCATCAGAACCAATTCGGCGCCTCCGTGGGCGGCCCCATTCGCCGCAATCGGGACTTTTTCTTCGCTTATTACGAAGGCTTGCGGGATAGCCAAGGAGTGACTCAACTCGCCATCGTACCCACTCCCGCCCAGCGCGCGGGTAACTTCCCCGGGCTAATTAACTATTTCACCGGGCAACCCGTTCCGAACGGCCAAATCCCTGTATCCATGATGAGTCCCATCGCGCTGAACGAACTCAATTATTATCCGCTCGGCAATGTCTCTCCGTCGCTGTACAGTGCGACCGTCATGGGATCTAATGACTACGATCAGGGCGGCTTCCGGCTGGATCACTATTTCTCCGAAGGCGACCGGCTATTCCTGCGCTATGCAACTTCCAGCACCGGCGAAATCGACCCCCTGCCTATTGCCGGCGCGGGCGTGCCTGGTTTTCCGGTGCACGACCACATTACCACCAACTCAGCTACGGTTTCGGAAACACACGTGTTCTCGCCCTCCACGCTACAGACTTTTCGGGTAGCCTTCTTCCGGAATGAGTTCATCTTTGGCCAGAGTCTCAACCATACGCCGCCGAGCGACTTGGGTTTCGATTATCAGCCCACGCTGGGCCTGGCCGCAGGCCCGCCGTATATGATTGTCAGCGGATACGCCAGCCTCGGTAACCCCATCACGGGTCCGCAAGATACATATCAAAACACTTACCAGGTCAGCGATTCCATCTCGATGACTCGCGGACGGCACAGCTTCAAATTCGGCGGCGATTTCTCGCGCAACCAGATCAACGTGCTGTTCGGCATCGCCACCAACGGTTTCTTCGTCTTCGCGCCATTTCCCTTCAGCGATACCTTCGCCAGCTTCCTCTCCGGGCAGTCCGTACTGTTCTATCAGGCCGGCGGCGAATTCGACCGCGCATTGCGCAACGTCGAAGCGGCGGGCTACGTGCAGGATGAATGGCGCCTGACGCCGCGCCTCACCCTGAACTACGGTCTGCGCTACGAGGTCAATACGCCGTATGTGGACACTCGCAATCGCATGAACGAATGGGCGCCGGGCCAGCAGTCGACGGTGTATCCCGACGCGCCCCCGGGCTTGTTGTTTCCGGGCGACCCCGGTGTGGCCCGCAGCATCGTACCGAACTACTACAAGGCGCTGATGCCCCGCCTGGGCATAGCCTGGGACCCCACGGGCAGCGGCCGCACCAGCATCCGCGCGGGGTACGGCATCTTTTACGATCCGTTCACCAACGGCGTGGGCGGCCCGTTGCAGGGCGCCGTCAGCGCGCTTCCCTGGCTGCAGGCGAATCAAATCGCGGGGCCCGGCTTCGATTTGGCGAACCCATATGGCAGCGCGGGACCGCCTTTCGGCAACGGCAACTTCGTTCACCCGGCGACGGTGCTGACCGTCGATCAGGACATGCGCCCGCCATACTCGCAGAACTGGAACCTCTCAATCGAGCACGTCTTTGCCGGCAACTATCTTCTGGACGTGCGCTATGTGGGCAATAAAGGGACTCACCTGCCGCGTATGATCGAAGCTAATCCGAGTGTCTACGCTCCGGGCGAGAACGCCAATAACATCGATCAGTATCGCGAGTATGCGGGCTGCCCGAGCAATGGCGGACCGTGCAACTTCGTTTCCGTTGGTTTGATCGATAACATTTCGGATTCCACTTATGAGTCCGGGCAAGTCTCTCTCTCCCGGCGCTTCACCACCAATCTCGGCTTCCAGGCTTCCTATTGGTTCTCAAAGAGCCTGGACGATGTGTCATCCTTCAACGTCTCCGGTTCCGCGCCGACGGATGTGTCGGGCGAGAACGATCTGGCGCAGAACCCCTTCGACCTGCGCGCCGAGCACGGGCCGTCGCTGTTCGACTCGCGCCAGCGGCTGGCCCTCAGCGGCAGTTATCGACTGCCGCGCGTGGCCGTGGGCTCCAACCGCGCGGCCGCCTGGCTGCTGAACGGATGGCAGTTCAATGGCATCGGGGCCTTCTCCACCGGAACGCCTTTCACGGTGTATGACAGCGCCAACGTGTCGCTGCAGGGGACCGCGCCCGAGATCTCCGGATTCTATTCCAGCCGGCCGGACCTGATCTCCAATCCGAACGCCGGCCCGCACACACCGAGCCTATGGGTGAATCCCGACGACTTCCAGCGGCTCAACCCGAACACGCAAGCCGGACAGTTCGGCAATGAAGGACGCAACGTGGTGCGCGGACCGGGCATCGCCAGCATGGATCTTTCACTGTTCAAGAACTTCGCTATCGGAGAGAACCAGCGCCTGCAATTCCGCGCGGAATGCTTCAATGCTTTGAACCATCCCAATTTCCAATTGCCCGAAAACGATATCGCTTCACCCGAATTCGGCCAGATTCTGGCGGCGGGACCGCCGAGACTGTTCCAGTTGGCGCTGAAGTTTGCGTTTTGACCGTGAGCTGTTTCGATAACAGGTGTGCGGCTTGGTCCCACTCCGTATTGTGTAACTTTATGCGGGCGCTCAGCATCACTTAGATAAGCCATTTAACACATGAAACTGTTGCCCGTATTTCTCTTTCTATCAATAGCTTTGCTTCCGCCCGCCGTTCGAGCGGAAAAAGCCAGCACGGCGTATCCGGTGGTCTATGCCGGCGGAACGCTGCCTCTGAATCAGAGCAGGGTTCGCGCCTCGATTGGCAAGAATGAAGTAATCTTCATGCAGCACGGATATCGGATTGCTGTGCCGGTCAAGAACATTACGGATATTTCATGCGGCACCGAAGTGCACCGCCGCTTGGGAGCTTCCGTGCTGGACGTGGTCCCGCTGATGCACCTGGGTGAAACCGAGACTCACTATGTGGGCGTAGCCTGGTCGGGCTCGAACGGCGGTGCGGCGCGAACCCAAGTGCTCTTGAAGCTGAGCCGCGGTGAGTACCGTGAATTCCTGGCCGCGCTCGAACAGTTGACCGGCCTGAAGGCGGTCAACACCAATCAAGTGCCTACTGTAGTCCACTACAACCTCTAAGAACAGTTCCAGCCTTCCAGCCGGCGGATTGACGATAATATTGTCATACGATGAAAATCGCGCTGGCGCAGATCAATACGACGGTCGGCGACCTCGCCGGCAACGTGGACCGCATGATCCGCGCCGCACGCGACGCCGCCGCGGCCGGCGCGCAAGTGGTGGTGTTCCCCGAGCTTTCCGTCACCGGCTACCCGCCTCGCGACCTGGTCGAAAAGCCCACCTTCGTCGAGCGCTCCGAGCAAACAGTTGGAACGGCTGGCCGCCGAGACCGCGGCCCTGCCTCTCGCCATCATCGCCGGCTACGTCGGCGCTTCCGCCTCGACGCACCGGCAAACGCGCCACCAATTGCGCAGCCGTGCTGCGCGGCGGCAGCATCCTCTTTCGCCAGACCAAGATGCTGCTGCCCACCTACGACGTCTTCGACGAAGCGCGCTACTTCGTCCCCGCCGAGTCGCAAAGCATCTGTCGCGCTTGGACGGCCGCAAGCTCGCGCTCACCATCTGCGAGGATGCCTGGAACGATAAGCAGTTTTGGGAGCGGCCGCTCTATCGCCGCGATCCCGTGCGAGGAACTGGCGCATTCCGGCGGCGAGCATCCTGATCAGCATCAACGCGTCGCCGTATCATATGGGCAAGCGCGCCCTGCGCCGCGAGATCTTCGCAGCCACCGCGCGCCGCCACAGCATGCCGGTCGTGTATGTCAACCAGGTGGGCGGCAACGATCAACTGGTTTTCGATGGCAGCAGCTTCGCCATGGACGCCGACGGGCGACGTGATCGCCTCGGCCGCTTCGTTCGCGGAAGACCTGGTGATGTTCGATTCCGATTCCGGGCATGGGCGAGCAGCACGAGAACCTGCCCGACGAATGCGAAGCGGTCTATGAGGCGCTGGTGTTGGGCACGCGCGATTACATCCGCAAGTGCGGCTTCTCGCGGGTGCTGATCGGTCTGAGCGGCGGCATCGATTCTTCGCTCACCGCAGCCATCGCGGTGGATGCGCTCGGCGCGCGAGAACGTGACCGGCGTGGGCATGCCCGGGCCGTTTTCCTCGGATGGCAGCGTGCGCGATGCGCGGGCCCTGGCGGAGAATCTGGGCATGCGCTTCGAGATGGCGCCGATCACGCCGGTCTACGATGAGTTGCTGCAGAGTTCTCGATCCGTTGTTCGCCGGCGCGCCGCGCGGATGTGACCGAGGAGAACCTGCAGGCCCGCCTGCGCGGCGTCACGCTGATGGCGCTCTCGAATAAGTGGGGCGCGCTGGTGCTGACCACCGGCAACAAGAGCGAGACTGGCGGTCGGCTACTGCACGCTGTATGGCGATATGTGCGGCGGCCTGGCGGTGATCAGCGACGTGCCCAAGACGCTGGTCTACGAGCTCTCGCGCGTGGCCAACCGGCGGCATCCCGGCGCCATTCCGGAAAGCGTTTTCGAAAAGCCGCCCTCGGCGGAGTTGCGCCCGGATCAGAAAGACAGC
>CAWCJP010000010.1:0-189210 GCA_963795925.1 Bryobacterales bacterium | reverse complement strand
CCAGGCACGTCCGGTTTTGTCTCCGGGGGCTTTGTTTTTGCGCCCTGTGGCGCCCGGCTTTCCGCGGCCTTCTGGATAGCCTCCACGTCCGCCAGGTCTGCTGCCTTCCAGGTGATTTTATTGGCTACGAGGTCGTCACGGGAAAAGAAAATTCGCCTTTGTGCCGGTTGCCGGATCGATCACCTCTTCAAACGCGGTGCTCCCATGCCGAATCGAAATCAACGCCGGAAAATCTCCGGCAGAATATCCACAGCGATAGGCGCACGTCCCATCCGGACGAGTGGGGGCGGCGAAGTCGGCAGGGGTGATCTTTCAGCGGCGCGCCAAATTGCGCTAACGCGGCATAGGCGGCTTTGGCGTTCCCGGCGTCTGGATCGATCCAAATATCCATGTCCTTCGTCGCTCGTGGCTGGGCGCGGATCGACGGATAGGCTCCGACGACGTGATCCAGCGTGAACTTTCGCGTTGAATGCGGACAAGAGTTCTTTCAAGTCTGGATACATTCGGGGCCTCGCCCTTCATGGCGTAGTGTTCTTGAGTAAGCTGGGAAACCGTCGCGTCGTTGTACGGGACGGCTTTGCCAGTACCGATACTCGTCGGCTTTCATCTCGTCGAGGCTGGTGTATTTGCGAATGGTCTTGTCCATAAAGATTTAGATCCGCTCGATCACGGTGGCGTTGGCCATGCCGCCGCCTTCGCACATGGTCTGAAGTCCGTAGCGGCCGCCGGAGCGCTGCAATTCGTGCACCAGCGTGGTCATCAAGCGCGCGCCGCTGGCGCCCAGCGGATGGCCCAGCGCCACCGCGCCGCCGTTGACGTTCAGCTTGGCTGGATCGGCGTCGAACTCGCGCTGCCAGGCCAGCGGAACGCTGGCGAAAGCTTCGTTCACTTCGAACAGATCGATATCGCCCAGCGACAGCCCGGCGCGGTCCAGAACTTTGCGCGTAGCCGGAATGGGCGCCGAGAGCATGATGATCGGATCTTCGGCCGCCAGCGCGAAGGCGACGAAGCGCGCCAGCGGCCGCAGCTTCAACTTCTCCGCCGTGGCGCGATCCATGATCAACAACGCGGCGGCGCCGTCGCTGATCTGCGACGAATTGGCGGCCGTGATCACGCCGTCCGGTTTGAAGGCGGGCTTCAGCGTCGCCATTTTTTCCAGGCTGGCGTTGGCGCGAAAGCCTTCGTCGCGGGTCACGTGCGCCGGGCCGTTTTCGGTTTCGATCGGGACCGGGATGATCTCGTTGCAGAAGCGGCCTTCTTCGGTGGCGCGCGCGGCGCGGCGATGGCTTTCCAGGCTGAATTCGTCCAGCTCGTCGCGGCTGATCTTCCAGCGCTCGGCCATCATCTCGGCGCCGATGCCCTGGTTGAACACCACGTTGTTATAGCGGCGCGCGACGGACGGTCCGAACGGCTTGCCGGGCCCGTTGGCGCCGTTGGAACCCATGGGCACGCGCGTCATGCACTCCACGCCGCACGCGATCGCGATGTCGTAGCTTCCCGCCAGCACGCCCTGCGCGGCGAAATGCGCGGCTTGCTGGCTGGAGCCGCACTGCCGGTCCACCGTGGTTCCGGGAACGGATTCGGGAAAGCCCGCGGCCAGCACGGCATTGCGCGCCACGTTGTAAGCCTGCTCGCCCACCTGGCCGACGCAACCCGCGATCACGTCGTCGATGAGCGCCGGATCCAGCTTGCTTCGCTGCACCACGGCCTTCAAGGTATGGGCCAGCAGATCCACCGGGTGCCAGCCCTTCAAAGCGCCGTCCCGGCGGCCGACGGGGGTCCGAACCGCATCTACGATCACAGCTTCGCGCATGTCAGTTTATTCCCGCGTGGTGACCACGCCGCAGGCTGGGGCACCGGATACTTGCCGTCGGCGCCGGCCTGCAGCGGCGCGGGGCCATCCAGCGTCAGCTTGTCGACGTCCGGGGCGAACTCGTGGTCGCAGTTGAGCATCTCGTCGTAGGTGATGACCTGGCCGGTGTGGGCGGCCATGCGGCCCATCGAGGTGACCAGGCTGGCCTCGGTGCCGCGCTTGACTTCGTTGTAGGGCTTGTCGTTGCGGATGGCGTCGATCAGGTCGTCCCATTCGAGCTGGTAGGGATTCGGCTCCGGTTGCGGGCAGGCCCAGACCAGGCTCGGATCGCTGCGGCGCGTTCTTGCCGTTCGATGCCGATCTTCTGGCCCTTGTAGATGCGGCATGCGGCCGGCGTGTGCGCCGGACGTCGAGATGACGGCCGAGCCCTTCGTGCCGTGGGCGTAGCTGGCGAACTCGTTGTGGCAGCCGGCCATGTTGCGGCCGTCGAGAACAGCTTGGTGCCGTCGGCGAACGTGTATTCGACCGAGTAGGTGTCGAAGTTCTGGTCGATGTTAGTTGCCGCGGTAATGGCGGCCGCCGAGCGCCTGGGCCTTGACCGGCCAGGCGTCCTTCATCCAGCAGCATTCGTCGATGTTGTGGATGAGGAAGTCGCTGTAGATGCCGCCGCTGGCCCAGAGGAAGCCGTGGAAGCGCTGGATCTGGCAGAGCAGCTCGCTGATGTCCTGCCGGCTTGGGCCCGAGAAGCAGTCGCCGTCGGGCCGCCCATGCGATAGGCCCGCAGCAGCAAGATGTCGCCGATCTCGCCGTCCTGGATGCGGTCGAACAATTCCTGCCGCGGGCTGGCAGTGGCGGCACATCAGGCCGACGCCGACCTTGAGGTTCTTCTTGCTCGGCTTCTCGGCCAGCTCGAACATCTTGCCGCGTCGTCGGGCCGTCGACCGTGACCGGCTTCTCCATGAAGACGTTCAGGCCCTTTTCGATGGCATAGGTGAAATGCACCCAGCGGAAGGCCGGCGGCGTGGCGAAGATGGCCACGTCGCCCGGCTTCAGGCAATCCATCGCCTTTTGATAGCCGTCGAAGCCGATGAACTTGCGGTCGTCGGGCACGTCGACCTGTGTCGGCGAACTTGCGTCTTCAGGTCGTTGTAGCTGTCGCTGCAGCTTGTCCGGGAAGACGTCGGCCATGGCCACCAGCTTGATCGGGCCGTTCTTGGTACCGACAGGGCGTTCGCGGCCGCGCCGGTGCCGCGCCCGCCGCAGCCGATCAGGGCCACCTGGATCGTGTTGTCTTCGGCGGCATGGACGGGCGGAAGGGCCACGCCCGCCAGGGCGGAGACGGCCGCGATGCGGCCGGTATCGGTCAGAAATCGGCGCCGGAGTCATGTTGTTTGTTGGTTCGCTCATGACAGAGTTCCTGCCAAGATGAACTGACGATTACTCTATCTCATGGCGCCGGCATTGGAAACTTCGATGAAAAAGACCATACTCGCCATACATGCGCATCCTGACGACGTGGAGATTCTGGCAGCCGGCGCATTGGCGCAATTGTCGGAAGAGGGGCACCGCGTGGCCATCGTGAGCTTGACCCCGGGAGATTGCGGCTCGCGCGAGCGCGGCGGAACTGCAGGAAGATCGCCGCCATCCGCAGGACGGAAGCGGCGGCCGCGGCGCGGCCATCGGCTTGCGCCGATTGCTGCCTCGAGTTCCGCGATCTGGCCATCTTCAACGACGACGCAGGCCGCAGGCGCGTCACCGGACTGTTGCGCTGATGTGCGGCCGGACATCGTGCTGGCGGCTTCGCCGGTGGACGGCACGCCGAAGATCACCAAGCGGCCAGCGCTGGTCCGCGACGCCTGCTTCGCCGCTTCCGTTCCCAATTACCGCACCGGGCCCGCAGCGCCGCTGGAAGCGATCCCCCACCTCTACTTCATGGACCCGATCGGCGGGCGAAGCCGCGACGGCGCGCGCGTGGCGGCCGACTTCGGGGTCGATGTGGAGGCGGCCTTCGAGATCAAGCGCGCCATGCTGGCCGCCCACGCCAGCCAGATGAGCTGGGTCTCGCGCCAGCACGGCCTCGCCGATCACCTGGCCACCATGGAGCGCTGGACGCGGGACAGGGCACGCCCGTGCCGGCGTAGCCTTCGCGGAGGGTTTCCGTCGTGGGCAAGGGGCACCTGATCCGCAAAAGCCCGCTGCTGGAAGAGTTATTGGGCCAGGCGATCCGGCTGGCCGCCGTAGACGCTACTTGGCGCTACTTATCGGGCTCCCCGAAGGGCTTCACTCTCCAATCCGCGCTCTTGAAGACCGATGTCGATTGGCAGTCGATTCCACGGGCTTGGTGTTCGGTCCGATGTGCAGCGATCCGGTGAAGTGGACCTTTCCCTTGGCGTGTTCGTCGTTGACCGCAGTGGCTTCCACGGTCCCCTTGCCGGTCATCGATCCTTTGCACTCCATGTCGGCGGTCATGCTGTTGCCATTCTTGACGACATTGGTCACCTGCAGCCGCGGTGTTCCGGAACGACCGCGCCGTACTTATCGATTTGCTCCTGCGTGAGGAGCTTGGCGGTGCGTGTGCCGCCGCTGAACGGCGCGTTGGCGCCACCAGGAGGTGTGACTCCGGGAGGAAGCGACTGTTGCCACGTCGGGGTCGTGGTCATTTCCCAGAGGCCCGCTTCGGCTCGCGCCCAGACGAAGATGGCCATGGCAAAGAAGCAAACACCGAATACGTGATCCGAACCATTGTTTTGCGCATGAATGGTTATGTTAACAACTGGCATCAGGCTGCGGCAACGCACGATGTTAACCAACGCACTATCTTAAACTGGGGTATAACTTAGAGGACCGCCATCCACACCACCAATCTGCGCAAAGTCGGCGGCTTGGTCATGCTGGCCGTCCGCCCGCGCTGCTCGCACCTGCGCCTGCAGCCCGGCGCCAAAGTCGGCCTTGACGTTCAAGGCGGACGTCTCGTCGTGGAGCCGCGGCAGCGGCGCCGCGTTACTCTGGACGAGTTGCTTGCCCAGTGCGATCCGAGGGCGCCGCGCCCCAAGCAAGAGCGGGAATGGCTGGGTAGCAAGCCCGTCGGCGGCGAACTCCTCTGATGAAGCGCGGAGAAATCTGGCTCGTCAGTCTCGACCCTACCTCGGGGCACGAACAGAGGGGCCGCCGCCCGGTGCTGATCGTTTCGCCGGATATCTTCAATCGTGTAACAAAAGTGCCCGTGCTCCTTCCAGTCAAAACTGGGGGAAATTTTGCTCGGACCGCGGGTTTCGCCGTGCCGCTAACAAGCGCCGGAACCAAAACGGCCGGTGTTATTCGCTGCGACCAGCCTCGTGCGCTTGATCTCGGCGCGCGCGGCGGCAAGAAGCTGGAGACCGTTCCAGAGGCGATCATGGATGAGGTGCTGGCGAGGCTGACGCCGCTTTTTGAGTGAAGGCCTCATCGTCCGGTTGCGGACCCCGATGGCTGCGGATAAGACCATCTGTTCAAGCCACAAGTCCCGTCTGCCCTGAGCGGACAAATTACGTGCCAATTAAAGGCGGACACTCACTGGTTAACAACACCCAGTACCAGCACTTACTAACCATGGTTGATTTCGGGGCGTGTTCATAGTATGCTGCGTATGCTCAAATTGGGGAAAGGACGAAAGAACCATGTTGTCTAAACGCCAGTTTACAAATGCGTTGCGGAACGGTTGGCTGGTCCGCATCTTGGGTGTGATGGCTCTGGGAGCGGTGTCGCTGGGAGAAGGTTGGGCGCAAGTGCCGCCGGCTGCGTTTCAGGCGGCAACGTCGTATCTCCTGGATGGGATTGCGACTTCTGCGGCGGTCGGGGATTTCAACGGCGACGGCAACACGGATTTGGCGGTCACCAGCGAGCATAACGTGAGTATACTGCTGGGCAATGGCAACGGCACCTTTCAGCCGCCCGTGACCTATATCGCCTGCTGCGGCCCATTTCGGTGGCGGTGGGCGACTTTAACGGCGATGGCAAGGCCGATCTGGCGGTCGCCAACAACGGCAGTAACAACGTGAGCATTCTATTCGGGAACGGCGACGGCACCTTTCGGGCGGCGGTGGACTACACCGCAGGCCCATAGCCAACTTCCCTGGTGGCGGCCGACTTCAGGAACAACGGCATTCTTGACTTGGCTGTGACGATTAAGGGCTCCAACAACGTGAGCGTGCTGCTCGGCAACGGCAATGGCACCTTCCAGGCGGCGGTTGACTTACCCCACCGGCACCCAGCCGACATCGGTGGTGGCAGAAGATTTCAACGGCGACGGCAACCCCGACATGGCGGTGGCGAACCTTGGCACAACACTGTGAGCGTACTGCTGGGCAATGGCAATGGAACCTTTAAGACAGCCGTGAGCTATGCCGCGGCCAGCGGTCCTAATTCAGTGGCAGCGGCGGACTTTATCGGCAGCGGCAAACCCGGCCTGGCGGTGGCGACCCAAGTCGGCGTGAGCGTACTCCTGGGAATGGCGATGGCACCTTCCAGACGGCCGTTACGTATCCCGCTGGATTGGACCCCGTTTCGGTAGCGGTGGGGAATTTCAACAGCGGTGGCAAGCCCGACCTGGTGGTGGCGAATTTCGGCGGCTATGGTGTGAGTCTGCTGTTGGGCAATGGCGACGGAACCTTTCAGGCGCCAAAGACCTATGCCGCGGGATATGAACCAAATGCTTTAGTAGTGGGCAGCTTTAACAGCGGCGGCACATCCGACTTGGCGGTGGCTTGCCAGTATGACAACGTTGGCGTGCTGTTGGGCAACGGATCTGGCGTGTTCCAGGATGCGACGAGTTATAGCACGGCGTCGTCTCCGAGCAGCGTGGTGGAGGGAATATTCAAGAGTGGCGGCAAGCCCGACCTGGCGGTGGCGAATTTCGAAATACAACAACGTGAGCGTCCTGCTGGGCAATGGCGACGGCACCTTTCAGGCGGCTGTGAATTACGACACCGGCACTGGACCCCGATCGATCGCGGCGGGCGACCTTCGTAGTGACGGCAATACCGATCTGGTGGTGGCGAACACCGACAGTAACAACGTGTCCGTGCTGCTGGGGAACGGAAACGGCACCTTCACCGTAGCAGGGAATTACCAAGCCGACTCGGGCCCTTACTCCGTGGCGATAGGAGATTTCAACGGCGACGGCAAGCCCGATCTGGTGGTCGCGAATAACGCCAGCAATGATGTCAGCATCCTCTTAGGCAACGGCAATGGCACCTTCCAGACGGCGGTGAACTATGCCGAGGGAACTACTCCGTTCGACGTGGCCGTTGGGGACTTCAATAACGATGGCAAGCCCGATCTGACGGTCGTCAATTTCGGCGGCAATAACGTGAGCGTGCTGCTGGGCAACGGCGATGGGACGTTTCAGGCGGCCACGAAGTATGCCGTGGGAACAAACCCATATGCCGTTGCCATTGCCGATTTCAACGGCGACGGGAACCTTGACCTGGTGGTAACGAACGGGGCCAGCAATAACGTGAGCGTGTTGCTCGGTAACGGAGACGGCACATTCCAGAAGGCCGTGAACTACACGGCCGGTCCGTACCCTATTTCCGTGATTGTGGGCGATTTCAACGGCGACGCAAAGCTCGACCTGGCGGTGGCGAACGCTACCGGCGGCAGTATCAGCATTCTGTTGGGTAATGGCGACGGTACTTTTGGGTCACCCGCGGATTTCATCGCCCCGTATCCCGTGGCGCTGGCGGCAGCGAACTTCAACGGTGCGGGCGGGCTCGACCTGGCGGCGGCCGACGAATTCGGTGTGTCGATATACCTGAACTCGACCTCGATCACACCCGTCCCGCCGACGATCACCAGCGCAAACAATACCACTTTCCGGGCCAACTCGGCGGGATCGTTTATAGTGACCGCATCCGGCCTGCCGGCGCCTGCTTTGAGCGAAACCGGCGTGTTGCCAACCGGCGTGACCTTTACCGGCCGGTCGAACGGAACCGCGCTCCTGGCCGGAACCGCCACGGTTGGCGGTGCATACCCTATTACGATTACGGCCAGCAATGGAGCGGGAAGTAACGTGACGCAGAGCTTCACGCTGGCGGTAGACCAGGAGCCCAAGATAATCAGCGCCCCCAATGCTACGTTCGCATACGAGACGCCAAGCTCATTCACCGTGACGGCGGCTGGATACCCACCGCCTGCCTTGACCGAAACCGGATCGCTACCGGGTGGCGTGACCTTCACCGACAATCATAACGGAACCGCAACCTTAGCCGGAAGTGCGACAGCCCTTGGCAAGTTCTCGATCACCATCTCCGCCAGCAACGGACTGGGCAAGGGGGCCACACAGAGTTTCAAGCTCACCGTGAGTTCCGCGCCGACCACCACCACGCTTACCGTCTCACCGAATCCGTCGGAGTTGGGTCAAGCGGTGACCTTCACCGCTACGGTGACCTCAGCCGGCGCTGTGCCCGGTGGATCGGTCGCATTCAAAGCGGGAATTCCACTCTGGGAACCGGAACGCTGAACGCGTCCGGCCAAGCCACCGCCACGAACCCGAACTTGGCCGTGGGCAGCCACAGCATTACGGCCGCCTATGGCGGCAGCGCCGATTTCAGTGCCAGCGTGTCCGCGCCTACCACCCTGACGGTGGATGCCGCACCCACCAGCACGGCGATCACCTCGTCGGTCAATCCGTTGACGGTGGGTCAGTCCGTCACGTTCACCGCGACAGTGACCTCAACGACGGGCTTAACTGTGACCGGAACGGTCAGATTCAAGAATGGCTCGACAGTGCTTGGCACGGGGACTCTGAACGCGTCCGGGGTGGCAACTCTGGCCACCACCAGTTTGCCCAGCGGGAGCAACAGCATTACGGCCTCGTATGAAGCAAGCAACAATTTCCTCGGCAGCACGTCGCGCACGCTAACCCAGGTAGTCAACAAAGATCCGACCACCACCACGGTCACGTCGTCGTTAAACCCAGCCAAGTCGGGGCAACTTGTGACGTTTACAGCCACCGTGACCTCCTCGGGCGCGGGCACCCCTACGGGCTCAGTGACCTTCAAGGATGGGTTGCGGGGATAGGCTCCGGGACGCTGAATGCATCCGGGCAGGCCACGTTTGGCACGGCGTCTCTCGCCAAGGGCTCGCACAACATTACGGCGGTGTATGCGAGCGATGCGAATTTCGCGATCAGTACGTCGCCGGTGCTGGTTCAGACAATGAATTAGCGCCGGACTTTGGCCGATTCGCGCCAGGAACTTTCGGTTTGCGGCATCGGTCTGCTCACAGACTGATGCTTGAAGTACGTGCGCTGACCAGGCGTTATCCCGGGGTGCTCGCCGTGGATCGCGTCTCCTTTACTGCGTTGCCCGGCGAATCACCGGACATGAGGACCCAATGGTTCCGGCAAGTCCACTACAGTGAAAATGATCACGGGACTGCTCGAACCCACCGCGGGCGAGATTCTGTACTGCGGCCCGCCTATCTGAAGCCGACCTGGACGGGTACAAACGAACTTTCGGCTACGTGCCGAGGAGCCATACCTCTATCGGCATTTGACCGGCGCGGAGTACTTGGAATTGGCCCGCGAACTGCGCGACCTGCCGACAGCTACTCTGCGCGATAAGATCGCCGACGCTGCTCGATCTATTTTCGCTGGCGGGCGACCGCGACACGCCGATTTCGTCTTACTCCAAGGGCATGCGCCAGAAGATCCTGATCTGCGCAGCCATTCTGCACGATCCGGATCTGATTATCCTGGATGAGCCTTTCTCCGGACTGGACGTTCACGTAGGACTCGTGCTGCGCAGCCTTATCCGGTCTCTAGCTGCTTCCGGCAAAACCGTGCTGTTCAGCTCGCAACGTGCTGGAAGGGGTGGAGAAGAGGTTCTTAACCGGGTGGTGATTCTGCATAAGGGCCGCGCGGTGGCCGACGACTCGATCGACCATCTGCGCGATTTGATGGCTCTGCCCACGTTGGAAGATATCTTCGCCCAACTGGTGGACGAATGCGACCCGGATGCGACCGCGCGCCAGATCGCGGAGGTGATCCGGCAATGACGGACCGCGCCAGGCCGTCGCGCGGCGCCAGTTTCGCGCGTTACGGCGCCTGTTCGCCTACCGGTTCTTCGATATGGACATTCTCTCTGTGCGCGGCGATAGATCAGGTCGCGTTTGGCCCTGGCCCACTTATGGACTTTGGGCACCATCAGCCCTTCTTTTTTGTGGCGCTTGAGCTGCGCGAGCGCTTCCTTGCGGATATCCTCGAAATCCTGCTTTGTCAGCTCACTCTCTTCGCCGCTCTCCAGCCCCTCGAGCAGCAGTGCTTCCAGCCGTTCTTCGGCCTTGCGCTTTTCGTCGTCGCGAATCAGCTCGCGGATATACTCGCTCACGCTGCTGTAGCGCCCTTCAGCGATCTGATATAATGGTTCCATGAAATCCTTCAGCGGATCTGGCAGGGAGATATTCATGGTTTGCATGATATGAACTCCTGATGGTGTTAACATCTTACCGTCCGTGGCAAGTATTGTCGAATTTATGCCATGCTCGGAAGCTGGCGCAAACGCCACCCCTTCGCGCGCACCAACCCTTCCCGTTCGAATCCCGGTTGGCGCGGCGCGCACGCATCCGCTACCATAGGAGAGTACCTCTCGCCTGAAGCGCCCTAATGCCAAACGGAACCCCATCCATTCGTAACATCGCCATCATCGCTCACGTAGATCATGGCAAGACCACGCTGGTCGACGCCATGCTGAACCAAAGCGGCATCTTCCGCGAGAACGAAGTGCACGTCGAGCGCGTCATGGATTCCAACGCGCTGGAGCGCGAGCGCGGCATCACCATTCTGGCCAAGATCACCGGCATCCGCTATCAAGGGGTGAAGATCAACATCGTCGACACGCCCGGCCACAGCGATTTCGGCGGGGAGGTGGAGCGCGCGCTGAAGATCGTCGACGGCGTCATGCTGCTGGTGGACGCGAGCGAAGGTCCGCTGCCGCAGACCCGCTACGTGCTGATGAAGGCGCTGGAGGCCAAGCTGCCGCCCATCGTGGTGATCAACAAGATCGACCGGCCGGATGCGCGCGTGCCCGAAGTGCTGAACGAGATTTACGATCTGTTCATCGATCTGGATGCTACCGAAGACCAGCTCGATTTTCCGGTCCTCTACACAGTGGCCAAGACGGGCGTGGCGAAGACGTCGATGGAAGACACCTCCACGAATCTGAAGCCGCTGTTCGACGCCATTCTCAAACACATCCCGGAGCCTGCCGGCGACCCGGGCCACGTGCTGCAGATGCTGGTGGCCAACCTGGATTACAGCGACTACCTGGGGCGGCTGGCCATAGGGCGGGTGTTTGAGGGCACGTTGAATTTCGGCGATACCGTATCGATCTGCAAGCTGGATGGATCGATGCACAACACCCGCATCACCAAACTGTACTCGTTTGAAGGCCTGAAGCGGGTGGATGAAACCATCGGGCGGCCCGGCGACCTGTTGGCCATCGCCGGCGTGGAAGGCATCACCATCGGCGAGACGGTCACCAGCGCGGAGGATCCGCATCCGCTGCCGCAAGTGCAGATCGACGAGCCCACCATCGCCATGACGTTCACCATCAACACGTCGCCGTTCGCGGGGCGGGAAGGCTCCTATGTGACGTCGCGCAACCTGCGCGAGCGGCTGGACAAAGAGCTGTTGACCAACGTATCGATCCGGGTGGAGGAACTGGGTCACGACACGTTCAAGGTGATGGGCCGCGGCGAACTGCAATTGGCGATCCTGATCGAGATGATGCGGCGCGAGAGTTACGAACTCATGGTGGGGAAACCGGAGATCCTGACGCGCACCATCGATCACAAAGTCCATGAGCCGGTGGAACTGTTGGTGATGGATGTGCCGGAAGCGTTCCTGGGGGTGGTCATCGAGAAGCTGGGCACACGTAAAGGGAAGATGGCCAAGATGGTGAATCACGGGTCGGGGCGGGTGCGGCTGGAGTTTGAAATTCCCTCGCGCGGGCTGATCGGGCTGCGCAGCGAAATTCTCACGGACACGCGCGGCACGGCTATCATGAACTCGCTGTTCCATGGGTATATCGAGTGGCAGGGCGAGATTCCGACGCGGCCCACGGGATCGCTGGTGGCAGACCGCGGGGGCAGGTCGACCGGCTATGCCATCTTCAATCTGCAGGAGCGCGGGGAGATCTTCGTGAGCCCGGGCGCGGAGATTTACGAGGGCATGATCGTGGGCGAAAATGCACGCACCAAGGACCTGGATGTGAACATCGTGAAGGAGAAGAAGCTGACCAACATGCGGGCATCCACGGCCGACGAAGCCATCCGGCTGGTGCCGCCGCGGATCTTGAATCTGGAGCAGGCCATCGAGTTCATCCGGGACGATGAATTCGTGGAAGTGACGCCGTTATCCATACGGCTGCGGAAGAAGGTCCTGAAGTCCAACCAGAGATAGTTGTGCATGAAGACCCTTCACCATTGCGGTGATCGCCGGCGATGGCGTGGGGCAGGAGGTGGTTCCGCAGGCCAAGCGCGTGCTGGAGAAGGCCGCCCGCAAACATGATCTGACGTTCGCGTTTCAGGACTTCGAGTGGGGCGCGGCGCACTTTTTCCGCTGGGGTAAGATGATGCCCTCCGGCGCGCTCGACCTGCTGCAGCCCTGCGACGCCATTCTGCTGGGCGCCGTCGGCCATCCCGACATCCCCGATCACACCACGCTGAACGGACTGCTGCTGCCCATCCGGCGGGCCTTCGATCAGTACGCCAATGTGCGTCCCGGCGTACCTCTATCCGGGCGTGACATCGCCGCTGGCGGGACGCGCAGGGCGGCCAGATCGACATGGTGGTCGTGCGCGAGAACACGGAAGGCGAATACGCGCAGGTGGGCGGCTTCGTCTACATGGCGCAGCCCGAGGAAGTGGCCATCCAGACGTCCGTCTTCACGCGCCGCGGCGTGGAGCGCGTGGTGCGCTATGCGTTCGAACTGGCCGTGAAGCGCGGCAAGAAGAAGCGCGTCACCTCCATCACCAAATCGAACGCGCAGGGCTACGGCATGGCGCTGTGGGACCGCACGTTCCACGATGTGGCCACTGGAATTCCCCGGCATCGAAACGGAATCGCTGCTGGTGGATGCCGCCGCCATGAACTTCATCCGCCGCCCGGAGAGCTTCGACGTGGTGGTGGCTTCCAACCTGTTCGGCGATATCCTGAGCGATATCTCGGCCATCATCGTCGGCAGCATGGGCCTGGCGGCCAGCGCCAATCTGGACCCGTCGCGGCGCTTCCCCTCCATGTTCGAGCCGGTGCACGGCTCGGCGCCGGACATCGCCGGCAGGGGCGTGGTGAATCCGCTGGCCGCCATCCTGAGCGCGTCCATGATGCTGGAGCATCTGGAGCAGCCGGCGGCGGCGCGCGAGGTGGAGCAGGCCGTGGCCGCGGTTCTGGCCGAAGGCAAGGTGCGCACCCCCGATCTGGGCGGCGCCAGCAGCACGCAGGAGGTGACCGATGCGGTTCTGGAAAGATGGCTTAGCATTGGCGTGCTGGCTGCGGCAACTCTTATGGCGCAAACCAAGTGGCATCATCGCTACGCCGAAGTGAACGGCGTCAAGCTGCATTACGTGGAGCAGGGCAAGGGCGAGCTGATCCTGTTTCTGCACGGATTCCCGGAATTCTGGTACGAGTGGAAGGACCTGCTGCCGGAGTTCGCCAAGGACCACCACGCCGTGGCTCCGGACATGCGCGGCTACAATCTTTCGGATAAGCCGGAAGCCGTGGAGCAGTATCGCGTGCCGGTGATCGTGGAAGATGTGCGCGCGCTGGCCGTGAAGCTGAAGGCGCACAAGTTCGTGCTGGTGGGCCACGATTGGGGCGGCGTGATTGCCTGGGCCTTCGCGGCGGCGCACCCGGAGATGCTGGACAAGCTGATCATCGTGAACGCGCCGCATCCCACGGTCTTCGCGCGCGAGCTGGCCAACAACCCCGCGCAGCAGAAGGCCAGCGCATATTTCAATCTGTTCACTTCTCCGCAAGCGGAAAAGTTTCTGGGCCAGAACGATTTCGCGACTCTGCAAGGCCTGATGAAGCCGTGGGCCTCGCCGGCCGATCTGCAGGAGTACGTGGCCAACTGGAGCCGGGGCTTGACCGGCGGCCTGAACTACTATCGCGCGGCGCGGCTGCATTCGCCGGTGGATGGCGCGCCGGCGCCCGCCGGACAACACGCTGCCGGCGATGAAACCGATCGAGATTCCCACGCTGGTGATCTGGGGCGAGAAAGATACGGCGCTGCTTACCGGCAATCTCAACGGCCTGGACGAGTACGTGAAGAACCTGACGGTGCGGCGCGTGCCGGACGGCACGCACTGGGTGATCCACGAGAAGACCGCGGAAGTGATCGAGGATATGCGCGAGTTTCTGGGGCGGCGTTAACTCATCAGCGTGCCCTCGATGTAGTCGCACACGATCGCATTGGCCAGGCGCAGCTTGCCGCGCACGGGACCGGCTTCGCGATGCTGCAGCATCATGCAAACGCTCAGCACGTCGCCCGTGCCGGTAGTATTCTGACGCCGCGCGGCCGGGACGGCGGGCTCCACAAAGAGCGGCCGCCCATCGAAGTAGCCGGCGCCCGCTTCACCCATGTGAACGACCACCGCGCGCGCTCCGCATGCCGCAATGCGCTCCAAAGCGGCGTCCAGGGCCTGGCAGCCGGCAAACTCGCTCCACCTCGAACGCCTGAGACACGCCCCATTGCGGGTCCCAATTGAGATCGAATCGGTTGAAAGCCTTGGCCCCGCTGGTGGCCGTCCGCGGAAACATCGACAAGGGGGCTTGGGCACGGGCATTGCCAGAGACCGCGGTGGCCGAAGCCGGCCCGGTCCTCATCTACATGCTGCACGACTTGAACGATCTGGATCTGGACCCCGGCGCTGCCGGTTTCGGCATTGTGGTGAGCGGGCACTCGCACCAGCCGGCTCAGGAGCTACGCGCGGGCGTGCTGTTCCTGAATCCGGGAAGTGCGGGTCCCCGGCGTTTCAAGCTCCCGGTAACCGTAGCGCGCCTCCACCTGGAGCGAAAGCCGTGGAAAGTCGAGTTCGTCGACGTGGGAGAGCTTTGAAGACCGGCGGGCCACGCAAAGCGCGCTATGATGGGGCTTAGTTCGATTCCGAGGTAAATCCCATTGGCTTTAGTAGAAGGTTGTAAGCACACGCTGGAGATTACCGTGCCCGTCGAGGAAGTGGAAGCCGAAACCGGCGGGCGGTGGCCAAGGTCCAGCAGCGCGCGAAATTGCCCGGCTTCCGGCCCGGAAAGGCGCCGGCCTCGATCATTCGCCAGCATTTTGCCGGCGACATCCGGAAACAGGTGCTCGAGAGCCTCATCCCCAAGTACCTGCACAACCGGTTCGAGGCGGAAGACCTGAAAGTGGTCGGACAGCCCGATATCACCGAGGTGCATTTCGAGGCCGGCGAGCCGCTGCGCTTCAAGGCCGAATTCGAAGTCGTGCCGCAAGTCGAGTTGCAGGATTACAAGGGTCTCGACGGTGCCAGTATCACGATCCGGAAGTCACCGACGAAGACGTGGACAAGCGCATCGAGGAGTTGCGGCAGCAGAAGGCCGAGTTCGTGAACGAAGATCCGCGGCCGGTGCAGGACGGCGATTTCGCGGTGCTGTCGCTCGAAAGCCTGAGCGGCGTGGATGGTCCGCCGGTCAAGCAGGAGGAGATGACCCTGGAGGTGGGCGGCGGCGACACTCTCGAAGACTTCAGCGAGAACCTGCGCGGCATGAACCCCGGCGAGGAAAAGGAGTTCGAGGTTCACTATCCGGAGGATTACGGCCAGCCCAAGCTGGCCGGTAAGACCGTGCGCTTCCGGGCGCAGGTGAAGGGCATCCGGCGCAAGGAACTGCCGGAGATCAACGACGAATTCGCGCAGGACCTGGGCGACTATCGCACCGTGGACGAGCTGCGGGAAGCGGTGCGCAAATCGCTGTTCGCGCAGCGCCAGTTCGAGGCCCAGCAGGAGGCCAAGAACAAACTGGTGGACAAGCTGGTGGACATGCACGATTTTCCGGTGCCGGAGACGTTCGTCGACCGGCAGATCAAGAACCGCGTCGAGCAGCGCGTGCGCGCGCTGGCCGAACAGGGCCTGGATCCCAAATCCCTCAACCTGGATTGGAAAAAGTTGAAGGAAAGCCAGCAGGACAAGGCGCTGCGCGAAGTGAAGGCCTCCATGCTGCTGTCGCGCATCTCCGAGCGGGAAGCCATCGACGCCACGCGCGACGAAGTGGACCAGGAAGTGGAGCGCATCGCCCGGCAGCAGCGGGAGCCCTTTGCCGCGGTGCGCCTGCGCTTTGAGAAGGATGGAACGCTGGGCCGCATCGCCTCGCATATCCAGACCGAGAAGACGCTCAGTTTCCTGTTCGAGCATGCCGGGAAGACGGAGGAGTAATCGTGGCAGGCATGAATAGGGCGAAAGGACGAGTCCTATGAAATGGCTATTGTGTTTGATGGCGGTATTCGCCGTTACCGCGTCGGCCGCCGATATCAGCGGCAATTGGAAGGGAACCGCCGAAACGCCCAACGGAACCATTGAAAGAACGTTCGTTTTCAAGGTGGACGGCCCTAAGCTGACCGGCGAAACCACCAGCAACATGTTCGGCAAGTCGGCCCTCGAAGACGGCAAGGTCGATGGGGACAATGTCTCGTTCACCATCACGGTGAATATGCGCGGCAACGAAGGGAAAGTCAGCTACAAGGGCAAGATGGTGGAAGGCGACACCATCAAATTCGAGAGTCACAGTGCAATCCTTCGACCAGACCCTTGAGTTGGTGGCTAAGCGCGTTCCGTGACTGTGCCACTGAACCCGCCAGTACTTTTGGCGCGTGAGGTTCATTGCCTAAAACACCGCATTCAGGTGATAATAGTAACGAACCCGTTCTTCTACCCCGGAGGTCGTGGGTGAAGCGCATTCCCGGGTGCCATCCGCCCGGGGTAGAGGAGGCCACTGCGTGAAGCGTGCCGGATCCGATGAGGCCCTGCGATGTTCATTCTGCCACAAAAGCCAAGATGTAGTCGGGAAGCTCATCTCATCCCCCAGTGATTACCCGCGAGCGTATATCTGCGATGAATGCATCGCGGTTTGCAACTCGATTTTGGAGGATGACAAGGTCGACCAGCCCGTCAGCCTGCCGCATAAGATCCCTAAACCTTTGGAAGTAAAGGAGCATCTGGATCAATACGTCATCGGGCAGGAGGCCACCAAGAAGAAGCTGGCGGTGGCCGTCTACAACCATTGCAAGCGGATCCACATGAACCGGATGCGGAACTCCGACGTGGAGCTTTCCAAGTCCAACATCCTGCTGATCGGCCCGACCGGAACCGGCAAGACCCTCATGGCGCAGACGCTGGCGCGGATTCTGGACGTGCCGTTTGCCATCGTGGACGCCACCACCCTGACCGAAGCCGGCTATGTGGGCGAGGATGTGGAGAACATCATCCTCAAGCTGCTGCAAGCCGCCGATGGAGACGTCCAAAGGTGCCAGCAGGGCATCATATATATCGACGAGATCGACAAAATCTGCCGGAAGGACGAGAACCCGTCCATTACCCGCGATGTTTCGGGCGAGGGCGTGCAGCAGGCGCTGCTGAAGATCCTGGAAGGCACCGTCGCTAACGTGCCGCCGCAGGGCGGCCGCAAGCATCCGCACCAGGAATTCACGCCGGTGGACACGACCAATATCCTGTTCATCTGCGGCGGCGCGTTCGTGGGGCTGGAGAAGGTGATCGGGCGCCGCGTGGGCAAGAAGTCCATGGGGTTCCTGCCCGAGGAGGAGAAGAACTCCAAAACGATCGGGCATCGGCGGGCATCGGGATATCAACCTGCTGAGCCAGGCGCAGCCTCAGGATCTGATCAAATTTGGGTTCATCCCCGAGTTCATCGGCAGGTTGCCGGTGAACGCGGTGCTGGAGGATCTGGATAAGGACGCGCTGGTGCAGATCCTGACCAGGCCGAAGAACGCCATCGTCCGGCAGTATCAGAAGCTGTTTGAGTTTGAGAATGTGCGGCTGAAGTTCAGCGACGATGCGCTGGAGGCGATCGCCGATCTGGCCCTGGAACGGAAAGTGGGAGCGCGCGGCCTTCGCATGATCCTCGAAGACCTGATGCTGGATCTGATGTACTATCTCCCATCGTACAAGAAGGTGCGGGAATTCCTGGTCACCAAAGAGATGGTGCTTTCCCAGAAAATCAGCCTTACAATATTAGAAAAGGCCGGCTAAGCCAGCCAGCGTTCGCCTTTGGCGCCAGAACCTGCCCAACCGGCCGCGGGCCGACATCCCTTTCGGAGAAACATGCTTACTTTAAAGGAAAAATCGGACACAAAACGTTTGCCGATGATGCCCATTCGGGATGTGGTCATCTTCCCGTACATGATGACCCCCTTCGTGGTCGGCCGCGAATCCAGCGTGCGGGCGCTCGAAGAGGCCATGGCCGGAGACAAAAAAATCTTCCTGGCCACCCAGCACGACGCCTCCATCGACGAGCCCAAGCCGAACGAAATCTACACCGTGGGCACGGTGGTCAACATCGTCCAGAGCCTGAAGCTGCCGGATGGCAACATCAAGGTGCTGGTGGAAGGCGTGGAGCGCGCCAAAGTGTTCTCCATCACCGACGACGAGGGATTTTTCCGCGCCGTGGTGCGCACCTTCAACTTCAAGGTGGAAGCCGGTCCGCAACTGGACGCGCTGACCGGCCGCGTGACCTCGCTGTTCGAGCAGTACGTCAAGCTGAGCCAGAACCTGAACTACGAGACCATGATCGCCGCCATCCGCGTGGACGATGCCGGCAAACTGGCCGACACCGTGGGCGCGAACCTGCAGCTCACCATCGAAGAGAAGCAGGAGTTGCTCGAAATCTTCGATCCCATCGACCGGCTGACGCGCGTGGCCGAGATGCTGGACATCGAGATCGAAAAGCTGAACGTGGACCGCACCATTCAGGGCCGCGTGAAGCGCCAGATGGAAAAGGCGCAGAAAGAGTACTACCTCAACGAGAAGATCAAGGCCATCCAGAAGGAGCTCGGCCGCGGCGAAAAGAGCGAGATCGACGAGCTGAAGAAGCGCATCGAGACGGCCGGCATGACCAAGGACGCGCTAGAGAAGGCCATGGCGGAGCTGAAGCGGCTGGAAAACATGCCGCCCATGTCCGCCGAGTCCACCGTGTCGCGCAACTATCTCGACTGGCTGCTGGCGGTGCCGTGGAAGAAGAAATCCAAGGAAATCCGCGACCTCAAGTTCGCCGAGCAGGTGCTCGAATCCGACCACTACGGCCTGGAAAAGATCAAAGAGCGCATTCTCGAATTCCTGGCGGTGCGCCGCCTGGTGAAGAATCCCAAGGGCTCGATCCTCTGCTTCGTGGGGCCTCCCGGCGTGGGCAAGACCTCGCTGGGCATGTCCATCGCCAAGGCCACGGGCCGCAAATTCGTGCGCATGTCGCTCGGCGGCGTGCGGGACGAAGCCGAAATTCGCGGCCACCGCCGCACCTATATCGGCGCGCTTCCGGGCCAGATCATCCAGATGATGAAGAAGGCCGGCACGCGCAATCCGGTGTTCATGCTGGACGAAGTCGAAAAGATGTCCATGGATTTCCGCGGCGATCCTTCGGCCGCCCTGCTCGAAGTGCTGGATCCCGAGCAGAATTTCATGTTTGTTGACCACTATCTCGATGTGGAGTATGATCTGAGTCAGGTCTTCTTCATCGCGACGGCCAACGTTCTGCACACCATTCCGCCCGCCTTGCAGGACCGGATGGAGGTTATCCGGCTATCCGGCTATACCGAATATGAAAAGCTGGAAATCGCCAAGCGCTTCCTGGTCCGGAAACAGATGGAGCAGACCGGATTGACGAACGGCGACATCGAGTTCTCCGACAGCGGGTTGCAAGGTCTGATTCAGTATTACACGCGAGAGGCCGGCGTCCGGAACCTGGAGCGTGAAATCGGCAACGTCTGCCGGAAAATGGCGCGCAAGGTGGTCAACGCCCAGACCGCCAAAGATAAGGACAAGAAGCAAGCGGCCAAGAGCGTGATCATCACGGCCGATAGCCTGCCGGATTTGCTGGGGCCGCAGCGGTTCCGCGACCTGCAGACGGCCAAGAAGAACGAGATCGGCGCCGCAGTGGGTCTGGCCTGGACCGAAGTGGGCGGCCAGATCCTGACTACAGAAGCGACTCTGATGGATGGAAAGGGTAAGCTGACCATCACCGGCAAACTGGGCGAAGTGATGCAGGAGTCCGCGCAGGCCGCCATGAGCTACCTTCGGTCGCGGGCGCATCAATTCGGGCTGCCGCGGGATTTCTACCGCAACCTGGATGTGCACATCCATCTCCCGGAAGGCGCCATTCCCAAGGATGGCCCTTCGGCCGGAATCACCATGGCGACCACGATTTGCAGCGCCCTGACCAGGATCCCGGTACGCGGCGACGTGGCCATGACCGGTGAAATCACATTGCGGGGTAAAGTGCTGGGCATCGGCGGATTGAAGGAGAAACTGCTGGCGGCTCACCGCCATGGGATCAACGAGGCCATCGTTCCGCTCGATAATAAGAAGGATCTGCCGGACATCCCGGAAAATATTCGCAACGAGATGAAGATCCATTTCGTCGAGTCCATGGACGAGGTTCTCAAGATCGCGTTGGAGCGGGAGATAGTGGCGCTGCCCATGCCGGCCACGCCCGGGGTGGAAGTCGCCGCCCAGCCGGAAGAAGTAGTCGCTCACTAGCTGGGGGCGGGCTTAAGCCCGTGCGGGAACGTAGTCCCGCTACGATTTGGTAATTGACAGCACTTTTATAACATCTTCGGCCAGGCCGGACCAGTTCCCATCTGACGGTTTGCCTGAGATCGCGTTTTTAGGGAGAAGCAACGTAGGGAAGTCCAGCCTGATTAACGCCCTGGCGGGGCGCAAAGGGCTGGCTTTCACGAGTAACACTCCGGGTCGCACACAAACGATCAACTTTTACCGGATCAATGGCTCGCTGAATTTCGTCGATCTTCCCGGGTATGGTTATGCCCGGGTTCCCAAAGAGTTGGCCGGGGAATGGCGCGGTCTGATTGAGAGTTACCTGTTGACAAGAACGACTCTGGATCTTTCCTTTTTGATCCTGGACGCCCGCAGAGGCTGGATGGATCGGGATTTACAACTCAAACAATGGCTCGAGCTTCACAACCGGCGATATCAAGTAATCGCCACTAAGATGGATAAGTTGAATCAATCGGAACAAGGGCAAGGTTTGACGCGCATCCGCGAGGAAGGCGTCGAGCCTATGCCATTCTCGGCCCCTACGGGCCGGGGAGTGAGGGAAATTTGGCAAGTGATAACGAAGACACTCCAGACGCGGTAGACGCAACCACGCCGCAAGAAGACCAGGAAAAGCCGGCCGAGCGCCCGCCCGCCCGGTCTACCGAACCCAACCAGGCCGTCGCGGCCGCAACTCCGCCGCGCGATGGCGCGCCCACCGAATCGAACCGGAGCGCTGAACCGGGCCGCGACACGGCATCCGTTGCCGGGGGCGCCGCCGCACCGCCGCCTCCCGGCGGCCACCCGCACGGCGGCCACCGGCGCAATAAGCCGCCCGCGCAGGCTAAGAACGGCTCCCCCACTTTGGACCTGGTGGAGCTCGAAAGATATGAGCATCCAAAGGCTCAACCAGGTCGCCAAGGATATGAACGTGGCAGGCGCGGCCGGGCTGCGCAAACAGGAGCTGATCTTCAAGATCCTGCAAACCCAAGCCGAAAAAAGCGGACTCATCTTCTCGGAAGGCGTGCTGGAATGCCTTCCGGACGGCTTCGGCTTCCTGCGCGCGCCCGAGTACAACTATCTGCCCGGCCCGGACGACGTATATGTCTCGCCCTCCCAGATCCGCCGCTTCGACCTGCGCACCGGCGACACCATCTCCGGCCAGATCCGCCCTCCCAAGGAGGGCGAGCGCTACTTCGCGCTCATTAAGGTTGACGCCATCAACTTCGAGCCGCCCGAGGAAGCCCGCAACAAAATCTTCTTCGATAACCTGACGCCGCTCTATCCCAGCGCGCGCATCAAACTGGAAACCGTCAAGGACAATTACTCCGGACGCGTCATGGATCTGTTGACGCCCATCGGCAAGGGACAGCGCGGGCTGATCGTATCGCCGCCGCGCACGGGCAAAACGATGCTCCTGCAAAGCATCGCCAACTCGGTTACGACCAACCATCCGGAAGTCACCCTGATTGTGCTGCTGATCGATGAAAGGCCGGAGGAAGTCACCGACATGCAGCGTTCGGTGCGCGGCGAAGTGATCAGTTCCACTTTTGACGAGCCCGCCACGCGCCACGTGCAGGTGGCCGAGATGGTCATCGAAAAGGCCAAGCGCCTGGTGGAGCACAAGAAAGATGTGGTCATCCTGCTCGATTCCATCACCCGCCTCGCGCGCGCCTACAACACGATCGTGCCGCCCATCCGGCAAAGTGCTCTCGGGCGGCGTGGACTCCAACGCCCTGCAACGCCCCAAGCGCTTCTTCGGTGCGGCCCGCAACATTGAGGAGGGCGGTTCACTGACCATCATCGCCACCTCGCTGATCGATACCGGCAGCCGCATGGACGATGTCATTTTCGAGGAGTTCAAGGGAACCGGCAATCTGGAAATTCACCTGGAGCGGAAATTGGTCGACAAGCGCGTGTTCCCGGCCATCGATATCAACAAGAGCGGCACGCGCAAGGAAGAGCTGCTGTTGCCCAAGGAGGAGTTGAACCGTGTGTGGATTCTGCGCAAAGTGCTCAATCCGCTCTCGCCTGTGGAGACCATGGAACTGCTGCTCGACAGGCTGGGCAAGACCCGCAGCAACGCGGAATTCCTGAACTCGATGAGCGGGTAGCCTTTTGGGCGACCCGCTCCCTGGTTAAAACTGGAACGCGAACAACGGCGGATTGGGCGAGGCCGGATATAGAATCGAGTTCGCCGCGTCGTACCCGCCGCCCATAGTCCCAAAGCTGTACGTCGATGGGACCGGCGTCACATACCAACCCGTAGGATCGAACAAATCATGCGCGACATCGTGCTCCACCAGGTACTGGGAGGTGTCCGGCACAAACACTACACGCGGCGGGAATGTAGCTCCGGACGAGTTACCCGTGGCGGTAAATGCCGCCTGAAATCCCGCGATGGCACTCAGCCCGCTGAACGATGGCGAAGACTGCAGGGTCGGCCATGACGTGACCCATGCCGGATTCTGCGTCAAGAGATTGAGATCGAATATTTCCCAATCCGGAGCAGACGTGGCAGGAGAAGCCGCCGTGGAAGTGATGTCCACGGAACTCCAGGCCCCTCCCGTCATCGTGCCGATGCGCACCCTGGCCACGGTGCTCTGTATGATTGGATTGGGAGTGTTGCTTGACACTATCCCCCATGGAACTATGTACAGGTATTCGTTCTGCTGAGCGGCATCCCAAACCACGTTGGCCCCGGTAAATCCCGAGAGGTTCGCCGTACTGCCTTGTCCTGTGTACGCCGGATAGCCCTCGTTGCCTAACTGCGTGGGGTCGAACGTTACATAGTTAGTGCCTACCTGGAACCCGGTAGCATCGGGGCCGGTCCCGCCGTTCCACGTATCGTACCGGACGATCGTGCTTGTATGGAATGGGATGTAGTAGAGATAGCGATGACTATCGTAGACCACCGCCTGAAAACCCTGCGCATTCGGGCTGACTCCGCCCGGGTTGCCGGGGCGCCCCAGGTACATGTCGAAGTTCTCCCAGGCGGGAGTCGCTCCGCCGCTGCTCAAATTGCTGAATGGCTGAGTGGTGTCATAGCGGAAAATATTCCCGCTATCTCCGGTTACCGTATTCGACAGCGGCGTGTAGTAGACGAACCGGCCATCAAAAACGGCCGTGCACCAGCCATACGTATATCCCATGGTGGTGCCCATGGGTGGAGGAACAAAAGTTTGATATGCGGTGGGGTCGGTGAGGGCTTTTTGAGCGTTGTATTGAACGAACACCGGATAGGGCCCGGCGCCGCCGTTAGGTCCCGCACTCCCACCCTTCGGCGTGAGGTAGACCATATTCCCTGCCACGGCGCTTCCCAGAAAACCAACGGGCAGGTTGGGCAGCAGGTTATTTCCCTGAATTCCGCCTTTGGAATACCAAGGCAAGGTACTCAGGTCGAAGTAAGTCCAATTGCTCGGAGTACCAAATCCAGTGGGTCCCTGGCTGGTATTGTAGGCGAGCATCACGGATTGCGGAAGTCCGTTTTGGACGTGCTGTGTCCAAGTGCTGCCGCCAACCGGAACCTGCCATGGGAAATAGAGCGCCTGTCCATTCACCACCAGCCCGCCCTGGTACCCGACCGACGGCAATAGTTGCGACGAGACTTCCACACTCGGTAAGCCGGGTAAAACGGACGGGGTCGGCGTGAAGCTATAGATAGTCATCGGCAGTATGTTGAAGGCGCCCGCGGCTGCGCCGCCCAGGGTGGTTACTTGAATGTTGCCGGACATCGGCGAAAGGTCTCCCCCGGTATCGCCGGCGATCAAGGCGTAGTAGTACGCCGTGTTCGCGCTCACCGCATTGTCGCTGTAGGCGGTCTGTCCGACGACGCCGATCTGGCTGAGGCTGGAAGGCGAACTCCCCCGGAATACCTGGTAAAACTGGATGGGCAGGCCAGAGGTGGCTGCTGCGCTCCACGACAGGCTCACGCTGTAGGAGACTTGCGCGGCGCCCGCCGCGGCGCTCGAGGCCGTCGTCGCGGCCAGGCCGGACGGGGGCGTGGGCAGGCTAAATGTCCGCGCCATACTCACAGTCGACATCGGCGAAATATCCGCGCCCGAATCTTTCGCTTCCACCGCGTAGTAATAAGTATTTCCCGCCGTTAGCGAGGTGTCCGTGTAAGAAGTTTGTAACACGGTCGTGATCTGGCTGAGCGCGGAAGGCGAACTTCCCCGGAATACGAAGTAATATTGGATCGGCAGACCGCCGCTGGCCGCGGCGGACCATGTCAGGCTGGCAATGGTGGCTGAGGTTGCGGTAGCCGACATGCCGACGGGAGCCGATGGCGGCATGAGCGCCGTAAGCTTCGCGATCGCCGACATAGGGGAAAGATCCGCACCCGAGTCTTTGGCCTGCACGGCATAGTAATAACTGGCCCCCGGCGTCACGGAATTGTCGTTATAGGAGGTCTGCAGGACCACCGCAATCTGGCTGAGATTGGAGGGCGAACTGCCACGGGATACCTGGTAGGTCGCAACCGGTAGACCGCCGCTGGCCGCGGCGGACCAAGTCAGGCTGGCCGAGCTGGCTGAGGTTGCGTTTGCCGACATGCCGCCGGGAGCCGATGGCGGCATGGGCGCCGTAAGCTTCGCGACCGCCGACATAGGGGAAAGATCCGCACCCGAGTCTTTGGCCTGCACGCCATAGTAGTAAGTGGCCCCAGGTGTCACGGTTTTGTCGGCATAGGAGGTCTGCAGGACCACCGCAATCTGGCTGAGATTGGAGGGCGAACTGCCACGCAATACCTGGTAGGACGCCACCGGCAGGCCGCCGGTGGCCGCCGCGGACCAGGTCAGGCCGGCTACGGTGGCCGAGGTTTGCGCCGCCGCTAGACCGCCAGGCGCCGCAGGCGGCATGGGCACCAAGGCCGTCACGACCGTGGACATCGGTGAGAGGTTCCCGCCGGCGTCGTCTGCCTCGACGGCGTAATACAACGTCGCCCCCGCATTCGCGGAAGAGTCTGTATACGAAGGGTTCAGCGTGACCGCCAGTTGCGTTAAGTTGGAGGCCGAAGTACCCCGGTAAACGCGGTAGTTCGAAATAGGCAGACTGCCGGGGGTCGCCGCGGTCCATGACACACTCACCCTGGTAGTCGAGGCCGGGGCCGTCGCCAAGCGGGTCGGAGCCGAAGGGGGCGCGCCGTGGGCGGCGGCCAGACTGGCGTGAAATAGCGTCGGTATCCCCAACAAACAAAGCGTGAATCCGACACGCGAAATAAAGGTAGATTCAGATCTCATATATTGTTTTCCGTAAAGGAACGAGCGCCGGCTTACAATGGCCGAGAACTCGGTTACTATTTTTGGGTTCACACCACATATCGGCCGTTGATCGAAAAGTTGCGGGCCGGACGTGGTTCGACAAGTATCTGAAAGAGCCGCGTTAACGCCTGCGGTATACTCCAGTCATGGGAACGCCGCTTCTGGTTTCCGAGCGGGAATATCTCACCACCAGCTACGAGCCGGACCGGGAATACGATGAAGGCGTGCTCTTGGAGCGGAATGGGGGAGAACAACCGCACAGTATTTTGGAATCTGCCTTCGGCGCGGTCTTCTTCGAACGCCGGAAGCGGCTCAGAATACGGGTCCTAACCGAACAACGTATCCGCGTTGCCCCTCGCAAGTACCTGATTCCGGACGTTTGCGTGTGTCTCCAGCCAGTGCCCGGCGATCCCGTACTCAGCACACCGCCCTTCATCGTGATCGAAATCCTCTCGCCGGACGATCGCATGAGCTGCGTGCGCAAGAAGATCGATGAATACCTGGCCTTCGGCGTCCCCTATGTGTGGCTCATCGACCCGGAAACGCGCCGCGCCGACGTCTACACTCCATCGGCGATCTACGAAGCCAAGAACGGCATGTTACGCACGGAAGACCCCGCCATGGAAATCCCGCTGGCCGAGTTGTTCCAGGCGCTCGATGACTAACCCTGGCGACGCCATTCTGCTGGTTTCCTTCGGCGGCCCCGATGGTCCCGCGGATGTCATGCCGTTCCTCGAAAACGTCCTACGTGGCCGCAACGTGCCGCGCGAGCGCATGCTGGAGGTGGCCGGGCACTATAATCGCTTCGGCGGCAAGAGTCCTATCAACGAGGCGAACCGCGCCCTGTTGGCTGCCGTGCGCGATGAACTGGCCGCCCATGGTCCGGCATTGCCGGTCTACTGGGGCAATCGCAACTGGCATCCGCTCCTGCCGGACACGCTGCGGCAAATGGCGGCGGATGGGGTGCGGCGCGCCTTCGCCTTCGTCACCTCGGCCTACAGTTCCTATTCCGGTTGCCGGCAATACCTGGAAGATCTGGCCCGCGCGCGCGCAGCCGTGGGTCCCAGCGCGCCGGAAGTATTGAAGCTCCGCGTTTTCTACAATCACCCCGGATTCATCGAGCCCATGGCGGATCGCGTGCGCGCGGCATTCGAGCGCATTCGCGCCGCACGGGGCGTCCGGGCGGCGCTGGCCTTCACCGCGCACAGTGTGCCGGCCGCCATGGCCGGGTCCAGCCGCTACGTGCAACAGGTGGAGGAAGCCTGCCGTCTGGTGGCGGAGCGCGTGGACCATCCGGCATACCGTCTGGTGTATCAGAGCCGCAGCGGATCGCCGGCGCAGCCCTGGCTGGGCCCCGACGTTCTCGAATATTTGCGCGAGCTGGCAGCATCCGGCGGCACCGAAGATGTGGTGCTGGCGCCCATCGGATTCGTCTCCGATCATATGGAAGTGGTCTACGATCTGGATACCGAAGCGCGCGAGTTGTGCGGGCAACTTGGCCTGCATATGGTCCGCGCAGGGACCGTGGGCGCCGACCCGCGCTTCGCCGCCATGATCCGCGAACTTGTCCTGGAGCGCACTGGCGATGCTCCCCGGCGCGCTCTTGGCGTCGATGGCCCCAGCCACGATGTGTGTCCGGAAGACTGCTGTGGCGGCCTGCGAAGCGCACGCTAAAGTCTATCTCACTAACGTCTGGCGCGCCTCAGCCGATCAAAACTCCCTAAAGTCTAGCTCACACCCACCCGATATACGAGCGAGGACTCCGATGTCCCATGCAATGGTCGTCGACGATTCCACAGCCGTTCGCATGGCTATTTCCAGGAACCTGGTCCAGTTGGGCTATGAAGTTTCGACTGCGGCCGATGGCGTGGAAGCGCTCACTCTTCTGCATGCCGGGATCTCCCTTATTCTGGTGGACTGGAACATGCCGCGCATGAACGGCCTCGAATTTGTCGAGCGGCTGCGCGCCGATCCGCGCTACGCATCCGTGAACGTGATGATGGTGACCACCGATACAGAGGTGGAACTCATTCTGAAAGCTCTGGCGGCGGGGGTGGACGAATACGTGATGAAGCCGCTCACGCAAGATATCCTGGTGGACAAATTACGCATATTGGGCCTGATGGATAGAGGACCGCGATAGAGACCGGCAATCGCAATGCCCCGCCGGCGTTGTTATACTCTCGGACATGTCCAATATCGACACGCATCCCAATGGCGCCTTCGTCTGGGTCGAACTGGGAACCACGGATCAAGCCGCCGCCAAGAAGTTCTACACATCGCTGTTCGGGTGGAACGCCAACGACATGCCCATGGGGCCCGGCGACTACTACACTATCTTCCGGCTGGAGGGCCGCGATGCCGCGGCCGCCTACACCCTTCGTCCCGAACGTTCCGGAGGCGCGCCGCCGCATTGGATGCTTTACATCTCGGTGGCCAGTGCGGACGATGCGGCAGCCCGCGCGGCACAGGTTGGAGGAACAGTGCTCGCGCCTCCCTTCGATGTCCCCGATGCCGGGCGGATGGCCGTGGTTCAGGACCCCACCGGAGCGGCCTTCAGCTTGTGGCAGCCCAAGTCGAATCAAGGCATCGGCGTCGCCGGCGTGGACGGGACGCTGTGCTGGGCGGATTTGATGACGCGGGATGTACCGCGCGCCAGCCAGTTCTACGCGGATCTATTCGGTTGGGAGATCGTACCCGGCGGGGACGACTCCGGCTACATGCACATCAAGAATGGCGAGACGATGATCGGCGGCATCCCACCCGCCGGTCTGCAGCCGGATGCCCCGCCGCATTGGCTGCCCTATTTCCAGACATCCGGCTGCGATGCGGCCACGGAAAAGGCTAAATCGCAGGGCGCAGCCGTCTACTATGGGCCAGCTTCGATGGAAGGCGTAGGACGCTGGTCGGTAGTGGCCGACCCCCAGGGAGCGGTATTCGCCATCTTCCCGCCCCAGTAGGACAATATGTAGATGGACATCAATCGTTTCACTGAGAAACTCCAGGAGGCGATTCGGGCGGCACAAACCGAAGCCACCCGCTATGGGCATCAGCAACTGGACGTCGAACATTTGTTTGCGAGCCTGCTGGAGCAGGAAGGCGGCCTGGCCGGTTCCATCCTCACGCGCGCGGGTGTCAACGTCGAAACCCTGGGACCCCGGCTCGAGCGGGAACTGGACCGGCTGCCGAAGGTCTCCGGTCCATCCGGCGCTCCGGACCAGATCTTCGTTACCGCCCGCTTGAATCGCCTGCTGGCGCAGGCTGCGGACGAGGCCGCACAGCTCAAAGACGACTACATCTCGGTAGAGCATGTGCTGCTCGCCCTTACGGAGGACTCCGGCCCCTCCGGCCGCTTGTTGCGCGAATACGGCGCCACGCGTGAACGGCTGATGCAGGCGCTGCGCGAAGTGCGCGGCAGCCAGCGCGTGACTTCGCAGAATCCCGAAGCCACCTACGAAGCGCTGGAACGCTATGGCCGGGACCTTACCAAGCTGGCCAGCCAGGGCAAGCTCGACCCCGTCATCGGCCGCGACGAAGAGATCCGGCGCGTAATCCAGGTGCTTTCGCGCCGCACCAAGAACAACCCGGTGCTGATCGGCGAGCCGGGCGTCGGCAAAACCGCCATCGTGGAGGGACTGGCCCTGCGCATCGTGCGCGGCGACGTTCCGGAAGGGCTGAAAAACAGGCGCATCGTATCGCTGGATATGGGCGCGCTGATCGCCGGCGCGAAATATCGCGGCGAATTCGAGGAGCGGCTGAAGGCAGTGCTGAAAGAGGTGCAGGAATCCGCGGGGGACATCATCCTGTTCATCGACGAGTTGCACACGGTGGTGGGCGCCGGCAAATCGGAAGGCGCCATGGATGCCGGGAACCTGTTGAAACCCATGCTGGCGCGCGGCGAGCTGCACTGCATTGGGGCCACCACGCTCGACGAATATCGCAAGCATATCGAAAAGGATGCGGCCTTCGAGCGGCGCTTCCAGCCGGTGACGGTGGATCAGCCCTCGGTGGAGGACACGATCTCTATTCTGCGCGGCTTGAAAGAGCGCTACGAAGTGCACCACGGCGTGCGCATCAAGGACGCGGCGCTGGTGGCCGCGGCCATCCTCTCGAACCGCTATATCACAGGCCGTTTCCTGCCGGACAAGGCTATCGACCTGGTGGATGAATCCGCGGCAAAGCTGCGCACCGAGATTGACTCGATGCCTTCGGAGCTGGACGAAATATTGCGCCGCGTGATGCAACTGGAAATCGAGCGCGAGGCGCTGAAAAAGGAAAAGGACGCCGCCTCGCGCGACCGATTGAAGAAGCTCGAGAAGGAGTTGGCCGATTTGAAGGCGGAGGGCGACGCATTGAAGGCGCGCTGGCAGGCGGAGAAACAGACCGTCATGCGTCTGCGCACTCTGCGCGAACAGATCGAGCAGACCAAAGTCGAGATCGAAAAAGCCGAGCGCGCCTATGACCTGAATCGCGCAGCCGAGCTGAAATACGGCCAACTGGCGGACCTGGAACGGCGCTTGCAAACGGAGTCGGAGCAGTTCAACAAGAAGCAGGCGCAGTCGTCCCTGATCAAAGAGGAGGTGGACGAGGAAGATATCGCCGATGTGGTTAGCCGCTGGACCGGTGTGCCGGTGACCAAGCTGCTGGAAGGCGAAATGCAAAAGCTGCTGCATCTCGAAGACGAGTTGCACCAGCGGGTCATCGGGCAGGACGAAGCCGTCATGGCAGTGGCGGAGGCGGTCATCCGCGCGCGTTCCGGCTTGAAGGATCCCAACCGCCCCATCGGCAGCTTTATCTTTCTTGGCCCGACCGGCGTAGGCAAGACGGAGCTGGCACGGGCGCTGGCCCAATTTCTGTTCGACGACGACCACGCCATGATCCGCATCGACATGTCGGAGTACCAGGAGAAACACACGGTGGCGCGGCTGATCGGGGCGCCGCCCGGTTATGTGGGTTACGAAGAGGGCGGGCAACTGACCGAGGCGGTGCGGCGGCGGCCTTATTCCGTGGTGCTGTTCGATGAAATCGAGAAAGCCCACCACGATGTGTTCAACGTCATGCTGCAAGTGCTTGACGATGGCCGCCTTACCGATGGCCAGGGCCGCACCGTGGACTTCCGCAACACCATCGCGATTATGACTTCAAACATCGGCAGCGCGCGCATCTTGGAATACCGCGGCGGATTCGCAGGCCAGTCGTATGACCGCATGAAGGAAGCTGTGCTCGAAGAGATGCGCCGCCATTTCCGGCCGGAGTTTCTCAATCGTGTGGACGAAACCATCGTATTCCATGCGCTCACCGAGGAGCATCTGACGAAAATCGTGGAAATCCAGCTCGATCTGCTGCGGGCGCGGCTGGCGGACCGGCACATCACGCTGAAACTCACCGACGCGGCGCGCCTCAACCTGGTGCGCACGGGCTTCGATCCGCATTACGGCGCGCGTCCGCTGAAGCGCGCCATACAGAAGAAGGTGGAGACACCGCTCGGCCGCCTCATCTTAAAAGGCGAAGTCCGCGACGGGCAGCAGCTTGTGCTGGATGTGGACGGGCAGGGCGAACTGGCGTTTGCGCCCGCGGCTGGGAAGGGTAAGACGTCGCCGGCGGCGCGGTGACTTGTCTTTGAGAATAGTCGCGTCTCATAACCTTCGGCGACTCCACTTCGTACTGAGGGTTATGGTGTGCTTATAGATATGTTGAAGGTTATCGCCATTGTAGTGATCCTCGTCGTGTGCGCTCTCGGCACTTGGTTCGGATCAATGTTCGAGGTCAAGCCGCGCAAGGTGCAGCCGGGCGCCGACGATAATCAGCAGCCCATCCATTAGACAGGCCTTCGGGTTTGTCTTGCCAGTCGTAAAGTAAGGGGAACTACTCGATCAACTTCACGGGACAACCGCCGCCACCGCCGTAAGCCGTGGTGGCGGCCTGCTGAATATAAGAGGTGCCCGAGAAAGTAATGGCGTTCACCACCAGTGTCGTAATGACGCCGCTGGTTCCGCTATCGCCGGAATAAGTCAGGTTGCCTTTTGGCATGTATACGAGTCCGCTGATTTGCGTCCCGGTGCTGCCGGACAGTGTGATGCCGCTTGTATCGCTGCGGTCCTCAAAGAGGGTAACACCCTGCCAGGTGCCCGAAGTGGGGGCGCTCAGGGTGAAGCCGCCACTGCCGCTGCCAGTGATGCCGCCCGTATTGAAATAAAGCGTGACGCCGCTGCCGGTAAAGGTCGGGGTGCCGCTTTCCGTAATGCCGGACTTGATGATATATAGCCCAGGGTTGAGGGTGATGGTTTCCGTGCCGCTGGTAATGATTCCGCCGCAGTAAGTCCCCGCACTGAGAGTCGTATTCGTGGTGACCACTACGGGTGACGAATAAGTGCACGATCCCACCGTCGGCGCCGCCATGCTGGCAAACGGATCGGCCACCGCGGTAGTGCCCAGATTTGGCGAGGGCGTGATGGTCGCCCCGCCGCTGCCGACCCATCCGCCGACAATATTGGTCATGGCCCCACCAGTGGTTTTGATCGTAGAGCTGCCACTCATGAGCGCCGCGGACGAACTGCTGGAATTGATGTAGATACCGCAACCGCTTTGCAGCAGCGCGGCGCCGCTATTGGTTACCGACGATCCCGTCCCCTGCAGCACATAAATGCAGCCCCCGCCGCCGCTCGGTATCATGGCCGCCGTCGCGTGGGCGCCGGTATTCAGATACTTGTTACCCAGCACCGCCGAGAACAACTCCGTCTGAGTCTCGGTTACCTTGGCGGTAGCCCAATAGCTCACCGTCACGTTCGGATTGTTCGGCGGGGGGCTGGTGGTGTTCGTGGTCAGACTGACGCTCTGGTTGCCTGTGGACGAAAACCCATTTGCGCTGGCGTAAAGGCATCCCGCCTGGACACTGGTAGAGGCGGGGCTGGAAAGGCCCGTGGGGCAGGTGGTCTGGGATTGGCAGGAGATACCGGTGGTCGTGCAAGTTGGAGAGCACGTCTGCCCCGCGGCGAATTGCGCGGCGGCCAGCGCCGCCGAATCCGCCGCAGCCTGAGCGGCCTGCTGCCGGAAGCGCGCCCATCCCGTGTCCAGCACCAGGCCCAGTGCCGCGAACAGCAGGATGGAGCATAGCACGATCATCACCAACGCCTGGCCGCGCGTTCCTTGGGAGTTATTCTTAGCCATATCGCCTCTTTAGAATTGGATCGGATGTTGGGCGTAGGCAGGCAAATTGTAGGAGCCAAAATTCGTCGGCTGCGTGCCCGGAAAGAACATAGCGAACGCCGAATTGAGCGGATAACTGCCAGTGATTGCGATGCCTTCCCCCTCCGTATTGTCCGGCGACGGCGGCCAGACGGTAGTGCTGGAGAGACAACTGCTCAGCGGGTTGCACGTCTGGTTGTTATTTCCGCTGGCCGAATACAGAGTCACGTTCCAACTGGACGGTATCAACCCGACGCCCGCGTTCGAGATGACAGTAGTAATTGAGCCGATCGTAGCGGTGCAACTGTTGCCGCTGGTCGAGCAGCCGGCTCCATGCATGGCAGCGTAGCGCGCCCCCACGTTAATGGCGTACGACTGCGTTTGATATATCCACATCCCGCGCGCCATCTCCACCGTGGAAATCAGGGCAAAGATCAGCGGGATGCCGACCATCGTAAATTCGACTGTGACCGATCCCTTTTTAGTGCGCATAGCCACTACCTCACTTTCATCTCCACTACACGGGTGATGCTGAGTTGACCCGTCAACGATCCGGGTATCGGAATCAATTGTGGCGTCTTATAGGTGACCGAAACTTGGGAAGCCGCCGCTCCATCCGCCCCTGAGGTAACCGATGTCGCCGTCACTGTAATAGGATTGCCCGTACAGGTCGCGCTTCCGGAGCCGGCCGTTTTGGCTACCGCCGGGTTCGCTGCGACGTTCGGCGCATCCGCCAGTTCAGCGGTGGCGATGTTACAGGCGCCGGCTGAATCGGCTGCCGTGGTGGAACTGCTAGAAGTGTACAGAGCCGCGGTCCGCGCCGCGTTCTCCGTCGACATGAGGGCCCAGGAATAGAAGCCCCAGTCAAACGCTCCCACGAACAGAAAGAGCAGATATGGCAGAAAGAACGCGAACTCCAAGGCGCTGTGTCCGTGACACTTCTTGTCCATTTGGGCACCTCCCTACAAAGGACAACATATTATTTGGTCAAACGTTGTGTCCAGATCCCTTTAGATAGTTAATGGACGGATGCCTGCCAAAGTTAACAGAGGTGGTTTTGGGCGGAGGATACTTACTAAAGATATGCCGGGCGGATGCCAAAGTTAACATTACTTTTGGGCGATTGCGGCGGATCATGGTGGTCGCTATGTCTACGCTTCGATTGTGCACCATTGCGCTGGCTCTTCTCGCGTGCGAACGTGGCCGCTGTCCGCGGCCAAGACAAAACGGAAGACTCCAGTCACCCCACTGTCGTCACCATCCCGGGAAACGGCCTGTTTGCACCCCTCACCGCGGGTTATCAGGGGATCGCCGTGACCAGCGCCACGATTGGGGCGTCGGTCAGCGGCCTACCCTGCTCCACTTGCATTCCGGATGAGAGCGCGCCCTATGTGGGGCTGTCCATGCCGCTGGCGGTGGTGACCCAAAACAGCTCAGTGACCATCACTGTGGTGCTTCAAGACACCACCTATACAGGGCCCTGCAGAGTGTCATACAACCTGAAACAGGGAAAGACCGTGATCCAGAGCGGCGGTTTTGCGGTTCGCGGCGGATGCGTTGCGGACACCTTTAACTTCGTTTACTTCAATGAGACGGTTCCCGCGCTGGCCGGCGCCACCGTACTCACGGGAGTGGTGACGGCGGGATCCATTAAGAGCACGGCGTCTGTGCCCGTCACGATCCAATAGATACCGCCCGGCTGCGGGTTGTACCCGCAACGGAGGCCATTGCGTCAAAATATTCTTGTGAGAATTGTCTGCCTCGGCCTTTCGATCGCTTCCTTATTATTGGCGCCATTATTAGCGCAAGTCCCTCGCGTAGGGGACATCGAATTCTACGGCCTGCATAAGCTCTCCGGGCCCAAGCTGCTGCACGCGCTGCACCTGAAGGCGGGGGATCCTTTGCCGCCTTCGAAAGGCGACCTAGAGGACGAACTGGAAGCCGTCGCCGGCGTAGTCATGGCGCACGTGGAAGCGGTGTGCTGCGAGGATGGCAAAACGATCCTGTTCATCGGCATAGAGGAGAAGGGCGCGCCGCACCTGGCGTTCCGCAGCGAGCCCTCCGGCAGCCTAACGCTCCCGGATGACATAGCCGGCACCTACCAGAAATTTGTCGAAGCCGTGCGAGACGCGGCCCACCGCGGCAGCACCGCCGAAGACCTGACTAACGGCCACTCGTTGATGGCCGATCCCGACGCGCGCGGGTTACAGGAACATTTCGTGGATTTTGCGGGCGTGCACCTGCTTATGCTGCGCGAGGTGCTATCCGATTCGAGCGACGCAGAACAGCGCGCCATGGCCGCCACCATCATCGGCTATGCGGCGAACAAGAGGGATGTGGTGGGCAATCTCGAACTCGCCCTGCAAGACCCCGATGAAGCGGTGCGCGCCAATGCCCTGCGCTCGCTGAACGCCATCGCGGTGCTGGCGCGGCTGCAGCCAAGCTTGGGCCTTCACCTCTCGCCCACTTGGGTGGTCGAGATGCTGAACTCCATCGTGCTCAGCGACCGGAACCGCGCCGCGGACACGCTGGTCACTCTTACCGCCCAGGACGCCGCCGGCGCTTTGAGCCAGATCCGGGACCGCGCACTCGATTCCGTGGTGGAGATGGCGCAGTGGAAAGAGCTACGCTACGCGCTTCCGCCGTTCATCCTGGTTGGGCGGCTGGCCGGTATGAACGAACAGGAGATTCAAAAAGCGTGGACCAACGGCGACCGGCAGACCGCCATCGGGTTGGCGCTGGCATCGCGGGAGAAGAAACCGGTCATGGGCCCGGTGCGGTAAATGCTGCTTTCTGCAAACGCACCATGGTGTGTGGTATTCTATATTCCGTAACCAAAACGAGATAAAGAGAAGACAAGGAGCAACCACTCGAGCATGGCACTGGCGACTGAGGCAAAGCAACAGGTTATTTCCCGAAATCGGCGCGGAAAGGCCGATACAGGATCGCCGGAGGTACAAATCGCCCTGTTGAGTGAGCGCATCACGCAGCTTACGGAACATTTCAAGACCCACCAGAAGGACCATTCCTCGCGAAAAGGCCTTCTGACTATGGTCGCCAAGCGTCGCCGGCTGCTGACATATCTCCGGGACACCGATCCGGACCGCTATAAGTCGCTTCTGCAGAAGCTCGGCATTCGCCGCTAGTTTGGTCCCCAGTTGGGGGCCTCCTCGTCCTGTCAACTCCAGTCTCATTGGGCCGGTCGCGTGACCGGTCAAACGTATTCTGGGCCCCGCAAGCGGGTGCCCGAGGTTGGAGAGTTTAAAAATGTCACACACAGTTGAAATCGATCTGGGAGGCCGCCAGATCACCCTCGAAACGGGCAGAATGGCCAAACAAGCGAACGGCGCGGTCGTCGTTCGGTCGGGCGATTCCGTGGTGCTGGTCTCCGCGTGCATGTCCGAAGAACCGAAGCCGAACGCCGGCTTCTTTCCGCTCACGGTCGATTACCGCGAGTACACTTATGCCGCCGGCAAGATTCCCGGCGGATTCATCAAACGCGAGGGACGTCCCTCGGAAAAAGAGATTCTCACCAGCCGGCTGATCGACCGGCCGGTTCGTCCGTTGTTCCCCGAAGGTTTCCTGAACGAGACCCAGATCATCGCCATGGTGCTCTCCGCCGATCCGGAGCAGGACCCCAATTCGCTCGCGATCGTGGGCGCCGGCGCCGCCCTGGCCATCTCCGACATTCCGTTCCACCACGTGCTGGGCGGCGTACGCGTGGGAATGCTGAAGGGCGAGTACGTCGCCAACCCCACTTATTCGGAGGGCCGCGAATCCAAGCTGAATATTATTGTGGCTGCCACCGAAGGCGGCATCGTGATGGTGGAAGCGGGCGCGCAACAGGCCTCCGAGGAAGAGGTCGTGGGCGCTATCGATTTCGGCCACAATTGCTGCAAGAAGATCGCCGCCGCGATCCAGGAGCTGGTCAAAAAAGTGGGCAAGCCCAAGCGCGTCTTTGAAGCGCCGGCCCTCGACAAGATCCTTTACGAACAGATCTCCGTCCGGGTGCGCGAGAAATTGGCGGATGCGCTGAACACGGAGAAGTACCCTAAGCTCGAAAGTTACAGCCGGGTCGCCGACTTGAAGAAGCAGGCACTCGAAGGTTTGACCGACGAACAGAAGGACGAAGGCAAGAAGATCTTCGACGCCCTGAAAGAGCGCATTTTCCGCGACGACATGCTGAAGAGCCACCGGCGTCCGGATGGCCGCGGCTTCGACGAGATTCGTCAAATCACCATCGAAACCAGCGTCCTGCCGCGCACGCATGGCTCCGCGCTATTCACCCGCGGCGAAACACAGGCCCTGGTGACGCTGACGCTGGGGACCAAGGATGACGCGCAACGCATTGAGCTGCTGGAGCCCGGGGAAGCCTCCAAGCGTTTCATGCTGCACTACAACTTCCCGCCGTTCAGCGTCGGGGAAGTCGGATTCATGCGCGGTCCGGGCCGCCGCGAGATCGGCCACGGTGCGCTGGCCGAACGCGCGCTGTTGCCGATCATCCCCCCCGAAACCACGTTTCCGTACACATTACGCGTGGTCAGCGACATCCTGGAATCCAATGGCTCCAGTTCCATGGCTACCGTTTGCGGAGCCTCCCTTACCTTGATGGATGCCGGCGTTCCGATGCCCGCGCACGTGGGCGGCGTCGCCATGGGTTTGGTAAAAGAGGGCGACGACTACGCGGTGCTCACCGATATCGCCGGCGCCGAAGATCACTATGGCGATATGGACTTCAAGGTGGCCGGCACACGCGAAGGTATCACCGCGTTGCAGATGGATATTAAGGTGCCTAACGTCACCGCCACCATCATGAAGGAAGCGCTGGAGCAGGCGCGCCGCGGCCGGCTCTACATCCTGGACAAGATGGAGGAAGCCATCCAGCAACCGCGCGCCAAGATGTCGCAGTATGCGCCGCGTATCTACACGATTCACATTCCGACCGATAAAATCCGCGACGTCATTGGACCAGGAGGCAAGGTGATCCGCGGGATCATCGAGCAGACCGGCGTGAAGATCGACGTGGACGATGACGGCACGGTGCATGTTTCTTCCGCCGACGAAGCCGCGGCCAACAAGGCGCTGCAGATTATCGGCGACATCACGGCGGTGGCCGAGGTGGGCAAAACCTACCTGGGCAAAGTCGTCCGCCTGGTGGATTTCGGCGCATTTGTCGAGATTTTCCCCGGCACCGACGGTCTGTTGCATATCAGCGAGATCGCCGAGAATCGCGTGCGCGAAGTGCGCGATGAATTGAAGGAAGGCGACCAGATTCTGGTGAAAGTGCTGGCGCTTGAAGGCAACAAGATCAAGCTGAGCCGCAAGGCCGTTTTGCGCGAGCAGCGTGAGAAGCTGAAAGCCAAGGTGTAAGTAACCGGCTACAGCCTTGGGTCAGGGCTGGATGGACCCATAGAGGGTGCCATCCGGCCCTGACGCAACACCGGAGTACCTGCCATCTCCGTCAAACGCGCGCATCAGCGGGACGCAACGAATCCGGTAGAGGCCTTGCCGTCGTCCATCAACTCATATTCGCCGGTCTTCCACTCCCGCATGTTGGTAGACAATTTCACAGTGCGTAGCGCGTCATTGCCGGCCACCACCAGCGCCATGTGAGCGGGGTCCAGCGGATTCTTTGCCGCAAACAACAGCGCGTCGCGCTCGGATGCGTGCGCGGCGCCGCCGATGCGGAACACGTTGCCGGCGTAATCGAGACCCAAGCGATCGCTCCAGTCCGCCAGCGCCGAGTTCGCTTCGGGGCGGCCGACGAAGACCACATCCCGCGCGCGCAGATCGTCGCCGGTTACTTCGAAATCCTTGCGAATGGGAACAGCGCTCTCATACATGTCCAGGAAGTGCTTTTGCAGTTGCTCGGCCGCAAACCGGTTGGCGCCGGCTTCGCGTACGGTGCCATAAACCAGGATGGCCGAGGCCAGGCGCGCGCGGATATCCGTGGTCAGATAAGCCGGGCCCTCGCCCGCTTCCACAGCGAACGGCGCACCAGCCCGATCCAGGAACGATTGCGCCGTCACTGTCTTGGTGGTGTTGGCGGCGTAGTACTCGCGCATGAGTTTCAGGAACGCGTCGTCACCCAGGCGCTTGCGCAGCGCATCCAGGAACAACACGCCTTTGGCCTCTTCGAGCGAATACCGGTCGCGCGGCGTGGCGGCGATTTGCAAGCGGCGATAGGTGGCGCGCCAGGCGTTGACGCGGCGATCGAGATCGTCCGCCTGCAAGTCGCGATAATAGGCTGCGGAACCGGCGACGAACCACACGTCAGAATCGCTGGCCGGCAGAAGCCAGCCTTTCCAGAGGCGCTCGGTAGAGAACACTACCTTGTCGCGCTCCGCGGCGCTGTGTTTGCCACTGACAGGCGAAACGGCTTGCTCCGACGGCCCCGACGGCGCTCGCACCGCCGCTTGGAACAGATGGTAACCGGAGGGATACAAACCGTCGTTCTTCGCATAGCCGTGGCGGGAACCGGAGGGGGTCCACTCACGCTGGTTGGGTTTGCCGATGGCCGCCCAGACCATGAAGTTCGATGCCATATCCGCGGTGGCAATTTTCGCATCCATGGTGGAGGCGCTCACCAGCGGCGCGGTACGGAAGGCCAGGAACCCGAACTGCTCGTCGATCTGCCCGCGATTGCGCTGATAGAGATCCTGCCACGCCGTATCCCGCAGGTACGGGACATAGGGCAAATATTCGGGCTCGCCTTGCGGATCGGGCACATACTCCAATCGCACCTGGAGATCCTTGGCATTGTTATCTCCCCAGTAGAAGCCCTCCGTTCCGCCGAACCACTCCCCCTTGGAACTGCGCCACAACTTGGTGTGTTCTGTGCCCAACTCGTACATGGCGATCTCATTGTTCTTGCCGTCGCCGATGAGCCATTCGTTTGTGTAGAGACCGTTGTTCCGCGCGCCCAGACGCTCCACGATTTCATCCACGTTGCCGCCATATTGAATCGCCTCGCGGGCGCGAAAGGCCACGGGAGTGCCCTGGATATTGAACGGCGATTGGCGGATGGTGGTCTCCGTCAGCACCATGCCGGCGTCGTTCTGATACCAATCGGTGCCGCTCTCGATTCCGCCGGGATAACTCTGCATAAGAAAACGGTGGCCCTTGGCAGGCTGTACGTCGAGCATCACGTTAGTTTGCTCGGCCAGGGTCAGAGGCCACCAGGTGACGTGGCCGATGACCATCTTGCCGTCGCGCGTGGCCGGACCGGTGGCGGCAAAGGCGCTGCAATGATCGAGTGCGGAATCGCGCTTGCGGTCGAAATAAGGCGGCGGCTCCAGGTGCAGACCCTCCAGCCCGGTAGGCGTCATGGGCATTGCGCCGCCCAATTCCCCGAGTTCCACGGTGGTGTTGGCGGCCACGATATCCACCAGGTCGATGCGCCGGTTCAGCCACCTGGCGCCGGCATCGGAAGCTCCGTCCGCGATGCCCTTCATTTCCTCCAGGATTTCGGGGCTGAAGCCGCGCAGGAAAAGCGCGTCGACCGTAGTGCGGATCTGCCCCCAGCTTTGCTCTTCGGCCTTGGCGCCGAGTTCGGAGGCGCAGCGCTCCAGGTATTCCGGAATCTCGCGGGCCATCAAATGCCCGTGCTGATAACCGCGCTCGTAGGGCTGCCCTTCGATGTGGAGATAGATCCAGCCGGCCGAGGGATAGCGGTAGGCCGGTCCGAACGTGACGACCGAGGCGGGGGCCGGGTCGCCAGTGGCGGAGGCTTCGTCAAGCGTGATGCCGGAGAACCAAGCCTTGCCATGAAATTCGCCGCCGTCGCCCACGGTCAGAAGAATGCGATCCTCCGCGCGGGTGGCCACAAAGCGCAACGCCAGATGGGTCCATGAGCGTGTGCCGCCCAGCGCGGCGGAGTGCACGTCGAAGGGCATAGACGCCATGGTCAGAGTCGCACCGATGGCGATGGGCGAGCGGTCCAGATCGCGCACTTCCACGCCCTCCGTGCGCACCCAGCCGCTGAGTTCGTAGACGCCGCCAATGCGCAGGGAAACGGGTGCGGAGCGCACGCTGGCGTCGCGCGAATTGCCCGGCTCGACGCGCAGGGACTTGTTGTTTTCGTGCGCGACGGAGGCGTCCACCGCCAGCGAGCCGCGCTCGGCGGTCCAGCCGGTAGCGCCCCGTTCGATGGTGGGCCGGAATGGCGTGCCGCCATACAGTAACGTAGCGGCCAGCAGACAGCATAGTAGACGAATCACGGTCAGTCTCCCTTAGTCTGTTATACACCCGCCGCGCCGCCATATGGGTATGATGTAAGGTACGTCACGCCACGACCCGGCTCCCGAGACGCCATGGACCCACTGACCTTTCTCTGCCTGGCCAGCTATGAAAAAGGCCACGACTTCCTGCGGGAAGCCAAGCGGCAAGGGGCGCGCGTCTTCCTGATCACGTCGCAGAGCCTGCAGAACACCGCGCAGTGGCCGCGGGAGAGCCTCGACGACATCTTCTACATGCCGGATCGGGACAAGAACTGGAACCGCGGCGACACATTGCTGGCCATCAGCCATTTGGCGCGCACCCACGCCAATCGACCGGGTGGTGGCGCTGGACGATTTAGACCTGGAGATGGCTGCTTCGCTGCGCGAACATCTGCGGATTCCCGGAATGGGGGAGACCACCACCCGCTACTTCCGCGATAAGCTGGCGATGCGCATGAAGGCCATGGAGGCAGGGCTACGCGTGCCCGAGTTCGTGCACCTGCTGAACGATGAGAAGGTGCGCGAGTTTACCGAACGCATCCCGCCGCCGTGGGTGCTGAAGCCGCGATTCATGGCGGGCGCCATCGGCATCCAGATGGTGCATTCGTTGGATGAGTTGCGGGCGGCCGACCACATCTTGGGCGACCAGCGGTCGTTTTATCTGGTGGAGCGATTCGTCAAGGGCGACGTCTGCCACGTGGATTCCATCGTTTACAAGAACCAGGTTCTATTCGCCGTCGGCCAGCCAGTATGGCCATCCGCCGCTCAGCTGTTTCGCATCAGGGCGGCATCTTCACCACGCGGCTGCTGGAGCGCGGCTCGCAGGCTGCCGAGAGGCTGCTGGCCCACAACATCCTGGTGCTGGAGGCCATGGGGCTCTTACGGGGCGTTTCGCATACCGAGTTCATCCGGGGCGAGGACGGCGCGCTATATTTCCTGGAGACTTCGGCGCGCGTGGGCGGCGCGCATATCGCGGAGCTGGTGGAAGCGGCCACGGGGCTGAATCTGTGGGCCGAATGGGCCAAAGTGGAAATCGCCGGCGGCAAGCTGCCCTATGCGCCGCCGCCGCCCTTGCACGATTACGCCGCTCTGCTGGTGTCGCTGGCGAAGCAGGAGCATCCGGACACTTCAGCCTACGCCGATCCGGAGATCGTGTGGCGCATGCAGCAGCCGCACCACGTGGGAATGATTATCAAGTCGCCGCGCAGGGAACGGGTGGCGGAACTGCTCGAACAATACGTCGAGCGCGTGAAGAAAGACTTCGCCACGGTGGCCCCGCCGCGAGACAAACCCACGAACTGACGCTAACTCCATGTCCAACCCACCTGCCGACGGCCGCGCCAACTTATCGCGCGCGCAATCCGTGGTGCTGGGGCTGCTAACCGTTTCCGTCTTCATCAACTATGTGGACCGCGGCAATCTTTCGATTGCCGGGAAGTTACTGATGGCCGACCCACGGCTGCATCTGGACCCGGCGCGGCTCGGCTACCTGTTTTCCGCCTTCTTCTGGTCTTATGCGCTGTTCCAGTTGCTCGGCATCGTGGGATGGCTGCTCGATCGCTTCGACGTAAGCTGGGTTTACGCCGTAGCTTACCTGGTATGGTCCGCCGCTACCGCCCTGACGGGGGCGACGGGAAGCTTTGCCGCGCTCTTCACTCTTGCGCCTGCTGCTGGGAGCGGGGGAATCGGTCGCCTATCCGTCGTATTCCAAAATCTTCGCGGTACACTTTCCCGAGCATCGGCGCGGCTTGGCCAATGCGCTGATCGATGCGGGATCGAAGTTTGGGCCGGCGCTGGGGGCGCTAACCGGCGGCCTGCTGATGGCGCGCTTCGGATGGAGGCCGTTCTTTGTGGTGCTGGGCGCGGCCAGCCTGGCGTGGCTGATTCCGTGGCTGAAATGGATGCCGCGCGGCGACGGCATGGTGGTGGTGCGGAAGGAGCACTCGCCCAGCGTGCTGCGGATTCTTTCGGAACGCTCCGTGTGGGGTTCGTTTGGCGGACTCTTCTGCGGCAACTACTTCTGGTATTTCCTGCTGACGTGGCTGCCGTACTACATGGAAACCGAGAGGGGATTTTCCAAGGACCACATGGCGAAGATGGTGGCGCTGGCATACCTCGCGATCGGGCTATCGGCGGCGCTGTGCGGCTGGCTCTCCGACCGTTGGATCGCCGCCGGCGGCACGCCCACGCTTGTGCGCAAGACGTTTACGGCGGGTGGGCTGACGCTTTCCACCGTGATACTGCCAGTGGTGATGGTGAAGGATAAAGACGTTTCGATGGCCTTGTTGTACCTGGCTTGCATCTTCTTCGGGATGTGGAGTTCGAACCACTGGGCCCTGATCCAGACGCTGGCCGGACCCCAGGCGGCGGGGAAGTGGACCGGCCTGCAGAATGGCTTCGGCAACTTGGCGGGCGTGGCGGCTTCTGCGCTCACCGGCCTGGTGGTGGAGCGGACGGGCCAGTTTTTCTGGGCATTCGCGGTGGCCACGGGGTTCGTGCTGGCCGGGGCGGTATTTTATATGTTCGTTATCGGGCGGATCGAGCGGGTGGATTGGTGAAGCTGGGCCACCTGCTCCGCGTCACAAGAGCCGGAAGTTCACTTCGATGTTCGCAATTACCGGAACGGGTTGGCCGTCCTTCGTCGCGGGCTTGAATTGCCATTGACTGATAGCCTCGATGGCATTTTCGTCCAGCCCCAGTCCCAGTTCCCGCACGACCTGCGTTTCGTGCGTGCGGCCGTCGATTCCGATTAACACGCGAAGCACCGCGGTGCCCTGTAACCGTGCCAGGCGCGCTTCGTCGGTGTAATCCGGCTCGCCACGCTTCACGGGTACCGGCGGTGTGACGCCCTTGCCGACGCGAAACACGCTCTCGGGTAGAGGCGGCTCTGGCTTTATATTGGCCCTTTGAGTGGCTTTCAGGCGCGTTTCCAATTCGTCCGCCTCGGCGTCGCGTCCCGCGTCCTTGAGGAACTGGCCGTAGACTCGCATGATCATGGTTGCCTCACCCGACTTGGGATCTTGCGCGGCCAGCGCGCTCTGATAGAAGCGGTCGGCTTCCTCCGTCTTCTTCTCGTGTTGCCGGACCACCGCTATCCACACCGCATGGCCCGGGTCGACCAGTTGCGCGTGCTGGAAGTATTCGAAGGCGTGCTGGTAGTCCTTATTTGCCAAAGCGTCCACTCCCATATGGGTCAGGGCGGGCGCCGCTTCCGGCCGTTCCCCCAACATCCGGGCGGCTTCAGCGTACAGATTTTTTTGGGACTTGGGGTCCTTCTTCTGTTCCAAGTCCGCCAGTTTCACCAAGCCCACGGCGTACTCCACGCTTTGGGGTCCGGCCTTCTCCGCCCGGATTGCGAGAGCGGCTTCGAGCAACCGCTGCGCCGCATCGTAGTTCCGGGATTGCGTAGCCACCTGCGCCGCGGCTTCCAGGGTCTCGTAATTCTGCTGCGATTTGGCTACGCGGATCGCCGCATCGATATCGGCCGGGACATTCTGCTCCTGCTTATCCTGCGTCTGCTTATCCTGCGCGCGCACTGCCGCCAGCGGCAGAATCATGGCCGCCGCCAGCAGCGCGGCTGCCCACATGGTGGCGCGGCTGGGGGCGCTTCGATCGACACCGGAATTCAGGATTGCCAGCAAGCGCCCCTCGAGTTGCGAGCGCCGCGCCACACAGGCCGCCGCCCAGGCGACAACCGGCCGGGTTTGCATGCTGCGCGCAACTTCCAAGAGGTGCCCGGCGTAATCCGAGGCGCGCGCCCCGGCGTTCAACACCAGATCGTCGGCGGCGCGTTCGCGCTCTTTCAGGAATTCGCGCCAGGCCGTCCACGCCAAGGGATTCCACCAGTAGAGGGACATGGCCGTTCGCGCCAGTAGATGCGTGACCGCCTCGCCGCGGCGCACGTGGGCCAATTCATGCAGCAGCACAACGCGCCGGCGCTCCGCGCTCCATAGCAGGGCGTCCGCGGGCATCAGAATAGCGGCGCGCCGCAGCCCAAACGTCATCGGCATGGAGCCCGCTTCGATTTGGAGCACATCTACCGGCTGGCGAATACCCAGCGCGTGCGTGAGCGCGCCATGGAGGCCGCCACCCGGAAACGGCATGGCGGACCGCCGTGTGCGCCACGCGGCCGCATAAGCCAACAGCGTGCGGCCCAGCGATATGAATGCTCCCGCGGCCCACAGCAGCATGAGCCAGGTCTTGAAATCGCGGCGCCACGCGGTTTGATGCAGGATGGTTGCCGCGCCGGCGGGCGTCGCTGACCGCGCCGCGCCGGCCTCGGCAGGCGCCGCCGATTCCACAAAGGCCACGACCACGGATGGCAACGCCGCGCCTTCGACCGGCATGTGCAACGCCGGCAAGGCCGCTGAAAGGAACGGCAATACCAGAATCGCCGTGAATGCGGCGGTCCACGCCAGATGGCGCACGGCCGCCGAACGCCCGCGCAGCAGCATCGCCGCCAACCATGCCGCCGCCAGCACGCCCGTGCCCTTCACCGCGGCGCCGGTCAAAAAGGAAAACCACGCGATTTCATTCCATCCCGACATTTACTTACCCTCTTTTCTGGCATCTTCGATCATTTCCGCCATGCGGTCCAAGTCCGCGCGCGTCAGGCGCGTGGACGATACATCCAGCAGCGCCGCCACCACCTGCTCCGGCGATTCCTTGAAGAACGTGTCCACCAGGTGTTTGACGGCCGATCGCTTGGCCTTGTCGCGCGCCACTGTGGGGAGGTACACGTACTTCAGGCCTTCCGCCTGGTGCCGAATATGGCCTTTCTCCTCCAGGACGCGCAGCATGGCGCGCACAGCCGAGTATCCCGGCGCGCTGGGCATGGCCTCTCTGACCTCGGAGGCGGACGATTTTCCGCGCCGGTAGAGAATGTCCATGATTTGCCGTTCCCGCCGGCTCAGCCCGCGCTCCTGCTGGGTTTTTAGCAGCATGCTATAAATTTAGCACTAACGAAGGAGCGTGTCAAGACCTTTGAACGCGGACGGGGTCAAAAATATTAATGGGCCGCGGGAGTATCTGCCGCGATGGACGGTGCGTGAGCCCCTTCGGGAATCGGCGCCAGCATGCGCTCCTTGCGCAGCACCAGCGTGGACGTGTTGAAGCTGGCGACTTCGATGCCGTGCCCGTGCGTGATGGCGTCGGTTGGGCAAGCCTCCACGCAATAGCCGCAAAAAATGCAGCGGTTGTAGTCGATGTTGTAGACCTTGGCGTAACGCTCGCCGCCGCTGATGCGCACCTGATCGGTGTTTTCGGCGGCTTCGATGTAGATGCAGTTGGAAGGGCATGCCGCCGCGCAGAGAAAACACGCCACGCACTTCTCCAGACCGTTTTCGTCGCGCTGTAAGACGTGCACGCCGCGGTAGCGCTGCTCCAGCTTGGGAGGCTCGTCGGGGTAATTCTCGGTCACCGTGGGAGACATCATCTCCTTGAAGGTGACTCCCATGCCCTTAGCAATTGCCGCGGCGGATCCCAACACTTCGTCAAATTTATTCGGCATGCCGTTTCTTTCCGAGCTCCCCCCGGGAGACTAGTTCTTGGAACTTCAACCCGCCCTCCATTCCGGCACGTTTTCATCCGGAGCGAAGGGAGTTACTCCCGCCTGGCCGGCCATCGCCACAAACTCCTTCTTGTTGAAACCTTCAAGGCTCCAGGCGATCTTTCCGTCGCGGCCGACGAGCAGCATGGAGGGCACATGCCCGATGCCGTAAGCGTTGCTGGCCGGATAGCCGCTCTCCTCGGTGTCGAGCAGCATGGGGAAGCTGATCTGGAACTCGCTGCTGAATTCCCGGGTGGTTTCCGCATCGTCTTGCGACACACCGTAGATTGCAAGTGACCCTGCCGTGGCGCCGCGATGCACCCGATCCAAGAAAGGCAGTGTCATCTGGCATACGGGACACGAGGATTTGAAAAACGTTAACAGCACGGGGCCGTCCGCCAATAGCTCCGGCAAACGCACGGTTTCGGGCGCGGTGGCATTCTCCAAGCGCGTTTCCAGGCGCGTTTCCAAGCGCTCCAGCGTGAAATCCGGCGCACGCTGGCCGGCGCTCAGCAGTTCATTCTGCTTGCGTGCTCCCATAAATTTCAGTGTACCGCGTGGCGCGGAGGCGCATTCCGCGTAGGTAGTGCCTGAAAAGACGTTTCGCGTTACATTTTGTTGCATTCCGTTGCGCTGCGATGCCTACGGCGGCGCAGACAGCCTCGTTTCCGACTTCAGCATAGCAGGCCATTTCCAGAGAATCAGTGGAGCGGAGCGCGATTAGCGATTGTTTTCAGTCGCTTGAGAGGATTCCGTCTTTTGTGACGGGAGGTCTCAGCGCCTCCGGCAGCGCAACCGCAAAATCAGGCCTATGACGAGAGGCTCGATCTCAGATCGCCGCTCTACAGGCCGGGAGGCTCGTCCCCTTCGAAGTGCGGATCAAAACCATCGAAGAATAAGCACTCCAGCCGGTCCGATTCATAGAGAATTCTGCCTGGCACTCGTTTTCTCTCCAGGCGAAGAAATTCTGTCAGGCCGTTTATGGCCTTGGCGACATCCCTATGTATGAGTGGATCATCTCGCGTCAGTTCGATGTAGCTTCGGGTGGCCGCTACGAACGAAAGGAACTCCTGCGTCGGATACTTGCGCTTTGTCGCTCCAAGCGCCCTCTGGAAAGAGCACCAGCGATCTACCGCTGCCTTGGCGAGGTGGTTCTTCTCGGAATTGTCCATTGGATGCTTTACCTTGGCGCCTCGCGAAATGGGCGCTTGTTCCGACCGTTACCTCTCTCAATACCACAGATTGCCGGACAGGGTGCTGGGGCGAGCCGGCGCACACTGGTCCGCACATTGGCGCACCAGGGTGAATTTGCTGGTCGGATGGGGGTTTCGCGACAGGAATGCCGATCACGCGGGCCAAGCCGTGCTCTCGGCCATTTTCCGAGTGTCTGACTCATACGTCCAGAGGCGGACGTCGGGGCCGCTTACCTGATGGATACCCGCGCTCCCGCCGCGGCCAGTTGAAGCCCCTTGGCGAGCTGCCTTCGTGGCAGCCGTCAATGCTCCGTTCGATGGATTTTGAGCTCCGGGAAGAGTTGTCCGCAATTTGGGGTCAAGTCCAGAATTATGCAGCCATACCTACCAGAGTGTCAGTTGCTTGGGAATTGCCGGTTCCGGGTTCTGTGTCATAGGCGGGCCGGGACCATCGGTTCGGTGATTACACGAAGCTAGTCCTTCAAATGAAGGTGATGCGAAACAAAGTGCCACACGGCCGGTCGGCAGTGGCGCGATTTCCACCTTATACCGATGGCGGCGTTTTCCAAAGCTGGGCCAGATTTCGCCTTGAGCCCTGCCAGACTTTGTGCATGCCGTTGCCAGCCGTTCGGTGCCAGCGAAATCTCGACGGGGAATGCTCTTCATGCCACACTCCCACACAGGAACTGGCCAGAGGGTCTTCAGGTCCCAAAGAGAGCACCAAGTTGACGCCTCACCAAGCAAGGTTACAACCTTTCGAGCGGTCATATGGATTGAGGTGTCGAACGTCTTCGATAAATCGTGGATCGTATGGGGACCAATGCACGCTCTGCAAAGCGTGCCAATCAAATCACTTGTAGGCATTAGCAACGAGGTAGCGAAAGCGTTACAAAGCTTCTCCTCTACCGGATCTTGGTGCAGGCCGACGCAAGTCGATTCCGACCGGTACCGCACAAGACCCGAAACGCCACCACGTTCTGCGGCACGGATTAGCATCAAATGACCGAGTCTCATGTGCTAAGGTGAATCGCCTTCTAGCGGCGGAAGATGAACGGGAAATGTGTGCGGTCCAGTAGCCATTCTCATTTTCGATGTAACCGTCCACTCCCTGGTCGAGATCGCATTCTTCAACAACCAATTTGCAATGCGCAGCCACTGTGCGGGGATCGTAGGGAGGCCGGCTCAAACCGCAGGCCCATCTCAGCCGTTGAGCCCGCTCTTCGAGAAACTCTTTGTAATGAAGAAACAACTCGTAATTCATATTCCTGCTTTAACAATGCTGCTAAGTTCCCGCACCCAGGCAGTTTGGTTCCTGGGGCCTACCAATCGGCGAGCGACTCCAACCGGTTGGATAGAGCGGCCTTGGAGCCATGAGTTCCAGAGATCCTTCACGGCCTCGTACGGAATCGCAGCCTCTGGTTTCCGTTTACGGATTTCCTTCAACGCTAGGTGAAGCTCTTTGAAAGACTCGGCTTCCACGCGATCCCGGGGCGTCTGAAGCAATAAACCTTCATCCTCTTCGTACATCCTAATTTCGGTTCTCGCTCGGCTAAGATGAAAACGAACCTTCCAGGCGAGCAATGGATCGAACATAGGAGCCGTACACGCCTGCACGACGATGTTGCTTCCCATGTCCAGTAGTTCCACGACGTCAGAAACTGTCGAAGCTCCTCCGACTGCTACAATGCCGAAATCAAGACCCAACGCTTTCCTGTGGTCAACCACCCGCCGCAGGCCCCTCTTACTCATCTCCAAGGTGCAAGGACCGGAGAGTCCTCCGAACTCGCGGCCCGGGAAGGCAGCCTGCTGACGCCCATCGCGATCTAGCACGATTGGCCTCACACGAACGGTATTTCTGAAGACGAAACCGTTCGCTAGCCCACCAGTTTTCCTTATGACCTGTTGCAGCTTTTGGTCGGGCAGCCAGGGCAACTTCATCAGAAAAAGGATCCCAGAGCCGGCGAGCATTTGCTGAGCAGCGATACAAACCCTACGCAGAAAGTCCGGATCATCGCAGATCTCGCCCGAATGTTTTTCAAGGTTGGGACATGACGCGTTCAGCTCAATGTATGGCGGCCGTAGGTTCTTCGTGAGATATCATCGTCTCGATGTCCTTCAAAACCTCGGATCGAGAGTCTCCATCGCCCATGATGCTCAATCCGACGAATCTTCCACGTGGATGGTCTTTGATGCGCGAATATAGCGCGGCCCATTGTTCAGCTCCTTCTGAAGGAACACCAATCGAGTTAACAAGATTCAAAACCGGATTCGGCCCGTTAATCCCGTTCCGTGAATAGGCGACTTCCACAGATAGCGGAGCATTTGAATCATAAGACATAAGATCCGGAGGCTTCGAAACAAAGGCAACCTGGGGGGCATTCCACGATGATTTTGCGTGTGAGCGGCGTGTCTTGAACGTACTCAGCCCGAACTGGAGGTCCATCATCAGTCCCGACCAGCCATCGTCTGCCATAAGCGGTGAGGATGCGACGCCGATCGGGCAATCGACATCTAGGCCGCAGAACCTAGTCTGCGAGGGCGGTGGCGGTGGCACTGACATCAGCCAGTCAAGATTAGGGGGACGGGTTTGTAATTTCTCCTCGTACGTTAAATGACAGGAAAAATCGTAAATGGGGCTGTAGGTTTGAAATGGGCTAACGTCCAAACCGCCGCTGAGGGCTGCACGAATAACGATCGCAACATCATCGGGATCGTTAGGTTCCCCTTTGTCCAGCCAACGGTTAATGGTCGCCTTGTCGTGATCGAGTAGCTTCGCAGTTCGATTTTTGCTGCTGTTACGGATCACCTCGCTGAGTAACGGCTGAAAACGGATGAAGTCGCGCCAATCCATGCCTACCTCCACTCCTGCATCCATCGTACCAACGCGTTGCGGATTCGAACAGGGGTAAGGGAGGCGCACGCAGTGTGCCTGGTGCGCCCCCCGTTACCCTCGTTAGTCTAGAGGAAGCCGTCTCGGTGCGACAGCGCTACAACGCTCTCCCCCGGGGAAGCCCGGGGTGTCGAGGCGAACCGGGGCGCATCAACGCTGTTTGACCACCCGAGCGTAAAGACGTCTAATGCGATGATGTGACCGCTGACCATTCTGGGGCGCACCCCCGGATCTCCGCGCCCGGGTTCCGCTGGCGTCATGGTGCCCACCCGGCATACGGTCTTTCCGAATCAGAAGAACGGTGTTCAGATCGAATCATGCACTCGATAGACACCATGCTTCCAATTTTGCTAAAGATGGCCGGGCCAGTAATCGCTCGGCTTGTGGCATCTGCAGGCCGACTTCTGATCTTTGCCGGAGACATTCTCGTTTCCTATGGAGCGGGACAAGAACGCCCGCGCTTTCGGCGGCGCTCCAAGAAGCCGGCCAGTGGCACGCGTCTGGCCACCAAACCGCGGAATTAGCGGTTCTTGGGACGGGAAACGCGCCACTCGGAGAGGGCCGGACCGGGTCCGATTCCTGGCGAGAACAGCCCTTCCCACCAGGAATCTCGCCTGTGGTTTGAGGAGAGACGGCCGGATTAGTAACCATCCTCCGATCATCGCCCTCGCAAATTTGCACGCCTGAACCACCCAAGGGCCCGCCAAAGTCGAGAAACCCGCGAATCGCCCCGGATTCAAGCTGACCCACTACTCGCTTTGGGGTCGGCCACGTCCTGGCGGCGTACTGGCGTGGCGATCTCGGGCGGGAGGTCGTAGCCGCTCCACCCAGGGCATGCCGGAAAGGCCTGGCCTACAGATTGCCGCGGCGGGCCTGTTCCCTTTCGAGCGCTTCGAACAGCGCTTTGAAATTTCCTTTACCGAAGCTACGGCTGCCCTTGCGCTGGATCACTTCATAGAACAACGTGGGCCGGTCTTCGACGGGTTTGGTGAAGATCTGCAACATGTAGCCCTCATCGTCGCGGTCCACCAGAATGCCCAGTTCCTTGAGACTGCCTATGGGTTCGTCGATGGGACCCGTGCGCGCCGTCAGATCGTCATAGTAAGTCGAGGGGACCCGCAGAAACTCGATGCCCCGATCCCGCAGGCAGGTCACCGTGCCGATGATGTTATCGGTGGCCATGGCGATATGCTGCACGCCGGGCCCTTTGTAGAAGTCGAGATACTCCTCGATCTGCGACTTGCGCTTTCCTTCGGCCGGTTCATTAATCGGAAACTTGACCCGCTCATTCCCGTTGGACATCACTTTGGACATCAGCGCCGAGTATTCCGTGCTGATGTCTTTATCGTCGAAGTGCTGATACAGGCGGAAGCCCATTACGTCGCGGTAGAAGTTCACCCAAGTGTTCATGGCGCCCCAACCCACGTTGCCGACCATGTGATCGATATACTTGAGGCCGGCGGACTGCGAAACCGGGTCCGCGCGATCCACCGGCACGAAGCCCGGCAGGAAGGCGCCACTATAGTTCCGCCGTTCCACGAACGAGTGAATCGTATCGCCGTAAGTGGCGATCGCCGAGATGCGCACATCGCCGTGATCGTCGCGCAGGGTTTCGGGCGCCCGCACGCCTTTGGCGCCGCGGGCGGTGGTCTCGCGGTAGGCCGATTCCGCGTCATCCACCCAGAGTGCTATGTCCCGCACGCCGTCGCCGTGCAGCCGGACATGTTCCGCAACCGGGTGTTCGGGTGAAAGCGCGGTGGTGAACACCAGGCGAATCTTATCCTGCTCCACCAGCCACGACGCCCGGTCGCGCGTGCCCGTCTCCGGACCGCGATAAGCCGTCAGCCGCATCCCAAAAGCCGACCTGTAGAAGTAGGCGGCCTGCTTGGCGTTGCCCACGTAAAACTCCACATAGTCGGTGCCGTTCAGCGGCAGGAAATCCTTCTTCGTCTCAGTCAGTGTCCCGGTCAGTGTTTGCATAACCTGCTCCGTCCCGCCACCTCTACGCAGCGGGCATTCTCCTCATCGGTGCCCGTCGATATCCGCACGCACCGCGGCAGCCCGAACGCCCCTAACGGCCGCACGATCACGCCCTCGCGCAGCAGAGCTTCCGTAAAGCCGCAAGCCTCCTCCGCGGTCTCGAGCGCCAGCATGACGAAGTTAGCGTCCGATGGGACCACTTGGAGTCCCATGCCGCGGAACGAATCGGTCAACAGCCGCAGCCCGCGCGCGTTCAATTCGAGCGACCGATGCAGAAACTCCTTATCCGCCAGCGCGCCGATGCCGGCCGCTTGCGCCAATGTGCTGGGCTCGAACGGCAGCTTGACTTTCAGCAGGTTCCCGATCAACTCTTCATGCGCGAAACCGTAGCCGATGCGAATGCCCGCCAGGCCGTAGATCTTCGAAAAAGTGCGCAGCGTGATCACGTTGTCATAGCGGTAGTGCATCGAATCCGGATACCGTGGATTGTCCTTGGCGTACTCGAAGTAGGCTTCATCGAGAATGATCAACACCCGTTCGGGCACGTGCCGGTAGAAGCTGTCGAATTCGTGTCTGGTGAAGATGGTTCCGGTCGGATTATTCGGATTAGCCAGGTAGACAATCTTGGTGTTCTCCGTAATCTGGCCGGCCAGCGCCGCCAGGTCATAGTGCCAGTCGCGATAGGGAACCGTGCGGTACTTTACGCCGCGGGAGCGCGCCAGCACCTGGAAGCCGATAAACGCGGCATCCGTGGTGAGCACTTCGTCGTCGTCGCATAGGAAGGTCCGGATGATGCCGGACATGATGCCCTCCGAACCGCTGCCGGCGATCACGTTTTCCGGTTTCAGGTCGAATTTTTCGGCCAGCGTGCGGCGCAGATCGAGGCCGCCGTTGGGATAGAGATTCAGCCCGCTCAACTGCCGCCGGATGGCTTCGAGCGCCATCGGCGAGGGTCCCAGGGGATTCTCGTTCGAGGCCATCTTCGACACGCTCGAGAGGCCATATTGGCGGCGCACTTCGTCGATGGAGCGTCCCGGCTCATACGGCCGGAGCGATTCGATATATGGCGGAACCAGAGGCATTGGAGGAAGCTGCGCCGTCCCTTACTATAGTAATTCCAATCAGGATGATTCTTCCCCGTAAATTTTACGCCCGCGATACGATCGCCGTGGCGCGTGACCTGCTTGGCAAGATTCTGGTGCACGGCGAAACGGCCGGGAAAATCGTGGAGACCGAGGCCTATCTGGGGGGCACCGACCTGGCGTCACACACGGCGCGCGGCGTGACGGATCGCACGCGTGTGATCTTCGGACCGCCCGGCCACGCGTACGTCTATTTCATTTACGGCATGTACGAGTGCCTGAACCTGGTGGCGGAGCCGGATGGCAAGCCGGGATGCGTGCTGGTTCGCGCGCTGGAGCCGGTGGCCGGGATCGACGCCATGCAGCGGCGCCGTCCGGCCGCGCACACGCTGCGCGACCTGGCTTCCGGGCCGGGCCGTCTGACGCTGGCGCTCGACATCACTCGCGCGCAGAACGGTGCGGACGTGACTCGCGGCAATCTGACCGTGCGCTCGCCGCGCCGGGAGGAGCCGTTTGAAATCGAGGTCACGCCCCGCATCGGGATCCGGCAGTGCGCCGACTGGCCGCTGCGGTTTACGGTGAAAGGCAACCCGTTCGTCAGCAAGTGAGCCAGAGCCGGGCCGGCTATTCGAGGCCCGCGGCGGCTTCCTCGATCAGCGCGGCTTCCTTCTCAAGCACTTTGCCCACGCGCACAATCTGCTCGTCGGCTTCTTTCCAGTGCTTCTGCTCGATGGCTTCCCGCACGCCGGGCAGCGTCTTCACGCCATACCCGGTGTAGAAGCCGGGGGCGTAGATCTGGTTCTGGAACCAGGGACGCCCGGGCAGCCCGTCGGGCAGCGTCAGCGCGCGCTCGATCTGGATCAGCTTCTGGTTCACCGGCTGCATGCCAGGTTTATCCAGCGCGGCTTTATGCGCGGCCTTGTCGTAGCGTTCGGCGCCGAGCGTGAGCGCGGCCAGTCCGTTTTCGAGCGGCGCGAAATTCAGGAAGGGCGGAACCGCTTCGACCGGCGGCGGCACGGATGTCTTGCGCGGATCGGCGGTGGCGCTGAAAACGCCCTCCTCGATTTCCTTGTTGCGCTCGCGGATCTCGTCGCTCTCGGTTTTCCAAAGCTTCTGCACTTCGTCCACGTAGCGCTTGACGGTATCGGCGAAGTTGGTGAAATCGTACGGCAGCAGGTCGGCGTCGGCGAAGCGCATCATGGCGGTGCCGGCGGTCTGCGCCAGCGCCCGGCCATAGATGAAATCGCCGTCCGAGAAATGCGTGTACCAATAGAAATCGTCGTAGATGGAGTGATAGATGCCGCCGCCGTCCTCGCCGCCGAAACCCAGATTGAGCGAGGCTATGCCCAGGTGATCGATGAAGGCGGTGTAATCCGAACCGGAGCCCAGCGCGCCGATGCGCAGGTCGGAACGCTTGCGCACTTCGTCGCGTTCCGCGGCCGGAGCGCGGGAGATGCGCGCGAGCTGGTCGCGCTTCCATACCGGAATCTTCTTTTCCGGATCTTCGATATCGCGCGCCACGCCGTTGATGAACTTCTCGAGCGAGTGCGAGCCGGCCATGCCCAGGAAACCGCGGCCATTGCCGTCGGAGTTGATGTACATGGCCGCGTGGCTGCGCAATTCCGCATCGTGCTCTTCGGCCCATTCGGTCGAGCCCAGCAGCCCTTCCTCCTCGCCATCCCAGACGCAATAGATGATGGTGCGCTTCGGTTTCCAACCCTGCTTCTGCAACTCGGCAAATGCGCGCGCTTCCTCCATCAGGGCAGCCGCGCCCGAAAGCGGATCTTCGGCGCCGTTCACCCAGGCATCGTGATGGTTGCCGCGAATGATCCACTCATCCGGATACGGCGAGCCGGGAATGCGCGCGATCACGTCATAGATCTTCTTCATGTCCCAGTTGAATTCGAGCTTGAGATGCACGCGCGCGGGGCCGGGGCCGATGCGATAGGTGATGGGCAGCGCGCCGCGCCAGTGCCTCGGGCGCGACCGGCCCGGTGAGCGCGGCCAGCAGCGGCTGGGCGTCGCCATACGAGATGGGCAGCACCGGAATCTTGGTGAGCGTTTTCGCGTCTTTGATGGCCAGGCGCTTGGCGTTGGCGGTAGCGCCGACGCCGGGCGTGAGCGGGTCGCCCGGATAAACGGGCATATCCATCACGCTGCCGCGCTGCACGCCATCCTTGGGACGGTAGGGGCCTTGCGGAAAAACCTCGCCCTCGAAGTAGCCGTCGTCCCGCGGATCGGAATAGATGATGCAGCCGATGGCGCCGTGCTCGGCCGCGACCTTGGGCTTGATGCCGCGCCATGAGCCGCCGTAGCGCGCGATGACGATGGCGCCTTTCACGGAGATTCCCAGGCGGTCGAGTTGCTCGTAATCGGCGGGCACGCCGTAGTTGACATAGACCAGCGGCGCGGTGACGTCGCCATCGATCGAATAGGCGTTGTAGGTCGGCAGTTGCTCGTCGTGCTGGCCGGAGGTGGGATCGACGGCGCACGGTGGGCTCGGCGAGCTTGGCGGTGAAATGCTCCGGCGCGACCATTTCCAGCGCGCGGCTCTTGGGCGTGGGGAAAAGCACTTCGAAGGTTTCGATGTGCGCGTCCAGACCCCATTCCTTGAACTTCGCGAGAATCCATTCGGCGTTGTCCTTATCGTAGGGCGAGCCGACATGGTGCGGCCGCGCGGAGAGGCGCTGCATGTAATCGTGCAGATTCTGGGGGCTGGGAATCGCGCGGAACATCACCTCCCAATCGTGCTCGGCGCGCGCCGATGCGGGTGAGTAGCCGCGCAAGACGGGATCGTCCGCGGCGGGTGCGAGGGCCGCAACCAGGAGCAGGGTCAGACAGGCCAGGCGAAAGCGGTTCTTCATGAAGGAAAGCATATCAATAGTCACAGCGGCGCGGGCGGTGTTTCCGTTCATTTTTTGTTGGCATCATCATGCTGATTAAGTATCATCATGACGTGCGGACCACACTGACACTGGACGATGACGTCAAGGCCAAGATCGATGAAGAAATTCGCAGGAGCGGTAAGTCCTTCAAAGAGGCCGTGAATTATTATCTGCGGCTGGGGTTGAACGCGCCGGCTCGCACGAAGCCAGCCAAGCCGTTTGTGGTGCGGGCCCGGCCGTTGGGACTACCGCCCGGTCTTTCCTACGACAACGTGGAGGATCCGATCGAACAGTTGGAGGGGCCGCTCCACAAATGATTTTGATCGACGCGAACCTGCTGCTCTATGCATACGACTCAAGTTCCGAGCAGCATCGGGCGGCGGCCGATTGGCTGTCTGCTTCTTTTTCCGGTCCCGAGCTAGCCGGATTAGCGTGGGTGACCATACTGGCCTTTTTGCGGATCGGCACACATCCCCGGCTGCGCGCGCAGCCATTCTCTTCGGCCGAGGCTGCTGCCATAGTGCAAGAGTGGCTGGATCGCCCTAACGTCAGATTCTGACGCCAACCGACCGGCACTGGCGATCGAACACGGCGCGGTGCTCTATTCGAATCCCCTGGAAGCCCGTTGAAAAAAGGACTCGGGCATCCGCTCCCTGGCGGTCGCGGCTCTGTAAGTTGCTGTAAGACGCAAGGGTGCGATTCTGCGCCGCGCCCGTCAGGAAGCGGTTTTCTGCGTTTTTCACCAAGCCCCTGGAAGCCTGATGCGCGGCTAGAATGTAACTCGGACGCCGAACTGCGCCGCGAAGGGAATCCCCACCGTCGTGCCCGGTCCAAAGAAGTCTCCCAAAGCCCCGGCCGGCACTCGCAACTGATTCAGGCTGGTGATGGGCTGCGTTTGAGTGCACGCGGCATTGAGACAGAATGCGGTGACATTGGCCAGATTGTTCACCGGCAGCGGGAACGCGGCCACGTTCGTCACATAGTTAGCCCCGGGATTATTGCGGTTGAAGAGATTGAAAAACTCGACGAAGGGCATCAACTGCCAGCGGTCGTGAAAGTTGAACGGCCGGCTGACACGCATGTCCACCTGGATGTAGGGAGTGCCGCGAAAGTCATCCATGCCGGTCTGGACTCCGTTCACCACCGCGCGGTCGTCCAGTGTATCGCCGAAGCCGTTGACATCCACCGGAGTGGTCAGGGTGAAGGGCCGGGCGCTTTCGGCCTGGCCCATCAGCGCCACTTCGAAGCCGCCGGGAGCGTGCCAGGTGCCCGCCAGCACGGCGCGGTCCGTGACATTTTCTCCGGACGGGCCGTAATCGCCCTTGGCGAAGGCGTTGGAGCGGATTACAGACGCCATTGACGTAGTCGAACAGCTCACCGAGCACGCATCCCCAGGTCTCTGCGCTCGATAGAGTGTAGTTGAAGATCATGCTAAAGCGGCGCGAAACGTTGCCTTGCAAGTGGAACGACACGCCGTCGTAGCGCGAGCGATTGTCCGAGCGGAACACGGTGATGTTCGGAACGTTGGCTGCTGCGTGGCCGGGTCGTTTGCGAAACAGCGGCGAGAATAACGTGTAGCCCGCCTGATACTCATAGCGCCTGAAAGCGTGAACGCCTTCTTCGTGAGTCCAGTCGGCGCTCATCATCCATTTTGAATTGAAGGCATGCTCCACGCCGGCGCTGGCGTGCAGGGCGTACGGCGTTTTGTATCCCGGATCGATCAGCGCGCCTTGCCCGCCATTGGCGGCGCCCGGAAGGCATCCCGGATCGCCGGGGTTCACGCAGACGCCCGGCGGTTGATTCACGGCTTGAAACGCAGTGACCCAGCCATTTTGCGCCAGATCGTTGTAGAAGAGACCAAAGCCCGCGCGCAGCACCGTGCTCTTGGATTCGCCCATCGCATAGGCCAGGCCCAAACGCGGCGCAATCGCCTTGCGGTAATCGTGAGGCGCCGACGTCGCTCGCAAAGAGCGGTATCTTCAGCGCTTCGACGGTAAGCAACGCGGGGTTTTCCAATTGAGACTGGCCGGAAGCGGTGAAGAGTCCGAACGTGGTGTCGTAGCGCACGCCATAATTCACCGTTAAGCGCTGCGTGGCGCGCCAGGAATCCTCAGCGTAGAATCCCAGCCGCTGCACGTTCTGCGAGAAGCTGCCATCCTGGTTGGGCGTGCTGGAGCAGGTAGTGCCCGGAGTAACCTGCAGACCCCCGGCGGGAGTGCAGGTGAGATCGACGGCGAACTGCGCCGGGTTCGCCAGGTAATCCGCGGGGTTCTGGGCGAACACGGTCAGGTTCTCCGCGTTGCCCGGCAGCGCGCCGCTCATCACCGGTTCATGAATGAAGTCCACGCCAAAGCTGGGCGAGTGACTGCCGGCAGTGTGCGTCACAGCGTAACGCACCTGATACTTTTCCTGATTGCGCAGAATGGGAAAGGCCGTAATCGGAGTGACGAACTGGTTGTCCCCGAAAGTCTCAAAACCCGAAATGGTTTGCGATGTGGAGCTGAAAGGGAAAGCCAGCGCAAAGCCCAGGTCGGAATTGCGTGCCTCGGTCAGATGCAGCCCGCTGGCATCGAAAGTGAATGTGCCGAGCCATGTGGGGCTAAAGATGAACTGTTGCCCCAGCACCAGATTCATATAGTTGGAATGCCAGTCGGCGCCGGTCGAGGGCAGCGTGGCTTGCTCCACGAAGGCGTTGTCGGTATCGTAATTGTCGATGGCCGCGCGCAGGAACCACTGCGAACGCGCGGATTGCGCCCAATCGAAGCGGATCAGGCCCAGATAATCGCGAAACGGCACGGGAGCGCTGTTGGGCACGGCGATGGTGCCGACGCCAGGAATCAGCCCCATTTGCGCCAGAGACGCCAGTGCATTGAACTGCGTCAGGCTGGCCGGGCTGTAGGCGATGCTGGCATCTTCATGGGTATGTTCAAACGAAGAGAAGAACCATAGCTTGTCCTTCACAATCGGCCCGCCCAGCGTGCCGATGTAATTCTGGCGCGAGAAGGGCTGCTTGGGCAACGGCGCGGGATTCTCAATCGGGTAGCGGGCGTTCAACGCCGCGGCGCGTTCGTAGAAAGCCGCGCCGCCATGCCAGTCGTTGGTGCCGCGCTTGGTGGTGATCACCACCGACCCGCCGACCGTGCGGCCGGTATCCGCGTCTTCCTGCGAGGTGCGCACGGCGAATTCCTGAATGGCATCGGGTGAAAAATTCTGAAGGAAGCCGCCAATGTAGTCGTCGGAATTATCGCCGCCGTCGACCGAGAGGACGTCATTCAGGCCGGAGCTGCCGCCAAAGGACACCGCGGTAATGCGCGCCTTGGTAGGGTCGGAGGGTTCCACCGGTTCGGTGCCGGGCACCAGGAAGGCGATGTTGGCGAAGCTGCGCATCGACAGGGGAATGGCGGCGAGATCGTGCGCCGTCACCGCCCCGCCATGTACGGCGCTGGTGGTGTCCATCTGTTGGGTGGCGATGGATGAAGCTTGCCCTTGCACGTTCACACTTTGTTGTATGGCAGCCGGACTCAGCGTCACCGTGATTTCGCGCCTGGAACTGACCACCACGTTGACGTCCGCGCGAGCCTCCGCGAATCCAGGGGCACTTACGATCGCGCGCCATGCTCCAGGCAGCAGATCGTCGAAACGAAACTCGCCGTGCGCATCGCTGGTGGTGTGACGCTCGATGGAGGAAGCCAGGGCTTGCAGGCTGATTGCGGCGGAACGGATGCGGCCGCCGCTCGCATCGGTGACTGTGCCCACTAAGCTGCCGCGGAAATCCTGCGCAATCAGTCCCGAGCCGAACAACAGCAATATGTAAAGAGATCTCATCGAGTTTTAGACAAGCTAGCATGGAAGGTCAGGCTACTACCATTAGGTAGTAGGGGCGGTTAGCTGATGAGGTTTTCGAGAGCTTCGTGCACGAGGTGAAGCACTGCCGGTTCGAACGCCAGCACCACCGTGGCGGCGGCCAACAGCACGATGGAGGCGCCTGCGAGGAGAGGAATCCGCTGCCCAAAAGTGGCGCCGGGGTGAACGGGATCGAGTAGACGGTCAACGCGGGCGGCCAGATCGGCCGCAGAGCCGGCAAGCGGCGTGACCAGAGGAGATGAGCATAGCGCGGGGCATGCCCGCGCAACCCGCAGCAACGCCGCCGCCAGTGAGAGGGAACGATTTCTATCTCCGGCCACGGCCGCGTCGTCCGCTGCCCACTCCGTGAACTTCGCCCAATTCCGCTCCAGCGCTTCCCATGGCTTTACGAACGGGACGACGTCTGGAGTCAGCACCAATAACAGACGCTTCAGATTGTCGCGTGAAACGTGATGGGCGCGTTCGTGCCGCAACGCGACGTCGAGCTGGTCGGGCGAAAGCGCGTTCAGGGTGACGCGCGAAACCATAACCCGGGGCTGCATCATTCCCGCGAGAGCCATCGGCACGGACGCTCCTTCCATGACCCAGATCGGCAGCGCCCCGCCGGGCACGAGGATGGAAAACGCTGCAAGCCGGCTCTGGCGGGCGAAACGCACCGAGTTGGCTATGGCGCGGGCGCTCCTGACGATCGAAATTCCCCAAACCGTGAGACCCAGCATGGCGGCGGCAAAACAAGCGAGGCCGACTCCCTCCGAGGCGGCACTGGGTTCCAGGCGAAGGAAGCTCGGTACGCAGAGCGCGGCAACCACAAAGCACGCGGCAGCGGCCGGAAACAGGCGCACGGTGAGCACGAAACAGGCTGCACGACGGGCGTCCATGCGTTCCGCCATGCGAATCGCCGCGGGCGCAAAGAGCGCCAGCAGCGTCCCCAATGCGGCATGTAGGAGAAAGAACGATGCCAGGCTGATCGAGAGCAGGCGGACAAGATATGGCATACTCATGGCTTCCCCTTCTGCTCCGCTTCCTCGCGCCGCATGCGGATCTTTCTTTCCAGTTCATCGAGAAGCGCTTCATCCTGCCGACCTACCGCATCGACCAGGCAGGAAATCAAAAAGTTGCCGGATGAAGCCCGTGGGCCCACCAGAACACTGGCTAACAAGTCGCTCACGCGCTTGCTCTCCCACTCCGTGCGCGACCAGCGCGGACAATAGGAAAATGCCCGGTCCGTCCGGCAGCGCTGTAGAAGGCCTTTCTTGAAGAGCCGGTCGAGCGTCGTCATCACAGTGGTGTAGGCCAGCCCGCAATCCAGCCGATCCATCACGTCGCGCACGGTGCTCTCGCCGCACGCCCAGAGAATCTCCATCACCCTGATTTCAAGCGGCCCTAAAGACGATGGCGTAATGGTATTGATCTTGCGCACCGGTGTTCACAGAATACCGCAAAACAAAGCCTGAACAGAACCGCCGGAAATGGGATATTCAAATAGAGTGACGGATCAGCCCCCAGATTCGCGGTTCAGCCTTCCGCTTTCTGAAGCTTTGGCCGGCAGCCGATCGCCGAAGCCTTCGACCATCGAGGAGGAGCTTGCCGATCTTTTTGAACACTCGCGAGATCGTCTGCTGCGTTACCTGTACAGCTTTGGGCTGCAGTTTCAAGATGGCGAGGAAGTGATTCAAGAGGTCTTTCTCGCGCTTTTTCTTCACTTGCAAAAGGGCGGCTCGCGGACCAGTCTGCGCGGCTGGTTGTTCCGGGTGGCCCATAATCTGGCTCTGAAGCGGCGGATGCGAACTGGCGGGAATCCGGGGCAACTGGTTGCACCGGACGGCGATTTATTGGACCCCGCGCCGAATCCCGAGGAGGAAGTGGCGGGCAGCCAGCAACAGCAGCGGCTGCTGGCGGTGCTCCGCGCCCTCCCTGAACAGGACCGGCGCTGTTTGGCCCTAAGGGCGGAAGGACTGCGCTATCGCGAGATTGCGGCGGTTCTGGGAATCTCTCTGGGTTCGGTTTCTATTCTGTTAAGTCGATCTTTGGCGCGTCTCGCGCGGGCCAACGAACGGTGATGCCTTATGGAGCGTAAAGACTCTCATCCAACTCGTGAAGAACTCCTTCTGGCGGCGGACGGCGAACTTTCGCGCCGGCAGGCCGGGCAGATCGAGCGGCATCTCAACGCCTGTTGGGAATGCCGGTCCCGCATGCGCGAGATCGAGGAAGCCATCGAGGATTATGTCCGCGTGTATCGGCGAACACTCGATCCGATGTTGCCGCACGCCGCCGGGCCGCGCGCTTTGCTCAAAGCCCAACTACACGAACTGGCTTCATCGCGCGCGAGCGGCCCCCTGCATTGGTTTGACCAGGCCGTTTGGAGACGTGCTCTGATCGCGGTTCTGGCGATCTGCGCGGCTGTATCTATCGGGTTGTTGACGCGCCGGCAATGGGCCGGCTCGCGGGACGTCACTATTCCCAATTCCAGATTGACTCCGGGTGTGGCCGCGTCCGCCAGCGTGGAAGAAATCTGCCGGGTGGATCCGCCGAGGAACAAAGTGGTCCCCATCTCGGTAGAGCGGCGGGTCTTCGAGGCTTATGGAATCGAACACGCCGATCCGGGTGCGTACGAAGTAGATTACCTCATTACCCCGGCGCTGGGGGGTTCGGACGACATTCGCAACTTGTGGCCGCAATCCTACTCAGCCACAACTTGGAACGCGCGCGTAAAGGACGCACTCGAGGACCGGCTGCGCCAATTGGTCTGTACGGGAGAACTTGACTTAGCGACCGCGCAACGGGACATTTCCAGGGATTGGATTGCAGCTTATAAGCATTACTTCCATGCCAACAGTCCGATTCGTGAGTTTGCGCAGTAGCCTACAGACTCCCCGGCTTGGCTGCGCTGCAACTTCCTTGCATAGAGGCGATCCACTCGCGGATGAGGGCCACTCCCTCCTGGTGGACCAAAGTGCGTCCTAACTCGGGCATCATGATCTTCGGGGTGGTGGATTCCATGCGGTGCACCAGGATAGATTCCTCGGGCTTGCCCTGCACCACATCGAACAACAGGTCGCCCGATCCCTGGCCGGCCGAAACCGGCACTTTACAGAAACCCATGCGCATGGGATCCGTCTGTGCAGCCAGGAGATAGAGGCCGGTGTTGCTGGCCGCTCCGTGCAGATTGTGGCAATGCGCGCAGTTGATCTCCAGGTACGCGCGGGCGCGGGCGTCCAGCGTGCCGCTGGATGGGTCGTCCCACACGGGCAGCCTGGGCGCGCGGCCGGGCGGGGGCGCGCCCTTCAAATAGCCGATCCTGGTCCAGTAAGTGAGTTGGTTGGCGCGGCCCTCCGGATAGTTGAAATCCTTATTGAGGTTACGCGCCTTCAGGCCGATCGGCGTGACGGTTTTCGAACGGTCGTGGCATCCTTTGCATTGGTTCGTATTGGGGATGACATAGTCGATTGTATAGCGCGTGCCGGAGGGATGGACCCAGTGCACCGTGGCGGGGTCGGCGGCCACATCCAGAGTAGCTTCGGTCTGCTCTTTGTTCCATACATAAGGAAGAGTAGCCCAGCCATCGCGGCCCTTCACCAGCAGACGTGTTTCGATGATACGTTGTTTGCCGCCGCGATCGGCATCGGGATAGGCGAACGACTTCGAGAAGATGGCGCCTGTGGGGAAGTCGAAGACCTCAGTGTCGTTGTAAGTGGCCGACGTGCCGGGCGGCATCCATACGAAACGGTACTTCGTGGCGTAGTCGGAGAACAGCGGCGTGTTCAGATCGTAGGGGACTACGCCGGAGTTGGGTTTCAGCTCGGCGGGGTTTCCGGTAAAGAGATTCCAGGCGGAGAGTTTGGCGGGATACGGTTCGGTGGTGTGGGGGTGCACACCGCGGCTGCAAGCAGAAAGCAAGATTGCGCCGGCCAGAGCGGCGGCGCGGCAGGCTGGGCGCCTGCGCCACATCGTTTAGTTGCCTCCTGCCGGTGCGCCTGCCGTAGCCGCGGGCAGATTGACCGCCGATAGCGGCGCCAGGGAACAGTTGTAGGGTTTCAAGTCGCGGCTGACGTGTTTAAAGTGGCCGCCCGCATCGTAATTCATGAAGTTGGCGTCGCCATTGTTCTGGATGCAGATGCGGAGATCCTCGGGCAGCGATCTGGCGCCTGTCAGCTTCTTGGGATTCACGATGCCGTCGAACAGAATCGCAGGCATGGGCTTGCCGACCACCGGAGCAAGCTGATCGGCATACTCTCCGCTGGGGTTTGTTCCGCCGCCGGAGATGGTGTTGTCGTGGACATAGATCGCTTCCGGAAACGGATCGTAGGTGACGTCGTTGATGGGATTGCCGGTGGTGTAATAGCTGATCACGGAAACGTTGGCGGTATTGTTGTCCTTGATGGTGTTCTTAAAAACTTCGACGTGATTGGTGGCCAGCACGATGACGCCGGTTCCGGTGGGCACCTTGGCCACCATACTCCCTTTGGCGCCGAAGTTCTGCGTGTTGTTCTCCACGATTTCATTGTTGAACACGCGCGTGTGGCCGCCTCCCTTTACCGGCAGGTCGGGCAGGTTGAACACAAGGATGCCGCCGGTGTTGTGCGTGGACTTGTTTTCGTATACATCGGCGAATTGCGAATTCTCAATCTCGATGCCCGCTACATTGGCTTCGGCGCGGCTGCGGCGCACGACAATGTTGCTCGACTGGCCCACGTAAATGCCGGCATCCGCGGCGCCGATGGAGGCGGATTCCTCAATCAGCACGTTCTTGCACTGCACCGGGTAGATGCCGTAGGAGCCATTATTTACGCTGGGGCCGCCGGTCCACTCGGTGCGCACGCGCCGCACGGTGACGCCATTGGCGCCGTTGATCTTGAGCGCATCGCCCTTGGTGTCTTCGATGGCCAGGTCCTCAATGGTGAAGCCGTTGGAGGTGACCTGCAGGCCGGCGGGGCCGGTCTTCTGGTTCTTGAACGACAGAATGGTTTTGTCGATGCCCTTGCCCCGAATGGTCACATTATCGACCGAGAGGGACAAAGCGCGGTCCATATCCAGACGGCCTTCCGGCAGCTCGATCACATCGCCGGGTTTAGCGGCGATCAAGGCTTCCTGGAATTTCTTTTGAAAATCGGGGCCGGCGGCGAGGCCGGTATCCTTTTTCGCGCAGGAGATCGAGAGAGTGAAACTCAGCGCGGTAGCGAACAGGGCGGTTGCGGTTTTCGTCATATCAGCTCCAGAGGCGATGCGAGGGACTAAGAAAGGATACCGCCGTGGGCTTTGGGGAAGCAAGGAGTTTCGCCCTACTTTCGCCTTCTTGCGCGCGCTGCTATAATCTCCTTTCACCACTTTTTAAGGAGTTCCTCATGGAAGACAAAGAGCGCGCGCGGGCATTAGAGCTCACTCTAGGGCAGATCGAAAAGCAGTTCGGCAAGGGATCCATCCTGCGGCTGGGATCCAAGGATGCCATCGTACCGGTAACCGTGATTTCCACGGGGTCGATCTCGCTGGACGCGGCGTTGGGCGTGGGCGGTTTCCCGCGCGGCCGGGTCACTGAGATCTACGGGCCGGAGTCCTCCGGCAAGACCACCATCGCGCTGCAGGTGGTCGCCGAAGCGCAGAAGAAGGGCGGGATGGCGGCCTTTATCGACGTGGAGCACGCGCTCGATCCGGTGTATGCCCGGAAGCTGGGCGTGGACGTGGATAATCTGCTGGTATCGCAGCCGGATTACGGCGAGCAGGCGCTCGAAATCACCGGCGCTTTGATCGCCTCCGGCTCCATCGACGTGCTGGTGGTCGACTCGGTGGCCGCGCTGGTGCCCAAGGCCGAACTGGATGGCGAAATGGGCGACAGCCACATGGGCTTGCAGGCGCGGCTGATGTCGCAGGCGCTGCGCAAGCTCACCGGCGTGGTCTCGAAATCCAAGACGTGCCTGATCTTCATCAACCAGATCCGCGAGAAGATCGGGGTCATGTTCGGCAATCCCGAAACCACCACGGGCGGCCGGGCGCTGAAGTTCTACGCGTCGATCCGCGTGGATATCCGGCGCATCGCGGCCATCAAGGACGGCGACGCGGTGGTGGGTAATCGCACCAAGGTCAAGGTAGTCAAGAACAAGGTCGCATCGCCGTTCCGCGAGGCGGAATTCGATATTATTTACGGCGAGGGCATCTCGAAGGAGGGCGATCTGCTCGATCTGGGCGTGGCGCAAAACCTGATCGAGAAGAGCGGCTCCTGGTTCAGCTACAAGGGCGACCGCATCGGCCAGGGCCGCGAAAACGCCCGCCAGTTCCTGAAGGACAACGCGGATATCCGCCAGACGGTGGATGTGGAATTGCGGCGGCTGCTTGGTCTGCTTAAGCCGGAGGCGGATGCCAAACCGGCGGCCGCGCCGGCGCCAGCCAGCGCCTTGCCGGAGCGTGGTATGGCGAAACGGGCAGAGCGATCCTGAGGGCCACACGGTACAATAGAAGTACCCATGCGAGGTACGCGCTGGCTTATCCTGGTGGCCATTTCCGTGATCCTCGTTGGTGTCGCCGCCATCTACCGCTTACAGAACCGCGAGAACTCGCGAGCAGGCGCCGCAGAAACCCCAAGCCATGGCGCCGGAGTTGAGTTCCGCCGCGGAGGATTGGAGTTGGATCGAGACCTCCGAGCCGCCGGAAAGCCGCACCATTTGCCGCATCACGGGCTAAAGATGCGCGCCAGGCCAAGGATTCCAACCACGTGGAATTGGAGCAGGTGGAGTTGCAGATGCCGTCGATGCACGGGCCAAACTACAACCTGGTACGCAGCGCCCACGCCCAGTACAATCAATCCGACAAGCGGATGTACTCCGATGGCGCGGTAGATATCACGCTGGCCGTGCCGAATGAAGGGCAGCCCAAGCACACGCTGGTTTCGATCCACTCGTCGGGGGTGACGTTCGATAGCGGCACCGGCAAGGCGAACACCGACCGGTCCGCCACGTTCAAGTTTGAAAACGGGAACGGCCATGCGGTGGGTGCATCGTACGACCCGAGCACACGTGAGCTGCTGCTGAACAGCCAGGCGGAGCTCGCATTGGAATCCGCCGGGGCCGCATGCCAAGCCTCTCAAGATCGAAGCCGGCCAGGTGATCTATCGCGAGAACCTGGGCGGCATCTGGCTTTCTCCGTGGGCCAGGCTGACCCGCGACAATACCATCGTGGAGGCGGGCGACACGACGATTGCGCTGCAGGAAGGCCACCTTCACCACATCGAGGCGCAGAAAGCGCACGGCACGGATGTCTATCCGAACCGCAAGCTGCAATATGGCGCCGATCACCTGACCGTGGATTATGGCGATACGGGCCAAGTGGAGAAGATCACCGGGGAGGGCAACGCACGCCTGGTTTCGGTCGGCGAAGGCTCACGGGTGACTGCCACGGGCGATAGGGTTGACATGCATTTCGCCGATCAGAATGGCGAGGCCGTGCTGACCGAAGCGCTGGTGAGCGGGCACGGGTTCCTGGAATCGAGACCCGACTTGCAGGCGGCGCCCACGCCCGGCAAAGACCCCGCCGAGACGCGTATCCTGCGCAGCGAAATCATTCAAATGAAGATGCGACCGGGCGGGCGCGAGCTGGCCGCGTTGGAAACGCAAGCGCCCAGCGAACTGGAGTTTCTGCCCAGCCTGCCCACCCAGCGGCATCGCAAATTCACAGGCGAACGCATGTGGATCACTTATGGGGCGCAGAACCGTGTTGAGTCGTTCCGCTCCATCAATTGCCGCACGGAGAGTGCGCCGACTCCCGATGAACTGGCCAAGCAGCACCCCACCGCCGTGACGGTGAGCAAGAATGTGTCCGCCACTTTCGATCCGAAGACCAGCCAGTTGGCGCGCATGGAGCAATGGGGCGACTTCTCTTACGAAGCGGGCGACCGCAAGGCGCGCGCGGATCGAGGCATTCTGGAACAGGCCGAGAACCGCATCACGTTGGACAAGCATGCCCGCATGTGGGACAGCACAGGGAACACCACGGCGGACCACATCCTGCTGGATGAGAAGAGCGGTAACTTCAGCGCTGAAGGACACGTCAATACCAGCCGGTTGCCCGATCAACAGAAGAAGAAAAGCGACTCCGCGATGTTATCGGGCGACGAGCCGCTGCAAGCCGTGGCGCACTCCATGACCTCCGCCAACCACAACCGCCTGGTCAAATACGACGGCGATGCGGTGTTGTGGCAGGGGGTGAACCGCATCCAGGCGGATCACGTAGAGATCGACCGCGAGAAGCGCACGATCGCCGCGGACGGCCACGTGATCACGCAATCGCGGGAAGAGGAGAAGAAAGAGGACGGCGCACCCGATGCGGCCGCGGCGCACGTTGCGCCAGCTTCGCACGTTGCGCCGGCGGGGCCGCCGATTTTCACGCTGGTGAAAGCTCCGCATATGGTCTATACGGATCAGGACCGCCTGGCGCATTACTCGGGCGGGGTCTCGCTCGTGCGCGCCGGCCTGCAGATGAAGGCGGTGGAACTGCGCTCGTGGCTGGCGGAAGAGGGCGCCGACAACCGCTTGACGAAGGCTTTCGCGGACGGCGCCGTGCAGATCGTGCAGACCGGGCCGATCCGCACCAGGACGGGCACGAGCGAGCACGCCGAGTATTACACTGATGATGACAAGATCATCCTGCGCGGCGGCGACCCACTGATGAACGACAGCGTCCGCGGGGACACGCGAGGCGCGGAGTTGACTTACTATTCCAACGACGACCGGTTGCTCGTGAATGGCACGGTGGCCAAGCCCGCCATCAGCCACATCCGCCGCAAACATCAATGAGCAAACTGGAAACCAGGGAAATCTCCAAGTCGTACCGCGGGCGCAAGGTGGTCGACGATGTCACCTTGAGCGTGGACAAGGGAGAAGTGGTGGGGCTGCTAGGTCCCAACGGCGCGGGGAAGACGACTTCTTTCTACATGATCGTGGGGCTGATCAGCCCGGACTCCGGCTGCATCCGGGTGGACAACACCGACATTACGGCGCTGCCGATGTATCAACGGGCGCGCAGGGGCATCAGCTATCTGCCACAGGAGGCCTCGGTATTCCGCAAGTTGAGCGTCGAGGAAAACCTGATGGCCATCCTGGAGACGCTGCCGCTGCGCAACCGGCAGAGGCGCGAGACGCTGGACCGGCTGATCGAGCAGTTGGGTTTGGAGAAGGTGCGGCGCAGCAAGGGTTACATGCTGTCGGGCGGCGAGCGGCGGCGCGTGGAGATCGCGCGCTCGCTGGTGATCAGCCCCAGCTTTCTGCTGCTGGACGAGCCGTTCTCGGGCATCGATCCGATTCAGGTGCTGGAACTGCAGCGCATCATCTTCGATCTGAAGCGGGACGGCATCGGCATTCTGGTGACCGACCACAATGTGCGCGAGACACTGCAGGTGACGGACCGCGCTTACATCATCGACAACGGGCGAATCTTCCGAGCTGGAAGTCCGGAGGCGCTGGCGCGCGATCCGGAAGTGAAGCGGGTGTATCTGGGCGAGTCGTTCAGCCTGCAGATTTGATTTTTGACTAACACGCGCAAAACGGCGCGTGGGCAGTTATTCGACGGAATCCAGACGCCCACGCGCCTTTGCGGCTAGCTAAACACCCCAGCAGTAATCTTCGACGGCCTTCTCGATCGAATCATCCTTCTCGGTGAGGCGCATCAGCTCCAGGCGGATGGCATCCACCAGGGCGTTCCAGCTTGCCACGATCACGTTATCGGAGACACCCACAGTCGACCAGCTCTTGCGGTGGTCGGACCATTCGATGAGCACGCGCACCTTGGCGGCGGTGCCTTTGCGCGGCTCGAGCACGCGCACTTTGTAATCGGTCAGACGCACGTCGGCCATCTGCGGATAGACCGAGAGGAGACACTTGCGCAGGCAAAGATGCAGGGCGTGGAAAGGGCCGTGTCCACCGGCGGTGGCGGAGTGCACGCCATCCTGGGTGCGTACGGTGATATCGGCGGTGGAGCGGGAGTCGCCCGTGCCGGACGCTTTTGTCGAGACTTCGTAGCCTTCCACTTCGAAGAAATGCAGGCCGGGATAGAGCGCTTCACGGACCAGAAGCTCGAAGGTTCCCTCGGCGGCTTCCAGTTCGTAACCTTCGTATTCCATCTGCTTGATGCGCTCGAGCAACTCGCGGCGGGCGTCTTCATCGAGGCGGCCGGCGAGGCCGTGCTGTTTCAGCTTATATAAGATATTGCCGCGGCCGGAGAGATCGCTCACGAGTACGCGCTGGCGGTTGCCGACGGCCTCCGGCACGACGTGCTCGTAGGTGGCGGATTCCTTCAGGACCGCGGAAACATGGACACCGCCTTTGTGCGCAAAAGCACTATGCCCGACAAATGGCTGGTTGGCGGGCAGCGGCAGATTGGCCAGCTCCGCTACGAAGCGGGCCACGTTCGCAAGGCCGATGAGCTTCTCCTGGCCGATGGCGGTATGGCCGAGTTTCAACTCCAGATTGGCGATGACGGTACAGAGATTGGCGTTGCCGCAGCGCTCGCCGTATCCGTTGATGCAGCCCTGTACGTGGGTGGCGCCGGCTTCCACGGCGGCGATCGTGTTGGCCACGGCCATGCCGGAATCGTTGTGGGTGTGGATGCCCAGAATGCCATCGAAGCGCTTGCGCACGTCGGCAAAGATCTCGACCAGACGGCCGGTGAGGGTGCCGCCGTTGGTGTCGCACAGGCACAGCACATCGGCGCCGGCTTTTTGCGCGGCTTCGAGCGTGCGCAGGGCAAAGGCGGGATTGGCGTTATAGCCGTCAAAGAAATGCTCGGCGTCGTAGACCACTTCCTTGCCATGCGCTTTCAGATGGGCGACCGTTTCCGAGATCAGCTTGAGATTTTCTTCTTCGCCGATGCCGAGGGCGCGGGTGGTATGCAGGTCCCAACTCTTGCCGAAGATGGAGACTACCGGCGTGCCGGCGTCCAGCAGGGACTGTACGCTGCGGTCCTCTTCAACGGTGTGGCGGGCGAAACGGGTAGCGCCGAAAGCGGTGAGCCGGGCGTGCTTGAGGTGCAACTCGGCTTGGGCGCGGGCGAAGAAATCCTTATCTTTCGGATTGGAGCCGGGCCAGCCGCCCTCGATATAATCGATGCCCAGCTCATCGAGTTTCTGCGCGATGAGGAGTTTGTCGTCGACGGAGAAGGAAACGGATTCGCCTTGGGTACCGTCGCGGAGAGTGGTGTCGAAAGTAAAGATCTTCATATTAGCCCTCGGCGGGGACGCCGGCCTCCTTTTTCTTTTTTAGAAACGTCATCATTTCGCGCAGCTCACTCCCAACCTTTTCGATGGGCTGGTTGCGGGCGGCCTCGCGCATGGCCAGAAACTTGTGGCGGCCGTTTTTGTTTTCGTCGATCCACTGGCGGGCGAAGTCACCGGATTGCACTTCGGACAGGATTTTTTTCATTTCTGCGCGCACGTGGGCATCGACGATGCGCGGGCCGCGCGTGTAATCGCCATATTCAGCGGTGTCGGAAACCGAGTAGCGCATATAGCCGAGACCGCCTTCCTGGATCAGATCGACGATCAGCTTGAGTCTCATGCAGGCACTCGAAATAGGCGATCTCGGGCGCGTATCCGGCTTCCACCAGGGTTTCAAACCCGGCGCGAATCAGCTCGGAGGCGCCGCCGCACAACACGGCCTGCTCGCCGAAGAGATCGCTTTCGGTTTCCTCTTTGAAGGTGGTGCCAATCACGCCCGCCTTCAGGCTGCCCAGCGCGCCGGCATAAGCCAGGGCTGTTTCGAGAGCGTGGCCGGATGCGTCTTGATGCACGGCGACCAGCGAGGGCACGCCCACGCCTTCGGTGAACAATTCCCGCACGCGGTGACCCGGCGCTTTGGGAGCCACCATGGAGACATCCACATCCGCGGGCGGCTTGATCTGGCCGAAGTGGATGTTGAAGCCGTGAGCGAACATCAGCGTTTTGCCGGCCGTGAGATGCGGCGCGATCTCCCGGTTGTACAGATCGCCCTGGATATGATCGGAAACCAGGATCATGGTCACATCGGCGGCCTGGGCGGCGGCGGCGGTATCGGTGACCTTGAGACCGGCGGCCTCGGCTTTCGCGCGAGACTTACTGCCGGGATACAGGCCGACCACCACATCGACGCCCGAATCGCGCAGGTTGAGGGCGTGCGCGTGGCCCTGGCTGCCATAGCCTATGATTGCGACGGTGCGGCCCTGCAGAAGGGCCGGTTTATAGTCTTTTTCGTAATAACGTTTCGCCATGAAGGGCTCCTATTTTCTAGCGGGCCTCGGTAAGAACAGGGGGCTGGAGCTTCAGCTTCTTACTCTCCAGCGAGACAGCCACTACCCCGGACCGGGTGGTTTCGATCTCCCCGTAACTGCGCATCACATCCACAAACTCATCCAACTTCTCCGGATCGCCGGTGGCTTCGAGGGCGAAGCCTTCGACGGAGGAATCCACCACGCGCGCGCCGAAGATCTCGGCTTCCTGAAGCACGGCCGTGCGCGTTTCCTGCGCGGTGCGGACGCGCACCAACACCATCTCCCGGCGAACGGCGGGAGAATCGGTGAGATCCACCGCCTGAAGCACATTCACCAGCTTGTTCATTTGCTTGATCACCTGCTGGCGCAAGGCGGTGTCAACATCGACCACGATGGTCATGCGGGAGACGGCGGGGTCGAGAGTGCGGGCGACCGTCAAGCTTTCGATGTTATAGGCCCGCGCGCTGAGTAAGCCGGTGATCCGCATGAGGGCGCCGGGCTTGTTTTCGACTAATAGAGAAATGATCTGTAACATGAGTTACTCCCGGGGTTAGCTGGGCACGGCCACGGGCTGGGGCGGCCCTAACACCATTTCATCGATGGCGCCTCCGGCCGGCACCATGGGATACACATTTTCGTGGGGCGTGACCTTGACGTTGAGCAGATACGGGCCGGGCTCGCGCACGGCATCTTCGAGCGCCGAGCGAAGCTCCCAAGGCTTGTCGATGGTGCGGCCCTTGAAGCCGTAAGCGGCGGCCAGCTTCTCGGCGTCCGGAAAGCAATCGAGCGTCACCGCGCTCAGGCGATTGTTGTAAAACAGCTCCTGCCACTGGCGGACCATGCCCAGATAGCCGTTGTTCATGACCACGATTTTGACCGGCAGCCCGTAGCCCACGACAGTGGCCAGCTCCGGGATGGACATCTGGAAACCGCCATCGCCCACCAGGGCGAAGACCAGCTTGCCGGGGTGGGCAAACTGAGCGCCGATGGCGGACGGAAGCCCGAAGCCCATGGCGCCGAGGCCGCCGGAGTTGATCCAGAGGCGGGGCGCGTTGAAGCGGATGAGCTGCGCGGCCCACATCTGGTGCTGGCCGACGTCGGACGCCACGATGGCCTCGCCGCCGGAGAGGCGGTCGATTTCCATCATGAGGTGCTGCGGCTTAATTTCGGAATCGGAGGTAACGGGGACAAGGGGATGCTCGGCTTTCCAGGCGCGGATTTGAGACCACCACGAGGTGCGCGCGACCGACGGGCTGGCCGGGATGCCGGCCCCATCATCCGACAGAATTTTATTTAAGCGCCCCAGCACGCGCTTGACGTCGCCCACGATGGGCACGTCGGCGGTGCGGTTCTTGCCGATTTCCGCGGGATCGATATCCACATGGATGACCTTGGCATGCGGCGCGAAAGCCGCCAGACGGCCCGTGACGCGATCATCGAAGCGCACGCCCAGGGCGATGAGCACGTCGCAATGGCTCATACCCATGTTGGCGGCGTAACTGCCGTGCATGCCGGGCATGCTGACGAAGTTCGGATGATTGGAGGGAAGTCCGCCGAGGCCCATGAGGGTGGTGACCACGGGCGCGTCAATAGTTTCCACGAACTCGCGCAGTTCGGCGGAGGCATTGGCCGCGATGATGCCGCCGCCCGCGTAAACGAAGGGCCGCGAGGACTCAGCAATCAATTGCGCCGCGCGGCGGATCTGGCCGGCGTGGCCTTCAGTGAAGACTTTGTAGCCGGGCAGATGGATGGAAGTCACCGGAACGTAGTGGCCCTGCGCCTGGAACACATCCTTGGGGATATCGACCAGCACGGGTCCGGGGCGTCCGCTGGCGGCGATGTAGAACGCCTCGTGCACTACCTGGGGCAAGTCTTCCAGCTTCTTCACCAGGTAGTTGTGCTTGGTGCAGGAGCGGGTAATGCCGAAAGTATCGGCTTCCTGAAAGGCGTCGCTGCCGATCAGTTTGCTAGTGACCTGGCCGGTTAGCGCCACCACCGGGATAGAATCCATCATGGCGTCAACCAGGCCGGTGACGAGGTTGGTGGCGCCGGGACCCGATGTGGCGCAGCAGACGCCCACCTTGCCGGTGGCGCGCGCGTAGCCTTCGGCGGCGAAGCAGGCGTTTTCTTCGTGGCGGACCAGCACATGGCGGATGTGGTGGTCGTAGATGGCGTCATAGAGGGGCAGGGTGACGCCTCCGGGATAGCCAAAGAAGCAATCCACGCCTTCGCGCGCCAGGCATTCCAGCAGCATTTTCGCGCCATTCATCAGAGTCGACATAGGAAAAGTCTCCCAAAAACAAAAAGGGCCATCAGCCGGCTTGGTTCGCCCCGCTGATGGCCTCGGAACCGCTCCGAGACGGCCTCAAGCGGGGCCGGCTACGATGACCAGTACGGTAATAATGACGACGGGTATAAACAGGCGCGACAGGTTCAGTGCGCGGGGAAACCGGTCTGAGGTACGGCTCGGCATGCGTGACTTTTCTGAGTGTAGCCTAGAAGTTTTGGAAATGCAAGATGGGGTTTGGATTACAAATATTTATCGGGGCATTTGGGGAGGCGGGTTTGGGGCGGGATCCGCTGTTCGGGGCGGGCGGGGGTTGTGTGGACTGCGCGTTGTGCGCGGTTGTGCACCAGTTGTGCGGATTTGTGGTGCGCCCGGGAGGACGTAAGTCGCTTTGGAGGAGCAAAGCCATTTTCTTGTAACTCATTTGTTTTGTGGTGGATTACGGCCTGTTTTGGCGGAGCCGGCGATTTTTTTAGCTCGATTTTGGCCATTTTGGATCGCTTTTCGGATGCGGACGCGCGGGCGAGGGTGGGTTTGGGGCCAAAATATAGAGCGACATATGATGCTCACTGTGATCGGCCATGCCTGCCCTACGTTACCACGGCGGGGATCCGGAGGGCTGGGGTGTGGGGCGGCCGGGGGCTGTAGGTGGCTGAAACGACAGGGGCTTTGGTGGCGGCGATGGGTTTTGCCGTAATGTGACCGCGCCCTGGTGAACGACGGTCGGTTCCTTTTGAGAAGCTTAAGGGCAATCGGCATCAGGCATTGTTTCCGTGTCGGTCTTCGGTGTGCTCAGATCTAGTGCTGTACGTGGCTAGGCGGGTCCGGAGGATCGATTGACCCAACAGAAGCGGCGCCGCTGCCAGAATGCGGCCATGAAGCTGATAAAGTAAGATCCGTGAAGACGACAGGATTGCTGCGATTCAATGGCGCTCGTGAGCGGGATCCGGCCATCGATGCGTGGATGAAAGAGCATGCGGGTGAATTGGGAGCCATCGCGCGCGAGTGGTTTGAGGCGATGCGAACGTGCGGGGATGAGGTCCGGGAGCTTTTGCATGACGGCTGTCCGGTTGCCTGCTTGGGAGACGCGCCGTTCGGCTATGTGAATGTATTTACCTCGCATGTCAACGTGGGGTTCTTTCACGGCGCATCGCTGCCGGATCCGGCCGGCATGTTGCAAGGCAACGGCAAGTACATGCGCCATGTGAAACTGAGGTCGGTCGAGGCCGCGAACGCCGCGGCTCTCAGCAGGCTCATCGAAGCGGCGTACTCGGATATCAAGGCGCGCGTCGAGAACGGCTAGGTCAGGGAAACGGCTTTGAGGGCCGGCGCGGATGTGAACCCCAAGCGTAGAATGGAATGAGGAGACCAGCCATGGAGGTCACGCTACCACTCGATTTGGGAAAGCAGGTCGAGCAAGAACTCGCCAGCGGCCGGTATCATAGCCGGGATGAACTGATCGAACAGGCTGTCAGGCACTTCCTCGATCAGCGGCAACGTGGCCAGCGGCGGCTCGAAGCGCTCCGGAGAATCGGTCTGGCCGTTGATCAGGCCGGCCTCTACGAACGAGTGCTGATTCCCGACCAGAAATGATGGGCGTACCGCTCGTCGTCCTGGACGCGTGCGTCCTCGCCAACTTCTCTCTTTGTGACACCCTCCTGCGCCTAGCGGAGCCGCTGCGGCTCTACGAGCCGAAGTGGACACAGGAGATCATTCGCGAGACAACCCGTACCTTGGAATCGAAGCTCGGGTGGCCGAGTTCTCTGACTGCTTATGTCGAAGCGGAACTGCGCACCCACTTCCCCGAGGGCGTGGATCAGTGGTTACGAGCCACTGGTTCCTAGAATGACGAACGATGAGAAGGATCGCCACGTGCTGGCGGCTGCTGTCTACAGCCAGGCGCCCATCATCGTCACTTTTAACCTTCGCCACTTCAGGCGTGAGCACCTGGAGCCATGGGGCGTTCGTGCGCTGCACCCGCAGTCATTCCTAAGCGAGATCTTTCGCCAGCAGGAAACGGTCGTAATGGCGAAGCTGGAGCAACAGGCCACCGACCGCGGCCGCAGCTTGCGGCAACTTCTCGATATCCTGCGCGCCACCGTGCCCGATTTCGCGGCAATCGTTTCTGCGGCAATAGAACAAAGGTGAGCTTGGGGCTTTCCGGATTGGGACGCTCAGTCTCGCAAGGCGCGGCCCGGATCGGTGCGCATCGCGCGCCATGCCGGCAGAAAGCAGGCGGCCAGCGAGGCGATCGTCATCACCGCCAGCGCCCATGCGAAGGCCAGCGGATCGCGCGGGCTCACGTGATACAGCAGGTTTCCCATTAGCCGTGTCGCGGCAAGCGCCACCACTAGGCCAACGGCGACACCACCGGCCGTCAACCATAGGCCATGCGACAACACCAGCCGCATCAGATTAGATGCGTCCGCGCCGAGCGCCATCCGCAGGCCGAGTTCGCGCGATCTCTGCGACACTGTGTACGACATCACGCCGTAGAGCCCGATGGCCGCGAGGAGCAGCGCCAATCCACCGAAGACGCCGAGCATCATCACGGCCGCCCGCTGCACGGCCGTGGTGCGATCCACTTGCTCCTGCATGGTGAGCACTTCGCCCGGCGCCAGGTTGGCGTCCAATGCGTGAATTTCGCGGACCAGGGTCTTGGTCATCGCCGCGGCCGAAAGCGAGGTGCGGACAAAGAAAACCGACCCGTTACTGTTCTGGCGCATGGCCACGTAGAAGAACGGCTTGGGTATCTCCCTCAGACTCCCGTATTTGGACATTTTGGCGATGCCCACCACCGTCAGCCAGCGTCCCTTCACCTGCAGGCGGCTACCCACAGGATCGCGGCCGGGCCAGTATTGCGCGGCCATCGCCTGGTTCACCACCGCCACGGGGCGAGCCGTTTCGTTGTCGGCGCGGGTGAACTCGCGTCCGGATAGGATGGGGATGCCCAGGGTGGCGAAGTATCCCGGACCCACTTCGTTGTAATCCACCACGGGCTGCTCGTCGCGGGCCGTTTCGTAGCCATCGACGGCGATGGGAGCCGAGGCTGCAGAGCGAAAAGTGAACGGCGTCATGCGCGAGAAAGCTACCGACTGGACGCCACCGAGCGTCGATAGCCGGGCGGTTAACGCGTCGTCAAAATCCTTGATGCGTTGCGCATCGTATCCGGCGGCCACCAGGTCGACCCAGGAGTTCAGCACGTTGTGCGTGGAAAATCCGGGGCTGGTGTTTTGAATGGCGCGCAAGCTCTTCAGCAGCAGTCCCGCGCCAACCAACAAGACAAAGCTTAACGACACTTGCACCAGCACCAGGCTGCCACGCAGCAGCGCCTTGCGCCTTCCACCCACGACGCCGCCCGATTCCGCTTTAAGCGCCGATACCAGGTCGATGTTGCTGCTGTGCAGGGCCGGCGCCAGCCCGAAGAATACGACGGAGACCAGGCAAACGGCGGCGCTCAACGCCAGGACACGCCAATCGATCTCGCCCGGCAATCGCATGGTCACGCCGCCACGCGCCGGAAGCATCAGCGGAAGCAGGCTCCGGCCCCAGTTGGCCACCAGCATCCCACAGACCGCGCCGAGGGCCGCCAGGATGAAGCTTTCCGTGAGCAGTTGCTTCAGCAAACGGGCGCGGCTGGCGCCGACCGCCAGACGGACGGTCATCTCATGCCGACGTCCGAAGGCGCGGACCAGCAGCAGATTCCCGACGTTCGCGCAGGCGATGAGCAGCACAAGGCTCACCACCGCCAACGCCACGGAAAGCGCCGGAAACAGCGTTCCGGCGTTGTTGAACGGGGTCTTCCACAGCGGGAACAAGCGCACACCGCGGCCGCGATTGGTGGCCGGATAATCGTTTTCCAATCGCTTCGCGACCGCGGATATCTCCGCCTGGGCCCGTTCCGGAGACACGCCCGCCTTTAACCGCACGTAGCCTTCAATCCAGCGCGCGCCGCGATCTTCCAGTTTGTATCCGCCGGGGTCGAAGCGTTCCTGCATCGACACAGGCACCCAGAGCTGCATCGCCCAGCCCACGAACGTCCCATAAAATCCCTGGGGCGCGACGCCAATAATTTCGTGCGGCATGCCGTTCAGCATTTGCGTTTTGCCGATAATCGCCGGGTCGGCATGGAAGCGGTCCTTCCACATCTGGTAGCCGATCACGGTGACGGGATGCGCGTTGCGCCCGGAGTCTTCGTCCGGCTTGAAGCCGCGGCCCAAGATGGGGCGCACGGCCAGGAGATCGAAATAGTTGGCGGAGACGATGCTCATGGTGGTGCGGTCGGCGCGGTCGCCGACAGAGAGCGTGGTGCCTGTAATGCGGTCGACGATGAAGGCGTCGAAGAGCGTGCAGTTCTTCTGAAAATCCAGAAAGTCGGGCCAGGAAACGTCGGTCGAGCTGCCCGCCTCGCCCGCCACGCCGCGATTGGTGCCGGCGATGGCCATCATGCGTTCCTGATGGGCTACTAGCGGAAACGGACGCAGCAGCACACCTTCGATCCAACTGAACACAGAGGTGGCTGCGCCGATGCCGAGCGTGAGGCACAGGATGGCCAGCGTGGAAATGCCCGGACTGCGCCGCAGCATGCGAAAGCCGTATCGCACGTCCAGCCACAGCCCTTCGAAAGCCGGTAGCGCGCGAGTCTCGCGATACACTTCTTTCACCTGGGTGACGCTCCCGAAGCGGCGCATGGCCGCCGAGCGGGCTTCGGCCTCGGGCGTCCCTTGGCGCATGTTCTCGGCGATTTCCATACGCAGATGGAATCCGATTTCGTCATCCAGATCGGTCTCGAAGTTTCCCTTGTGCAGAAGACCTGCTAGGCGGCTCAGGAGCACACGAAGCGCGGTCATGCGGATTCTCCCGCGGGCTTGGCGAAGCGCGCGACGATGCCGGAGATCCGCTCCCAGTTCTCGGTTTCGGCGGCGAGCTGTTTTTTGCCGGCGCGCGTGATGGAGTAAAACTTGGCCCGCCGGTTGTTATCGGAGACGCCCCACTTGGCGGCGATCCATCCCATTTGCTCCAGCCGCAAGAGCGCGGGGTAGAGCGTCCCCTGATTCAACTCGAGCACGTCGCCGCTGGTTTGTTCGATGCGGCGAGCGATGCCCCACCCGTGCAGCGGGCCGAGGGTGTCGAGAGTACGCAGCACCATGAGCACGAGCGAGCCGTGCAGCAGGTCCAGTTTGCCGTCCATGCCCTCTCCTTTTGGTAGTCTACAGGAGTGTACAACAGGCTGGACGAGGGTGTCAACTCAGTCTTCCCCGGCGGCAGCGGACGTCACCACGGTAGTCGCCTTGCCCTCGGGGGATCTGGTGTAGCGGTTGAACCAACTCATCATGTAGAGCTGCGTGCGCACGAAGTTCGATGGCTTGGAGCCTGTGCCGTGATATTCGCCCTCGAACTGTAACAGAGTGGCCGGAACGCCGCGTACTTTGAGCGCCGCGTAGTATTCCTCGGTTTGCGGCATGGGCGTGCGGCGGTCCAGAACTCCAGTCATCAGGAGGGTGGGGGTGGTTACGTTGCCTACCGACATGATGGAGGAATGCGAGAGCCAGTCGCTCGGATCTTCCCAGAACGGCTTCTTGAAAAAGCTGAAAGTGAAAAGTGGAATATCCGTATCGCCGGACATGCTCAACCAGTCGATCACGGGGCAGCGCACGGCGGCAGCGGCGAACTGGTTGGTGTGCCCGATGACCCAGCTCGAAAGCACGCCGCCGCCGCTGCAGCCGGATACATACATGCGCGAGGTGTCGATAAAGCCCTTGGCCACGGCGGTGTCGACGCCAGCCATCAGATCGTCGAAATCCGGCCCCGGATAGTTGTGATCGATGCCATTTGAGAAATCCGAGCCATAACCAGTGCTGCCGCGCGGGTTGACGTAGAGCACCACGAAATCGTTGGCGGCGAAGTTCTGGAACATGTAATTGAAGGAGACGTTGTACATGGCGAATGGGCCGCCGTGTATTTCCAGAATCAGGGGATACTTTTTGGCCGCATCGAAGTCGGGCGGTTTCACGATCCAGGCCTGCACCTTGGCGTTGCCCGTGGATGCGTAATTGACTTCCTCGGTGCGGGCAAGGTGTTTGCCCGCCAATAGGCCTGCGTTGACGCTGGTGAGGGTGACCATGTCGTCGGGACGGCGCAGATTGTAGCGCACTACCTCTGGCGGACGGTCCGGATCGCTGATCGAGCCCACGGCCACCAGGTCGCTCGAAACCGAATCCATAGTCAGTACATGCGCGCCCGAAGTAACAGGGCGCACGCCGCCGCCCGCGACTGCCGCGAACTGCACATTGCGCGAGCCGCGATCGTCGGCATCGAAATACACGCCCGAGGCATCCGGCGCCCAGTGCAGGGTTAACGGATCGCGATCGTAGACGCGGCTGATATTGCGCGGCTCGCCGCCAGTGAGCGGGACTATATAAAGATCGGCGACCGAGTGGGTGTGGTTGGATTCCGGGTAGCCGGTGAAGGCGACCATGCGGCCATCGGGCGAAACAGACGGCCGGCTCCAGGTGCCTGGTTTCGAGACCAGTTCCCGGATGGCGCCCGTTCCTACATCGGCGACGAGCAGTTGCGAGTTTTTGTATTTCAGGTCGGCATCCGCACTACGGTCGGCTTCAAACACGATCGATTTGCTATCGGGCGTCCAGTCCATGGCGACGCCGGCACGGGTCTCGCCGGCGCCCACGCTCCACTGGCCGCTGGTAAGCTGCCGCGGCGTGCCGCCATCGGCCTGGACCACGAAGAGGTGGGTGTGGCCGTCGTCCAAAAAGCCGACTTGATCCTGGCGGTAGTGCAGCGATTCCACGATGCGGGGCGCGGCGGTCCACTTGGCGCCTTGGGGTTCGGGCGGCATGCTGATGGTCCACTTATTTTTGTGCGGCACGAACATGGAGAAGGCGATGGATTTGCCGTCGGGGGACCAGCGCGCATCGGCGACCTTGTCCGTGGCGTGGGTGACCTGAGTGGCAGGGCCATCCACGTCGATCCAGCGGACGAAGATTTGGGGGCCGCGGGGCTCGCCGTCGGCCAGGTAGAGAATGCGCTTTCCATCGGCAGACCAGCGCGGGTTGGAGCCTTTGGTCAGAAAACGATGCTGCGATCCATCGGCATTCATGATCCATAACGATGACTCCCACTTATCTTCGATCTTGTTTACCTGCTGGCGCGTATAGACGATACGCGCGCCATCGGGCGAGATCTGCGCGTTGCTGACGCGCTCCAGATCGAAATAGTGTTCCGTCGTCAGCCGGGCGGACGACGGCTTTTCCTGCGCGGGGACCGGGGCAAGACTGGCCGCGGCCAGGGCTGCCAGCGCGGCAAGGCGAGATTTTGACATTAGATGCCTCCCTTGGGAATTTGTCTGTGCCAGTATATAACGAATCGCAGAGCATCGTGCGATCAGATCGCGTCCGATCAGATCACCGCGCGATCAGTTTGGCCATGACACGGGCCAGCGGCGAATCCGGCGGAGGCCAGGAGGCGCATGACGGCGGCGCGGCTTTCCAGAGTTCCTCCGCGCGCGTTACGTTCTTTTCGGCGGCATCGCTGAAGGAGGGCGGCTGTTGGATCGCCAGCGATTTTCGCGCTGCATCCATGGTTTCCTTGAGAGCGGGGAGCGGGCACTGGGTCACGGCGTCAAGCACCGCGCCCAGCAATTTTTGGCTGCGGTGGAATCTCTCGATGGCGCCGAGTCCCCGCCGGGTGGGATCGAGAGCTACAATCTGGCCGCAGGCTTCCAAGCGCTTTTGGGCTGCGGTGTCGTTGGGATTCAGCTTGAGGGCGGACTGCAGCGCATCGCTCGCAGCGGGATAATCAGCCAGCGCGAACTCGGCCTCGCCGAGGCCGGCGTAGGCCGACTCATCCTGCGCGTCGCGGCCGATGATCTCTTGGAACACGCCGGCGGCCTCCTTGGGCAATCCGTACTGGAGCAGCAGGGGGGCCTCGCGCTTCATCTGGTCGAGATTAGCGTGCCGGGCGGCCAGCAGCGAGAGCAATTCCGCCTGGGCATGTTGGCGCCGTCCGGCGTTGCCCAGCATTTGAACCAGTTCGAGCCGCGTGTCGATACGGTGCTGCGCGGCCGTTGCGGGCCAGGCGCCGTCGATGGCGCGGTGATAGTAGCTCAGAGCTTCGTCGACGCGGTCTTCCTGCGCCGCGACGCGGGCCATGCCGAGATTGGCAGGCGCACTGGCCGGCTCGTTGCGCAGCAGTTCCTTCAGGTAGATGGTGGCTTCGTTCAAGTGGCCCGCCTTGGCCAAGGCAAGCGCCAGCGCGAGGCGGTATTGGCTGCTCTGGGAGAGAGACAAGGCATCGCGATATTCCGCAATAGCGGCCTCATAGAGATCCTTGCCGAGCAACGCATTTCCCTGTTCGTAAAAGCGCTGCGCCCGGCCGGAACGCTGGGCGCGATAGTAGTAGCTCAGGAAACCGCCCAGCACGGCGATCGCGATGAGCACGGCTAGCACGCCGGCAAGAAACGCGATGGGCTTGCCGGCAGGCGTCCCACTGCCGGGCGGTTCGGGCCCCGGGGGGGTGGCCGGCACTTTGCCCATGGCGTAAGCGGACATGATATCGGCCATGGAGATCACGCCCTTCAGTTCGCGCAGGTTTGTCCGGCTGACGACGGGAATCACGGGCAAGCCCGTTTCCGCGATGCGCCGCATGGCGGTATCGAGCGTGTGATCGGCGTGCAGATGGGGAAAATCGCCGGCGGTATCGTGACGCAGATCGGGTGCGGGAACGAGTTGGCCGAGCGTGGCGTCTCCTTCCTGCCCGGCGCGATCCAGTTGGGCGGCGGTCAACATGCCGCGCACGCCTTGTTCATCCATCACGGGCCAGGCGCCGTCCTCGGGTTTGACGGACGCTGCGGCAGCAGCTACATGGAGCCCGGCCGGCAGCACGGTGGGGGTTGTGCGCATGGCCTGACCCACCATGAGGAAAGCTTCCCGGGCGCGCGCGCCGCTGGGAAGGTGGATACCATCCTGATGCTGGAGGGCTTCGTAGATAGGATCCTCCTGCAGGCGGCTGGAGATGAAGTAGCTGAGCAGGTTGGCGATCATCAGCGGCACGATGATGGAGTAGTCGCGGGTGATCTCGAAAATCATGATGACGGACGTGAGCGGCACGCGGATGATGCCGGCGAAAAGGGCTCCCATGCCTACCAGCGCATAAGCGCCGACACTGCCCGTGTAATCGGGCAACAGCGTGTGCGCTACGCCGCCCACGGCACCGCCCATCATGGCGCCCAGGAACAGGCTGGGTCCGAAGATGCCTCCGGCATTGCCCGACGCATAGCAGGTGGCGGTGGCGACCAGCTTCAGCAGGACCAGCAGGGCCATGGTGCGAATCAGCATTTCGCCGTTCAGCGCCTGGCCCACCACGTTGTAGCCGACGCCGAGTACGCCCGGAAAGTACCAGCCGAGGATGCCGACCGTGAGGCCGCCTACGACGGGTTGCCAGGGCACGGTGGACTTTGGCAAAGCCTGGAAGCGCTTGCGCTGCCATAGCAACAACTTCACGAAGCCAACCGAGACGAAGCCGCCCACCACGCCGAGCACCGCATAGATCAGGAATTCGACCGGATGAACCAACTGGTAGGGGGGCACATGGAAGAGCGGCTCGTCGCCCAGGAGCAAGTGGAGCACGATCCAGGAAGTGGCGGAGCTGAGCACGATCGAACCCAGCACGGGCGCGTGCATATCGCCCATCACTTCTTCGAGCGAAAAGAGCACGGCGGCGATGGGCGTATTGAATGCGGCAGCGAGCGCTGCGGATGCGCCCACCGGCAGTAGGGCTTTCACGCTGCTCTGGCTCAAGCCCAGCTTGCGCCCCAATACGGAAGCGATTCCCGCACCGACCTGAACCGATGGCCCTTCGCGCCCGAGCGCGATACCGCTGGCCAAGGTGATGGACGACAGGCCGAACTTGCCGAGCACCGTCCGCATGGAGATGAATCCATCGCGAATGAACAGCGCGACTTTCGTTTGCGGGATACCGCTGCCACGGGCGTTGGGGAAATAGCGCGCGAGCAGGAAGCCGGCGACCAGCGAACCGAATACGGGAATCACCAGGCGGCGCCAAGCGGCTCCGTGCGCGGGGTAGAGGCGGGCTCCGAGGTTCTCGGTGAGGAAGATGAAGGCCACCACCACCAGGCCGACGATGGCCCCGATGACCAGCGTCAGCAGCAGGAGGACTTTGTCTTCATGCTGGGTCTTGATGCTGGCGGGCAACGGACATTCCTGTTCCGAAGTATACCAACAAGCGGGCTAGTGGAAAGCGCTGATCCGAACGTACTTAAAGCGGTCCGTGTGATATTATCCGCCATTTGAGGGGCTGTTTTTCTACGTTCACAGAAAACAGGCTCGCCCCCGCAATGCTAGAGAGATAAGGTCAAGGACGTTGATCCGTCAGCCGAGTCCGACGAGAAGAGGGCGATGCTATGACCGTCCTCAATTTCTATGAGGAACTCGCAATCGCGGCCCTACACAAGCTGGCTAGCGAAGACAGGATGCTTTAAGTGGTTAAGCACACAAAAAACCGGCGGGCACTCGGAGGAGCATGCCCGCCGGCTGGTTCCGCATCCTCGGATCGGAACCTAACTTGATAAGTCCGTTACACTATGTGAGACGTAGGAAGTTGCTACATAGTTGCGATCCAGTTGCAACTCAGTTGCAATATGCACGGTCAGCGCATGTAAAATAAACTGAGCCTCGGTAAGCCCTCTTTCTCCAAGAGGTTGCGCTCCAGGTACTGCTTTTCGAGCAGGGCCAGGTGTTCGGCGCTCATCCTGGAACGGTACGGCCGAAGCTGCGCGTCCAGATTCCTGCGGGCCTCCAGCAATTGATCTTCCGTCTGGCGGCCGCGCGCGATGGCGACGGTCTTTTCTTCCAGGACTGTGAGGTGGCGCTCCAAATCCTCCAGATCCCGATAGTGCCCGTCGGCTTCGGCGGCGAGCCGCTCCAGGGCGGCGGCGACCTCGGCGTAAGCGGTGTCGGCCTGGCGTACGGCGGCGGCGTTGCGCGCCAGGTAATCGCGGAGATCGTCCAACGGGAAAGGCGGCGCGGATTCGCGGGTGGCGGGCCGCGCGGCCGCGCCGGCCATCGCCTGCGCTTCGGTGAGAACCGCCTGCGCGCAGAAGGCCAGCGAATTCACTAGTTGCGTCCTATGCTTGCGGCCGCGCCAACGCTCGAAGGCGGCGTCGATGCCGCGCAATACGGCCTCCAGAGGGACATCGGCGTTCTTCCAGCTTTCGATCAGGGCCCAATCGAGCGGCGAAAGGAGGAACAGGCTGGCGCCGCGGACCTGCTGAAAATGTTGCTCGATCTCGGTGTAGTAGTTGAAATAGTTGTAAATCCAGTCGTCGCTCACGGGCGGGCGTTCCGTTCCCAGATGAGCTGGAGGCCGGCGAGGGTCAGATGCTCGTCGATGTGCTTCAGGTGGCGCGAGCCGCGGGCGATTAGCGCAGCCTGGCCACCGGTGGCGATGGTTTTGGTTTCGGGGCCGAGCTCGGCGATGAGGCGATCGAGGATGCCGTCGATCATGCCCAGTGCGCCGTAGTACAGTCCCGATTGGATGCTGGCCACGGTGTTGCTGCCGATGACTTTGGCCGGCTCGCGGAAATCGACCATGGGGAGGCGCGCGGTTTTGCTGAACAAGGCTTCGATGGAGATGCCGATGCCGATGGCGATGGCGCCGCCGAGATACTCGGCGTTGGCGGAGATGACATCGAAATTGATGGTAGTGCCAAGGTCCACCACGACGCACGGGCCGCCGTATTTGTGAAAGGCGGCTACGGCGTTGACCAGACGGTCCGCGCCGACCTGATTGGGATCGTCGTAGCGGATGGCCATTCCGATATCGGTTTGCGGGGTGACGAAGAGCGGGTCGATCTGGAAGTAACGCTGGGCCATGGAGGCCAGGTTGGCATCGAGCGGGGGGACGACGCTGGCGATGATGATGCCGTGGACGCTGGGAGAATCCAGGGAGGCGAGGGCGAACAGGTTGCGCAGGAGGACGCCCCATTCGTCGGCGGTCTGGCCGTGGACGGTGCGCAGGCGCCAGTGGCTGACGAGGCGGCGGTGGTCGAAGGCGCCGATGGTGATGTTGCTGTTGCCGACGTCGAGCGCTAGGAGCATGTGAAAGGCCTGCGGGACTGGGCGGAGTCCTCATGCGAGTATACGGGATTCCGCGTCTGCGACGTTAGCGATTTCGTGCCGTGTAAACAGCAGGACTCCACGCTCCGCGCCCGAGTAGCGTCATAATGGCGGAGAGAGCGACCATGAAATACCTGCTTCTGCTCGCCGTGCTGCCTCTGCTCGCGCAGACGCCCAAAGATCCCGCCTGGGATGCCTATCAAACCTGGCTAACTGAACACCAGAACCTGGACTACAAGGCGCAATCCCAGTCGTTGCTCGAAGTCTCGGCCAATTGGGTCGCCCAATGGCCCGATAGCAAGTTCGCATGGGAGCAGCGTCGTGAAGCTCTGGTTCGAACCCGCAGTTCCGATGCAGAGCTTTGGAAGCAGGTTGGCGAAAACCTCATTCGTCTCTACCCTCCCCACGCCGGCGCCCCCATGATCGCCTACGATTGGGTGGCTGCGGGCGTGAACGTGAAAGACGCCGAAGCTCTGCTGAAGGCCGAAATGGTCTGGCAGGATAGCGAGCCCACGCTACCCGAGCCCGTGACGCCGACTCTCGAGGACCTGATCGAGGCGGCCAACCGCTCCGCCAAGGTCTTTGGACCGCTGTGTACGCTAGCCTCAGCCCAAATTCAACTCCAGGAGTATGTCGCCGCCCGTTCGACCATCGCGCACGTTCGCCAGTGGCTCGACACCGACTTCCAGCGTTTCTACGATCAGGATTCGTTGAGCACCTTTCCGGATTACCAGGCGAAGTATTGGCAGCTTTCCGGTAAATTGGCCGAGGCCGAGAAACGCAATGCCGACGCGCTTGCCTATTACCACGAGCTGACCGCCAACCCCTACCATCGCCGCGAATACGGCGCCGGAATCCTCAAGTACACCCGTGCCCTCTGGGATAAGATGGGCGGCACCGATGATGGTTGGGCCGTGTTCTCCGCTGCGCCTCCGCTTCCGCCAGGCGTGCCCTCGGGCTATCCGGGCGTTCCTTTTTATCCCTGGCACGCCCTCAACTACAAACTGCCGCCCATGGATCTGCCCGCCTTCGCTCTCACTCGCGCCACCAATCATAGCTTTGAAGGCAGATCCACTCTGGTCTATTTGTGGGCTTCCTGGTGCGGTCCCTGCTGGAGTTCTCTGCCCGCCGTGCAATCGCTTTACGGCCAGACCAAGGACCGCAAAGACTTCCAGGTGATCACCCTGAGCGTCGACGACGACATCGATAACCTTACCGCGTTCATGAAGGAAAAGAAGTACACCTTTCCCGTGGCCGTCGGCAAAGCCTATGTGGATGGCTTCCTGCCCCACCCAATGCTCGGCCAGGTCTGGATCGTTGACCGTACCGGGTCCATCCGCCTGCAGCGCGCGGAAAACCAGTTTCGCGGAGTTGAGAAGGCCTTCACCGACGAGTTGCTGTACAAGCTGAACCAGGTGGCTACGAAATAGTCCGCCGCGCCATTTATTGATATTGCAGTTCATGAGATTCACTAATAGCGTTGTCGACCACGCTACTGGCGGCGGTGTCGATACCTTTGCCGGCTATGGCGTGAATGATGCACGCGCGGAGTGCAGCACCTGCTGGTCGTACAGGACTTCGCTCCACCACCACCCGAAGAGCCCTATGATCATCAGGAAGCCGGCGGCCAGAAACCAACAGAAATATGCCCGGCTCTTCGAGCCGCCATGGAGCGCGAATCCGCCAGTAACGCCGAGAGGCAAGGTGGTGAATGCCGTAAAAGGCGGATTGCGCAGGACTCTGCCGCTTCGAAAATGCTGTATAAGCCCGAAACCGCGGAAAAGACAAAGGATCAGCGCGGCGACAGCGACCGCAACCTGGGCCCACCGGGCGGGTGGCGCGTAAGGCCCCGGCGGCGAGCATGGCGCTCGACTAGCGCCCCAACCGAACACACACAGCACAAGAGTAACCAAGCTATTGAAGGTGGCCCCTTGCAAAACCGAAATCTGCGACCTGATCTGATCGAGCGTCGTGGTTTTGTCGGTGCCGTGCGGCAGAAGCGCGTTTTCCTGTTGATAGTCGTTCGCAACGGTATTCCGATTCGAGGCTTGTAAGGCAACCATTGCGCCTTGCACGAAGGGGCTCTCAGCGGTGTCGCAATATACCGCGAGCCGTATGCGGTCCGACAGCCGACCCAGATGTTCGTCATTGAAAAAGTTCGCCGAAGCGCGGGACACGGCCGCTCCCAGAAAGTAAGTCACCGAGAAGAGCAGTACGCTGGCAGCAGCCGCTGGGAGCTTGTTCCCGCGGTCGTCGAACAGTTCCTTGAGGTTGGTCCATATTCCCGGGTTGGCGTCCAGGTACAGAGCGATGACGATTGCGATCCAGGGCAAAGCGAGCACGCCGGCAATGATTGTATCGAACGCGAACTTGAGGGCTTCCATCTTAAAAACGCCAGTTACCACCGGGACTGGTTGGCCGCCTGTCGCGCCCGCGGGGGCTGAAGGCTGCCCTTCTGCGAGTATGCGGGATTCCGAATTGAAGTAATATTCGACAATGGGACCGCCCCTGACCAGCCCAGGCGATTTCTGTTTTGTCCTGACCCTTCGTCACAAAGCCGGAACCTCCAAGATTGTCAAAGCACTCGAACTGGCACCGTTCACCTCGACGACGATTTTCGAAACGCTTTTCCAGCCGGCGGACAGCACACACTGGTACGGGTTGGTAGCTCAGGGATCACGCGACGAGGAGTACGACCCGGCATTGCACAGCGTGCTGGAACTGGTGACTTCGCACCACGCTCTGCTGCGCAAATTCGTCGCTTCCGGTGGCGAACTCGAGCTTACGGCCCACCATGTTGCCGCTGTCGAAACCGCGACGGATTTCAAGAGCGGCAGGCAAGATCATGCGAAGTACAAGATGTTCGAACTGTCCTTGTATCCGGCCTTGTTGAGCGCCCTCGCCAAGGCGCATATCGACTTGAGGCTGTGTGTTTGGGCGTAGTCCACCATGCGAACCCGATGTCGAGATGCCCAGCCCGTGGGAGCAAGCGAAGTAGCCGCAAAATGCACAAGCCGCTAAATGCAGAAGATACCAATATAAGAGATTTTGACGATCTAACAAACTTGGTATGGAAGCAGCGGGTTGGGGATGAACGCTGCGACGATGATAACATATACGTTACCATAGAGGCGTGTTCGACATTCGGGAATGCCACTGACCAAAGACTTTCGTGAAACTATCCGCGAACGCGCCCAGCGCGAACCGGAGTTCCGCAAGGCGCTGCTTCGCGAGGCGGTCGAGTTGATGCTCTCCGGCGATGAGAGGACCGGCCGAGCAATCCTGCGCAACTATATCAACGCCACGGTCGGATTTCGGCAATTGGAAGAGGCGACATCCATCCCCGCCAACAGCCTCATGCGCATGTTCGGCCCAAATGGCAACCCCTCGGCCAGAAACCTTTTTGGGGTCCTCGCTCATCTTCAGGCACAGGAAGGCGTGAACTTCAAGGTCCTCCCTCGCCGGAGCTGACGTTCATTCGTTGGATGATGGACGGACTCCACCGGCGAGTATCAGGGATTCCGTGCCGTCGCTGGCGCGAAGTTTCAGGAAGCCGTTGAGATCGAGGCCCGCGGTGATGCCGGTGAGCGCGCCACCGGGCTGATCGACCCGCACGCGCTTGCCGGTTACATAACTGGAGTGGCGCGTGAACATTTCCAGTACCGGCCGGCGGCCACCTTCCAGCAGCATGTGCGCGAAACTATCGATGGTTGGAAGCAGGGCGATGAGCAGGTTTTCGCGCGAGTGCTTACGGCCGGAGACCAGGCGCAGCGATGTGGCTTCGTGCGCGATTTCCGGAGGAAACGCCGGGTGGTTCACATTGACGCCAATGCCCGCAATGGCCACGGAATCGATTAGCTGCACCAGAATGCCGGCGGTCTTCTTCTCGCCTAGCAGGATGTCGTTGGGCCAGCGCAGATCGGGTTGGAGATCGGTGACCCGGGTGATGGCCTCGGCGGTTGCCAGGCCCAGGGCCAGCGTCAGGACGGGCAGCGATTCCGGCGGGAGCGGGAGGCGCAGGACAACGGAGACATACAGACCGGCACCGGGCTCGGAGTGCCAGGTGTGGCCGTGGCGGCCCTGGCCGGCGGTTTGCTCCTCAGCCACCACGGCAGTGCCGGACGGGCAGCCGCCGGCGGCCTGAATCGCGGCTTCGTGCATGGTGGAGGTGATGGTATCGAAGAACGAAATGCGCCGGCCAGGAATGTGGAAGGGTTTCATGCGGCATCGAATCCCTGCCCGTTTAGCCGTTCCACGATTTTTGAAAGCTGCGCTTCGTACTCCGCAAGTTTGGCGCGCATGGAGGCCACCACATTCTCGGGTGCGCGGCTTAAGAACGTCTCGTCGGCGAGTTGGCGGCGCAAGTTGGCGATGTTCTTTTGGAGCTGATCCTTTTCTTTTTCCAGGCGGCGGCGCTGCGCATCTTCCTGCGTTTTTGGGACGTTCAGAACCAGGTCGAACTGAGATGTGGAGCGGCTGGCGGCTCCCGCGGGGGCCGTATCGGCGCTGAAATCCAAAGCCACGGCGGCCAGCCTGCGGATAGATTCGGCGTGGCCGCGGGCGATCTCCAGCGCATCGCCGCGCGCATACAGGGTGCCCTGCAATTGCAGTTTCGGATCGAGCTTCATCTCGGTGCGCAAGGTACGCGCCAGCGTGACGACTTCCTGCAGGATGCCGATTTCGCGCTCGGCCGCGAAGTCGGTGTGCTGCTTTCCATACTGCGGATATTCCGTCAACGCCAGGGACACGGGACGGGTGGGACGGCCGCCCGACAGCCGCTGCCACAGCTCTTCGGTGAGGAAGGGCATGGCCGGATGAAGCAGGCGCAGAGCCGTTTCGAAGGCCGCGAGCACGTTGCGCCAATCGGCGTTGACGCCGGAATTTTCCTCGAAGCGCGGCTTCTTCAATTCCAGGTACCAATCGCAGAACTCGTGCCAGAAGAAATGCCAGAGCAACTGCGCGGCTTCGTGATAACGATACTGCTCGATGGCGCGGTTCACCTGCTCGGCGCAAGTATTCAGGCGGCTGAAAATCCAGCGGTCCTCGATGGCGACCTCGATGCTGGGTCCGGCTTCGGGGCGGAAAGTCTTCGAGGCGATTGGGGAGCCAGGGCTCCACGCCGGAGCGCTCCATGTTCACGAAGAGAAGGCGCGCGGCGTTCCAGATTTTGTTGGCGAAGGCGCGCGTCGATTCCATGCGGTCTTCGGAAAGCACGATGTCGGTGCCCGGCGCGGCGCCCAGCAGCAGCGCCATACGCACGGCGTCGGTGCCATACTTCTCGGTGACCACCAACGGATCGATGGTGTTGCCGCGAGTCTTCGACATTTTCTGGCGCTCGGCGTCGCGCACCAGACCGTGGATGTAGACCTGGCGGAAGGGGATCTCGCCCATGAACTCGCAGCCCATCATGACCATGCGCGCCACCCAGAAGAACAGGATGTCGAAGCCAGTGATGAGCAGCGATGTGGGGTAGAACAGCTTCAGATCTTCGGTTTCGTCGGGCCAGCCGAGCGTCGAAAACGGCCACAGCGCGGAACTGAACCAGGTGTCGAGCACGTCGGGATCCTGCACGAGCTTCGACGATCCACAGCGCGCGCAACTGGCGGGCTGTTCGCGCGCCACGATGATTTCGCCGCAATCCTGGCAATGCCAGGCGGGAATGCGATGGCCCCACCACAACTGGCGGGAGATGCACCAATCGCGGATGTTATACATCCACTCGAAATATGTTTTGGTCCAGTTTTCGGGGATGAACTGGATGCGGCCGGTTTCGACCTCGGTGATGGCCCTTTCAGCGAGCGGCTTGGTGCGCACGAACCACTGCGTGGAGATGAGCGGCTCGACCACGGTCTTGCAGCGGTCGCACCTGCCCACCGCCAGCACGTAAGGCTCGATTTTTTCGACGAGGCCGAGGCGATCCAGGTCTTCCACCACACGGCGGCGGGCTTCGAAGCGATCGAGACCGGCGTAGGGGCCGGCTTCCGCGGTCATGCGGCCGCTTTCATCGATGACCTTGATGCGTGGCAGATTGTGGCGTTTGCCGGCTTCGAAATCGTTGGGATCGTGAGCGGGGGTGACTTTGACGGCGCCGGTGCCGAATTGGGGATCCGCCAGATCGTCAAGAATCACGGGAATCTGGCGGTCCATCAGCGGCAGGGCAACGGAGCCGCCGTGCAGGTGGAAGTAGCGCGGGTCTTTGGGGTTCACGGCGACGGCGGTATCGCCCAACATGGTTTCGGGCCGGGTGGTGGCGACGACGATGTGGCCATCGCCGATCACCGGGTAGCGGATGTGCCAGAGATTTCCCTGCGTTTCGGTGTTCTTTACTTCGAGATCGGAGAGAGCCGTCTGGCACCTTGGGCACCAGTTCACCATGTATTCGCCGCGGTAGATGAGGCCTTTCTCATAGAGGCGGACGAAGACTTCGCGCACGGCGCGGGAGAGGCCGGGGTCGAGGGTAAAGCGCTCGCGGCTCCAGTCGCAGCTTGCGCCCAGGCGGATCATCTGGCGCTTGATGCGATCGCCATACTGCGCCTTCCATTCCCACACACGCGCGAGGAATTCGTCGCGGCCCATGGTGCGGCGGTCGAGGCCTTCCTCGGCCAGCTTGCGCTCGACCACCATTTGGGTGGCGATGCCGGCGTGATCGGTTCCCGGCAGCCACAGCGTGTTATCGCCGCGCATGCGATGCCAGCGGACGGTGACGTCGATCTCGGTATGCTCCAGCATGTGGCCGATGTGTAGCGAACCGGTGACGTTGGGCGGCGGAATGACCAGTGAAAAGAGGTGCGGCAAGGCCTTTTCGGAGGCGTGGAAGACGCCGGAGTCAATCCACCATTGAGCCCAGTGCGGTTCGAAGCGCTGGGGCTCGTAAACCTTCTCGATTTGCATGGGAATCTTTATGATAACAGGGCGCGGGGCGGGGTTCCGGTTGGAGCCGGCCTAAGCCGGAACCCACGCTCTGCGGTCCTCGATCGAGGGTGGGCGTACGCTAGCATCAGTCTTGGGACGAATGCCCGGAAGTCGAAGTTCGCGAATGATGGGCAATGGCCGCCGCGCCGTGCGCAATGGAAACCACATGATCCCGCAGATGGCGGGTCACGTGCGATACGGTTGACCGGAATGGTTCAGCCTTATCCAATTTCGGGTGGCCGTGAAAATCCAGCCTGAGACCCTGTTCGACTGGCTGCTTCACAATCGTCCCAGGGATCGGCCGGGCCGGATACAGCCTGTGGGAGGCCAGCGCGCCGGCGCCCGCCAGACTGATCCCGATTACGATCGTCGCGACGGGATTCACCTTGACTCCGGTAGCCACGGGCTGTGTTTGGTTGATTCTTTTCGGCATTTTGCTTTCTCCTTTTCTCGGAAGATAACTAGTTGGCGCCTGGTTGGCCAGGCGCCGTAAGTGGGTGAATCCTATGTAATGGTAAAGCTGGCCTTGCTGGTGGCGGTGCCCGCGGAAGTAGTAACCTGGATTGGGCCAGTGGCCGCGCCTGTTGGAACCGTGGCGCTGATTTGCGTACTGGAGTCCTGCGTGAAGCTGGCGGCGACGCCATTGAATGTGACTGCCGTGGCGCCCTGGAGATTCGTCCCAGTAATGACCACGCTGCCGCCGACGCTGCCGCTGACGGGCGCGAAGTAACTGACTTTAGGTTGCGCGTTGCTCGTGTAGACCGTGTAATTCACCACGAAATAGCCGCTGTTATTGGCGTAGGAACTAGGGGCGCCGTCGTAGCCGTTGGCGTCCGGAATGCCGAGATACACGACAGTGGCGCCGGTGGGCACATCGAAGTATTGGGTCTGGCCGGTTGACGTAAGCCCGTCGCCAATGAAGAATAATTGGTTCAACAGCGGCGAGAGCGAAGTGAAGTCCGTCCCGATGGTGCTAAAGTCCAGCGTCGGCGGCGGCGTCCCGCTGGGTACCGCACCGTTCTCGAAGACTCCGGCAAGGAAGCCAACGACGGGCGCCGTAATCCCGGAGATCGCGCCGTCAGAGGTCACGTTCAAACCTTGGGCCGAGCCCGCGCCGTCCGCGTCGTTGTAATTGGCGCCGCCATTGACTGTGATGCAGGGCGACGCGCAGGAACTCGCCACGCTTCCACCTGTTATGTTAAAGCTGACGGAGGTAGCGCCATCGGGTAGCGGAATCGCCATGGGAAGCGTGCCTGTTCCGTCCGTGGTGGTCACCGAGGTGTAACCCGCGCCGGATATCTCGCCGGTTGCGTTGATGGTAACGGTTCCGGTTGAGGAGGCTATTACTTTAAAGTCGGGTTTGCTGGTGGCTACTCCACCCGAAGTGGCGATTCGAAAGGGACCGTCGAGCGCACCGGCGGGTACAGTGGCCGTAATGGACGTGTCGGAGTCGACTGTGAAGTCCGACGGGACGTTGTTAAAGTTGACATAAAGAACCGGCGAAGACGTGAAATTTGTGCCCTGAATCGTCACGAGCGATCCGACTTTGCCGCTTTTCGGCGAGAAAGAGGCGATGCTGGGCGCCAGCAACGGCGTGTCCTGTCCAAACACGATGTACGAGCCGGCCGGAGACCCCGCGCCGAATACGATCGTGAACTCAGAGTCGATGTAGAACGCGCCATTAGTGTTTCCCACGGAATAGGTGGTGCTCTCGCTGAAGTCTCCGGGCGGTGCAACGGGGCCGAGGCAGCTTGCGTCATTCACACAAACACCGGCTGAACTGGAGGCAGCTATAGTGGGACTAAACGCGCCTACCAGACCTTCACCGCAATTGCAAGAACTATACTCCGACTCGAAGGCGAGGTACCAATCGACGGTTATAGTGTCCTTTCGCGAGGCTGTTCCGGCTTTATTACCTTCGTAGGTCACTTGAAACGTCATTCCCCCCGGTATATAGCCGCCGTTGCTGTTGTTCGACCCCCAGCCCGATCCGTTGATGAGGTACTTGTCTCCGTTGGGCATAGTGAAGTCGAACGTCACCGGTAGAGTGTTACTCGTGTTGTAGGGGAGCGGTATGGCGGGACAGCTCGTGCCCGCGTAACATGAGTTGTTTACCTTGATCCCGAAATAGTTATTGGCCGCGTTCGCCACGGAGGCGAACGCGAAGGTGCTTGCTAGAGCGATCAGTGGTAGCTTCGCGACAGTGTCTCTCTTCATTGTATTGTCTCCTTAATGCGAGTGTTTCCCTGGCTAAGAGGCCAGGGTAAGGCGGCTTCCGAAGAAGTCACTGTTTGAAGATGTTGGGTGCGGAGTCTTTCTTACGCGAGAAGTTTTCGGAGCAGACTCATTTCCAGTCGCCGATCATCGAGAAGCCGGCCCAGTAGTAAGGGGCCGATGCGCTTCGGGAGTGCGCCAACTCCAATTGCGCGGCGCGTAGCGCTTCGTCCTTGCTCTTGCCTTGGCGCAGTTCGGTGTAGAAATGCTGCATCAATTGCATGGTGCGGAAGTCATCGACGCTCCACAAAGAGGCCAGAATGGAGCGGGCGCCGGCGTATTGAAAGGCGCGGGTGAGGCCGATCAATCCTTCGCCCTTCACTTCCTTGCCCAGTCCGGTGTTGCACGCGGACAGAGTGACTAGATCCGCGTCTAATCGGACCTGCTCAAAAATTTCCCAGGCCTGGAGGAGCCCGTTATCCTTGCCGGGTTGCACTTGCCCCGGAACGGACAGGACCAGAGCGGAATTCAATGGAAAGCGCTCGTCCAACAGTCCGTGCGTGGCAAAGTGAATGTAGCGGACATCCTTGCCTAGCGCCTTGGCGTGCTCTTCGGTGGCGTCCGCACCGAGGTACGCACGGCTGCGCTGGGGGAACAGGGCGGCGATGCCTTGTACCTCCTGACGGCTGAAGGGGAGGCGGCCGAAATCGAACCCGCGCTCGGCAGCCAGACGGAGGTCCGGGTTCGCGCTGCGCTGCATGCCGGCTCTGCCAGAGGCAGGCATGCGGGGGTCCCCAAAGGCGGCTATCTCGATGGCCTTGTTTTCGGCTGGACGGCGCATTTTACGGAGTTCGGCATATACAGTGGCCGAGACTACCGTGTGCAGCGGTTTCCAATCCACCAGATACTCCGTGCGATTGCGCCGTAGGGCGGCGAAGGGCAACACCTGCAGTGGGCCATCGGGAATAACGAGGAGACGCTGGCTGGCGGCCAAAACGGAGTCCGCCGGCCGCAGCAGCAAATCGTAGAGTTGGCGGGACTGGGCCATCAATTCGGGGTTTACGGGTTCGCGATGTTCGCGGATGAGACGGCGAAACTCCCGCACCTTGGCCTGCAGATCTTTTTCCTTGATGGACAAGGTGAAGACAGATAATCCCGGCCCGCTGCCTTCTGGCGCGACCACGAACAGCGCGGTGCGGTCTTCGGCTACCGCATAGGACAACAAAACGTCGCCCGGGTCGAGGATGCGGCGGGTGGCTGCCACGTCGAGCGGTTGCGGATATTGGAGCGAGGCGAAGCGCGGAGAAGCTTTGGCAATCCGGTCGGCAATCTCGTCCCGCTTGACGCTCAATTCGTGCAGGCGGGCCTGCACGGCGGCGACTTTATCTTTATCCTGGGTGGCGTTCAATTCCGCAAGCTGGGCTTGCACGTTGTCATAGTCGGCGGCGTTACGTTTCCGGGCCCGCTGTAAGTCGGCCGGCACGTCGGCTGCGAACATCAGGTCGCGCTCGGCCAACATATGCAGCAGGCCGCGGGCGCGGGCGCGCTCGGAAACCCGATACGCCTGTGCGGGTTGATGCTGGGCCAGGAGCGCGCCTTCCAGGTCGTAATAATACGAGCCGTAGAGCGCGCGGAAACTGGAGCGCACGGTTTCGGTTCCTCCGAGGCGCTCTTCCTGGCTCTCTAATGCGTCGACGGCGCGCGCAAAGTATGTGCCCGCGGTATCGGTCTCGCCTTTGCTCCGCAACACTACGCCCAGGTTGTTCAGCGACTGCGCCTCATCGGTGCTGCCCGGTTCCAGTTTTTGCCGAATGGCGAGTGCGCGTTGGTGAAAGTTCTCGGCTTCCTGCAGATCGCCACGTTTGAATGCTGTTTCCCCGGCGCTGTTCAACATAGTGGCGAGGTCCAAGCCTCCAGGAGCTATCTTCTCCATGATGGCGATCGCCTGCCGGTGGTGTGACTCGCCGTCCACCCGATTGCCACGTGCCCACTCCACGTCCCCCAGATCGTCCATGCATACGGCTGCGCTGCGGCCTTCGGGCTCCAGTTTTAGCTGGATGGCGAGAGCCTGCTTGAAGTAGCGCTCTGCCGCCACCAGGTCCTCGCGCTGAGCGGCCAGCGATCCCAGGTTGACCAGGACGTGTGCGACCCCGAGGCCGCCAGGATTCTCTTTCCTCACCAGGGCTAGCGAATGCTGAAAATACTCGTCGGCACGTGCGAAGTTTCCGCGACCCATCTCCAACACGCCGAGGTTCTCCAGCGCTGCCTGTTCGCCCGGGTCTTCAAACTTGTGGAGGATGCCCAACGCCTGCAGATAGTACTCCTCGGCGAGCGCCAGATCGCCGCGGCCGCCCACTATGTTCGCCAAGTTGTTCAGAGTAGCCGCCACCTCCGCGCCGCCGGGAGCCACTTCCTGGCGAATTGCAAGGGCCCGCTGTTGATACCGCTCCGCCAGATCCACCTCGCCGCGATCCAAGGCCAGATTACCCAGATTGTTCAGGGAATTTGAGGTGTCGATACTGCGGGGCGCCAAGTTTTCGCGCATCGACAGTGCCTGCTGGTGATACTCCTCGGCAGGCCGGTCCATCGAACCGGCGGTGTTCCCGAGCTGGCTCAGACACATTGCCTGGGCCAAGCTTGGGGAGGCTAACTTCCCGGCCTCTTCGAACGCGCGTTGGAAGCAGCCGTGGCTACCCGCGAGATCGTTGCGGACGGTACCGCACCGGTCATACCACAGCCGCCAGTCGTCCCTTACTCCCGCGGACTCCGCTTTGTCGATAGCGGTTTGAAAGGTGGAATCGGCTTCGGTGAACTGCCGGGCGCGCAACAGCACCCGCGCGAGTTGATATTCGAGCCATGCGATCAGCCATGGCGGATCGCTGGAGTTCACCTGGCCGATCAATCCGCGCCAGCCCTCGGCGGCTGCCGGAAGTTTGCCGGTCTTCTCCAGTTCGCGGCACTGCTGCCATGCGGCTGCCAGTTCCAGCCTCAGGACCGGCCGGACGGCTATTCCCGGCGAGCCGTTGCGGAGCGTCCAGACGCGTTCGCGGGAACCGCTGAAGATGCGTATGACGACCGGCCCGCGAGGCGGCCGTTCCTTCTCGAAGTTGGCCCAGTCGAAGGGAGATTCGATTGCGCCGGCGTCCGGGCCTTGCGACCAGGCAGTGATCAAGTCGCCGGCCATCACGCCGGCGCTTTCGGCTTCCGACCCCTTGTCCACCTGTTCCACGATTACGCCGCGCGGCGGCGCGGTCTGAGCCGGAAGTAAGAGAAGAAGGCACAGGGATAGTAGTAAGGTCCGTTGCGTCATTTCTTCCTCACTATCGAGAAACCATATCCGGCGGCCGGCTCGGCGGCGCCTGCCTGCGTTACGCCGAGGACTTCAAGCGTATAATCCCCAGCAGACAGCAGCGCGGCTGGGAACTTGAGTTCAAGTTGCCGCGCACCGGCAGGACTGGGATGCGGCAGGAGATCGCGAAACTCCTGTTGGAAGGGCCCGTCGACCGCTTTCAGCACTGCCCGATAGGCTGTGTAGGAGCCTTCCGGGACCTCGATTTGCAATTGCACGGTTTTGTAATTGCCGATGACGATCGTTGGCGCTGCGGCGCCGCGCTCGGTGGGGGTGAGAAGCACGGTCAGTACGGCTGGCATCGACGCCGATGGAGTTATGCCGGTGTGGGGCGCGCCGCGATATAAGATCATAGCCAGCAGCGCGAGGGCGGCCAAGGCGGTAGCGCCGGCCCATCGCCAGCCGGCGTCGAGGCTCTTGAGGAAGCCGGCGATCCGCGCGATGCCCGTGGGCTGGGGCTGGACGGCGGCGCTCACCTTGGCGCGAAAATCCGTGCCGGCCAGCAGTTCCGCGAAAATCGCCTCCTCCGCGAATGCGTTGAATAGATCCTGGTCGGAGAGCAGCGCGTCGGTCAGTTGCGCTTGCTCGCCTGGCGACAGTTCGCCTTGAAAGTAGCGGGTTAGTAACTGCCCAGCCTCGGCTCGGGTCACCGTGCTCCTCCTATCGCGTTCCGGAGCCGTTCGAGGCAACGAAAGTAGGCGGTATCCACCGCGCCGGGTTTAACGCCCATGAGCGCGGCAATGTCCCTGGTTTTGGCGCCACCCAGACGCAATCGCAGCAGTTCTTTGCAGCGCTCATCGGACCCGCGAATGGCCTTAAGTAACAGTTCCTGAAGCTGCTTCTCAATGAGGGCGGATTCCGGGTTCCGGTCGAGGGGGTCGGCCATCGCCTCGGGCGGCTCAGCCACGCGCGCGGAATTCGACTTGCGACGCCGCCAATTCATCGCCAGGTTAGCGCAGATCCGCACGGCCAGCTTCAGCATTTCGCCCTGATCTTCCACCGCGGCGTACCGGTTGTGCAACACCAAAAGGGTTTCCTGGGCGATGTCTTCGGAATCGCTGCCACATCCCAGATATGTCGCGAATCCGACGATTCTTACGCGGACCACTTCGAGGAGCGCGCCCTGTGCCTGCCCGTTCATCTAAGGGCACGATTATAGCGCGTCAGGGCGTGCTCCAGCATGTGGCCGGACCAGTGAAAAGACGCGTGGAGAGGCCTTTTCGGAGGCGTGGAAAACGCCGATTTGCATGGGAACTACCACGATATCAGGGCGTGACCGTATAATTGAGCACAGCATGCTTGTGGAGTTGCTGGTCGAAAATTATGCCGTAGTCGATCGCATCCGGGTGCGCTTCCATGCCGGGCTGAATCTGCTGACGGGCGAGACGGGCAGCGGCAAGTCCATCGTGGTGGATGCTTTCGGCCTGCTGCTGGGCGGGCGCGCGTCGGCGGAGATGATCCGCTCCGGCGAGACGCGCGCGCGGGTGGCGGGCATCTTCGACGTGCGCGACCGCGCGGATGTGCGCGCGCTGCTCGATCCGGCGGGCATCGCGATGGAAGACAGCGAATTGCTGATCGAGCGCGAGATCCTGGCGGGCGGCAAATCGCGCGCGTTTCTGGGCAGCCGTCCGGTGGCCGTGTCGCTGTTGCGGGATCTGGCGCCGCTGCTGGGCGATATCCACGGACAACACGATCAGCAGCTTTTGTTTTCGGCCGATGCGCAGCGCGACATGCTGGACTCGTTCGCCGGCGCGGACGGATCTGTTGGGCCGGGTGGCGGAAATCTATAAGCGCTGGAGGGCGGCGGGCGCTGCGCTCGAAACGCTGGAGCGCACCGAGCAGGAAAAGCTGCGCCTGCTGGACCTCTGGGAATTCCAGCGCAAAGAGATCGAGGGCGCCGCGCCGGCGGCGGGAGAAGACGAGGCGCTGGAAGCCGAGCGGCGCGTGCTGCAGAACCTGGGCCGCTTGCAGGAGAACGCGAGCACGGCCTACGCGGCGCTTTACGATTCGCCGGAATCCGCGCTGGCGCAAGTGCGCGTGGCGGTCAAGCGGCTGGACGATTTGTGCAGATCGATCCGTCGCTGGCGGCCCTGGGCGAGCAGTCTGCAAGTCGGCGGAGGTGGCCATCAAGGAGGCGTCCTACGGTCTGCGCGATTATCTTTCGGGCCTGGAGGCGAATCCCGGCCGGCTGGAGGAGATCGAGAACCGGCTGGCGCTGCTCGACAAGCTGAAGCGCAAATACGGCGCAGTCGGTAGCGGAGGTGCTGGCGTTTCTGGCGGAGGTGCGCGCGCAGATCGAACAGGTGGAGCACGCAGGCGAGCGCATGGATGAGCTGCGCAGGAGCGCGAGCGCCTGGCGCGCGAATACGAGCAGGCGGCCGGAGAGTTGACCGCCCTGCGCACGCGCGCGGCGCGCAAGCTGGAGAAGGGCGTGGAGGCGGAACTGGCGTCGCTGGCGATGGAGCGCACCACGTTTCGCATCGAGATGGGCGCGGCGCCGTGGTCGGCGGCGGGCGCGGACCGGGTGGAATTTCTGGTGTCGCCGAACCTGGGCGAAGAGCCCAAGCCGCTGGAGAAGGTGGCGTCGGGCGGCGAAATTTCGCGCATCGCGCTGGCGCTGAAGACGTGCCTGTCCGAAGGCGTGCCGCCGCACGCACGCTGGTTTTCGACGAAGTGGATGCGGGCATCGGCGGCAGCGCGGCGGAAGGCGTGGGCGGCGGCTGAAGAAGCTGGCGGCCGCGAACCAGGTGCTTTGCGTGACGCACCTGGCGCAGATCGCGTCGTTCGCGGATCATCATTATTGCGTGGAGAAGCGCGAGAGCCGAGGGCGCACGGTGGCGGCGATTGAGGAATTGGACCGGGCGGCGCGGACGCGGGAGGTTGGGCGGATGTTGTGCGGGCAGGAGCTTGACGCCAGAGGCGCTGAAGCATGCGGAGCGGCTGATCAGGAACGCGGGGTGAGCTCGTCGGCTACCGCATCGCGTTCGCGCGGCATCTTCAATGCGGTGAAGATGTCGAGCGCTGCCTGGAGCTTGGATTTTTCGGTGAGGTGGTCGCCTTGCAGTATTTCCTCGACCTCGCTCTTGAAGTTCAGCATCGCCGTGCGCAATTTCTTCATTGTTCCAGCATCAGGTGCGCCATTTTCACACAGCTTGCCGAACATAAAGTGCGTCGTCTGCTTCATCTCGTCCGTGAGATCGAGGCTCTTGGAGGATCGGGTACACCGATCCGGCGCTCGGAGCATAAAAGCCATAGAATTTCTCCTCAATCGCTTTGACGACGTCGTAGCCATGCCGCGGCCGAAGGCGCCACGAAAGCCGAACTGGCCTCCAAAATTGCGCTGAAAGGGCATATCTGTGTTGTTCTGTGGCCCAAACTTAACGTTGTATCGACGATATATCGCTAATTTATTCGTGTTTTATCCTGCATTCAAGTGGGAGCCAAGCCCCAGTTGAGAGGAGGTTCAGTTGAAAGGAGGAGGTTCTGGACTCGGGCAATGGCACATCTTTCATGCCTGCTAGATTACGGCGTTAAAAATTGATGATGATGCCGGACGGCATTGCTTTTGTGCTGACGAGGTCGAATGAGCGTGGCGGGGTTCCGACCAGCAGGACTTCATCCGCAAGCCCATGTTCGAGCAGCGTCGATGTCAGCGTGGAGCTACCCGAGAGAGAATAAGGTCCGGGCCGTCCTGCGACTTGATGCGGCGAATGCCCCGACGATGTCCGGTCCAAGGCCCTCGAACGGGCCCCATTCAAGGCTTTCCGGACGGTGGGTAGCGATATATTTTCTTGCCGTATTGAGGCCGTCCGCCATCGGACTGCTTGGCGCCTTTGGCCAGAAGCCCGACCAGAGATCGTAGGTGCGACGGCCAAGCAGCAGATCGAAGCTCCCGCCATATGCGGGCGACGATTAACTCCCGGCCAGCGGGGGTCCGATAGGGCGCGGTCCAGTGCTTGATCCCTCTCCCGAGGCTGGATCACGCCGTCCAGCGACATGTGTTCGATGATTTTGAGCTTTCTCATTGCGCTCCGTGTTCTGGTTAGAGTTTCTATTCTGTTGGCATTGCGAGGAACTCGCGCACCTCGACCGATGCGCGGCAGGCGACGACGGCTTTGCGTCCCCACGCCACGGCCTCATCCATGTTGGCTGCGTCGAGTATCCAAAAGCCGCCAATGTGTTCCTTGGCCTCAATGTATGGTCCATCGGTGATGACCACCTTTCCGCCGGGCTGCTTACGCAGTGATTTCGCCTGGGGCGCCGATTGAAGGCCGCCGGCGAAGAACCTGGCGCCGGCAGCCTCCATCTCTTCGTTGAGCACATCGATATCGCGGACCATCGCTTCGTCCTCTGTGGACGGGTCATAGTTGTCGGGGTGGTGAATAGCAACCAGATATTGCGGCATGTCGTCTCCTAAAATGGTCTTCAGCCGGGCTAGTTGCCCCGCCTTCACTATGACGTCGAACGGCGAGACCTGAATTCGACAAATTGTCCAGAAGATTTTGGCTTGTGGTCCAGAATTGTCCAGAAGTGTCGTAAATGGTAAAGGACGTTATCGCGCGGCTTCGATGGTCGTTTCGAGCCTCTCGTCGGCAGACGAGCCGCCTACTATAACGCGCCCGGCTCCCGGGCCCGCCTTGAATGCTATCTCGACGGTTCGGGTTTCACCCGGCTTCAGGGAGATGCGCGCGAATCCCCTGAGTTGTTTCAGCTCCTGCCGCCGCACATAGAGTTGCACCACCTCGTCTCCGGACCGCTTGCCCGTGTTGGTTACATCCACATGCGCGATGCCGGCGCCGCACCGCAAGTGGGAGTACTTGAAGGTCGTGTAACTCAAGCCGTATCCGAAAGGATAAAGCGGCTCGCCTTTGAAGTACATGTAGGTGCGGCCGTGGCGGATATCGTAGTCCATCATGGGCGGGAGTTGGTCGAGTGACTTGGGCCAGGTCTGGTTCAGGCGGCCGGCCGGATTGTAGTCGCCGAACAGCACGTCGGCAATGGCCGTGCCTTGCTCCTGCGCGGCGTGGGCGATGTGTAGAATGGCTGGGACATTTTGCGCGGTCCAGTTAATGGCGTAAGGGAAGCTGGATACCAGCACCACGGCTGTCTTCGGGTTAGCCGCGTAGACTTGCTTGATCATTTCCTCCTGCGAAAGAGTGAGAGACTCGCGGTCGCGGCCCTCGCGGCCTTCACCTGGATCGGCGCAGGGTTTGCTCGAAACATCCATATTGAATATGGCCATGATGTTGGTGGCGCCGCACACGGGATCGTTGCCCACCACCACCACCGCCACATCGGACGAACGGGCCGCCTTCACCGCCGCGTCGCTCTGGTTGTTCGCGGCATAGCTCACCGCCACACCCGAACCCACCTCGTCGCGAATGCCCTGTAGAGGAGTAACGGCGTAGGGCGGCTTGCCGCCATACAGATCGATTGACACTTCGTTCGCGCGCGGTCCGATCACGGCGATGGATTTAATGGCTGTCTTGTTCAGCGGCAGGAAATCATTTGCATTTTTCAACAGCACCACCGATTCGCGCGCCATCTCCCGCGCCACGGCCTTATGTTTCTCCGTGTTCCAGGGCTCGGGTTCGCCGGCGGCGCCGATGCCGGAGTAGGGATCGAGCGACGGCGGGTCAAGCAAACCAAGCCGGATGACCGTCCTGAATTTGCCCCGCAGCACAGCATCGATATCCGCCTCCGTGAGCAGGTGGTCGGCCAGATCCTGCTTCATCACTTTCGGAATGTTAAAAAAGAATGTCAGTATCTGGCCGATGCCGGCTTTGATGGCTTCGGCCGCCGCCTGCTCCTGAGTCTTGTAGTAATGCCGGGGATTGACCATCAGTTCCACGGCCAAGGCATCGGAAGATATGATGCCGTCGGCTCCCCACTCTTTGACGGCCAGGCTCTTGAGAATAGGGTTCACGGTCATCGGCACGTGGTTCCAGGCGTTATAAGACGCCATGAACGACTTACCGCCTCCCTCGACAAAACCCATGCGGAACGGCACGGAATAATAGTCGCGCAGCAACTCTTCATCGAAGTCGGAAGAAGAGCTTCCGCGGGTGGTCTCGTTGCTGTTCGCCAGAAAATGTTTCATCAGCGACGCAGCTTGCCAGTACTTCGAGTTATCGCCCTGCATCCCTTTGATCATGGCCACCGTCATGGCGCCGGTGAAGAACGGATCTTCGCCGTAGCTCTCATTGTTTCTGCCCCAGCGCGGGTCGCGGGCCAGGTCCGCATTGGGCCCCCACACCACCAGCACGTTGCTCTGGTACTTCGCGTTTTGGTAGATGTAACGGGCCTCGTATCCCTGTACTGCCCCCGCGCGCCGGATCAGCGCCGGATCCCAGGTGGAGGCCATCCCGATGACTTCCGGAAACTGGGTCGTCGTCACGGCTTTCTGGTTGAAGTCGCCCTTGCGCACCAGGCCGTGCAGCCCTTCCGTGCCCCCCGCATCGGGGATGTGCAGGCGCGGCACGGCGGTGCTGGTCGCGAGACACGCGAGCTTTTCATCCAACGTCATCAGGGACAGGATGTTATCGACCCGCTGTTCGAGCGGCAGGTCCGGATTTTGAAATGAGCTTTGAAATGGATATGGATTCTGGGCGCACAGCGGCGGGAGCAACGCCGCGGCCACAGCGCTTGCAATACGGATGGTCTTCATGGCAATCAGCCGCATGATATCATCCGGCTAACACTGTGCGCCGGTCATTGCTTCCGGGTCTCTGCGGCATCGTCTGGGCGTCCGCGCTGTGCGCGCAGAGCGGCGAATCCGTCCTGCTGGTGGTCAATCGCGCCGACAACCTTTCGCGGCGTATAGCGGATTACTACATTCCCAAGCGCGGTATTCCGTTGAAGAACGTCTGTAAGCTGGATATCCTCGCCGAGGACGAAGAGATCTCCTGGGACACATTCGTGGAGCAAGTCGAGCGGCCCATCGCGCGCTGCCTGACCAAGGCCGGTTTGCGGGAGCAGGTGCTGTACATCGTGACCACCATGGGTGTTCCGCTGAAGGTAGCGGGCAAAGGGGAGGGACAATCGACCGAGGCGTGCGCGGTGGATTCCGAACTGGCGCTGCTCTACGCCAAAATGCGGGGCAAGCAATTCCCGCGCGCCGGCCTCGTGCCCAACCCGTTCTATCGCCAAAAGGACCAACCGTTCACGCACGCGCGCTTCCCGATCTATCTGGTGACCCGCCTCGCGGGCTACGATTTCGACGACGTGAAGGGGCTCATCGACCGGTCGCTTGAGGCGCGCAATCAGGGCAAATTCGTGTTCGATCTCAAATCGGATGACGACGCCCAGGGCAACAACTGGCTGCGTACCGCGGCGCTGGCGCTGCCCAAGGAGCGCGTGGTGCTGGATACATCCACCAAAGTGCTTACCGGCGAGAAAGACGTGATCGGTTACGCCGGTTGGGGTTCCAACGATCCCAACCGGCGCCAGCGGAATCTGGGCTTTCAATGGTTGCCGGGCGCGCTGGTCAGCGAGTATGTCTCAAGCGATGGCCGCACATTCAAGCGTCCCCCGGCGGACTGGAACATCGGCACGTGGAAGGATGCCTCGGGCTGGTTTGCCGGCTCGCCGCAGACGTTGACGGCGGATTACATCCACGAAGGCGCCACCGGCTGTTCGGGGCACGTGTACGAGCCATACCTGCAATTTACGCCTCATCCCGACCAGCTTTTCCCGGCGTATTTCCACGGCCGCAATCTGGCGGAAAGCTACTATGCGGCGATCCCGGCGCTGAGCTGGCAGAATATCGTGGTGGGCGATCCGCTCTGCAAGTTGCGCTGAGTTACTGTGATACGCCGGGCTGCTCGAAGGAGAAGTTCACCTCCACCTGCGTCAGCACCTCCACGGGCTTGCCGTTGAGCAGCGTGGGCTGGTAGACGTAGCTCTTGACCGCTGCTATTGCTGCAGGAACCAATATCGGGTGTCCGCTGCGGACGGTAATATTAGCCACATGGCCATCGATACCCACGACCACGTTCAGGCGGACCACGCCCGAGATGCGGGCCTGCTTCGCGAGCGGCGGGTATTCGGGCGGCGTGGAGCTCGATCAATTTGGCCGCCATTACCTCGGCGCCTACGCGGATCCGCGGCTGTCCGTTGGGCGGCGGCTCGTTGGCTGCCGCATCGCCGCTTCCGGCTTTAGACAACGGGCCCCCAACCCGAATCAACACCACCGAGCCTTCCGGCGACGGCATGATCGCGAGCGTAAGGTGCGAATCGAAATCGGCGAGGATCGGGCGGGCCTTCTCCACCAGTTCCGGCGTGAGCGGATCGCCATCGTGGAAAGGCAGCCGGGCAGCCAGGGCGTCGCGCGCCGCCGGGGCGAGACCGCCGATCTCGAGGCGCATGACCTTTCCCATCGGTTCAGTCGGCATGCGGAACGCGGGCTCAGTGGCGCCGGACTTCCTGTGAGCTTGAATGTAATGGTCGCCTGCACCTTCGCGGGCAAGCTCATCTCGGATGAGTAGTGCCACGCCGGCACGCTCTCCAAGGCCGCGCGGCGCAGTTCGGCCGGCCCGCTGACCACCGTGGCCCCGGCCACTTCGCCGTTGCGGTCGAGCGACAACTCAAGTACCACGGTCCCCTCGATGTTACGCGCCAGCGCTTCCCGCGGAAACTCAACACTGGATCGGTGCAGCAGCGGCCCGCCTGCGTCGACCGTGACGCCTTCGGAACCAGCGCGCAGGGCCAGCGCGGCGACAAAAATCAACAACGCGGAACGGAGCATAGTTCAAGCCCTCCTCTAGTCGGATTCTACGCCTTTCAAGCGAGCGCTCTGCATTCGTCCAGCATGGCGGCGGTGCGCGTAGCGCCCACGCGCGTGACGCCCAGCGCGCGGACTTCGAGTAGCGCGTCCAGATCCCGCACGCCGCCGGCCGCCTTCACCTGCACATAATCCGGCGAGTGCTGCCGCATCAGCGCCAGATCTTCCATGGTGGCGCCGCCCGTGCCGTAGCCAGTGGACGTCTTCACCCAGTCTGCGCGGAGCTCGCCGCAGATTTCGCACAGCCGGATCTTCTGCGCGTCATTCAAATAACAATTCTCGAAGATGACTTTAACTTTTTGTCCGGCCTGGTGCGCGGCGTCGATGACCGGGCCGATATCGTCCTGCACATAGCCCCAATCGCCGCTGAGAACCCGGCTGATGTTGACCACCAGGTCGAGTTCCTGGCAACCCTCGGCGAGCGCCTGGCGCGCCTCGGCCAGCTTCGTCGCGGTGGTGTGGCCGCCGTGCGGAAAGCCGATGGTGGTGGAGGCATTGACGCGGCTGCCGCGCAACGCCTCCGCGCAGCGCTTCAAATAATAGGGCATGATGCAGACGCTGGCCACGTCATAATCGAGGGCCAGTTGGATGCCGCGCTCCAGATCGTCCACCGTCAGCGTGGGATTGAGCAGGGAGTGGTCGATCGTCTTGGCCACGTCCTGGTAAGTGTAATTCACGATTTCCATTGGCATTTCCATCTTCGCGAATAGTGTATCGCGGCGCGGCGTGTGAGGGGTTATGTTGGTTCTCAGCAGGTGAAGGAGAATACATGCGCGCAGTGGATCCTGACGACGTGCTCACGCCCGTAGAGTAGCGCTCTCGTGAAAAAGGCCGAACGGGAGATGCGCCAGGGAAAGTTCGTCACGCTCGCCCAGTTCCGACGATGACCTAGATTGTCCAGATCCACGACAGCGCCGCAAAACAGCTTAAAGCGATCCTGTCGATGCGGGTGTACTGAGGCGGCGCTAGAATACGAGGGTACCTGTACTTAGCAGCGGCTAACCCATGAAAATCGGCATCGATCTCGGCACCACCAACTCCGCCCTGGCCTACATCGACGAACGCGAGGCTGCGGATCGCGACTTCCCGCCCATCCACATCTTCGAAACTCCGCAGCTTGTCGCGCCCGGCCGCATCGAGCCGCGCCGCACCCTGCCTTCCTTTCTATTCCTCGAAGACGGCCAGCCCGTCGGCGTCTACGCGCGCGAGCAGGGCGCGCTGGTGCCCACCAAGCTGGTGCATTCCGCCAAATCGTGGCTTTCGAATCCCGATGTGGACCGCACCGCCAAGATCCTGCCCTGGGATTCGCCCGAAACCGGCCGCGTGCTCTCGCCCGTGGAAGTTTCGTCGCGCTACATCGCCACTTTCCGCGATGCCTGGGACAAAATCAAGCAGATTCCGCTCGCCGAACAGGATATCGTGCTCACCGTGCCGGCTTCCTTCGACGAAGAGGCCCGCGAACTGACCGTGATGGCCGCCGTGCGAGGCCGGCCTGCCTAAGCTGACGCTGCTCGAAGAACCGGCCGCGGCGTTCTATTCCTGGATCGCCAACAACCTGGCGCAATCGCGCAAGCTGCTCTACGACGGCCAGATCGTGCTGGTCTGCGACGTGGGCGGCGGCACCAGCGACTTCAGCCTGATCCGCGTGGAGCGCCAGGGCGACCTGGTCAACTTCACCCGCACCGCGGTGGGCAAGCATCTGCTGCTGGGCGGCGACAATCTGGATCTCACCATCGCATGGCTGGTCGAAACCAAGCTGGGCGTGCCGCTTTCCATCCGGCAGCGCAGCGGCCTGCGCCGGCAGTGCACGGCGGCCAAGGAGCGGCTGCTCAGCGATCCGAACCTGAAGAGCGTCGAGATTACGGTGCTGGGCAGCGGCTCGGCGCTGATCGGCAAAGCGCTGAAGACCGAGGTGCTGCGCGAAGAGGCGCTGGAGCTGGCGCTCGACGGTTTTCTGCCGATCACCGAGCGCGGCGACCTGCCCAAGGAGGAAAAGCGCAGCCTCTTCCGCGAGCTGGGCTTGCCGTATGTCTCCGATCCGGCGGTCACCAAGCATCTGAATGCGTTTCTCGAAAGCGCCGGCCAGGCCCCCGACGCCATCCTGTTCAACGGCGGCTTCTTCATCCCGGAGATTCTGCGCCAGCGCGTGGCCGAGGCGGTGGGGCACTGGTACGGCAAGCGGCCGGAGATTTTCGAGAACCGCGATCTGGATCTCGCCGTGGCCACCGGCGCGGCTTATTATTCGTATGTCCGTTCCACCGGCAGCGGCGTGCTGGTGCGCGGCGGCCTGCCGCGGACCTACTTCATCGGCATCGGCGACGCCACCGCCGTGTGCCTGGTGCCGCGCGGCGCGGAAGAAGGCGCGACGCTCGAAATCGACAACGAGGCTCTGCAGCTTGTGGCGAACAAGCCCGTGTCGTTCCGGCTGTACAGCTCGCTGACGCGCAGCGACGACAAGCTCGGCGATGTGGTGGATCTGGCCTGCGCTGGGCGCCGATCTGCACACGCACGCACCGCTGAACGCGGTGATCCGCTTCGGCAAGAAAGCCGGCGAGCGGCTTTATCCCGGTGAAGCTGGGCGCGCGCCTGACGGAAATCGGTACGCTCGAAACCTGGTGCGAATCGAAAATCAGCGACAATCGCTGGCGCTTGCAGTTCGAGCTGCGCAAGGCGGCTGCCCAGCCGGCCGAGCGCAAGCCCGCCGCGGTCGATCGCGGAGCAGGCGCTGCGGGATGCGCTGGAGTTGATTCCGGCGGTCTTTTCGCCTGGCGGCAAGTCGCCCATCGCGCCGGAGGAATTGCCCGCCCAGCTCGAACAGATCCTGGGGCTGGGCAAGAACTCCTGGCCGCTGGCGGCCATCCGTCAACTGGCCGATGCATTCCTGGCAGGCGGCCGACGGCCGCAAGAAGAGCCCGGCGTACGAAGCGCGCTGGCTCAATCTGTGCGGATTCTGTCTGCGCCCGGGCTTCGGCTATCCGGGCGACGATTTCCGCATCGAGCAGGCGCGGCGGATTTATTCCGGCGGCGTGCAATATGCCAACCAGGTGCAGTGCGAAATCGATTGGTGGATCTTTTGGGGGCGCCTGGCCGGCGGGATGAATCGCAACCAGCAGAACGATATTTACCAGCGTCTCTCGGGATTCCTGCTGCCGCGCGGCGGGCAAGAACAAGAAACAGCGGCTGAATAGCAGCCTGCTCCGCGAAATGTGGCGCACGGCGGCCAGCCTGGAACTGCTGCCGATCGGCGCCAAGGCGGAACTGGGCGACGCGTTGGTGCGGCGCGTGAAAGCGGGCGATTTCCGGGAGAGCGAACTGTGGTGCCTGTCGCGCCTGGGCGCACGTGAGCTGTTCTACGGGCCGATCAACCAGGTGGTGCCGTCCGCCGCGGCGGGCCGCTGGGCGGAAGCGCTCTTGCCGCTGGATTCTCCGGGCGTCGGCGACGCCTTGGCGGCCATCGCGCGGCGCACCGAAGATCCCACGCGCGATCTGCCTTCCGCCACGCTCAGCGCCGTCCGGCGCAAGCTGGAGAGCCTGCCGCATGCCGAGCGCTATCGGGCCATGCTCGAAGGCGAAGAAGAACGCGACGACCGCGCGCTGGGGCGGATTTTCGGCGAAGAACTACCTTCGGGTTTGGTGCTCGCGAACGAAAAAGAAATTGCGGAAGTCGAGACCAGCGATTAAGCCTGCTTACGGCGCCGGATCAGCAGGCCCAAGCCAGCCAAGCCAAACCCCATCAGCATCATGCTGGCGGGTTCCGGAGCGCTCGGCGTGGGCCCCAATACGCCATCGTACATGACGCCGAACGGGCTGCCGCCCACAAACTGGTAGGCATCGATGACCAGGGTGTAAGTCCCACTGGTCAGATTGAGAGGGAGCACTGCATCCATACCCACAGTGCAACTGATCGGTCCAGCCGCGCAATTGTTGCCCCCGTTCGGGTCGGCGTCGATCAGCATGGATCCGCCGCCGATTCCGCTTCCGTCGCCGCTGGTGATGTCACCAGGATCCAGCCAAACGCGGGCCGTATCGTCCGCCCAGATATCGAGGTCGCCGGAATCGGAGGAGTCTGTGATGGTGAAGGTCTTATAGAAGATCGCCGTAGGGCTCACAGCTCCCGGCCACGTAATCTGTCCCGTCACGCCCACCGGATTCGCCGGTCCCGACGTGCAGATGCCGGTCAGTGCTACATAAGTGTTGCAGCCCGTATTGCCGTACGACACCCATTCGTACCCGGGGCCGGGGGGCGCCCATGCCGGACTCATCGGAATCGCGATATCGGTCCCGGTTATGTTATTCGACTCGTTCACCAGGTTGCTGTAGATATCGACGGTCCCCGCGGCGGCCGTGCCGCCGAACCCTGCCGGATTACCAACTATGAGAGCTACCACTAAGAGAGCCAACCAGATAACACGCGATCTCGCGATCAAAAGCATGAAACGTCCTCCTTCAAAGTAATGTACCCTATATCACCTCCATATGAAAGCAGAAATCTAACTTTTCTTAGCCTTTGATCCTGGTACTTTTCATCACATAGTCCTACTCGCAGGCCTAAACTATAGCCATCAACAATATATCCACAATGGGTATACTTGTGATGATGGAAGATACTCCGCAGGCTTCCGCGCTTCTCCCGTTGCCGTCGGCAACGTTCCATATTCTGCTCGCGGTCGCCACGCGGGAAAGGCACGGCTACGCCGTGATCCAGGACATTGCCGCGCGCACAAATGGGCAGCTAAGGCTCAGCGCTGGAACACTTTACCGTTCGATCCAGCGCATGCTCAAACAAGGGTTGATCGCGGAAACCCACGAGCGCCCCGCCCCGGAACTGGACGATGAGCGCCGCCGGTATTACCGGATTACACCCTTCGGCGCCGAGGTGGCGCGGGCGGAGGCGCAGCGGTTGATGCAACTCGTGGGCATGGCGCGGGAAAGCGGCTTTGTGGCTGAGGGGGCCTGATGCGCGCGTACAAATTGCTGCCACATCTCTATCCCGCGTCATTTCGCGCGGAATATGAAAATGAAATGTGCGTAATATGGCGCGGCGCCGGCACGGCTCCTCGGGCGCCCAGCAGCACCAAGGTGACTGGGCGCCCCACTGAGATATACCTCGTCAATCCACAACTCGCGGAAGCCAAAGCGTGGATCTGCCCTCGTTAGAACTCAGGAATGCCAGTCTACACCGTCACTGCAATAGCGTACCGTTTGACGCGCCCTTTCGAAGCTTTTCCGCATGATTGGACAGGTTACGCCGGTGCCGACAAGTTCAAGGCAGGCGACCGATTGGTCTGGTCTGGGCATCGCAACAGGTGCGCGATATATTGCATCCCCTTACTGCATTTGACAAATAGCCTGGAATGGAGCGAGCGCGCTTCTGCGGACGGTCCTTGTACACGGTTTCACTTAGCGGGCTGCGCTATAATTTGGGGAAAGATGAACTTGGGAAACAGCCGTTTCACGTTGTGGCCTATCGTGTTTTTGCTTGCTGCACCACTGGGACGAACCTTGGAACCGGCCACGTCATCCCCGCGCGAATACCGGCTTCGCTTTTATCACACCCACACCAACGAGCGGCTCGATATTGTCTATCGCCGCGGCGAAAGCTACCTACCGCAAGCGTTGGGGGACCTTGACCGCTACCTTCGCGACCATCGTACGGGAGAAGTGCGTCACTTCGACCCCCGCCTGTTCGATCTGCTCTACGATCTAGCGGTTTCCGTAAACGATGCCGGCGGCGAGATCCAGGTTATCTGTGGATACCGTACGCCATGGAGCAATGAATACCTGCGCAACCGCGGCGCGCATACGGGCGTGGCTCTTCACAGTCTTCACATGCAGGCGGAAGCCATCGATATTCGCTTGCCGGGGATTCCCACCTCGACGGTGCGGGACGCTGCCCTGCGCCTGCAACGTGGTGGAGTGGGTTACTATCGCGATTCCGATTTCGTCCACGTCGATGTGGGACGCGTGCGCCGTTGGTAGTTTAGTTTTCAGCCGGGGTACGGATAGCCCTTCGCGAGCGCCTTCTGGAGCTCGTCGTCGTAGCCATAAATGTCGTCGAAAAAGCTTACGCGGCCATCCGGATCGACCACCGCAGTGCCGTACAAGATCAGCACTGGGATTGGATCCGTGAGGTTGACTTGCAGATTGTCTTTGCCACTCGTCATGGCCGCCTGTGCCCGTTCCACGTTCCACTCGGGTTTGTCGCGCAGCACCCACGCCGCCAGTTCCGCCGGCTTCTCCACACGAATGCAGCCGTGGCTGAAATCCCGGCGCGTCTGAGAGAACAATTGCGGCGCCGGTGTACTGTGCAGGTAAACGTTATACTCGTTGGGAAACATCAATTTGACCAGGCCCAGCGCATTTGTCGCGCCCGGCTTCTGGCGGACCTCCAGTTTTCCAGAACGTAATTGTGCCAGCACTTCATCGGTGATGGGGCCTGAAGTCACCACCTTCCCGGCCGGCGTGACTACTTCGAATCCTTTATTGGCAATGTAATTGCGATCCTTCTGCACGGCGGGCACGATCTCCGAGCGCTGGATGCTCGGCGGAACATTCCAGTACGGCCGGAAGATAACAAACCGCATGTCCTTTTCGAAGACGGGCGTCTTGTGCCGGAATGCCTTGCCGACAATCACATTCATTGTGAGCACCGGGTTTTGGCTGCTGTCGTAAGCTCGCAGGCGGAACTCCGGAATGTTGACCACGATAGGCGGTTCGGTGAACCGGTCGGGCAACCAGTGCCAGCGCTCCATCATAAGACGCAGTTGGCCGACGCGCTGGCTCAGAGGCGTATTGAGGTTTGCCAACGTTGGGCCGTCCAACCTGCCGTCAGGCTGTAGCCCATGGCGGCTCTGAAAGCTCTTAACCGCATCGACCAGCACACCATGGTACAAATTGGAATCGCCGGGAACGGCCGTATTCGCCGGCAGATCGCCCAGCAGCCTCAGCAGCCGTGTCAATCGTGGAACGCCATCGTAGGGACTGCCGGGCTCAATCGGTCTATTCGGAACCGGGAGCTTCTCACCGTCGTCTTCCCGCGCCAGTTGCAGGTAGTGCTGCAATGCTTCCAGCGTGCGCTTGTAGCCGGCAAAGTGCGGCCCGATCTGCACGAGTTCCGCATTCACATCCCCGCCGTTGACCAGCCGTTCACGAAGGAAAGCGGGCAAGTCGTACTTCTTGGCTTCGACACTGAGTCCGAACTTGAAGTGTTCAGGATTAATCTTTCCGATATGGTTATCGGAGATATAGCGCATCAGACAAACCGTGAGCGCCGCGTCGAAGATTGCGGTTTCGCGGGCCGCATCCGGTTTCTGGAGGCGAGCCAGCCGGTCGGCCCAGCGGGAGCCATCATAATCCTCAGGATCCAGACCTCGGCTGTCCGCCTGCTTCAAAAGGTCTATAATTGCGAGCGCTTGCCGAGTCGGCCGGCCATCGCGAGTCCATGCCAGCGTATAGTCGGTGGGCTGGTAAAAGTTCCGCAGGTGGTCGCGATAATCGGAGAAATCCGGCCACCGAAGTTCCGGCAATTGGCCGGATGCCGCAATCTCGCGCACTTGAGAAGAGGCGCCGGAAGCGCCGCTCTGCTGGGCAACCGCCGGACGCGCTAACGCGCCCAAGATCGGCAGAAACAATGACCCGGCCAGCCAGCGACTGTGGATCACGCGCCCACCACCCCGATATTTCCGGCGGTCATTTGAGCGGATAGGGACCGGCTCGAATTTGTCCATTGTCGTATCTTATCGCGCGCGAGTTTTGGCTCCAACGCCGTGTTGGAGCAAGTCCTCGCTCCGTTACGTTCGCGCAAGGGTCATACCTCAGATTTTACTCTCGGGCTATATTTTGTGCAGAACCCTTGTGCGACTCTTCCGAGGGTTGGGGTGAGTGACTGCTAGGTTTTGCATAGTTTTGCAGTTGCGTGTGCGGCCCAACGCTTCGGCGCTGCTCACGGGGAACCGCGCGGATATGTTTTTTGTAAGTCGAGTTGACCTTGTCGCACCACTCCCGGGCCCGCTGATTCAGGTCCTCCCAACTGCTGAAGGTCCGCCCGGCCAGAAAGTTATGCTCGATGAAATGGAAGGGGCGCTCGACGCGCGCGGAACGGTTCGCATTCCCAATCGCGTGGGCCACGAACTGAAAGCCGAAGCGCTCTCCAAAGGCGGCCATCTCCGGCACCGGCACCATCTCGCGCCCGCTGCCGCGCAGCACCACCACCTGCGTGTTATCGATCGTGACGCGGGCTTTGGCGCCACCTGTATAACGCAGCGCATCGTTGAGAAACACCTTGCAGTCATAGCGCCGGAAGGTGTTGGAGTATACCGCGGGACATTCACTTGCCCAACAATTAAGAAAAGGCGCTCTGCCGCTCGAAGAGCCACTGCATATTGGGATGACGGTGAGCGAAGCCCTCGAAGTCCTATCGCCGGTCCGGCGCCTTGAGTGTTGACGCTCGTGCTGCGGAAAAGCTATCGCCTTTAGTCTCCGGATCGCGGACGGTACGCTCCGCGCCAACTGGCGGGCACCGGGCTACCGGTATCACCTCCAGTTGGCGTCACTCCGCGCGTGGGCCTGGACAAGCGCAACCCTGGCCAAGCCGCGGGGCGGGGCAGAGGCGCCTCCTTCGAATCGTTCACCGACTGGCAATGCCTAAGCGCTGGAACAGCGATTTGCGCGTGCCCGCGGATGTCGGCATCGACGATGCGGGCCCCGCCATAACACGCCCTAGGTATGGCTGGTGCTGTTCGGGACAGCCAGGTACGCATGAACGTTACCGCTGTTGTCGAACGCGAAGCCGATGATCTCGCCCGCGGCATTGATGGAACATGCGCTGGCCAGATACAAGGGCGAACCGGCGGGGACGAGTGTGTTGAGGTCGATCAATTCCTGGCCCTGCCGCACAAACGCTCGCGGATCGAAGTTGGCGTCTAGTGACACGCCAACGATCTGGCCATCGTCGTTAATGCCGATGGCGGCGCTATCCACGTCCCCCTGGAGCGTCCCGAGATCCTGCATGCCTGTTTCGTGCGTCCACAGGAAGGCATGAAAGCTGGCGTCCCCCTGCAAGTCGGAACTCCCGACCACCTGGCCATGGTTGTTAAGGTTGAGTGCCATGATTCCGTCTCCGTATCCGGTCCCTCCCAGATTGCCGAGGTCGATCATTTTGCCGCTTTCCCAAAGCAGGGCGTGCAGAGGCTGGAGATTGGTCAGCCAGATGGGGTTAAATGCGGCGCATACGCCGGATCCACCGGCCGCCTGGCCGGAATCGTTGATGGCGTGAGCATTGCCGTCCGGGTCGCCAGGATAATTGGGGAATTCCCGGACGTTTCCGTTTTCCCATGCCGCAGGCTTGAACTCGAGTCTTTGCGGACCGCCGGATGGGCATGTCGAGTCTGGCTTGTCCTTCTCCGCCATCCCGACCGTTTTGCCCGCGCTGTTGATCTGGTTGGCCACGCCGTTGTTGCCTCCCAGCGTGGGAAGCGGATTCATGACGCCGTTTTGCCACACGAATGCAAGACAGGTAGTGCCGGAAGACGCCAAGCCAAGTGCCGCGAAACCGCAAAAGTCCTCGCCTTGCGGGTCCGGACTGCCGGTTTGGGCTTCACCCACGGCCTGCCCCCAGACGTTCACGCTAAATGCCTGGCTGTTCGGACCCGTGAGTCCGGGCTCGCCCAGATCTATCGTCCTGCCCTTGTACCAAAGCACGGCCTGTAATGTGTTGCCAATTTGCGCCGCGCCGGCGACCAGGCCGTTTTTGGTGATGGCGAACGGCTGCCCGTTCGGGCCCACTGTGCCGAGATCGATGACCTTATAAATTGGCGACTGGGCCATGGCAACCGCGGCGATCAGATATCCCCCTACAATGCGTTTTCAAAACTGTTTGTTTGAGTCTCACGTCTTATTCCCTCCATCAGGCGATAAGGAAAACGCCCGCGCGAGGTTACACACTCTTGCGGGCGTGCTGTATTATTGGGATTCAGCGCCGGATTATGACGCTCTGTCCTCAGTGCGGTGCCGAGCTGCAAGCCGGAGATCCCGCGGGCCTGTGCCCCAAGTGTCTGATCCAGGGCGCTTTCGATAGTTCGCTTGGCGCGGGCGAATCCGGAACTCAGACCATCGATGCAGCGAGAGCGGCGGGCGGCGATGACGATTTCGGCCGTTATCACATCCTGCGAACTCTAGGCGAAGGGGGCATGGGCACCGTATACCTGGCCGAGCAGCGTGAACCAATTCGCCGGCTTGTCGCCCTCAAAGTCGTAAAACTCGGCATGGATACCGGCCAGGTACTCGCCCGCTTCGCCAACGAGCGTCAGGCGCTGGCGATGATGGACCACCCGAATATCGCACGGATCTTCGACGCTGGCGCCACCCCCAAGGGCCGGCCTTACTTCGTTATGGAGTACATCGAAGGCGTACCCATAACGCAATACTGCGACCGCAATCGGATCGCCATCGGCCAACGATTGGAACTTTTTCTCGCGGTCTGCCGCGCGGTTCAGCACGCGCACCAGAAAGGCGTGATCCACCGCGATCTCAAGCCGTCGAATGTGCTGGTGACGGAACAGGAAGGCACGCCTATTCCTAAAGTGATCGATTTCGGCATCGCCAAGGCTACCGACCAGTGGGCCGTGGAGACTACTCTGCTAACGCAATTCGGCCAGATGGTGGGTACACCGGAGTACGCCAGTCCTGAGCAAGCCGAGGTGACCACTGGAGATGTGGATGCGAGCTCCGATGTGTATTCGCTCGGGGTGCTCCTGTACGAGATGCTGATCGGCACTGTCCCTTACGACGCCGCCAGAATGCGGCAGGCAGGCTTAGCCGAGATGCTCCGCATCATCCGCGAAGAAGAGGCCCCGCCGCTTTCGCGAAAGCTGACGACAATGGGCACGGCAGCGGCCGATATTGCCGCGCGCCGCCAGACGGATCCGGCCTCTCTGCGCCGCCTCGTCGATGGCGACCTGAACAGGATCGCGATGAAGGCTCTGGAAAAAGTGCGGGCACGTCGATACTTTTCGGCGACTGAGTTCGCAGCCGATATACAGAGATACACTGAGCATCGGCCGGTGCTGGCGTCTCCGCGGGGCACGCTATACCGGACGCGCAAGTTTCTTCGCAGGCACAAGCCCGCCGTTTTCGGAGCAACCGCCGGGCTCGCGTTCATACTGTTGAGCGGAGTAACGATCTGGTCGCTTGCGCGCCGTGACTCTCCGCCGAAACCCAGGGCGACACACAAGAGCGCGATTGTTCTCGCCGATTTCGCGAATGCCACGGGGGATCCGGCATTCGACGGTACGCTTCGCCAGGTCTTGGCAGGGGAACTTGGGAAGTCACCCTACCTCAGCCTGCTTCCGGATGCGCGCATGCGCGAGACACTACGCCTGATGGTCCGGGCTCCGGATGCGAAGCTTACCCCGGATGTTGCGTCCGAAATCTGCGAGCGGACAGGGAGTGCCGCAGTCGTGGAAGGCTCGATTGCAAGCCTCGGGAGCCAGTACGTGTTGAGCTTGCGCGCAAGGAATTGCCGAACCGGGGATGTTCTGGGCGAAGAGCAGGCGCCAGCAGCCAAGAAAGAGGACGTCTTCAAGGCGCTGGGCCAAATGGCAAACCGTTTCCGCAGCGCCACCGAATCGCTGCCGCCCGTTCCAAGGGAGCCCAGTCTGCCGGACGAGGCTACTACACCCTCCCTGGAGGCCTGGAAGTCCTACAGCGCGGCAGCGAAAGCTCAACAGAATAGGGCACTGTCGGCGGAAACCATCCCACTTCTGAAGCGGGCCATCGAGATCGATCCACAATTTGCGATGGCTTATGACCATTTAGGCCGGCTATATGCCACTCTCGGGGAGTCCGAACTTGGGGCCCGGAACATAGCCAAGGCCTATGAACTACGGAATCGGGTTAGCGACCGGGAGAACTATGAAATCACTTTCAACTACCACCGGCAGGTAACCAGAAACCTGGAAGTGGCGCGAGAGACATTAGAATCGTGGGTACAAAAGTACCCCGGGGATCTGTTGCCTCACGGATTCTTGGCGGCCTTCACGACGCAGGGGTCGGGTCGTTACGAGAAAGCCGCCGAAGAAGGTCAAAAGGCGATCGGGCTGGATGCGGATTACGCCATCGGCTACCAGAATGTTGCTTTTGCCTACATCTACTTGAACCGGCTGTCTGAAGCCGAGGCAGTACTGCATAAGGCATCGGAACGTAGGATCGAGAGCATTGAGTTCTCGATATGCCGGTACTTTATCGCTTTTCTGAGGAGCGACCAGGCCGCAATGGAAAGGGAAATGACCCAACGTCGGGCAAAATTGGAAGCCCAAGGATGGTTCGAGCACCAGGAAGCTCTGACCTTGGCGTATCGAGGACGCCTGAAAGAAGCAGCCCGGCTATCGGATCGGGCCGTGAGCTTATCTCGCCAGTCAGGTTTGCGCGAGCGGCCCGCACTCTTTGAAGGCGCTCGTGCCGCGTGGTATGCGTTATTCGGTATTCGGGCGGAGGCGCAAAGAAGCGCGGCGTCGGCGTTGTCGCTGTACCGAAGCAGGGACGCCGATTATGGACCGGCCTTTGCACTGGCACTTCTGCACGAGTTCGCATCAAGCTCACCAGATAGAAGTGGACCTTGAGAAGCGCTATCCGGATGACACATCCGTCCAATTCAGTTATCTGCCTGCGCTGCGAGCGCTCGGAGCTCTCAACCACGGAGACCCGGCGAAAGGGCTCGACATGACACAAGCGGCAACTCCGTACGACCTCGCCGTTCCGGGAACGGCATTCTACACTGGTGCCTTCTTCGGAGCTCTCTATCCAGTCTACGTGCGCGGCCTCGCTTATTCCCGAATGGGCCGCCATCGCGAGGCAGCGGCCGAGTTTCAAACAATTCTCGATCATCCGGGTATCATGCTGAACGATCCGATGGGACCCATGGCGCGCCTCCAACTGGCCAGATCGTTATCCGCTTCCGGAGATCGCGCGAAATCAGCCGCCGTCTACAAGGATCTCCTGACTCTCTGGAAAGAAGCCGATCCCGACGTTCCGGTCGTCCAGGAGGCCAAGGCTGAGTCCGCCCAACAACCATAATTTTGTGTAACTTTGCGCTCCGCATTTCCTTATCCTGTGTAGCGGAACGCTCGTGAGGCTAAGATTATGACGAGAGGCCAGACCATGCACACGCTACCGGGGGCATCCCAGTTTCCGCCCACGCGGTGGACCCTGGTGGTCGCTGCCGGCGATCCACAGCGAAAGGAGGCGCGGTCCGCTCTGGCTTCCCTGTGTGAGAACTACTGGTATCCCTTGTATGCCTATCTGCGACGGCGCGGTTATCCGACAGATCAAGCGCAGGATCTCACGCAGGAGTTCTTCGTGCGTTTGCTGGAAGGGCGATATCTCGATCGCGCCGACCCGGAAAAGGGCCGGTTCCGGTCGTTTATTCTGACTTCTTTGAAATTCTTTGTGGCCGACGAAAAGGACCGGGAGCGCGCGCACAAGCGCGGGGGCGGGGTGCTTGTGCCGCTTGAATTCTCGTCAGGCGAGGAGCGGTACCAACGCGAGCCCGCGCACGATGAGACGCCGGAGAGGATCTTCGAACGGCGCTGGGCGCTTTCGATGCTCGACCGGGTCGTCGAGAGATTGCGGAACGAGTTCGTGCAACACGGCCGCCCGGAACATTTCGAGCGGTTGAAGATGTTCCTTCTCGGACAGTCCGACGCCTCGTACGCCGCGCTGGCACGCGAAATGAACACCTCGGAGGGAGCGCTCAAGGTGGCCATTCACAGGCTTCGCAAGAGGTATCGCGAACTCTTTCGCCAGGAAATCGCGGATACTGTCGCCGATCACGCCGAAGTGGAGTCCGAACTCCGGTATCTGGCCGCCGTGCTCACAAGCAAGTAGCGGTCGACCCCGTGTGGTCGATGGTTTGATCTTGAAGACGGTCCCGTATCCGTTTGCACCGCCCCTTAGGTCGAATCGAAGAATTGGCGGCCGTTCAATGATGGATAATGATGGATACATTTCACATCAAGGAAAACGTACGTTCCAAAAGGGCATCGATGTTCCTGAACTCGCTGTTCTAGCACGGAAGCTCGGGCTGACCATATTGCCACCAGGTTGAACATGGGTTCGGATACCAGCTACATCCTGGCCCAAACGCAGAGCCATGTTTAGGATTGCAAGGTTCACCGCGCGATGTATGTCAGGCGTTGGGATTTTGGCACCGCGTTCGTTGCAGACGATGCGAGTCCTGTCCTCGCCGCGAACTGTGGCGTCCGCTGAGAAGATCATGGAAGAAACGATCAACACCTCCTTCGAACCGAACAAGACTATTCTCGAGTTGCATGAACTGATAAAGAGCGGGACGAAGATCGATCCGCTTAGGGATTTCAGCGGCCGCTCGCGAGGAACTGCGGGCCTTCACCTCGCCATAGTCCGGCAAATGGCAGCACGCCTCAGCTAGCCTACAGGGCAAAATCTTTTTTGATGTTCAAGCACGAAGAGACTCCGGATGGCGCGCCGCAAGAAGCAGTGTTACGGAAGGTGGCCGGGCTTGGAGCACGCTTGTTACAAGCTGTTTACCTCGCCTTCACCCGAACCCGCATGGCCCACTGATAGGGTTGAATCATGCGAACCAAGAAAAGTGTCTAACTATTAAATTATTGCTGGCGGGAATGGTGGCGGCATATGCGCCGGCCACGGCCGCGGGGGCAATCGATTTTTCAAAAGGTTGCAACTCCCGATGCGAATATCGACAACGACTTCCTTGCCGTCTCCGCGTCTTCCCCGGCCGGCTTCTGGGCCGTGGGAGAGTCGGCGATCCATTTTGATGTAGGCGTGTAGGCGTGGCGGACATTTCTCCCACGGACGCATGCACCGCAGGCAACTTCTCGGGCCGGTGATCGAGCATTGGGATGGCACGCAGTGGAGGGTGTTTCCAAGCCCTCCCTTTAACGCGCCTGGAGAGGTATCCCTCCTGTTAGCCATGGCCGCCATTTCGGCGAACGATATCTGGACCCTCGGCAATGTGACGACGGATGGCGCTGCGTTCAATCTGTTCGAACACTGGGACGGTAGAGCCTGGACTCCCACTGTCACGGCTTTAGGCGGCACTCTGATCGCAGCTTCCTCCGACGCCGCCGACGATGTCTGGGCGGTGGGTCTCTCAGGCGTCTCGGCCATTGAGGCAACCCTTTTATAGCCCACTTCGACGGTACCACGTGGCAGAGCGCGCCAAGCCCGAGCACAGGCATTTTGAACGGGGCCGTGGCGCTGGCCCCAAACAACGTTTGGGCCGTCGGTTCCTTCGTTCAGCTAAACGAACGGCCCCACGCTGACGCTGATCGAACACTATGATGGCAGCGAGTGGTCGGTGGTGCCCAGTCCGAACGTGGGGCCGAACAGCATTTCCCAATCGAACCGTCTGTTTGGGATCACGGCCGTATCGCCTACGGATATCTGGGCGTTCGGGTCCTATTTCGCCGCCAGCGGCGACGGAAGCCAGAAGACGCTGTTGCTGCATTGGGACGGCACCGCCTGGAGTATTGCGCCCAGTCCGAATCCCACGAAGGGGGATCTCTTGAGCGACGTTTTGTTCGCCGGTGTGGCGCCGTCGCTGGGCAACGTGTGGATCGTCGGGAGCGAGGCTGAATTCGTCCAGGGCGATCCGATCACGGCTACCCTGGCCATCCACAGCACGACCGCGTCGGGCACGGGTCGAACTGACCGGCGGGCTGCGATGGGTCGGTGCCGAAAGCCGGCCCGGCCAACACACTTCCTTGCCGGTGTACCCTGCCCGTACGGAGGAGCACGCCATCTTCGAAGAACTGGTCGCGAGACAGAATCCTCTGCCACGCCTCCGGGGCGAGTGGAGACGATGCGCTCACTCCTACACATGTTGTCAGCCCACGTGACCCACGTAGTCCGGCGCGTTCACTTGAACATGGAAACCGTCCGGATCATAAAATTTGAATGATTCCTTCGAATTGCTGCTGTCAAATTTCAAATTCAGCTTCCTCAATTTTGCGCGCACGTCGTCCGCGTCGAACCCCGCAATTCCGAAGTCGTAGTGATCCACTCTGGCGGCCTCACCGGCACCTTGCTCAATGCCAAAGAAGCAGTCGCCGACTCCCAAGATATGGGTTTTTGCGGAATGTTGCTTCAGCGGCATTTCGAAGAACTCTTGATAGAAGTTTGAGGTGCGATGAAGGTCGGGAACTTTCACCGTGATGTGGTTTATGCTTACGGCACGGCGGCTTTTCTCCTGCGGCCCTGGCTGTGCGGCGAACGCCAATGCCGCAAGGGAAAGAACAAGTTGCCGGCGGGTCAGTTTGCCGCACTCGAACTTGTTCAGCATCGTTTCTATGGTTTGTATCATAGGGATCTCTCCACTCCTCTCTTTCTGTCAACCCAGATGACGATCGAGGAAGTTCGCCTGCGCTTCCAGAGCTTCCCTGGATTCAGGCAGGTCGAACGAATACCAGAAGGCGTGCGGCATGGCATCGAAGACCATCAAACGTGCATCCACGCCGGCCCGCAACAATGCGCGATGAAAATCGACGGTGCCGCTGAGACAGTGATCGCGCGTCGAAGTCATGCAAAGAGTCGGCGGGAATCCCTTCAGGTCGGCGTACATGGGTGAAAGCACGGGATCCCGGCGGTCGTGGTCGCCGACGTAGGGGACCATGCCCAATCCCTTCAGGGCAGGAAGCATCGCACTGAAGTTTGTGAAGCCGCTAGTGCCGTAGAGAAATCGGGAGTCTCCGTAGCGGGCCAGATCGACGTACCCGGAGAAGAAGCCCAAAACGGCCGGCAAAGGGAGACCGAGCCTGCGCGACTCAACTCGCCATCTGGGCCGACAGCACAGCACCCGCGGACGTACCATAGACGCCGATCTTCTTCGGCGCATACTGCTTGAGAGCGTGCTTATATACCGCGACTGTATCGTCCACTGCCGCGGGAAACGGATACTGCGGGGCCAGCCGGTACTCGACCGCGATCACTCTGATGCCGGTCAGCGCTGCGATGGTAGTGCTTTCGAGGACCGATCCGGAATCGGAGGTAAAGCCTCCGCCATGCAGACAGATCAGAACGCGGTCTTGCTTCTGAGGCGCGGCGGGTTTGGGGATCACGACCTTGCACGCGACTCCGGCCAAAGTTGTCTCGGTGATTTCGACCGGATAAGTAGCGTGCAACTTCGCGGAGAAGTCCGCCGCCTGCTTCGTTCCGGGCTCGGGTGTCCATCTTTTTCCGCTGACCATGAGGGCATAAGCGCCTCGGCAGAGATGGTTTTGGGAACGGGAACGACGCGTTTGATGTGCGCGGTGCCATCGCTGTCTATGATTGTCAGATCGTCCGCCGGGGGCTCCTGGGCCCGTGCCTGCCAGAACCATCCGCCGGCAGAGTAAACAATGACGCCAAAGATCTTCTCGTCATAAGTCACCACCGCGACAGCAGCCAATCTATTAGAATACGGGATTCTCGGGTCGCACGATTTTGGGTGTCGCAGGCAACGCGCCACGGGCCTCAAAGCGGCCTGGTGGCGGAGACGGGCTGCCCGGTCCTGTTGTTTAAGCACCCAAGGCAAACACTTGCGGCTGGCGCGTTACGATCTGGGGCGCGCGGAAGGGCTGAAAGCGATACCCCACACCAAAGATGGTTTCGATGTGCGTGCCGCTGTGGTTGCCTAACTTCTTGCGCAGCCGCCGGATGTGCACGTCTAGCGTGCGCGTGCGGATCTGGTTGCTGTAGCCCCACACGCGCAGCAGCAGCGTCTCGCGGGTGACCAACTCGCCGGGATTCTGAATCATCAATGCCAGCAGGTCGTATTCTTTGCGGGTTAGTACTAACGGCTTGGTGCCCAGCAGCGCTGTCTTACGCCCGAAGTCCAGGTCCAGGTGCTGGTCATGATAGCGTTGCTCATGCGTCGTGGTAATCTGAAACGGCTCCATCCTAAAGATCTCCTTTTGGCGTTTCGCCTATAATGATGTTACGGTGAGCGGCGGCTGTTCTGGTTTGGTTTTTGTAAAACTCTTGCAAAAGGTGTGAACGGATGATTTGAAGCCGGGGCGCAGCGGTCGATCCGTCCTCATCGTCTGCGCTACCGCATCAGAAAAGGCCAGTGCGAGACTGGATGCAGCCTATAGTGTATGGCGGCAAAATAGAGTATCGCACTAAAGGCCACGAGCACAATCCCCGCAATTGTCAATACCTTGCCCCATGGAAACCGGCTGCCCTCCCGCTTCAGGACTAACAGGTATCCGGCGAAGACGCCGACGTAAAACAACAAGCACATGGGCAGCGCAAACAGCAGCATATTAACCGCGTCGGGAGTGGGCGTGACGATGGCGGCGACGATGAAGATACCCAGGATCGCATAACGGCTATGCTTTACGAGGAATGCCGGCCTGACGACCCGAAGTAAAGTCAGGACGAAAATCAGAATGGGCATTTCGAAGGTGAGTGCCACCCCGAGCGTCACGTTGACGAATAGATCGAAGTATTCATTGATGGACACGGTCGGATCGACGTAGTTTCCTGCACCGATGCCTAATAGAAATGTGAGAGTGAAACGGAAGGCCACAAAATATGCGAATGCGCCGCCGAGGATGAAAAGCCCCCCAGTGGAAAGCACGAATGGCACGGCATAACGGCGCTCGCGCTTATAAAGTCCGGGAGAGATAAAAGCCCAAATTTGATAGACCACCCAAGGTGCAGCGATAAAAAGGGCACAAAGAAAGGGCAGCTTGATCCAGATGACGTTGAATTGCTCCATCGGGGTAATGGCTTTAAGGGTGGGCGGCTTGATGCCCAGGCGTGTCAAGGCTTCGACGGCGGGGGCGGCGATGAGGCGCCAAAGCTGGTTGACGAAGGTCAAGCTGATGGCGCCCGCGACGAGCAAACCCAAAACCATCTTTAGGATGCGCGAACGCAGCTCCTGAAGGTGATCGAGGAAAGACATGCCGAGCATGCCCTCTTCGCCGTCGCCCGTGGTGACGGCTGTGGGTGGAAGATCAACTGTCCCTGTTGATGTCATTATGTCCAAAGACCACCGCTTACCGGGAATTTGCCCTTTCCGCAACCACCAATGGTTGCCTGCTACGCTTCACGCGAAATAACGCCAATGCCCGCTTCATGGACACCTCCCGCCGGCCCAGCCGGCTCCTCGGTGGTGTAGACCCTGCTAATCGTAGAATCCCGGCTTTCCGCGCTGGATGACGCGAACACCTCGGCGCCGACGCTGGCAGCACTTGAAGAATAATCGTAGTTGCCGTTATCGTACCGATGACCGCTGTCGAGTTTCTGGGATCTGGCTTGCATCTCCAGGTTTTGCAATTCACGATCGAAAGCGGCTTTAATCTCACTTCGGACACGGCGAAAATGGCTGATCGCCGTTCCCAACATTCTGCCCAATTCGGCCAGTTTCTTCGGACCGAACAGCACTAAGGCGATCACGAAGATTACTGCCATCTCCGGTAAACCTACGGGACCCATCTCGTTCCTTTCTAATTACGAACTCCCTCGTCACGGCGCAAACGCCCGTCACCTGGCCTCCGAACGGCTTTTGGCCGGCGGAAAGTCATGAACCTTGCCCACCCTCGGTAGGCGTGCGAGTTTCTTCAGGGCCGACAGGTTTGAATGAGTCCTTGAAGTTTCGAATACCTTCGGCGAGGCCTTTGCCCAGAGCCGGCAACTTCTGCGGGCCGAAAAATATTAGAGCGATAGCCAGAATCACCAGTAGGTGCCTGGGCTGGAGCAGATCTTCAATCATCGATTTGAGCCTCCTATATCCGTTCTTTATCTACAAAAGCGCGGCGCGGCCTGCGGTCTGGCCGCGCCTCGCTCCACGACAATTTGTGCCTTGAACTGAGCTACATCGGCTGCGTGCGCCGCAACGCCCCGATTTCTAATGCAAGCGCACCACAGTATTACGCTATAGCAGTTAGCGGACGGCGGCATCCGCCGCGACAGCCATAGATTGCAGTATCTCGAGAAACTGCTGGCTTTGACCGATGAAGAGTCCATCTGCGGTGAAGCTATTAATGGTTGCCACTGCGCCCCCAAATTTATCCGTCAGCGGACGAATGATTGAAACATTGGGGAGGCCGGGCTTGAATTCGCAAGGGACGGGAAAGATCAGACTGGGCTGGATCGAAGGATTCAGCGGGCTGAAAAAGTTAGGAAATGTCAGGCCGGATATGGAGTCCGTAAATGGCGCCACAGGCGCTTGCACTCCGTTGCCGGCAAAATCAACCCATTCCAAAAAGTGAGCGATCTCGTCGCCACCGATGCCTAGAGTGACCGAAAGCACTTCGGGGTCCTGAACTTTTTGGCTCATGGCTGCGTACAGACTCGATCCGCCTTGCTCGACGTATCCGAAGTGAAAGCCTGCAGCATTCGCGATGGCTTGAATATGATCGTTACCGGGAAAGTTGGGGTTAGGGGTGCCGTTGTAATCGGCATCGCTTCTGGGAATGGCGGTAACGCCACTGAGAGTGATCGCCTGCGGAAATATGCCGCCAAGGTCCGGATTGGTCTCGCTCCGGTAGCGAACATACCAGCTGGTATCGACGTTAAGTTGCATCAGGTTGGTGAGGCGCAGCTTTCCCGACGATCCAGTAGCCGTACTTCCCGGCAAGGTTTCGAACTGGGTGAAATCGACCGGCGCGGCTCCTCGGGACACCAGATAGGCATTGAGGAACGTGGCATGGCTCACTTCGTCCAGCGTGTTGCTGCTGATATATTGCGGACCATCACCATCGAGGTTTGACAAGGCTACCTGGTAGGGGTTCAATTGTTCGTTCGGGTTTACCTCAATCGGTAAATGATCGCCGATGCCACCCAGTTCCGCGTACTGTATCCAAAGGTCCGATTCGATCAATTCCGCTGCCGCCAGAAATCGGAGAATGGCGACGTCGCCGCTGGAAAGCTTGGAAGACTGTCCGAACATGGGCCGGCCGGCGGCCAGAACTCCCGCGCTGATCGCGGCAACTCCTAATCCTTTCTTCATGAAAGAGCGGCGGTTTGTCGCGCTCTCCGTTGTCTCTCGTCCGTTTGTCATTTGTTGCTAACTGCCTCCTGAAGCGATACTAGCAACCCGTGGGCGATCAGTTGTTTTTAACGTGTAAAGGTTTTGTACATTCGTCCATCTATAAGCTTCCGACAGGCTCAGCTATGGAGAACCCCTCCACCTCTTTCGCAATAAGCAGCCGAGGGCCGTCTTCCGGGTCATCTGCCAGCAGCTATTGATGAAATCTCTTTGCGTGGGAGTTCGGCCGGGTGTAGGACGCCAGTCTAGCGAACCACGTGAGTAAGTTGTGTTGAGCTGTTTCTTTCGCAGGAACCCGTAACACTCATTTACAGTGATGCGGTAGATCCATGCATATAGAGAGCTCCGATTTGCTAATCGATGGATGGAGCGATGAACCGTGGCAAAGACTTTCCGTGCGACGGTCATTTGCGTCGTTACGATTGGTCAGGATGCCATAACAGAGGCGATAGATCCTGGATGCGTAGCCCTCGACGATCTCACGAAAAGCCTTCTTGCCGTGTGCCTGTAGCCGCATAACCAGGTCGACTTCATCGGGGTCACGTTGCTGAGACGGCGCTTCGTTTGGCCAGACGCAAAAGGCGTTCGTATTTGCAGTCTCAAAAGTGGTCGCGTACGTATTTGCCACTTCACTCCTCACACGACGGCGGGGCACAAAAGGACTTGCGAAGCTCGTAGGCACTTGAGGCCGGGCGATCTATGGCCGGAAATGGCATGTCCTGTTGGCAAAGGCCGGCCATTTAACCTGTCGGGTGCCTCACCGCACTTCCTTTAAGTACGCGATGATCGCACTCCGCTCGGTAGGGCTTTCCACATGGAAGGCCATGTCACTCTCTGGAACGAACTTGTCCGGAGCGGCCAGCCATTTGTCGAGGTTATCGGCGTCCCAGGTAATGTGCGAACTCTTCAGCGCGTCCGAGTAATTAAACGACGCCACAGATCCTGCGGTTCTGCCGTAAACGCCTGCCAGCCGCGGCCCCTCCTTGTCGTGATCCAGCGAATGACAGCCTGAACACCGCTTTTCGAAAAGGCTCTTGCCGTCGCTAGTCTCCGTATGCGCGGTCATCACCACAACGGCGAATGCCGCGGCTAAGATCATTAATAATCGTTTCATAGGATTGGACTCAGTTCCCGGCCTCCAGCGGCGAATCCACCACCGCCAGGCTGTGGTTGCGCGCCACATACTGCACGTTCGTAATACCGAGGACGCTCCGCAGCCGCTCAGCGGGTACTTTCATCGGACCAGCCGCCGGCGCGGTTCCGGGCGCTGGTTGCGGAAACGCCGTGGACATCGCCGTATGGAAGGTCACGTTGCCTTCAACCTTCTGCAACACTTGATGGATATGGCCGTTCAAAACCGTCACTGACCCGAAGCGCTTCAGATACGTGAGCGCTTGCGCGCTGTCTTCGGTGCCCCATCCCCAATCGGGATAGACCGACCACAGCGGGATATGTGCGAACACCACAATTGGCGTGCTGCTGGAGCGCGCCTTGAGGTCAGCTTCCAGCCATTGGAGTTGATCGGCGCCCAGTTTTCCGAGGTGTTCCAGCCCAACCACGTTCACCAGTCCCACAAAGTGCACGCCTTTTTGATCGAAGCTGTACCAGCCGTTGCCCTGGGTGCCTTTGCCGTAGCGTTCCAGATACTGCTTGCCGTCGTCCACCGCTGTGTCATGCTCGCCGGGCACATAGAAAATCTGGCTGGTCTTGGCGGACTTCAGCACTTGATCCATGGTGTCGAATTCCGAAGCCATCGACGTGTGGCTCAGGTCGCCCGTATGAATGATGAACTCCGGCGCCCGCGGCAGCGCGTTGATCTTATCCACGGTGGCCTGCAGCGTGCCGGCCACGTCCGGATTTGCCGGCTTGTTGAATCCGATGTGGCTGTCGCTGATTTGCACGAAAGTCATCTCGCCTTCGGCCTCGCCGGCGGGAGCCGGCTTCCCGAATGCGCGCGAGGTGAGAACCCCGCTGCCGAGGGTCCATACTACGCCTGTTCCCGCCCAGGCCATGCATTCAAGGAATCCCCTGCGATTGATTCCGTCGTCGTTGTGGTCGTGAAGAATGAATTTGGACATTTTGCTCTCCACCCCATGTACTTCCGTGGCGAATGGATTATTCCCGGCCCGTCGACTTTTCAAGTCTAAATTGAATGCGGGAATAAATTGCCACCGCCCGCGGTATGCATGGCTATGAAGAAGATCCTACCGAAACGGCCCCACTGCGCCATTGCGTGCGCTGGTGCTCTCGCCATCGCGTCGGCCTGCATAAATCCCTTTGGACTGAAGACCAATTCGGACAGACCGTTGCTCCGGCACCCATGCTCGATCGCAACGGCTATCGCGTTGTCGATTGGAACGCAAGCGGGATGAGTTGGTGGGCCGTTTCGGACTTGAACGCCCGCGAACTGCGGCAGTTTGAGAACCTATACCTGCAGTAACCGCCATACGCTTGACAGCCGGCTTATGCACGCAGTTTGAGGCGAGTCGGCTTGCCTTCTGACTGAACCCATTTGGGGACCCCGTAAATATTGGGGTAAAACAGAATTTTGCGAAGTTGCCACTTCGCAAACCGACCCCAAGGAGGTCACCCAAATGGTTACAGACAGAAAAAAGGATAGCGACAAAACCCCAGTAAAGCAAGGCCCGGAGAAGGTCTTCTCGGAACCCAATAAAATCGGGCCGGCCACGCCATATGATTTCGACGGCAAGAATTTGACTGCTTATGGCGGATTGCTCCCCGTTGGCACGTTGTTGGAAAAACTTGGATTCCGGCAACTGGTGGAGGAGACGCTGAAAGTGAAGCGGCAAACCAGGGTCATGCCAGCGTATCAATTCATCCTAGCGATGGTGCTGGCCTGCTACGTAGGCTTCTCGCGACTTCATCACCTGCGGTTTGTTCAGCGCGAGCCCATGCTGACGGGAATTTTGGGGGTGCTGCGGCTACCGCCGCAATGCACCTTCTGGCGGTTCCTGGCCTCTCTGCACGGCAGCGTGTCCGGGCAACTGCTGGAGGTGCAGCGGTGCCTGCGACAGCGAGTCTGGGAAGCGGCCAACGTGGGGTTGACCGCTGTGGTTCTGGATACCGACACGACGGTGCACACGCTGTTCGGCAATCAGATGGGAGCACGCAAAAGCTACAACCCGAAGAACAAAGGCAAGAAGAGCTTTCAGCCGATCCTGACGTTTCTGGCCGAGACCAAGGAATACATTGCGGGGGAGTTGCGCAACGGTGATCGTCCGACGGGCAAACAGATCGCGGCCCATCTGCAGATGGTGTTTGCCGCTGTTCGAAGATGGTGAAAACACTGCTGGCGCGCGCCGATTCAGGTTTCTACTGCTGGGATGCGGTGAATGCCTGCCACCGCTGCGGTTCGATTCTGGGCCACATGTGGCGTTACCTGCATCTCCCGCAGGCGCTGCACGAACCCGCGCGCTTACCGCGGTCTCGGAAATGGGCCATTCGCCGGTGACAGCCGATGAAAAGCAGACGTTATCTTTCGAACAAGCCGACGACCCGACGGTGGTTGCGCAATCCGTGCCTCGCCACGAGCCCCTGCGCAAGGCCGCGGAAAAGGCCGATTGCCTGGCGAAAAAGAACCTCCACAAAGAGGCTGTCGCTGCCTACCGGGAGGTTGTTTTCCATCGATCCTCTCTACTACGAAGCCGGCAACAACCTCGCGCTGGAACTGGCGGCCGACGGCCAGGTCGACGAAGCCATCCAGACCCTTGCGCGCCTGACCCGGTCGATCCCCGAGCACGTGCTGGCCTTCACCAACCTGGCTACCATCTACTGCCGGCAGCATCGCTACGCCGAAGCCGAGGCAGTTGCGCGGCAGGCGATGAAGCAGCACAAATATTCGTTTAAGGCGAACTACGTGCTGGGCGTCGCGCTAATTGACGAGGCTAAGTGGAACGACGATGCCAGGAGCAGCCTGGAATATGCCCAAGTGAAATATCCGGATGTGATTAGCTTTGGCTTGACCGGCGTGCTCGCGTTTCTTGTGTATCGCTTCAATTGACGGATGGTGGCGGCCCGCACAGTCATTTCGTTTTCCTCCCGCGCCCGCTTCAATTCCTCACACGGGATCAGTTTCAACGTGGCGCTCGTATTGAACCCCCGCAACGCGCGGCAGGTTCCGAAGAGAGCCCAGGAAAAAGGCGCGCTGGATCCGCTAATCAAGGCATCACGGGGCGGGCGTGATCTCAAACAAAGTGCCCCAGCCGTCTTGGCCACCCCGGGTAGTGGTTCCGTACAAATTGCCCGAGGAGTCCAGAGTGACCCCCCCGTATGGATTGGCTCCATCGGTTCCGTTAGTGAAGCTATAGAGCGTGGTCAGCGTACCACTCGAATTGAACTCAAACACGGTGCCATAGCCGTCCTTTCCGCCAGCCAGAGTGGTGCCATAGAAATTGCCTTTGCCATCGGTAATTAGCGCCCCGGAGGGCTGGGTGCCGTCCAGGCCGGTAAAGGTATGCACTAGGCTGAATGTGTTGCTACGGATGTTGTATTTAAACACCACTCCATCGCCGGCATTGCCGTGGGTGCTGCCGCCAACAGAGGTCGTGCCATAGAGATTGCCCTGCCCGTCCCCCACCAGTCCGCCCGTGGGGGTACTCCCCCGTCGTGCCCCCGCGAAAACTATGCAGTATGGTTTCCGCTTTGGTCCTGGCGTTCACTGAAAATATCGTGCCCCAGCGGTACTGGCCGCCTTGCGTGGTGGTGCCGTAAAGCACACCCTTAGAAAGGTACAGGTTTGCGGCCGGGCCGATGCCGTCATTCATATAGTTGCCGAAGCTGTAGAGTTGCACCAGTTCGTCGAACGCACTGAGCGCAAATACAGTTCCGGAGGCGTTTTTTCCGCCGAGGGCGGTGGTCCCATAGAGGTTGCCGTCGGCATCTATGATCAGGTTGCCCTCGGGATCCTCGCCGTCCGGTCCGTTGAAATCCCAGAGCAAGGATTCCGAACCGTTGGTGATTTGGAAGATTGTGCCGCGCTGGATGTATCCGCCTTGTGTGGTGGTGCCAAAGATATCCCCATACGCGTCCCCGCAACCAAGCCCCCCATGGGGTAAGCTCCATCATTGGGCTGCCCGGCGAAAATATAGTAGGGGTACGGCGCGTTGGTTTGAGTATAAAGCTCAAACACCGTGCCCACCTGCGCCGAAGACGGTCCGCCGCCAGAGTACGTAGTAACGAAGATATTGCCGTTGTAGAGCAGCGGAGGGCCCCAGGGTGCGCCGCCATCGGATTGGCCCGTGAATGAATAGAGCAGCTTGAAGACCTGGGCTTGCGCCGGCGCGGTCGCCGCCGCCGCTATCAGGACACACACGATGGCGCGGACTGTTCCCTTCATCCGGTTTCCCTTGGCAACTGATTGGTCTGTCATCAAATACCTCCTGACACTATCCCTTAGAATGAATATTTCACCCCGAACTGCACGGTGCGCGGCCGATGCGCATCTACCGGATGCAGGAACGCGCTGCCCGTGAGACAATTTACTCCATCGCCACCCGGCTGCGGAGTACCCCGCTGTCGGTCCGCCGTAACAACTGACCGTATTGTTCGCCTCATTTCCCAGGTTTGAATCGTAGATGCGGAACTGGGTGTGATTAAAGGTGTTGAATGTCTCCAGCCGTAGCTCCAGTTCGGATGCCTCTTTCACTTTGATGTGCTTGAGCAATGCTATGTCGAAGTTCAGCCGGCTGGGATTGTTGAGTGCATTGCGACCCGCGTCTCCAAAGGTCAGCCCGGCGGGCGCGGCGAACGCTCCCGGATTCATGAGCAGTGGCCCGAAACTGTAACCATTGTTCCCGCCTGCACGGGACGGGCCCTTTGGGATCACCCACCAAGTCCGGGATACGATCCCAAACCCAGGCCGTTGGCCACGCCCGCATTGTCGGGCACGGAAACGCCATTGAATCCCGCCTGCGTTCACGACGCTGAATGGCGTCCCCGATTGAAATGTCGTAATACCCGACAATTCCCAGCCCTTCAAAACCTTTTCCATGCCCTCGGAAACATGACCGGTGCCGTCGGCTCGAAAACATTTGTCCGATAGGAGTCGCCAGGAACTGCACGAACGGAAGCTCGTAAATGTAACTGATGTTCAGAAGATTGCGCTGATCGAAGTTGGAGCTGGCTCTGTTCGACGCGAAGATCGTAAGAGTTGACGAACGTGGCGTCCGACCTGTCCGACGAATCGTCGAGCGAGTGGCTGTATGTATAAGATACACCAAGCGTGAATGGACCGGCTGTCCGGCGCATGGTAGTCTGGAAGGCGTTATAGGTGGAGTTAGCGACGTTCTCGAGCGATATAATTTGTCCCAGTCCCGCATAGGGGCGAAGGCTGTTCGGATTAACGGCGCTTCCGCCCACTGTGTAGCCAAAGCAAGCCGCCTGCATGTTAGTGAACGCCGGGCTGCCCGGGCCTGATGACAGCGCCGTTGGTCAATAATATACGAGCCCGCGTGTAGGTGAAGCAATCGCCATTGGCGATTCCGCAGTGGAGATTGATGGCTCAGGAATAATGGGCTCACCCGGGTGTATAAGGATTTTGGGAAGACGGCACCGGAGGCAGTTGGTTGAGGTTTGCCTCGAGGGTCAGGTGGGTTCCTTTGCTGCCGACATATCCAAAGGTCCCGACCATGGCGCCGGGAAGCTCCCGCTGCACAGTCAAGCTCCATTGCTGCACGTAAGGCCAAACGGCCTTGGTGGGAATACTGGTCATGTTCGGCGGAAATGCCGAGGCCGGCGCACAATCGTAATATCCGCTCCCCGATGCAGTCATAGGCCTGCGGGTAACTCTGGGTCATGTTTAACACCAGCGGCGAACTGGCCTCCAGAGGATCCTGTGTTGGCTTCGTTGCCGGTGCCGTGCTCGTAGAAAATCCCGTAGCCGGCGCGGATCGATGTCTTGCCGTCGCCTTTGGGATCCCAAGCGAAACCGATGCGCGGCGCCCAGTTGAATAAGTGGCCCTGCATGCAACTGGCCGGCAGCGTCATCGTGGAACTGGGGTATGCCAGAGCTCCCGTCCCGCTGCCGCAATGCACCAGCCCATTCGTGATGGCCGGGTCCAGGTTGTTCAGGTTCAGGGCACCGGGTCGTTGGTCCGGGTATTCGGGATCGAACGCACTGTACTAACATGCCCGCCTGTCGAAGGGTCGATCATCGACGCTGTTCCCGATTGTCTGGTTATACGCCGCCGGGCACCCAATTATATTCGTTCTGGTTCGGAGTGTAATAGGTTCCGAACATGCTCAACCGCACTCCCAGGTTCAGGGTCAAGCGGGAGTTTACCCGCCAGTCGTCCTGAATATAAGGCTCCGCAATCTGGTATCGCTGGTGATAGATGCCCTGAGCGCTGTCCTGCGTATAACTCTTGACGATCCGATCTGGTACTGGCCGGCGCCGAAGTATCAGAAAATCGGCGAAGGCATTGCCGGTGCCACTGCATTCGCCACGTTGCTGAATGTCAGGATGCCTTGCGTGTCGCCAGTGGCCGCGCCGATGGGCGGAATTCGTTTGATTCCGTCTGATAGAGTATCAATTGCGCTCCGAATTGGAGATTATGTCTGCCGAGCACTTTGCTCAGATGGTCGGCGAATGACTATACTGGGATTGTTGTGATTCCACGGCATGTAACCGGCATCCACCGCGAAGCCCGTGCCGCCGTATTCCTGGTTGTTTCCCCCGATCACGATACCGGGCATTTTGCCGCCGAACCCGTTGTTGAAACAGGATAGCCCGATGGGACATTGGTTCACGGTCGCATCGTAGGAGTTGGTTACGGCCGCGCATGGCGCGTCCAGCGCGGCCGGCCTCGGCCAACTCGCGCCGGGACCGTTGGTGTCCGACAAGCGTGATGGTGGAATTCGTGTAGCTGAATGAGAACTCGTGCAACAGCGTGGGCGAAAGCGTCTGAGTAAGCCGCGCCACCATGCTGATTCCCGGCCCCGTGAATTTGTTCTCAATGGAGGGAAAACTGTTTTGAACTGTTGCCCCACTGCGGTGTCGGAACCACTGTATCCCAGGAATCGTGAATGTAGCGGAACATCAGTCTGGTCTTCTCGGTGAAATTATGATCGATGCGGAACAATTCTTCGCGCCAATTTGTGGGGGGGGACACTGTGGCCCGTAACACGATCCGATGGTGGAGTTGCATCCGGAGGTGGCGTTGGGCATGGGAATGACGCCGGTATTCAGGATCGCTATGGCATTCCTGTCTATCTGTGAAATTGGGCCGTTGATTTGGGAAAGCGCGGTGATTTTTTGGCTGAGATCGTTCAGCGTGTGGGCCGAAGAGCCGGGCAATCCGGGATATTGCGACCGGAGAAATTAGGGGTGACCCGTGGGCGGGCATACATCGCTGAAATCGCCGCTGCGTTCCGCGGCTGAAGGCACGGCCTGGTTGTATTGGTACGGTGACTTTTCAGCCGATACTCCTCCGAGAAAAAGAAAAACGTCTTGTCCTTTTTGGCGTTGTAATGGTTCGGGATATACAATGGCCCGCCGACGGTCCCGCCCAAGTCCGACCGGCGATACAGCGGCGCGCCTTGCGTCTCGTCGAAGAAATTCCTGGCATTCAACGACCTCGTTGCGGCCGAAGTAATAGCCATCACCATGAAATCCGCTGCGCCCCTCTTGGTAACCACCAAGACCGTGCCCGATGCCGTCCGTCCGTACATTGCGCCGTAGTTGGAGGTTAGAACTTTCACCTCCTGAATTGCGTCCAGACTGGGATAGACGATCAGCGTGCTGTTGGAGCCGTTGATGCCTACATTTAGCAGATCCGAACCATCCACGTCGAAGGTATTGTACTCGACGCGGCCACCGTTGACGCTATATTTCGTGCTGCCTACCACTCCGACTTTCGCCTCGTCCTGGCCGGTCTGGTTGCTCACCCCTGGCGCCAGCGCAATTAATTGGGTGAAGTTGCGTCCATTCAGCCCGACCGAGACCACTTCTTTCTCCGTGATCGTACCCGACACTTGCGCAGTATCAGTCTCTACACCAGCAGCCCTTTGCCCGGCGACCTCCACCTTGGTGCTGGCGTCGGCCGCTTGCATGCTGATATCCAGGTGGGCCGGCGCGCCCACCGCGACCTCGACTTTGCTTTCAAACTTCTTAAATCCTTCGGCCGAAACAGAAACTGTATAAGATCCTGGGGGCAGATCGGCGAACGAGTATTCGCCCCGTTCATTCGCCGTCGTGTTTTGTGTCTTTCCATTGGCATCCGTGATCGCCACTACGGCGCCCGGGAAAATGGCGCCGCTTTGATCGATCACTGTACCGGCAACACCAGCCGCGGCGGGCGTTGTTTGTGCAAGACATGGTATCGCGGCAAGGGAGGCGATTCCCAGCACACACAGTATATGCATTGCATTGTTCAAACCGCGTTTCCTGCCTTTCGCGAGAATCGTCATTGCCTGAGCTGATCCTTGATCCAATCGAAGAACTTCAGCTTCGCAGTGCGGAATTGTGTCACCGCGTCGTTGTGCGGCACGACCTTTGCCTGCGGAGGGGCGGCGGCAATAATTCGATCCCTGGCCGCCGGGGGTGTAATTCCCGTTTCGGTTATATACTGCAACCGCACCGGCACCTTCACTTTGCCGAACCAGGCCACCGGGTCGAGCGGCGCAACGCGTTTGAGAAACTCCGGTTTCACGTAAGCCGGGCGCTCGTTCTCGGGAACCATGCTCGATTTGGCCAGCCAATCCGGCCAATCGCCCCACGGTTCCGCCAAGTCCAGCGCCTTGATCCGCGGATCTACGGCGGCCGCCAGGATGGCAATGGAGGCGCCCGATCCTTCTCCAAACATGCCCACGCGCGTCATATCCACATCGCCGCGGCGCGCCATGTAATCCAATATCATTTGCACGTCGTGCACGGAACTGCCTACCGCCTCCTGCAACTCACTGACAAACCATTCCTTCATGGGACGGCTGTGGTAACGCTGCCCCGTGAGCGCCGACACGAATCCCACGGCGGCAAAGCCGTCCTTCGCCAGGAATGCACAGTAGTCGTCGTTCATAAAGCGATCTGTGTCGGCGGGATAGCTGTAGAGATACAGGATGACGGGCGGTTTCGGATGATTCTTGGGGAGAATCACAAACAAGTAGATTGGATCGCCCAGGCGCCAAGTCGCCTCAACCATTTGAAGCGTGTAGGTGGGGTAGTCGTCAGGCGGACCCTGCACCGTGCTTATTTTCCAAGGGCTCGCTGGAAGCGCGGGCGAGCTGAAATCTTCGTGGGCAGAGGCCGCACCGGGCGGTTCCTGTGGATTCCCACTGCTTACCTTAAGAGACAAGAAGAAGACAATACAAATTACAATTCGTTTCACTTAGAGCGGCCTCGATCATATGATTTGTGGTTCAGAGTCACCGAAGTAGCCGGAACGGCGGGGACTCAAAGTAAATAGGGCAGATTGGCCGTTGCCGGCCAGTCTGCCACGGTCGATTACAACCGGACCATATAACTACTGGTGTTCGTTCAACGTGCAGCCGGCCGGATTCAAGATCCATCCGCCCATGTCTCCGCCGCCTTCGGCGCCGCACGTACCACCGTTGTTGCCGGTGATAGCGGACTGAGTAAAGTGCGAGCGAACAATTGTCAGACCCGGATCGCCGCCCGTCGCAACGTATGGAACGAAATCGGGCGTAGTGAGGTTGACATTGTTCTGAATCGCAGTCACCAGAGCCTCTGTGTTCTTGAGGTTGGCGCCGGAGCCGTCGGTTACGGCGCGCACGACCGACCAGGAGCGGTACGTGCCGTTCCGCAGGTTAACGACGACGTGCCGGGCGAAGCCGGGCAGACGCCGCTGCCACCACTGCTGGTGCAGACCGGCAGTTCACCAGTGGTGTAGCTGCCGCCTTGACTTACGATCCCATCGACGCCGTCCAGCGTCAAATAACCCCAACTTGTGGAGCCGGCGATCTTCGAGACGTTGCCGTAGCTAAAAAAGGTGTAGCCAATGGAGTCCTCCGTGTTATGTACGGCGGTTCCTACCATTTCGCTGGTGCCGATCGCGCGCATGCGGCTGCCACCGCCACCCGTGCACTGCTTGTCGAGCGGATTGGTGACCGGCGCCGTCGCTGTGGGTTGCCCCACGCCGCTTTCCTGAGAAAGATCCGGCACGGTATTCTGCGTCGCCAGATTACACGTCGTGTCGGTAGGATCTCCGCTGCAGCGGACATTGGTGAACTCGAATGTGTTAAATGTGCCCGACATTGGCTCGCGCTGAATCGGGTTTACCACCGAAGTCGCACTCGAGTTGAGTAGTGAGGCGAAGCAACCGGCGCTAGGCATGGGCGACTTCTGGAACCCCCCACTCCACAGAGTCTGCAACACCGGCAACTCAATATCGGTTATCTGAAAAAGGCCGCCACTCTGGAGGCCCAGGCCGGCGGGGTCCGTGCGGTTCACAATCACAATGACGGGTTCGGCTCCTACGTCGATTGTTTTGAAAGCCGTAATTTTCCCGTGCGAGATGGGGTCGGTTCCGCGAATCTTAAAGTTTACCGGCTGTGCAAAAGATGTGGAGAACGCGCTATTGATGTTGATCCGGTCGCCGAGGTACAGTTTCTGCCACTCCCATACCCCAGAGCGGCGGAATTGCCAGTCGCGTCCAGCGGATTCAGAACACGGCAACTGGCGTAATACGCGTCTTCTGGACGGATATCGGTGAAGCCCGCGGTGAAGAGAGCGTTGTTTAGCTTGTTGTAAACCACCTGCGGCAGATAGTCGCTGCTGCCGCTGCAGGGCGCGGCGCCCCCGCCGTAATCGCAGCCCCATAAGTTGTACGTGATGAGGTTGGTGGTGGCGGTCGAAGGTAACGGGGCGCTGGTCAGGGCGGGATCGAGTTGTAGCGAGGAAGCTTTCGTACCCGACGCTGTCCTGGCGAAGTAGACACGATTCCCGACTACTGAGTCCACCGAAATGTACGCCCAAACTTCTGTCTGGGCCGCATTCCAAACGATCCAAATATTTCCGCTCTGCGGAACGATGGAAGCACCCCGCGAATCCGAGATCTGGGCGCAGTTGTTTGTGCCCGTGCAGGTACCCTTAATGGTAAAGTACTGGGCGCCTGCCGCGGGACCACCCGCTAATTGGTTCCACGCCCCGGTGGAGGCCGTCTGCCACATGGCCGACGAACCCGCGCCAAAACTTTGACTACCGCCGCCGCATTGGCAGACGGCGCCAACTAACGCCGCAGCCAACGCAGCCGCGGACAGAAACGTCGATACTTTCATTCGTGATCTCCTTTGTCTAAAGCCAAGGCTTCGAGAGTAGGTCCGCACGCTGATGCGTGCCGTCTCTCTCCCCGCGCCTTCCGGACCCGCGCTGGGGCACGGCAACGAAAAGTATAGTTGGCTCTCGATAACAAGTTGATGAATTATCGAATTCGATTTTTTTTTACGTCTCGGGAATGGCCGTCACGTCCGGAGTGACCTGGCCCCGAGGTACCTTCTTTGTAACTGAGAATTCATATTATTCTTATTGTCAGTTCGACGGAGTCATAGTAAAATGAGCAGTTCTACGATCATCGGTCACATTGCGACTGACACGTTTGCCGCTTAGGCTTCGCGGCCAAGGCAGAAAAGCAGGCATGAAGACTTTACTCTCAGTTCTCATAGCTATATGTCCGTGCGGCACCATAATGCTGGCACAGCCCGTTGTCAAACAAGTTAGCAATGCTGCCAGTGAAAGCCTGGCATTGGCAGGAACTCAAGGGGATTGGGAGACACTGCCGGATGCCTCCATTGCGCAAGGTTCGTACTTTTCGGTCTACGGATCTGGCTTTGGGGTTGCCTCATCGACCTGCGCTTCCAACTACTACAACTGCTACTGGAAGCCGTATCCGCTGCCGATCACGCTCCAAGGCACCTCCGTGAGTGTGACCGTAAGCGGAACTACAGTAGCGGCGTACATTGAATATGCCGCTCAAAGCAGTGGCGGAGCACAGGTCAACGCCGTCCTGCCCTCTAATACTCCCGCTGGGTACAGGCACCCTTACAGTGAATTACAGCGGCGCTAGCAGCACACCGGTGCCGATCACGGTAGTGCCGAGTTCGTTTGGTACGTTCACTTGGACGGGGGCGGGCTATGGTCCGGGGATTTTTACCAATGCCGTGACGTATACCTTTATCACGCCTTTCACCACCGCCAAGCCCAGTACTGCCACTACCACGGGGGGCTACGTGACCATTTGGGGGACCGGCTTGGGTCCGGTGCCGAGCGCCGCAGCGGAACAAAGCGCAGGCGCCGACGTCCACGAACCTATGCCCTGGCACGTCTTGTCCCACAGTATGGGTAGGCGGCCAAACCGCTCAGGTCACCTATGCCGGCCGCTCGGGCTTCACGGCACTGGACCAGATTGACTTTATTGTGCCGCAGAACGTGCAAGGGTGCTATGTTCCGGTCGCCATAGTGACAGGATCGATTACCAGTAACATTACGACTCTGTCAGTGGATCCGAATGGCGCACCATGTAGCGATACGGACGGTGTCAGTATGGATTACATAAATGGAGTGGTCAGCGGCAAAGGGTATGCTGATATAGGCGTAATCGGCCTTTCCAGCCAACTTTGGAACATCGCTGACGACACCCAAGGCGATTACGAGCAGTGGCTGGACGACTCGGTCAGTGCTCAATTCGGCAAGTTCAGTCCCTATGCGTTCGATGTGATCCAGGGTCTTTCGCAAGTGCCTTCCACTGGCGCGACTGGTAACTGCACCTCTACCTCTTATCAGGGCTACCCACCAGCGTCCGATCCGGGCTTCGGGTATGTGAATGAACTCGATGCGGGCGCGGCGCTCAGCATTCAGGGTCCGGTCAGCGCAGTCCCCTCTCAATCGGTTCCACAGGTTACTAATTCGGGCGGATCGCTAGGGGGATACGCCGGCGTGGTGGGCGGCATCGCCCCGCTGCCGACGGGAAACCTTCTGGATTTTCAGCAGTGGGCGACCCCGTTTTTCTGGCTCTCGACATCTGGCGGCCAGGGCACTTTCAACATAACCGGAATCTCCTCGGGCACTTATATCGTAACTGGCGCCGGCGGCAAGGATATCGGCCCCTTAACTGCCTCGCTCGACGTTTCGTCGGCCGCCGCTTCGTTTCAATGGACCAACATCGGCCTTTTCGAGACTACAGAATGGGACGCCGCCCATACCACGCGATACTCCGCTCGCCATCACCTGGAGCGGCGGCGATCCGCAGGGCTTCATGGATATTACCTTGATCGGTTCAACGGTGATCCTTTACGGTGCCCTCCGACCTCGATTCGGGAGTGCAAGTAGAGTGCATCGTGCCCAGCACTCTCGGGTCATTCAACGTCCCCACCTACATGTTGCAAACACTGCCGGCTTCCGCGCAATGGGCCGTTGGTCGCCGGGATGATGTTAGTAGGCCCTATCATCGCGCCGCAGAAAATCAGCCCTCCGCCGTCCGGCCTGGATGCGCTTTATATGTATTACCGCCTCCTCTCCGGCTACACGGTCGCCTGGCAATAAGCGCTATTCAGCGCGTCAGGCGGGAAAGTGCAAGATCATGCTTAAGTTCATATTCATGATATTCCGCAGACTAGTCTTTCTATTGGCATGCGGTTGGGCCTCCTCGATGGCGGTTCTGGAAGCGCAATTTTTAGTAACGTTTCAGGGACCCGCTACGGTGTCGCAGGATCCCACCGTTTCCTTTTTCGATCCCAAGCACACTGCAACCAGGCCCGACGACCTCCGTACCGGGCGCTTTTCAGTTCCTGAGCCTGTCCGACGGCAGCGAGCTTTACTTCGTCACGAATAACAGCGGCGCTGCGATTACGGTACTGCACCCACAGGCCCGAACGTCCGCCACGGCGGTGGCCGGTCAGCACCAGATTGGCAATTTCCCCAACCCGCTGAACTGCGGCGCACTATCGCCGGACGGTAGCTGGCTGGTGGTAGGCGAGAACGCCGTGCACCTTTTCGATACTGGTACGAATCTCGATCTGACGCCCAACGGTATCGGCGTCGGCGGAGGCGCGACCGTCATCGCCGTCACCGTTAGCTACGACAGCCAAACCGTTTTTGCTCTAGCCACCTATAACGGGACGAGTTACCTCGGCGTCGATCAGCATTGCCCAGTTAGCCGTGCTAACTCCATCACGCTAATACCGGCACGGCCAGCGGGCTCGGTGTCAGGGACCCAACGCCCTGCTTTATGTGGGCTTCACCGACCAGATTCTGGAGATCAATCCCGCGACCTTGCCAGCACACCCAACGGCGCGGTGACGGTGAATGCCACTCCGGGTCCGTTGGTCTTTACTCCCGACGGCAATTACCTGGTAGCAGCTAACCAGCTGTACGGCACACAGCCCGCCATCCTGCTGGTCAATCTTAACGATCACCTGGTGGAAGGTAGGTGCCCTTTACAGGGCTCAGCGCGCTGGCGAATTCCCCGCTAACGGGCTTGCCCGCTGTCTTCGACAGCCTCTATGTGGCATCCCCATACACGATATACCCGTTTTCGAGCGGAGGACAATCGCTGTTCGATCTGCAAATGGGCACCAACGGCGGGCTCATTCTGAATGTTCCCATCATTAGCGGCCTTTCCTCGACCACGCAAGCCGCGATGGCGCTTTCGAACGATTTGGGCGTGCCCGGCCGCAATTTTCCCCAGTATTTATTCAGCATATCCAATGAATCCGATCCGTCGGGAATTATTAGTCTGTTCCGTGTTGATCCCGCATCCTACTACTCACTTCCCAGGTACCGCTACTTTATAGCACACCGGGAGCAGTGGCGTACTATGCTCCCACATTTACTAACAACCAGCCGAACACTATCCTGCAATATGGAGATAATCAGACGCTACTACCCGGAGGGGTCACCCTGCCCCTAGTCATTCGGGTGCTCGATCAGAATGGACTGCCCATCGCCGGAAGCGGAGTGAGTTTCACTCCGCCTTATGGGATTACGGGAACGATCGAACCTATCAATACTGTCACGGGCGCGGACGGTTATGCGCAGGCCATCTTTACGGCCGGAAGCACGCCGGCGGATGTCGGCACTTTCACGATCAGCGTCGGCGCGGGACCGCTTTCGCAAGCCTTTACAGTCAATGTGGGAACCCCCGCGCCGCCGCCCGCGGCGCTGACCGTGGTTTCCGGGCAGGGCCAACTCATCATGGAGAACCTTTTCTGGCGGCGCGCCTTCCGATCCGGATCCGCTGGTGGTTCTCGCTACCGATTCCAACGGGAACCCGGTGGTAAATACGTTAGTGACTTTCACCGTCACCGCTGGAAACGGAGCCTTGCAGTCGCCCACAGGAGCCCCACTGAACGCCGTCGTGACGCCCACAAACGCTTCGGGACAAGCTCTTGTCAGATTCCTCCCGCCCCTGGTAGGAGTGCCGGAAGGCTTTGAGCAGGATACTGTGACAGCCAGCGTAGTTGTCCCCGCCGCGACTTCCAGCGGCACCACGACGATCAGCCAGAACTTCTACGTCACGTCCATGCCGTTGAACACTTCGTACTGTAGCGCGCCGCCATGCTATCCGCCGGTCATCCCGGTAATAGCTCAAGTCCTACAGCCTGCGGCGGGGACCGTTTTCAAGGGCGCCGCGGGAAGCACCCTGCCAACTCCGGTGATGGTTCAGGTGTACGCGGCGGCCAGTGGCAGACCGCTCGCCAATGCCGGCGTGACGGTGACTACCGGCACCAGTGCCGCTGCGCCCAATGCGAGCTGCGCGGGGACCAACGGGGGCCTGGCTTTGACCGACGCTACGGGCCTCGCCACCTGCAATGTGGTCCTAAATGGCGTGCCCGGCACCGCTCCCTTGACGATCAACGTTCCCCTCACTGGTGTAGGTAATGGCTCGGGCCTGGTGTTTAACGGCTATACTTTGACCATCACCGCGGGTGCGCCCGCCAACATCAACATTCTCACCGGCAACAACCAGACTAGTGTCACCAATACCGCCTTGCCGGTGCCGTTTATCATACAGGTGACCGACTCTCTCAACACTCCGCTTCCTGGGATACCGCTTGTCTGGAAGGTTACCGCTGGCTCCATGACGCTGAGTGGCGCGTCCACCACGACCGCCTTAAACGGGGAAGCCATCGCGTACGGCTTCGTCAATAGCCTGGGAGGCACCATGATTACCTTGCAGGTCACGGCCGGCGGCACCGCATCCGCTACCATTACCACCCTGGTCTATACCCCGCCTGCTTCGATTGCTATTGTGTCAGGCAACAACCAAAGCGCACCGATCAACGAGGCGCTCAGCCAGCCGCTGGTAGTGCAAGCTCTGGACAGCAAGGGTAACCCGACGCCGTACGCGCCGCTCACCTTCATCCCCAGCGGTACGGTCAAGCTGAACGACATATTGGCTACGGCAGACGCGACCGGCACGGCCTCCGTCCAGGTCACTTCGGTGGGCGCCGTGGCGGGGACGCAGACTGTCATGGCGGAATACTTCCTGCCGAAGAATTCACCCTCCATCAGTCTTACGCTCACGGCGCAACCCGTGGGCCCGACCGGCGCCAGCATCGTGAGTTCCGCCAGTTTAATGCCGGGTATCGCCCCCGGCGGCCTGGTGACATTTATGGGCCGCGTCTGACCCCGACGATTACAGGAGTGGTTACTGATCCTGCGCAGATGCAGGGCTATAGCGTTTCGTTCGACGGGATCACCGCGCCGATCCTGGCGCTGGTGAATGAGAACGGAAACGGACAGATCAACGCGCAGGTACCGTTTGAGGAACAGCCCGGTAGCTTTGACAGCGTCACGATCGCGACGCCCCACGGTTCGATCGGCATCAACGACGTCACTGTCAGCTATTATGCTCCGGCCATCTTCACCAACGGAACACTTGCGGCCGGCGAGCCACTGGCCGTGGCGATGCGTCCGGATGGCAGCTATGTGAGCGCGTCAAATCCACTGCAACGCGGCGAAGCGGTCACCTTCTTCGCCACGGGCCTGGGCCAGACAACACCGCTCGCCGCTACGGGAGTGCCCGGCGTGCCTGACCAGATCGTCAACGGTACGCTCTACGCGGGAGTGAACAATCAAGGCGATGCGGTGGTATCGGCCGTCTATCAGCCGAATGCGCTCGGACTGTACGCGATCACCATGCAGGTCCCTTCGACGACGACGACGGGTCCAGCGCAGCCCCTGAGTTTGTTGATGGTGGATCCGCAAGGTAACGGCTACAACGCGCCGCCGGCTTATATACCGATTCAGTAAGCACGCGGCTTTTTGATCGCCTGTATATCAGGCAACAAGCCTCAATTCAACGCTATACGACGTGTTAGACGCATGTTACATAGCCCGATTCACCCCAAAATCACCCTATCGGTCTTGTTTACTTAGGGCTCGCAGCCGCAAAATTTGATTCTAGGGAGATAAGTATGCGGCTTTGGAGTAAACGTGTGCTGGTATTTCCCGGAGTTTTACTGTGCGTGGCGGCCTATGCGCTGCCGGCGGGCGCCACGGGTTGGACTTTCACCAAGATAGACGGTAGTTCAATCCAGATGCCCGGGAGAGGCGACAACTGGTGTCCAATGTCCTGGGCGCCGCCTTCGGTGGACGAAGGCAATGTGTATTTCTACACTACCGTGAACACAACTTATTCGCGTGCGGGAGTGGAACCTGGTCTCAATCTGGAGCCAGAACCTGAAGACCGGGGTTCAGACCCAATTGCTGGCAGTCGGCGACACCGCCCCCGGCGGGGTGGGAGCTTTTACGGCTTTGGGCGCTTACAGCATCGACCCTGTAATCCGCGATGGCGTGATGACCATGATCACGGGGGACCAGTCAACCCAACTATCCGCTCGGATGGTACACGTTCCGCCCGAAGAGCCGGAAGGCGCAACTGGTGATGAACTACAATACGCAAATTCCGCTTGGGCCTTTTGGGAATGCCGGCGACGTCGCCCCAACCGGCCTATCGACCGACGGAACAAATGTCTCCTTGGAGTACGGCAGTGCCCACCTGGTTCTGATCGCAGACGCCGACGGCCAGAATCTGGCTCCCACCACTTACCCGCCGGGCGACCCCGAATGTGGCTAACACCGTGTCGTTGTCTTAGATGGTAACTTTGCGGATTATATTGTCCGCGACAAGAATGCGCCCTTGGCGCTCGGATATGACTATGGCTGTGTGTGAACGCTACCCTGACACGGTAGAGGTCTGGCGTTCGAGTCGCCACGGGCCCACCACTGTTTTCAAAAACTTGTGCGCGACTGAGTGTGGCCCGGGGTGCCGGCTCTCCAATCACAGCATCTGGCTTCGTTGCCAATGCTCAGCATTTGGCAAACCCGCCCCTCGCCGGAATACGCAACGAAGGGCTCGATTGATGTATTCGGCTGAGCGGCGGTGCACGGATAACCGGGAAAAGGTTCGGGAGATATTCTTGGGATTGGCCGATTTGCCAGCAAAGCGCAAGCGGTCGCAAGCCGGAGCAAACCGTTCCAATTCGTTTTTTGGAACATCGAGAATCCGTGTAGCTCACATAGCTTCTTCTCCTCTGAACCAGGATCTCTGTTTTGGCATTCTGGCCAGCGCCCAGGAACCGGCCTCATTTTCAAGCGATTTTTCAGGCCCTTATTTAAATCCGATTCGTTTCGTTGTTGTGACATGTTCATGCCCTCCTAATCAAACACGCGGAAGACCAGCGAAGAACGTACATTCTGCGGGGAAGAAACTTTAGCGGCGGTTTTGGAGGACTTGCGCGGCGTGAAGATCCGCACGTTGGATGGCGGCTAGGGCATCGGCAAAAGCGGGATTGCCGGGCGCCAGTTTTTCCGCGACTTCACGGCCTAAAGCATAAGTGCTTCGCGCCCCAGTCCAATCTCCTTGTTTGGCCAAGAGATCGCCCAGGCTGGACCAGTTCCAAACCTCCAGGAGCCGAGGCTTGGAGTCGGTGGGATCCCCGGCCGCCATCTTGGCGTATATCTCGGCGGCAATCTGGCGATGATGGATGGCATCCGCGATGCGGCCGTTCTTGGCGAGGAAATCCGCAAACTCGCCGTGGACCTTTCCGAGGTCCAAGCGGTTTTCTCCGCTGGCTTGGTGACGCAGGGCCAAATCGCCGATGGCTTGGACCGCGCGTTCCATGAGGCGCTCGCCTTCGGCGCGCCGGCCAAGCACTCCAAAGGCGTTTCCCAACCGCACGCACATGGCGGCCAGATCGCCCGCTGCCCTGGCATTAGCCGGATCGCTGGTCGCCGCGCCTTCAGCCATTGCGTATGCTCTGGTCAGATTAGCGAGCGGCATCTGTCCACTGGCGCGCGGGTTGGGAGCAACCAGGAGTTGCATCCCGCCAAGTTCGGCGAGGGCAACCATGAGCATGCGCCGAAGGTCGGCGTCCGCCGGATCCTGGGCCGAGAGCCGTTCGAAGATCAGGAGAGCCTTTTCATAGTAGCCGATCGATTCCGCCGGGCTTTTCTGTAGCATTTCGCATAGATTCCCAACGCTCAAGTATCCGTCCGCCAAACTTTGCTGAACCCGGCGCTCCTGGGGAGCTTTGGCCGCCAGGGCCTCCCGCAACGCCAGCCCCCGTTGAGCGTAGTCCATCGAGACGTGAGTGTCCTTACCTTCTAAGAACGCCAGTAGCGCGTACGCGTCGGCGAGACTTTCCGTGGCGGAGCGGTCGCTGGGGTGGGTTTGGAGCACGGCCCTATCGAAGGACGCAGCCTGCTGGCAGCTTCTCGACAGCCGCACTTAGTTGGCGGGTTTTTACCTGTACACCCGCCAGTTTCACCAGCACTGGTGCCAGGTTGGAGCGCAGACCGGGACCGCCGGAGTTCGAAGGTCGCAGTGATTCGAGCAACGAAATCGCTTCCTGGTAGCAGCGCACGGCGCCAGGCGCATCATCCACATTGCCGGAGGCGTCATCACCCTGGATATCGCCGACCTTCTCATATGCAGCCGCCAGTTCGCGCCGAGAACCGGATCACTGGCGGCTTCGCCCGAAAGGCTGCGCAGGTATTCCAGCGCGGTTTTCACCAGGAGTTGTCTGGCTTTGGTGGCGCCGGGCACATTGTGAATAGATTGCTCGAAATCGAACAGAAAAACGTTGGCGAGGTGCCGAACATCAGCGAACCTGCGTTCAGCCCGGCGGGCTTGCCAGTTGGCCACGGCCGCGGCGGCCACCAGCGCCAGCAGGACGATGGCGGCCGCGGCAACGCCCGGCCAGTGCCGCCTGATGAATTTCCCCGAACGGTACCAGATGGTATCGGGACTGGCAAGGACCGGTTTGTCCGCGAGCCATCGCCGCAGGTCGGCTCCGAACCGGTCCGCCGAGGAGTAGCGGCGCAGCGGCTCCTTGCGCAGGGCCATCTGCAAAATGTGATCCAAGTCTCCGGCAAGCTCGGGGCGCAAGTTGCTGGGGCGGCGGATGCCTTCTTCGCAGATCGCGCGGAGAGCGTCCACCGGACTTTTACCCTCGATCTGATGAGGCGCCACGCCGGTCAGCAGCTTGTAAAGCACTCCTCCGAGGGAGTAAATGTCGGTGGCGGTGCCGATTAATTCTCCGCGGACCTGCTCAGGGCTGCCGTATTCGGGCGTGAGAACGCGGGTGACCGTCTCCGGCACGGTCGTGGGAGCGCCGCTGAGTACTTTGGCGATTCCGAAATCCAGCAGCTTGGGAATACCGTCGGCGGTGACCAGAATGTTATCGGGCTTTAGATCCCGATGCACGACCAGCTTCTGGTGCGCGAACTGAACGGCTTCGCAGATCGGTAGCATCAACTGCACCCGTTCGCGCGGAGTGAGTTTGCGCTCGTCGCAGAACCGGTCGATGGGTTGGCCTGCTACGTACTCCATGACGAAATAAGGCAGTCCGTCGTCGGTCGCTCCCGCGTCCACCAGCCGGGCGATGTTGGGATGCTCCAGACTTGCCAGGATGCGGCACTCCTGCTGCAAACGGTCGGCGAAAGACCCGCCGAGTCCGGCCTGAACCACCTTGATGGCCACACGCTGATCGAATTTGCCGTCGGCGCGTTCCGCCAGATAGACGAGGCCCATGCCGCCGCGTCCAACGACGGAGAGAATGCGGTACGGGGAGAGGCGCTGGCCGCGCGAAAACGAGAGACTCTGAATGACGGAGGCGGCCCCGCCGGCGACGGCTTGAGCGACGAACGCCTCGGCGCCGCGATCGTGCTCCAGCAACAGTTCCACTTCGCGGCGCACTTCGGCATCGGCACAGTGCTGAGACAGAAACTGCGCGCGCTGTTCGGGCGGAATCTCCAGCGCCGCTTCGAACAGACGCTCGATTTCAGCGTTCACGGGGCGAGTTCCTTGTGCAGCCAGGCTTGCGCGAGGCGGAGCTGGCGGCGAACAGTGTATGGCGGAACGTCCGAGCATTCCGAGATCTCTTCGGCGGTCATGCCGGCGAAAAAGCGCATTTCGACGAGGCGCGCTTTCCGCTCGTCGACCGCCGTCCGGCGGTCCAACGCTTCATCCAGCGCGACGACTAACATCGGACGTCCCGGGAATTCGAGCGTGTCGGTGAGCGGCACATTCGCTTCTTCGCCGCCGCGTTTGAGTGCCTGGCGGGTGCGCGCATGATCAACCGGGATCTGGCGCATGACCCGCGCGGCCACGCCGTAGAAGTGAGCGCGGCTGACGCAGCCCGGCTGAGACTGTTCGATCAGACGCAGATACGCTTCGTGGATCAGGGACGTGGGCTGCAGCGTGTGGCCGGGGGACTCGCGCTGCATGTATGCCTGCGCGATCTGGTGCAGCTCGTGGTAGACGAGCGGAATCAGTTCGTCCAGGACGCTACGGTCGCCCTTCCCCAACTGCTTCAGCAGTACGGTAACGGACTCCGTCACGGGGCTATCATAGCGCGTCAGCGTCAGAAAGTCGCCATGTCGGACTTCTGCCGGACGGACTGCAAACGGAGTTCGGAGACCACAACCGCTGGTGATGCCGCCTTAGGATCGCGCTTTGCTACCCTGACGGGGAGGCCGTATGCGGCCAGTTGCTTTCCATCTCCAACTCACGGATATCCCATACTGGGCCACTCAATACCCGGCAGAGGACCTCGAAAATGATGAGAGGGCATTTGCCGCCGGATCAAGAATCCGTGGAGGCGACTATAGTCGCTCGAATCTTGAAGAGATCGTCGCCTGGAAGTCGGAGCGGCGCCTGGCGCTCATCCGCGACAACTCGGGTTCGGAGATCGCGGACGCGTTGCGTTTGGCGCTTCGCGCACGGGAACCCAGGAGTGCGCTGGCCGTGTTGACGGGACTTCGTGGCGTGGGAGCGCCCATGGCTTCTGCGATCCTCACGGCACTTGATCAGGAGCCAATACACCATTATCGATTTTCGCGCCCTCGAAGCGTTGGGCGTCGCGGATGCCGAGGCGGACCTTGAGTTTTATGTCCGGCACTATCTTCCGGAATGTAAACGCCTAGCTTCGGAGGCCGGGGTCTCGTTGAGGACTTTGGATCGGGCCTTGTGGGCGTGGTCAAAGAGGAAGGGAGTGACTGGTCAAATGTAAGGCGGCTCCACTTCAGTGACGTCAGCGTTTCGGACAGCCTATTTGGGTCTTCCAAGGGCAGAGGGTCCTGAAACGGGGTTCTGGGAGATTACTCCCGTAAAGTCCACTGGCACGTCAACTGGCCGGGCAAACGCCCGAACCGAAGATGTGCACGCGAGCGAATCGGGCCGCTTCAGGCATCGGGCGATGCGCATAGACGCAGCATACGGCCGTAAGTGCTGCCACACCACCTTCTCCGAGAGGCGATCCCCCCGCAACTGATCGCCGCGGTGCACGGGCCGGAACACGAAGCCCTCCGCGACGCCAGCGCGCGCCGTCCAGGCGTCCACCGCAACCTTGGTCCAGGTCGGCATCGGCACGGTGCGCACCGGCCATCGCGCTGCTGCACGTGCCCCGACGTAAGCGCCGCCACTTCGGACCGGCGTAGCCCGCAGCCCAGCAGCATGGCGATGATGGCGCGGTCGCGCAGGCCCTTGAGCGTCGAGATGTCCGGCGTATTCAGGAGCGCCTGGGCCTGTTTCTGGGACAGCCAGTCTCCCATGCGGACGCCGATGGATTTTCGCGCTCTTCACGCGCTGGATGCCGGCGGCGAGTTCCGGCGCCAACAGGCCGTTGTCCGTCGCCTCCACCGCCAGCTTACGAATGGCGGACATGCGGACGATGATCGACGACGACCCGAGCTTGCGCTCCTCCAGCTCTACAGCGTCACCGCCAGTAGCACCTCCGCCGTCGACCTGCAGCTCGATGTCTGGTCGGGAGATTATGTACCCCGTAAGCTGTAGGCTGGCGGCGCGGCAGTTCCAACGTCCTCTTTTTGAGGAACTCGCGCAAAACGGGGCGTCCCGCGCCGCTTGAGTCTGCGGAGTTCCTGTCCTGTACGGCGGCGCGGGAAGGCGCGCACTGCGGCCCTTCGGAACAGAGGACGCGATGCGTTGGGACACTCAGGTCCGCGGCGACGTCGGGCTCAGCATGACCCTTGGTTCTGCGCTATGGGGCAAAACTTCCGATGATCTGCAGCGTCAACTGCGTGCGCCGCATCCTGAAATACCACCAGGCTTTGGTTTGGCTGATTTCCGGAAGCTGCTGCAATGGACCACGCAGATGACTTCAGCAGTCTTAGTGTTTCAACGGCTGCGTGGTTTGTCTCCTGCTGTGCTTCCTCCCCCGACCGTTTTCGTTGGGACGCAAGGCTTCACAGTGGGGGCGGCCCGGCGCGAAATAGTCCGCGCGATTGATCATTTGGAAAAGCGCTGAGAACCTCGATCCTTGTCACACCGGGGGAACAGCAGCCAGACCACATTTGTTCTCCCTAAGTTGATAAGCAGAGTGGCCAGCCGTCAGACCACGCACCGCTGCCGAAAGCTCACTCCAGTTCAACCCAGTTCGCAAGATCGGCGGGCTCTTAGTTACCACACGAAAAGGCAGGCGCCGCCGCCCGACTGGCGGAGCCGCCCGGCCATGACCGGACTATCGCGTACCGGAGTCATGCCCTTGCGAACCACGCCGGGTAACTGCGGTTCGGGGCCACTGGTCTTTTCGATCTCCACCGCGCCGTGCCGGTTCATGATATCCGCCGCGGCCTCCAGCTTCTCGTCCGAACCTGTCGCGAAAACCAGGGCCCCTCCGCGTCGCAGTCCTTCGACGTAAGACTGCGCCTCCGCATTGGTCGCCCCGATTCTGGTAAGCTCCCGGATCGAGTCAACTTCGAAATCGAGACGTGGAAAGCTCATCACACCAGTGACCTCGAAAGTCGCCGGCTCCTCCAGACTGCGAACGTCTCTCCGAGGAAAACCAAGGGCCTCGATCTCGCGGACGACGTCGTCCACGAGGCCGGGATTCTCAAATAATCCAACTGTAGTCTTCGGCATATTATTACGACCTCCATCGCAAAGTGTTCAAATCGCGTTTTTCCGTTTCGAAATTCACACTACACTCGTGAAACCGCCTATCGAACATGTTCTGATCCCTCAGCCCCGGAGAGGTCCATTACCCACACGCACTGTGTCGCGGTTAGCTGCTCCGGCTGCCGCGAACCTGCGAGGGGGGAATGCGACTCCCGTTTCTCGGAAGGCCAAGGTTGCTCATTGTGGCCCTTCGAGTTCACTCAAGCCGGATGCATCGGAGCATCGGAAGTTCCTCCCGAGCGATCGAGCCACGTTCCGTCGCTTGAGGAGAAAAGTCAGGCCCGGTCTCGCTAACGCAAACCCGTGTGATTCTTGAGAATAATGACCATTTCGCGGTGCAGGCGAAGGCGGTCTGGTCGTCGGTGAGCCGGATGAGGACTTGTTTTCAAACAGCGGCCTAAGTGTCATTTTCGTCTTCTCCTCCTATATTCAACTCCTGTACGCTACGCCCGACGTAATTTGGTCTCCAATACACGCTCGGTGACCCGTCGCTAAAAAGCCGTTCCGGCTGGCCGCGCCGTTCCGCAGCACGGACAGACCCCGAATGCTCCGTCTTCAATGCGGAGCGGCGCTGCCCCGATCTGGCGGACGCCATGGCGCCAGCGCTCTTCTCGAGGCCGATGTTCTGCCGGTTTTGTTGGGGCGTCGCGCCCGCACCCGCCTGTTGAGCCTGAGTCTTGAATTCTTTTAGTTGTTCTCGTGCCACCAGCTATCTCCTTTGCCGCTTCACGGAGTTAAGCTTGCTCATCGCCGGTACCTATTTTGCCGGCCCGGTCAGCGACCGCTTGAGAGCATCCATCGCCTTGCCGAAGTTTCCCCAATTCCCCTGCTGCATGGCCCTCTGTGCATCGTCGAACTGGGCCCTCGCCTGGCCTAATTCCGGTTGCTGCCGGAGCGAGGACTGCGCGGGATTCTGGGGTTGCTGCGTCCCAAAGACGGACGCTATTGCCTCGTCGAGTGTAGGCTCCATCGCCACTTTATCCCCCGAAATCACGATTACCCGCTTAAGTTGGGGGAAATCCGTGCCTTCCGCCGTGAGGTACAGCGGTACCACGTAGAGAAAGGAATTCTCGATCGGTACCGCAATCAGGTTTCCGCGTATGACCTTGGAACCCTTCTGGTCCCAGAGGGTCAGTTGCTGGGCGATCGTAGTGTTCTGATCGATCATCGCCTCGATTTGCATGGGGCCGTAGATCAGCTTCTCCTTGGGGAGTTCGTAAAAAAGCATCTTCCCGTATTCGGGGAAATCGCACCTGGCGGCCAACCAGGAGATCATGTTGTTTCGCTTCTGAGGCGTGAAAGGAGTCATGAGCAGATATTCGAGCTGGTCGCTTCCGGGGAGCTTCATCAGGATGTAATAGGGCTGCATGGGCGCGACCGTGCCCGCGTAATTCTCTTGCGGGAGGACCCACAGATCCTCGCGGTTGTAGTAAACCTGCGGAACTGTCATGTGGAATGTTCTGTACTGGTCGGCCTGGATGGAAAAGAGATCTTCCGGATACCGGAGATGCGCTTTCAGATCCGCCGAAAGCTGATTCAGGTCTTTGAAAACGCCCGGAAACGCACGCCGGTAGACCGCCAGGACAGGATCGTTGGGATCCATGATATAGAACCGGACGGTTCCGTCGTACATGTCCACAACCACCTTTACGGAGTTTCGAATGTAGTTCAGACCTTCTTCAAAGGCCGCGGCGTGAGGGTTGGAGTACGGAAAATGATCCGACACGGTGTAGGCGTCCTGAATCCAGTACTGTTTGCCGTCGCTGACCACGGCGTAGGGATCTTTGTCGAGGCGCAAGAACGGGGCGATCTCCTCCACGCGCTCCTGAACGCGTCTCCAGATCTGAATCCGGCTCTCTGGCTGAAGATAGGACGTAAACAGTATATTGACGTCGGTCTGAGTCCATGCAAACAAGAGCCGCTTCCACAAACTGTCCAGGGGAATGCCGCCTGTGCCTGTGTAACTCGTGTAGACATTCTGATTCCCCTTTGGGTAGTCAAACTCTTTAATGCGGGTCGCGACGATCCGATATCCGGACATGGACTCGCCGTAGTAAATGGACGGCTGGTTGACGGTTAGTCCGTAAGCGGATGCGGGCGGAATATTCTCAAGCACGTACTGCGGAAATCCTCCCCCCATAGTCTTCGAGACGAAGCTCATCACCAAGCCATAACCATGGGTGAACTGCAATTTCTGGTTAACCCAGGTTTGAGCTTCGGCAGGAAGCTCCGCGGAAAGCTCGCGCGCCGAAAGCATCACCTGATGATAACCATCCGGCAAGTGATAACGGTCCACATCAACCCCATAAAACTGGTAATAGAGCCGTATCTCCTGGGCTTGTTGGTACATCTGAAGCAACGGGCGATAGTCCCAGAGACGGATGTTCTGGATAGTATCTTGATTTCTCGCAATAACGTCGGACGTCAGGTCCGCTAGCGCCGGGTAGGATGTTTCCTGGATCGTGTCGAGGCTGTAGGCCTTCCGAGTGAACTCTATGTTGTTCTTGAGATACGGAGTTTCGCGGGCCAGCTCGTTCGGCTGCACCGCGAACCTTTGAAAGAGGGCTGGCGCCAGCCAAACGGCGATAATGTACACGCCCACGTAAATACCGGAGCCAATCAGTATCGCTCTGGATCGCGGCCGGAAGATATTGACCGCCAGCAGCGCGCATAGCACCGCCGCGGCGCCGACCATGATCCACAAGGCGAGCCTGGTCACATGATCCGCCGTATAACCGGCACCGTAAACTACTCCCTGAGTGGAGTAAAGGAGTTCATAGTGATCTAAGTAAAACCCCCATCCCCAACTGGCGACCAGGACGAACGAGAGGATGGACAAATGTGGAATGGCTTTCGTGTTCCAGCCGTGCGGCTGTCTGCGGCTGAACCGCAGTAACCCGACGTACCCGTAGAAGGCCGAGACGGCCAGGAGCGCGATCAGCGCCAATGCACTCAAACTGCTCTGCAAAAGCTCATAAAAAGGGAGACGGAACAGATAAAACCCGGCATCGACCCCGAAGATAGGATCCGGCAACCCAAAGGATCCGCCATAGCGAAAGCGGAGATATGTATCCCATTGCCCGTAGAAGATGAGCGCATAGAACAGAGCAGCGAGAGCAGCGGCGGTGGCGATGCCCAGTTTCATAACCGTGGGGGGGATCCGCGTGTCGAGTTTCGGAGCAACGGTAGACGCGCTTGTCAAATTACCGGCTCGAAAAGTGGCGCCGTTTCTCGCCGCAAAACGAAGGTTGATCCACAGGTACAGAAGCGCGACAACGAAAGCTGCGCAAGACAGTGCCCACTTCACTGACAGGATTGTCCAGAAGACGCCGGTGTAGCCGAGCTGCTGCATCCATAGCCACTTCTGCATCCAGCCGGCAATAACGGCCAGGAGAACAATGAGTACGACTGCTGCGGCAATAATGAGCTTCAGCGGACGCCATCGCTGGAAGATGCGGCGATCTCCGACGGCTCTACCCGGTCCGCCTGCCGGCGGCCTGGGCTGTTCGATCGCGGGAGGCCTTGGCTGCTCGACGGGAGTCAAATTCTCGATCATTAGGTTTGTCACCTTTTCCTTGGCCCGAGGTGCCGGCCGACGACTACGGGCCGGTCCAACTGGATCGATCGCATAAGGTCCCGGCCGTTTGGCCGGCGGTGTGACAAACTGCCTGGATATAACCGCACGGCCCGCAGCTTCCAGTTCTTTAGACAGCCGGTGTTATGCAGGCCGCAGGCCATGGGTGGGGTGTCTGGGTGAACAAGCATTGCCTGCCAACGTCCTAACCCGTCCGCGACGCGCCGTTGCCGCATTTCGAAGCGGCCCTCGAGCTCGATGCGGTTGGAAGCACAACAGCGAATCTCCGGGGCATTGATTGCACTTCGTTCGCCAAGTCGGAGACAAGGAGGGCGAGCGTCCAAAAAGCTATGCCCGGAAAAGGCCTGCGCGACATCGAGGTCACTATCGGCCGGGAGGTCCGGTGGGTGAAAACGGCATTTGCAGGACAGTGGTTATGACTTACATGCCGGGTTCGGCCTTGATGGCTGGCGAAACCCGCATCGCAGGGGTAAACCGCCCCTCGTTCCTCTCGCGAGCTAGGGAACGGAGGGCCGTTGGAATCGCATTCACAAGTTCGCTTCGGTAAGTTCCGCACTTTCAGGTGCAGATGTTGCCTTTTCGAATCCCGTGTCTTTCCACGGGCCCGGCCCGGGAACCCCCGCATCCGAAAAGCGCGTTCTGTTCTCGAGCATCTCGTGCTAATGACTATAGGCGCCCGTACTGTGGGCCAGCGTGACGCTCTCCTCACGCACGCGGAGAAGAACCTGCACCGCATCACGGACCACGCCGCCGAGGCTCTGGCCCTGCCGAGGGCAAGTCAGCGGCTTCAAAGTAACCAATTCAAGGCCGGCATTATTTCCGAAGCCAAAAAAGCGATAGCCGCTGCCGGAACCAGTAAGGCTGAACTCGACCAACTGCAAGGCCCGGTTGGCACACACTTTGAAACGTCGGCTGTCGATCCGCCTCCGAAAAACCGGACCTTGTTCGCCATGCCATCACACGCCGGCAGTCGCAGCTTTCGCCGCGCCGCGCGGTCCCGCTATCCGGTTCTGCAGCGTTCGCAGGCGGCCCACACGAATCGATCTTTTGGCACGTCTGATGATACATCGCACTTTGGTTCTTATATCCGTATCCGTGCTCTCGGCGGCCGCTGCGGCTAGCCACGCCGAGTTCACGCTGGAAAACCGCTACAGCCAACTAACCTCCAGTTCGAGAAGGATTCGGGGCACGGACGATGTGGAGTCTTTCGAACGCCTTCACATCGGCATTCAAAGACCTCGACCCAATCCCGCAGTATCGCGCGACCGCCAAACTCGCTGGCTTCCTGGAGCCGATACGGTGAACACGGACCGTGTCCTCCACGGCGATTGAGCGACGGCCTTGCTCTCATTCGAGCACGATTGCATTGACTTCGTGCTCTCCGACCCGTCCTACCCTTCTAGAGAGCTATCTCGACCGTACAGGTCGCATCGTCCACAATGACGACCGCGGCGCATGGCTCTACCCCTCGTTCACCGAAATCTATCGCGTTCTAAGGATACGGAATTGTGCGTCAGTTTCTGTGTTGGTCGCACGTAGACCGGTTTTTCACGGCCTGGCCCCCCGTTGCGTTTCGCCCAGCCGGACATCTCGTCTGGCGCAAGCGTTACACCGCTAGACACTACCTTGGTTACCGCCTCGACCAAGCGTCTCTGCTTGCGAAAGGCACTCCATCGCCTCCCGTCGTCCGCGCACCAACGATGCCGTCGTTTGCTGCGCCGGCTAGGCTGCGCCCTGTAGCGTGTCTATGCCGATATACTTTCGGGAGAGTCTCAGGTGCTGAACTTCCGCTTCTGTCAACAGACGGTTGGCCTCACCTATTTCGCGCGGTGTCGGCGCCTGTCAAAGGCAACCGCGCGCCGAACGCCGCTACCTTTCGCATAACGCTACCTCCGGCAGTTTGGGGGCGGCCTGCTGGCCAGCCACCGGGGCCAGGCTTGGCCGGTCGGAATCTTGTGAACGACTATTGCAGCAGCCTCACGCCGAGAACGAATCGGCTGGCAGTCCGCAAACATCGCACTCGATGGCGAACAAGCTGCCGGAAAGGGGCGCATGCTCCAATTGGTCCGCAGTCATGGTTTCACGCGCCGTCGTTATATATAGCGTTCGCAGGTTGGGGCCACCGAAGGTGCAATCGGTGGCGCGCGGTACTGGAAGCTGGATGATGCGTTCCCGTTTTCCCGCTGGGTCGTAGCGGTGAATCTGCCCCAAGCCGACTACGTTGCTCCAAACGAAGCCCTCCGCGTCGACAGTCATGCCGTCGGGAAACCCGCCACCCTTACTGTCGAGCACCGCGAACGGCCGTCTATTCGAGATGTCTCCGTTGTCCGGATCGAAGTCATACACAAAAATGCAGTATCGAAAGCTCTCCGTGTAGTACATTTTGCGCCCATCTGGGCTCCAGCCACTTCCGTTAGAGCAAATGACCTCCGACTGTATGTGCACGATGGTTCGATCGGTGTTCATACGGTAGAGATTGCCTACCGGTGAAGACCAATGCACGGCGTCCATGGTACCCGCCCAAAAACGGCCTTGTGGATCGCATTTTCCGTCGTTGAAGCGATTGTTCGGCAAGTCAAGCTCGATTTCGCCGAGACGCTTGAGTTTGCCGGTCGAGGGTTCGAAGAACGCGAACCTTTTCCGAAGGGTGAGGATCAGCCCGCCTGCTTTGCGAAGCTGGATACAGGTGACGATCTCCGGCAGATCAAACGTTTCATTCACGCCCGCGGCGGGATGAAATCGATGAATCTTCTTTTGTTGGATGTCGACCCAATAGAGAGTTTGCTCCTGTGGATGCCAAACGGGCGATTCCCCTACCGTGGCCGTCCAAGGCAGAACACAGCGAACGGAATCCGTCATGTGGACTTCTCATGAGCCAGGTGGTTCCAATATCCTGCCCAGCCGAAATGACCTTGTGAATTGGGGCCGCTGAATTTCGTGCTCAATACGCCGCCCGCAGTGACAAGCAGTACTCCTGCCAAAGCGAGTACGCCGGGAGTGTTGTGCCATACGATCCAGCCGATGAGTCCTGAGAAGATCACCACGGTGTAATTGAACGGTGCGATTTGGCTGGGAGCAGCGCGTTGGTAGGCGAGAATGATCAGCATCTGGCTGAGCGCCATCGTGATGCCGATTCCACTGAGAAAAAGCCATTCGCGAGCGGTAGGAGCGGTCCATTCCGCAATTGCAAAGGGAGCCGCGGCCAACGATGAGAACAGAAAGTAATAGAAAAGGATTCGCTGTGCTGGTTCGGTTTTCGAGAGCTGATTGACCGACACAAGGGCGAACGCAGAGAATACCGCCGCGCTGATTGCGAGCAAAGCGACAGGATTCGTCAGCATCGCGAGCCCCGGCCGCAGGATTAGAACCACGCCCGCAAACCCGATGAGCAAGCTGATCCAAACGGCCGCATGCACGCGCTCCTTGAGCCAGCCCCACGCGACCATTGGAATAAATAAGGGCGCGGAGTTCGAGAGGAGAACAGCATTCACCAGCGGCATTTGTTTCACCGCGACAAACATCAGGACCTGGGAGAGTAGTCCTGCGGCTGCACGCAAGATATGAAGCTTGATCCGCGCCGTCTTCAGTTCGCCATGGCCTCCTCGAAAAGTCCACGGCGCGAACAGGCAGAGGCTGATGAAGTTTTGAAAGAATACCAGGGTGGCTGTGGACACACGGCTCGCACCCTTGCCAAACGCGCTCATCACCGCGACACAAGCAAATGCAAGGACAATCAGCAAAATCCCCAAGCTCAAGGACGGCTGAGGCTGAATCGATTTGCTCAATGCAGCCTTTCCAATAAATGGTCGCCGACCCGGAGCGCATTGGCGATGATGGTCAACGAAGGGTTCACGGCTCCGCTGGACACGAAGAAGGAGCCGTCCACCACATAAAGATTGTCCACATCGTGCGTCCGGCAATGAGTATCCAGGACGGATTGCTTCGGATCGGCGCCGAAGCGGCATGTCCCGTTCTGATGGCCCACGCCTTCGAGCGGAATTCGCTTCTTGAAATAGGCGTGCATGTGGAACCAATGGTCGGCATGCCCGGCCTGCTTCAGAGTATCGATCCACTTCGACTTGAGGCGCTCGAAGGACTCGACATTGTTGGGCGTATAGTCAAGACGAACCCGGCCGTCAACGATCTGCACACGATTGTTTGGATCGGGCAAGTCTTCGGTAGTGAGCCACCATGGAACAGCATGGGTGGTCATCAGATCCAGGATGAAGGTCGGCGTCAAAGGCGGAGCATCCGCTTTCATCATTTCCGGCTGGAAAGAGCCGATCGGTTGGATGTTTCCCATCGGGAAGGGATAATCGTTGTCGCCAAAATAGAAATCGTTCAGCGTGAACGTCTTCATGTATGAAGATCGGTTGGGCTTCTTGGCCGATGCGCCAGAATCGCGTCGGCCTGATGAAACATGAAATGGCGGCCCACCATGTCGGAACTGTTCGCCAGCCCGTTGGGATGCTTGTCATTGGCGCTTAATAGCAGCAACGCGGCCGAATTGATGGCGCCACAACACACAGCCACGATGTCGCCGGCGAACTGTAGTCTTCTTCCCGGACCCGTCCAGTTCCACCTCGACCGAATCGACTGCCGTCCCCGTTACATTGGTTAGCAATCGCGTCACCTTGGCCTGCGTGAGCAGCGTGACGTTCGGCAGGTGCATGATCGCGCGGATGCAGTTGATATCGGAGTCCGATTTCGCGTGAAGCAGACATGGGTAACCGTCGCAGGTGTCGCACCGGATGCACTTGCTCTCCACGCGATCGCTTCGTTCAGCTTCAGCCCCAGGGGACACGGAAACGGCCTGAGTCCCAAGCCCTGGAGATCGTCTGAATCTCCTGCATGCGCGGCTCGTTGGAGATGGCGGGGTAGCGGATAGTGTGCGCTGCGGCGTGGTTCCGTTGGATCGATGCCCTGCTTTCCGTGCACACAAAACAGCTTTTCCGCCTGAGTGTAGTAGGGTTCGAAGACATCGTATTTCACCGGCCACTCCGGCGAAATCCCGCGCTTGTGATGCAGCACGCCGAAGTCTTCTTCCCGTAAGCGGAACATCGCTGCGCCATATACCTTGGTGTTGCCGCCCACCCAGTAGCCGGTTCCCGGGTGCAGGTCGTTGCCGTGCTTTGTCCGTCCAGACATCTTTCGTGTGATAGCGATTATCGAGAAACACATCTGTGGTGTTCCAGTTGGGCTTTTCCTGCGGCAAGAACGTGCCCCGTTCGAGGAGGAGCACTCGCTTCCCGGCATTCGCTAAATGATAGGCGAGAGTCCCCCTCCCGCTCCGGATCCGATGATGATTACCTGGTAACGCTCATTCGATGTCATGTTGGTTTAGACGGCGGCATTCGCGAAAGAGAGTTGCAGCCGAACGCCAAGTCCCTGAGCCAGTCCCCCAGGATCCGCGATTTTTGGATCGCGCCGGGCATTTTCGCAATGTATGTGGCGCGCCACATCAGCCAGGCGAGCGAACCGGAGAAATTGTGGCCGTAGATTCTTCCGACGCCGGAGCGTCTCCCGACCAGGGCAAGTTCTCCGACCGGTTTGTATTCGAAGGGACGCGGATTCAATCCGCGAAGCTCCGCTACGATGTTGCGGGCTACCAGCGATCCCTCTCGCGTGGCATTTTGAGCGGTCGGCGAGTAGGACTTATGATCGGCGCGTGGAACTTCCGAACAATCACCCAGCGCCCAAACATCGCGCGCGCCTGAAACCCGGCAGCAGGCGTCGACCTTGATTGCTCCGTGCTCACTTTTTTCACAGCGAACCTGTTCCGCGATCGGGTTGGGCTTAATGCCCGCAGTCCAGATCAAGGTGCGCGTTGGAATCCTCTCGCCGCCGTGCAAGTCGACATATGTTCTCGTCGCGCCCGAAACTTTACTCTTCATCCGTATCTCAACCCCGCGATTTTCGAGCGCTCGCTTGGCATACGCCGCAAGATCCGGAGTCAGCTCCTCCAGCAAGCGATCGCTGGGATTAATCAGAACAGTCCGGACTTCTTCCTTCGAGAGGCTCGGGTACTCGCGGATTCCTCGCCGTACGGAGTCGTTGAGGGCGGCCATTGTCTCAACTCCGCTAAATCCACCTCCCGCCACGAAGAACGTGAGAAGTTCTCTCCGCTTTTCAGCGTCGCCTTCTTGCGATGCGGCTTCCAGGGACGAACTTGTCCGTTCACAGACGGCAGCCGCGTCATCCAGCGTCTTCATTGAAATCGCCGCCTGTTCCAGTCCGGGAATATCGTGAAAGTTGGTCACGGATCCAAGCGCGATAATGAGATGATCGGGCCTGTATCGCTTTGTACCAACGTCGACCGTCTTGCGGGCGATGTCTATCCCTGTAACGGTTCCGTGGATGAATTGAATGCGTTTCGATACTTGATGCAGCGGACTAACGATGTGCCGCGCTTCGACCTCGCCTCCCGCCACCTCCGTCAGCATGGGCGTGAAGAGCAAAAAGCGGTCTTCGTCGATCAACGCTTTCGCGGCCGCATAAGCGAGCACCGCCCCGCCAGCCAAATAGATCCATTTCTTCTTCAAACTCATGACGCCTCAGTAACTGCCGGATTGCTGCAGCATTCCGCCATCTATGAAATACGTGGAACCGGTCACATAAGACGCCTCATCGGAAGCGAGATAAACCGCGAGACCGGCGATTTCCGCAGGCTTGCCCCAGCGGTTCAGCGGAATTTCACTCATCAGTGACTTCTCCATTTCAAGATTGGCTTGCACGTCAGCGTCGATCTTGGTGTACACCGCTCCGGGCCCGACATTGTTGACCGTGATCTTGAACTTCGCCAACTCCACGGCAATGGTTCGGGTGAGCATTCGCAAACCTCCTTTGCTCGCGCAATAGGCCGCGTTGGTGGGCATGGGAAGATCTTCATGAATCGACGAAATATTGATCAGGCGGCCACCCTGTCCCTGCCGAATCATCTGGCGAGCGGCGGCCTGAGAGACGAGAAAGGGTCCAACGAGATTGATGTTGAGAATCTTGTGCAACTCCTCGAGCGGATAATCCACAAATGCGGCTTTCTTCTCCACTCCTGCGTTATTAACGACAATGTCGAGTTTCCCAAAGGCCTTGACCGCACTGTCGATGAGGCCTTGCACCTGATCCGGTTTGGATACGTCGGCCTCCACCGAGATGCTCTTCCCTCCAGCATCCGCGATCTGCTTCGAGGTGTCGTTCGCCTGGTCGGGATCTCCTACGTAGTCGATCACCAGCGCCGCGCCTTCTTTCGCGAAGCGAATGGCGATCGCTTGTCCAATCCCTCTGGCCGCTCCGGTTACGATCGCAACTCTGTTTTCTAATCTCACTTGGAACCTTTCTCTTGGTGTTGGTCGGCATCGGTGTCCGGCTCTACCAGATGGCGCGTCGCGAGGAACGCTACGATCGCGTCCAATTCTCCGGGTTTCAGGGTACTTGCAAAAGAAGGCATATTATTCGCGCCATTCAGAATACGGAGCGTGATCTGCTGTGGGGTCATCCGGTCGGCGGCCGAAGTCAGGTCGGGCCCACGATGGCCGCCGATTCCGTCGACGGCATGGCAATATTCGCATCCCTTGTCATGGAACAACTCCGCGCCGTGCGCGACGCCGGCATCGGCTGCATGAACCACCATCGGAGGAAGGGCTCTCGCATTGAAATCGGGCGACCACGGCGATCGAATTCCCTCGATCCAGAAGGCGCCGACTCCCGTGACGATCAACAGGACGCTGGCGACAGCCCAAGGCCGTCTCGATGGCGCCCGTTGGCCCCTGTTGAAGACAAGGGGGAGGACAAGCAGGCAGACCGCGGCGATCATCGGCGCGCCGACGATCACGTATGCCTCGGTGCCGTGAGGTAATAAGGCGAGGACGGCGAAATACCAAAGCAAATACCAATCCGGGCGCGGATCCGCGTGAATGATCGTAGGATTCGGCGGCGCGGTGAGTTCCGGAGGTCCAAAGTGCCACGCCAGGAAAACCACACAAATCACGACCAGAACCCCGAAAACCATATCGCGCCACGCGGCATCCGGCCAGAACGGAACGCCCTCGCGCCGCAGCATCCCTTCATACCAGGCGCGGTACGTTTTTGGATCGACAGGACGGTTTGCGTCGGGCTTCTCCGAGATCCCGTGCTGGAGGACCAGAACAAGGTGAAGTCCCACCATCGCGAATATCAGGGCGGGAATGAAGAACACGTGGTAGGCGAAAAATCGGCTCAGTGTCGCGCCGCCCACGGTCTGGCCGCCCAGCAGAAACGTGGCCAGGTAAGGTCCCAGAATCGGTACGCGTCCGGCTTGGTCCGCCGCCACCACAGTCGACCAGACTCCGTTCTGGTCCCACCGCAGTAATTGACCGGTGAAGCCCATCAGAATAGTGAATCCGAGCAACAGAACACCGACCACCCAGTTCAACTCGCGCGGAAATTTATAAGATCCCGTGAGAAATGTGCGGATCATATGAATACCCAGCAACAACACCATGGCCGAAGCGCCGAAGTAATGCATCCCGCGCAAGAGATGTCCCATAAAGGCATGGTGCGTGATCCACTGCAATGATTCGTAAGCCTTGTCGGCGCTGGAAACATACGCGGTTGCCAGGGCGATGCCTGTGACGACCTGAATCAGAAACGCGATCAACGTAGCGCTGCCGAATACGTACATCCAGCCGGTGCGAGGCGGCACTGGATGTTTCAAGATCGGACCGAGTACCTTCGACGCGTCCGTTCGCGCGTCGAACCATTCCCAAGCTTGGTGAAGAAACCGCATGGCGGGTCTCAGGCGATCGGGGTAGGCGTGGTCAGAATTTCCACCCGGCCGTCGGTCACACGAACCGGATAGTGGATGAGCGGCTTTGGAGGCGGCCCTGCAGCTACCGTTCCATCCTTGTAGTACACTCCCCCGTGGCAGGGACACATGAATAGTTCGGCTTGCTGCAGCCATCGGACCGGGCATCCGAGGTGAGTGCAATTGATCGCGAAGGCCGCGAATTGCCCGTCGGGCTGGCGCCGAAGCCATGCTCCTGTCTGTCCCGTGACACCGGCCCAAGCTAACGATGAGGCATCCTCAAAAGTGACTTCGACAGTCTTACCTTTTTCAAATTTATCCACCTCGCCGACGGTCCGCCACCGTCGCGAGACGCGCTCGAATAACGGAGCAAGCAAGAATCCGGCAACAGGTACGCCAACCAAAGTCGCGGCTACTCCACCGAGCGCGATGCTCAGGCGTGCCAGTAGTATCCGCCGTTCGGGAGAAATCTTGGGCAATTCGCTCATCGGATAATTTCTCCGATCCATCCAACTAACGCGACCGCTGCAAGTGCCAGTCCGACGAAGCTGACCGGTAGCAAAGTCACCGGACCAAGAAGGATGATGGTGATCGCCAACGCCAGCGCCGACGGCCAATAGGTCGGGCGCGGCACGCGATCGGGTAAAGGCTTTTTCCAGCCCTCATGCGTAATATCTAAGTCCATTGAACTTCCTCCGGTTCCCGCACTTCCTCGGCATACCAGCGCGCGAACATCGTCAGGATCGCGGCCAGGTAGATGAGACATCCCGGAACCCACATCAACAGCCCGCCGATCTGCTGATCCATGGCGGCGGAGATCCCCCACTTATTGCGGATCACGCCAAGTATGCCATAGGCGTCCACCGGATGTGCATAGGACGGATAGAGCAGCGTGGGAGCGAAGGTGATCAAGACTCCCATTCCAGTGCACGCCACGCACGAGTGAATAGATAAGCCGCTGCCTGCGGTACCGGCGGCAGCCGGGAACCTGGGAGCGGAGCAAGAATCGGCCACCAGTAGATGGTTCCGGCAGCCAGCAGACACAGATGCTCGGCAATGTGCAGCGGCTCACTCGCAAGGGCGGCGTTGAAGATCGCGGGAACGTGCCATACCGCCATCGCGCCAACGCCGGTAATCCAGGTTAGGGCGGGTCTCCGGCATAAGCGCTCCAGCATTGCGATCGGCCGATGCCGCAATGCTCGCTCGATCGACGACGCCGGAGTTCCGAGGAGCAGCAGCGCAGGAACGATCAGGACGAAGAGAATATGCTTCGCCATGTGGGCGCCAAACAGGTACGTGTCGGCAAGCGCATCGAACGGAGAGATCAGCGCGAACAGGATCAACAAGACACCAGCCAGCCACCAAGCGAATTTCGCCGGGAGCCGGAATCGCACGGACCAGACGTACATGGCGATCAACCCGAAACAGCCGGCCATCACCGACGGCTTCCAATCCCATGCGTTCATGAAGAATATGGATTCGCTCATATTCACGCCGCAACATAAACAAGGCTGAAAATCACGACCCACACAGCGTCGACGAAATGCCAGTACATGGAAATCGCTCCCACACCAGAGATTTCCTTCTCACCGAAATTCCTCTTGAAAGCGAGGCCCAAGAGGGCGGACAACGAGATCAATCCTCCCACGACGTGCAGCCCATGGAAGCCTGTGAGCGTAAAGAACGTCGCTCCGAAGAGGTTACGCGCGGGCGTGATGGTTTTCGCGATCAGGCCGGCATATTCGGTCGCTTGGCCGAAAATAAATACCGTTCCCAGAAGAATCGTCAATCCGAGCCATACTCGAAAGCCCTGCCGGTCGGCCGCGCTCAGGCGGCGTTCCGCCATCCAGATCGTGCCGCTGCTCGCCAACAGGCAAATTGTGAAGATCAGCGTACGCGGTGGATTCAAGCTATTGCTCGCGCGGGGACCGTGCGCCACGGCGGCGTAGAAGTAGATGTACGCCGCGATAAGAAAAGCGAAAAACACCAACTCGGAGGCGAGGAAAACGGCCATCGCCAATTTCGCGGTGTTGGGTCGCTTCATAACCGTCCTGCCTCGGGATGGGACAGATCCCACAGCGGCCTCGGCCCGCGAACGGGAGGGACGAAATCGAAGTTATGTTCCGGCGGAGGCGAAGTGGTGGCCCATTCAAGGGTCCATGCGTCCCAGGGATTGTTTCCCGCAATTGTCCCATGACGTAGACTGACGACGATGTTTGCAGAGAAACACCAGCACGGAGATTCCGATCACGAAGGCGCCAATTGTAGAGATCATGTTCATCAGCGCCCATCCGGGATGATTCGCATAGGTGTATACCCTCCGCGGCATGCCGTCGAGCCCGAGGATGTGTTGAATGAAGAACGTAAGATGAAAGCCGACGAACATCAGCCAGAAATGGAGCACGCCCCAGCGCTCGGACAACATTCGGCCGCTCATTTTGGGGAACCAATAGTAAGTTCCGGCCATCACGGCGAAGAGCGTCCCCCCGAATAGCACATAGTGCATATGCGCGACCACGTAGTAGGTGTCGGTCACCTGCCAATCGATCGGCACGGTCGCGAAGGTGACTCCGCTGAGGCCGCCGATCGTGAATGTGAAGAGAAATGCGATCGCGAACAGCATGGACGTCGTCAAACGGATCGATCCACCCCACATTGTGCCCATCCAGTTGAACACCTTGACGCCGGTCGGTATTGCGATCAGCAGGCTGGAGGCGCCGAACGCGTATTCCCACGCATGTCCGAGCCCGACCGCGAACATGTGGTGCGCCCACACGCCAACGCTCAGCAGCGCAATCGCAACCGTCGACGCTGCGACAAAACGGTAGCCGAAAATCGGCTTGCGCGAGAACACGGGAATGACTTCCGAAATGATGCCGAAGGCGGGCAGCACCATGATGTACACCTCGGGATGCCCGAAGGACCAGAAATAATGCTGCCAAAGAATCGGGGAACCGCCGCCAAGTTGGGTGAAGAAGTGTGCCTGCAACTGCCGGTCGACCAGTAGCATGACCAGTGAAGCATTAAGAGCGGGCAGCGCAAAGATAATCAGGAACGAATTGACGAAGACCATCCACACGAACAAAGGAAGTCTGCGAATAGTCATCCCTCGGTCCGCAGGTTCACGATTGTGACGATGAAGTTTATGGCAGTCGCGATCGTGCCCACGCCGATGCCGAGCAGTGCCAGCGCCCAATAATCGAGGCCCGATCGCGTTGAATATCCCGTTTCGCTGAGCGGCGCGTAGCTAAACCACCCGGCGCCGGCGCGTGTCCGGAAGCGAAGCTGAAGTAGAGCAAGCTGCCGCCGAACAGAAACACCCAAAAGCTGAACGCATTCAGCCGCGGAAGCGCCATGTCGCTCGCGCCGATCATCAGCGGCGTCAGATAATTCGCGAAGCCCAGCAGCAGTGGAACGACCACCAGAAAGACCATCGTCGTGCCGTGCATGGTGAAGATCTGGTTGTAGGCTCCGGGTCCCAGAAAGGTGTTGCCCGGCCATGCAAGCTGAATGCGCATCAGACAGCGCTTCGATGCCGCCCGCGCAGAAGAAGAAGAGCGTCGTGAACAGATATAAGGATGCCGATTCGCTTGTGATCGACGGTCGAAACCCATTCGAGCCATCCACTGCGAGACTGCGCTGGAACATCGCCATCCACCCCGACCGCAGGAAACGGCACGCCAGTCATCGCAAGATTCCCAGATAAGCGGTGAGGTCCATCAGATCCTCATCGGATAACTTCAGGTTCGGCATGTTGGAGCCGGGTTTCAAACTATTGGGATTATGCAGCCAATTCCGCAGATTGTCGGCTGTGTTTTCGAGCCGTTCCGCGGCGAGCATCCTGCGGGTTGCCACATGGGTTAGATCTGGAGCGTATTGCCTCTGTTCGTTCCGTCCGCGAATGTTGTGACAGTTCGCGCAGCTAAGCTCGCTAAAACGGCTTTCCCCCCGCTTGGCTGCCGCACTGGTGGGCACCACCGCGGCGCCGGCTTCGCCGATCAGCCACGCGTTGTAGGCATCCACATCCTGCGCCACGACTCGGAACCGCATCCAGGCGTGCTGAGCTCCGCAAAATTCCGCACACGCGCCGAAGTATTCCCCTGCCCGATCCGCGCGAATCCAAACATAATTCCTCATACCCGGGATCGCGTCCATTTTCCGGCCAAGTCTTGGAACCCAGAAATCGTGAATGACGTCGGCCGACTGGATAGCGATGAGCATGTCGCGACCGACGGGAAGATGGATTTCATTCGCTGAAATCGCTTTCCCGGACGGGTAGGCGACTTCCCACCACCACTGATGGCCGGTCACGATAATGTCAGGCTCGCGAGTGACAAGACGGTCCATGGCGCGCGCCGTTCGAATGCTCATCGCAAACAGGACAGCTACGAGGAGAATGGGAATCGCGGTCCAGGCGATCTCGAGTTTGACATTACCGGCTGTTTGTTTAGGCTCGTTGTAGTTCCGTTGGCGGTATCGAATAACAATAAACACAATCGAGGCGGTGACGGCGGCAAGGAGGGATCCACAGATCCACATACACACGTTCCACAAGCGAAGCAACTCCGAAGCCTGCGGTGACGCGGCATTGAAGACGCTCAAGTTCATGGAGAGGGTCGGTGCGGTCTGGCGCCTGGAGACCGTAGGTTAACTATAACCGATTTCGTGAAAGGGAGATCCAAGAATCGCTGGTTTTGCGTCAAGATAATTAAGACGAACTTCCAACACCAAAAATTGGTTTAACCTATTGATTCTGTTAAGCGGCAGCGCAGCCGAACCCGCAGCGATTGTAAAAACGGCCAAGTATATTTCAATACACTTCACGCCCCATCAAGCCAGCCGTCGCGAAAGCCTGCCGCCCGAAGACCATCCACGATACACGGGCACGTTCGCATAATCTTCCAAATGAGCCCCGATTGGAAGTTCTCAATCATTAGAATAATAGGACCTTGGTTCAAGCCGAAGATCCACGGGGATACCCAGCCATTTGGATTTCTGGTGGTCTCCGGATAAGTCGGATTAAAACTGGCGTCAAATCCATACGGGCTGTGCCCTTTAAACGGAGACGCTCGATGGCATGACGGACAGTATCAATCACAATTTCAGGCGCAAACGGGAGAGAAGCGACTACCGCCCACGGCGAGATGGTGCCGTCGTCCGGGCCGAATGGCGCACCTCTAGCCACGTAAGCGTAGAAGACTCTTCGGACTCCGTTCACCTCAAAAACTCCCGGCCCGGGTCCGTCGCTAGCGGTTAGTCCCCAACCGTGTTCGTGATAGTGAGCGAACCCCAGCGGATTAGCTATTCCGTATTGTCTGTTGAACGTGCGTGGCCCGCCGGCTATTTTCAAAATAATCTATCCCTGTCTTTCTATTGAAGTCGTCGTGTATACCACGAAAATCCAGCCAAAGATGAGACATCTGATGAATGAAAAGCGGCCCGGCATATAGGTGTTCTATGCCATAGAGCTTCTTCCATTCAAAAGTGGAGATCCATTCGCGATAGCCCTTCGGACCAATCGGGAACGTGGGCGATCCCAGGGCCAGCACGTAAAGAATTAGCGCTTCGCTGTAGGACCTGTCCCATCGGTAGGGAAGAAACCCCGACTCGGGTTTCCAGCCGTGACAGATGGTCGTCCCTCCATTCAAAGCCCATTGCCAATCGACGCGCCGGTAAAGTTTTTCGGCAAGGCTCCGTATCTCTCCTTCCTCTTCACTTGCCGCGGTAAAATAGCTTGCCGACGTGAGAACGCCAGCCATCAATATGGCCGTATCGATCGTCGACAATTCGCATTGCCAGGCTCGCCGGCCGGTCTGCATGTCGAGGAAGTGGTAGTAGAATCCTTTGTATCCTGTGGCGTCTGCTTCGGGACCCTGGTGGCTGGATTGAAAGAACCGCAAAACCCTTAAAGTCCTGTCGACGGCCTCCGCTCGTGAAAGCAAGCCTCGCTCTACCGCCACAATGTGGACGCTGAGCCCCATGCCCACAGCCGCGATGCTCGAAGGCGATTTAGGTTGGGTCTTATCCGCGATCAGCCCGGTTCGGAGTTGACCTCATCGCGAAAATAAGTGAAGGTGGCACACCGGAGATCGTCGAGCATTTCCGAATCCGTTACCTGCGAATTCGAATTGGGCAACCCTGGACGTGTTATGGGCGCTTTCATGACGGTTCGCTTACGCGAATTCGATCGTGATGGAGGCGACACTCTGCGGCGGCAGGGCGGCGTGCAAATCGATATAGCCCTGTTTCCTGGGTCCAGGGCTGCCCTTCCTTCGAGAGAGTGGAAGCCGTTTCCAGTTGTTCAACTTGCGAAGCAGTCAAGTATTCCGGCTCTCCCATGGTCTGCCAGAGCCGGCGTGGATTTGCGTGATCTTCATCGATGCGTTCGATCCAGGCGGTACGCGGAGCCGGAGCGCCCGTCAGCCGCATATCCACCAGTTCAGTCTGAATCGGATGCCGGGGCATGGCCAGGTTGGTCAGCATTATCGTAGCCGTATTTTCCTTCCGGACAACCCATGCATCCACCGTAGCATGCGTTCCCAGCACCTTCATGAACTCACTGCCCAAATGGTGCAACAACTGAAACGCACGATAGGCCGGCTTCGGGATGCCATACAGATTCAGCAAACCGAACCCTCCGTGAAATGGGACCGACGGAAAATAGTTCTCCGAGAAAATGTCGCTGAACGTCCAATAACTGTAACCTTCCACCAGCCCCCGCGCTTCCATCACAATTCTGGTGGCGAACGCGGCGGCAAAAGGGCCGTCATGCAAGGGATCTCGCGGATTCGATGAAATGCTCCACTCCGTATAATAAAGGGGCAAGCCACCGCCTTCCGCCCGAGCTTTGGCCGCCTCTTGTTGCATCGCGCCGCGCGGCGCATGCTCTAACTGAGTTTCTGTGTCCGCTCCGGGCTGGCCGAATGCGTCGGTGGGATAATGGTGAGTGCTCACGAAATCTACAGGAACCGCGTTGATCTTACAATAGTCCAGAAACTCCGGAATCCATTGATTATCCGCGGTGGCCGGTCCTCCGACTTTTAGTAATTTATCTACGCCCTTGATTGCCGCCGCCGTGCAACTATACAGCCTGAAGTAGTCTTCCTTGGATCCCGTCCAGAAAGCCTTAAGATTCGGCTCATTCCAAACCTCAAAGAACCACTTGCGGACTTCGGCCGCACCATAGCGCACCACCCAGTGGGCCGCTATTTTTTGAATGAGTGTGGCCCATTCCCCGTAGTCCCTGGGAGGCGTCACGTTAGCCCGGTAACTAAACACGGTGGTATGTCCCGATGCCAGTGTTTCCGGCATGAATGACAGCTCCACGAAAGGCCGCATCCCGATGGAAAGTAGAAAGTCGAAAATTCGGTCGGTGTTGAGGAAGGAATAGAGAAGTTGCTTTTCCTCGCACACGAGCGTCCCCATCTCGTCGGAAAGTAGCGAGTGAAAACGCACATACCGGAAGCCCAGTTCGTTGTGGCAGCGCATGATGTGCTTCTGCCAATCCGCGCGAAGCGCGAGCGGCGCATGGCCGCTCCCGATGGTGTGTTCCCAAAAATGCGGGAACGCACTGGCTGCCTGCGATAGATTACATGTGAAACTCGGCATCGTGATTCTTTCCCGTCGGTGCAGATCGGCTCACATCGCAAATGGGCCTCTTCAAATCGTTCGCGCCAATTTGAAAATGTCCATTCCGAGGGCGTGTGGCAAGACTGTTTTCCTCTTTCATTTTATGATATCCATAACGCTCATCAGTTTTCAAACAGCCCTTCTGCAACTGCCGCAACTGCCGCTAACGCAGTTCAGCCCCCGGCCAGCCCCTTTTGATCGAGATTGTAGGCCGTGAACCCGTTCGTGCGTATCTGTATCCGATGGCGTACTATGCGCTTGGCCGGAAAAAGGAGTCGGATGCCGCATTGAGTAAGTTCATTACGAAATACCATGCAAGCTATGCGTAAGGGATCGCCGCGGTTTATGCCTTCCGGAGCGAGTCCGACGAAGCGTTCGAGTGGCTAGATCGAGCTTATGCCCAACGTAACAGCGGTCTGATCGCTACGAAAGTGGACCCCCTACTGAAGAGCTTGCACAAGGACCCGCGATTTGCCGCGTTCTTGAAGAAACTCAATCTGCCGAATTGAGAGTCTCGTTTCAGAGTGAGCTGCCTAAACGATGGCGGAGCAAGATCTTCCCGCGATCATCCCCTGACTCGGCGGCCAGGCGGCCCTCCTCCGCCCCTTGCAATTTGCAACAGTGGCGGAGCCTGCGCGCGTGCCAGAGCAACGGTCGACGGCGGAGGTGCTACTGGCGGTGACGCTGTAGAGCCCCGTCGACAGAGGGGCGGCGCCGCCTACCAACCCAGGCGGCCTCCTTTTGGGCGAAAGCGCCTGCCTCGAGCCTGCGCGCCATTATATCCCCAGCCGCGCGCCGACACATTTCCACTTTGGTTTCGTACCGCGGTGAACGCGCTCGCCGTCCGGTGAGACGGATATAGCCCGAAAAAAAAGCGGCTCTTCGAGGACGGGAAGCAGCACCCCAAGGTATCCCCGCCGCGCCGTGCGCTTCCACGCCTACCCTGTATGCGCCTATCGGAACTATCGCTTGCCAACAGTTTGTGCAAGGCGATTTCGAGTACGATGCAAGCGGCTGGTACTACCACTGCGGACCAAACGGCGCATGGGTTAGTTGGGCGCTCCGCAGCTCGGGTGGAGTAATCCGCCGCCGCCGAATCCAACTACGCCAGCGGCAAATAACGGAAGCACGCCAGCCTGGGCCGGCCGGAAAAAGGTTTGGTGCGGAAGTACGTCGCACGGATGACGGGGCTCATCCGGGCCCAAGTAACCCGACTGATTCACGGCGTACGCCAACACCGGACGGGTGAAAGCGGCGGCCTACCAACGCACCAAATTCGCCACCTGTACACCTCGGCCGACGTGAGTGCCAGGTGCGGCAGTTCGGTATAATCGCTGTGTCATGCAAAAGAGGGCTGAGTCGCGGCCGATTTTCTGGAAGTTCAAATTGAGAAAGAGCTACAAGCCCCATTTGAGCGCTCAGCTTGCCGGCCAGATGGGCACGGGAACAACGACGCTCTGCGGCTCTCGAATCGTTGGAATTGAGGGATCGGCGCGCACGGTTTTGAAGCTGGAGGGCGACGAATGCATCAGGTGCGCGGAAAAGATGGGCCAAATCGCAGGGGAGTGAACTCGGCGCCCTTGGCGATCATATTGGGCAGATCATCGCGCACGCGCAAGGGGTTCCCGTTGTCCCGTAGAACTCGCCGCTGCTGGCTTGAAAACGCACATGCGGTCCCGGTATTTTTCGATGATGCGGCGCCCATTGCCGGGCGCAAAATCCTCCCACTGCAACACCGCGTTGGGGAACAGCTTGGTGGCTACTGTAACGTACGCGTCGATGAAGTGGTCGTAGCGCGGCCCGCGTATCCGGGGATGCCGGTTTCCGACGTACATCGGATCGCTCACCAGACTTTCCCGGTTAGTACCTACGTCGAGCATCACCGGAATCACGCGCGTCGGATCGATTCCGCCGGCCGCGGTGTAAATAGCTAATTTGCCGATGGAAACCTCAATGCCACCCACACCCCAGTCGCCGATTCCAAGTACCTGCTCGGCGTCGGTGGCTAGGATCAGGTCGATATCGCCGGGGCCGGCGGCGAGATTGGCAAATGCCTCTTCGATACCGTCTGCGTGGTTGATCGAGAGAAACAGACTCCGCGGGCGGCGGCATTCATGGTGATACTGCTCCATCGCCATGCCGACTGTCAGGTCGTTGACGATGGGTCATGGCGCTCCTTCAGAATTCGTCGTCGATGGTCTGGCGCACGCGGCGAGCGATTTCAACAGGGTCCTCGTCAACGGCAAACGCCGCGCGGCGTTCGAAGCCGTGCGGGCCGGTAATGATGACCTGGACGTCGCCCTGAAACGGATCAGCGGCAATCCAGCCTTCATACAGATCTGACCGATGCCGCGCGCCGGCGATCACAGCCGATTCTATGCGTTCCCTGCGCGTGGCCGGAATTCCTTTGCAATTGAAAATGGTCAAAGGCATGAGCGGCGCCCTACCCACCCACAATTCTTAGATTAGAGGTGACGACCTCTGGCTCCGCCGGTTTCTGCGCCGCTCCGTCGGAGCCTTTGCCGAGATGTCCTTCAGCCACGCCGGAGGACGCCCGCGCCGCCGACCACGGCCTTGCACGAGACGTTCCAGGCTCAAAATCGCTTCATCGATCTGGTCTCGTTCCATGCGCAACTCCGCGAGAATCTTGGCGACATCCATTTCTGCCAAGCATATCGCAAAACGCAATCGAAATAGAGGACGATATGCCCACACATCAGGCCGCGGAAATTCTAAGTTTCAGGCTCGCGACTTTCCCCGAGTATACCGGTACTTTGCATACGGTTTTTACGACCAGCAAACGCCTCCGCAGCCGATCACGCACGGGTCGGTCACGTTCTCCGAGCAGTTTTCCAACGTCGTAACGGCCGGGCAGATTAAGGCACCGTCGCCGACCACGGGCGCAACAGACCAGCTATCATCGGACAGCGTCAATGACGACATGGACGGGTTCTGGTTCCCTTCTCCCGGTCAACCGAAACCGGGCGATTCGTTATCCCTGACTAAAACCTGGTCCGGGGCCATTGGCACGGGCAAAATGCGCCCTCTGGCGACCACTTCTACTATGAGCTATGGAGACAACAGCGGCACACTTTATGTCACCGACACCATCACCACCGTCTGAAAGGTTAGGTAAAAAAACAAGGCTATCGTGTTTCAATCCACGCCGCCCGCGCGGGCGGCGACGTCACTAACTCACCGGAGACGACGAAGATTGAGGCGCGCCTATTCCCATCACCCCTTTTGAAGCCATTACAGAAGAACAGCTAAAATCGGAGTTGATGAAGATCCTGCACATGTCGTTCATTCCGGGACGGCTCCAACTGAAAACGGAGAACGGGGAATACGTTGTCAGGCTACAGAACTCGGATTTGTTCCGCACCAAAACGGCAAGCGTAGCGCTCGCGCGGTACAACGCAATTCGAACGGAAATGGAGACTCTGTTTCCGGTTCCGGAATTAACGCCCGAAGAGCGGGCGGAACTCTGGAGGCGACACACCGCCGACTCGCTCTTGGACCACAACAGCCGACGCGAACAGCCGAAAACACGAAGGCGCGGTTCAACACGGACGTTTGGATAGGTTTGGTCGGTTTCCCCACTGGGCACGATCTGAAATCTCGGATACCGCGGATGCTGTGCAACAAATCCCTCGCCCCGAAACTCGCGATACGCCCAGCGGTCGGCATTAGCTATAAAGAGGGCCGACCCTAACACATTCAGCGGTCCTGTCATGTCCCGACATTCATCGACCGAGATGATGAACGAGTTGAAATAAGTAATAATCCGCAACCCTGACTGACGTAAGGCCGTCTTAATGTGGAGGCCATATGAAAACGATACTTGCAGTAGTCCTCCTTGCGTTACCGGTGCTGGCGGCAGACCGAGCCTGGGAAATGGCGCCTGTTAAGGCTGCCTGCGGTCCCGATGTTGTCAAATTCAGTGCGAGTCCCGGGGGGAACCAATCCGCGCAGCAACCCGAACCCGGAAAGGCTCTGGTCTACGTCGTGGAGCAGTTTGAGAGTCCCACAAATGCCCTAGTTACGCCCACGCTCAGAGTTGGCTTGGACGGCTCGTGGGTGGGCGCGAGCTATGGCACATCGTATTTGTTCTTTCCCGTCGAGCCAGGTCCGCATCATCTTTGCTCGGATTGGCAATCATTTCCACCTCTCGTACCAGACGTGCAGGTGTCCCTCGCCGGCTTGACGGCGGAGGCGGGTCAAACTTATTACTTCCGCGCGCATATCGTCCAGCACAGCGCTACTGGACCCTGGACCCTGGACCTCGAACGGGTAAATGACGACGAAGGACAACTGCTCGTGGATACCGCGCAGCCCAGCAACTATCGCCAAAAAAAGTGACACGGATCATCCCTGAAAGCGGACGAGGGGAGAGACTCTTTTGCAATCTGCAGTTTTATTGGCCGGGGAGGACGACGTGATGTCGCTTTACCCGTATGGAAACGAGTTCCGATTTCAGGCTCATTCTGCGATTGGAAAATGCTGAAGCAATGAACCCGACTCCCAAACGTGAAAGCTTCTCAAAACAGACGTGCGCTCGGCGTAGAGCCGTTTGATGTAGCAGATTAGATGGTGGGCCCGTGGCGACTCGAACGCCAGACCTCTACCGTGTCAAGGTAGCGCTCTAACCAACTGAGCTACGGGCCCTAAAGGAATAGATCCGATTTTACCATGGCCGCGCCCACCCTAATCCGGCTCCGTCACAGCCATAATAGTCATCGGCGAGTTGCCCTCCAGCCGATTATTCACGAACAGAAAAGCCATGTGACGCTGATCCCGCGCGCGCTGGATCAGGATGCGGAGCGCATCCCGCGCCGCCGGGTTGGGGTCGCGAATTTCGCTGTACGGCGAGAACATCGCTACCGCATTCTCGTACGGCCGCCCTGGCCGCAGCAGCGCGCGCGAGACCAGGAAGCCGGCCGTCGCCGATCCGGGAATCTCGATTTGCTGCCGCAGTTCCGGCATCCGCGACCACCCGTTGTAGACATGCGCCACCCCCCGTGACCGCAGGCAGCCGAAATAATCCGGCGCCAAAAACTCCGGATTGCGGACCTCCACGGCGTAACGGAATTGCGGCGGCAGCGCCGCCAGGAACGGGTCCAGGCGGTCCAGAAACTCGCCCAACCCGGCCATCGCCTTTCTTGAAAATGCGCCGAATTCGAAGATCAGCAGCGCGGTCTTCTGGCGGTGCGGCCATAGCGGCCGCAGAAACATCTCCTTCAGCATCTCCACGTTCAGGAACGATTCGTTCTCTTTGCCGGCCTGCGGCCCGTAGCGCAAGTGCGATGGAAACATTTTGCAGGTAATCTGTTCCGGCACCTTGAACGCGAACTGGAAGCCTTCCGGCGTAAGCGAAAAAAGGCGGGCCCAGAACTCCGGCGCCGGAAACTGGTAAAAAGCGAAATCGCCGCAGACAGTGGGGAAGGTCTGTGCGTACTCCCTCAGGCAGGTGGACTGGAACAACTGCCGCGAAAACCGCCCCCGCGAAAGATAGTTGCCGCGGGTGTAGACCTGCCCCATCCATCCTTCGTATTTCCAGGAACTGCCGCCGATGTAGATGCCCTCGGCCGCCAGGCCCCGCAGCCGTCCCGCCAGCCCATCGCGGTCGAACGTGGAAGGCTCGTCAAATAATGTGTCCGCCATCCACGTATGCCCCGGCCAGCTCTCCTACGGATATAATAGCCTTGAGCCTGTGCAGCCGTCCGAACAGAAATCCGAAGACGAGCCGATGCTATATTGTCCGGTGTGCTCTACGCGCCTGGTCCAGCACAAATGCAAGTTGGTGTGCCCCAAGTGCGGATACTATCTGAGTTGCGCGGACTACTATTAAGGTTGAAAAAATTGTATGACCGAAATATCAGATCTCCTGGAGCGCTTTCGCCGCGGACCCGAGCTGCTCGCAATGGTTTTGACGGGCGTGTTTGGCGAGGAGGAGGACTTCTTGCCCGCCCCGGGCAAGTGGAGCATCCGGCAGCTTGTCGCGCACCTCGCCGATTCCGAGCTGGTGTGCGCGCACCGCATGCGTCAGTTGATCGCGGAAGATCACCCCACCTTGATGGCTTTCGACCAGGACGCCTGGGCCAAAAACCTGGATTATGCGCGCCGCAAACCCAAACAGTCGCTTGAAACCTTCCGCCGGTTGCGAGCCGAAAACTATGAGCTATTGAAGGAGCTACCCGAAGCGGCGTATGCGCGCACCGGCCAGCACAGCGAACGCGGGCCCGTGACTCTGCTCAGCCAATTGGAGCTGCCTGTCGCAGCACGCCGAATCTCACGCGCGCCAGATGCAGGCCATTCGCGAGGAATACAAAAAGGTGAAGGGGAAGAAATGATTCGCAGGCTTACCCTGGCCGCGGCTCTGGCGGCCGCGCTGCTCGCCAACGCACCCGATGGCCGCCGCTGGTGGAGCCACGTCGTATACCTGGCGGACGACAAGTTGGAAGGCCGCGACACCGGAAGCGCCGGCCATCGCAAAGCCGCCGCTTACGTGGCTGGCGAATTCGAGCGCGCGGGCCTGAAACCGGCGGGCACCGAAGGCTACATCCAGCCGGTTCGCTTCCATACGCGGCGCTTGAAAGAAGCGGAATCCAGCCTGAAGCTGATCCGCAACGGCGAATCCGAGGAGCTGGTGCTCGGCCAGGACGCCATCATCACCACCCGCATCGACCCGGCCCCCGCCGTGGACGCCGAAGTGGTATTTGCCGGATACGCGCTCACCGTTCCCGAGATGCAGTATGACGATCTGGCGGGGCTCGACCTGCGCGGCAAAATAGTGCTCTATATCGGCGGCGGCCCATCCAACATTCCGGGGCCGCTGCGCTCGCACTATCAGTTTGCGGCCGAGCGCGGCAAGTTCCTGGAACGCGCCGGCGTGATCGGCGCCATCGGCATTCAAAATCCGCATCATATGGATCTGCCGTGGCAGCGGATCGCCCTGGGCAGCCATCAGCCGTCCATGAGCCTCGCCGATCCGGGCTTGACCGATCAGCATGGCTTGCGATTCGCCGCCGTGGTGAATCCGGAATACGCTGGAAAATGGTTTGCCGGGTCGGGCCATTCGTTCGACGATCTGCTGGCGCTGGCGGATGCCGGCAAGCCCTTGCCGCGCTTTCCGCTGCATGCTTCCATCAGCGCCCATGTGGTTGTGGAACGGTCTGAAGTGGAATCCCAGAATGTGGCCGGCATCTGGCCCGGCGCGGACCCTGTGCTCAAAGATCAGTACGTGGTGCTCACCGCTCATCTGGATCACTTGGGCATCGGCGAGCCGATCAACGGCGACCGCATCTACAACGGCGCCATGGACAATGCATCCGGCGTGGCCACGCTGATCGACATTGCGCAATCGCTCAACGAATCCAAGCCCAAGCTGCGCCGCTCGCTGCTGTTCGTCGTGGTCACGGGCGAAGAGAAAGGGCTGCTGGGGTCCCAATACTTTGCCGCGCACCCCACGGTGAAGCCGGACAGCATGGTGGCCGACGTGAACGTGGATATGTTCCTGCCTCTGTTCCCGCTGCACAGCGTGACGGTGTACGGCTTGAACGAGTCCGATTTGGGCGAGGATATCCGCACGGTAGCGCGCGCGCACGGCGTGCGCGTTCAGGACGACCAGGAGCCCGAGCGCAACATTTTCATTCGCAGCGACCAGTACAGCTTCATTCGCCGCGGCATCCCATCGCTGGCGTTGAAGGTGGGTTATGAGAAGGGCTCGCCGGAAGAGAAGATTGCCAAAACCTGGCTGAAGGAGCGCTATCACGCTCCGGCCGACGATATCAGGCAGCCTGTGGACCTGGAGTGCGCCGCCCGCTTCGACGACCTGCTGCTCTCGCTGGCCGAAACCGTGGCAGACCGTCCGGCCCGCCCGCGCTGGAACGCCACGAGTTTCTTCCGCCGCTTCGCGGAGTAGCCCTCAGCCCCGAGCATGTTGGCGCATAGGTGCAACAGACTCGCGGGATATGTAGCGGGCATCTTGCTATTCTGCTGGTTCGTTTTTTAAATTCGCGGTGGCTTAGTGTCCTGGTTCAGCGGCGACGATCTGATGAACCTGAACTATTACTGGTCACGGTCCTGGACTTCTTTACTCAAGGCTAACCTGTTCTTTTGGTCGAGTTATTACCGGCCGGCCGGCGGGTTGTTTTACCGGTCGATCTACGCCCTGTGGGGATTCCGGCCTCTGCCGTATCGTGTCGCCGTGCTGTCGTTGCTCTCAGTGGACTTCGGCCTTTTGGCACTGGTGGTCCGCGGGATTACCGGGTCGCGGTGGGCCGCGCTCATGGCGCTGTTGACGATCGGTATTCACCCAACATTCTCGCCCGAATACTTCGATACCGGGATGATTTACGACGTTCTAGCCTACACGCTGGTGTGGGGCACATTCGCACTATACTTACGCACTCGACAATCGGGGCTTTTACCACGCACAAGTAGTTTGGTGCTGTGGCTTTGTCTGTTCCTGGCCGCGTTGGACGCCAAAGAGATTGCAGTGACACTACCTGTCGCGGTAGCACTATATGAACTAATATGGCACCCACCTGCCAGTTGGAAGGTTAGCCAGTTATGGCGTTGGATCCGTAGCCCAGGCCGCTTCGCCGCAATCGGTTGTATCTTCGATATCGCCTATATAGTCGGCAAGAGACAGGGACCGGACTCCTTGTGGGATACGGAAGCCTATCACCCCCAGTTCTCAGGTGCGGCGTATATCGGATCGCTGGCACACCATTTGCACGAACTCTTATACGGACTGTTCAATATCTCAAGGTGGGAGATAGCCGCACTACTTGTGCTTATGGCAATCGTCGCTGTACTCAGCCGGCGCCGCTGCCTGATGTGGGGTCTGGGGTTCATTTTGGTGGGTGCATTGCCACTCGCATTCATTCCAGAAAGGTCTGGAGCAGCGTACTTCGTGCCATCGGTAGGATGGGCGGTATACGGTTGCGGCTTTCTTGACTGGCTCGTCGAGACCTTGGCGCGTAAGCGGGCCTCGCTGCAAGCAGGCGTGCAAGCATTCTTGCTCGCGCTACTGCTCGTCATCGTCGCTCCCGCGCAGCGCAACTGGATCGCATTGCACGAGCGCCAGTTCCACGAGATGGAAGACCGCTTGATGCGCTATCGCGATCGGATTCACGCATTCATTCCGAAGCCGCGGGCGGGCGCGCACATTATCGTGGTAGCTGATGCCGCCGGAATACAGCCCGACGAAATCCCATTTTTGATAAGACTGTTTTACGGCGATCCGTCCTTGGTCGCCGGCCGCGTGACCATGTGGACAGATCGCGAGGTGCACCTCGAGCGCATAAAGTATGACTATGCGCTCGATTGGGTGGACGGCTCGTTTCAGCTATACTCCCCGCGTGTGCCTGTTACGCCCAGGCCAAATCCTCCGGCGGTTTCGGGATATATGACGATCCCGACCCAGCGATTATTTATAGAGGTGGATGGGTTCGCGCAAGATTCCCGCGGCCCTATGCTCATACGGTGACATACTCCAACGTACCGGGCTCCGAAATATTGTTCCGCTTTCGTGGAGATACCTTGGAGTACGTGTACACCAAGGCATCTAATCGAGGCCGGGCGGACATCAGTATCGACGGTATCGATAAGGCGAACATTGACCTATATTCGGCGGCGACGCAATGGCAGAGCCGGACCACCTTCACCCACTTGGGCCCTGGCGAGCATACTCTGGTGATAACAGTTCTGCCCGACAAGGATATCCGGTCTTCAGCCGGATTCGTCGATGTGGACGCTATTGAAGTACGAGACGATCCCTAGCCGGCCTGGGCCTGCGCGGCCTCCTTCATACTCTTCTTCATTTCCTGCGGCGTGGGTTCGGACATGTGCGTTCCGATCATCCACGTATTGCCGTCCGGATCTACGATCGTACCGATACGGTCGCCCCAAAACATATCCATAACCGGCCCCATCGGCTTGGCGCCGAGCTTCACCGCCTTGGCGACCACCTTGTCCACATTCTCCGCCAACAGGTACAACACCGCCGCCGAACCGCCGATGGTATTGGCGGTGCGGGCGCCCCGCTGCGGATTCTCCGGACCCAGCATCAAGGTCGCATCGCGTAGCCGCAACTCCGCGTGCATCGGTTTGCCGTCCGGCCCGTTCATGATTCCGCGCTTGACGAAACCAAAGGCTTTTTGATAGAAATTGACGGCCGCCTTCACATCCGCGACCGTTAACATCGCGGTGATTGCGCCGTAGTTCTTCTTATTCAGAGGATCGATCTTCTTCGGCATAGCACTCCTTTAAGTTCATAATCATTCTACACGACCCACACAGGCATGCTATAACCGTGAGGATGCAAAACACCAAACGCGCTCTGGCGAATGTAGCTGTCTCGCTGCTTTTCGCTGCCGCCGCCCACGCGCAGGGCGCACTGAAAACCATCATAATTCCCAAGGCGGAAAAATTGTCTACGGACAGGTTGAAGGGCAAACCACCGAAGCCGGAGCCATGGGCGCCGTACTGCGTTCGCTTCACAACCAATTCGGCGACCGGCCACAGGTCGGCAAGCTTTTTGAGGTCCGCGGCACGCAATCCGTCGCCGCCTTTTTCACCGTCAACAAGAAGAAACAGGCGAGCGGACAGTTAGCCGGATTGATTATCGTGACCAAGGTGACCACCGATCGCGTGGAGGCAGCCGTAGTCTCCGATGATGCATCGCACTTATCCGCCACCTTTAACCCTATGATGAAGACGCTGTTTGGCTCGTGGCGTCCGTTCGACGCAGCGCCCAACGCCGCATCTGGTCCCGGCGCGCCCATTGCGCCGCTGCACAAGTACGTTCTCCCCGACCGCAGCGCATCGGTGGATCTGCCGGATGGCTGGAAAGTCCAGCCATCGAGCGCCATGGGTACGATTTTGGCCGAGGGTCCTCGCGGCGAGATCGCCAACCTTGGATTTACGCTGCTGGTGAGCGATCTGAATAATCCGCGTGCGCGCCAGACCTATCAGCTTGTGCAACGCGGCGGCCTCCGGAATACCGCCTATGCCAACGGACTCTACTATCCCCTCGGCCCGGATTTAGCCAAGACATTCGTGGACGTGATTCAAATGTTTCGCGCCAAAACGCATCAGCCTCCGGCCACCTTTCAAATTTCGCAACGAAAGCCCCGCGCCCGCTCCTCCCGCTACACGCTGCGCGCACATCACCGGACACGTGGACCCCCAGGACGGCAAGGGGATGAGGGAAATGAACACCGTGTTTTGCACCACTGCGCCCCGTCCCGCCTCGGGCGGATTCCTGGCGATTGCTTATCACACCGCGATTCCCAACGATGTTGCCGCGAGCGAACGAGCGACCGTGGGCGCCGTTCTGGCCAGTTTCTCGGTAGATATGGCTGTGGTGCAGCGGCAGGGCAACGCCTACGCCGCGCCCGCCATCGAAGCGATTCACGCCGTCGGCCGGGCCGCCGCGGCCCAGGCTGCCGCCGCGCACGAGCGCAACGAAATCCAGAACAGCAGCGTGTACCAGCACTGGGACGACATTGACCGGCGCAGCAAAGAATTCAGTAACTATCAGCTCGGTTACAGTGTCATTCAGGACAACGCGGCCAACGCGCATGGCACTCTCTGGAATGCAGGATGCCGACGAATTGGTCAGGCGCGATCCGCAGCGATTCGAGTACGTCAATGCCCCGAATTTCTGGAAGGGCATCGACTACTAAGTCTTTTCGCAGCTATTGAATAGTGAAGGTAGCGCCGGCTTCCGGAAATTCGTCTGAGCTGGCCTCTCGCGGAGACCGTATAGGCGCCGTCTGCGAAGCCGGAGGGCACCGTGAACCGGACGCTGAAACTGCCGGCGCCATCCGCGGTGCCGGTCCCCACCGCTCTAATGTCGCCCGGCCAGTGCAGTTCGATAGGGTCTCCCGCGGTGAATCCGTATCCGGAAGCTAACACCGAGCTGCCTACAGGACCCGCGTCCGGATCGAGAGTCAGCGAAGCCACCACTTTAAACGGCGCCGCGCCCAGCTTGCCGCTGTGATGGCCCGCGGCCAGGAAGCCGCGAAAGCCGTTCACGTAAGCGGGGGCGGGGACCGTGGCAGTGAACGAACCACTGGAATCGGCCGCGCTGCTGACGAGCACGGGTGAACCAACGCCATCCGTATAGATCGCTACGGCCTCATTCGGAGCGAATGAACTTCCAGTGAAGGTGAGGGCCGTCCCGGCAATTCCACTGGCGGGCGAGACACCGAGCGTTGCAGTGGTAAAGACCGCCTGTCCGATCTTGTTGGCGTCAGACTCGGTGAACCAGAGCTCGCCGTCCGATCCAGAGGCGATGAACACGCCGCCCTCTCCGCCAGGGATATGGAAATCTTGATGACTCCGGCGGTGGTGATGCTCCCTATGTCGCCGGAGTTGCTGAACGATGTGAACCACAACTTTCCGTCCGATCCGACGGCCATCCCGTACGGCTGGAAGTTACTGGTGGATATGGCATACTCGGTGAACGCGCCGCTCGTAGTGATGCGCCCGATCTTGTTAGCGGCTGTTTCGGTAAACCAGAGCGCGCCATCCGGTCCGGTGACGATCGACTGCGGTTTGCTGCCGGGGGTTGGCACGGGATATTCGGTCACGACACCGGCGGTGGTAATGCGGCCGATTCTGCCAATAAACACTTCGGTAAACCACAATGCGCCATCCGGCCCGGCGGTAATACCCTGAGCTCCGGATTCGGAGCTGAGTCCGGAAAACTCGGTGACGCTTCCGCTGGTGGTGATGCGGCCGATCTTGTTGGCGTTATACTCCGCGAACCAGAGGGCGCCATCGGGCCCGGCCGCGATCCCCTCCGGCTGGGCGTACGGCAGATGCCAACGGATACTCGGTGATGACGCCGCTAGTCGAAATGCGCCCAATGTTGTTGCCGCCGATTTCGCCGAACCACAGCGCGCCGTCCGGTCCATTCGTAATCAGGCTTGGGGAGCTGTTCGGAGTAGGTGTGGGGTATTCGGTGACCACGCCCGCAGTGGTGATGCGGCCAATCCGGTTGCCGTAGGGACCGTCGTTCTCGGTGAACCACAGGGCGCCATCGGAACCCGCTGCAATTCCCCACGGGCCGGCTCCATAACTCGGAACCGCGTACTGGCCGAAGCCGACGTGCTCGGCGGCCGCGCGCCGTCGGCGGCAGCAGGAGCGCAGCGAAGACGAAGGCCGCAAGCCTAATTGTCATCTTGGTCGATTGGAACATCTTGTTTCCTCCATGGCTAGTGAGTTGAGAACGCCGAACGTTTCAAAATCAGCGGCGATAAAGAGATGACCTACTGCACGGGCCAGTATCCAGCCCGCGTCCGCACCACCAGCTCCGGCCGGTTGCGCACGGTCACGCGGATCTGGTGGAACTCACTCATATCCGCGTGCGGCGGCGTGAAGCTCAATAGATATTGATTGTGGATCTCTTCGCCCAGGCTCTCAATCACCTGCTCCAGGCCCTTCTGTTTCAGAAACGAAACCCGCCGTCCGCCCGTGTACTTGGCGAATGCCTCCGCGACATTGGTCTTGGCGAGCGCCGCCATTTCCCCGAACACAGCGCCCAGGTCGGCGCCGCCCCACTCCGGATCGCGCGCCTTGCAGTTCTCGCCGTGCGCGTCGCACACCGGCGCCCAGGTGGAAGTAAATGGCGTCAGAAAGCGCGAGTAAGTGATGAAATAGACCGTTACATTGTCGCGTTGCGCGCGTGAAATCACCTGCTGCCAGGGGCGTCTGGCTGCTCCGGTCTTTACTTTCGCCGATCACGAAAATTACTTTGCGGTTGTCTTTCTTTTCCGCCAGCAGGTCAAGCGCTTTGGCCACCGCATCAATCGCGCTGCCGCCGTCGCCATGCGCCTTCGCCTGATGAAACACGCCTTCCAGGACTCCCGTATCCGACGTGAAATCCTGCGCCACGGTCACATCGTGTTCATACCAGATCACGGCCGCCTGTCCCCGCTCGCCCGCCACCAGCGGTTCGATCATGCTGCCGACCTTTTTGATCTTGTCCAGCGCGGCCCACGCCTCCTGCGTCGATTGCACCGCCACCACTAGCGAGATCGGCTCGGTGAGTTCGTCCACGTGGATCTGGCGCGGCACATTGTTGTCCAAAAGCAGCAGGTCCTCGGGCATCAGGCCGCGAACATAGTGGCTGGCAGCAATACGTAGTCGGTCCAGACGTACATAGC
>CAWCJP010000009.1:0-518228 GCA_963795925.1 Bryobacterales bacterium | reverse complement strand
GATTGCTTGGCGACCGTGCTCCCGTACTGTTCATATGTGCGGTTCTGGTCCGCGCTCAGGCGGCTTTCCAGCATGAACATGTAGTCGCTCATGACGGTTCCAATTAAGCCCTCGGGTGATGCTCGTCCACTGTCTTGCGCAGACGCGAGCGCATCACGTGCGTGTATATCTGGGTGGTCGATATATCCGCATGGCCCAGCATCGTCTGGACACTGCGCAGGTCCGCGCCGCCTTCGAGCAGATGGGTCGCGAAGCTGTGCCGGATGACGTGCGGTGTCAGATGATGAAAAACTCCGGCCTTTTTCCCATGGCCACGCAGCAGTTTCCAGAAAGCCTGGCGGGTCATGGCACCGCCGCGCGCGGTGACAAACAGGTACCGGCTGGGGCGGCCCTTCAAGATCCCCGGGCGCCCGTGTCCAGGTAGGCGCGCACGGCGGCCAGCGCCGCCTTGCCCACCGGAATCATCCGCTGTTTCTTCCCCTTGCCGGTCGCCCGGATCACGCCCATCTCAAGGTTCAGATCGCCTATGCCCAGGCCGCACAATTCCGAGACGCGCAGGCCCGTGGCGTACAGCAATTCGATCATGGCGTGGTCCCGCAAGCCGGTCTTCCGGGTCGGCGTCAGGGGATTGCGATAATCGCTCGATCTCCTCCAAATTGAGGAACTTAGGGATAGTTTGCCATTGGCGCGGAGCACCTAGATGTTCGGTTGAATCGCAAGCGATGCGGCCCTCGCGCACCAGGAAAGCGTAAAAGCTGCGTAGCGTGGACAAGTGCCGGGCGGCCGAGCGGCTGCCCAATCCGGTCTGATATAGCGAATCCATATAGCGGCGCACCGCTTCGGCGTCCGGCATCGAGCCGCCGCACTCGCGGTCGGCAAACAGCAGAAATTTCTGCAAATCCCTCCGGTAAGCTTCCAGGGAATTAGCGGCCAAACCCTTTTCGATTCTGCAAAAATTGAGAAACGCGGCGGCTTCGTTGGCTAAGGCTCCCGTACCGGCGCGCACACTTCAGGCATCGTGCCCCATCGTGCCAATGATACAATAACCCCGATCAATGTTTAAAACAATGTTTCCATTTAGGTGTTGACTTGGCCAGTTCCACCTCAAAAAAAGTGCGGATTAGCCGCTTTGACCGGGAAGCTTTGCTGGGTTATGTGAACCCGCTAACCTACTTGCGGCCCACCGGGGTGGAACTTCTGACGCCCGATGGCAACTGCTCGGTGGTGCCGTATGACGAGGTGAAATCCGTGCAGTTTGTGAAGGATTTCGAGCCCCCGACCCGGCTGCCGAGCGTAAAGTGTTCAGTACACGGCCTAAAATGGATGGGTTGTGGGTGCGCATCAAGTTCCGCGACGGGCAGGTGATGGATGGTATTCTCGCCAATAACCTGCTGATTACGGAGACACATGGGTTTACGGTGGTTCCCCCCGACCCTTACTCGAACAACCAGCGCCTATTCCTTCCCCGAGCCGCGCTTACCGAGATGCAAGTACTGGGAGTAGTGGGAAGCCCGTTGCGTCGACGGTTAAAGCCGAAGACTACGCCGAAAGAGCAAATAGGCCTGTTCGATTAGCTGCACTTGGCCTGATTCGGGATTATAGTGAATGGAATGCGAACCGCCGGTTTTGCGTGGCTGCTCCTGGCGCTGGTCGGGGTGAATCCCCCGGCAAGCACGGCCGGGCCGGCGCGTTCGGCGATTTTCCTTTTCGGACCAGCCGGCGCGGAATCTGCCCGCCAGACCGTCAAGGCCGCGGCCGCCGTCTCACGCCATTGGCTCAATCAGCCCGGTTCCGCCGCCGAGCTGCGCTGTACGGGTAACGTGGACGCACTGCCGCTGGACTCGAAGACCCCCGCCAAAGCCATGGAGCCGGCCATTCCTGAACGCCGCGCGGCAAGCCCGCGACACCGATCCGGCGGCATTCCTCAATTCTCTCGATCGCGCCGCGCAGGCTCTCGCCGGCCGGCCAGGCCTGCGCCTTCTGGTAACGGTCGTCGAAGAGCCACCGCTCTCCACCGACGCGGAAGGCCAGTTGAAGCAGATCCTCGATTTTTGCAAATTGAACTCCATCCGGGTGGTGGTCCTCGATCCCAGCGAAGTCGCATCCAAAAATGTTAACGGCTCGTTAAAGGCGCTCGCCGAGGGCAGCGGCGGCGCGCTGATCCGCGATGCAAAGGCCCTGGATGCCACTGTGCTGATCGCCACCGCCGGATCGCATACCGCCGAAACATCCTACGTGGAGTCCCCGGCCGATCAGCCGGCCCTCGCTGCGAGCCTGCCTAATTTATCCGCGGACCTGCCGGTTTTCACGCGTTTCATGCGGATCTCGTCGCGTACCACGGCAAGCTTCGGCGTATCGGTGCAGGCGGTCGGCGCCGGCCAGGGCGGTATCAGTTCCGTCGAAGGATTAAACCTGGATAGCACCACGGGACCGATGCGCGGCCTCCTGTTCGTCGAATCGCCGCTGAATGCGCTGCATTTTGACATCGACGACAATGCCGGAGCCTACGCCGCCCGCGCCCGCGTCACGCAGATCGTCCGCAACGCATCGGGCAAGATCGTATGGCGGGCGAGCAAGCCCGTATCCCTGCACGGCCCCTTGAAAAAGCTGGATGAGCGCCGCGCGGGTAATCTCTACTATCTGCGCGAAGTGGTCTTGCCGGCTGGTCAGTACACCCTGGAGGCCACCGTGGAAGACCTGATTGCGGGAAAAACCGGTGGTGTGCGCGCGCCTCTGCGGACGGGCATGGGCACACCCGGCTTCACCGTGAGCGATGCGTTGCTGGTGCGGCCATTCAATGGCTCGGGCGACCGGTTCGAAGCCGATCAGATTCTCAACTACGATGGCAACGCCATTGCGCCGCTGCTCGATCCCAGCTATCGCGCCAACGAGCCGTTCACCCTCCAAATCTACGTGGTCCTCTATCCGGATATCTACGGTGCACAGCCCGAGATGAGTCTGGAGATCCTGCGCAACGGTCACGTGGTGGGCCGTAGCGCGTTGCCGTTTACCGACAAGCTGCGCAACGAGGCGGTCGAGGGCGGCAGCATGTCCATGGTCGGCGAGCAGAAACACGAGTTTCCTTACCTGGCCACCTTGCGCGGTGTGCAACTCGGTCCGGGCGATTATGAGGCGCGCATCACGGTCCGCCAGGGACGCTCGGCTCTCACGCGGCTGGCAACTTTCCATGTGGCGGGCGCGGAGCGGACTGCCATGCTGGCTTCCGCCGGGCCAACGGCCGCGTCAGTTGCTCCCGCCCAAAATGACGATACCGACGCCGAAGTGACGCTGCCCGAAGTCGACCCCGTGCATCTATCAACCGGCGCTACAGCGCTGGCCGCGCCCGAGCAGCAGAAGCTATGGGAAGAAGCCACCTCGAGCGCCCTGTCCTACGCTTCGCGCCTGCCGAACTTCCGCTGCCACCGCGAGACCAAGCGCCTGACTGCGCCTGTGAGGAATTCCGAGCGTTTTCACGACGCCGACTCTATCGTCGAGGAACTCACGTACGAGAGTCCCAAGGAAACCTACCGCACAGTCGAGGTCAACGGAATGAAATCCAGCATGGGCCGCGACGCGCTGAAGGGCGTGAGCTCGCGCGGCGAATTCGGTTCCATGTTGAAATCCATCTTCCGTCCCGAAGCGGCCGCCCGGTATAAATGGGCCGGCCGTGCCATGACCGGCGGTGTGTTGTGCGAGGTATTCGACGTGGATGTGGACGTGGCGCGTTCGAATTTCGTGCTGACCTTCAATCTGCGCCAGGAGATCGCCGGTTTCCATGGCCGCGTCTTCGTCGACGAAGAGAGCGGACTGGTGCGCCGCATCGTGCTCGAAGGCGGCGGGTTGCCTAAGGATTTCGGCCTGCAGTCGCCCACCTTCTCACTGGAATACGGTATGGTGCGGATCGCCGGCGAGGATTATCTGCTTCCGTTACGATCGGTTCTGCAGGTCCGCCAAGGCAGGCAGGTGGTGCGCAACGAGACCCAGTTCCGGGACTATCGAAAGTTCGAAGCTTCCTCCCAGATCAAGTTTTAGGAAATTCACTAATCTCCCCTGCTTCGCCGCGACAGCGCCACTACAGCTCCCATCGCCACCGCCGCCAGACCCACAGCGGCCGCGATCTTCGGCACGGGATCGGGAACTGGCGGAGGCAGGTACGCGACTCCCCGCTCGTCCGTGCGGGCCGGTTCGTGAGCGTAGCGGCCCTCCCGCGCCCGTGGGAAATTGCACGCCAGTTCTTCGAGGCCGGCCGTCACCGCAGCGCCGCTCATGGGCTCGCCGTGACCCGCGCCGATCACCGTGGGGCGCAGATCGGCCAGCAGTTCCAGCGAAGCCTGCGGCCTGATCCCAGTCGTACGTATACGGTGAGGGCGGGCGCGAAATGCGGGGCTCCTCGGTCAGAATTCCCATGGCCGAATCCAGGTCCATCGTGACGCAGGCATCGCCCGCCAGCAGCGTGGATTCATACCGCTGAAAGAAAGCCACATGCCCGGGCGCGTGGCCCGGCGTGAAGTGCCAGCGCCAGCCGATCAAGCCCGGCACTTCGCCTCCTTCCGGCAGATCGTGCAGCCGGTCGCCAATCTCCACCGGGCCGCCCGGAAAGAACCGGCTGAAGAAGGCGAACGCGCCTCCGGCCAGCGGCTCTTTCGGCGGATACGCTGCTTTACCGGTGAGAAACGGCCGCTCCAGGCGATGCGCATAGATCGGAACATCCCACGCTTCGGCCAGTTCGCGCGCCGAGCCGGCGTGATCCCGATGCCCGTGCGTCAACAGGATCGCGCTGGGCCGCGCATCGGCTCCAAAACGCTGCTCCGCCGCACGGCGAATGCGCGCCGCATTGCCCGGCGTGCCAGTATCCACCAGCACCCAGGGCCCGCCGGGACTGCCCACCAGATAGATGTTAGCCATCAACGTCTTCAGCCGCGCGACACCCGGCGTCACTTCTTCGATTGGCATATTTCTCAGGATACTCACATCGATGATTCTTTGTTAGACTGAGGCTTCGGTGCTTAAACGTTTCATCCTGTGGGACTACCCGCGCGCGACCTGGCAGTACGACGTGATGGTCGGCATTATCTTGGTCTTTGTGATGCTGACTCCCGCGCGGATGGTTTCGCGACCAGCCGCGGACGCCGCTGGTAAGTTCCGTAGCCATTCTGCCGGCTGAACACGGCAGCAGCGTCTATTGGGTCGAGCCGGAATTGCTGGCCGATCTATCGAAGGATCAGCAGTCCCAAAAACTGTCGGAGCTCCTGAAGCGCTTCACGCACCAGAAACAAGTGACCATTACCAGGGTGGAACCCATCGCCGATTCGGATGGAGAAACCAAGGGCTATATGGTCTTTGCCAAGCCTTGAGCCGCACCCGATGCCCCCTCGCGCCAAGCTCGTACTGGGATTCTTCGTGGCTTCGCTTGCCTGGTCCAAGCCACCTGCCGACCTCAACAGCGTGCTCGACCGCATTGACAAAGCCGGCGCAACGTTCAAGGGTATGTCGGCGCACCTGCACCGAATCACCCACACCGCCGTCATTAGCGAAGACGATGTGGATTCGGGCACCATGCTGCTCAAGCGGGCGCGCGCGCGAGACATGCGCATGCTCGTGGATTTTACCCAGCCGGATCCCAAGACCGTCGCGTTTCAGGGCCGCAAGGTGGAAATCTACTACCCGAAGATCGAAACTGTCCAGGAATATGACGTCGGCAAAAGCCGCGCTTTATTGGATGAGTTTTTCCTGATCGGCTTCGGTACTTCGCGCGCGGAACTGCAGACTCCTACAAGCTGCGCTTGGTGGGTACCGACACCGTGAGCGGCCAGAAAACCGATCTCCTGGAACTGATCCCGAAATCTAAGGAGGTCTTGCAGCATCTAAGGAAGTTGGAGATTTGGGTGGCGGAGAACGGTTATCCCGTGCAACAGAAGTTTTATGAGCCGGGAGGGGAATATGTGCTCTTCACATATTCGGATGTGAAGATCAATCCGGATCTGGCGGACTCGGCCCTCAAGTTACATCTTCCAAAAGGCGTGAAGCGGGAGTACCCGCAGAAGTAGGGCGGATGGACCGAAGCGACTCCCAGAAACCGGTTGACCTATCTGGACTGGCTGCGAGGCGTGGCGGGCATCATCATGCTGCAGGGCCATGCGTTTCAATCCTTCCTGAAACCGGATCTGCGCGGCGGCGCTTCCTACAGCTCTCCCAGTTCCTGGGGGGCATGCCGCCGGCGATCTTCCTGTTTCTTACCGGCATCACCCTGGCGTTTCTGATGCACAGTTTCGAGCGCAAGGGCGTTTCGCGGCGCGACCGCATCACCGGCACGCTACGCCGCGCCGGATACTTGTTTGGCATCGCCATGCTGTTCCGCCTGGAGCTCTGGCTCTTCAGTTGGCCGAGCCCGTGGACGAACCTGCTAAAGGTGGACATCCTGAACTGCATGGGCTTCGGGATCGCGCTGATGTCCACCATGGCGCTATTCACCACCGCCCAGCGCGCCCGTATCGGCGCGGCGTTGGGCTTGGCGATCGCCTGTGCATCGCCATTAGTCTCCCAGATCAATTGGTCGGCGGCCCCGTGGATCGTGAAGGCTTACCTCGCGCCGGATTACAACTACTTCAGCTTCTTCCCGTGGGCCGCCTACATGGCTTTTGGGCTGAGCGCCGGAAGCCTGATCCGTCTGTTGAAGGAGGAGCATTACGACCGGGCCATGCAGTGGTGCGCGCTGCTCGGAATCGGCATGATTCTGATCGCGCGGTACTTCGCCAACCTGCCTTTCTCGATCTATTCGAAGTCCGAATTCTGGCTGGATAGTCCGGCGCAGGTGCTCATCAAGCTGGGCGTCACGCTGGTGATTCTGGCCGTGGCTTTTGTGTGGACGCAATACTCCCCAGGGGCTTCCGGGCCGGGATGGAGTCTGGGTGCGCCAGTTCGGCACTACGTCTCTGCTCATCTACTGGGTGCACATCGAGCTGGTATACGGGCGGTGGCTGCCGTGGTGCAAGAATCATCTGGATGTGCCGCAGACGGTGCTGGCGTCGGCCGTGCTGATCGTGCTGATGCTCTTGTTGGCCACGGCGAAGACCTATCGCAAAGATGTCACGGCGTATGTCTCGGGATGGCGTTGGGCCTGGTCCGCGAAGCCGGATCGGGTGCCTGCCGACTAGGCTCATGTGACGCGGTTCTCTCGAAGAATCATAGCCTGCTGTTTTGTGCTCATACCGGCCGTCGCGCCGGCAGCCGAGCGGCATTCGACCACCGTCGCCAGTGAGATTTTCCGCGTATCGACGGCCAGCGGCTCGGCCAGCGAGCCCTTTGACATCTCTCTCGATTGGTCCAGGGCTCAGCCGCAAATCAGCCGCGCGGTAATCGTCTTTCACGGCGTGGGGCGCGATGTGAACGGCTACTACCGGTCGCTCCAGGAAGCCGCGGAACAAGCCGGCGCCGCCGGCGGCACTTTAACGATCGCCCCTCAATTCCTGGATGAGAAAGACATCGGCGAGCACCATCTCTCCAAGGACGTGCTGCGCTGGCGGCGAGTCGATTGGGAGTCCGGTGCGCCCGCCGTGGCGCCCTTGCCCGTCAGCTCGTACGAAGTGGTGGATGCTCTCCTCGCGCGGCTGGCCGATCGCGGGCTTTTTCCCAACCTCAAGACCGTGGTTCTCGCCGGACACTCCGGCGGGGGCCAGTTGGTCGAGCGATACGCCGTGGTCGGCAAAGCCGCGGCCACCCTTGCGAGCGCCGGCATCCACCTCCGCTATGTGGTCGCGAATCCTTCGTCGTACCTCTACTTCTCCGATGAAAGGCCGGTGCCAGTCCATAGTTGCCGCGATTTCGATCGTTGGAAGTATGGCCTCATCGATCCGCCGGCATACGTCAAGCAGGATAGCGCCGATACCTGGCTACATCGCGAGGCGGAATACGCGCAGCGGGACGTAATCTACCTGCTCGGGACGGCCGACATCGATCCCCATGAAAAGGACCTCGACACTTCCTGCGCCGCCGAAGCTCAGGGGCCCACGCGCTTCGCCCGCGGACTGGCATACTTCCGCTATCTCCACGCCCGTCACCCTTCCGGTTGGGACCAGCGCATGCGGTTTGTCCCCGGTGTGGCCCACTCCGCCCGCAAGATGATTACTTCACCCTGCGGCGTCAGTGCGCTCTTCGATACGGGCGCCTGCCCGGACCAGTAACTCAACCGCCCATTCTCCCTGTGAGACTGAACACAAGCACGGCCAGGACGATCAAGGTGACCGCTACGTACGTGCGATCCCTCTCGAGCGCAAACGCCACCACGGAGAAGGCCACGCGCGCCACCGGGGTGGCAATCAGCAGGATCAGTCCGAACTGGATCACGCGGCGGCAATGGAAGCCGGGTACCCCGCCGGCAATGCTACGAAGATGGCGCAGATATTCGGGCTCGCCGCGAAAGACGTGATAGCTCGGAGTGGTGGTCCCATACTGAATGAGGTACCAAATGCCGCCCGCGGCCACGACGGCGGCCGACAACATCACGCCATAACGCAGAAGTAGGCCAATGATCTCATCCATCTGCGCATCGGTCAGGATTCTCGGTTGGGGACGCGCCGGCATTATAGTCTCCCCGTCATGCCTTTGTAGACCATCTCGACGGCCAGCGCACCGACCACCGAGGCGAACACCCAGCGCAGTGTACGGGTGCGAGCGCCCGGCAGAAGGCGCGCGCCCAGTATCGATCCGGCGAGCACGCCCAGCACTACGGGCATGGTGAGCCCGGGATCGATGTATCCGCGGCTGAGGTAAACCCCAGCGCTGGCAGCCGCGGTGACGCCGATCATGAAGTTGCTCGTAGTAGTCGAGACCTTGAAGGGCACGCGCATGGCGCGATCCATGGCGATCACCTTCAACGCCCCGGAGCCGATGCCCAGCAATCCGGAGAGCGTTCCGGCCACGAACATAATGCCGAACCCGGTCTTCACGCCACTGACTTTATAAGACCGGAGACCGTCCGGCGTGGGAAAACTGCCGCTGAGGCGCAAACGGACCGCCAGCGGATCCTCCGGTTCGCCGGGACGCGGCGCTGGGTGGCTGCGCGTGGCGGTCCAGGCGGAGTGGAGCAACACTACTCCGAAAACCACGCCCAGCACGGATGGGGAGATACGGCCCGCGGCGTATGCGCCAGCGACCGCGCCCACCGTGGTGGCGATCTCCAGAAACATGCCGATACGGATATTGGAGAAGCCCTCGCGCACGTAGGCCGACGCGGCGCCCGAAGAGGTGGCAATCACGGAAATCAGAGAGGCTCCGATGGCGTAGTGCAGATCGATTCCGAGCAACAGCACCATGACGGGAGTGATCACCACCCCGCCACCCAGTCCTGTGAGCGCGCCCAGAAAGCCGGCAACCACTGAGAAGAGGCCCAGCAGCGCGCTGAGTTCGAATACGTTTAAGATGCCCGCCCCCTGATACCAAGATACATGTACCGGCGGGCGGCCTGAATACTACGCGGAGTGCCCCCCGCCGCCGGCGGCCGAAGCTGTGTGGCGTGGATGCTCTGGCGCGCCCGATCCACGTGGCCCCGCCGCCATCGCCTGTTCCACAGCTCGCAGGAGACCGGCGCGCCGCAGAGGTTTGGGGAGAAATCCGGCATATCCGGCGATTAATCTAATACGAATAAACTCGTCGTCAACGAAGCCGGACATCCAAAGTATCCGCAAATTCGGCCGGATAGACAGGATTTCGTCTGCGAGTTCGGTGCCCGATACTCCCGGCATGTAAACATCCAGCAAGGCCATGTCCATATGGATATGTTTTTGTCCAGCCAGACGGACCGCGTCCGCGCGGTCGAGCGCGGGCAACACGCGGTAGCCCGCAGCGGTCAGAATATTTTGAACCAGGATCAAAACCGCGGGATCATCGTCTACGATGAGTATGGTTCCGTGGTTCTCAGCGGTATTCATCACTCCTCCAACGCGCAAGTTAATGCCTCACGCCAGTAATTCGATGCTAACGCTTGTTAATTGGTGAACTTTCGCTCTCTTTGGTTAATCGGGAGATTTCCGGCTATTCAAATCGTGCGATGGCACACCCCGAAAACGCAGGAATATTCCTGGCCTTGTAAGCTATGAAGAATGCAAATTTCGTCCATCGTGGCCGCGGCCCTGGCCTGCGCCGTTTGTGTCTGCGCACAACCTTCCTTCACGCTCGAGCAAGTCATGAGCGCGCCGTTTCCCACAGCGCCGGTGGTCGCCCCCAACGGCGGCGAGGTGGCCTGGATCTACAATGCGCGCGGCGTCCGCAACATTTGGGTAGCGGAGCCGCCCGAATATCGCGGCCACGCCGTCACCGCGTACACCGAAGACGACGGGCAGGAAATCTCCGAACTGCAGTGGACTCCAGGCGGCCGCGAGATCGTCTACGTACGCGGCGAGGGCGCCAATGGCGCGGGCGAGTATCCCAATCCCACCAACGATCCCAAGGGCGCGGAGCAAGACGTCTGGGTAGTGTCGCTCGAAGGCGATGCGGTCCGGAAGGCCCCCCGGTTGATCGGCGAAGGGCACGGACCGGCTGTATCGCCGGCAGGCGGACGTGTGGCCTTCGTGCGCAAGGGCCAGGTGTGGTCCGCGCCGCTCGATGGCAAAGAGTAAGGCCGAACAACTGATCCATGCCCGCGGGCAGAACGGCGGTCTGCATTGGTCGCCGGATGGTGCGCGGCTGGCCTTTGTGAGCGACCGCGGGAATCACGGCTTCATCGGAGTGTACGACGCGGCGGCGAAGACTGTTCACTATCTGGACCCCAGCGTAGATCGCGACGATGCCCCGGTTTGGTCGCCCGACAGCCGCCGTGTGGCGTTCCTGCGCATCCCGAGCGTAGACGAGCGCAAGTATTTCGGCGCCGTGCGGAGCGGTCCGCCGTGGTCCATCCGCGTGGCCGATGCCAGTGGAGAACCCGACCCGGCCAAGAGATATGGAAAGCATCGGAGGGCGACGGCAGCGTCTTCCGCGGATTGGGCTCGGAGCAGCAGTTGTTCTGGGCCGGCGGCCGGCTGGTGTTTCCATGGGAGCGCGATGGCTGGACGCATCTCTATTCCGTCCCGCTAGCGGGCGGCGACGCCACCCTGCTGACTCCGGGCGCGTTCGAAGTGGAGCACGCAGCCATGTCTCCGGACGGCCGCGAAATCGTCTATTCATCGAACCAGAACGATATCGACAGGCGCCACATCTGGCGCGTGGCGGCGGCTGGCGGCGCGGCAGCCTTATCCAGCGGCGCGGGTCTCGAGTGGGCGCCTTCGGTCGCCAATGAAGGCGCCGTGATCTTCATACATGCGGATACCCGGCAGCAGGCGCGGCCCGCCATTCGCCTCGCATCGGGTGAAGTGCGCGACCTGGCGCCGGACGCGATCCCCGCGGATTTCCCGCGCGCTGCGCTGGTCGTTCCCCAGCAGGTGATCTTCACGGCCGCGGACGGCATCGAGTTGCACGGCCAGTTGTTTCTGCCCAAGACAGCGGCCGTCGGGCGGCATCCGGCGCTGCTGTTCTTTCATGGGGGATCGCAGCGGCAGATGCTGCTGGGCTGGCATTACATGTACTACTACAACAATGCCTACGCCATGAACCAATACCTGGCGAGCCGCGGCTATGTGGTGCTGTCGGTGAACTACCGCAGCGGCATCGGCTACGGGATGAAGTTTCGCGAGGCGCTCAATTACGGACCCACGGGTGCGAGCGAGTTCAACGACGTGTTGGGCGCCGGGCTGTTTCTGAAAAACCACCCGGCGGTGGATCCGGCGCGCATCGGATTGTGGGGCGGATCGTATGGCGGATATCTGACCGCACTGGGCCTGGCGCGCGCCTCCGGCCTGTTCGCCGCGGGAGTGGATGTGCACGGCGTCCACAACTGGACCGAGGAACTCGGCATCGGGAGAGACGACGAGGCCGGGAGGCTGGCGTTCCGTTCGTCGCCCATGGCGGATGTGAAAGACTGGCGCTCGCCCGTGCTGCTGATTCACGGCGACGACGACCGCAACGTCAACTTCCGGCAGACGGTGGAACTGGTGGAAGCGTTGCGCGGGCGCGTGCACGTGGAGCGAGCTCATCTTCCCCGATGAGATCCACGATTTCCTGCGGCAGGCGGACTGGCTGGCGGCCTACCACGCGGCCGCGCGGTTCTTCGACGCCCAGCTAAAACAACCAGCCGCCGAGTCTTCGCGCTAGCGCAGGGTGGTTATCCAATGAGCGCATGTATCTTCGCCCGCAATTCGGCCAGTTGTTCGGGCGATACACGGCCCTTGGGCTTGGCATCCCGGCTGCGCCAGTCAATGCTCTTCACCCGATCGGCCAGGACAACATTCGGCGGCGTGCCGCCGATGAAAACCTCAAAGGGATAGTTCTTAATCTGCGTGGTCAGCGGACAGCAGATCATCCGGCTCATCTTGCCGTTATACGCCGCCGGACTCAGAACCAGCGCCGGGCGGTGCCCCGCCTGCTCATAGCCAGCCTGCGGCGTGAAGTTTATCCAGACGATCTCGCCGGCGTCAGGCACGAACTGCTTTGCCATTACCAGACCTCTTTGCCTGGCGGAGATCCGAAATGAACCGCCTCGTGCAGGTTTTTCGCGGTGATACCTTTCAGCAAATCGTCCAGGACGTATATTTTCTGCCGCACGGGTTCGATGACGATCCTGCCTTTCTCTTCGCGCACCTCCACAGTCTCGTCGAGATTAAGGTGCATGGTCTCCATCATCGAGGCTGGAATCCTCACAGCCGCACTGTTGCCCCACTTCTTTACCGTTGCTTTCATGACCGCCTCCGCTGTATCAACCGCGTGTATACCGACGTGACATCGCGCCTGCCATGTGTCAACAATGTAGATACATACCCTGTTTGCGGCTCAAAGGTCCGCGAACTTCGCCCGCACCCACTCCAGCGCATCTTCGCGGCTCTTCAGGCGGCCTTCGAGCTGGGCATCTTCCACCGCCGCCAGCATTTTGCCGAAAAGCGGACCTGGCGAATACCCCGCATCGATCAGATCGCGCCCGGTCACGAGTGGCTGCGGCCGTAGCTCTTCCTCCCCCAATTCCGCCAGCCGGGCCAATACCTGCTTGTAGGTCTCGAATTTGCCGTTGCTCGCCAGGCAATCCAGGCGGTGAAGCTCCGCATGTTCGGCGAAGTTCTCCATGCGCAGGAAGCGCTTCAGGGTGCTCTCGCGCATCCTGCCCGTATCCATGAAGCGCATGTGGTTGGCAATGAGCGCTTCGATCTGCTCGGTCTGCTCGCCCGAAAACCGCAGCCGTGTCAGGATGCCGTGCGCCAACCGGACGCCTTCCTCCACGTGCCCGTCGAAGCGGATGCGGTCCGCCACGCGGAAAGTGGGTGGCTTGCCCACGTCATGCAACAGCGCCCCCATGGCCAGCGTCGCCGTCGGGTGGCGCAGATTTTCGAGCAACAACAGCGTGTGCATCCATACATCGCCTTCCGGATGGAATTCCGGCGGCTGCGCCACGCCTTTCATGGCCGCCACCTCTGGCAGGATATCGCCGAGCAGCCCGGTTTCATCCAGCAATTCGAAGCCGCGCCGCGCGCCGCCCTCGGTCAGGATGCGCGTCAGCTCGTCGCGCGTACGCTCCGGCGATACTTTGAGGATCAGCCCGTGCAGCCGCTGCAGCGCCGCCATGGTCGCGGGCTCGATCGCGAAGCCCAACCGGGCCGCGAACCTTACCGCGCGGATCAGACGCAGGTGGTCCTCCTCAAAACGCTCCTGCGGGTCGCCGATGGCGCGGATCACGCGGCGGCGCAGGTCCTCCTGCCCACCGGTGAAGTCCAGCACCGCGTTCGTATCGGGGTCGAGCAGCAGGGAGTTAATGGTGAAATCGCGCCGCAGCACATCCTGCCGCGGATCGCCTTCGAAGTGCACCGCATCGGGACGCCGTCCGTCGCTATAACTGGCATCGCTGCGAAAGGTAGCGACCTCCACTTGAGAGGTGTTTTCGCGCACCAGCACGACGCCGAAGTGCGCGCCCACCTGCTCCGAGCGCTCGAACAACTCCGTCACGCGATCGGGACGCGCGTCGGTGGCCACGTCGAAATCTTTAGGCGCGCGGCCGAGGAGCAGGTCGCGCACGCAGCCGCCCACCAGATAGGCCTGGTGCCCGGAGGCGCGCAGCCGCGCGACGATCGCGCGGGCCAATTCTTCGGAGGTCATACAGCCAAAATCTAACAAATTCCTGACATCGCGGATGGACGCCGGAGCACAAAGAGGTCGAATCGCGCTGTCCCTGCAACTTTTCGGGGACAGCGGGCGTCATATCCTTTCGGCCTTGTGGCCAGCGGAATGAGAAGTAGCGTGAAAAGCAAATACGAGAATTACCGAAAGATCCTATTGAAGAAAGCGGACGAGGTGCAGCGCAGCATGTCCGCCCAGAAAGCCGCTCAGGTGTTGTCCCGAGAGGAGCATCCGCACGACGAGGGCGACCTGAGCCAGCAAAGTCACGAAGAGTGGATTTTCCTGAATCGGAATACCCTGGACATCAAGCTCTTGCGCGAAGTGCAGGATGCCTTGCGGCGCATCGAATCCGGCGCCTACGGCGTTTGTTACGAATGCGAGGAGCCCATTTCCGTAAAGCGCCTCGAAGCCGTACCTTGGGCCAAGTTCTGCGTATCCTGCCAGGAGCGCATCGCCAGCGGAGCGCTGCTGGAGCACGAAGAGCGACTCCAGGAAGCGGACCGATGAAGCTGTCCGACCTGCGGAAGGCCGCCGTCAAAAAGAATCTGCGCATTCGTTTCGCCCTTTCAAACGGAATGGAGTGCGTCCTGAACGAGCATGGCATCGCCGAGGTGCCCGCTCTGCGCGCCGTTCCGGCGTTCAACCTGGAGGACGAACTGGTGGCCGTACAGCAGTTCGTGGTGGAACCGGCAGGCGTTGGCGAAAAGGACAAGAGCAAGGCCGCACCTCGCAGTTGCTCGCGCAGCGAGATGGTTACGCTGGCCTCGGCCGGCGCTGGCGGAGACACCAGCCACGACGAGCATGACGAGTAGATCGTCCGAGCCCGTCACCCGCCGTTGCAGTTTTGAGCCGTTCCGACCGATAAAGTCTCTGTGGATCTCGAAAACAAGACTATGCCCGGCGCCACCGATGGCAAAATGGTCAAGGTGGCGGATGAGATCGGCTTCCAGGCCAATGTTCTGGCCCTGAACGCCGCGGTGGAAGGCGCGCGCCCAGGCGAAACCGGGGGATTCGCAGCGGCCGCCAGCGAGGTACGCAATCTCGCCCAGAAAGGCGCGCAAGCCTGTGATGACTCGGCAGCGCTCGAACACATTGTAGAGCGTTTATTGCGGATCGTCAGTTAACTGAAGCCATACCCGGAACTGCGCTATTTGTTATCGCCCATACGCTATCGCCATATCTATAGCGCGTGGTGCGGCCCCCATGCGATAATTCCCAAAGAATGCAAAACATTCTGTTAGCGACATGTTTATTGTTCGGGCTAGCCATCGGCATGGTGCTGGCCTGGGTTTTGCTCAAGCCGGCCGCCCGCCAGGCGTATGATCGGGCCAAGGCCGAGTGGGAGCCGGAGCGCGCCGTTCTCAACGAGCGGCTGCAGAATAAAGAACAACAGTATAAAGATTTGCAGACCGCCCTGGATGAATCCCGCCAGAAGCTGGCCGACACCTTCAAGGCGCTCTCGGCGGATGCGCTGCAGAGCAACAACCAGGCGTTTCTGGATTTGGCCAAGGCCGCTCTGGAGCGTACGCAGGAAACCGCTCGCGGCGATCTGGAACTTCGCCAGCAAGCCGTTGCCGACCTGGTCCGGCCGGTGCGCGAATCGCTCGAGAAAGTCGACGCCCAGATACGGGAACTGGAGACCGCCCGCGCCGGCGCATATGCCGGCCTATCCGAGCAGGTCCGCGCGCTGCTCGAAACCCAAACGCAACTCCGCTCCGAAACCAGCCGGCTGGCCACGGCCCTGCGCGCCCCCAGCGTGCGCGGGCGATGGGGTGAAATCCAGCTCAAACGCGTGGTGGAAATGGCCGGCATGCTGGAGCACTGCGATTTCTTCTCGCAGCCCGTGGCGGACACCGAAGACGGCCGGTTGCGGCCCGATCTGCTGGTGCGCCTGCCCGGCGGAAAGAACATCGTGGTGGACGCCAAGACGCCGATCGAAGCTTATCTGGCCGCCAACGACGCTCCCGACGAGGCAACCCGCCGCACGCTGCTGCAGGATCACGCCCGCCAGGTGCGCGCCCATGTGACCGCGCTCGCGCGCAAGCAGTACTGGGAACAATTCGATCCGGCGCCCGAGTTCGTGGTGCTCTTCCTGCCCGGCGAGAGTTTCTTCAGCGCCGCGCTCGAAGGCGATCCGGCGTTGATCGAAGTGGGCGCCGGACAGCGCATCATCCTCGCGACCCCTACCACTCTGATCGCGTTATTGCGCGCGGTGGCTTACGGATGGCGGCAGGAAAACGTCGCGCAGAATGCCGCGGAGATCAGCCGCCTGGGTAAAGAACTCTACAAGCGCCTCGCCGACATGAGCGGCCATTGGGATCGGCTGGGCAAGAGTCTGGAGCGCGCTGTGGAAGCCTACAACAGCGCGGCTGGATCGCTGGAATCGCGCGTGTTGGTAACTGCCCGCAAATTCGAAGAACTCGACACCAGCGCATTTGGCGTTGTGCTGGAAGCCCCTACGCCGATCGATACGCGCCCGCGCAGCCATTGCGGCGCCGGAGCTTGCAGCCGTCGCCGCTCCGTTATCGGCCGCGCCCAATGCGGTCCGCGGCGCATGCTGAGCCTTACCACACCCGGCAAGGGTTCTCCCGCACCATCGGCTGACCCACCTTGCAGGAAAAGGCGGCCGCGAATTCCGGCATGTTCGCCGCCACGCCGTTGATGCGATACTCCGGCGGCGAGTGCGGATCGGTGATCGCGTGCACGCGCTTGCTCTCGGCGCGCTCATCGCCGCAGGCCCACTGCGCGAATCCGATGAAGAACCGCTGCTCCGGCGTGAAGCCGTCGATGGGCGTCAACTTCCGGTCCCTGGTGGCGTCCTTCCATGCCATGTAGGCGAGCAGTTCCCCGCCCAGATCGGCCACGTCTTCGCCCAGTGTCAGGCGGCTGTTGATCTTGATCTCGTCCACCACGGTGTATTGCGCGTACTGATCGGCCACGCAATCGGCGCGTTTCTGGAATTCCTTGGCGTCCGCCTCGGTCCACCAGTCGTGCAGGTTGCCATGCGCATCGAACTGGCGCCCTTCGTCGTCGAAGCCGTGCGTCAATTCGTGGCCGATGGTGCCGCCGGTATCGCCGTAATTCGGCGCATCGTCCATCTTGGGATCGAAGATCGGCGGCTGCAGCACGCCCGCCGGAAAGTTGATGTCGTTCATCTGCGGATCGTAGTAGGCGTTCACCGTCGGCGGCGTCATGCCCCACTCGCCGCGATCCACGGGCTTGCCGATCTTAGCCAACTGGCGGCGTCCTTCGAAAATCGTCGGCGCGCTGGACGTTGCCCGCGAAGTCGCCGCGCTCGATGCGGATGGAGCTATAGTCGCGCCACTTGTCCGGATAGCCGATCTTGTTTTTCACCGCGTGCAGTTTCAACAGCGCCTGCTGCTTGGTCGGCTTCGCTCATCCAGGGCAACTGCTTGATATCGTCCTCCATGGCCTTTTCGATCTCTTTGGTCATGGTCAAGCGTGCGCGCCTTCATGTCCGGGCTGAACGTGCGCTCCACGAATACCTGGCCCAGCGCCTCGCCGAGATCGCCATCCACGTACTGCCACGCAGCGTTTCCAGCGCGGACGCATTTGCCGGCGTGCCGCGCAGGTATTTGCCGAAGAAATCGAAATTGGCCTGCACAAAGGCCGCGGAAAGATACGGCGCGCGGGCGTGCACCACGTGCCAGCGCATGTATGCTTTCCAATCGGCGAGCGGCGCCGACGCCAATTGGGCCTGCACTTCCTTGAAGAACGCCGGCTCGGTCACGTTAAATTCGTTCAATTCGCGGAGACCGCATGGCCTTCAGGTAGCGCGTCCAGTTCAATGCCGGCGTCAACGCCTGCAATTGCGTGCGGTCCATCTTGTGGAACAGCTTGTAAGGGTCGCGCTGTTCCACGCGCGTAAGAGAGGCCTTGGCCAGCGCGGTTTCGATCCGCATGATGGCCTGCGCCTCGGGCGCGGATTGCGCCGGCGAGTCTCCCGCCAGCTCCAGCATGTGCTGCACGTGCGCGACATATTTCTTCGCGGATTTCCTCGGATTTATCGTCGGTCTTGGTGTAATAATCGCGGTCCGGCAGGCCCAGCCCGCCCGCGAAGGCGAAGGCGATCTCGCGCGATGAATCGCGATAATCCTGGCTCGCGCTGAAGCCGAACAGCATTCCGTAGTTCTGGCGAGATGCTCGCGCGCCAGAAACTCCGGAAAGTCCGCGACGGATTTCAGCGCGCCAATGGCGTCCAGTTCCTCGCGCAACGGAGCGGCGCCGGCCTTCTCCACTGCGGGTTCATCCATGCACGCCGCGAAGAAATCGCCGATCTCGCGCTCCACCTCCGAGCGCGCCGGGTTCGGTTTGGCGGTGTCTTCCAGAATGCCCCACAGGAACCGCTCGTTGTCTTGTGTCAGCTTGGCGTAGACGCTCCAGCTCGACTGGTCGGGCGGAATGGGATTCTTCTTCAACCATCCGCCGCAGGAATAGCGGTAAAAGTCTTCGCAGGGATTGACGGAGCGGTCCATGTCGGTCAGGTCCAGGCTGGGACTGTAGGGCAGCGATTGGAGCGGCGTCTCGGGAGTCTGTGCGGCGGCCACGGCCGCGAAAATCAGTATTGACGTCAGGCGCATACGTTTCACCAAAGGAATGAGGGTAACATGAAGTTTCCATGGACCCTTCCGAACCGCTCCTTTTCCGCATTGCGCGCTGGCTCACCTTCGGATCGGCGGTTGCCATTCTCTTCTCCATCGCAGCCTCTCAGATCCTGCTGGGCCTGGCCCTGGCGGCCCTGCTGCTTTCCGGAGGCCGCATGCGCCTGCCGCGCATCTGGCTGCCGCTTGGTCTGTTCCTGCTGGGCACATTGATTTCGCTGGCTCTCTCATCCGATCCGGCGGCGGGCCTGCCACAAGTCCGTAAGATCTTCGTATTCACTACCCTGCTGGTAGTCTTCTCGACTCTGCGCGATATACGTCGTCATCCGGCGGCTGTTCCTTTGTTGGGCCGGCGCGGGCGGTCTCATTTCTCTGCGCGGCTTCGTGCAGTTCGGCCACAAGGTGCAGGAAGCGCACGCCGCAGGGCCGCAGCTTTTACGACTACTACATCGCCGCGCGCATCACCGGCTTCATGAGCCACTGGATGACTTTCGGCGGCCAGGAAATGTTCGCCCTGCTGATGACCACGGCATTTCTCTTCTTCGCCTGCATCGCCCGCAAACGCGCCTGGCTCTGGCTGCTGTGCGCTTTCCTGATGTCGGCCGCGCTGCTGCTGGGCTTCACGCGCGGCATCTGGGTCGCGAGCGCCGGCGCCGGCCTCTATCTGCTTTGGTTTTGGAAGCGTCTTCTGGTGATCGCGCTGCCGGTGGTGCTGCTGCTGATCGCCCTCCTCGCTCCCGCCTCCATTCGCGAACGTTTTGACTCCCTGCTCAAGCCCGGCAAAATTGATTCCAACCAGCACCGCATCGTCACCTGGAGAACCGGCCTCGAAATGATCCGCGCGCACCCGTGGTTTGGACTGGGTCCCGAGGAAGTCAAGCTGCAGTTCAATCGCTACGTGCCGGCCGATATCCCGCGCCCCTTGCCGGAGGGCTGGTACGGGCACCTGCACAACATCTATCTGCAGTACGCCGCCGAGCGCGGCGTTCCGACGATGCTGATGATGCTATGGCTGCTGGGGCAGGTCCTGTACGACTGTCTGCGTCGGGTGTGGCGGCTTCCGCCAGGACGCAGCGACCTGAAATTCCTGCTGCACGGCACGGTGGCCGTCGTGCTTGCCACCATGATCGCGGGCGTTTTCGAGTACAATCTGGGCGATAGCGAGGTGCTCACCATGTTCCTGGTCGTGGTGGGCTGCGCCTATGCCGCCATGGACTGCGCCGTTGCCTGACGCGCTCGATATCGAAGACTCTCCCGCATTGCTGGCTTACCTGCGGCGAACGGGCCGCATCGCGCCGGACGAGTCAGCCGCGCATCTCGATTTTGCAGGGCGGCGTTTCAAACCGGACCGTGTGGGTCGCGCGCGAATCCGGGGAGGCCTGGGTGCTGAAACAGGCGCTCGCCAAACTACGCGTTCCGGTGGATTGGTTCTGTTCGCCGGAGCGCATCCATCGTGAGGCGCTGGGCATCCAATGGCTGGCGCGGCTGGCCCCGCCCGGCGCCATCGTGCCGTTGTTGTTCGAGGATCGCGAGCAGCATCTGCTGGCCATGCAGGCAGTCCCCCAGCCACATGAGAATTGGAAGGCCATGCTGCTCGGCGGCCGTCTGTGCGCCGATCATTTCCGCCAATTCGCCGCGCTGCTCGCCGCCATTCACCGCGAAGGATTCCGCGAGCGGGCGGAAACCGCCGCCATATTCGCGGACCGGTCGTTCTTCGAATCGCTGCGCCTGGAGCCTTATTACGGATATTCCGCGCAACAGGCGCCCGCTGCCGCCGGGTTTCTGGACTCGCTCATCCGCGAAACGCTGGCCTGTCGGAATTACCCTCGTGCACGGAGATTATAGCCCCAAGAACATACTAATTCACAAAGACCGCCTGGTGCTGCTCGATCATGAAGTGATCCACTTCGGCGATCCGGCCTTCGACCTTGGTTTTTCAATGACGCATTTTCTGAGCAAGGCCCATCATCTGCCGGCGCAGCGCCGCGAGTTCGCTTCGGCCGCAGGGAGTTTTGGCGTATTTATATTGACGCGCTGGGTGCACCTGAGTGGGCGGCGGACCTGGAGCCGCGCGCCGTGCGCCACTCTCTCGCCTGTCTGCTCGCCCGCGCCGTAGGCCGCTCCCCGCTCGAGTATCTTGACCTGCGGGAGCGCGAGCGCCAGCGTGACGCCGTACTGCGTATCTTCCCCGCCGCGCCCGCCCGCATCGCGGATTTAATTTCTATGTTCGAGGAGAGCTTGTGCCCATCATCGATCGATTGACTGCCGCCGAAATTCTGGATAGCCGGGGACGCCCCACCGTCGGTGCGGCTTGCACACTGGCGGGCGGCGCGCCGGTTTCGGCTTCTGTGCCCTCAGGCGCCTCTACCGGCGCCGCCGAAGCGCGGGAACTGCGCGATGGCGATCTGCACCGCTACCGCGGCCTGGGTTGCCGTAAAGCGGTCGCCAACGTAAACGGCGAGATGCATCGTGCGCTGGCAGGCGGAAACTTCACGGATCAGACCGAATTGGACCGCGCGCTGATCGAACTGGATGGGACGCCGGATAAATCCCGCCTCGGCGCCAATGCCATCCTGGCCGTCTCCGTAGCGTTCGCCCGCGCGTGTGCGCAGAAGGAAGGAGAGCCGCTCTATCGGCGCTTTGCCGGAATGCTGGGATACACGCCGGACACTTTGCCGCGCCTCACGATCAACCTGTTCAGCGGGGGCCGGCATGCCGGGCGGCAGGTCGCCATTCAGGACGTCTTGATCGTGCCGGCCCGCCCGGCGAGTATCGACGAGTCGCTCGTCATGGCCTATGATATTTACCAGTCAGCCGCGGCCCTGGTTCTGAAGCGCTACGGCATGCGCCTGCTGACCGCCGACGAAGGGGGCCTGGCTCCGCCGTGTAACAGCGCGGAGGAGATGATCGAGATCGCTCTCGTGGCGATCAAGGCGGCGGGTTACCGCCCTGGCGCGGACGTGGCGCTGGCGGTCGATGTGGCCTCCAGTCAGTTCTACGCAAACGGCCGGTATCAGTTCGACGGCGCCGTGCTGGATGCGAGCGCTATGATTGCGCGGTTGGGCCGCTGGGTGGATCGATATCCTATCGCCAGCGTCGAAGACGGCCTCGCCGAAGAGGATTGGGAGGCGTGGCCCAGGCTGAGACTTGCGCTGGAGCATTGCGCGCTGGTGTTGGGGGACGATCTGCTTTGCACCAATCCCGAGCGCATTCGCCGCGCCATCGATTCCAGCGCCTGCAACGCCCTGCTGCTCAAACCCAACCAGATCGGCACCTTGACGGAAGCGGCCGCTGCCTGCCGCCTGGCCCGGGATGCCGGATGGAAGGTGACCATGAGCGTGCGCAGCGGCGAGACGGAAGACAACTGGGCCGCCGACCTGGCAGTGGGCTGGGGCGCGGACCAGTTTAAGCCGGGTTCGATCACGCAATCCGAACGCCTGGCCAAATACAACCGCCTGCTGGCCATCGAGGCCGAAACGGGATGGCCGGTGGTGGCCTGGCCGCATTGAAAATCCGAAACTCGCCTTTCTTTCGTATAGCTCTTGAAGTCCAACTTCACCTATAGGAGGGGAAGAATGCGAGTCAAACGCCTTCCGTGTAGCCGCGGCCGCCCTGCTGGTGGTATCCGGCGCTTTCGCCGCCAGCCATCGCAACGGTCCGCTGCTGCTCGAAGATCAAACAGCCAACCTGAACGACTTCTACATCTTTCGCAGTTGGGAGCACAGGCCACACCAACGAGCGTCGTGATGAGCATGAGCGTTCAGGGTTTCCAGAATCCGGATAACGGGCCCAGCTATTACAAGTTCTCCAATAGCGTCCTGTACCGGTTCAACGTCAACAATTCGCGCGGTCTGGACGGCAATCCGGACATGCAAATCGATTTCGTCTTCGTCGATACCATCGCGCCGAATGCGCCCTTCGTGTCGTATTTCGGCCACCATCAAGAGCATCGACGACCCGGGTATCCTCCTGAAGGAGACCTACGTCGTGGTGGTCCGCAACCTGCATACCAACACGTGCCACTTACTTCTCAACCGACGTGAACGGCCATGCGCTTACCGTGGCGCCGCCCAACACCGGCCCCAAAGGCACGCCGAACTACGAGACAGAACCTCGGCCAGCCGTCCATCTTCACGCTGTCGAATGGCATGCGCGTGTTTGCCGGCCCGCGCGACGACGCGTTCTATTTCGATAGCGGCGCCACTTTCGATTACCTCAATTTCCGCGCTCCGGCGCCCGTGCTGGCCGGCTCCGCCGACCAAGGTCCGGGCGCCGCGTATCCCAACGCCGTGGACGGCTTTGCCGGCTATAACATCAGCCTGATCGCGGTGGAAGTGCCCATCAGCATGGTGACCGCCAATGGCTCGGTGCCCACCGCCACCACGCGACCCCAACGCCCACATCGCCGCCTGGGCCGCGACCTTGCGCCAGCAGGTGACCGTGCGGCCGAGCCCCAACGATCCCATGCTAGTTCGGCGACTATGTGCAGGTCGACCGCGTGGGCAACCCGCTGACCGTCGAGTTGCTCATTCCGCTGGGCATGAAGGATTACTGGAACCGCAGCGGTCCGGCCAATGACGCACAGTTCGCGCCGCTGATCGCCGATCCGTTCTTCGTGAGCGCGGTGCTCAAGGGCGTCTACGGGCTCAACGTGCCGCCGGCGCCGCGCAACGACCTGTTGAGCGTGTATCGTTCCGGATATCACGCGCATCGATCTGACTATCCCGGGAATTCCCACCGCGCAGCAGAGCCGCCTGGGACCGCTGGGCGGAGATAATGCCGGATGGCCCTTCGGCGGGCGCCGCCCCGGCGACGACGTGGTGGATATCGGGCTGCGCGCCGCGGCGGGAGTGCTCGTATCCGGGTTCAACGTCGCGCCCAACAATGAACTCGGCGACGGCGTGAACTCCAACGACGTTCCGCTGCTCGACCGTTTCCCGTTCCATGCGCCGCCGCATGCCGGATTCCTGCATAGCCAGGAGAACGGCACCAACGGCCAGTGGCACGCCTACCGGCCAGTAGAGTGGACTCAGGCGTCTGTGGCGGCGCGGATGTCATTCCGCCCGCACGATTTCTTGGAGGAATTAAGGCTATGCGAAAATTCGTTCTCTTCTCTTTTCTAGTCTCTTCTGTCGCCGCGCTCCGCGCCCAGGTGAACGAGCCGGACCGCCTGATGCAGGCGTTCACCGACCGCGCCATGGCCGACCAGGTGGCCCGCATGGCCACCGACGAGCGCATTAAGATGTACGAGACCCTGGTCAATTACAAGCCCGGCGATCTGCATTATCAGAACCTGCTGGCCGGCACCTTTATTCAGAAGATGCGCGAGACCATGGATCCGGGCTATCTGGACCGCGCCTCAAGGATTGTGCAGGCGGTGCTCTCCACCGATGGCGCCGATTACGAAGCCTTGCGCCTGCGCAGCCAGATCGAACTCGAGCGCCACAACTTCACCAAAGTCGCCGAGTATTCGCGCGAGTTGACTGCCAGTTCGCCGGACGATCCCTGGAATTGGGGCACGCTGGGCGATTCGCTGATGGAACTGGGCCAGTACGATAAAGCCGCCGAAGCGTACCAGCGCATGGTCGGCTTGCGGCCGGATCTATCCAGCTACAATCGCGCCTCGTATTATCGCTTCGTCGCCGGCGACGCCGCGGGCGCCATTCAAGTGATGAAGCAGGCCATTAGCGCGGGCAGCCGGTCGATGGAGAACGTGGCATGGTGTTACGTCGGATCTGGGCAACATGTATTTCAAGATTGGGCAGGTGGCGGACGCCGAGCGCGCCTACCTGTCCGCCCTGCGGGCCTTCCCGGGCTATTATCCGGCGTATGCGGGACTGGGGCGCGCATACGCCGCGCAGGGTAAAACAGCGGAGGCCATCGAGAGCTACAAGCGGGCCCAGTCCGTCGGTGCCGTTGGTGGAATATGCGGGCGCTTTGCAGGATCTCTTTGCGCTGGCGGGCCAGCCGGACGAAGCCCGCAAGCAGGCGGAAATGGTGGACATGATCGACAAAATGGAACAGGCCAGCGGCCTGAACGTGAATCGCAATCTGGCCATGGCCTATGCGGATCGCGACCGCAAGCTGGATCGAGCGCTCGAGCTGGCTGAGGGGGAATTGGGCGGCCGGGCGCGACATCTATACTTACGATGCGCTGGCCTGGACGCTCTACAAGAATAAGAAATACGAGGATGCCGGAAAGGCCAAAGAGAAGGCTCTGGAGCTGGGCACGCCGGAGCCGGCATTCTACTATCACGCGGGAATGATTGAGCGCGCGCTCGGCGATCGGGACCAGGCGCGCCGGCATTTGGAGAAGGCTCTGGCGCTGAACGCGCGTTTCGATCCGCGCCAGGCGCCGCTGGCCGAGGCGGCTTTAAAGGAGATGGCACAATGAAACGTTCTTGCTTATTTCTGTTTTGCGCCGGTGCGCTGGCTTCTGTAGGCGCGCTGGTGGCCGGCGACACGGCGGGCCGGATGCTCGACGACAAGCTCACCGTGGCCCAGCGCAACGATGCCTGCTTCGCCCTGCGGGGCAACCGATCGCCGGAAACCATCGCCGCCATGCGCGGAGCCCTGGCGAGTGAAACCGTAAGGGCCTGCGCGGCGCGCAATCTGCGCGAGGCCGGCGCGATAGATGAACTCAAAGGCGCACTGGCGGCGCCCGAGCCGGAAGTGCGCGCAGTGGCGGCGCGGGAGCTGGGCGCCTTCGAGCGGCCCGATCTGATCGAGGTGCTGGTGAAGGCTGCGCACGACCCCAGCATGCTGGTGGCTACCAATGCAGTGATGGGTCTTGGCCAGTATCATGACCGCGCTGTGCTGCCCTACCTGTTGGAACTGGCCGCCACCAGCGGCACCGCGGGTGTGGCGGCTCTGAGCCGCGCGGCGCGGTTCGACGAACCCGCCACGCTGCCCATCGCGCGCAAGCTGCTTTCCGGTAACGATATGGCGCGCAAGCTGCTCGCCCTCATGATTGTGGGAGACTGCGGCGATGCGGGCGATCTGCCACGCTTGCGCGAAATTGCCGCCAAGAGCGAGCCGCTGGGCGCCCCCGGCCGTGGCTTTGGCTTGCTGCCCGCCCTGGACCTGGCACGCGCGGCGAAAAACGCCATCGCAGGCGTCGAAAGCAGACAGCCGCGCATGCAATCGAACTGACGCCCGCGGAATTAACGTGCAAACACAACCGATCTGTGGTACATATAGGTTTGCGGCATTGGCGGGTTTCCTGACCTGTTTGGTGCTGAGCGTTCGGCCTTTCCACAGTATCCCTCCGGTAACCAGACGTTAACATCGGTGGTGTAAGCTACCGCACGGCTGACGTGGTGATCGATCGGTAATGCGCGACTACCCGGGCGCTCCTTGGGTTTGGAGACTTGTCCCCCCTGCGAGTTTTGGAGCACTCAATTCCCCATGGACAGCGATCGAAAGTATAGAACGCCGGGCTACATGGACTCGGATCGCTCGGATTTCAAGGACCGCCGCGGCGGCGACGATCGGCCCAGGGTCCCTGGACCGAAGCCCCCGCTCGATATCACCGGGCCGCGCCTGCCGCGGCTGGTGCAGGCCGTGACCGCGGCCCGCTGTTTCAATTGTTCCACGCAACTGGCCCCGGGGATCGACTGGAGCGGCAACTGTCCCAAATGTAACGTCGCGCTGCATTGTTGTAAGCAGTGTTCTTACTTCGAGCCGTCCACCCGGTTTCAATGCTTGAAGCCTATTCCGCAGCGCATTCCGGTGAAGGACAAAGCCAACGACTGCACGCTGTTTTCGCCGCGCGTAACCGTGGCGCGGGATGGCAACGCTTCGGCGCCGCCACCCAGCCCACGCGTGGACGCACCCACCTCACCCGATGCCGCGCGTAGCGCGTTCGACAAGCTCTTCAAAAAATAGGTTCACGGCGTACGTTCCGCATGCGGCGCCGTAGCCCGCAGGTGGCTATAAAATCCCAGATCTTCACCGGTCAGCAGTTTTGTGGCGTAGATGATCTGGCCAGTGTGTCCGGAAAAGTGTTCGACCACACTGTAGATCGCTTCGAGAACGGTCAGGTGATAACCCTGCACCGTGAGATGCTCGGCCAGACGATTCGAAGCGAGTGGCTCGAGCACTGTCACGGCTTCCTCGACGACGCCGCGCAGATGTGCCGCGAGATCCGCAGACGCCACATCGCCTCGCGCGGCGAATTCCGCGTCCCGCTGGCGGACGTCCGGCTCCCCGCCGACCCCTGATACGATCCACTGGCGTACGTTGCCGCAGAGATGCAGCACCAGGTTGCCTACCGCGTTTTCATTGCCGGTGCTGCGCGCCCAAACCTGTTCTTCAGTCAGGCGGCCCAGGCAATCTTCGATGCGTCCGGCGTGCAGGCGCAGCTTGCGGGCGGAGTGATCGAGGAATATGCGTTCGCAGGTGTCCATACCCAGCAGCATACACCGTGCAGCCGGGGCGCATGCTAGATTAAGCCTCGTGACACGACCAATGACCATGGGAGTTATCGTCGGGAACCGCGGATTCTTTCCCGACCATCTCGCCAAAGAAGGGCGCGAGGAGATCATCAAGGCGCTGACTAATGCGGGCATCGAGCCGCTGGTGCTCAGCCCTCAGGACAGCAAATACGGAGCCGTCGAAACGCGCGCCGAATCGCGCAAATGTGCGGACCTGTTCCGCGCCCACCGCGACCGCATCGATGGTGTGATCGTCACCCTGCCGAATTTCGGCGACGAGCGCGCCATCGCCGATACGTTGCGCCTGGCCGAATTGGATGTCCCGGTGCTGGTGCAGGCCACGCCCGATTCCGCGTCTAAGATGTCCATCAAATTCCGGCGCGACAGCTTCTGCGGCAAGATGTCGGCCTGCAACAACCTGACGCAGTACGGTATCCCTTACTCCATTACCACGCAGCACACCGAAGCCCCGGATTCTGCCATCTTCCGCCAGGACCTAGAGTGGTTCGCGGGCGTGTGCCGCGTGGCCAAGGGCCTGCGCAAAGTCCGCATCGGCGCCATCGGCGCGCGGCCGGCCGCCTTCAACACCGTGCGCTACAGCGAGAAGATCCTGGAGCGGCATGGCATCTCTATCGAGACCGTGGACCTGACCGAGATTCTGGGCCGCATCCATCGCATGAAGGACCACGACGATGGCGCGCAGCAAAAACTGGCGGCCATCAAGAGCTATGTCTCGACCGAAGGCATCCCGGACGACGCGCTGCTCAAGATGGCTAAGCTGGGGGCGGTAGTGGACGGCTGGATGAAGGAGACCGAAGTGGTGATGAGCGCCGTGCAATGCTGGACGGCCATCGAGGAATACTTCGGCGTGGTGCCGTGCACCATCATGAGCATGATGAGCAACGATCTGTTGCCGGCCGCCTGCGAAGTGGATATCTGCGGCGTGGTGGGCATGTACGCGCTGCAACTGGCCTCCGGCACGCCCAGCGCGCTTCTGGATTGGAACAACAATTACGGCGACGATCCCGACAAGGCGGTGTGCTTCCACTGCAGCAACCTGCCCAAGCATTTCTTCGCCGATGTGCGCATGGATTTTCAGGAAATCATTGCGGGCACTGTGGGCAAGGCGAACACGTTCGGCACCTGCGTGGGCCGCGTGAAGGCCGGGCCGATGAGCTTCTGCCGCGTCTCGACGAACGACAACACGGGGGCCTTGCGTTCCTATGTCGGCGAGGGTGAGTTCACCGCCGATCCGCTCGACACATTCGGCGGCGCAGGCGTGGTGCGCATCGAGCGGTTACAGGACCTGCTGCGTTATATCTGCCTGAACGGATACGAGCACCACGTGGCCGCGAATTTTTCGACTGTGGCGAGTATGATTCACGAGGCGGGCTCGCGCTACCTGGGCTGGGACATGCACTGGCATAAGAATTGAGAGCTCTAGGAGCGCGCCTTTCCCATATAACTCAGATCCCAACCAGCCGCCCGCAAGGCCTGATTCACCGCGGCGGCGATGGCGGCCGATCCGGGAGTGTCGCTGTGGATGCAGATGGTCTGCGGGCACCCGTTCTCCGCCAGGCCTTCCGCCAGGCGCAACGCCTGCGCCGCGGCTTCGGCGGGACTGGTAATCAGCGCATCGTCGAATTTTCGGGACCGCAGGCTGCCATCCGGCTCGTAGCGCCGGTCGGCGAATCCTTCTGCTACCGTGCGGAAGCCCATGTCGCGCCAAACGTCCAGCATGGCGGACCCTGCCAACCCCACCAGGATCGCTTCCCTTCCCCACCGCGCCACGCCCTCCCCAATGGCTCGCGCCACGGCCGGATTCTTCGCCGCGACGTTATAAAGCGCGCCATGCGGCTTCACGTGCGCCAGATCGCCCGCGATGGCCGCTAGTGCGCGGACCTGCTCGCACACGGTTTGCGCGATCTGTTCGGAGTCGAGGGCCAGTTCCACGCGGCCGAAGTGGGCGCGATCCGGATAGCCTGGATGCGCGCCGATGCCGGCTCCATAACGGCGCGCCCGATCCACGGTCTGCCGCATAGTGGCCGCATCTCCCGCATGCCCGCCGCACGCCACGTTCGCCGCCGTGATATACGGCATCAACGCTTCTTCGATTTCGGCGTCCGGCAGTTCGCCCATATCGCAATTCAGATCGATGGGCGCACGGCGGTTTTTCAACGGGCCGTCCTGACCACTCGGAATCCAACGTTGTAGAGCCGGCTGACCGGGAACTCGAAATTGCGGGCCGTAACGCGGCAGTACTTGGCGGAATCGAGCCAGCAGCCGCCGCGAAACACGCGATAGGAGCCCGCGCTCGGCCCCCTCGGATCGTCAACTGGACTCTCCGCATAATAATCGCGGCTGTACCAATCCTGCACCCACTCCGCCACGTTCCCCAGCGTGTCGTACATGCCGCGCCCGTTCGGCCGTTTGCCGCCGGCCGGCTGCGTACGGTCTGCGGAGTTGTCCTTGAACCAGGCTTTGGCGGCGAGAGGGGCGGAGTCGTCGCGGCTGGCGTATTCCCACTCGGCTTCGGTGGGTAGCCGGTAAGTGTGGTCGCGGGCGCGCAGGTTGAGCCGCGCCAGGAACGCCTGGATATCGTCCCACGAAACGCTTTCCACGGGTAGCGACGCGCCTTTAAAGTGGCTGGGATTGCTGCCGATCGCGACGCCCTCAGGCGTGGTCCGTACGGCCCCGGCCTTGGCGTGCGGGTCAGTCATTACGGTTTCCCATTGGGACTGGGTGATCTCGAACTTGCCGATCTCGAAATCGCGGCTGATGCGCACGCGATGCACCGGCTGCTCATCCGCCTCGCCGCCCTGAGATCCCATTTGGAATTCGCCTGCCGGGATGCGCGCCATGGCGCTCCCGTCCAGTAACGCGGTCAGGCTGTAGGAGGCGGCGTCCGGTTGCGCCTCCAGCGGCGGCAGACCGAGCGCCACGCCGGCGCCCGCAAGAAAAACCCTGCGTGAAAGAAGCGGATCGCGAGACTGCTCCACGATAGGTAGTATTATAGAATAATAACCCCATGTGGAGCCGGAAGCCGTGCGCTTAAGCCTGTGGATTCTCGCGGTTGTCTTGCCGGTGGCAGCGGCGGATTTCAATTCGGCCGTAAAACCGGTGCTCTCCCAAACCTGCGCGCTCTGCCACAACGATAAGCTGTCGTCCGGCGGCCTGAACGTCAAGGCCTTTGAGACGCCGGATTCGATGACCGAGTATCGCGATGGTTGGGAGGCCATTCTGCAGAAACTGCGCGCGGGCGAGATGCCGCCCAAGGGTATTCCGCGGCCGCCCGAAGCCCAGATGCAGGCGCTGATTCACTACGTGGAAGGCGAATTCGAGAAGGCCGACCGCAACATCAAACCGGATCCCGGCCACGTGACGGCGCGCCGTCTCAATCGCAGCGAATACTCGAATACCATTCGCGATCTGCTGGCCGTCGACTTCCACGCGGAAAGAGATTTTCCCACCGACGATTCGGGCTACGGCTTCGATAACATCGCGGACGTGCTGACCGTTTCTCCGGTTCTGATGGAGAAATACATGGACGCGGCGGAGACCATCGCATCGCGCGCCATGGGCGCCGATCCGCTGCCCGCCAAGCCCCTGGAAGCGCAATACCACACGAAGGACAAAACCGTCCGGCGCATCGACATGAGCACCATTGAAGTTTCCCATCGCGTCGAGTGGGATGCCGATTACATCGTGCGGTTCGGAATGCCCGGCGAGCGGACGGCGGACTCGAAGCCGGTAAAACTCGGGTTCTGGATGGACGGCGTGCTGATGAAAACGCTGCCGGTGGAGACCAAACCATCGAAGCTGGTGTATTTCGATCCGTACTCGGAAGCCGAAGTGCGGCTGTACCTGCCCTCCGGAGACCACGTTTTCCGCGCAGGCTTCATCGACGACGATTTCGTCTCGACGCTGACGGAGAAGGAAGCTTACAACAGCAAGAAGAACAAGTTCCTCAATTCGATGGTGTTTGTGGGGCCGTTCCCGACCGATGTGGAGCGCGCCAGCCGCAAGAAGATTCTGGTTTGCGATCCGAAGTCGGGGACGGCTTGCCTGCAGAAGATTATTTCCACCTTGGCGCAACGCGCGTACCGCCGGCCGGTGACGTCCGGCGAGGTCGCGTCGCTGATGAGATTCGTCACGCTGGCGCGGTCGCGCGGCGGCGACACCGAGCAAGGCATCCAACTGGCCATTCAGGCGATGCTGGTGACGCCGCAATTCCTGTTCCGCATCGAGCACGATCCCAACCCCACCGATGCGCAAGACGTGCACCGGATTTCGGACGTCGAACTGGCCTCCCGGCTCAGTTATTTTCTGTGGAGTCTCCATGCCCGACGGCGAGCTGCTGGGCCTGGCCGAAGCCGGCAAACTGCATGATCCGGCCGTGCTGGATACGCAGGTGAAGCGCATGCTGGCGGACCGGCGCGCCTCGGCGTTTGCCGCGAACTTCGCCGGCCAATGGCTGGAGATTCGCAATCTGGACGTGGTGAAGCCGGACCCCGATAAATTCCCGGAGTGGGGGCCGGAGCTGCGTGACGCGATGAAGACCGAGACGCGCATGTTCTTTGAATACGTGCTGCGCGAAAACCAGCCGCTTTCGGATTTCATCGACGCTAAGTATACTTTCCTGAATGCGCGTCTGGCGAAATTCTACGGCATCCAGGGCGTAAGCGGATCCGATTTCCGTCGCGTGGATCTGACCACCGGACAGCGTGGCGGGCTGCTGAGCCAGGCGAGCGTGCTCACCGTTTCGAGCTATCCCACCCGCACCTCCGTCGTGCTCCGAGGCAAATATGTGTTGAACAACATCCTGGGGTCGGAGATTCCGCCTCCGCCGCCGGACGTGCCGGCGCTCGATGAGAGCGCTGTGGGCACGTTAATGTCGTTGCGGCAGCAGATGGAGAAGCATCGCGCCGACCCCATGTGCGCGTCCTGCCATAACAAGATGGATCCGCTCGGCTTCGGCTTGGAGAATTACAACGCCATCGGAAAGTGGCGCGCGCAGGACGGCAAATTCCCGGTGGACGCGAGCGGAACTCTGCCCAACGGAAAGTCGTTCCAAACCCCCGACCAGATGCGCGCACTACTGATAGCGGCGCTGCCGCAGTTCTCGCGCTGCCTGACCGAGAAGATGCTGACCTATGCGCTGGGGCGCGGATTACATCCCTACGATCGCCGCACCGTGGATGGAATCGAGCGCGACATGGCGGCAGATGGCTACCATTTTCAAACGCTGATTTACGAGATTGTGCACAGCGCCCCGTTTCAGATGGGCCGGGGCGATGCGGAAGTGAAGCCGAAGGAGATGGCTCGAAGATGACGATTACCAAGAAACCTCTACCCAGGCGCACCTTCCTGCGCGGAATGGGGACGGCGGTCGCGCTGCCATTCCTGGATGCCATGGTTCCCGCGCTGGCCGCCACGCGCCGCTCGGCTCCGCCGGTGCGCATGGCCTTCGTATACGTGCCGAACGGCATCATCATGGACGGCTGGAACCCGGATTACGAAGGCACATTGGGCGAATTGCCGCGCATCCTGAAGCCGATGGAGCCTTACCGCCAGGACATCACGCTATTCGGAAATCTCACGCACAACACCGGGCGGGCGCTGCTCGATGGCGCGGGCGATCACGGCCGTTGCTGCGCCTCTTACCTGACGGGCGTGCAGCCGCGCAAGACCGTGATCGATATCAAGGCGGGCATCTCCTTCGATCAGATCGTGGCCAACCAGGTGGGAAAACAGACGCGCTTCCCCTCGCTTGAGTTAGGCATGGAAGACGCGCGGCAGGCGGGCGATTGCGACTCCGGCTACTCCTGCGCGTACACCAACAACCTGGCGTGGAAAAGCGAGACTCAGCCCCTGCCGCCCGTGCTCGACCCGCGGGCGCTTTTCGAGCGTCTTTTCGGCAATGGCCGGGTGCTGACGCCGGAAGCCCGCGCGCGCGAGACCCTGTATCGCCGGAGCATTCTCGATTTCGTCAGCGAAGATACGCACAAGCTGGAAACGGACCTCGGCCCCACCGACCGGCGCAAGCTCGACGAATACCTTTCCTCCATCCGCGAAATCGAGCGTCAGATCGAAAAAGCCGAAAAGGACAACGCCCAGATCGATCCGCACATGGACAAGCCTTATGGCACTCCGGCGGATTTCGCCGAGCATTTCAAGCTGATGACCGACATGATGACGGTGGCGTTTCAATCGGACCTGACGCGTGTGGTCACCTTCCTGGTCACGCACGAGGGCACCTCGCGGCCATACCGCGAGATCGACATCCCCGACGGCCACCACCCGCTGACGCATCATCGCAACCAGCCGGACCTGATCGAGAAGGTGACCCAGATTAACAGTTATCATGTGCGGCAGTTCGCCTCCTGGATCGGCAAGATGAAGTCCATCCGCGAGGGCGACGGCTCGCTGCTCGATAATTGTATGATCGTCTATGGCGCGGGGCTTTCCGATGGCAACCGCCATCTGCACGAAGATCTGCCCACCCTGATCGCCGGGCGCGGCGGCAATCACTTCAAACCCGGGCGCCGCATCGTATACCGGAAGGAAACGCCCATGTGCAATCTCTACCTGGCGATGATGGATCGCATGGGCGTGCACGTGGAGCATTTCGGCGATTCGACGGGCCGCCTGGACGCGCTGGATCTCACCTGACATGCAGTTTCCGGCCGTAGCCAAGCCGCCCGTGGGCATCGTGTTCGATTCGGCGATGGACCGGATCGATGACGTTCTGGCCCTGGCGATGCTGCACGGCTTCGACGGCAAGGACCAGGCGCGCATCGCGGCCATCGCCATCAGCCGGGCGGATCTGCGGGCGGCCCAATTCTGCGATGCCGTGCGGCTTTTCTACGCCAGCGCCACCACCGGGCCGGCTGCGGCCTTCATGCACGCCATGCCGGTGGGAATGTTGGACGGAAAACCGGCGGCGCCAGTGCCCATGCTAAACGTCGGCTTGACCGGGAAGAGCGTCATCAAGAGCATCGACGATACGGCGGACTCGGGGACGCTCATCCGCAACTCGCTCGAGGCCTACCATGACCAGAATGCCGCGGTGGTGCTCAGCGGACCGGCCACGGATCTGGCGAAACTGCTCGACATGTACGGCGTCAAGGATCTGATTGCGAGCAAGGTCCGTTTGCTGTGCCTGACCGAGACCGGCCTCGAGCGCGATGCGCCGGCCGCGCGCGCGGTGATCGCCCGATGGCCCTCCCCGATCGTGATGGTGGGGCGGGACCTGGGCGAATCATTGCCGTTCCCGGGCGAGAGCATCGAGCGGGATTTTGCGTATTCCACCGCGCATCCTGTGGTGGATGCTTACCGCGCCTATAAGCCGATGCCGTACGATGCACCGTCCTGGGCCATGGCTGCGATGCTTTATGCCGTGCGGCCTAAGGAAGGTTACTTCCAGCTTTCCGAGGCGCAAAGCGGCCAGCCGCGCCGCCTGATTTTCGATCCCGCGCAGAAGGAACGCATTATTAAGATGTACATTGAGATGGCCAGCGCAAAGCCGGTCCCGCGCAAGCCCCGCCGTCCGCCCGATGACAAAAAAGCCGACAAGAAGGCCGACGAGAAGAACGCCGAGAAGAAAGACCCCGCAAAGTAGCCTTCAAAGTAATTAGTCCCGCGCCCCGCCGTTTGCTATAGTGTCCCGCATGAGCCGAACACTGATCGCGCGGATCTCCGCCGGCGCCTTGCTGCTCGCGGGCTGCTGGATCGCATACACTCAGAATCCGGGTAAGCCTCCCGAGTTGACCCTCAACAAAATCAAAGACGATCTTTACGAGATCGAAGGCGACGGCGGTAACGTAGCCGTCTATGTAACGAACGAAGGCGTAATACTGGTGGACGACAAATTCGAGCAGGATTTCGAGAACATCATGGCCAAGGTAAAGAGCGTCACCAGCCAGCCTGTGAAGTATGTGGTCAGCACACACCACCATTCCGATCATAGCGGCGGCAATGTGAAGTTTCTCCCTATAGCCGAGATCATTTCCACGGCCAACGCGCGCGCCAATATTGTCGAGCACAAGCAGCCCAACGCTCCGGCAGACCTGGCGCCGGCGCGAGTGGTATTCACCGATGAGTGTTCCGTGTTTCTGGGCGGCAAGGAAGTGCGCGCGCGATACTTCGGCCGCGGCCACACCAATGGCGATGCCTTCGTTTACTTTCCGGCGCTGCGGACCATCCACACGGGCGACATGATGGCCGGCGCCACCCCTCTGATCGACTACCCGGGTGGCGGCAGCCTCAAGGCGTGGGCCCAAACCCTCGACGAAGCGCTCAAGCTCGACTTCGACACGGTGATCCCGGGACACGGCCCCGTGACAAACAAGGCCGGCCTGCTGGCCTACCGAAACAATGTCGAGAAACTGCGCAACCGCGCGGCCAGCCTGATTCACGAAGGCAAGAGCCAGGAGGAAGTCGGGCAGGTGATGATCGCTGAGTTCGGTTGGGGTCCCAAGAGCATGCAGATGCAGTGGAGTCTGCCGGGGATGATGGCCGAGCTGAAGTGACGTGTAATGCCGCGGTTGTAACTGCCCGCAGCTCGCATGCGTCTGAAGCGTACGAGACTTGTGATGAAAAACCTGCTGGTATTGATTCTTGCGGCATCGGCTTTCGCAGCAGACTTGACTCCCGCGGCGCCTGCCAATTCCGCGTGCGGCCCGAGTCAGGCCAGATTCAGCGTGAAGGCTGACAACCGGCAACCGCTCGTACCCCAACCCGAATCGGGAAAGGCGCTGATCTACGTTGTGGAGGAATACGACAGGCCTGACAACGAAATCGTCAAGCCGACCGTTCGCGTAGGACTCGACGGGGCATGGACGGGGGCTAACCGCGGCGCTTCTTATTTCTTCTTCCCCGTTGAGCCGGGTGAACATCATTTTTGCGCGGATTGGCAATCGCCGCCGGAGTGGATCGGTCCCAAGATTTCGCTCACCAGCCTCACTGCAGAACCGGGCCAGACCTATTACCTCCGCGCGCGGGTCATCGAACTCAACCGCACGACATGGACCTTGGATCTGGAAAAGGTGAATCCCGATGAGGGGCGCTGGCTAGTGGAGTCGTCGCCGTTGAGCGAATATCGGCTTAAGAAATGAAGCTTTGACGTGTGCCGTAGCAGATCCCTCCCGTTTCCCGGCTGTCGCCATATAATCGAAAATGAGGAGACCGTATGAGGAAATTCTCAGCCGTGTTGGGCGTGAGCCTGGGGCTTTCCACTATTCCGCCGTCACGAGCTGCCGGTACATTGGACACCGTCAAGATCGTCATCGCCGGCGGGGATTTATCAGCGCCTATCGAGATTACCGATCCCGCAGTCCTCGTCAAATTTAAGGTCGCGGCCGGCCCTGGGATGCGGTATTGCATCGGATGCACTGAACTCCGGGAAATGGTTCCAATCGTCGTCCACCAGGGGTTTATCATCGATTGGGATCGGGGTTCGGCCGATTCGCCCCTCGAGAAGCTTTTCCTTCAGGGTTTGACGACGTATACGGTTTCGTTTGTGACGACACGCCAACTGGCCCCACGCCGGCCGTTACGTGACAGTCACAACCCTGGAACCTATGTGGTTGGCTATGCAATCGACCCCGCCACAAACCAAGGTTACGTATACCTTCCCGGCAAGGGCGATCCAGGCTATCAGGATGATGTTTCGTTTCTGATCCGTGGAGTCGAGGGCAACTGGTTCCATGCCTGGAGCGAGTGGGAGAAGGTCGCAAACCCACTGATCGCCAGGGGTCGGGGGCGGGCCGATGGCAGCGCGAACAAATCGCGGCGGAACCCTTGCGTGGTCGCAACAGATTCCGCCGACGAGGCAAAAAATAACCCTCAATCTCCGCGCGAAAACCCCGCCTCTACATGCCGCGCCAGCGGCGCCAGGCGCGCAATTTCCCCGGAGCGCAAGCTAAGAAGTGTTAATTCTTAACATCCGACCCCTTTCTCAAATCAGTTAGTCTTTTGAAGAGTAGAATAAACACTTGGCGTCGGGAGGAGTCTATGAAATTGGCTGTTCGCTCAAATAGCGGCCTGCTCTTCTTAGTGACCCTGCTGCTGGCAGCTACTCTGTCCGCACAGGAAACCCCAGCCGCAACCGCCGAGGCGGACGAAACTGGCGGCGTTCCCACAGTAGAAGCCGCGCCATCCGTAACGGTCGAACCGGATTGCACGGGAAACCGCTTTAACCTTGAGCCGCGGGCGAATGCGCTGCCGCAGAATACTGAGTCGGTCGACTTTCTGCTCAATCGTGTCAGCCCCGGCGTGGATCTGGTGGTAGGCGCCGGTAACGATCAGCGCGCGAGCATAGGCGGATTTGACGCATATTACGTTCATCGCCAGGGATCGGCTTGCGGCGCGGACTTCGAAGGAACGATATCCAGCGCTGCCATCAATCCCATTGTCGTGGCCGATCCTGCACGAGATTCCTTCTTTCTCGCGGACCTGGCTCTCAGCTTGTCGCCGGTGGTGGAGGTGGCGCGTACCACAGCCTCGAACCTTCTAAGCTCCACCGCCTGCCCCAGCGGAACTCAGCTCAATGGCAGCAATCCGAATTGTTGGCCAGTGGTTGGCGTAGCGGATTTTACTGCCTCTGGCGTCCGTGAGTCGAATCTCCTGGAGCCATATATGGCCGTTGATCCGCGAACATCGGGAACTGGTTCGGGCGACGTATATGTGGTGGCGGGATTCGAGAATGCGACTCATTTTCCGGCCGTCTCCAGTGTGGAGATCGTCGCCTGTACGAATTCGCAGCTCACCTGCGGCTCGCCCGCTGTGGTGAGCGGCGCCGACCGCTTCAGTTCCTATCCTCACGTTCAGGTGCGCCAGGACGGCACCATCACCATCTCCTATTGGACCTATACGCAACCGTTTGGAACCCAGCCAAACCCCATCGATATCAAGTTTGTAACCTGCACGCCGCAAGGCGCTCCCAAACCTCCCTCCTGTTCGACACCCGCACTGGTAGCAACCAGCAGCGTGCCGGCTGGATTTGCTCCAGGCGATAGTGGATTTCGCGTCTCCCTTTTCCCCAAGCATGCCGACCGCCTCGAAGCCGATGGGACCACCTACACGACGTTCCTGCTGTACGATCGCTGCCAGTCCATCATAGGCTCGCCGTCGATCGCTACACCCGTTTGTTCGGCAATTGACGTCGTGTACACCTTCTCGACCGATGATGGGGCTACCTGGTCCCCACCACAAGCTGTCGAATCAGCGGCTGGCCACCAGTTCTTTGGTGCAATTCGCGGCGATACCTCCACCGGGACAATCAATATCGCCTACTACTCGACTCAGGACGATCCCTTCTTTCAGCGCGCCAAGGTTCGCCTCCGCCAGATCGCGCCCGGTTCCACCGCGCTGGGTCCGGCTAACATCCTCACGACCGCTGCCACGGACCCGGATGCGGGCATACAGGATCTCGTCGTCGAGTCGTCAGAGGCCTCCGTTAATTTTGGCGATCGGATTGGGTTGGCCGCCGCCGGTACCGGAACGGCAGGTCGGAGCAAGGCCTACGTGCACTATACCTGGAACAATGTCTTTGGTACCTACCGCGGCACCTCTCAGCCGGACCAAAATAATACTTTGCTTGGTGCGTGCGTACTGAGGCCTGAGCGAGGGAAATAAAGGATGCGCTCGCAAATGAAAATTCCACAACGCATTGGCATTCTGATGGTCTCGCCGTATTGGGCGCGGGTGCGGCACTGCACGCGGCGCCCTCGGTGGCTTGTGGCGCTTTCGGGGCTAAGTTCAATCTGGAGCCGAACACTCCCGCTGTTCCCCAGCAGCTCGAGGCCGTGGACTTTATCCCCAATCGCGTTGGACCGAACGAAGACCTGGCGGTGACAGGCGCTTACGATTTTCGCGGAGCTGGCCTGGGATCGCCTGCTCCCCCGGGGTCACCTGGGCCGGGAGTGTGAGCGGTTATTACGTTCATCGTTCGGCCACGCCGGATTGCAGTCCACAGTTCGAGGGAGGCCTGCCACCCATCGTATCGGGCAGCACCACCTATCTTGGCAATGGCGGAGTAAGCGTGGCGGCCGATCCGCGGCGGGACGCCTTCTTCGTCGCCGATCTGCGATTCGGGTCCACCAACGATGTCTCCGCCGTTGGTCTCTTTCGAGCTTCCTCGACGACCCTGCTGAACACGAGCCTGTGTCCCAACGGTACGCATACAGCGGCCCAAGAAAAGTCCTGCTGGGAGCAGACACCTGCGGTGGTCCTGGATCCTAACCCGCCGGGCAGCTTGAACGCAACGCTGGATTTTCCGAGTGTAGTGGTGGACGAGCGGCCCAGCAAGACCGGAGTGGGCGCAAGCGACGTGTACGTCGCATTCGAGGATTTTAATGTGACTACGGGAGGAATCATTCTCATTGCGTGCACCAATGGCACGCTTTCCTGCAGCACTCCCCTCGTGATCAGCAATGGTTCTCCGGAGTACGGTTCTGTCGACGCGCACGTCCAGGTGCGGACGGACGGCAATATTACCGTTACTTACGTAGACCAGAACAGCCCGCCCTCGAATACCATCCACTTTGTGATGTGTACGCCCAGCGGCGCGCCCAAGGCGCCCGTGTGCAGCGCGCCGGTTATAGTGGCAAATGAGAATCAGGCGCTCGGCCCCACGAACTACGGCGGCAGCCTGAGTGGTTTAAACATGCACGTCTTTACCGCCGCCCGGCACGCCGACCGGCTGGAGCCGGACGGGAAGACCATAACTACCTTTGTTGTTTGGGACCGCTGCCACGTTCCGTTCAAAACTCCTCCCGCTGGATCCTACTCCACCTGCCTCAATGCGCAGGTAGTCATGAGTTTGTCCACGGATAGCGGCACAACCTGGTCGGCGCCGGTGCCGGTAAACACCAGTCCCGGCCATCAATTTTTTCCATGGATCTCCACTGACACCTCCACAGGTACGATAAATATCGTTTATTACAATACCTCGCCAGACTCATTTCACAAGCGCATGGTTGTCTCTCTCAACCAAATCGCCGCGGGCAGTACGGCGGTAGGTGAGACAGTTGGTGTTACCACCACGCCTGCGCCATGGGATGCCGATCCGACGCAGAATCCGCTTGCTATTGGATTTGACTACCATTTCGGAATGAAATCGCGAGGCACGGGAATAGCCGGCCAAAGTCGTGTGTACGCATCTTTTACCTCCACGGCGGATCGGCGGGCTGTTTATAGCGGGTCGCAGTTGCCCGAGCAAAACAACAATCTGCAAAAGGTCGCGTATTAGGGAATCGACACATCCACCACGAAGGCAACTGGGTTCCATGCCTGGAGCGAGTGAGGCAAGAAATAACCCTCAATCTCCGCGCGAAAATCCCGCCTCCACATTCCGCGCCAGCGGCGCCAGGCGCTGGCTCCTGTAACAATACGCCGCACCGATAAACGCCTGAAATAGCGGATGCGGCTCCAGCGGTTTGCTCTTGAACTCCGGATGGAACTGGCAGCCCAACATCCAGGGATGCGCGGGGATCTCGCAGATCTCTACGTACGTCTGGTCGGGCGTTTCGCCCGTGATACGCAGGCCGCAGGCGGTCAGGCGCTCCTCATATTCCCGGTTGAATTCGTAGCGATGCCGGTGCCGCTCGCTGATATCGCGCCTGCCATAGGATTTCTGCGCCATGCTGCCCTCGGCAAGCTGGCACGGCCAGGCCCCCAGCCGCATGGTTCCGCCCAGATCGTCGATACCCTTCAACTCGCGCAGCTTGAAAATCACACGGTGCGGCGTGCCGGGATTGAACTCGGTGGAATCGGCTTGCTCGAGGCCGCACACGTTGCGCGCAAACTCGATCACCATGGTTTGCATCCCCAGGCAGATGCCGAAATACGGCACTTGATTTTCGCGGGCGTAGCGGATGGCGTTCAGCATGCCATCGATGCCGCGCTTGCCGAAACCGCCCGGCACCAGGATACCGTCATAGCCTTCCAACTGCCTTTCCCAATCCGCACCGCTGACTCCTTCCGCTTCGATCCAGTTGATGTCGACCTTCAGTCGATGCGCCAGCCCCCCGTGCAGTAAGGCTTCTTTCAGGCTCTTGTAGGAATCTTCGTACTCCACATACTTGCCCACCAGGCCGATCGAGACTTCATCCATGGGATGATGCATGCGGTCGAGCATAGCGCTCCATTGGCTGAGGTCGCGGGGTCTGCCATCCAATTTCAGCAGCCGCACCACCATCTCGTCCACGCCTTCCTCGGCGAACACCAAGGGCACCTCGTACACCGACGGCACGTCGCGCGCCGTCACCACCGCGCGCGTATCCACATCGCAGAACAGCGCGATCTTGTCCTTCATGTCCGCCGCGATGGGGCGCTCGGAGCGGCACAGCAGAATATCGGGCTGCACACCGATGGCCCGCAGTTCCTTGACGCTGTGCTGCGTGGGCTTGGTCTTCAGTTCCTGGGCGGCGGCGATCCAGGGCACCAGCGTCACGTGCACGAAGACGCAATTGTCGCGGCCCTGCTCGTGGCGCATCTGGCGGATGGCTTCCAGAAAGGGTAGTGACTCGATGTCGCCAACGGTTCCGCCGATCTCCACAATCACCACGTCCACATCGGCGGCCACTTTGCGCATGGCCGCTTTAATCTCGTTAGTGACGTGCGGGATCACCTGGACGGTCTTGCCGAGATAGTCGCCGCGCCGCTCGCGGGCGATGATCTGTTCGTAGATGCGGCCCGAGGTCAGATTGTTCGCCTGGGTGAGTTTGGCGTGCGTGAAGCGCTCGTAGTGGCCCAGATCCAGGTCGGTTTCGGCGCCATCGTCGGTCACGAAAACCTCCCCGTGCTGGAAGGGGCTCATGGTGCCGGGGTCCACATTCAGATACGGGTCGAACTTTTGCAGCGTCACCCGGATTCCGCGGCTTTCGAGCAGGCACCCGATGGAGGCGGCGGCGATGCCTTTTCCCAGTGATGAGACGACACCGCCGGTTACAAATACATATTTAGACATATGGTTTCGTAAGTTGCATTGAAGCTTCAAACAGCTTCGACACACGTTCCAGATCCTCGGGCGTATCCACGCCCAGCGATTCGTATTCGGTTTCCACCACCCGGATCGCGTAGCCGTTTTCGAGTGCGCGTAATTGCTCCAGGCGCTCCGCCTGTTCGAGCGGCCCCACCGGCAGATCGGAATAGCCGAGCAGAAAATCCCGCCGGTAAACGTACAGTCCAATATGCTTGAAGTGCACGGTGGCGGTTTTGCCCGCCCACACCTCCGCGCGCACGTGGGGTATCGTGGATCGCGAAAAATAGATGGCGTCGCCGGCCCGGTCGGTGACTACCTTCACCACGTTGGGGTCGCCCACCTCGCGCGCTTCCTCGATGCGTTTCTTCAGGGTGGCCATCACGATTTCCGGATCGTGGATCAGCGGCAGGATGGCCGCATCGATGGCCGCCGGATCGATCAGCGGCTCGTCTCCCTGTATGTTAACGATCACTTCGGCGCTATCCGCGGAAGCCACTTCGGCCACCCGGTCCGTACCCGAGGCGTGGTCCGCGCGCGTCATGCGTACTGGCGCGCCAAAACCGCGCGCGGCTTCGGCAATGCGTTCATCGTCGGTGGCGATGACCACGGTAGTCAGGTAGCGGGCTAGAGAAGTCCGTTCGAATACATGTTCCAGCATCGACTTGGAGCCGATTCGAGCGAGAGGTTTACCTGGGAAACGGGAAGAAGTGTACCGCGCGGGGATAACGCCCAAAATTTTACGGCGCACAGGCGATTCTAACATAAAAGTGCTGTGCTACACTCAGGAAAGAAAGAGGCTGGGAAAGCTGTGACGGGCCTGCGACTTAGCCGCATCCTCCTGCTGGCGCCACTGATTCTGGTTTTAACCATTCCCGTGGCTTGGGGTGCGGATAAACCCGGCAACGATGCGCAGGTCTCCATCGTTCCACGGCCCAAACCGGCGGCTCCCAGTGAGATTTTGCCTAAGGGCAACATCCGCGTGGATACCACGCTGGTATTGATTCCCGTGACGGTCACCGACCCGCTGAACCGCTTTGTCACCGGCCTCGAGAAAGAGAATTTCCGCGTCTTCGAAGATAAGGTGGAACAATCGATCGTGCAGTTTTCAAGCGAAGATGCCCCCTTGTCTGTCGGCGTGATCTTCGATTGCAGCGGCAGCATGGGGACCAAGCTTGAGAAATCGCGGCAGGCTGTGGCGCAGTTCTTCAAGACCGCCAATCCCGAAGATGAGTTTTTCCTGGTGGAGTTCAACGACCGGGCAGACCTGGTGATTCCATTCACTACCAGCCTGGAGGAAATTCAAAACCGGCTGGCATTCACGCCATCGAAAGGCAAGACGGCTTTGCTGGACGCCGTGTACCTGGGGTTGCACCATATGCATAAAGCCAAGAACCCCCGCAAGGCCCTGCTGATCATCTCCGATGGCGGCGACAACAACAGCCGCTACACCGAGACGGAAATCAAGAACCTGGTGCGCGAAGCGGACGTCCAAATATATGCGATCGGCATCTTCGAGCCGGCCGCCTCGCGCGGCAGGACCGCGGAAGAACTGGCCGGCCCGAGCCTGTTGAGCGAAATCTCGGAACAGACGGGGGGACGCCACTTTCCGGTGGAGAACCTGAACGAACTCCCGAATATCGCGGAGAAGATCGGCATCGAGTTGCGGAATCAGTACATACTCGGCTACTCTCCAAAGAATACGGAACGCAATGGAAAATACCGGCGGGTCCAAGTCAAACTGGTCCAACCACGCGGGCTGCCTCCTCTCCGGGCTTTCTGGAGAATGGGCTACTATGCGCCTACTCAATAAGAAGATTGTCATATCGGCGCTCGGCGCCCTCGTGGTTTTTGGCCTGTTTGCGGCCGATACGCCCGGACAACAGACTCCCGTCATCCGCGTGGATACGCGCCTGGTGGTGCTGCCGGTCACGGTCATGGACAAGACCGGGCACCTGGTCATCAACCTGCCCGAGACCGCCTTCGAAGTGTTCGAAAACAACGTGCGGCAGCAGATCAAGGTTTTTAAGCGTGAAGACGTGCCAGTGTCCATGGGCCTGGTAATCGACAACAGCGGAAGTATGCGGGACAAGCGCGCCAAAGTCGAAGCGGCCGCGCTGGCACTGGTGAAGGATTCCAACCCAAAAGATGAGGTTTTCATCGTCAATTTCAACGACGAGGCATTTCTCGATAAGGATTTTACGAATGATGTGAAGGACCTCGAAGAGGGGCTGGCGCGCATCGATTCGCGCGGGGGCACGGCCATGCGGGATGCCATCCGCATGTCCATCGATCACCTGAAAGAGAAGGCCAAGAAAGACAAGAAGGTGCTGGTGGTGGTTACCGATGGCAACGACAACAGCAGCCTGATCAGCCTGGAAAATTTGGTGAAATCCTCCCAGGATAGCGGCGTGCTGATCTATACGGTGGGGCTGCTGAGCGAGGAAGAGAAGCGCGAAGCCAAGCGCTGCAAGCGGGCGCTCGAAGAATTGGCCGGCGTCACGGGCGGTGAAGCGTACTTCCCCAAGGAAGTGGCGGAGGTGGACCGCGTGGCGCATCAGGTGGCGCGCGATATCCGGAACCAATACACGCTCGCGTACACTCCCACGAACATCGCTTTGGACGGCTCCTTCCGGCAAATTAAGGTGACTGCCAACGGACCCAATCGGCCCACTGTGCGGACGCGTTCCGGCTATTACGCCACACCCGATGGCGTGAACGGCGCCGCCTCCGCACGTAACTCCGGCAGCAATTGATGCTGCGGGTTTTGTGGCGTTTGACGCGCGGTTACCGGCTCACCCCCTGGCGCAGTCCCTATCTCCGCTGGCGCATGGAGACTTACTGGGGCTTTCACGCTGATGAGATCGGCTTTGGCGATTTCTGGCGGTTTGCGTGGCGCAGGCGCGTGGACTTGTGGCGGTACCTGCGATGGGCGCAACGCCGCTAGACCCGCTTACGCTCGCGCCGCCATCGCCTTTTGTGCCTGTGGCGCTTCTTCCTTAGCCAGCCAGGGATAGGCCAGGCCAGCTACGGCGGCCCCGATCATCGGCATCACCCAAAATAGCCAAAGTTGCTGTAGCGCCCAGCCTCCCACAATCGCAGCCGGACCGGTGCTGCGCGCCGGGTTCACAGACAGGTTCGTCACCGGGATGCCGACCAGGTGGATCAGCGTCAGCCCCAAGCCGATTGCGATCGGCGCGAAGCCCGCCGGAGCCCGCTTATCCGTGGCGCCCAGGATGATCATCAGGAACATGAATGTGAGCACCGCCTCGGCCAGGATGGCCGACTCCATCGAGTAATGCCCCGGAGAATAGTCGCCGTAACCATTGGCCGCGAAGTTGCCAATGACGAACCCGGGCTTGCCGCTGGCAATCGCGAACAGGACGCCGCTCGCCACAAGGCCGCCCAATACCTGCACGGCAATGTAGGCGAGCACATTGCTCCAGGGGAAACGTTTCGCCACCGCCAGCCCCACGGTTACCGCGGGATTCAAATGGCATCCGGAGATGTGGCCGATGGCGAACGCCATGGTCATCACTGTAAGACCGAACGCCAGCGCAACCCCTACGAATCCGATGCCCACTTGCGGGAATGCGGCCGCCATAACTGCGGCGCCGCAGCCGCCAAAAACCAGCCAGAAAGTACCGAGAAATTCGGCGCTTAAACGCTTCATTATCGACATCTGCTTGCCTCCATCGGAGACCCATCATCGCATAAATCGCCAGAAATGCGTCAAGGTTTTTCAGAACCGCGTACCGATGGAGTATCTTGAGTGAATATGAGGTTAAGGGAACTGTTCCTACGCGCTGCCCTTGTGGCGGCTACAAGCGGCCTGTCGCTCTACTCTCAGGCTCCAGCTGGTGCAGCGAAGCCCCAGCCAGACGTCCTGATTTTCACCGATGGCGAAAAGCTGATTGGCGAATTGAAGAGCGCCAAAGACGCCTCCGTCACTTTCAAGAGCGCCATGGCCGGCGAAGTGACCGTGGACTGGAGCAAGATTCAGGAGTTGCGCACGTCGCGCCCGTTTGCCGTGATCGGCAAGAATATCACTCTCTCGAAACACGCCGATATCAGCCAGGTGCCGCAAGGGAACTTGACAGTGACCGATCACAACATCGCGGTGCAATCCGCGGCGGGCGCCTCGCACACCGTCCCGGTAGCGGATGTGGGCACGGTTGTGGGGCAGTCCGAGTTCGACAAAGCCATCAACCACAGCGAAGGGTTCCTCGAGAACTGGGGCGGCACGGTCACCGCGGGTGCGAGCCTGGTCGAAGCTACCCAAAACGCCGAAACGTTTACCGGCGCCATCAACCTTGTCCGGGCCGTGCCTTCCGAGAGTTGGCTGAATCCCAGCAGCCGCACGCTTCTGAATTTTAGCGCCGCCTACGGCAAGGTAAGCGCGCCCGGGCAAGCCGACATCAAGACCGCCATCTATCACGCGGGCGGCGAGGAGGATATATACTTCTCGCCGCGTATGTTCGGTTTTGGCCAGGCAGCCTTAGACCACAATTACTCGCAGGGCCTGGATCTGCAAGCCATGTTTGGCGGCGGGCTGGGCTGGACCGCATACAAGAGCGCCGCGGCGGAGTTGGATGTGAAAGCGGCCATGTCCTATATCCATCAGGACTTCAGTATTTCCTCGTCCAACCAGAGTTTGGTGGGATCCACGTTCGCCGAAATCTATACGCTCAAGCTTCAGCACGGCATCCTGTTGAATGAGCAGGTCTCGGTCACGCCGGCTTGGAATAATGTAAACGCCTATTTCGTGACGGGCGGCGTCGGCATCAGTTTGCCGGTCCACAAACGCTTGAGCCTCTCGCTCGCGTCGCTCGATACTTTTCTGAACGATCCGCCGCCCGGCTTCAAGAAGAATTCCTTCCAATTCACCGCCGGTCTGGCATACGCGCTCAAGTAGTGCGAAAGCTATCTGCAACCTATGTGAACGCCAAATAGAAATGTCCTCTTTTTTTGTCAAGTAGAAATGTCCGCTTTATGGGGTAAGGCTGAGGGGTGGCTGTTAGAGTAGATTCGATCCGCGAAGGGTCGCGCCCAAGCGGATGCCCACGGCCGAGGCGACGACGGGGTGGCTCCGAAGAAAGCGTCGGCAACCAACCCTCTGGTGACGAGTGGATCGCTGCCAGAGGGTTTTGGCGTTAAAGGAAAAATCAGTATTTCTTTGGTGAAGTTTCTGAGGAGCGGAGGCCTTGGGCAATAAAACGCGAGCGCCAGCCGGGCCGCTTTTGCCCCGCTTTCCTCTTTGGCTTTTATTCCTCCAGCCGGTCGCTGATCCTTGCGTCCTGTGTGATCAACACGCCTGACAGCCAGGGCCAGCCCGAAACTCTGGTGAATTCTACGGCCGCGATAATGAACGGCCAGTACGGCCCAGGGGTCCAGCGGCTCAGAGGACTGGCGACGCAGTGGGACAAGAGCGCCGCACAAGCCGGCACCCTAGACGGGACATCTCACTGAGCAGCCTTAGCCCACGGGGCCGCCTACTGCGTCTAGTGCACGAGCATCACCGCGGTGCCTTGAACGGTCGCGCCGTTGAGCGTCGTCGTGAACGTGACGGTGACATACCCAGTCACAGATGGAACCTGGCCCGTGAAGTAGATTACGCCTGATGAGTTAGACGTCAGTCCAACTTGACCGGTGAAGGTCTGAATTGTGGCGCCCGACTGTTTCAGGTCAACCGCGAGGTCCGCCGTCCCAGCCGCGGTCGTTGTCTGGATTGTATAGAAATAGGTTACTTGCTCCCCTGGAACGTATACCTGTTTCGGACTGGGGATCACCGTCGTGCGGTTGATCGTGCAAAAACAACCAGCAGTGCAAGGCACGCCGGGAATCGTGGCACCGACCCCCGCGATTCCCTGAATCATTCCGGGCGCAACGTCGGTGGCCGGAAACTGCTCGATTATTTGAGCTTCGACATGAGCATGCTCAATCTTGTCCGCGGCGAAGGCCGGGGCCAGGGTAACGGCGAGGCAGAAGAGTAAACTTTTCATCGATTTTCCTTCCGTTGCTAGTGCGTTTCAGTTCCTCGGCGTTTCATCTCCCCGCCGACTAAACCGCCTTATCGGTGTTACGCCGGACTTCAGCGGCTGGACCACTGCCTCGGGGAGTGCGGCGCGGCAGACCCTTCGAAGAGTAGTATACGCCGGGCGCAACCCGGCAGGCGACTGTGGGTTGCCACGGCCGAGTCATTGGCCCCTCGGAATTCCTATTCCTGCGCATACCATGTTCACTCGCGGCTCAAGTCGTTGCCCGCAACTTAACATCGGCGGCCGCAACCGCGCCACGCATCCGATGCGGTCTGTCCGGTTCTCGAGCAACAGAGTGCCGCCGTGCTGCTCCGCGCTCTGCCGGCTAAGTACCAGCCCGATTCCCGAGCCACCGGGCTTGGTGGTGAAGCCAGCCCGGCCCGCTGGTTGCGTCCAGGCTCGCTTTATCCGTGTAGAATCCCACCGGCCGCCCGTGCCGCTCCAGATACTTCCACAGCAACCGCATGTTCTCCGCCGTGGAGTCGTGCCACACGAACCCCGCTGTGAGCTCGCTGGTAGCATCGTCGATCATGTGGATCAGGTATAGCTTCTCTCCGCACCCCTCCAGCCATTTGTGCTCGCTGGTGTCCCATTGCACCAACTCTCACCGGCAACTTCTGCGCGCCCGCCATTGGTGTACCTTCTCCATCTCGGTGGTGCTCACATGGCGGCGATAAGCTATCTGCAACCTATTGACAGCCCTAGACACCGGTGCCATACTGTAACCAGAAAGCACCACGGCACTGTGGTGCAGGGATAAATATGGCGACTCTGACCACGCCCACATCGGCAATCTGTATTTCCCAGAACGATCTTTCCCTGAATGAGATCATTGCGGTGGCGCGGCATGGGCAGACCGTCGCGCTGAGCGCCGACGAGGAGTTTGTCGGGCGGATCCGCCGCGGCCGCGCCACTCTCGAGCGCAAGCTCGCGGCGGGCGAGGTCGTTTACGGGGTCAACACCGGATTCGGGGGCAATGCCCGTTACGTGATTCCCTCGGATGAGCTGGCCCACCACCAGCAGAATCTGCTGGAGTTTTTGTCGTGTGGCGTCGGCGAGCCGTTGCCCGAAGAAGCCGTGCGGGCCGCCATCCTGCTACGCGCGAACGCATTGGCGCGCGGACTCTCGGCAGTCCGGTTGGTGGTGATCGAGCGGCTGCTGGATCTTTTGAATCACCAAATCACGCCAGTCGTGCCGCGTTTCGGTTCGGTCGGTGCGAGCGGCGACCTGTGCCCTTCGGCCTACATCACGCGGGTGATGGCCGGGCGCGGCGAGGCGTTATATAAGGGATGCCGTGTGCCGGCCGCGGAGGCCCTGCACAACGAAGGAATCGAGCGCCTGGATCTCGAAGCCAAAGAAGGATTGGCGCTGCTCAATGGCACCACGGTGATGACTGGCGCCGGAGCAATCGTAGTGGATGAAGCGGCGTATCTGTTCAAGCTTTCGCTCGGAGCGCTGGCCATGGCGGCCGAGGCGCTCGGGTCATCCCCCGATTATTACCATCCGGCGATCCATCTGGCGAAACATCATCCCGGCCAGCTTGCCGTGGCGGAGATGCTCAACTCGCTCCTGTTCGATTCCAAGCTGGCCGTCCCCTTGGACGAGATCCGCAACCGGGTGCAGGAAGCCAATCGCAGAGCCAACGGGAACCATCATGTGGCCGCTGCCGCGGAATCGATCCAAAGCCCATACTCGCTGCGCTGCGCGCCACAAGGCTTGGGGCCGATGCAGGAGACGCTGGAGCAATGCCGTACGGTCATCGAACGGGAAGCCAATTCGGTGAACGACAATCCGCTGATCGATGGATCCACGGACCAGGTGTATCACACCGGCAATTTCTATGGAGCGCACATAGCCCGCGCCATGGACGGGCTGAAACTGGATCTGGCCAATCTCGCCAACTGGCTGCATTCGCTGATGGCCCTGCTGATGGACGATCGTTTTTCAAATGGCCTGCCACCGTCACTGAGCCCGGACCCGGGTCTGTATCAAGGCTTCAAGGGCATGCAGATCGTGCACACGAGCCTGGTCACGGCCATTCGGCATTGGTGCGCGCCCAGCCTGATCCATACGCTACCGACCGAGCAGTTCAATCAGGATATTGTGAGCTTGGGCACGCACGCGGCGCTGACCGCGATGGATGTGACGGGCCTGTTGCGGAACGCGGTGGCGATCACGCTGCTTTCGACGGCGCAGGCCATCGATCTGCGGGCCGGCGGCGGCCGGCTGGGGGCGGGAACGCGGCCGGTTTACCGGGCGATCCGCGCCGTAAGCGCGTTTGTCGAAGCGGACCGCGCGCTCGATCGCGACATAGCCGCCGTCAACGGTTTAATTGCGCGGCGTGAGATCCCGGTCCTGAATAACTGACCGGACGCTTGGCGCTTGCGTCAGTTCTGGAACTTGATTTCCGACTCCGCGTCGAATTTACGGTAGCCCCGGAAAACAGTCTCGTTGCGCACGAACGCTTTGGTGTGCCGCAATTGCAGCACAGAGCGCAATGGAAGCAGATAGTCCTGGGAGCCGATGCGCACCATACCGTAGTCCAGCGATAACGCGGGCGATTGCAGGCCGTAGTCTTTGGGCAGCCCGCCACCTTGAATGGTGAGCCTTCTGACCATCCCGGTCTCTTCGTCAATGAAGACCCGCCCGGCATAACCGACCGGCTCACGCCTTCCGCCATAATGCATCACGAAGTTGGTCTTGTCTTTCGACACCGCAACATCGAATACCTCGCAGAGAACTCCCATGGCCATGGCGCGGCCAGCCCACTTGTAAGACGCGGCCACCTCCGGATCGAACAATCCCCGTAGCATCGAGCCGAATTCGTTGCGGGAATGAATGCCCTGGTTGCCGATGCCGGCATTCTCGGCTTTGACTCCGTTGACCTCGATCGTCTGGTACCTCTCTTTGCCGTTTTCGTACATCAGGTCGTCCTTGAACGAGTCGGCCTCTTTCAGTTGATCGGGAGTCTTGATGGAAGCGGTAAAACGGTGGGTTTCCTGTAAGCACCGGAAGTTGGGAAGATGATCCAGGTATCCCATTGCATTCTTCGCGGCTTCATCCCATAGACGCTTCTGTTCGTCCGCCGCCATCTTGAGCCCGTTTGAGTCGATGGAGGCGGGCTCGATCTCGGGCAGCACGACCGTCGAGTCCTCCGCATCGTCCCGCGACACCAGGGAACTTTTCGGCCCGCCTGCGCTGGCCACCTGGGTGGGCGCGTTCCCCACCACCAGGAATGGGACCACCCGCTTAATCACAGTCTTGCCTTGGCGGATCGAAATGACTGCCTGGTAGTTGCCCGGGGGAAATTTGGCGCCCTTCAGGTCGGCCAGGTACGGAAACTCTTTAGCCTGCGCGCCGTACATGTTTTCGGATCGGCCCGCGATACTGCTGGTGGCGCCCTCGCGCGCGCCTTCCGCGAGGCCGCCCTTGAATGGCAAGGGCATACGGGCCACCACACGCCCTTCGCTCAGGACTTCCATACTCAGGTCCAGCGGCGTACCGTGGATATCCGGATAAAGCCTCAGGTACATCTGCAGGTCAACCGGTTGGTCGGCGCGGAAGACCGGGTTGAGCACCGGCGATAAGGCGTCTCCATCGTAACTCAGCACCTGGTCGGCCTCAAACTTATCCGCGGACCCCTTGAACGGCCGCACCACCAATGCATCGCTGGCCACCAGGCCGGGTGCGTTCCGGCCGACCCGCAAAGGAGTCTGAATCATGCCGGTAGTGTTCCCCAGCAAGTCCTCCACTTTGGCTTCCAGGGTAAAGGGCCCTTTACCGGCCACCGATACCCCGCGCATGAAGAACATGCTGCCTTGGCGGCGGGCATCCAACCTTTTCACTGGTCCACTCACGTTGACGTCTCGCCTGCCGGTCCAGATGATGGCGCCCTTCGCGTTTTTTATGGTTGCGCTGAGGCGCGCATGCGCGTGGTAGGTTCCGGCATTGTCATCCGTCTCGAATTTAAGCGCGTTCAGCGGCGATTCCACAGTCACCAGGCCTTGCAGAGGAGCGTGAATGTCGTTGGGTTCGTAGGAGAACTCCATGGAGCCGCCGCCACCGGAGATGGCGAGCGAGCCGCCCGCCGCGCCCGGCATAGCGAGAAGAGTAAAGGTCTCTCCGAAATCCGCTTCGTGGTCCGCGATGTTCTCGGACGTGGATCCGGTTCCCGCCGTGCGGAGGAAGCGGATATGCACCGGAATCTCAAACTTGGGGATGGCTCCCGCCGCAGAGGCTGCCGCAGCGGCTGCGGGAGGTCCGGCCTTAGCCGTTTCCATGGCGGCCTCCATTGCTACTGGCGCGGGAGCTTCTTCCTCCACCGATTTGTCGGTCATCACCACAGCCGTAATCACGTTCGGTTCCAAGCCCCTGGCATGACGGATCCACATGCCCCCTGTTTTGCTGGCCAAAGCGGCGAGAGCGGCATTCGGCGCCCTTTTGTCGCCCTCCGTGATATCCAGCACGAGGACGCGCACGGACCCAGCCTGGCAGACCTCCACCAGATGCTCCAAGGCGCGCTCCCCTTCGCTCGAAAAGGGAGGGCTGTTCAATACGGCGACCACCACCCGTGCGCCGGGGTGGAGCTCCGCCGCCTGGGCAGCGGAATCGAGGCTCATCAGAAACGACGGCGGATCGGCATCGCGCGCCGCGAGGGCCGTGTCGTTGAACGCCCGTTCCAGATCCTTGATGCTAGCGGCCGCGCCGGCGGCGCTATCGAAGCGTTGTACATCGGAGCTGCCGGCCCGCCGGATTTCGACATCGCTCGCGGCAACCTGCAGCCAGTGATGCGCGGCGGCCGCAGCGGCGCGCGCGGATTGCTTGGCCGCCTCCTGGGAACTCGGGCCGAAGACGAAAGTGAGCAGACGCTGCTCGCCCCAGGCGGTGGGAGCCAATGCGGCAGCCAGGAGCGCGGTTGCCATCAGCGCGGGGGTAAAAGAACGCATGGAGCTTATTATCGCTCCATTGCATGCCCGGCGGAACACCAATTTAACGCAATGGCCGTCGCCGCCACCCAAAACACGCTCCCCAGGCCGCGATCAATGCGCCTCCTGTGAGTAATAGCGCCCGATGGAAATCCGGGGGGCCCGCGAAGTGATAGCGGCTGAAAAAGAAGCCGCGCGCCATCATCAACAGTACGGCCAGGCTCCACACGAAAAAGAGCGGCCGCCAGATTCGCAGGATGGCTAATATGACCGAAATAAGACCCAGCAGGGCTGCAAACAACAGCCAGTAGGTAAGCGGGCTGCCCTGCCACGGCAGCATGTCAAGCTGCAATGTCTGGCCGCTCGATAACGCCAGGAGGGCAATCCCCAGCAGGAACAACGCTAGCAGTCCGTGGAAAAGATAGCTGAACAGGCGCATAAGAGTCTTTAGGGCGGACACGACGACATTGTAACAGGGCGGGCTTCGCTTGGCTGGCGGCGCCTCGCAACGTTTGAATCCCACTTGCATCCAAGTAAATATGGAACTGTTAACAAAAACCCGCGGCGTGACGTCCATCGTGCCCGCCGCGCAAACCACAGAGGGCGACGGCGTCCCGATCCGCCGGGCGTTTCCGGGCCGTGCCCTGGAAGATATCGACCCGTTTCTGCTGCTCGACGAGATGGGTCCGTTGGAGTTCCGTCCGGGAAGTCAATCTGGATTTCCGGACCATCCGCACCGCGGATTCGAAACCGTTACCTACGTGCTCGAAGGCGCCATGGAACACCGCGATTCGCGCGGTAACCACGGAATCCTTGGGCCGGGCCACGTGCAATGGATGACGGCCGGCGCCGGACTGGTGCATTCGGAAATGCCAGGATTGGAGTTGCAGCGCAAAGGCGGCCGGCTGCACGGGTTCCAGCTCTGGGTGAATCTGCCTGCGCGGGACAAAATGGTTGAGCCCCAGTACCAGGAACTACCGGGATCGAGTATCCCCATGGCGGTGGATAGTTCGGGGCTCGTCAAGGTGCGCATCATTGCCGGTGAGTCACTGGGTGCACACGCCGCCATCCGGACCCGCACGCCCATCGCATATTTGCACTTTACCCTGCAGCCGGGCGGCGAACATGTGCAGCACGTGCCGCGGGGTTGGAATGCGTTTGCTTATGTGATCGATGGGGAACTGGATCTCGGTGAAGACCGCCCACCGGTGGCTGCCGGGCGCTTGGCGATTTTCGCGCGGGACGCCGATTCCGTGACGCTCTCCAACCACGGCCGCAGCGAAGCCAACGTGCTGCTGATTGCGGGCGAACCGCTGGGCGAGCCGGTGGCGCGCTATGGTCCCTTCGTCATGAATACGCGCGAGGAGATCAGGCAGGCCGTGGAAGATTATCGCAGCGGATGCATGGGAGAGATCGCGGGCGCTGATCGCGTGGGATAGGGCGTGCTCATCAGGCCTTCCCATACGATGCGGTTGAATTTGTCCGCGTCCACACGGTCTTCGCCGCGGAAGTCGAAACCGGCTGTCTTGGCCGCCCAATACGCGGCATCGTGCGTGGGCGCGAGCGGCGCGGCCGCCTGCGGGAACGCCGAGGCGGGAATCGGGAGCTTGGTGTTCGCCAGGATCGCCGACGGCGCGGCGTCGAACGTCCAATCCTTTTGGCTCAGATCGAAAACCTCGGTCATGGGCCGCTCCGTGGCCGTGTTGAGGTTCAGGTGTTCCAGGCCCAGGATATCCTCGATGGTACGAATCATGTTGACCGTCGTATAGTACGCCGAAACGACCGCCCCCTGTTTGACGTAAGGGCCCATCACGTAGGCCGTGGTGCGGTGCGCGTCCACATGGTCCGGACCATTCTGAGAGTCGTCCTCGATACTGAAAATCAGCGTACTGTCCTTGTACGGGCTGTGAGCCACGCGGTCCACTAGCTTGGCCACTCCGTAATCGTTGTCAGCCTGCTGTAACTCGGGCGTGTTGACTCCCGAGATGGCACTGGCGAAGTCTCCCATGTGATCGACCGGCAGTTGCACGATCTCAAACGCCGGTAAGTTCCCGTTGGCTACATATCCGTCGAACTCGCGTTCCCATTCCGCCTCGCGATAGAAATCCGGATAGGCCGGATCGAAGCCGCGGTAATACGGATCGCCAAATCGATACAGTTCCGGGTTAGCGGGACGGGACATCACCACCTTCGCCTGAAAGGGATAAGGTTCACGGGGAGCGTCCAGACTGGTATCGCTCATGCAGCCGTATTCCCGAAACGTGAGTCCCGCGCGTAGCACCGCATCCCAAATGTAGCCTTTTCCTTGCGGCACACCGTGCGGCCCATCGGGCTCGGCCACGTTGGCCGTTCCGGGCAACAGATCCGGATCGGACGGCGTCTTCGGATTGGCCTCTTTGCGCTGCGCCACCGTCGGCAGGCCCACGTTGATGTTACGGTTGGTTCCCTCGAACTCATAGCTCAACCCGCGGTCGGCATACTGGAGCGGCATGGCTTTTACCGCGAAGTCGGTTTCCCGCCCCGATGTGCTCCACGGCCAGCCATCGCCGCTGACTTCTCCCGAATTGAAGAAGTTATCCAGATCCACGAACTGGCGCGCCAGCTTATGGAAGTTAGGCGTGATCCTTTCCCCGAATTCGGTAAGTGACGGGTCGCCGTTACCCCGTCCAAGGTCGCCCAGTATCTGGTCATAAGTGCGATTTTCCTTGATGATATAGATCACATGATGAATGCGTTGATGCAGCTCATGCATCGCCATTTCGTCGCGCGGATCGGGCTTCACATCGAAATGGTTATTGGCCGCCACGATCCGGGTAAGGCGCTCCAGCACCGCCTCGTCCGGCACAGGCATCCTGAGAAACCCCGCCTTTTCCAGTTGGAAGATGTATTGGTTATGGGAGTTGACTATTGCCGCGGGGCCGGGCTTCATATCGTTACCGCTCTTCAATTTCGTGTGCAGGTCGCGGTTCGGTCCGGGCACGCTTTTGCCATTGATCACGTAGAGCGTGCGGCCATCGCCGCTGACGCTTACCGCGTTGGGATACCAGCCCGTAGGCGCGAGGCCAATGACGGCAAAATGTGTCCCCCCACTGCCCAGGCGAATGACCGCCACGGAGTTAGTCCCTCCGTTGGTCACATACAGGGTGCGCTCATCCGGAGACAGTGCGGCGCTGTTCGGCGCGCTGCCGGTATAATGGGCCGGATTCTCAAGCACTCCCGCGGGAGCTGTAGTGGAAACCGTTTCGATGGTGCGATCGTTGGCCGTGTCAATGGCTGTAACCGTGTCGCTGTTATCGGACATGACATAGAGTCGGGACTGCGCGCGATTCAGGATCATCTTATTGGGATTGCCGGCCATCTTGATGCGGCGCCGGATGGACGGCGCGCGGCCCAGGCGGACCACCACAATCTCGCGGTCGCGAAGACTGGAGACATACGCGGTGGAATTTCCTTTCACCGCCACCCAGAAAGGATACTCGCCGCCGGGGATGCCAGATTGCGACGGGTGCGCTTTGCCGGGCCTCAGATCTAGCTCCTTCGAAACCCTGCGGGCCTTCAGGTCGATGAGCGAAATGGAGTCGTTATAAACATTCGCCACCACCAGCATCACGCCATCCGCGGTTACGGCGATGCCTCCGGTGGAGAGAGGTTCCTTGCCCGTATTCAAGCCCAACCCCGACTGATGGCCCAGTGCGATAGGCGCGCCGTTCTCCCGCCACTGGCCGCCCGCGGCGAGCGAAAAGGTATGCACGTTGTCGTCCTTGCCGCCTGTAACGTAGAACTCTTTGCCGTCCGGTGAAAAACAGATACCGGCAAAAGTATTGGGGACCTTGAGCACCTGACTTTTCACGGGGAGATTTCCGCTGATGTCATAAACGAAGACGTACTCTTGGGAGGCATCCGGAACCGGCTTGCCGTCGGGACCGTTGTTCAGGTTGTAGCCGCTGGTCAGAATCAGTAGCGTCCGGCTATCCGGGCTCATCGCCATACTCATGGCCTGTCCGGCGACGAAGCCGGGGAAATCCGGCAGCGCGGGATCAAGCGTCACGAACTGTGCGCCGGGCGCAGCCGTTGGAGTGACTTGTTTACCCGTAGGCAGCACCACCGGGCGATCGTCATCGTCGTCGGTGGCGCGAACGGGCATCGCGCATATGGGGGCGAGCGATATCGCGAGAGCAGCCGCCACAAAGAGGGAGTTTTTTGGCATAAGAGGCGCTAGGGATGCAATTTCTCGTGTCTGGCCAACATCTCGACAAATTGTTGAATGCGCCTGGTGCGCGTATCGGCGCGCTTGGCCGTTTGTATCCGGAACAGAACCGCATAGCGATTGGCGCGGTCGAGTGTAGCGAAGAATGCTTTGGCCCGGGCGTTGCGGTCGAGGGCCGCCTCGAGATCGTCAGGCACTGCGGCGCCGGCGGGCGAGTCATACGCCGCTTCCCAGCGGCCGTCCAGTTTTGCTCGCTCCACCTGTTCGAGGCCGGCAGCCTGCATACGGCCCGCTGCGATCAACGCCAGAGCTTTCTCACGGTTGATCCTTGACCAGATGCTCTTGGTTCTGCGCGGCGTGAATCTTTGCAGCCATGCCTGTTCGCTCTCAGGCCTCTTTTGTGCGTCGATCCAGCCATAGCACAGAGCCGCATCGAGCGCGTCGCGATAGGTCACGGACTGGATATCGGAACCCTTCTTCGCCAGGCGCAGCCACACCCCAGAGCAGGCGGTATGGTTGCGATGCAACCAGGCTGCCCACTTCTCAGCGGATTCGAAAAGCAGCGTGGCATCGTCGGCCGCAGGCATCTCTACTCGACTCTATTCGACTGGCAGGCCCGACTGCTGCCACGCCTTCCAACCGCCATCGAGCGAGATGGCGTCCGTGTAGCCCATCTTTTGCAAATTGTCGGCCGCCAGCGCCGAGCGGTAGCCGCCGCCGCAATAGAGCACCAGGCGCGTGCTCTTGTCGGGCACTTTGGCCTCGATATCCCGCTCGATGATTCCCTTCCCCAGATGCACTGCGCCCGCTGCGTGCCCGGCGGCCCATTCGTTATCCTCGCGCACGTCCACCAACACGTGCGATTCACCGGCCGCCCGCAGTTTGCGGTAGCCCTCGATATCCATCTCTCTCACGCGCGATTTCGCGTCATTCACGATCTTGAGAAACCCCGCACTGTGAATCATGCTCTACTCCACCCTCCTGATGTCCGCGCCCGCGCGCGCCAATTTCGCCTCGATTTTCTCATAGCCGCGGTCGATGTGGTAGACGCGGTCGATCACCGTCTCGCCCCGCGCCGCCAGCGCCGCCAGCACCAATGACGCGCTGGCCCGCAGATCGGAAGCGATCACGCCCGCGCCGGTCAGTTCGGAAGGCCCCGCCACGATGGCCTGGCGCCCTTCCAGCCGGATGTTTGCACCCATGCGCGCCAATTCCTGCGCGTGCATGAAGCGATTTTCGAAAATCGTCTCCACCACGATGGCGATGCCCTGCGCTTGCGTCATCAGGGCCATGTACTGCGCCTGCAGATCGGTAGCGAATCCCGGATATTCCTCGGTGGTCACGTCCACCGACCGCAGTCGCTTCGGCGCACGGATCTGCAGCGTGGCGCCATCGGTCTGCGTGATCTCAGCGCCGGCCTGCAGCAGTTTGGCCGACAGCGCGCCCACGTGCTCCGGCACGCAATCGGTCGATCTTCAGATCGCCGCCCGGTGATGGCGCCGGCGATCAGAAACGTACCCGCCTCGATGCGGTCGCTGATGATGGTGTGATCCGCGCCGTGCAGGCTTCTCGACGCCCTGGATGTGAATGAGTGGAAGTGCCGGCCCCCTCGATGCTGTGCGCCCATCTTGATCAGCAGCGCGCACAGATCGGCGACCTCGGGCTCGCGCGCGGCATTGCGCAGCATGGTCTCGCCGCGCGCCAGCACGGCGGCCATGATCAGGTCTTCGGTGCCGGTGACCGTGATGCGGTCGAAGTGAATTACCGCGCCGCGCAGCCCCTCCGGCGCTTCGGCTTCGATGTAGCCGTGGGACTGCTGGATGCGCGCGCCCAACTGCTCCAGACCGCTCAAATGCAGGTTGATGGGCCGCGCGCCGATGGCGCACCCGCCGGGCAGCGAAACGCGCGCGCGCCCGGTGCGCGCCACCAGCGGACCCAGCACCAGGCTGGAGGCGCGCATGGTCTTCACCAACTCGTACGGCGCTTCCGACGAGACGATGCGCGGCGTATGCAGCCGGACCGTTTCGCCGTCGACCTCCACCTGGCTGCCGATATCCACCAGCAGCCGCTGCATGGTGCGGATGTCGCGCACCCGCGGAATGCGCCGCAGAGTGACCGGCTCGTCGGTGAGCAACGCCGCCGCCAGCGCCGGCAACGCCGAGTTCTTCGATCCGTTGATGGGGATCTCGCCCTGCAATCGAGGGCCGCCTTTGATTACGAATTTATCCATCTTTCCCCATCACGATGGCTTTGCGGACGTTGTCGCCCGCGGCCGCCAGCAAGTCTCCCGCGGCTTCGTAGCTGACGCCGGCGGCCTGCGCGACGATGCGCTGCGCGCGGTCGCGCAGCTTGCTGTTTCTTCGGCTGCACGTTCACCATCAAGTTGCCGTACACATATCCCAGCCGGATGAATACGGCCGTGCTGATCATGTTCAACACCAGTTTGGTCGCCGTGCCGGCCTTCATGCGCGTGGAGCCGGCCACGACTTCGGGCCCGGTCAGCGGCGTGATGGCAATATGCACGGCGCGGGCCAATTCCGAATCGGGCGTGCAACTGATGCCCGCCGTCACCGCGCCCAGCCGCCGGGCTTCGGCGACCGCGCCCAGCACATACGGCGTGCGGCCGCTGGCGGCGATCCCCACCAGCACATCGCGCGGCGGTGAAGCCGCGTTCGCGCAGATCGCGCGCGCCGATGGCCGGATCGTCTTCAGTAGTTTCGGTGGCGTGCGCCAGCGCCTGTTCGCCGCCCGCCATGATGCCCTGCACCATTTCCGGATCGGCGCTGAAAGTGGGCGGGCATTCCGCCGCATCCAGCACGCCCAGCCGGCCGCTGGTGCCCGCGCCGATGTAGAACAATCGTCCGCCGCGTTGCATGGCTTCGACGATCGCATCCACCGCGCGCGCAATCGCCGGAATCTCGCGCGCCACCGCATCCGCCACCTTGCGATCCTCGGCGTTGATCACTTCGAGAATCTGCTGCGGTGGGCAGCGCGTCGATCCCCTCGGACGCCGGATTGACCTGTTCGGTCAGCAGATTCTCGAGCATTCTCGCTTTTAAGCGACACCGGCCTTCCGCATCACCCCGCGCGAAGTTTCGAGCGCGCGCCGCGCGCCCTCTTCGGGCGTCATGTCCTTCAGGCCGCTGCCGAAGACTTCCACGCTGAGCGCGTCCTGGTAGCCGATCTGCTGCAGCGCGCGCAGAAAGCCCACCAGGTTGATCACGCCTTCGCCGGGCATCAGCCGCTCGTTGTCGCGGATCTGATCGGGCGGCAGCTTCGGCGCATCGTTGAAATGCACGTGCACGATGCCGTCCTTGCCCGCTTTGATGATGTCGTCCGTAGTCGCGCCGGCGTGGTGCCAGTGCCACACGTCTAAAAGCAGACCCACATTCGGGCCGCATTCGCGCGCGAACGCCAGCATCTCGGGCATGCGCCAGATGAACTCGTAAGGCTCCTGTTGCCGCAGATGCAGCGGCCCCAGAAACTCCAGCCCCAGCCGGACATGCGAGCGCGCCAGCACGTCGGCGCAAGGCGCGGAATCGCTTCAGATACAGCGCGCGCAACTCGGCTTTGGGAGTTTTGCTCGAAGGCATGATCCAGGTGATCATGCGCGGGCAACCGATGGCCGCGGAAAAAGACGCTGCATCGCCCAGTTGATCGAGGTCTTTGCCGAAAGTGGCGTCGTCCTTGCGAAATTCCACTGGCAGGTTGATGGCCGCGGGCTTGATTTTCAGATCTTCGAGCAGTGCGTTGGTCGCGGGCAGGCCGGCTTTCATGGCCGCCGCGAGATCGACGTCCACGCCCGGATAGCCGACCTTGGCGGCCAGGCGCGCGAACTCGGGCCAGTGCACGCGCCCGGCGACGATGGTCGGGTTCAAAGAAAGGTACATGGTCCATTGTCAGGGTAATTCTGTTCTGTTCGCAAGGGCGTGGGTAGCGCCTGAAAGTTGCGTTGAAGCCGAGGCGGCGAGCGCTTGCGTGTAATGCCAGGAATTGCCGGCGGGCACCGGCCGTTGGTGGGTCTTGTGCGCGATTGGGCATGGATTGTGCAGGATCAGGCGAAAAGCACTTTGGAAAAGCAAAGCCATTTTTCTTGCAACTCATTTGTTTTAGCTGCCTTACGGTTCGATTTGGCGAATCCGGCGATTGTCGGCTCACATTGGCCATTTCGGCTCGTTTTTCGGATGCGGACGCACGGGCGAGGGCGAGTTTCTGCCTGCCCTACGGTACCACGCGGGAGCTCCGAGGACTTGCGGTTTGCCCTGCGCTTCGGGGTGGTTGAATATAGTTGCGGATGTCTTGCTCCGCTTCCCGCAACGCCTCAGCGTTCCACTGGAACTTGTTGCGCAGCACTCCAAGTGTTTCATTCAGGATGGCATCCGAAATATCCAAACCGAAATCCCCCGCCCGGCCTGGTCTAGGAAACGCCCCGGCGCACCGCCGAACCGCAACCCGGAAATGTAGATGTTGCTGTCGGCGGTAGCGCTGGGCACCTGTTAGCGACCGTGCTCTTTGTTTTGGCGTTCCCGCTCCTCTTCGCGGTATTCGTGAACAACGCGCTCCACGTCCTCTTCGCTATTGATGCCGAGCTTGCGCGCTTGCGCTTCGCCGTAGGCGCAGTGCTTCTGGCGGCGGCTTGCGGGATAACGCTCTGCCGCCTCGCACACGATTTCATCCGTGGGACGGTGTTCTTCCTCCGCTGCGACCTGGACTTGCGCCAATAGAGCGGGCGGCAGCGGGAACGGTTCGTTATCGGTGCCGGGTTTTCATGGCGGATTGTCTTTCTATTACATTGTCGCGCAATAGAAGTCTAGAGAGCGTAGGGCTTGCCATGGCCTCTGCGGGCCGGACTATGCACGATTGTGCGCGATGGTTCGTTGGCAGCGGGTTTGGTTCCTGGCGCCTGGCTTTGACGCGCAGAGCCATTTTCTTGTAAATCGTTTGTTCCTAGGTAGCTCACATCATTTTTGGCAGATCCGGCTTTTGCATTAGACGCAGTGCAACACCGGGAGAAGCACTCAGTTCGGCTTCCGAGCAATTTGCGGCGAAGGCGTACTGGGCAGCAACGGGCGCTTTTGCTCTGGGCGCCGACCTGGCCACGCGACCGGGTTTTAAAGTTTTGTTTCGCGTTACATCTTGTTGCATTTTGTTGCTTCGAAGGTCGTGGACGGTCCATCCCACCCATATCTTGTGGTTTCGACGGCAGAATTTTCTCTTGATTTTGGCGCGTGCGCCGCCGTTGCTGAAGACATAGTACCGCTGCGCTTCGTTCAGAGATCGTCGCGTGGTAGCATGCCTAAGCTGGCTGTGAAGGCCGCAGATCGAGCCGCTTGCATTTGTGCCGTGCCGAACCAATACGTCCTTTTTGCAAAGTTATTGTTAAGCCATGCCCGTTTTCGACTGCCAGGCCGTCAGTGAATATATACGGAGCTTAATCTAATGATGATCGGCACTTATCCACAAAATGAATGCTTTACATCCGTTGACGAATTGGTCGAGGCTCCCCGCGCGGACTGGCGCGATTTGGAGATGACGCTGGCGCGCGAGGTACAAAACCGAACATTCCCCAACACGCAGCCGCGCATCGCCGGCCTCGATTATTACAGCGATTGGCGTCCCGCCCGCGGTTTAAGCGGCGACTATCTGGATTACTTCGAACTGCCCGAAGGCCACCTGGGCTTGGCCATCGGCGATGTGGCCGGAAAGGGCGTGGCGGCCGCGCTGCTCACATCATCGCTCCACGGCCTGGGGCGCGCCCTGCGCCACGGCCAGAGCGGCAGCCTGGCGGCTCTGGCCACGGCTATGGATGAACTCTTCTATGAGGTTTGCCCGGATAATTCGTACGCCACGATGTTTTTGGCCCGTTTGGACCCCGTCCGCGGCGTGCTGCACTACGTCAACGCGGGACATGAGCCGCCCGTGGTGCTGCGCAAAACGGAGACCGGGTACCGCCCCCTCGCACTGGAGGCGACCGGCCCGGTAATCGGCATGCTCCGTAAGCCGGCCTTTCACGAAAACATGGTCTCGCTGGCCCCCGGAGATCTGTTGGTGGCGTTCACCGACGGCTTATGCGAGACGGCCAATTCGCGGGGCGAAGAATTTGGATTCCGGCGTTTGCTCGGAACCATTCAGTCCTGCGCCTACCGCAAAGCGCACGAAATCGTGGAACAGGTGCTGGAGACCACCGCGGCCTTCGCGGGAGGTTGTCCGCAGTTTGACGATGTGACTTTGTGGCTCGGGCGGATTGAGGAGGTCCATCTCCTTCTCTTCCCCGTCGCCGAAGAAATTGCGCTGCCGGCAGTTGCATAGGCAGACCTTTGGCCGGCGCTCCGGGGCCGTCTTTATCATCCTAGCGCCGAGGGTCGGGTGAGTGCGCCGCCGTCGCTTCCCGTCGACCGAAAATGCCAGCGGGGAAGGGGGAGGCCCCTAAGTAGGCTGATCCCAACCAATTCTAACCCGCTCGAATAAGTTCGAGCCCGAAAACTTAGCCCGAAAACTTAGCTTGACTTAGTATCCAGATCAGCGTAGTATTAGTGCACCTACCTAAATATCAGGTCACCCACCGAAGAGGAGATGTATGGTCCACAATGAATGGAGCACGCAGACCCACACACGCCGAGGGCCGCCAAGAGCGTCCTTCGCCCTATGGCCGTTTTCCGCCCTCCCAATGGCCGTCCTTGCCCTAGCCTCCGCTGTTGCCTCCCTCAATGCCCAACCAAGCGTCTTAACCTCCCAATATGGGAACTTGCGACAATCCTATAACTCCCAGGAAAGCGTGTTGATTTCGTCCAACGTAAAAAGCATCATTGAGCAGCCAGCCTTCTCCCCGCTCCTGATCGACAAGGGCCCAGGTACTAGTGTAGTGTCCAACAAATAGATGGACATATAAAACCGGGTGTGGGACAATCAGACATGTCCCGCTTGACACCTCCGCTGGTGCTATCGGAGGACCATCACCGGCAACTCGAACGGTGGCAGGATGCTTTGGGAACACCGCAGCAGGTGGCGCTTCGTTGTCGGATCGTTCTGGGCATCGGCGCCGGCAAGACGGAAGTCATCGTCGCCGCTGAGAATGGCGTGAATCGCAAGACCGTCCGCCTGTGGCGGGAGCGGTTCCGCACACTAGGGTTGCGGGGGCTCTGGGAGATTGCTCCCGGCCGGGGCAGGAAAGCCACCTATGATTCGTTGCGCATCAAGACTGTGATCGATGCCACCTTGCAGTCCAAGCCGAGAGGGGCCACTCATTGGAGCTGTCGCACGATGGCAGTGAACCAGGGAATCGGCAAGTCAACGGTGAGCAACATCTGGCGCAGCCACAACATCAAGCCCCATCGCACTAAAACCTTCAAGCTGTCACGCGACCCGAAGTTCCTGGAGAAACTCACCGATGTGGTCGGTCTGTACCTGAATCCTCCGGACAAGGCGATGGTGCTCTGTATCGACGAAAAGAGCCAAATTCAGGCGCTGGATCGCACTCAGCCCGGGTTGCCGATCAAGAAGGGCCGCTGTGGCACGATGACTCATGACTACAAGCGCAACGGGACCACGACCCTGTTCGCCGCCCTTGACGTGATCGAAGGCAAAGTCATCGGGGACTGCTACAAGCGTCACCGCCATCAGGAGTTCCTGAAGTTCTTGCGCCGCATCCATCGCGAGTTTCCCGGCAAGAAGTCCCTGCACGTGGTGATGGACAACTATGGCACTCACGGTACCCCCGAAGTAAAAGCGTGGCTCAAACGCCATCCCCGCTTCGTGGTGCACTACGTTCCCACCAGTTGCAGTTGGCTGAATCTCATCGAACGCTGGTTTGCGGAGTTGACCAACAAGCGCATCCGCCGCGACTCCTTCCAGAGCGTTGAGGCTCTGATCGCAGCTATCGGCGAATTCCTTGCGGTCTGGAACGAGAAGCCCAAACCCTTCGTCTGGACCGCCACCGTCGATTCCATCCTGGCGAAACTCGCCCGTTGCCGCCAGACCTTGGAGAAAATTGAGCCCGGCTGCACCCTCCCCAAAGGCCGCAAACGTTTGTCCAGCTAATTCGTGGACACTACACTAGCATCAACCAAGTTTTCGCGCAGCCGCTATATGTGGCCGGCATCTCTACTAGCCTTACCAACTGCACCCCCTCCTGCAACATGCTAGTGGTGGCGGCCCTCGGCGGGGGCGTCTATGCCTTCAATGCGGGCGACACGACGCACTCCGGCGGGACTTCTGCGGGCCAGCAGATTTGGAGCAGGAACACAAAGATTATGTCGACGGGCACCGAGAAGACCAACTACCTCTGGCCCGGTTATCGACACCGGCGGCGGTGCCTGGGTGATGTACGTGACTAGCCTGTGCGAGACCAACACAGGGTCTGGCAATCAAGCTTGGTACATCCACAAAATCGACCTGACCACCGGATACGACGTCCTGACCCCTCAGGTGATATCCGGCTACTCATTCGGATCGTATACGCCGGACAATTTCACTACGGGCCAGCCCACCCTGCCCCGTTGCGAGCGACTATTGCATCCCTTTCATAGCTTGGCAGACGCTGCAGCGCCCTGCGCTCCTGGAGGCGCCGATCCCAGCCGTCTCCGGCGTGAGCCCGCTGATTTACGTGGCGTTTGGCTTCGGCGAGAGTTCGGAGGCAAGCCAGACCTACCACGGCTGGCTCTTTGCCTACAATACCAGCCTGAGCCAGCAGTTCGCCTTCGCCACCACGACGGCGGGCCCCGTAAACCTCGCCGGCACTGTAAACAATCCTAATTGGCCGGCGTGCAATCTTGCTTGCTCCTGCACGGGCACGACCTGCACAAGTGGCACGTCGTGCATCGCCAGCGGCTACGCTTCGTCGTACAACTTCTGCGGCCACGCCGCTGGCATCTGGATGTCGGGGCGGGGCGGCGCAGCGGCCACGGACGGCAGCAACGTATCGCACGCCTACTTCGGTATTGGCAATGGCTCATTTCAGCAGAACTTGACCAATGCTAGCGGTGCCCTGTTGAACCCCATCCCGAACTGGAGCGAGAGCATTGTCGACTTCACGCTGTCGTCGATCACCTTTGACATGGCACCGTCTCAGTACTTCACACCCTACAGCAGCCCGGTGCAGACTCAGCTACACGGGGCCGGCGGAAGCCCCGTTTCGTATACGTTCGAAGGTCTCAACCAGAACGACTTCGATATGGCGGTCAGCGGAATCCTCCTGTTTGACGATTTGGATTCAAACCACCGTATCGTCACCATGGATAAGGCAGGCTAGGGTTATGTGCTAAAGCGAGGCAACCTGTGCGGATCTTCGGGCACGGGGTGTTACCCGGCCTACACAAGCGGTAAGACGGGCTTCTTGCCTAACGATCCGGGAAGCATGTTCACCTTCGGGGCGAACGTCACGCAGTGCGCCGACCAAACGGACCCGGACGACTGCCACCGAATTACTAGCTTTGCGTTTTACCAAGGCGGCTCTCCCAACCAGAACCTATATTTCTGGCCCCATGGCGAAACGCTGACCGCGCTCCAACTGTCGGATAGCACGAACCAAGCCGGGAACGGCAACGTCTCCTCTACGGGCGGCGTAACCGTCGACGGAGCAGCCTGCGGTTCGGGCTGCCCCTGCGCTACCGGCTCCTGTTTCACGCACACCGTGGTTCCTGGCGACGCGATCACCGCTGGCGGCCAGACCCTCACTATTACGCAGGTGACCAACGACACGCAGGTTGTGGTTGCCTCGCCCGGATTCAGCCCGAACGTGACGGGCGACTCGTGGCAATATGCTGGCTACTTCATAAATCCGATCCGGGACACGGAGGTAGCCGCGGACTCCGTCTTCTTTCCCGGCGCAACGGTCGTCGCGTCATCGAACAGCGGCAGTGGGGGGGTCGTTTGGGGGTTGGCTACCGTCGGCGTAAGCGGCACCCCCGAGGGGTCATTGTACGCCTACGACGCAGAGACTCTGTCCCTGCTCTGGTGCAACAACACCTCAGGAACGCCGTGCGATAGTAGCAGCACTTTCGCGGCCGCGAGGTTCGCCCTGCCGACGGTCGTAAACGGGTACGTCTACATCCCGACAGCGGCCATAGGCATGACGGGGGGACCGTCCGCCGATTGCAGTGCCAGCCAGTGCTCCGGCCTGGTGGTCTACTCGGGGCACTAGGGCCTCGATTAGTCCGGTCATATAAGGAAAAACATGATGATACACAATATCCGCACCATTACTACCAGTGCGCGCCTGGTTGTCTGCGCCCTTGCCCTGGCCTTGGGCCACGCGGCCTGCCAACCGGTGTTCCACGTGATCTCCAGCCTGAACGGCTATCAGCAGCCCGGCGGGATTATTGAGGGATCCCCGGGCGTATTCTATAGTCTTGCTTCAGTTGCGGGGACCGGGACTCAGCTAGTCTTTTCAATAACGGCGCAAGGCTCCATGGCCACGCTAGCGAGCTTCCCGGGAAGCCAAGAGAATATACAATCCCTCCCGGTAAGTGGGTCCAATGGTCGCTTCTACTCGGTGGTCGAGCACAGCCTCCTTCGCGGCCACCGTGTTCTCCGTAGCCTCGGCGCCGGGCAGCCAGCAGATCTACGCCGCGCAGAATTTTGTTCCCTCCTTCGCCCAGAATCTGCCGGACGGTTCGCTTCTCGGCGGCGCCGGCGGGGTCGGCGGGGACTATATCATTACATGCAGCCTGGACGGCGTCGTTACATCCGTTTACCAGTTCCCCGCAAACCAGATCCTCGCGAGCCCTACGATCTACGGAAGAGACGGGAACTATTACGGCGTTGAGGAGAACACGATCACTCCCGGCGGGTACGCATACGGCATCACGCCGTCAGGCGCCTTGACGACGCTGTACAGCTTCCCCGGCAGCACCTTCAGGGGAAATTCGACGCTGCCCCTGCTGCAGGCGAGCGACGGCAATCTCTATGGAGCCACCATCGCCGGCGGAGCTGACGGTTTCGGAAGCGTTTATAAGCTTACCTTGGCCGGCGAGTACACCCTTCTCCACTCGTTTCCAAAAGGGGAAGGCCGCCGGCGGGCCCACCACCCTAATTGAGGCCAGCGACGGCAACCTGTATGGGGCCGCGCAGGCCGGCAGCGGCTACGGTGAGATTTTTCGCATCACCAAGTCGGGCCAGTACTCGACCATCTACCAGATGACCAACGGCCCGGATGGCTTTTGCCCATGCTGGCTGCTTCAGGGAGACGACGGCCTCATCTATGGGTTTGCGCATGCCGGCGGTAGCGTGGGTGCCGGGTCGTTCTTCTCGCTGGGACTAGACCTACCCAAGCCCAGGCCGTCGGCGCAGCACTTCGTCCCAGAATCGGGACCTAGCGGCACGCGTGTGCGCATCTGGGGATACAATCTGCTGTCTGCGACGGTGAACTTCAACGGGGTCCCCGCCACTGCGGTTTCGAACAGCGGTTCCAATTATGTGTGGGCGACAGTCCCCGCGGGTGCTACTGGCGGCCCGATCAGCATCACTACGCCTGGTGGGACGGTCACGACCGAGGCCAGCTTTACCGTGCAGTAAACGAATCGAATAGATCGGGCCGCGCAGGGCTATGCAAATTCCCAGCGGCGCGCAAAACGGCGCGCGATGAGGAACAGGACGATGCCTGCGCCCACCAGCACCCCCACTTGCGGCGCCAGGTGCGAGACGGGCTCATCGCGCCAGAACACCTTGGTGTAGCCGTCGATGGCCCAGGCGTTGAAGGTGACGAGACCGACTTTCTGCATGGCGGCGGGCATCAGAAAGCGGGGGAACATGCTGCCGCCTATGGCGGACATGGTCAGAATGAGAAGCGTGGCGACGGCGCCGGCCTGTGCGCGCGTGTGCGATACGCTGGCCAGCAGCATCCCGAACGAGGCCACGGCGAACGACGTCGCCGCAGTCATCACGAAGAAGCCGGGGAGATGCGTGAACAGGTCGAGGTGGAAGACGGCGGCGCCCCACAGGAACATGAGCGTGAGTTGCAGGGCGGCCAGCAGCGCGCTGTAGGTCATTTTGCCGGCCAGCAGCGTGGTCATGCTGACGCGCGCGCTCAGGATGCGGTCGAGCGCGCCACTCTCGGCTTCGTCCAGCAGGCTGCCCCCGGCGGCGCTGGCCGTGAACAGCAGGAACATCACGCCGATGCCGGCCGCATAAAACGAAATCATCGGATTTCTGCTTTTTCTCGCCCATCACGTCGCGGACATCCAGCGGCACCATGCCGCCGGCCGTGCTGCCGGTATTTCGGCCGATCCGGGCTGCGCTGCGATCCGATCGCGCAGCTGCGCGAAGCCTGAGGCGATCTTCTTCCGCTGTTGCGGCGTGAGACCGCCGCTCGATTGCTCGAAATATCGCAAGCCCACGGTCGCCATCACGTCGGGCATGGAGGTCATCACGACTTTTTGCAGCATGCCCGACACCATCTGGGCGGCCACCGGGTCGGAGCTGTCGTGCAGTAGCCGGATGGTGGCGTGGTCGCCGCCCGGGCCGAACGCCACGGGATGCGCGCCGAATCCTTTGGGAATGATCAGCGCGGCGGGAGCGTCGCCTTTTTTCACGGCGGCCTCGGCGGTGGCCGCGGTGTACTCCGGCGATACGGGTTCGCCCTTCTTCGTTTCGGGGCGCGTGCTGGCGGCGAGCGATGGCTCGTGCAGCAGGCCCTGCACCAGGCGGGCCGAGACGTCGCCGCGGTCTTCGTCGACCACGAGCACGCTGACGCGCGGTGTGCCTGTTGCCGCCCATACCGCCGAAGATCATGCCGAAGATGCTGAAGAATGCGATCGGCAGAATGAACGACAGAATGAACGCGCCGCGGTCGCGGCGCAGCGCGCGGAATCCGTTGCGAACGATGGCGGCGATCATTGGCGTAGCTCCCTTCCGGTGAGGTGCAGAAATACGGATTCGAGATTGGGCCGCCGCAGGATCACGTCGATCACATCGAGGCCATCGCGCGCGGCGGCATCCAGCAGCGTGGCGATGTCGGTCGGCTGCGCCACGGCGAAATGCGCGACGCCGTTGTCGAGAGTGCCTCCGCTGCGCTTCTGCCCAGACGGATGCACTCTCTACGGTGGGACTGAACCGCATCAGCACGTCGCTGCGGTCGCCGAAGGACTGCTCCACCAGCTCTTCCTTAGTCCCCTGGGCGATGACCTGGCCATGATCGATGATGGCGATCGCGTCGCACAGGCGCTCGGCCTCTTCCATGTAGTGCGTGGTGTAAATGACGGTGGTGCCTTCGTTGCGCAGACCCTCGACCATTTCGAAGATGCGGTTGCGGGATTGCGGATCGACGCCCACGGTGGGCTCGTCGAGCAGGACGAGGCGCGGACGATGGATGAGGCCGGCCGCCATGTTGAGGCGGCGCCGCATGCCGCCGGAGAGCGTCTTGACGGAGTGCCGGCGCGGTCGGCGAGCGCGGCCCAGTCGAGGCACCACTCGATTCCGCTGCGCAGATCTTTGCCGCGCAAGCCCTGGTAGCGGCCGAAGGCTTCCAGATTTTCGCGGCAGGTGAGCAGCGGATAGAGCGCCAGTTCCTGCGGCACCCAGCCCAGTTCCGCGCGCGCGGCGGCGCGAGCCGGCAGGTTGGCCGAAGACGCGGATCGCGCCGGAATCGGGACGAACGCGGCCGGCGATGCTGCGAATCAGCGTGGATTTGCCCGCGCCGTTAGGACCCAGCAGGCCGAGGCAGGCGCGCTCGCCGGACCTCCAGCGAGACGCCGTCGACGGCCATCAGTTCGCCGAAGCGCTTCACCACGGATTCGACTTGCAAAGGGAGATCGGGCACGTGTAGACGATGATAGCCTACCGCAGCCGCCAGCGCCCCTCGGAAAACTCCGCGCGCTGGTCGTCCCATGTGCCGAACTTCGCGGCCATCTGGCCGCCGTCCACGACGAGCGCCGCTCCTGTAATATAAGACGCCAGGTCCGATGCCAGAAAAGCGGTGGCATGGGCAACTTCTTCCGGCTCGCCGCCACGCCCCAGCGGGATGTGACGGAAATATTCTTTGAGCACGCCGGGGTTCGAGAAACTGTGCCCGGTGAGGCGCGTACGGATCAGGCCCGGGCACACGGCATTGACGCGGATCCCATAAGGTCCCAGTTCATTGGCGATGGTGTGGAGTATCCCGAGCAGTCCGGCTTTGCTGGCGTTATACGCTGTGAGGCGGGCTTCGCCATCGTAGGAGTTTGTGGAAGCGGTCATCACCATAGCGCCGCGGCGGCGCGGAACCATCAGCGCGGCTGCCGCTTGCAGCGTATTGAAAATGCCGGTAAGGTTCACCGCGATGGTGCGCTGCCAATGCTGCTCGGTGGTGGCGCCGAACTCCGCTTCATCTCCGATGCCCGCGTTGGCTACCACGATGTCCGGCGCCCCTGTCTCGAGGAACGCGCGTTCGAGCGAGGCCCGGTCGGTGACGTCTACCGCGTAGCCGCTGCCGCCGAGCCGCGCGCCGGCCCCTTGCGGATCTTCGCGCTCGAGATCGAATATCGCGACGCGTGCGCCGGCCAGCGCCAGCACACGTGCGGTGGCGGCGCCAATGCCATTGGCGCCGCCTGTCACTGCCGCAATCTTACCGGAGAAATCGAAACCCATCCCACCTTTATAACTGGATTGCTCGACTCGGATTTACAAACATTTACACAGATCCGGCTGCCCGTCTGGCGGGTCCGTGATATGATCCACTCACGATGACCCACGAGCGATCTCAGACCATGGTCCTATTTTTAGTCGTAGCGGCGGCTTGCGTGCGCCCGTCCACAGCGCAGACGCCCGCGAGGATCGCCACACCGCGCACGATCAACCTCGGCCAAGCCGAGTCTGCCTTCAAACGCCGGCGCGCAGTATAGTTTCCAGTTCTTTACTCTGCCGTTTCCGGACGTGGTGACTTTTTATGTAAATGGGATCAATGACCACGGCGCGGTCATTGGCGGCTATACGTCACGTAAGATCTGCTCGGTCGGCGAGGGTTGCTTATTGGGCTGGCTGAAGGATGGCGCGGATTATCGCAGAATCATGATCGGCGGAAGCGGATCTACGCGAACCTATGCAATCAATAACTCCGGAATCATCGTGGGGACGTGCTGCTCAAGCCCGGAACGCTCGCCGGGCTTTCAGTACGGCCCCTCCAGCGGCGACTTTCAAACGGTCAACGTACCCGGCGCACAACTGACTAACGCCTACTGCATTAACGATCTCGGCGCCATTTGCGGACTAGCCGAGTTTCCAGGTAACATCAGTACCGGGTTCATCCTGGAGAACGGCGTGTACACCCAAATCGCTTTGCCGAATACTACGGACAACAACTTGTACGGGCTGAACTCAAGCGGCCAGGCGGTAGGTTGCGCCCGTCCCGACAATTCTCACGTTGAGGGCTATCTTTACCAGGGCGGAACATTCCAGATCATTAACTTTCCCGGCGCGTCGTCCACGTGTGCATTCGGCATCAACAACAGAGGCGACATCGTGGGTGCCTATGCCACTGAGGGCTTGCAATTGATCCACGGCTTTCTGTTTCGCGACGGGATCTACGAGGCATTCGATCAACCGGGTTGCGGCTCTACGATACCGGCGGGCATCAACGACCAACGCGTGATCGTGGGAAGTTCGTGCGGCGGGGACTTTGTCGCCACGCCCACGGCGGCATCTTCGGGGGCGGTCACTCCATCACATTGAACCTACGAGCGGCCGCCCCACCTTTATACTGGATTACTCGACCTTGAACCCCTTAGGGCTTTTGGCGGAGCCATTGGGGGTGACCACACCGACCTTGCCTGTGACCGCGCCCTCAGGGACAGTGGCTTTGATCAGCGCCGGGCTGACCACCGTGAAACTGCTGGCCGCGATACCGCCGAAGGTCACCTTCGTAGCTGCCGCGAATCCGCCGCCTGAGATGTTCACCTGCGTGCCTACCTGGCCTCTCGGAGGACTGAGGCTGGCGATCGCCGGCAGAATGTGCACGGACCGCTGGGTTTCGAGTTGCAGGCCGCTATCCAGCGTCACGGTGATGATGCTGTCAATCGCGGCGCTCGGCACATACGCTATCAGATAAGTGCCGGAGCCCTGCTCGAATTGTGCGTTTACCGAGCCGAAGTCAACACTGTAGATCTGCGACAGATTCTGGCCAAAAATCAACACCGGTTGATCGAGGACCAGGAACCAGTTGCAGCATAGGCTGATGTGGCTCACTGGCTTGGCGGGAGTCATGGTGTAGAAAACTCCGGCTCCGTTAGCTCCGCCGGAAGACGTCAGCCCATAGAACATGCCATTAGTGTCTTCCATGATAGCTGTATTCGGACTGGCGCCGGGCACCAAGCCGCCATTACCCGAAAAATCGAACAGCTCAGTTAAAGATCCCCCCGTCTGCCATTCGAAAATACCGCCTAAATCGTTTGCTCCGCCGGCATTCGTTGTACCGTAGAAGTTCCCATCCGACGCGGACAACAGACCTGCCGTAGGGTTGGTGCCGACGCTTCCGTCGAAGTTGTAGGGAGCTCCGAAATTGTCAGACGGCAGACTCATCTCAAAAATCGTTCCGTATCTACCGTCAAGGTAATACCCGCCGATATGGGCGGTTCCGTAGAGGTTGCCATCCTTTATTCCTTCGGTGAGTGGGGCATTGGGGTTGGCGCCGTCGTCTGCGTCGGTGAAGGAGTAGAGCTTCTTGATCGCTCCCGTCGTACTCAGGCGGTAGAGTTCGCCCGCTTCGGGGTGTCCGCCGTTCTCGGTGGCGCCATACATGTACCCGTCCGACGCCGCAAACAGGGGGCCGCTCGGATCGCCGGGTACCGGGTTGGAGAGCGACTCAAGCGTCGCCGTCGACACCGTAAAGCGGTACGGTGTTTCACCGACAACGCCGTAGAGATTGCTATCCTTGCCCTCAACCGGAGGACCCGCAGGAGTACCGTCCATGCTGTTGAACGTATACATGACGGCGAAGGCACTGGTTGAGGGGTTGAATTGAAACAGCGTGCCCGTCGTTGTCCCGTAGAAATTAGAGTCGACGGATTCCAGGGTCAATCCTCCACCACCGGCGCCCGTAGCCGCAGTGAAATCAAACAAATCCGTGTATGTACCGGTCAGGCTGACCATGAAGATCGTCCCCAGGTTGTTGGCGCCGCCGCTCGAGCTGGTTCCGTAAAGATTGCCGTTGGCGCCCTGCGTCAATGTTCCATACGGCGTGCATCCCGAATCACAGTTAAAGTCGTAGAGGTCCTGGTAATGCTGGGCATGGAGCGGCGCGGCGGCAAACGCCACCAGTAAAGCGCAGGCGCGCGCCAGCCGCAAACCGTTCCAATTCGTTTTTTGAAGTTGCATTGTTGTGCTCCTAATCAAACATGCGGAAAACGTAGAGAAAATGTACAGTCAATGGTTCTGCGCCATACGTTGCCTGGCCTGCCGGGCGGAGATACGGATCTTAGCCAAGAGTTCGGCAAAGGCCGGGTCGGCGGGAGCCATTCTCTCAGCCACTGGAATGCCCAACGCGTACTCTGCCAGCGCGCCTTGAAAGTCATGCTGACGGGCCAGCAGATCGCCCATCTCGCTCCAGTTCAATACTTGCGGATATAGGGCGCGCTTATCGTCTTCGACCGCTATCTTGACGTAGATTTCCGCCGAGATCCGCCGCTGGCGAAGGGCACTGGGGATGTCGCGCTGGGTGCCGAAGAACGTGCCCAAATGGTCATGCGCGCTGGCCAATATCCTGAGGTCGTCCACGTTACCCGGATCGCGCTCCACCAGGTCGTTCGCCGCTCCGAGTGCCCGTTGTAGAACGCGGCCTTGCTCCTCCCGCGCCCCGCGATCTCCGAGCGAGCCTGCCAATCGCACCGAGATCGCGAATAGATTCGTAAGCATTTCAGCATCTGCCGGATCGGCCTTGACCCTCCGATTGGCCATGTCGTACGCTCGCCGCATCATGGCGATGGAGGCATCGTCGTGGCCCGCCGTTCCCATAGCCGCAAAGCCCGCTTCGGAGAGCACGTTGATCAGCATGCGCTCCGCCTGCCCATCGGACGGGTCCTCGATCGAAAGCCGTTCCAGTATGGCCAGAGCCTTGTTGTAATAACCAGGGGTCTCGCCCGGCGTGATTTCCGTCAGCTCGGTGAGTTTGCCGAGCGTCCGGTAAGCCTCCGCCAGGGCCATCTGGGCGTGGCGATCCACTGGAGCATCCGCGGCCCTGGCTTGCACTAATGCTTGCCGCAATTCGAGACTGCGTTGGGCCTCGGCGATCGCGGCTCTGCTGTCTTTTTTCCTCTGCAGCAGCAACGCCATTTGTAAGTATGCTTGCGCCAGCACCTCCTCCGCGGACCGCTCGCCGGGGTGCGCCTTCCGGGTTGCCTCGGCAAGCGATACGGCGCGCCGGCAACTTTCGAGAGCAGCGTCCAGATCCTTCGTCCTGGCCTGCAGGCCGGCCAGCTTAACCAGCGCGGAAGCCATGGCGGTGCGGACTTGTGGATCGCCAGACGCGGGATCGTGAAGCGCCTCCAGCAACCCGATGGCTTGCTGGTAGCTCGCCACCGCATCCACGGTGCTGCCTACATTTCCGGCGCCCGGTCCGCCTTGAATGTCTCCTACTTTCTCGTACGCAGCCGCCAATTCACGCGTCAGCACGGGATCTCCCGCTGCGTCCCTGGAGAGGCTTCGCAAGTACTCGAGAGCCGTCTTCACCAGGAGCTGTCTGGCCCGGGTCGCGCCGGGTAGACTATGAATGGAATCTTCGAAATCGAAGAGAAACACATTCGCCAGATGGCGCACCTCGGCAAACCGGCGTTCCGCGCGGCGGGCCTGCCAGGTGGCTACGCCGGCGCCGATGGTCAAGGCCAGCAGCACGATGGCCGCCGCGGCAACCCCCAGCCAATGCCGCTTCAGGAACTTGCCGGTGCGGTACCAAATCGTGTCCGGACTCGCCAGCACCGGTTCGCCGCCGAGCCAACGCCGCAGGTCGGCGGCTAGCTGCTCGGCCGATGAATAGCGCCGCTGCGGCTCTCTGCGAAGAGCCATTTGCAGAATGTGATCGAGATCGCCGGCCAGCTCCGGGCGCAGGCTGCTGGGCGGGCGGGGGTCTTCTTCGCAGATCAAGCGCAGGGTGTCCACCGGACTCTTGCCTTCGATCCGATGCGGCGCGGCGCCGATAAGCAGTTTGTAGAGTACCCCTCCGAGCCCGTATATGTCCGTGGTGGTGCCCGCCGATTCTCCACGTACTTGTTCGGGGCTGCCGTATTCGGGCGTAAGAATGCGGGTCGCTGTTGCGGGCAATGCCGCGGGCGCTTCGCTGAGCACCTTGGCAATTCCAAAATCGAGGAGCTTGGGAATGCCCGCCGCGGTGACCAGGATATTGTCGGGCTTCAAATCCCGATGTACCACCAGCTTCTGGTGCGCGAATTGAACCGCTTCGCACACCGGCAGCATCAACTGGATGCGTTCGCGGGCTGAGAGTTTGCGATCGTCGCAAAACCGGTCGATAGGCTGGCCGGCTATGTACTCCATCGCGAAATAAGGCATCCCATCGCCGGTAGCGCCGGCGTCCAGCAGCCGCGCGACGTTGGGATGCTCCAGGGTCGCCAGGATGCGGCACTCCTGCTGCAAACGCGCGGCGAAAGTTCCGTCCGCTCCTGCTGGAACTACCTTGATGGCCACCCGCTGGTCGAATTTGCCGTCCGCGCGCTCGGCCAGATAGACTGTCCCCATGCCGCCGCGCCCGACCACGGAAAGAATGCTGTACGCGCCCACGCGCTGGCCGCGCGCAAACGCCAACCCGCGCACCACGGATGCGGCCTCTCCGGCCACGGCTTGCGCCAGATAGGTTTCGGCGCCGCGATCATGCTCCAGCAGGAGCTCCACTTCCCGGCGCACCTCGGCATCCGCACAATGTTGCGACAGAAATTGCGGGCGATGGGCAGCCGGAATGTCCAGCGCCGCCTCGAACAACCGCTCGATCTCCGCATTCATGGCGCCAGTTCCTTGTGCAGCCAGGCTTGCGCCAGGCGCAGCTCGCGCCGTACCGAATAAGGCGGAATCCCGGCGCATTCCGAGATTTCCTCGGCGGTCATGCCCGCGAAGAAGCGCATTTCAACGAACTGCGCTTTGCGTTCGTCGAACTGGTTCAACCGGCCCAGGGCTTCATCCAGCTCGATCACCAGAAGTGGGCGCCCGGGAAATTCGAGAGTATCGCTAAGGGGAAGCTTCGCTTCCTCGCCGCCGCGCTTGAGAGACTGGCGCGCCCGTGCGTGGTCTACCAGGATTTGCCGCATCACGCGCGCGGCCACGCCGTAGAAATGCGCGCGGCTGGTGTAGTCCGGATGCGACTGTTCGACCAGACGCAGATAGGCTTCGTGGATCAGGGAGGTAGGCTGCAGCGTGTGGCCGGGAGCCTCACGCTGCAGGTAACCCGCCGCGATTTGGTGCAGCTCGCGATAGACGATGGGGATCAGTGCGTCCAGCACGCCGCGGTCGCCCTTTCCCAGTTGTTTCAGCAGTGTGGTAACGGACTCCGCCACTGCGCTATCATATCGCGTCCCTCGCGGCGAAAAGCGGGCCCCAGCCGGATGCTAAAATCAAGCCAGGAGCCGTTGCGGCTCTTCACCTCAACATCATGAGCACCCCGGCAGCCGGCCACCCCGCCACCGCGCGGGAAATCATTTTGGAAATCGTTCGGAATATGCGCGAGGGTCTCGAGCCTCTGCATTACACGACCTTGGCGCCCGCCATCTACCACGTTTACCTGCACCCGGACGATTTCGAGCGCCTGCGCGGCATCTTTCCGCGCATGCAGGAGGAGACCCGCCAAGCGCTGGACGCCGAGCTGGGCGATCTCAATCGTGCATCGCTCGGCGAGCGCCTGAAGCTGGCGCGCAAGCCCGCCTCCAAAGTGGTGGCTCCCGAGGGCGGCTGGCGCATCCAGTTTTTCGAGAACAGCGACGACGATGTGGCGCCCGGCGACATCGTGATCTACTCGGAACTGGCGCTGCCGGCCAAACCGGAATTCGGCGCCGGCAGCATGACCAAGCGCATCAACACGCGCCGTCTGGCCGGCGAAACGACGGCCACCCAAAAGTATGAAGAACAATTGCCCCCCACCAGGGAGATGGATGCCTACGCGACCATCCAGTACGATGAGCAGGGCTCCGGCCAGAGCGCCCTCCAAACCTATCGCATGACCAAGAACCAGATTGTCATTGGGCGCGGCGGCCGCGATTACTGGACGGACCTGAAGCTGAACACGCTGCCGGATGTCTCGCGCGAGCACGTGCGCCTGCGCCGCGACGCGGAGACCGGCGAATTCTTCATCAAGGATCTCAGCCGCTTGGGCACCAGCGTCAACGGCGAGCGCATTCCCACCAGCGTCGAATTCGTGGAGGGGGAAAAGCGCGACAAAAACGTGGAGGTGAAGTTGCCCGCCCAAGCGCGCATTGGCTTGGCCGACGTGCTCTTTCTGGAGTTCCACGCCGCGGGCAAACCGGACCCGAAGTCCTGAACATGCCGGTCAAAACCAAGCTCCGTGGCGCGGGCGAAAGCCATGTGGGCATGGTCCGCCAGAATAACGAGGACCGCTGGCACATCGATCTGGAGCGGGGCATCTTCCTGGTGGTGGATGGCATTGGCGGGCAAGCCGCCGGCGAAAAGGCAGCGGATGTCGCCATCAACCTCGTGCGGGCCCGGCTGGAACGCCAGACCGGCACGGCCGAAGACCGCATCCGCGAAGGCATCACGGTGGCCAACAACGAAATCGTGCGCCTGGCCGCCACCAACCCCGACTGGCACGGGATGGCGTGCGTGCTGACCGTGGCCGTAATCGAAAACGGCGGCGCCGTCGTGGGCCACGTCGGCGATTCCCGCCTGTACAAAATCCGCCGGCGGGAAATTCGCAAGATCACCCACGATCATTCGCCGGTCGGCGAGCGTGAAGACGCGGGCGAAATCTCCGAAGCGGAAGCCATGCGGCATCCCCGCCGCAACGAAGTCTACCGCGATGTGGGCTCGCAGGAGCATGCACCGGAAGATCCCGATTTCATCGAAATCCTGCGCATCCCATTCGAGCCGGATAGCGCCCTGTTGCTATGTAGCGACGGGCTCAGCGACCAGGTGAGTTCGCTTGAAATGCTGCGCACCGTGCTGGCTAACGCCGGGCATCCCGCGAGCGCCGTGCATGACCTGATCGGCGCGGCCAATCGCGCGGGCGGCAAAGACAACGTCACCATTCTGATCGTGGAGGGCGAGCAATTCGCCGCCTCCCGCGAGACGCCGCGCGAGACCGCGCCCGTGGCTGGCCCGTTCCTCGCCAGGCCCGCTATCTTCGTTTATGGCATGGCGTGCGCGGCGATCGTTTTTTTCGGCCTGCGCTACGCCGGCTGGTTGGATCGCCGCCCGGAGCCGCCCCCTCCTCCGCAAACTCTCAAGGTCGGGGCCGGCGGCTTTTCCAGCATCGGTGAAGCCTTGGCCAAAGCCCGCTCCGGCGATACCGTGGAAGTCCCCAGCGGTGAATATGCCGAGCAACTCCGGCTCAAGAGCGGTGTGACCGTGAGGGGACGCCTGCCCGATGTGCCCGTCCTACGCGCCGCGCCGATACAAAACGGACCGGCGGTCGCCATTTTGGCGCAGGGAGTGCAGGGGGCGCGCGTCTCCGGCTTCCGCATCCGGGCGGACGAGAAGGCGCCCTTAGCCTCCGCGGTGACCATCTTCGATTCCGATCTCGAATTGCAGGATACCGAGATCCTCGGCGCGGCCACCGGTGTGGAGATCCGCGGAAAATCGAGCGCCGTGCTGCGCGCCAACTTGATCCAGGATTGCCTCGACACAGGCATCCGGATTGCCGGCGATTCCGTGCCATGGATTCTGTATAATGCCATCCTGCGCAATGGAAAGGCCCAAAAAGCCCCGGTACGCCCCGCCGGTCCGGGCGTCTCGATTGAGGAACCCGCGCGCCCCGTGCTCATCGGCAACACCTTCGGGGACAACGGCAGCGAGCCGGTCAGGCTGCCGGGAGGGATGGACCGAGAGCCGATCACGAAATTCAATTTCTTCCTGCCCGCCACCAGGCCCGCCGCGCGCAATCGGGGAGGAGCGCCGCGCTAATGGTCATTCCCGAGAGACGCAAAGTCGGCAAGTACGAAATCCTGCGTAAGCTGGGCCGCGGCGGCATGGCGGACGTGTACCTGGCGCAGGACCCCGATCACGAGCGCACGGTGGCGCTGAAGATCATCGAACACGGCCCGGACGCCGATTCCCGCGAAGCTGTCGAAGCCGAACGGCGCGGTTCCCAGTTGCAGGCCAAGCTCGCGGAAGTCGACTCCCGCGTGGTGCGCATCTACGAGGCCGGCGACATGGACGGCTACTTCGGCGTAGCTATGGAATACGTGGAAGGGCAAGATCTCTCCGACCTGATGCGACATGGGCCGGCCGAGGTGGACGATGCGGCCGATATCGCCCTGGCCATCTGCCAGACGCTCGAAAACGCCCACACCCTGGAAGTGACTATCGACGGCAAGGAATACAGGGGCATCGTACACGGTGACATCAAGCCGAAGAACATCCGCATCGACAACGAAAACCGTGTGCGTGTGCTGGATTTCGGCATCGCCAAGGCTTTGTCGCTCTCGCGCAAGCTGACCCGCAACGAATTCGGCAGCGTGCCCTACGCGTCGCCCGAGCGTCTGGATTCGGGCGAAGTCAATGCCCTGTCGGACCTCTGGTCGTTGGGCGTGCTCCTGTACGAGTTGGTGACCGGAGCGCAACCTTACCAGGCCGAGAGCACCGAGCGCCTGGAGCGCATGATTCGCTCCCGCATCCCGCCGCCGCCCGCCCCCGACCCTTGTCCGGCAGCGTTGCGGCGTATCTTGACGAAGAGCATGAATCCCGAACCCGCGCGCCGCTATCAGTCGGCGGCCGAGTTGGGCGCGGACCTGGCGGCGTTCCGGGCCGGCGCGACGGTCGTCGGGGAAGCAGAGGAGGATTGCGGCGACACTCGCCGCACATTCCATTCCGGGGCGGCTGTGGACGATAGCACCCGCCGCACCACCACGCCGCGTAAGTTCGGCACGCCCCCGGCGCCCGCCGTCCCGCGCAAGCCTCCGACCCGCTTGCAGCGCGACAGCCGGCGATTCGTCGCCGCGGCGACAGGGCTGGCGCTCGCCTACATCGTCTATGCCTTCTCTTCCGGCGTGGTGCTGTGGCGGCATGGGCAACAGTTGGAACACGATATCAACGCCGAAGTGACCACCGATCCTGAGGCCGTCTGGAGCCGCTGGGCGGACCTTTCCCAGGGCGGCAATGCGCAGGCTCTGGCGTTGTTTGGCCCGCGCCGCGCCGTGGAGAAGAAGATGGTGACCGAGGCCAACCGGGTGATCGACACTTACCGCAATAGCGACCGGCAGCCCGTCTACGAAAACGACTGGAAACGGGCCCGGCTATACCTGGCGCGCGCGCTGGAACTGGAGCCGGCGAGTGACACGGTACGCGGTGAAATGCGGCTTTGCGAAGGCCAGATCGACCGTATTAACGGGATCAGCCATCGCAACGCGGCGTTGCTGAACGAAGCTGTGCAAAAGCTGGAGGACGCCCAACGATTACTGCCGCATTCGCCCGATCCTGAACTGGCGCTGGCGCATGTCTATATCTACGGCTTGAAGGACATCGAGCGCGCCAATGCCGCTTTCGAAGAGGCTGAGCGGCGGGGTTACAAGCTCGGCAATCGCGAGAAGGCGCAGCTTGCCGACGGTTATCGCGACCGCGGCGACCGGCTCTGGTGGGACTCGCGCGATGTGCGCGGCCTGCCGCAGGAGAGGGATCAGATCCGCAAAGCAGCGGATGATTACCGGCGCGCGCTGGAGTTGTATCAGAGCATCGTTCCTTATGGGAGCGCGAATGTCAACATTGTGCATGTGCAGGCTAGTTTGAGCGGGATTGAGTACAGGCTGACGGAGATCGGCAACGCGTCGTTCAGTCAGTAGAGATCCTGCAAGGACATACGGAACGGTCGAGTTAGCGCTGAATCGACGTTGCGCACTCTGATTGGAAGTTCTGCATCTGCACGGCGACCGTTAGCGGATTTGTCAACAACGACAACGTCGGCCCTAGTCTGACGATTATCAACGGAATCGACATTTGCGAGCGGGTCGAGCCCACCCGTGGAACCGGCGGCGCAGGATGAAGGCCCGCGCGAATGTGCGCCACCCTAGTCAACCCGGGCCGCGTCGAGAATCGCTTTCAACGCCTTCTCTTCCGTCACATCGCAAAAAGCACCCTTCGTAGCCATCAGGATTGCCACCAACACCGAGGTTGCCACCGCTTTCGCCATTTCCTCCTGAAGCCCGAAATATTCAGCGATGAACCGGGCCAAGCTGGCCACAGCGCCCATTGCCGATGCCCCGATAGCGGTGCTCTTTTTGGGACCGCAGATCGCGTCGCGTATTCTTTTGAAGAACTTGCGAATGAAGGCGGCGATGACTTTACCCGCAGGACTGTGCAGCGAGACGCCACTGGAAGCCTGTGGGCGCCCTTCGATGGAGTCGAACGCGCGATGGCGGCCGACGGGTGACAAGAACCGATACAGATCGGTTGCGCTGATTTCACCGGCGATAAGTGGTACATTGCGTTCGACGAGATAGCCGCCATCGACATTTTCCACAATCTTTTGCAGCGCAGCCTGGGATTCCAGCGCGGCGCTTACAAGTTCTCTCGGTAGCACATATGGTCTTTCCGGCATCTCGTCCATAAACGATTAATATACAGTCCGGCAGCCCTGACGTGGGGCTCTCGATCGGTGATCCGAAAGTGCGTACCTGGCTGGCACAGCGGGCCGCTGCCATAGTTCACTACACGCCCGCCTCTTCAATTCTGGCTGATCAGGTGGAACGCCGGCTTGCGTTCCCGTTCACGATCAGGAGTCCCGGCCCCTGACTCAACTTAACAGCGCGGCCTATACGACGTCACGCACCCTCCCGGAAGCTCACCGGCGGTTCGCATGGTGGTTGAACTCTCTCGGTGGTACTTGTGATGACCTGAGCATCACTCGCCGATAAAGAACGCCGGGCCCGGAGGTGTGCCCGATGGTATCGTGGCCGTCACTGTGAAAGAAGCCGCCGAAACAATCTGATAGCCGGTGTTGGTGGAAACGTAGATGTAGTCCCCGTCCGGCGTGACGCTCACCGCGGAACACGCCAGAGCCGGAATGCTATTGACAATTTCAAACGTCCCGACAGAGACAGCGGTCAGCGAAGCACCTGCCAGATAGAGCGTGCCGCCATCCGGCGATATGGCGAGAGTTGTGCCAGAGATTTGGGCGCTTCGCAGAGTCGCGCCAGTCGACAAGTCGATCTCAAGCAACGATTCGTGGCTGCCATATTCGACCTCTACGTATCCCTTTCCCGTTCCCGGAGCGGTCACGAATCCCAGAAATGCCTGGACCCGAAAGGGCAGGATACCGGCGAGCGTCATGGTCTGCGTGTCTATGACTGCAATACCAATGTCCCGGTTGTAGGGGCCGCGTGATGACGTGTCGCCGGAATCGAAATAGAAATTGAACGGGACGAACAGATGGGGACCCGAGAAAGCCGGCTGCGTGTAGTAGCCGGAGTTGTCCACGGCCGGAAATGGAATCGCCACACTGCCCGTAATCGCGAGCGACACGGGATCGAACTGTACAACTTCGGTGTTCGCCGGTTCGCCCACGCCCACCGTGGCATAACCGTGGCCTTCACTGAAGCCGGCCCAACCGGCGCCGGGATAGGGCAACGTAACGTAGCCCTTGAACGCCAGCGTGGCCGCGTCCAAGACATCTACGTGCTGAAAGTACGAGTCCGGCAACAAAACCAGGCTGTCCTGGCGATCATATGCGCCTGACCAAAGGCCGACGCCCACGGGCGCCGATCGCACGATGGCGGAAGACGGCGGCGCGCCCGCCATCGAAACGGTGTTCGCCTGATCGGTGAGAAAGATCAAGTTTCCTGCCGCATCGAGAACAAAGCAAAGAGGGTCCTCCGCCGCTGGATACGTTTCAGTTACCATCAGGGAAACGGGATCGAGCACTTCCACATTCAGTCCGGACCAAAGATAGACGGTTCCGTCGGGGGATGCGGCGGCCTCGTATACGGCGGCTTGCGACAGGGTGGTGACACTCAGGGTGGATGTATTGATTACTTCGAGGCCCGCCGCGTTAGGGACATAAAGCTGCGATCCATCCGGCGACAAGGCCAAGCCGTTGATGTGCGCCACCTGGAGTGTCTGCGTGATTTGTAGGCTGGCGGTGTCGATGAATTCGACTATATCGCTCGCGGAGAGAGTGGCGGCGAATAGCGTCGCACCGTCCGGTGAAACCGCGAGGTAGGCTGGTTGGCCTTGTAAAGACACTGAGCCGATGTGCGAGAGACTCGCGGCCGCGAGTACAACGATGCTGCTCTGGGTGGCGCAATAGATCCGGCTTCCATCGGGCGAGACGGCGACATTGCCTATTTGGCCGTCATGAACGTCGCGTAGGATCGCCATGGTCTCTGGATCGAGAACCAGCAAGTGGCCCGTATTCGTCCCACCAGAGCTAGCGATGTAGGGAAGATAAATCACTCCGGTGCGTGGGTTGACGGCGATATCCGGTATGGCTCCCACGAACGCGTTCGCAATGTTCGCAGTACCGGTGATGCGGCCGGTCTCCAGTTCAATGCGGCTCAGCGCCAGCGATGCCGGGCCATTGCTGGGATAGAGGTTTTCCGCTACCACGGCGTGTTTGCCATCATGCGTGGCCGCGACCTGATACGTGCCGCCCAGTTGGCCGGATGGCGACGATCCGGTGCTGAAAGCGTTCTCGATGGCGCCGGTCGCGCCATTCAGGATCGTCAACATTCCGTAATCGGAGGCGCAGCAATTGGGCAAAACGGCATGGCTGTCGGCGTCGGCGGTAGCGGCCCACAGCGTGGTTAAGGCAAGCAAGGGAGCGATTCGCATGGCAGGTTTCTCCAGATGGCCAACGCCATTATAGGTTAGCACCAGCGTTGGTTCTTAGCGGAACTTGGGCGCGCCCGGCGACGTGGAGAGTTCCGGCAATGGAGGAGACGTTCGAGGGGTGCAAATTTCCGCCTTTGATTTCGGCGCGTGCGAGAAAATTCCGTTGCCGAAACCACATGATCAGGTGAAGATGCCGCAATCCGGCGAGGATCAGGATGCACCCGTGGGATCACGGAGGGAAGATTTAGGCAGTGAACAGCGAGTGTTGCATCTCGCCACTGTCTCAAAAAAGGGCGCAGTCCATACCGTTCGAAGTAACACAATGCAACACAAACAAAATTTCGCGTCCCGTTGCATGCCTGGACCGCCCCGGCCCGGTCACGGCTCGAAGAAAATACTCTGGCTCTTTATCCCCAACAAATTGCAGGAATCGGCAATGCCACGCCGCCAAGTGACATGCTTCCCTGAAATTGGGAGTATCACTATGTCACAACCTCAACCGGCACAACCGGATCAACCGCAATATCAGATCTCAGCCTTGGACCTCTTCCCCGTGTATGCGACGCGCGCCGCGTATCAGCAAACCACCGGACAGCAGGCGCCGCCCTTCAATCCTTCGCAGCCGCTGAAAGGATGGGCCGATCCTGCGCCCACCGGGCAGCCCTACTTCGTATTTGACTCAACCGCAACCGCTACGGGCTATGTCGGCACGCTGAACCTTACGGTGGCGGAGGCGGCCGCGCTCAACCTCCCCGGCACTTACACGTATTCGATGCCGGTTGTTACCCCGACCGACGCGATGGAGTGGGGGCCCAATTCACCGATCGGGCCTGTAGATCCAACCACGGTCTGCATGCAGGCGGATGCCCAGGAAGTTGCCAATGAGATTGCGTTTCTCTATCCGGGGCAGCCGATCTCAGTGCAACAGGATCAGCCCGGCATTTACCACATCGTCTACGGATTGGATCCGCGGCGCCAGTGGTACATCCAAATCGGACCAGGCTCGGGAATTGCCTACTTCTTAGCTGCCGCCCTCATCAACCAGAAGAGCGCCACGCATGGGGTCGGGTCGCCGGGGCACTGGGCAGCCACGCCTGTTCCGCCGGTGACTATCGGCGTTCAGCCGAAGCCAGCGCCGACCTGGGTGTACGACGCGCCCGTCACCACGGCGCCCGCCAACGCAACAACCCTCGCCGCTCCGATCCGGGCCCTGCTGCCTAACGAGCAGATCGTGCATCTGCCCGGCTCGCTGTTCAGCCAGGCGGGTACTTGGGTGGTCGAGCGCACCGATCTTCCGCAACCCCAACCGGCCGAAACCAGCGATCAGCAATTCGCGGACGTCAAAGCGGCTCTCGCGGCGATTCAAACTGTTCTGGGCGTGGTCAGCGCCAAACTGGGGGCATAACGTGGCGACCATCCCCACGCCTCCGCCCACGCCTCCCCTTGGCCCGCCCAGCGTCCCCGTGCCCGCGCCGAGTACCCCTGGGCCCGCGCTGATCGTGGCGATTCCATCCGATCCGGCCAGCGCCGCCGCGTTCGCCGCAGGCAATCTGTTCGTGTTCCTCTGCACACCGGTAGGGCAGAGCATCGCCAATGACGCGGAAGCCGCGGGTAGGGCAATCGGCGACGTCGTCAAAGGCCTCGCGCAGGACGTGGTCAACATCTTCCGCGGCATCCATCTGTGAGTGTCAAAGCTATAATGGAAGATCTCCGGCATGCCGAAGGTCTTCCCTTGCTATTCCACCTCCGATCGCGAACTCGCGCGTGAGCTGGCCGCGTTTCTGGAACGCGGCACGGGCGTCGAGGTCCTGCTCGAGGAAGGCGAAATGCAACCCGGCGCGGACCTCATCGCCAAGGTGGAGGAAGGCCTCTCGGCCGATGTAGTGCTGGTGTTGCTCTCCCCGGAAGCGGTTCCGGCGCGCTGGGTCCTGGAGCGCTGGAAATCCGTGTTTTGGGAACAGGCGGCCGAGCTGGGCACCGCGCTGGCGGTTGTGCTGTGCCGCGATGCAAAGTTCCCCGATCTGCTGCGGCGGAAGAATTTTTTCGATCTGCGGCACAATCGGCTCGCCGCGTTTCGCGCCATTAAGCGATGGCTCATGTCGCTGTCGCCCCTGGCGCGGGAGGCGCCCTTCCATCCCGCGCGGCAGCCGTCGTTCACCGGCCGCGATGCCGAGCTCGAAACCCTCTGCGCGATACTCGCCGACGCGCCGGGCATGGCCGTGGTGGAGGCTGGCCCTGGCGCGGGCAAGACGGCGCTGGCGCTGGAGTTCGCCCGCCGCCATCAGGAAGATTTCGACGCTGTCTTCTGGTTGGCCTGCGGTGGCCGGAGCGCCGCCGCGGCCGCCGGAGACCTGGCTGCGCAACTGGGCGTGCGCCTCGACCGGGATCTGGAATCCAACCTGAACGACCTCCGCCGCCTTTGCGCACGCTACCGTTGCCTGATCGTACTCGACGACCCGGCAGACTCCACTGCCGCTCTGTTGGCGTCCCGCGGGCGAACCTCGGCGCTCATCACCACACGGCGCAGCGGCCTGTCTGCCGCTCTCTCGGCCGCCGCCCTTCCGCTCGATGGCGCTTTTCCGAAAGATCCCGCGCAACTGGTGGAAACCATTCGCAAGCTGGATGGCGCGGAGCAGCGCCTGCTGTCCGCCATGTGCGCTTGCGCCGCCACCGGCTTCCCTCTGGATATGGCAACGCGCACGGCGGACGCCGAGATGCAGGAAGCGAACGATATAGTGGCGTGGTTCGTAGCGCAAGGCGTGCTGGCGCCGCTCGACGAAAGCGGCCCTCGGTATATGGTTCCCGCCTTGGTGCGCGAACGCGTCGCCTTGCGCGCCGAGGGGGAACGGTGGGCGCGCCATCACGCACGCGCCGTGGCCGATCTGTTCGGCGCGCAAACCGTCGCCGGCCCGGATCTGGTCCCTACTGGCCCGACTTGCAACACGCGCTCGCCTGGGCTATCGCGGCAGATTGGCCGCTGGCCTCCAAACTCGCCCGCCGCTCGGTCGCTTGGGCGAAGACCGAAGACCGGCTGGCCGAAGCCTTCGAGATCCTGCAGGATTGGTCGCGCGCTGCCGGGCGGTTCGCCGATCGCCGGGTGCTCGAAGACTGCGCCTGGGAGCAAATCTGGATTCTGGAACACTGGGGCCGCACAGGCGAAGCCCGCGAGTTGGATGGCGTCCGCCGTGAACGCTACGCGGATCAGATGGCTTTCAGTTTCGATCAGTCGTAGACGAAGTGCAGGACTTTCTTCAGGTCTTCCCAGGCTTCGCGCTTCGGCCCGGTATTATACGCGCGCAACAGGTACGACGGATGGTAAGTGACCATCAACGGAATATCGTGCCACTTATACCAGTTGCCGCGCATGCGAGTCACGCCTTCCTTGCTGCCGAGTCAGGAACTTCGCCGCCGTGGATCCCAGCGCGCAGATGGCCTTCGGATGGATCGCGAGTAACTGGCGGGAGAGGAACTGGCCGCAGATCTCCATCTCATCCGGTTCCGGCGTGCGGTTCTCGGGCGGACGGCATTTCACCACGTTGCAGATATAGACATCCTTGCGTAGCAGCGGAATGCCTTCTTTCTTGGCCGTGCCTTCGATCATCTGGGTGAGTAACTGGCCGGCGCGCCCCACGAATGGGATGCCCTGCGCATCTTCATCGGCGCCCGGACCTTCACCCACGAAGACCAGCTTGGCCTGTTCGTTGCCGACGCCGAAGACGATCTTGGTGCGCTGTTCGAGCAGGCGGCAGCGATGGCAATCGCCGATGTCTTCGAGGATGCGGAACAGCGGCTCAGCGCTCGGCCTGACGGTGGCGGCTCGCATGAATTGCAGGAGCCGCGCGCGTCAGCAACCGGTTCCGCGGCGCGGCGATAGAGCGTTTTGATCCCCAGATCGTCGTAATACTCCAGATATTGGCGCAGAGTTTCAGCGTCCATTGGTGGCGTACAGGTGCAGCCGCAGCTTCAGGATCTCGTCGAAAATGCGATCGGCGACCTCGCGTTTGGAGGCGCGCGGCACGGCAATCAATTCGCCTGTCCGCAGCGCCAGCAGCACTTCGTTCTGGTCGGCTTCGAAACCCAGTCGCGGCCGCCCACCAGGTTGCCAACCACCATGTCGCAATTCTTGGCTTCCAGCTTGCGGCGGGCTTCCTGCTGCAGATTCTCGGTTTCCGCCGCGAAGCCCACCAGCAGCCGGTCGCCCTTCTTGCGCCCCAGCTCGGCCAGAATATCCGGCGTCGGGTCGAGTTCGAGCGAAAGGCGCGCCGCGGTCTTCTTCATCTTCTGCGCGGGCACCTTCGACAAGTGGAAATCCGCCACGGCCGCCGCCTTGATGATGATGCTAGCCGGCTCGCAGATTCGCGAATACCGCGTCGCGCATCTCGCCCGCCGTGTGCACGCCGATCACGGTCACGCCGCGCGGCGGGGCCAGATGCACCGGGTCCGGAGATCAGAATCACTTCGGCCCCGCGCGCGGCCGCCGTCTTCGGCCAGCGCGTAACCCATCTTGCCGCTCGAGCGATTGGAGATATAGCGCACCGGGATCGAGCGGCTCCTGCGTCGGCCCGGCGGTGATCAGCACCGTCTCGCCATCCAGGTCGCGCCGGCGGCCGATCTCCGCCCCCACCGCCACAGCGATCTGTTCCGGATCGGCCAGCCGTCCCGGACCGACCATGCCGCAGGCCAGCTCACCTTCTTCCGGATCGACGATGCGGTGGCCGCGGCGGCGCAGCGTTTCCAGGTTGCTCTGCGTCGCGGCGTGCTCCCACATGTTGGTGTTCATCGCAGGCGCCAGCACCACGGGCCCGGTGAACGCCAGATACATGGTAGTCAGAAAATCGTCCGCCAGGCCGTGCGCGAATCTGGCCAGCAGATCGGCGGTGGCGGGCGCCACCACCAGCAGATCGTTCTCCTGCGCCACGCCGATATGCTCGATGGCGCTCGAGAGTGTGGCTTCCGGGTTCGCCGACGAGAACATGCCGGTGATGACTTTGCGCCCGGTCAGCGCCGCGAAAGTCAGCGGCCGGACAAATTCCTGTGCCGACGCCGTCATCACCACCTGCACCGCGTGCCCGTGCTGCATCAGCAGGCGGGCCAGTTCGGCGGCTTTGTAGGCCGCGATGCCTCCGCCGACGCCCAGGATGATGTTCATCGGATCTTAGAGGACGGTTTCGGGCGCCGGCGCTTCTTCGCCCAGCGGAAGACCTTGTCAGCTCGTACTTCACCAATCCGCGCCGCACTTCTTCCATGGCGATGACGGTCGGACTTCTTGGAAGACGTCGGCAGCACCGGACGTGCGCCGCCCTGCAGTTGGCGGGCGCGCTTGGCGGCCACGATGATGAACCGGTAGGTGCTCTGTTCCGGATCGTCCGGGATGGTGCAGTGCGCGTTGTTGCGCGGAATCTTGTCGCCCATGCTTTTGATCGATCCTTTATACGCTCGTCTGCGAACGTTTCCAGTATCGGCCGGATCTGCTCTTCCATGCGGCCCCGCCGCACCCGCTCGGCCCGCACGATGGCCTGCAAGAGTTCTGCTCGGATTCGTTCAGATCGTTGTTCATCAGCACGTAATCGTAAGCGCTGTAATTGCGAATCTCGTTGGCCGCGTCGCGCAGCCGCCGCTCGATCACCGCATCGGCGTCCTCACTGCGCGCGCGCAGCCGCTGTTCCAGAATCTCGCGGGACGGAGCCAGAATGAAAATCGTCACCGCTTCCGGAATCTTACTCTTCAATTGTCGCGCACCTTGCACGTCGATGTCGAGTACCAGGTCCTTGCCCTGCTCCCGGGCCTGCTCCAGCACGCCGCAGTGGGTCCCATAATAGTTGCCGAAAACCTCGGCGTGTTCCAGAAATTCGTCCCGGCCGATGCGCTTTTCGAACTCCGCGCGCGAGATGAAATGATAGTTGGCGCCTTCCACTTCATGCCCGCGCGGCGCGCGGGTGGTATAAGAAACCGAAAACGTCAGCCCCGGCACCATCGCCAAGAGCCGGCGCACCAGGGTCGACTTTCCCGAGCCCGGACGGCGCGGAAATGATGAAAACAGTAGTCATTCTGATGGCTCATTCCAGGTTCAGCGACTGCTCCCGGATCTTGTCGATCTCGGCCTTGGCCGCCAGCGCCAGGTCCGTGATGGTCAGCCCGAGTCGCCCAAGCCCGCCGGTCTTCGACAGGATCGTGTTGGCTTCCCGGTTCATTTCCTGCAGCAGGAAATCCAGCCTCTTGCCCACCTCTCCGTCGGCATCCAGCAGCTTCTCCAGCTGCGCGGCGTGCGTCTTCAGCCGGACCAGCTCCTCGCTGATGTCGCTGCGCTCGGCCAGCATCGCCGCCTCCTGCGCCAGGCGCTGCGGCTCGATGCCCGCGCCGCGCAACAGCTCACGCAGCCGCTCGTTCAGTCTCTTTTGGAAAGCCCGGGTCGCGCTCGAGCGGATTTTCTCCATTTGCGCCGCCAGATCGCAAACGGCGCGCATCGCCCGCGCATCTCGGCCGCCATGGCCGCGCCCTCGCGCTCACGGAACCGGTTCAGCACATCGAGCGCCTGCCTCGGTGGCTTCCAGCAGCGACCTGCTCCAGACCGGCGTCCGGCTCCCCGGAATCGGACACCTGGAGCATGCCCGGCACGCGCAATGCCGCGTTCAGATCGGGCTTCGCAGCCGGCGCCGAACTCCGCGGCGGCTTCCCGAAAGGCTTGCAGATAGGCCTGCAACAGAGGCCGGTTCAAAGCCGAGGCATCCGCCGCGGCGCGTTCGGTTGAATGCCACCTGGATCTGCAGATGTCCGCGCGCAACCTTGGCTTTCACCGCAGCGCGAATCGCGCTTTCGAACGCGGTCGAGATCCGCGCGACATGTGGAAATGCATATCCAGGCCGCGATGGTTGACGCTCTTGATGCCGACCACGATCTCGCCATCGGGCGCCGTTTCGCGCACGCGCGCGAAGCCTGTCATACTGCGCGTGCTCATAGATCCATCACGCTTCCCGCCTCCACGAATTGCAGCTCATGCAGCCTCTGATAAATGCCGCCGCCGTTCACCAGTTCCTCGTGCGTGCCCACTTCGCAAGACGCCGCCGCGCTCCAGCACCACGATCTTATCGGCCCGCCGTATAGTGGACAGCCGGTGCGCGATCACGATCACGGTGCGGCCCACCATCAGGTTGCCCAGCGCGCGCTGCACCAGCATTTCCGACTCGGTGTCCAGGTGCGAGGTGGCCTCGTCCAGAATCAGGATGGGAGCGTTTTTCAGCAGCGCGCGCGCAATGGCGATGCGCTGCCGCTGCCCGCCGCTCAACTTCACGCCGCGCTCGCCGATGATGGTGTCATAGCCGTCCGGCAGGCGGCTGATGAATTCGTCGGCCAGCGCCGATTGGGCCGCCTCGCGGATCTCGCGCAGAGGCGTGCCGGGCCGGCCGTAGGCGATGTTATTGGCCGCCGTGTCGTTGAACAGGAAGGTATCCTGCGCCACGATGCCCGACCATCGCCCGCAGCGACGCCAGGTCGAAATCGCGCACGTCCCGCCCGTCGATGCGCACCGCGCCCGAGGTGACGTCGTAAAAGCGCGGCACCAGGTTCACCAGCGTGGTTTTGCCGGCGCCGCTGGGCCCCACCACCGCCACCACTTCGCCCGCTTTAACTTCCAGGTTCAACGCCTTCAACTGAAATCCGTTAGGCGAGAGCGGATAGCGGAAGCCGACATTCTCAAAGCGGATGGATTCGGCGAAGCGCTCCAGCTTCACCGCGCCGGGCTTCTCCTGGATCTCCTCGGCGTGCGCCAGATATTCGAAGACCTTTTGCGACGCGCCCATGGCCTGCTCGAAAATATTGTGGATTCCGGTGAGGCGCTTCACCGGCTCATACATCATCAGCAGCGCGATGACGAAGCTGGTGAACTCGCCCGCGGTCAGCGTGTGGGCCTTGATCTGCGTGCGCGCATAAGTGAGCAGGCCCACGATGGTGAGCGCGGCGAAAACCTCGATCAACGGCGAGGCCAGTGCCTGTTGCCGCACGTAACGCAGGTTGCTTTTGAGCAATCCCTGCGCGGCCTGGCGGAAGCGCCGCGATTCGAATTGCTCGGCGCCAAACGCCTTCACCACCTGATGTCCGCTCAGTGTCTCCTGCAGAATCTCGTTCAGCTCGGCGGCGTGATCCTGGCTGCGGCGGCTGGTGCGGCGAATGCGGCGGCCGATGCGCGCCGTGGGGATCAGCACGAACGGCAGCACGGTGAGGCTCACCAGCGCCAGCTTCCAATCCATGTTGAGAATGACGAACAGCAGGCCCAGCACCACGAAGACTTGCCGCAGCAGATCCGCCAGGATGTGCGAGACGGCCACCTGGATCTTCTCGATGTCGTTCATGATCGACGACATCAGCCGCCCGGTGGAGTGCGCTTCAAAGAACTGCGCGCCTTGCCTGACCACCTTGTCGAACACCGTGTTGCGCAGGTCGGTGACTGCGGAACAGCCCACGTAATTCACCAGGTAATTGGCCAGGTAGTCGCAGATTCCCTTGGTGAGGAAAACGGCCAATATGGCAAAGGCCACCATGGTCCAGATGCTGCGATTGTGCACGGCGCCGGGCATCAGATGATTCAGATAAACCGGGTGATGGAAGAGTGGATCGGTGAACAGCAGCACCGGCGCATCGCTCGAAGCCGGGTTCAGCACGCGGTCGAAGACCGGTTTAATCAGCAGTGCGATCATGCCGTGAGCCGCGCCCACGCAGGCCATCAGCGCGACCGAAAGGATCAAGTAGACCCAATACTTCTTAGCGAATCCGAGGAGGCGCAGCAGGTCCCTCATGCGTGTACCCGCATGCGCTCCAGCGCGTCGAGCACCTGCTCGGAGGTGACCGATCCGATTCCGGCGGCGTTGCGAACGACCGCCGACGGCGTGCGCCAGGGACCCCAGATAGCCGGATCGGAAGCGCCGAAGATGGCCACCACCGGGAGGCCGAAGGCCGCGGCCATATGGGCCGGTCCGGAATCGTTGCCGAGAAACAGCGAAGCCCCCCGCAGCAGCCATTTGATCTCCGCAAGGGGCGCGCCAATTACGGTGCGATATTCGCGGAAGACGCCCAGATCTTCGCCTGCGCCGGCGATGAACACGGGTTCGAGATCGAGCGATCCGCCCAGGAACCGGGCGGCGGCGAGAAAACCTTCCGCGTGCCAGGTTTTATCCGCCTGGGACGCGATGGGGTGGATTACGGCGTAGGGTCCGGCAGGTTGGTCAAGCAGGCTCGTCCCGCCCGCGAACAATTTGGCGCCCGGAACGCCGACGCGCGGCGCGCCCAGATAAAACATGGCCGATGCGAGATGTTCCGCGGTATGAACCAGGCGTTCTTCGTCCAGAATTTCCTGCGCGCGGGGGATGCGGATATTGTACAGCGCCTGCCAGCGATGGTGAGCGAACGACGCGCGCCGCGCCGCGCCGGATAGCGCCGTGAGGCGCGCGCTGGCGCTGCCGCCGTGCAGATTCAGACAAAGCTCGGGCCGCCACGCACGCAGTTCGCGCCAGCCCGGACCGAGCAGCACGTCGATATCCGGGTTTCCCTCGAACACGGCCCGGAAGCGATCCTCCACGACCACGGCGATGTGCACATCCGGACGGGCGCGCTTCAGGATGTCGAGCGCGGGCGTAGTGAGCACGCAGTCGCCGAGCGAGCGCAGCCGGATCACGGCTACGCGGCAGCCGTGGGGCAGGTCCATCACTCTTCGATCTTCGCCTCGTCGACCATCATGACCGGGATATCGTCCCGAATGGGGTAGACGCGATGGCACTGGACGCACTTCAGGCCGCTCCCGTCAGGCTTCAGGTCGAGATCCGCCTTGCACAGCGGGCAGACCAGGATCTCCAGCAAATCTTTGTTCAAGGCCATAACCGAATCTATAGTTTAGCAGGCGTGGCGACACGGGATGATTGTTTTGAAGCCCGGTTACCGCATCTGCCCCTTTCCGCATCAGGGCCACCGTCGCCCCGATTTAACCGAGCGTTCATTGCTTTCACGACGGCGGAGAATTATCTCATAGCTTACGCGCCGGATAAACGGCCATTGGGGTTGTCGCGGCCATGCATGGCCGTCGCAGCGCGCGCGTCATGGCCGCGATCTTGAGAGGCAGGGAGTAAAATTGTTAAGCGGTTTAGCGCGCCAGACTTCGCTCCGATCCAAATGAAGGTCACCACAATTAACTCCGACCGATTCTCCGGGATGATGCGGGAGAAGATTTCGACGGGAGAAGATTTCGGCTGACAAAACCCTTCAACTGGCGTAAAATTGACCCTGCTACGATAGAGTGAGGATTGGCCATGACGGTAATCGAGCTTCCCGACGAGCAAGCGGCGGCGCTGAAGGCGAAAGCCAACGCGGCCGGCCTCACGCTGGAGGCATGGCTCAAGCAGTTGGCCGCCGAGCAGGAACAACCGCCCAGCCGGCCGCCCCGGCATATTGCCGACGTGATTGTCGAAAACATGCAGGATGTGCCGCCTGAAATCATGGCGCGCATGCCCCAGGATGGCGCCAGCCAGCACGACCATTACATCTACGGTTGGCCCAAGAAAGAGGCATGACCTCTCTTTTCGCCGACACGTTCTATTGGATTGCCCTGGTCGATTTTAATGACAGCGCACACCGACGCGCTTTGGCTCTTGCATCCGAGCGGGCAGATTCCCCCATCGTCACCACGGATGAAGTGTTGGCTGAGTACCTTACCTTTTTTGCTACGGCTCCCGAGCAGGTGCGGCGTAAAGCCGTTCTGAACGCCCGGCGTATTCTTGACGATCCCGGTGTCCGTGTCGTTCCGCAGAGCCGGGGCTCGTTTCTATCCGGGATGGCCCTCTACGAGGCGCGGCCCGACAAGGGGTACAGCCTGGTCGATTGCATTTCGATGCAGACGATGCGCAAGGAGGGGCTGACCGAGGCGCTCACCAATGACCGGCACTTCGAGCAGGAAGGTTTTCGCGCGCTGGTCCGCGATTCTTAAATACAATTCCCTGCCCTCGCTTAACCCGCAAGCGCGTCCCGACCTTTTCCACCGACCTTCTCTGGTATACAAAAAGGACCCTCTACGACCTGGCTCTTGAGGGTACAATTCGTTGCGCCTGGCCTGTGGCGTGCCCGCGCTGAGGTCCACAAAAGATGCGGCGGCCCAGAAGATAGAATGGAACCAATCGTAATCGCTAACGTTTCGCAAAGCGATTTGGGCATCTTCTGTATCACCATACCCGTAAGCATCGTAAAGAACCAGAATACTGTTCCCGCACTGCTGTGGTACGCCATTCTTTTCGAGCTTCGAGCGTTTGGACGACACTGCGTTTTGGATTAGCCGCTGCAAGGTCGGCTTGCACCTCTCCTTCCCATTTGGCGACCGCCAACCCTCTTTTCGTCACGGTTTTTTGCTCGACTATGCTGGTTTCCTCGACGGCGAATTTAGTCCCGTCGACATGCAACCAAAAATCAGGGGGATCGTGTTCTTGTTCCCTCTGAACCTGAACGTCTTGGTGGCCGTACCGTTTTAGGTACTCGACGAGCGCATCGACAGAAACACATTCGTGGTCAATTTTATTAGTTTGCAACACCGGCTTTGTCCTTGGTCTCGATTATAGCGAAATCGCCCGGTCAAGACTGGCGCGGCCCTGAGCCCGCTGTAGTTGTCACTTCCCGAGCAAGTCGCTTGTTAGGGCCACCAACACGTTGTAGAAAAACCATCCAACGTCCATGCCTCTATAATCGAAGACGAACACCTTCGGCGCACCGTGAGATTCGCACACACCGACGCCATCAACATATGGCTGATAGCGAATGACCCGATCTAGTGGAACTCGCACCGTCTTTGTTTGGCCGCCGAAATAGAGAGCAAGTGAGGTAATCAGAATCCGCCTATGTCAAGCTGTTGAAGGCCAGAAGTACGCTCCTGATGCCCTTGGGAGCCGCCGAAATGATAGTAAATCCCACCGCCCACCGGGACACTGAGACCTCCAAAGGACCTCGTGTGGGTGGAAATCGTCCGCTCCTCCGCATACATGACGTTGCTAGTTCCGGTCTGAAATATAGGTACCTCGCCGGATCGCAGATTAAACCTTGGAACGTCATCAAAATAGGATCGGCGTGGTTAAGGACTCTCCATAGTGTATGGCTCAGACCTAGCTGTGCAACACCGAACCAGCGTCGTTCAGAAAACTCTGCCATATGTGCATTCAAATCGAAGCCAGCCGAGATTTCAGAGAGACGGTTAAACTCCTCTTCCGAAACTGGCGATTGTAGAGGCTGTCTGGCTGACAGCGTCATTGATGCTTTGAAGCAGTGGTTCCTGGACGTATTTGGGTTGGACTTTGTTAACGTCCAATACCTGTTTCACTTCGGTAGCGAGGTCCGTATGACTTGTCAGCCCGGGTTTCCTTGAGAACAAGTTCCTTTACAGCCTGACCCACGCTGTCTGCCTTCGCAACGCAAGCCGGATGGCTGCTCTGCAACCAGCCGGCCTTCTCCCCGCAGTAATCGCATAAGCCCATCGGGATTCCTCGCTGGATAGCATATCAGGAATCCAATGCGGTTCACCCTTCCTGTTCAAATCCCGATCCGCTCCACTTCGTCAAGGCTAACATCATCGTTGCGCCGATCATACAGGCCTGTGGTTTTCGCGTTCGAGTGCCCGGCCATACGTTGCGCGACCTCGATCCGCCCACCGTTTTTCAAGTAATCGGTTATGCCCGCGGCGCGGAAGGTGTGGCAGCCTATCGCCGTCTCAAGCCGGCATCGGAAGCACGGCGCCATCATGCGCCAGACATCCACACGCGACATGGGTCCGTCCGCGAGCTCCTTTGTCTTGCGGCTTGCCGACCGGAATAGCGGCCGCTTGCGATCACCCGCGATGCTGCAGACGCGCGATGCGGTCTTCGGTCGATGGGTGCGTGGAAAAGATCTGCGCAAACCACTGGCCGGTGAAGGGCTGGATGATGAATAAGTGCGCGGTGGAGGGGTCGGCCTGCATAGGGATGCGCTTCGAGTAAGTGTCTAACTTCTGCAGCGCGGAGATTAGTTCGTAAGGCGTGCCGGTGTACTTAGCGGAGGCTTCGTCGGCGGAGTATTCGCGGGAGCGGGAGATAGCCATCTGGATTAACAGCGCGGCGATGGGTCCGAGAATCATCATCGCCAGGCCGGCGATGGCGTTGCCGCCCCCGCGGTCGTCGTCGTCGCCGGCGCCACCGAACCAGAAGGCCATGCGCGAAACGAACATGATGGCCGCGGCGAGAGTGGCGGCTACCGAGCTGATCAGGATATCGCGATGCAGTACGTGCCCCAGTTCGTGGGCCACCACGCCCTCAATCTCGCGATCGTCCATCAGCCGCAGGATGCCGGCGGTGAAAGCCACCGACGCATGCTGAGGGTTACGGCCCGTGGCGAAGGCGTTGGGACTCTCCTCGGGGATCAGCCACAGGCGCGGCATCGGCAGGCCCATGCGCTGGCACAGGCCCCGCACGATGGGCTCGACCTTGGCATAGACTTCCGGGTTCTCCGTCGGGGTGACCGGCTGCGCGGAGTAGGAGGCCAGCGCGATCCGGTCCGAGAAGAAGTAGCCGGAAAAGTTCATCACAACCGCCAGGCCGAGCCCCATGTAGAGGCCGTTCCGGCCTGCCAGCGCCTCGCCGGCGAAGAGCAGCATGGCGCTAAGCAGACCGAGCAGGAGGACGGTCTTGACGGTGTTGATGGTGGTCATATTACGCCGGAACGGGAACCAGCTTCTGGAAGCGGAGTTCGCCCGATCCAGGGTCGGCGTCCGCTTCAATGGTATCGCCTTCCAGGAAATCGCCGTTGAGCAGCTTGAGCGCCAGCGGATCCTGGATGAGCCGCTGGATCGCGCGCCGCATAGGCCGCGCGCCATACTGCGGATCGTAGCCTTCCTTCATGAGCAGCTCGCGGGCAGCCTCGGTAAGCTCCATACGGATGCCGCGGTCTTGCAACAGTTTGCCTACGCGCCGCAATTGGATATCGATAATCATGGTGAGATGCTCGCGGGTGAGCGAGTTGAACACGATGATGTCGTCGATGCGGTTCAGAAACTCCGGCCGGAACGTGGAGCGTAGCGCCTCGAGCAGGCGCGTGCGCGTGGCTTCGTTGGCCGACGTCTTGGTGTGGACCGAGAATCCGATCGGCCCCACCTCGCGGATGTTGCTGGACCCCACGTTGGTGGTCATCACGATGACCGTGTTCTTGAAGCTGACCGTGCGCCCCTGGCCATCGGTCAGACGGCCGTCGTCGAGGACCTGCAGCATGGAATTGAACACGTCGGGATGGGCCTTTTCGACCTCATCGAAGAGCACCACCGAATACGGCCGGCGGCGCACCTGCTCGGTGAGCTGGCCACCCTCGTCGTAGCCCACGTATCCGGGAGGCGCGCCGATCATGCGGGCCACCGAGTGTTTCTCCATGTACTCGGACATGTCGACCCGGATCATGGCTTTCTCGTCGTCGAACAGGTAGGCGGCCAACGCCCGCGCCAGTTCGGTTTTGCCAACGCCGGTGGGTCCCAGGAAAATGAAGCTGCCGATGGGCCGGTTGGGATCGCTCAAGCCGGCACGGTTACGCAGAATGGCGTTAGAAACCAGGCGCACGGCTTCATCCTGGCCGACCACGCGCTCCTTCAACCGATCGGGCATCTGGACCAGCTTTTGCGCCTCGCCCTCGAGCATGCGGGTGACCGGGATGCCGGTGGACTTGGCCACGATGCGAGCGATATCTCCGTCGTCGATCTCTTCTTTCAGCAATGCGGAATCCTTAACGGCTTCAAGATCGTGCTCGGCGGACTGAATGTCTTTTTCGATTTGGGAGAGACGGCCGTAGCGGATCTGCGCGGCCTTTTCCCAATCGCCCTGGCGGCTGGCCTGCTCTTCGTCCTTGCGCAGTTGCTCCTGCTCTTCCTTGAGCTGGCGCACGCAGCTGAATGGCGGTCTTCTCACGATTCCAGCGCTCCTTCAGGGTGGCGGTTTCGCCGCGCAGGTTTTCCAGTTCGTTTTCGACGTGACGCAGGCGCTCCTTAGAGGCGGCGTCGCGCTCCAGGTTCAGCGCCTGGCGCTCGATTTCGAGATGCGTGATGCGGCGGTCCTTCCGATCGAGTTCGATGGGCATGGAGCCGATCTGCAGGCGCAGGGCGGCGCCGGCTTCGTCGATCAGATCGATGGCCTTGTCGGGCAGGAAGCGGTCGGTGATATAGCGCTGGGAAAGCAAGGCGGCCGCGACGATGGCCGAGTCCTTAATGCGCACGCCGTGATGGATTTCGAATTTCTCCTTCAGCCCGCGCAGGATCGCGACGGTATCATCCACGGTGGGCTCGCCAACCAGGACGGTCTGGAAGCGGCGCGCCAGGGCGGCGTCTTTTTCCACGCGTTTGTATTCGATCAAGCGTGGTGGCGCCGATACAGCGCAGCTCGCCGCGCGCCAGCGCCGGCTTGAGCATGTTGGCGGCATCGATGGCGCCTTCGGCGGAACCCGCCCCCACCAAAGTGTGCAACTCGTCGATGAAACAAATGATCTCGCCGTTCGATTCCACGATCTCCTTGAGGACCGCTTTCAGGCGATCTTCAAACTCGCCCCGAAACTTGGTGCCGGCTACCATGGAACCCAGGTCGAGCGCGATCAGTTTCTTGTTGTGCAATTGATCCGGCACGTCGCCCTTCACGATACGCTGGGCGAGCCCTTCCACGATGGCGGTCTTGCCCACTCCCGGCTCGCCGATGAGCACCGGATTGTTCTTGGTGCGGCGGCTGAGCACCTGCATGATGCGGCGGATTTCGTCTTCGCGGCCGATGACCGGATCGAGTTTGCCGTCGCGGGCGGACTTGGTCAGATCCACGGCGTAGCGTTCGAGTGCCTGGTATTTGGTTTCGGGATTCGGATCGGTGATGCGCTGCGTGCCGCGTATGGAGACCAGCGCCTTCAGGATGGCATCGTGTGTGGCGCCGTCGCGTTCAAGCAGTTGCGCGGCGGGATCGCGCTTTTGGGCGGAGATGGCCAGCAGCAGGTGCTCGGTCGAAACAAACTCATCCTTGAAGCGGCCGGCTTCTTCGAAGGCGCGTTCCAGCACTTCGTTCAGCGGCTGCGAAGCATACAAGCCGGGCTGCGGGCGGCATGCTGACTTTGGGGATATTCTGCAATTGGCGCTGGCCTTCGGAAACGATGGCATCCGGCTGCACGCCACATTTTTCGAGCACCGGGCGGACGATGCCCTCCCGCTCTTCGGCGAGGGCTACCAGCAGATGCAACGGATAGAGAACCTGGCCGTCGGATTTGCTGGCCACTTCCTGCGACTGCTGCAGCGCCTCCTGGGCCTTCTGGGTAAATTTGTCAAATCGGATCACGGGAACCCTCCCTTAGGATATCAGCCACAAATTGAACATGATGAAAATCAAAACGGGCGGCCAGCCGTTATCGACCCACCGCCCGTACTTGCAATTTAACGGCAACTCCTACTGCTTGACTTCGATCTTTACCTGGCGGGCCTTGGCGGCCGCTTTTTTGGGCAGCTTCACGGTCAGGACGCCGTTGTGATAATCCGCGGAGACCTTTTCGGTGTCGACGGTCGATGGAACCGAAAAGCTGCGCTTGAACTGGCCGTAGCCGCGCTCGATGCGATGGTAACCCTTGCTGTTGTCTTCGCGCGCGAACTTGCGGTCGCCGGATAGGGTCAGGGTCTGATTTTCGACGTGCACGTCGATGTCTTCCAGGTTGACTTCGGGGACATCTGCTTTAAGGACGAGTTCGTCCTCGGTTTCGAAGATATCCACCGCTGGCGACCAGGGCCGGCCCGCGCGCGGCTCACTGAGCAAACGGTTGAACGCATCTTCAAAAAAGCGGAGGTTGGCTAAAGGATCTGTGTGGGTTATGGACACTGTTTGTGTACTCCTTGTGTGTTTAGATTTCGTGGATTTTACTTCATCCACTATCAATAATATAATATGAGCATGTAATTGTCAACTATTTATGCGCGCAATTATGCCAGTAGTGCAAATTGTTGTTTTAAATTGGGGTTAGGTCGCGAAGGCTTGCCAGCAGAGCTGGACACCCATACAGGTGAGCCAGGCAGAAAGTGCCACACGCAGGGGACGGGATGGCAGCACAGCCAGCAGGTTGGCGCCGATGAGCGCTCCCACGATACCGCCGATGATGAGATGCATCAGGATGCCGGACTTGATAGTGACCGGCGAATAGATGGAATCTGCCGCCTACCAGGGAGCAGGCCAAACCGAACATGACATCGGTGCCGACCACGCGGGCGGGAGGCAGCGGGGTCAAATTTAAAGAGCCACGCCGCCCAGAGCGCCCGCGCCAGCCGACGAGAAGCCTATCTCAGTGCCGATCCCGAAAGCGATAAACGGCAGCCAGCTGAGAGCGGTCCTTCATGGGGCGGTGATGGGCGCTGCGTTGCAGTGTCCGAATCAGATTATATAGCGCCATGCTGGCCACCAAACCACCGATGACCATAAACAGGATGCCGCGATGATGCTTGGCATCCAGTAAATCCATAGCATAAAAGCCAATTAGTACGCCTGGGATGCCGCCACAGCAAAGCCGCAACAAGGTCGGATAATGGATCTGTTTGCGAACGATATACACGGGCGCGATGGTCAGCTTGATCACCGCCGAGAACGCCAAGGCGGTGCCAACCGCTTCGGCCGGAGGGACTCTGAAGAATAGCATCAGCACTGGGGCGAGCAGGGAGCCCGCGCCGACTCCAGTCAGGCCGACACCGGCCGCGATCAGGAAGCCAACCAGAATTTCAGTCATGGATCACCAAGGGGTTCGCTGAGTGTGCCGTTTATTGTAGCTCAGATCACTCTACTGTGTCTATTGGAAAATGGTTACCGTAGTACGAAGCGGGTAAGTATCGGAGAATGAAGGGGACAGACCGGGGGAAACGGCGATGATTGCAGGCACTTGGGCGGCGCCTGCAATCATCTGGAAGACAGAACTCGGTAAGGCGGATGGTTTTTAGTCTGCTCTATTGTCGTCGTCGCCTTCCTCGCGGCCTTCGCGGGCGGCGCGCTCGCGTTCTTCCTTGCGCTTGGCGCGTTCGGCGGCGCGTTTGACCAGTTCGGAGCCGACCAGTTCGATCATGGCCTGTTCGGCGCCGTCGCCTTTGCGGGGCCCGAGGCGCACGATGCGGGTGTAGCCGCCGTTGCGCTGGCCGAAGCGGGTGGCCAGCGTATCGAACAGCTTCTTCACCGAAGCCGGGGTCTCCAGAACACGCGGCGGCCTGGCGGCGGGCGTGCAGCGTGTCGCGCTTGGCCAGGGTGATCATGCGGTCCACCAGCGGCTTGACGGCCTTGGCCTTGGGCACGGTGGTGATGACGCGCTCCTGCTCGATGACGCTGGTGACCAGATCCTCGCAGCAGCGATTTGCGGGCGCTCCAGTCCCGCTTCAGCTTGTATCCGGCTACTCTATGTCGCATGTCTACGTTCGCACTGGCTCAAGCCTGCTCTCTCGTTCGCAGATCCTCCTCGTCGTATTCGGGAATGCTGCCGGGCGGCGGCGGCGGCGGCGCCACCAGGCGGCCGTGGGGATCGAGCTTCATGCCCAGCGACAGGCCCATGTTGGCCAGGATTTCCTTGATCTCGTTGAGCGACTTGCGGCCGAAATTCTTGGTGCGCAGCATTTCGGCTTCGGTCTTCTGCACCAGTTCGCCGATGGTCTGAATGTTGGCGTTCTTCAGGCAGTTGTAGGAGCGGACGCTGAGCTCGAGCTCCTCGACCGAGCGGTTGAGGATGCTCGCTCATCTTGTCCATGCCGCGCTCGGACGACTCCTCGGCGGCCTCGGGCAGCTCTTCGAAGTTGATGAAGATGGACATGTGGTCCTTGAGCAGCTTGGCGGCGTAGCCGATGGCGTCCTGCGGGGAGACCGCGCCGTTGGTCCAGACTTCGAGCGTGAGCTTGTCGTAATCGGTCATCTGGCCGAGGCGGGCGGCCTCCACGGCGAAGTTGACTTTGCGCACGGGCGAGTGCACGGAATCGATGGGGATGTAGCCGAGCGCCAGGTCTTCGTCGAAATTCTTGTCGGCGCTGACGTAGCCGCGGCCGGTCTTGAGGCGCATCTCGACGTTGAGCTTGCCGCCTTCGCTGACGGTGGCGATGTGCAGGTTGCGGTCGAGCACTTCGACATCCTGCGTCGGTCTCGATCTGGCCGCTGATGACTTCGCCGGACTGATCCACGGTGAGGCGGACGGTCTTGATGCCTTCGCCCATGATCTTGAAGGGGATCTGCTTGAGGTTGAGGATGATGTCGGTGGCGTCCTCGACCACGCCGGGGATGGGGCTGAACTCGTGCTCCACGCCCTCGATGCGGACGGCGGTGATGGCCGCGCCCTCGATGGAGCTGAGCAGGACGCGGCGCAGGCTGTTGCCGATGGTGGTGCCGAAGCCGCGCTGAAACGGCTGGGCGGTGAACATGCCATACCGCTCCGTAAGGGTCTCGGTATTGGCTACCAGATCGCTTGGGTTTCTGAAAGCCCTTGAACATAATCGTTCCTCTTATAACGCGGGCCGAGCGCCCGCCGGCAGGCACCAGTGCCTGCGCCGGCTTACTTCGAATACAACTCCACAATGAGCTGCTCGTTCAATCTGAATCTGAACCAGCTCGTCGCGCTTGGGCAGGCCGGTGATTCTGGCCTTTGAGCGCATCCCGGTCCACATCCATCCAGCTCGGAGCCGGGCGCGTGCGCGGTGGCGTCGCGGGCCGACAGGATGGTGGGGTTGTTCTTGCTTGTTCTCGCGCACGGCGACCTCGTCGCCGATCTTGACCATGAACGACGGGATATTGACCTTGCGGCCGTTCACCTGGATGTGGCCGTGGCGCACGATCTGGCGGGACTGCGCGCGGCTGGTGCCGAAGCCCATGCGGTAGATGACGCTGTCGAGGCGGCGCTCCAGCGTGCTCGAGCATGTTTTCGCCGGTGATGCCTTTGGCGAGGGCGGCCTTCTCGAAGTTGTTGCGGAACTGGGTTTCGAGCAGGCCGTAGATGCGGCGGGCCTTCTGCTTTTCGCGCAACTGCAGGCCATAGCCGACCAGCTTGGCCTTGCGGTCTTTGCCATGCTGCCCGGGGACGAAGTTGCGCTTTTCGATGGCGCACTTCTCGCGTGTGGCAGCGCTCGCCTTTCAGGAACAGCTTCATGCCCTCGCGCCGGCACAGCCGGCAGACGGGGCCTATGTATCTTGCCAATGTCACTCTCCTTACCTTTCTTCTACCAATCTTGTACAAAGGTGCAGTTTACGGTCTTAGCAGACCTTCGTCCTGCTTCCAAACGGGGACATGGCAGAGCCCCGCTACACTCTTCTTCTCTTCGGCGGACGGCAGCCGTTGTGCGGAATCGGGGTGACGTCCTTGATCTGGCGGACTTCGATGCCGGCTGTGGACAGCGCGCGCACCGCCGATTCGCGGCCGGAGCCCGGACCGCTGACCCGCACTTCCACCGTGCGCAAGCCGCTTTCGGAGGCTTTGTTGGCCGCCGTCATGGCGGCCTGCTGCGCGGCGAACGGAGTGCCCTTGCGCGATCCGCGGAAGCCCAGCGATCCGGCGCTGGACCAGGAGATCACGTTGCCTTCCTGATCGGCGATGGTCACGATGGTGTTGTTGAACGTCGCCTGGATGTGCACGATGCCCGAATGGACGACGCGCTTTTCCTTCTTCTTGAAGCTCTTCTTCTTGGTCGGTTTTGCCGCTGGTTTCGCCATACGCCTCCGCTACGTCTTCGATGTCGCCTTCTTCTTGTTGGCCACGGTGCCGCGGCGCGGTCCCTTGCGGGTGCGGGCGTTGGTGTGGGTGCGCTGGCCGCGCACGGGCAGGCCGCGCCGGTGCCGCAGGCCGCGATAGGAGCCCATCTCGATGTGCCGCTTGATATTCATCGAGACTTCCTTGCGCAGGTCGCCTTCGACCGCGCCTTCCTCTTCCAGGATCTGGCGGACGCGATTGACTTCGTCTTCGGTCAGATCGGCCACCTTCTTGTCGAAATCGATGCCGGCCCGGTAGAGCAGCGAGCGCGAACGGGCGCGGCCGATGCCATAGATGTAGGTGAGGCCGATTTCCGCCCGCTTCTTGGGCGGCACTTCCACTCCGGCGATACGTGCCATAATTCTTACTCCCTGCCTCTGTTTATGTTTCGGGTTGGTGCAGATGACCCGCACCACGCCTTCGCGGTGGATGATCTTGCACTTGTCGCAAATCTTTTTGACTGATGCTCGCACTTTCATATCGTTAACCCTGTCCGCTCCCTTACGGTCGCGGCTCGGTTACTTCCGTTATCCTGCCCCGCGTGAAATCGTTCGGCGATAACTCCACCCGCACCCGGTCGCCCGGCAGCAGCCGGACAAAATTCCGTTTCACCGTCCCGACCGGGTGGGCGAGCACCTGTTGCCTGTTCTCCAGCTCCACGCGATAGAGCGCGCTCGGCAACTCTTCCAAAACGGTCGCCGCGACCTCGTTCACAGCCTTGCTCACAGCCTGGTTCACGGCCGCGTCAGCACCCACGGGCCGTTGGACGTCACCGCCACGCAGTGCTCGAAATGGGCCGCATTCGACCCATCCTTGGTGACCGCCGTCCACTTATCCTTCAACACCTCCGTATCCGGCTTGCCGGCGTTCACCATCGGCTCGATGGCCAGCACCATGCCTTCTTTCAGCCGCGGATTCTCGTTCTTCCGCTCCACGTAATTGGGAACCTGCGGCTCCTCGTGAAGCTGCGTTCCAATGCCGTGTCCCACAAACTCCCGCACCACCGAAAAACCGTTGGCGACCACATGCCGCTCCACGGTGCCGCAAACCTCAAACAAGCGGTTCCCCGCCCTCACCTGCTGGATCGCCAGTTCCAGCGATTCCTGGGTCACCTGCATCAGCTTGCGGGCGGCCTCGCTCACTTCCCCGATCGCCACGGTAGTGGCGGAATCGCCATAATACCCGTCCAGCTGCACGCCGGTGTCGATCGACACAATATCGCCCTTCTTCAAAACCCGTTTGGCCGACGGCATGCCGTGGATGATCTCGTGATTCACCGAGGTACACAGCACAAACCGGTACGTATCGCCGGCCGCTTGCACATAATAACCTTTGAAGGCCGGATGCGCGCCAGCGTCCTTCATCATGCGCTCGGCGGCTACTTCCAGATCCAGCGTACTGACGCCCTCGCCAGCCAGCTTCTCCAATTCCCGCAGGATCTGCCAGACCAGTAAACCGCTCCGCCGCATTTTCTGGAGTTCGGCGGCGGTCTTTCGAATAATCATCCTTCTGCAGCCGGTCCGGCCGGCGCACCGGCCTCCGGACTCTTGATACTCCGGCAGACCTGAACCAACAGGGCCTCCGGGGTCTGGCCGCTGGCATCGATCTCGAACAGGCGGCGGCCCTTTTCCCGGAAAAACTCAATCAACGGGCGGCTTTGCGAGTCATACGCCGCCAGCCTCTGGCGAATCACCTGCTCCTGGTCGTCGTCGCGAATCACCAGCTTTTCGCCATCCAGATCGCATATTCCCGCCACCCTGGGAGGGTTCGAACCGATGTTGTAGAGGGTACCGCAGCGGGGGCACTGCCGGCGTCCGGACAAACGGGCAACAATTACATTGTAATCCACAATGAGATGAATCACCACTTCCCGAATGCTCTGGCCATCCAGCCAGCCGCAAAGACGATCGGCCTGATCGCGGGTCCGGGGATAACCGTCCAGAATAAATCCGCATCGGGCATCCGGTTCGGCCAGCCGCTTTTCCACCAGACCGTTGACCACTTCGTCCCGGACCAGCGCCCCCGAATGCATGGTCGCGGCGACTCTTACGCCCAAGGAATTGCCTTCGCGGATATGCTCCCGGAGCATATCGCCCGTCGATATGTGCGGCACCTTCAGGCAGTTCTTGAGCAGATTCGCCTGCGTACCCTTTCCCGAGCCTGGGGAACCAAACAAAACCACAGCTTGCTTCATGGAAAGCTGCGTTCGCGTCAGAATGTGCTGCGACGCCCGCGAATCCTCCCTGCCCGGGGCGTAAAGCCCTCGTAATGGCGCATGATCAACTGCGCCTCCATCTGGTTGATGGTATCCATCGCCACGCCCACGACGATCAGCAGCGAGGTGCCGCCGAAGTAGAAATTCACGTTCAACCCTTCCAGCAGGAACCGGGGCGCATAAGCGTCCATGAAATTCCCGAGCAGGGGCAGATGCTGCAGCTTGATACCGGAAATCATGATGTCCGGGATCAGGCACAGGACCGAAAGATACAACCCGCCCACGACCGTGATCTTGGTCAGGATGGTGTTCATGTAGTCGGCCGTATTGCGTCCCGGCCGGATGCCGGGGATGAATCCGCCGTACTTGCGCATATTGTCGGCGGCTTCGTTGGGGTTGAAGATGATGGATACGTAAAAGAAACAGAAGAAAATGATGCCCGCCACGAACAGCACGTAGTAGAGCGGCTCGCCGTGCCGGATGGATGCCAGCGTGTTGCTCAGCCAGCGCCATGTTCTTGACGAAGGGCATCTGGGCCAGAGTCTGCGGAAAAGCCAGTATCGAAGAAGCGAAGATCACCGGAATCACGCCGCCGGCGTTGACCTTCAGCGGCATGTGCGTGGATTGCCCGCCCATGACGCGCCGGCCCACCACGCGCTTGGCGTACTGCACCGGGATGCGGCGCTCGCCGCGTTCCACCAGGACGATGAACGCCACCACCAGCACCATCATGAAGATGATCAGGATCATCTGCAGCACGTTCCACTCGCGCGTGATAAAGGTATTCCGGTAGATGTTGGAGATGGCGTTGGGCAGGCCCACCACGATGCCGGCGAAAATGATGAGCGACATGCCGTTGCCGATGCCGCGGTCGCTGATCTGCTCGCCCAGCCACATGATGAACGCGGTGCCGGTGGTCAGCGAGATGATGGTCATCAGCACGAAACCCCAGCCCGGGTTGATGACCACGCCGCCCTGCATGGCCTGCAATCCCTGCGCAATGCCGAAGGATTGGATGACGGAGAGGACGATGGTCAGATAGCGGGTCCACTGGGTGATTTTGCGGCGGCCCAGCTCGCCTTCCTTCTGCAATTTTTCGAGCGTGGGAACCACCACCGTCAGCAATTGCAGGATGATGGAGGCGGTGATATAGGGCATGATGCCCAGGGCGAAAATCGTGAGGCGCCGGATGTTGCCGCCGGCGAACAGATCGAAGAAGCCGAAGATGGTGCCGGAGGCGTGGCTGAAGAACTGCTCCCACGCGGACATGTTGATGCCCGGCGTGGGGATATGCCCGCCCAGGCGGTACACGGCCAGCATGGCGAGCGTGAACAACACTCTCTTACGCAGATCGGGGATGCGAAATACGTTGCCAAGTGCTTCGAAAAACCTCATAGTTCCTTCGCCTTCAATGCCGCTTGCTTACGCGCGCGGCTCAGTTGCCTCTTTTACGCCCGGCTCAGCGCCACCGATGACTACCGCTTCACCGCCGGCCGCCTGAATCTTGTCCAGCGCGGATTTCGAGAACAAGTGCGCCTCGACCCGGACGGCGCGCGTCAACTGGCCGTTGCCCAGCACTTTCAGCCCTTCGTGCAATTTCTTGACGATACCGCGTTCCATGAGCTGGTCGGGGCTGAACGTGTCGCCTTCCAACTGCTCCAGAGTTTCCACGTTCACGATGGCATACTGCTTCTTGAAGATATTGGTAAAGCCGCGCTTGGGCAGGCGGCGGTGCAGCGGCATCTGGCCGCCTTCGAAGCCGCGCTTCTGGCCGAAACCGGTGCCGGCGCGCTGGCCCTTGCTGCCGCGCGTGGAGGTCTTGCCCGAGCCCGATCCCATGCCGCGCCCGATGCGCTTGCGCGTGTGCTTCTGTCCCGGAGGAGGTTTCAATCCGCTCAGATTCATAACTTAGTCGACCACCTTCAGCAGATGCGGAACTTTGTTGACCATGCCGCGGAAGACGGGTGAATCCGGCCGCACCACGATCTGGTTGAGCTTGCGCAGCCCCAAGCCGCGCACGACGCGCTTGTGCTTCTCCGGCGTGCAGATGGGGCTGCGATACAGCTTAATCTTGATCATGCCATCCATAACAAAACCTCTTGGCCGCCGATGAACGCCGATAAACGCCGATAAGACCAAGAAAAACGTGGCTTAGATTTTGGTCTTATCGGCGTTCATCGGAGTTCATCGGCGGCTCATAATTTTTCTACTGCCATGCCCCGCATTTCGGCTACTTCGTTTCTGTCGCGCAGTTGCTCGAGCGCCACGATGGTGGCTTTGACCACGTTGTGCGGATTGTGGGTGCCGATCGATTTGGTCAGCACGTTGGGGATGCCCGCCGCGGTGATCACCGCGCGCACCGGTCCGCCGGCGATCACGCCGGTGCCTTCCGGGGCCGGCTTCAACAGCACCAGGCCGCTGCCGAAACGGCCCAGCGACTGGTGCGGAATGGTGGTCCCCAGAATGTGGATCCTGCGCAGATTCTTTTTGGCCGCCTCGATGCCTTTGCGAATGGCCGACGGCACTTCCTTGGCTTTGCCCACGCCGAAGCCAACCACTTTAGCGGCCGGGTCGCCGATCACCACCAGCGCCGAAAAGCTCAGGTTCTTGCCGCCCTTGACCACCTTGGTCACGCGATTGATCGACACCACCTGCTCTTTCAGATTGAGCGACTGCGGATCGATGCGTTTTGCGATTGTAGCTGCCATTAAAACTCCAGTCCGCCTTCCCGGGCGGCCTCCGCCAGGGCTTTCACGCGGCCGTGGTAGATGTAGCCGCCCCGATCGAATACTACCTTCTGAATGCCTTTTTCCTTGGCCCGTTCGGCAACCAGTTTGCCGATGGTCTTGGCCGCCGCGAGATTGCCGCCCTTGCTGCGCTTGCCCTTTTCGATGGTGGACGCGGAAACCAGTGTCACGCCTTGCGCGTCGTCGATCACCTGGACATAAATGTTGGCTACGCTGCGAAATACAGCCAGCCTGGGGCGCTCGCGCGGTGCCGTGCACTTTGCGCCGGATCCGTTTATGGATGAGGTGCCGGATTTCGTTTTTTTGAGTCTGATGGATCATTTCGCCCCCGCGCCGGTCTTGCCGACCTTCTTGCGCAACTGCTCGCCGGTGTAGCGGACGCCCTTGTTCTTGTAGGGGTCCGGCTTGCGCAGCGCGCGAATATTGGCCGCCACCTGGCCCAGCATCTGCTTGTCGTAACCGGTGAGCACCAGGTGCGTCTGCTTATCGATCTTCAGGTCCACGCCATCCGGCAGCAGGACCTCGATGGGATGCGAATAGCCCAGCGTGAAGGTGGCTATCCGGCCCTTGACGTCGGCGCGGTAGCCGATGCCCACGATGTCCAGTTCCTTGGTGAATCCGGTCGAAACGCCCTGCACGGCATTGCCGGCGAGAGCCCGCGTCAGTCCGTGGAGCGCGCTGTACTTATCGCCGTCGCGCACGATATCCAGGCGGCCATCGGCCTGCTTGATGTGCACGCCGCCGGGAATGGGCACGGTCAGCGTGCCTTTCGGTCCGGTGACTTCCAATTGTTCGCCGATTTCGATTTTCACCCCTTTGGGAACGGGGATCGGTTTTTTTCCAATTCGAGACATAGTTCAAAATCCTTGGCGCCGGCACGAGTGCCCGCGCGTCACCATACCCGGCACAGCACTTCTCCGCCGACGCGCTCTTTGTGGGCGTCGCGGCCGGTCATCACCCCGCGCGGCGTGGTGAGAATGTTGATCCCCAAGCCGCCCAGCACGCGCGGAATGTCCTGCTGGCCCACGTAAACGCGGCAGCCCGGCCGCGAAATCCGTTCGATACTGGAAATCACCGGCGCGTTGTTATTGCTGTATTTCAGGTAGATCTTGATGGTCTTTTTGGGACCTTCCTCGGCCACCTTGAAGTTCTGGATGTAGCCCTCTTCCTTGAGAATGCGGGCGATTTCGGCCTTCAATTTGCGAAGCCGGCACATCCACCTTGGGGTGGCGCGCACCGATGGCGTTGCGCACGCGCGTCAGCATGTCGGCGATAGGATCGCTTGTCATTCCTGCCCTCCAACTATCCTTTCCGCTCTCACCAGCTCGCCTTGATGACGCCGGGGATCTCCCCGTTCAGCGCGAATTGGCGGAAGCACAGCCGGCAGATGCCGAACTTGCGCAGAAAGGCGCGCGGCCGGCCGCAGCGCCAGCAGCGGTTGCGGTGCCTGCACCGAAGCCGCGGCGTCTTCTCGCGCTCGGCCTTTTCCAGTTTCAGATCTTTGGCTATCTTGGCGGTGGTGGCCATTATTCTTTCTTCTCTCCCTTACTGCCGGAACGGCATGCCCAACTGCTTGAGCAGCGCCATTCCCTCGGCATCGGTGCGCGCGGAGGTGGTGATCGAAATGTTCATGCCCTTGGTCTTCTCCACTTTCGCGTAATCGATCTCCGGAAAAATCAACTGCTCCGGATTCCCATGCGTGTAATTGCCGCGGCCGTCGAACGATTTGGTCGAGACGCCGCGAAAGTCGCGCACGCGGGGCAGCGCCACGTTCACCAGCCGGTCGAAAAATTCATACATGCGGTCGCCGCGCAGCGTCACCATGCAGCCGATGGCCATGCCTTCGCGCAGCTTGAAAGCGGCGATGGATTTGCGCGCCTTGGTCACCACCGGCTTCTGGCCGGCGATCTGGCCCAGTTCATTGACCGCGCCATCCATCAGCTTGGCGTTTTGCGTGGCTTCGCCCATTCCGATGTTGACCGAAATCTTGTCCAGCCTGGGCACGGCCATCACGTTCTTATACCCGAACTCCTTGGTGAGGGCCGGGATCACCGCTTTGGTGTAATGCTGCTTCAGTCGTGCTGCCATTTTCTATTTCCTATCCAGACTCATGCCCGCACTTGCGGCAGACCCGCGTGCGCCGGACCTTGCCGCCCGCCACATTCTCCACATGGTGCGCGATGCGCACGGCCCCGCATTGCGCGCACAGAATCATGACGTTCGACACCGAAATGGGGCTTTCCCGCTCGGCGATGCCGCCCTTGATCTGCTTGGCCGGATTCGGGCGCGTGTGGCGCTTGATCATGGACACATGCTCCACCAGGATCTTGCCGTTGGCGGGGTTGACGTCCAGCACGCGGCCGGTCTTGCCTCGGTCGCGCCCGGCGATCACCTTCACCTGATCGTTCTTCTTGAGTAAAATTCGTACCGGCTCCATCGCCGATTTTCTTTTTCCAGCCATCTTAGATCACCTCCGGCGCCAGCGACACGATTTTCATGAATTTCTTGTCGCGCAATTCCCTGGCGACCGGTCCGAAAACGCGCGTGCCCACCGGCTCGCCCAGCTTCGGTGATCAACACGGCGGCGTTCGAATCGAACCGGATGTAAGTGCCATCCTTGCGCCGGGTCTCTTTGCGCATGCGCACGATCACGCAGCGCACCACTTTCCCTTTCTTGATGGCGGAATCCGGAGCCGCCTCTTTGACGCTGGCCGTCACGACGTCGCCCAAACCAGCCCGCAAGCCGAGGTCGCCGCCGCGCGGCAGGATACACGCCAGCCGGCGCGCGCCGCTGTTATCGGCCACCTCGAGAATCGTTCGCATTCCTACCATAGGTCGTCTCGCTCCCCGCTATGCCTTAATGTCCAACTCCTCCGGCTGCGTGCCCACCTGCGCGGCGCGCCGGACCACTTCGGCCAGCCTCCAGCGCTTCAGATGGCTCAACGGCCGGCACTCGATAATGCGCACGATGTCGCCCATTTTGGCGCTGCTTTCTTCGTCGTGCGCGTAGAATTTCTTGCGCTTGTTCACGATTCGCTTGTACAGCGGATGCGGCACGCGGCGGCTCACTTCCACCATGATGGTCTTCGGCATCTTGGTGGAGACCACCTGGCCGACCTTCTCGTTCTTCAGCGGCTTTTGCGTTTGTTCGGCCATATTTACTTCTTCGCCCCCGCTTCCTGCGCGTGCCAGTTCCCGTTCCCGCAGCATGGTGAAAATGCGGGCGCGGTCCTTCTTCATGGCGCGCGCCTTCTTCAGCCCTTCCATGGTTGCCCATGGACATCTGGAAATTCAGCCGGAAAAGCTGCTCCTCGATGGTCGTGCAACTGATGCTGCAGTTCGTTGTCGTCGAGATCCCGAATCTTCTGCGACTTCATGGTCTACTCCGCTTGCTCCCGCGTGACGAATTTGGTTCGATGGGCAGTTTGTGGGCCGCCAGACGCATGGCCTCCGCCGCGACCTGACCGGCACGCCTTCCATCTCGAACAGAATCTTGCCCGGCCGCACCACCGCGACCCATTGCTCCGGCGCGCCCTTGCCCTTTCCCATACGGGTTTCAGCGGGCTTCTTGGTGATCGGCTTATCGGGGAACAAACGAATCCAGACTTTGCCGCCGCGCTTGATGGAACGCGTCATGGCGATACGGGCGGCTTCGATCTGCCGGTCTGTGATCCAGGCGCAGGTCATGGCCTTGAGACCGTATTCGCCGAATGAGATCGAGGAACCGCGCCAGGCCTTGCCGGTCATGCGGCCGCGCTGCTGCTTGCGGTATTTGACCTTCTTGGGCATCATCATGGCTTATTTTTCTCCTTCGGGAGTCTCGGGCGCGCCTGGACTCGGCTGGGGCTTCGGCTTTGGGCTCGACCGGGGCTCCGCCTCGGGCGCGCTTCCTGCTTCCATTGCGGGCTGGGGCGCCATCAGCGGCGGCAGGATCGGCCCGCCGCTACGCGCCGGATGCGCATCTCGACGGCGGCGCCTGGCGCGGCCTGGTTCAGGCGCTGCGGGCTGCTGGTGCCGGCCGCGCGGCGGATCGCGCGATCGCCCGGTCGCCACGATCGCCCGATCGCGCCGGTCGCCGCGGTCGCGCCGGGGTTCCGGCTCCGATGAAAGCGACTTCAGGCGGCTGCCGCCATCCAGAATCTCGCCTTTGTACAGCCAGGCTTTCACGCCGATCACGCCGTAGGTGGTGTGGGCTTCGGAGAAACCGTAATCGATATCGGCGCGCAGGGTGTGCAGCGGAAGCTGGCCTTGCAGATACCATTCGCTGCGCGCGATTTCCGCGCCGTTCAGCCGGCCCGACACGCGCACCTTGATTCCTTTGCAGCCGAAGCGCAGCGCCGAATCCACCGCCTTGCGCATGGCGCGGCGGAAAGCCACGCGCTTTTCGAGCTGCAGCGCGATGGATTCGGAAACCAGTTGCGCGTCCAGCTCCGGCTTGTGGACTTCCTGGATATCGATGAACACTTCGCGCTTGGTGCGCTTGGCCAGATCCTGCTTCAGCTTCTCGATCTCCGCGCCCTTGCGGCCGATGATGATGCCGGGCCGCGAAGTGCGGATGGTGACCCGCAGCTTGTTGCCGGGGCGATCCACTTCGATGGAGCTGACGCCGGCCGATTTCAGCCGCTCGCGCAGCGTCTCGCTCAGCTCCAGGTCTTCCTGCAGCAGCTTGCGCGTAGCCCTGCTTGGCGAACCAGCGGGAACGCCAGGGCTTGTTGAAGCCCAGCCGGAAACCGTAAGGATGTACCTTCTGTCCCATTCAATATCCTCTTCTACTTGCTGTCCGCCTGCTCCGCTTTCGCCGCCACCTTGATCACGATGTGCGACATGCGGCGCTGATAGCGGTACGCGCGGCCCATGCGGCGCGGGGCGGATGCGCTTCATCCGCGGCCCTTCGTTGACGTAGGCTTCCGATACGAACAGCCGGTCCACGTCCACATCTTCAAAGCGATCTTTGGCGTTGGCGATGGCCGACTCCAACACCTTCTCGCACCTGTCGGCGCGATGCGCTTGTTGGTGGCGCGCAGCGTGGTGATGGCCTGCCCGGCCTGCTGGCCGCGGATCAGATCCACCACCAGCCGCGCCTTCTGCGGCGATACCCTGATATATCTGGCTTCTGCCTTGGCTTCCATGATTTGTCTCTTAGGCCGGTTTGGCGGCCTTCTCCGTGGCGGCTTTCACCGAGTGCCCCTTGAAATGCCGGGTGGGGGAAAACTCGCCCAGCTTGTGGCCCACCATGTTTTCGGTGACGTACACCGGAATGAACTTCTTGCCGTTGTGCACCGCGATGGTGTGGCCCACGAATTCCGGCAGAATGGTCGAGCGCCGCGACCAGGTGCGCACCACCTTCTTCTCGTTCGTGGCGTTGAGCGCCGTCGATCTTCTTTTCCAGATGGCCGTCGGTGAACGGCCCTTTCTTGACTGAACGCCCCATAGTTATCTCTTCTTACTCTTCCGGGTGACGATCCACTTATCGGTCCGCTTGTTGTTGCGGGTCTTGAAGCCGCGCGTCGGCTGGCCCCAGGGCGTCACGGGATGCCGTCCGCCGGAGGTTTTGCCTTCGCCGCCGCCGTGCGGATGATCCACCGGGTTCATGGTCACGCCGCGATTGTGCGGCATCTTGCCCAGCCAGCGCGTGCGGCCGGCCTTGCCGAGCGAAACGTTCTCGTGATCCAGGTTGCCCGACCTGGCCGATGGTCGCCATGCAGTCGAGCGGCACGCGCCGGATTTCGCCCGAAGGCAGCTTCAGCAGCGCAATCGCGCCTTCCTTGTTGACCAACTGCGCCTGCGTGCCCGCCGAGCGCGCCATCTGCGCGCCCTTGCCGGGCCGCAATTCGATGTTGTGCACCACCGTGCCGGCCGGCATGTTCTTCAGCGGCAGCGCATTGCCCACCAGGATATCGGCCTCGGGACCGGACATCACCTTCATGCCCACCTTCAAGCCGTCCGGCTGGAGGATGTAGCGCTTCTCGCCATCCTTGTAATGCAGCAGCGCGATGCGCGCCGAACGGTTGGGATCGTATTCGATGGCCGCCACCACTGCCGGAATGCCGGGCTTGTCGCGCTTGAAATCGATCACCCGGTAAGCCTGCTTGTGGCCGCCGCCGATGAAACGCGAGGTCACGCGGCCCGTGGTGTTGCGGCCGCCGGTGCGCTTTTTGGCTCGACCAGCGACTTCTCCGGGCCGCTCCTTGGTGATGTCCTCGCGCGACACCACCGTCTGAAAGCGGCGGCGTGGGGGTGGTCGGTCGGTAGCTTTTGATAGGCATTGTTAAAAACTCCCGGCTGGTTGCTTAGATCTCCGCAAAGTCCGGCACCTTCTCGCCCGTCCTTCAGCTTCACGTAAGCCTTCTTCCAATCCGGCCGATAGCCGGCGAAACGCCCGCGGCGGCGCACTTGCCTTCGAGATTGGCGGTCCGCACTTCCTCTACTTTCACTTTGAACAGGCTTCTCGACGGCCTGCTTTACTTGCGTCTTGTTGGCGTCCGGCGCCACTTCGAAGCACAGCGTGCGCTGCTCGTCCTTTCTCGGTCACGCCCTTTTCGGTGACCAGCGGCCGGCGGATCACTTCATGGATGTTCATTTTGCGAGCGCCTCCGAGAATTTCCGCGCCGCGGCTTCGGAAAGCAGCACGCGGTCGTGCCCCAGCAGGTGGATAGACGTTGACTTCGCGCGTGGGCATCAGGGTCACGCCGGGCAGGTTGCGCATGCCCAGCGTCAGGTTGCGGTTCTCGCCGTTCTCGACGACCAGCACCTTGCGCGTGGCTTCCAGCCGGCCCAGGGCGGCCTTGGCTTCCTTGGTCTTGTGATCGGCCAGTGTGAATGCCTGCACCACTTTCAATTCGCCATCGCGCAGCTTGGCGGACAGCGCCGAACGCAGCGCGCCCAGCACCATCTTGCGCGGCAGCTTGTAGCTGTAATCGCGCGGCTGCGGCCCGTGCACCGTGCCGCCATGCCGCCAGATCGGCGAACGGACCGAGCCCATGCGCGCGCGCCCGGTGCCTTTCTGCTTCCACAGCTTCTTGCCGGATCCGGCCACTTCGCCGCGCACCTTGGTCTTCACCGTGCCGGCGCGCTGGCCCGCCTGATAATGCCGCACGGCTTCGTAGAGCAGGCTTCTGTTGACTTCGGCGCCAAACACCTCGTCGGCCAGCTCGATCTCGCCGACCTTCTGATTGTTTAAATCGACTACGTCCACTGTGGGCATGGCGTTACCTCTTCGCCCTCCGCACCACGACATAGCCGCCGTTGGGTCCGGGCACCGCGCCCTTCACCATCAGCACGTTGTCCTCGGTGTCCACTTCGACGATTTCGAGGTTGCGCACCGTCACCTGCGCGTGGCCCATGTGGCCGGCCATGCGCATGCCGGGCAGCACGCGCGACGGGAAGCTGGATGCGCCGATCGATCCCGGCGCGCGGTGGAACATGGAGCCGTGGGTGCCCTCGCCGCCGCGGAAATGATGGCGCTTCACCACGCCCGCGAAGCCGCGGCCCTTGCTGACGCCGATCACGTCCACCTTCTCCTTGGGCTTGAACTGATCGACCAGCACCTTGTCGCCGGGCTTGAGATCGTCGTCGCCGGGGCGCAGGTGGAACTCGCGCAGGAACTTCGCGCCCTCCACGCCGGCCTTTTTCAGATGCCCGGTGATCGGCTTGTTGATGCGCGCCGGCTTGACGAACTCGACCAGGCCGAGCTGCACCGCATCGTAGCCGTCGGTGGTGGGCGTCTTGCGCTGCACCACCATGCACGGTCCCGCCTTCAGCAGCGTGACCGGCACCACCTGCCCGTCCGGCCGGAACACCTGCGTCATTCCGATTTTTTTGCCAAGGATTCCTGGACTCATGAAAACCTCAGGTGCTAGATGTCCGATGCACAGGTGTCAGGCGCTTGCTGGAACCTGCGCCTCACCTGCACCCTCCTTACTTATGATCTTTTCCAAACGCCTTGATCTCCACATCCACGCCCGCCGGCAGATCGAGCTTCATCAGCGCGTCCACCGTCTGCTGGGTCGGCTCCAGAATGTCGAGCAGCCGCTTGTGCGTGCGGATTTCAAACTGCTCCCGCGACTTCTTGTCCACGTGCGGCGAGCGCAACACCGTCGTCATGCTGCGCTGACGTCGGCAGCGGAATCGGACCGGCCACGCTCGCGCCGGTCCGCTTGGCCGTATCCACGATCTCCGTCGTCGATTGGTCGAGCACCCGGTGGTCGTACGCCTTCAGGCGAATGCGAATGCGTTCTCTCAGCGCCATTTTGATCCTATTTATCGATGATCTCGGTCACGGTTCCGGCGCCCACGGTGCGGCCGCCTTCGCGAATGGCGAACCGCAGCCCCTTGTCCATGGCGATCGGCGTGATCAGCTCCACCATCAGGTTCACGTTGTCGCCCGGCATCACCATCTCGGTGCCTTCCGGCAACTCCGCCACGCCCGTCACGTCCGTCGTGCGGAAGTAGAACTGCGGCCGGTATCCCTTGAAGAACGGCGTGTGCCGCCCGCCTTCTTCCTTGCTCAGCACGTATACTTCGCCCTTGAACTTCTTGTGCGGCGTGATCGACCCCGGCTTGGCGATCACCTGCCCGCGCTCCACGTCGTCCTTTTCCACGCCGCGCAGCAGCAGCCCCACGTTGTCGCCCGGCGCGCCCTTCGTCCAGCAGCTTCTTGAACATTTCGACGCCCGTGACCACCGTCTTGCGCGTGTCCCGGAATCCCACGATCTCCATTTCCTCGCCGACCTTGCACGATGCCCCGCTCGATGCGCCCCGTCACCACCGTGCCGCGCCCCTGGATCGAGAAGATATCTTCGATCGGCATCAGGAACGGCTTGTCGATCTCGCGCTCCGGCATCGGCATGTAGCTGTCCACCGCCGCCATCAGCTCGTCCACCGTCTTCTCCCACTGCGGCTCGCCGTTCAGCGCGCCCAGCGCCGATACCCGCATCACCGGCAGATCGTCGCCCGGGAACTGGTAGCTCTTCAGCAGCTCGCGCACTTCCAGCTCGACCAGGTCCAGCAGCTCCGGATCGTCCACCATGTCCACTTTGTTCATGGCCACCACGATGTACGGCACGCCCACCTGCCGCGCCAGCAGCATGTGCTCGCGCGTCTGCGGCATGGGACCGTCGGTGGCCGCCACCACCAGAATGGCGCCATCCATCTGCGCCGCGCCGGTGATCATGTTCTTGATGTAGTCGGCGTGGCCCGGGCAATCCACGTGCGCGTAGTGCCGGTTGGGGGTTTCGTACTCCACGTGCGCCACCGCGATCGTGATGCCGCGGGCCTTTTCTTCCGGCGCGTTGTCGATGGAATCGAAACTGCGGAACTTCACCTTGGGGTTGTTCTTCGCCAGCACCTTGGTGATGGCCGCCGTCAGCGTGGTCTTGCCGTGATCGATGTGCCCGATCGTGCCGATGTTGACGTGCGGCTTGCTGCGATCAAATTTTTCCTTTGCCATATGATCTCCTATCGCTACTTCGTTACCTTGCCCTGGACCCTGATTGACGATTTCCTCGGCCAACGCCGCGGGCACTTCCTCGTACTTGCCGAAGTGCATCGTGAAACTGCCGCGGCCCTGCGTGCGCGAGCGCAACTCGGTCGCATAGCCGAACATTTCCGAAAGCGGCACCATGCGCCTTGATGATCTGCGTGGTCCCGCGCAACTCCATGCCCTCGATGCGGCCGCGCCGCGAATTCAGGTCGCCGATCACATCGCCCATGTACTCTTCCGGCACCACCACTTCCACCGCCATGATGGGCTCGAGCAGCACCGGCTTGGCCCTCCGGGCGGCTTCCTTGATGGCCATCGAGCCGGCGATCTTGAAGGCCATTTCCGACGAATCCACGTCGTGATAGCTGCCGTCGTACAGCGTGACCTTCAGATCCGACATGGGATATCCGGCCAGGATGCCGCCTTCGAGCGCTTCCTCGATGCCCGCTTCGATCGGCTTGATGTATTCCTTGGGGATCGAGCCGCCGTTGATGTCGTTGACGAACTCGAATCCCGTGCCCGCCGGCAGCGGCTCCACCCGGATCTTCACCACGCCGTACTGGCCGTGGCCGCCGGTCTGCTTGACGTGCCGGCCTTCGGCCTCCGCGGGCTTGCGAATGGTCTCGCGATAGGCCACCTGCGGCTTGCCCACATTGGCGCGCCACGCCGAACTCGCGCATCATGCGGTCCACGATGATTTCCAGGTGCAGCTCGCCCATACCGGACAGAATCGTCTGGCCGGTTTCGGGATCGGTGTCCACGCGGAACGTGGGATCTTCCTGCGCCAGCTTCTGGATCGCCATGCCCAGCTTTTCCTGGTCGGCCTTGGTCTTGGGCTCGACCGCAAGCTGGATCACCGGCGTCGGGAATTCGATCGATTCGAGCACGATCGGCGATCGTCGTCGCAGATCGTATCGCCGGTCGACACCGTCTTCAACCCCACCGCGGCGCAGATATCGCCCGCCAGGATTTCCTGGATCTCTTCGCGCTTGTTGGCGTGCATGCGCAGCAGGCGGCCGATGCGCTCCTTGCGGCCCTTGGCCACGTTGTAAACCGATTCGCCGGCCGCCAGCTTGCCCGAGTACACCCGGAAAAACGCCAGTTGGCCGACGTACGGGTCGGTCATGATCTTGAACACCAGCGCCGCGAACGGCTCGCTGTCGGAGGCCTGGCGGATCAGGACCTTCGTCCGGATCGTCGACTGCCGCGCCTTCCACCGGCGGAACGTCCAGCGGCGAAGGCAGGTAATCCACCACCGCGTCGAGCATGGTCTGCACGCCCTTGTTCTTGAACGCCGAGCCGCAGATCACCGGGAAAATCTTCAGGGCGATGGTCGCCTTGCGGATGCCCGCGCTGGATCTCCGCTTCGGTCAGCGGCTGGCCTTCGACGAACTTCTCGAACAGCGTGTCGTCGAGCTCGGAGACCGCTTCGATCATCTTCTCGCGGTATTCGCTGGGCCTTTTCCAGACAGGTCCGCGGGAATCTCGACCACGTCGTATTCGGCGCCCAGCGTTTCGTCGCGCCAGATGCAGCGCCTTCATCTCCACCAGGTCGACGATGCCCTTGAACTGATCCTCCGCGCCCACCGGCAACTGGATCGCCACCGGCCGGCACTTCAGCCGGCTCGACGATGGTTTCCACGGAGTGGATAGAAATCCGCGCCCACGCGGTCCATCTTGTTGATGAAACAAATGCGCGGAACATTGTACTTGTCGGCCTGCCGCCAGACGGTTTCCGACTGCGGCTGCACGCCGGCCACGGCGTCGAACACCGCCACCGCGCCATCCAGCACGCGCAGGCTGCGCTCCACTTCGGCGGTGAAATCCACGTGGCCGGGCGTATCGATGATGTTGATCTGGATGTCGCGCCAGTCACAGGTGGTGGCGGCGGAAGTGATGGTGATGCCGCGCTCCTGCTCCTGCTCCATCCAGTCCATGATGGCGGTGCCTTCGTGCACCTCGCCGAGCTTGTGGGTGCGGCCCGTGTAATACAGGATGCGCTCGGTCGTAGTGGTCTTACCGGCATCGATATGGGCGGCGATGCCGATGTTTCTCATCCTTTCGAGCGGTACCGTTCGTGGCATAAAAATGTTCCTAAACTACCGGATCACCACCTGTAATGCGCGAAAGCCTTATTGGCTTCCGCCATGCGGTGGACGTCGTCCCTCTTCTTGATCGCGCCGCCGCGCATATTGGCGGCGTCGTTCAACTCGTTGGCCAGCTTCTCCGGCATCCCCTTTTCGGGCCGCGCCGCGCGCATTCAGTGATGATCCAGCGGATGGCCAGGGTGGTGCGCCGGTTCTGCGGCACTTCGATGGGCACCTGGTAGTTGGCGCCGCCCACGCGCCGCGTCTTCACTTCGAGCAGCGGCTTGGCGTTCTCCACGGCCTTCTTGAACAGCTTCAGCGGATCGTCGCTGGTGCGCTCCCGGATCTTGTCCATGGAGTCGTAGAAGATGCCCTGCGCCACGGTCTTCTTGCCCTGCCACATCATCGAGTTGATGAACTTCTCGACCAGCGTGGAGTTGTAGACCGGATCCGGCAGCACTTCCCGAATTTCAACGCTTCTTCTTCGTGGCATATCGATTTCCACGGCCTACGCTTTCGGCCGCTTGGCCCCATACTTCGACCGGCCCTGCTTGCGGTTGGCCACCCCGGCGGTATCCAGCGCGCCGCGGATCACGTGATAGCGCACGCCCGGCAGATCCTTCACGCGGCCCCCGCGGATCAGCACGATGGAGTGCTCCTGCAGATTGTGGCCGACGCCCGGAATATAAGTGGTGACTTCGATTCCGTTGGTCAGCCGCACGCGCGCCACTTTCCGCAGCGCCGAATTCGGCTTCTTGGGGGTGGAAGTGTATACGCGCGTACAAACTCCGCGCTTCTGCGGGCAGCTTTGCAGCGCCGGGCTGGCGGTCTTCCAGCGTGGCGGTTTTCGCCCACTACGCACAAGTTGGTTAAAAGTCGGCACGAACCTTCCTCTAAGTCCTTTTAGTTCAGGATGGGGCTTTCTACGGCCCGCCTCATAACACGCACAAGCCCAAATCGGCCTGTGTCTACGGTCTACAACAGCGAGGATCACTGCTTTGGACAGGCCCATATTCCAACCGGCGTAGACCGGTGGAACCTCGGGGCCTCACCCCCGGCCGGACCCGCGATACGCACGGGTGGTAGCGCAGGAGCAGAAAGCTGTACTCGCGAAACTTTTCCATCATAGCGAAAAGGTAAACGGTGTGCAAGTGCGATTGGGAATACTGTGGCGGAAAATGATAATGTCCTATCTGCGCAAAGTAGAAATGTGTCCGGTTGACGGTTCCAAAGGTCGCTAGTGGGCTACTCAAAGCCAAGTAGCCCACCGCCCAAAGTTCAGCCTGTTGGCAGAAGCCAGTGCTATTGTTCCGCCAGGGTGGCCCTGCGGGGATCACACCGGATGGCAGTTCGAATCGGCGGCGATTCGCCAGTTTCCCGGCTACTGCGCTTTTGTTGGCTAACCGAGGTGGCTGTACAGCACCGTCTCTTGCCGCTAGTATCGATTTGGTACACCACGCCTTCCAGCGAGGCGCCACCAGCCGTTGTGGTTCCGTAAAGGTTGCCGGCGGAGTCGCGGATCACCCCCGCATCTGGATTTCCCCCGTCGGCCCCGCCGCTGAAGCTGTACAGTACCGTCTCTTGGCCAATGGCATCGATCTGGTACACCACGCCCGCGTTCGAGACGCCGCCCTGCTCGGTAGTTCCGTAGAGGTTGCCATCGGAGTCGCGGAGTACGCCCGCGCCGGGAAGGCTCCCGTCGGCCCCGCCCGTGAAGCTGTACAGCAGCGTCTCTTGGCCGCTGGTATCGATCCTGTATACGACACCCCGCTTGCGAGGCGCCGCCACTGATTGTAGTTCCGTAAAGGTTGCCGGCAGGGTCGCGGACCACGCCCGCGAGGGGATTGTTCCCGTCGTTCCCACCAGTGAAGCTGTACAGCACCGTCTCGCGGCCAGTGGCATCGATCTTGTAAACCACGCCAGCGTTTGCGGCGCCGCCATAGAATGTAGTTCCGTAAAGGTTGCCGGCAGGATCGCGGATCACGCCCGCGTAGGGATTGGACCCGCGAAGCCGACCTTCAAAAGTGTGCAACACAGTTTCGCTCGCCGGCGTGGCCGGTCTTATCCAGATCGAGCTTAGAGCGAATGCTAGGCTTAGGGCTCTTAGCGTTTGCATCTCATTCAGCATCGGCTTCCTCCGTCACAACGAAGTCCATTTTGCCGGGACTCTCTATTATGGTTCCCAGGGATGGCTCTTTATAAAGGCCGGCGGGCACTCCCTGCAAACCGCCGAATTGGGCCGAATCGGGTCGTGTGCGCGATTGGGAATACAAGCTGGAAAATGCCAAGCAACTATCGGCTAGCTCATTCCGCGAAACCGCCTGCTCGATCCTCCGCTCTCTTATGAGGCTGAGAAACGCCCGCTCGTAGATCTGCCAGTCTCCCTTGCGCTTCTTATATTCATCCAGGATGTCTTGCGTTGGGGCCAGCACCGGTAGGTGCACATACTCCATGCCGCAGATTCTCCTGAGGAAGTAGGCAAGGTCTTGCTTCTTCGCAAACCCCGCCAGTTGGGAGACGTTGTTAAGGCGTACGTCAACGAGACGCTTGGCGCCGGACGCACACAGTGTCTCGAAAAACTGCTCGGCAGTTTTCTTTGTAAACCCGATCGTATAGATTCTCATCGCCCAACCTGGCCTCGCGTCTGGCCGTGATGGCTTATTCTCAGCAAAAGCGACTCGCTCCTGCTGCCGGTAGCAAGCCTCTTCAATCAGTTCCGAGCGCGAACGGAACAAATCTCCGTCCGGCAATCTGAACCGATCCAGTAGCCTGCCCATCGCGTCCGAATGCGTCTCAATTCTCCCGTCAGCGTGTATGTGACGCACTGATACGCCCGCCTGTTCCAGTTCGGGCGAGACGAGGAGGGTCCTATGGCATTCGAGGGGCTCGCGTTCCGCACACATCAGCGCAATCCGATAATTCGCGAGACCCGCGAGAACCCGGTCTAGTCCGGACGTGAAAATCTGCGTCGCGGCGACTCTTCGATACTGGACCCGGCCATTCTCATAGCAAGCCTTGTCGGTCGGTCTCCCGCCGAGTTCCTTTCCCAGGAAAGAATAGGATATGCCCGCCTGCTTTAACGCCGCTGCAAGAGCCTCGCGGTTGAACTGCGCCTGCATCTGGCTGTAAGGAGAGCATCGGACGTCCGCCACGGCAGTCACGTCATGTTGACCGAGAAGTTCAATGAATCTTCTCGATCGTGTGATTGGAATGCCCGATCGTCAAGACTTCGTGATAAGTCGCCATGTGGGTCACGCGTCCGTCCCAATTGTCCCATGCCGGTTGACTCTCGGGACCCTGGCGCTTGGCCCACGTCTATGATACTTTCTGAAGAAAGCAAAGGAGCACCATGATTAACCGCCGGGAATTCTTCCTGCGCACCGCGGCTACGGCTGGCGCGGCTGCGTTTGCCAATTTTCCGTATCATTTGTTTGCAGGCACCACGCAGAAGCTGGCTTCCGACCGCGTCAAACTCGGGCCCGATGAAGGTGGAGGTGAGCCGCCTGGCGCAGGGCAGCGGCACCGACGGCTCGGGCGGCAGTTCCAATCAAACCCGCAAGCTGGGGATGCGCGGGCTGGCCGATCTGTTCGATGCGGGATACGATAACGGCGTCACGTTGTGGGATTCGGCCGATCAATACGGCACGCATCCGCATGTCAAGGAAGCCCTCAAGCGAGTCCCGCGCGAAAAGGTGGCGATTCTCAGCAAGACGCACGCCTCCACCGAAAAGGAAATGCGCGCCGATCTGGATCGCTTCCGCCGCGAATTGGGCACCGACTATATCGATATCCTGCTGCTGCACTGCATGATGGATGCCGACTGGCCGGACCGCAAAAAAGGCGCCATGGCGGTGATTTCCGAAGCGCGCGAAAAAGGCATTGTGCGCACCCACGGCACTTCCTGCCACACACTCGAAGCGCTGAAGGCCGCTGCCGCAAATCCCTGGGTGCAGGTGGATCTGGCGCGCATCAATCCCGCCCAGGTGGCCATGGACGCGGATCCGCAGACCGTGATCGGCGTGCTGCGGCAGATGAAGGCATCCGGCAAAGGCGTGATCGGCATGAAGATCCTGGGCGCGGGAGCGCTCCGCCACAAGGCCGACGAAAGCCTGCAGTTCGCCCTGTCGCTCGATTGCGTGGATTGTTTCACTATCGGCGCGGAGAGCCGCGAAGAGATGTTGGATCTGACGCGGAAGATTCCCGCCGCCAGCGTGCGGGGATGAAGCTTGCTAACAGCCCGCAAAACGGCGCGTGGGCAGTTATTCGAAGGCGTTGAGGCACCCCCGCGCCTTTGCGGGCTAAAAACCAGCTTACGAAACCCTGAAAACAATGATGAGCGTATAAAGCGCCAGCGATTCGATCAGCACCAGGCTCAACAGCAGAGCGAACCGGATCGATGCCGCGGCGCCTGGATTCCGCCCCATGCCTTCGGCCGCGGCTGCCGCTGCTTTCGCCTGGGCCAGACCGCAGAGTCCGGATGCGATGGCCATCGCGAACGACGAAATGGCAATCCAGTTTATGGCCGGGGCTGCGGGCGTGCCGCTCCCCGTCTGGGCCAGCATCGGGCTGGCGAGGGCCGCCAGCGTCACCGCCAGCAATAACAACTTGGTCTTCATTTGTGTTTACTCCTTCGGTTAAAATCGCCCCCAGGAGGTGGTTCCCGTCATCCTCGTACAGCCGGTCTCACACTGAAGGGCGGCATAAAGCCGGTAATTAATGTTCGTGCGACACTGCTCCGGAGACATACATCATGGTGAGCAGCATGAAAATATAAGCCTGTAACAAGGAAACGAAAACGTGGAGGCCCATGAAAATCGCGGGCGCCAGAAAGTAGGTCATGCCTAGAAACACCATGGTGACCCGCTCGCCCGCGAACATGTTGGCATAAAGACGGACGCTCAGCGATAACGGCCGGGCCATGTGACTGACTAGTTCGATCGGTAGCATCAACCACGCGAGCCACCAGATGGGGCCCGCGAAATGCAACAGATACTTTCCAACCCCCTGCTCGCGCAGACCCTTCAGATTGTAATAACAGAATGTGGCGAGCGCACAGCCCGCCGTCACCGAAGGACTCATGGTGGGCGATTCGAAGCCCGGTATGATACCGATCAGATTGCAGAACAGAATAAAAATGAAGAGCGTTCCGAAAAACGGCAGGTACTGCTCGCTGCCGTGACCCATTACGTCGTCGGACTGTCCGACCACAAATTCGTGGACCACCTCGAACGTGTGTTGCAGCTTGCCCGGCCGGTCTATCGAGAGGCGCGGCCGCAGCATGGCGAACAGCACAACAATGATGAGAGCCACGAGCAGTTCCATCACCACGAAGTTCGCCCAAGGGCGTGGGTCCGGGGGCATACCCACGAGCTTCAGGCACGCGTTACCAAGCGCCGGCAGATAGTCGTTGAACTGTCTGGCGAGCCAGATTTCCTCATGAACCATATGGATGATAGACGATCAGTTCGAAAATGATTTCCCCGATGACGGCGGCCACCGGGACGAACAGTCCGGTGAGGGCCGCCGGCAGGCTCAAAGAAGTAAAATTCACTATAACATACGCACCCGCCGCCAACAGCAGATAGCGCAGACCCATCAAAATGGCGAATCTGGGGCTGAGGCGCGCGCGCGCCGTTCCGCCAAGGGATTCCACCACGCGTTTGAGCCAACGGAAATTCAGGTAGGATGCCGCGGCGCCCAGCAGGTAAGCGAAGCCCCATTTCCAGCCGCGCCAGACGAGGAAGACCGCCCACCCCCCGCCAGCCAGCGCCGCCGAACCGCGCGTGATGCGGCGCAGAGCGGATTCGAAAAGCTCCTGCTCCGGATCGGCTTTCTGTGGAAGCGCAAAACGGGCGCCCGCGCCGCCCAGATCCTTTGTGTTTCCCCTTTGAGTGGCGGCGCGGAAAGCGCGCCCTTTGCGCTTCTCAGGAGCCATTATTATCGCGCGTATCCCGCGTGAGCTGCCGGATCAGTTGAAGGAAACCCGCGGCAATGCCCAGAATCAGAAAAACGAGATAAAGAAAGTGCGTATGGAATGCCCGGTCTAGCAACTTGCCGACGAACCAGCCCACCACGGTGGCGGCAGGCAGCAAGAAAGCCAGGGAGGTGTACTCCCCGATCTGGACCATGAAGTTCTTCTTCACTCAGTTCATGCCGCACATACCCGGATTGCTGCAGCGCCCGCTGGGGCAAACCGGGCCGTCGCTTTGCTTCGGGCCGGCGCCATGCGCGGCGAAGGTGGAGTACTCCTGACGCAGATGCTGCTGGCCGCAGGAAGGGCATTCCAGGCCGGCGTCCAGGCCAGCATCAAGGGAGCTATTCCGGACCAGCTTCTCGAATTTCGTTCCGCAATCCTGGCATTTATATTCGTAGATCGGCATAGGTATCGCTTAAAATTCTACCAGAGCCGCGCTCACTCGAGCATCGACTCACAGATCCGGTCGATCGCCGCCCTCACATCCGATGCCGGCGCGTTGTAGTTATTCGCCAGAATGGAGAATGCCAGCATCTGGCCGTTCTTCCGCCGCGCATAGCCCGATAGGGCGCTCGCGTGCGCCAGGGTGCCTGTCTTAGCAAAAACGCGCCCCATTGCCGCCGTGCCCGCAAACCTGGCGTGCAGTGTGCCGTCCTGGCCGGCCACCGGCAGCAGGCTGATCCATTGGTCGCGGAGCGGCGAGCGATACACATGCGCCAGCAGCCGCACCACTGCCGCCGGAGTCACCATGTCGAGCCGCGACAATCCCGATCCGTCCGCGAATACATAGCTGCCGCGGTCGATGCCTGCCTCATCGAGAAACACCGCGAGTTCCGCCAGGCCGGCCTCCCGGCTGCCGATCCGCCGGCGCGCCTTGGCGACGGCCCGCAACGCCATCTCCGCGTGCAGGTTCTGGCTCACTTTATCGGTGATCCGCAGATCCTCAACCAGCGGCGCCGATTCGCGCCGCGCCACTTCCACGCCCGGCTCCGGATCCGGAGCGGGACCGTACCTGAGGTCCGCAACCTGGCTCGGGTACAGATGCACGGCGCGCGTCTCGCCGCGAATCGGGATGCCCCGGCGCTCGAGCGCATCGTGGAATGCGTAAGCCGCAAATAGCGCCGGATCGTCGATGCCCAGCACTTCGGTCTCGCCGGAATCCTTCCGCGGCAAGTGGCCCCAGATATTGAGCTGCCGTATGCCAGGCAGCCTGCCGATAGAGATTTTGGGTTCCCCGGCCGCCGTGCGCACGCGGTTGTCAATTTCGAAATAGCCGACCGGGGGAGCCGGAACAATCTGCGCCGGATCGGAATCCTGAGCGCCGGGCAACACCGTCAGTGTGAGGATATTGTCGTTGATCGAAAGCGCGCTGACTGCCGCGCCGTAATCCCAAACGGAATCGTCGATCGACCAGCCTTCCGGATAGGGTTCCCAGATGTAAGCGGAGTCGTCGCCCACCACGTCGCCGCTGACGCAGTGCACGCCGTGCGCAATGGTTTGGGCCGCCAGATCTTCGATGGCTACGAGCGGATCGGCCGCCTGGCTGGAAATGCCCGCGCCCATCCGATAAGGAATCGCGCGGTCTGATAAGTTCGGGTCGCCGCCGCCCACCAGGCGCAGAGACTCCACGCATCCATCTTCGCCCGGAGTGCGGTCCGCCAGCACACGCGTCTGGAACCGGTAGTCCGGTCCCAGACGCATCAGGGCCATGGCCGTGGTAAACAGTTTGGCGTTCGATGCGGGAAGGAACAAGTGGTTCGAGTTGCGCTCAAACAATAAGCGGTTCTGTTGCAGGTCCACAATGCGGACGCCCCAAAACGAAGTGCGCGTGACCGGAGAGGTATCCAGGAACGCGGCGATCCGCGAACTCGCGCTGGCGGCCGCCAGCGGCATCGCCAACAGCATTGCCAACAGCGGCGCGCACAGGGCGAGCATCCCACGCCGCCTCACCTGCCCGTCACCTTGGATTCCAGCCAGATCAGCAGAAGCAGCGCGGAAACCATGCAAGTGCCGATCAAGGGCAGCACCACCACGATGCCGATACCCCACGCCGCCGCGGCGTAACCCAACGTCGCCGGTGCGATCAGACCTCCGAAAAGCGCGAACGAGAAAATGCCGCTGAAGAACAACGGATGGAAGTACGGAAAACGCCCTCCGATCTTCTCCGCCACCAGCGGGTAAATACTGGCGAAACCGCCGCCTAGCAGCACCACCGCGGTGCCCGCTCCGAACTGGTTATTGGTGCGCGCGAGAACCAGGCAGCCAAACAAAGCCGCGAGCACACTGCCGCCCAGCAGCCGGCTGTGGCGCACTCTGGGCAGAATCGCGACGGCCGCCACCCTGCCGGCGAGCAGGGCCGTCCAATAAACCGCCAGCAGCCCCAAAGATGCCGGCGGGCTGATGCCCAGGCGCCGCACCAGGAAAATCGGGAGCCATCCGGCAATCGACATTTCGTTGCCAAACTGAAAAAACAGGATCAGCGCGAACAGCACGGCGCCGACGCTGCGAAAATCCCGGAGAACCTGCGGGAAGTCCGCATGCTCCACCTTGGCTTTCTCAGGCACGACGGTGCGCGCGTAGAAGGCCGCAAAGATGCCAGGCCCCAGCGCCATCAGGATTAATATGGCGGGCACTGTGTATGCATAAAAGGTGCCGGCAACCAGCAGCGTCACGGCCAGGCATCCCAACCCGTAATAGATGCCTCCCAGAGCTACGGCGCGGGCGGGGTCGCGCGCATAGCTGGAGCCGATTGCCTGGAACAAGCCGGCGTTCAGCAGTCCCACGGCCAGTCCGATTCCAGCCAAACCCGGAATACGCCACAGCCACTGGGCCGGCTGAGTCACCAGCGCCAGCGACAGCAGTCCTGCGCAGCCCAACAGGCAGGCGAACACCAGCAGATAACGCAGGCTTTTGCGCGATAGAATCGCCGCCGATACCTGGTTGGCCGCGATCACCCCAGCCGCCAGCGTGAGGAAATAATTCCCAATGGTGATGAATTCGGGCGGATCGCGATGATAGCCCCACGCCGGGAGCACCGCGCCCAGCAGGGCGAACAGAAAGCCCGAGAGCAGAAAGCCAGTCAAGGCCTTGGCGGCTGAAGGCGCTTGCGCCATGCGAGCCGCGCTGCCAGCCATGGTGGTCACCAGTCGATTGTATCGCCTTGTAGGGTCGGCCTCTTGGCCCCAAAACTCGTCCCGGAATTCGCGATTGCATAGACGCATGTCTCGAAGCGATACCGAATTCGGGAGTAACACGTGCAGCCGGCGTCCTGTTTGCATAGGCTTAGCCGATGGCCCGCAGGTTGCAATCCCCGCATTCCTATGTAAGAGGTTTTTTAGGCTTTGGTGCGTTGCCTCCATTTGGCTTTTGCGCGCCCCGCTGCGATCCACTGGTTGCAGCGGGGTATTTTTTTGCCCGCTCGCAGGTCTGCTACACTGAAACTCGCCCGCAATGCCAGAGTTCTATTCTCGATGGATCTCCAATTGGGAGCTTAAGCTCGCCACACGCGACACGAACCGGGTCGTGCGTCCGTTTGAGTGGGGCCTCGACTGGCTGGGAATGCCACCCGCCAACGGGAACTCAAGCCAGGCCATGCGCGAATTTGTGCGCGCCGCGCTGGCGGATTCCGATCGATTCCTGGCCTATCGAACACCGCTCGATTACCGCCTGGAAGCCGGCCAACTCACCTTCACCAGCCCCCTCGCGACGCCGTATCCCGAAAATAATCTGGTGCGCGGCGCATTCTTTCCGGCGCGCCGGGATGTCCGCCGCGCAGTGCTGGTGCTCCCCCAATGGAATGCGGACGAACAAAGCCATCTGGGTCTCTGCGGGCTGCTGAACCGATTTGGGATCACGGCGTTGCGGATGAATCTGGCATACCATGGCCCGCGCAAGCCACCCGAGATTCAGCGCGCCGACTATCATGTTTCAAGCAATCTGGGCCGCACCATCCACGCTGCCCGCCAATCCGTGATTGATGCGCGTGCTTGCATAGACTGGCTGCAGCAGCAGGGATATGATCGCGTCGGAATCCTGGGCACCAGCCTGGGCTCCTGCATCGCTTTTATCGCCGCCGCTCACGACCAGCGAATTTCGACGGGCGTGTTCAATCACGTGTCCATGTATTTCTCCGACGTGATTTGGACCGGACTTTCTACCGAACACATTCGGAAGGGCTTAGTGGGCGAAGTCACGCAAGACCAGTTGCGCGAATACTGGTCGGTCATCAGCCCGGCCACCTACCTGGATCGGCTGAGCCATCGCGATTTGAAAAGCCTGTTGATCTGGGCGCGGCACGATTCCACCTTCCTGCCGGCTTATTCCCAACAGGTGCTCGATTACTTCCGCAGCCGCCAACTCCCGCACGAAGTGTTTACGCTTCCATGCGGCCACTACACCACGGGCCAGTTCCCCTTCAACATTCTGGACGGAATGGTGATGTGCCGCTACTTAGCCCGCAATTTGTAGGGGCAAATCCTGTAACAGCACTGCCTGTTGCGTGCTACAAGAAAATCGTTGACAAAATCAAAAGTCGCTTATACGATGAAATTATCACTGAAGAAGGAGGTGGTCCAGAATAATGAATGACAGTAGACCGCGCGAGGTGGCCGACTGCTGAGTCGACCGTTCTAACGTAGCCGGCTTCGTCCAGTGGCGAGGCCAAGTTCCTGTGGACCGGCTGCCTCTCGCGTACGCCAAGCCTCAGGTTTAATTTGTAGGCTACCTTGACCCCCGAGGATGCGCATTTTCTTGAGTGCGTCCTCGGGGGTTTGTCCTTTTTGCTATACTGAAAAAACCGAAAGGATCCCGTTACCATGAAGCCCGGAATTCATCCCGCATATAACGAGCTTAACGTCATCTGCGCATGCGGCCACACGTTTAAGACCCGCTCCACGCACAAAGGCGACATCCGCGTGGAAATCTGTTCCCACTGCCACCCGTTCTACACGGGCAAGCAAAAGCTGATGGATACCGCGGGCCGGATCGACCGTTTTGAGAGGAAGTACAAAGAAACCCGCGGCGCCAAGAAGGCTCAGCAGGCCCAGCCGGTTGCCTGACAACGGTGAGGACTACTTCTTAGCCTGCTCCTGGCGGTGCTTTTCACGCTCTTCCCGCATCTTGGCGTATTCGGCTTTCTGACTATCGTCCAGCATGGCGACGACTTTCTGCACATGTTCGTCTTCGATGGTTTTGTGCATCTCGTGCATACGCTGGCCGGTGGCGTCCATGATCTGTTGTAACTGCGTCACCTGAGCAGGGGTGAGATGCAGGCGGCTGCGCATTTCCTCGACATACTGTTTGCGGATCTCGGCGTGATTTCGCGGCGCAGGATCGGGAGGAGTCACCGCAATGACCGACTTTACCATGTAGAGGCGATTGGCGAATCCGCCCACCACCGCGCCGCTCACGAATACCACGGCCAGGTAAAGAAACGTGGCAAGATTCGAGCGGCGCATTAGAGTTCGTCCAAGCCCGTTTCGACCAGATCCGGGGTATCTTGCGCGTGGCCGGCGGCCAGCGCTTCTACGTAACTCTCCACGGAGAACACCGAAGTGCGGCCGTGGGGGATATACAGGTATGCCGCCATCGCCATCGAGAGCACGGCGGCAGCCGTGACAAACGCCCGCGCCCATCGCCCAAGGAAGAAGACGGACCGCTGGCGCTCTTCAATACGCCGCCAGAGTTCGGGCATGAAATTAGCGGATGGATCGGGATCCGGCTGGCAGTCCCGGTACTCCCGGAACAACCTGTCCAATGCTGCATTTTCGTCGCCGTCGATTTTCCAGTTCATACTCTTACGCCTCGGCTTTCGCCGTACCTTTAACGCTCGGCTCCTGGCCGCTCTCACCGAATGCCTTCAGGACCCGCTGCCGGGCCCGGAACAGCCTCACCTTCAGGGCATTTTCGTTGACGCGATAGATCTTCTCCAGTTCCTTCAACGAAAGCCCTTCAACTTCCTTCAGCGTCAGCAGAATGCGGTCGGCCTCTGAAACCGCGCTCAGCATAGCGTCCACCGTCTCGCTGACCTGCCTGCGCTGCCGGGAATCGTGATCCACCCGTCCTCCAGCCGCCGCATCCGCCAGCATAACCTGTTGCTCGGAGAGGTCCGACATCCGCGACTCCATCCGGCGCCGGTGCTTACGAAGATAATCATAAGCCGCATTCACCGTCAAGCGGTACAGCCACGGTTCAAACACCTCCGCCGTGCGGAGTTGGTCCAGCGAAAAGAACAACCGCAGGAACACTTCCTGGGCCACATCCTCCACATCTTCGGGCCGGGAGATCAGACGCGCAATTGTCCCCAAGGTCCGTTTCCGGTATGCCAGTACGACTTCGTTGAACGCTGGGCCGTCGCCTCTTTGTGCCCGTTTAATGATTTCGAAATCTACCAGCATGCGGCCCCGAACCGTCCCGCATCGGAAGCACCACAGCTTTCGATGTTTAGGCGTACCGGCTAATATCTAGGTTACAACACCCTCGCGGCTTCAGCACTCCGTTGGCTGAGCTTTAGTCCGAGCTTTAGGCCGCCCTTGCTGCTACAATGCGGCATTCTCGAGAGGCTACCGATGCCGAGGATCATCCTGACCGCCGCCATACTGGCGTGCGCGCTGTCCGCCCAGGCTCCCGCTCCCGATGCGTCCGGCATCGATCGGCGAAATGCCGATCTGCGGCACACCGATTTCCATTTCACCATGCCGCGGTATGCCGCGCTGCCGGATTGGGAGGCGCACAAAGCACATCTGAAACGGCAGATTCTGGTGGCCGCCGGGCTGTCTCCTCTTCCGGAAAAGACGCCCCTCAACCCGGTCATTTCCGGGCGCATCGAGCGCGGCGGATACTCGATCGAGAAAGTCGCCCTCGAAACCCTGCCTGGATATTACTTGGGCGGAAACCTTTACCGTCCGCTACATCCCAAGGGCAAGGTCCCCGCTATTTTGACGCCCCACGGCCATTGGTCCTACGGGCGTCTCGAAAACTCGGAGAGCTATTCCGGGCCGGCGCTGGGGATCAACCTCGCCCGCCAAGGATATGTGGCGTTCGCTTACGACATGGTGGGCTATAACGACACGCTGCAGACCGAACATCGCTTCACCAGCCCCACGTATCAGCTCTGGAGCTTCACGCCGCTGGGCCTGCAATTGTGGAACTCGATGCGCGCGCTGGATTTCGTGGAGTCGCTGCCGGAGGTGGATAGCCGGCGCCTGGCGGTGACCGGGGCCTCTGGCGGCGGCACACAGACCTTCCTGCTGGCGGCGGTGGATGACCGCGTGCACGCCACTGCGCCGGTCAACATGGTGTCGTTCCTGATGCAGGGTGGGTGCGTGTGCGAGAATGCGCCCGGCCTGCGTATCGGCACATCGAACGTGGAGATCGCCGCCATGATGGCCCCGCGGCCCATGCTGCTGGTCTCGGCTACCGGCGATTGGACGCGCAACGTGCCGCGCGAGGAATATCCCGCGATTCGTTCTATCTATCGGCTTTACGGAAAACCCGGCAACCTGACGGTAATGCAATTCCAGGCGGAGCATAATTTCAATAAGCAGAGCCGCGAGGCAGTCTACGGTTTCCTGGCGGGGCTGGCGGATCAGCCTGTCTCCGGGCCTGTGCCGGAGCACCCCGTGGAGGCGCCGCCGCTGCTCGACATGCTCGTGTGGGAGGGACGCAGCCTGCCGCCCAACGCCCTCACCCAGCCGCAGCTATTCGAACAGTGGAAGATTTCCGGCCGCAAACGCATCGCGGCGCTCGACCGGGCGGCACGCCGCGAGCTCATGCTGGATATATTCCACGCGGAGTGGCCGCCCGAGGTGCGCAGCGATGTTCTCGGCCAGCGCCGGGTATTGAGCCGGCCCGGGCACGGCGATCGTATTCCCGCCATTTGGCTTCCAGGCAAAGGCGCCCCCACGCTGGTGGTTCATCCCGAGGGAGCCGCGGCCGCTCGCCGCGATCCGCGTGTCGCGGAACTGATCCGCGCCGCCAAACCCGTGTTGCTCATCGATGTGTTTCAGACCGGCGCAGCCGTAGCGCCACGCGATCTGAGCAAGCTCTTTATCTCTACGTTTAACCCGAGCGACGATGCCTACCGTGTGCAGGATATCCTGACAGCGTTGCGGTTTCTCGACGCGCAACACGCCGGGCCTCCGGCGCTCTTGGCAATAGGCAAAGCGGGCGCCTGGGCGCGTTATGCCAAGGCCATGGCTCCCATCGATGTCACGTTAACGGCGGATGCGGACTCCTGCCCGTCGAGCGACGAAGATTTCGTCAAAAATCTCTTCGTGCCCGGCGTGCAGTTGGTGGCGGAGCCCTGCTCCGGACGCACCGGTCAATATGCTGAAGCCGTCCGCTGAAGACCCTGATCGCCTGCCGCTAAGCATAGCGGCCCCGGCATAGCCGGTGGCGGCGTGGCTCATGAACTAAGCTAACATTGGCATCCGCCATCGGCATTGACGCTGCCCTTGCAGCAACCAGTCGTGCCAGTCCCACAATTGCATTGGCCATAAGCACAGCACTGCCCGCCGCAGGATTCGTAGTGACAGGCGCACTCACACTGCCCGTTCGTGCAGTTTGGGCTCGAATTCGGAGGGCAGTTTGTTGGGCATACATTGCCACAGCTCCCGCAGTTATACAGATCGTTTTGGTAGTTTACAGACGACAAGCACGGGCAGTTGCCGTCGGTGCAGACTGACCCCGGTTGGCAGCATCTGCCGTCAGGACAGCAAGACCACCCGGGTTCGCAGCAGCTTTGGTCTGCCGCGCAGTTTGCGCAACACGTCGACCCTTGCGGGCAGGTGCAATTACCATTCTCGCAGCCGCCAAGTGTTCCCCAGTAGATACACGTCCTCCCGCATTTGCCGCAATTGTTGGGATCGCTGCTTAGGTTCTTGCAGCCAACGCCGCCGGGACAACAAGACTGCCCGGGCGAGCACGCATCGCCACAATGTGTACAGTTTGCGAGCGTATTCAGATTTGTGGCTACGCCATTACAACACTTTTGCCCTATCCCAACCGCGTTTCCGCATGCGCCGCAGTTGTTGTCATCGGTCTGGAAGGCGCTGAGGTCCGTGCAGCCACCGGTGGCAAGGCAACAAGCTTGGCCGTCGGAGCATTCATCTCCGCAGGCCAGGCAGTTGGCGAGCGTATTCAGATCTGTGGCCACGCCATTACAGCACTTTTGCCCCGTGCCGACCGCGTTTCCGCATGCGCCGCAGTTGTTGTCGTCTGTCTGGAAGGCGCTTAGATCCGTGCAGCCACCGGTGGCAAGGCAACAGACTTGGTCATCGGAGCATTCATCTCCGCAGGTCCGGCAGTTGTCTGTTGTTCCCACATCCGTGCACGTCGAATTGCAACAAAGCTGACTGCCTAGACAGATGTTCTCTGGGTTGGGAGGATTGGCGCCGGCGCCGCAACCGCCGCAGTTCAGCGGATTATTGGTGAGGTTGTAGCAAATTCCGTTACAGTCGGTCCACCCGAGCGGGCAAACACAGATGCCGCCGACACATGTCTTGATTCCCGTACACTGGTTTCCACATTGGCCACAATTTGAGTTGTCCGAGAGCAGGTTGACGCAAATACCACTGCAGTCCTGGGTTCCAGCCGGGCATTCGCATGTCCCGCTCTCGCATGTGCGCCGCCCTGTGCACGCGACTCCGCACGCGCCACAGTTTTGAACGTCGTCAAGCAGGTTCACGCATTCCCCGCTGCAGCATTCAAATTGTGGCCCCTGACAATTCAATGCGGAGCACGGGAGGCCAAGCGACTCGCAACCGCAATTCGTCGTATCGACGTAGAAACCTGGCGGGCATGTGATGCACGATTCCTCGAAGTCCCCACCAAGGCTCACCGGGTTGGGGAGGGACCGTGTACAGTACCGACTATCCGGAGGACAGCACGCAGCCCCGGAATGTGGCGAGGCGAAGAAGCTGCCGACATCCAGCGAACACGTGGTTCCGACGGGGCAGGAACTCCCTTGGGCCACACATCCCCTGAGGGCTGTACTTAATTGGCTCTGGCATTCGACGACGGGTTGAAGTGGAAGAGACGGCAGTGCACTACAGTTCCAGCGGCTCTTGGCGTCAGTTACGCATTGCGTTAGAGCGAGCGTATTGCAGTGTTGGATGGGACTGGCGCCGGCAGGAGCCAGAGGCGCTGCAGCCGCCAGAGTCGCGTAGCGCTGCGCCGATATGTAGAGTGAGGCCTGCCCGCTAAAGCCTGGGATTGCCATCTTCCCGAATCCTCATCACGCAACTGCCAGGTTCACAAGACACAAGCCAGCCGGAGAAAACGCACGATCCCCGCGATGTGTGGCGCGTTCCCGGCTCATGGCCGGTCGTAGGTCGGCGTGAGCTTCGTCACTAGAAACGGAAACTCGTCTGTAACGTCTACACAGACAAAAAATTTCTCTACAACATCCGTCTGGCGGTGAGTGTAAGAGAAGAAAACATTAACCAGACGCCGGACGCCACTCAACGCGGACGGCCGGGTGTGGACGGCCGTGAGCGACGCGCTCTTGGAGAACTGCTCCGCCGCCATTTCATAAACAGCGGGGTAGCGCACGGCGAGGTAATTGAGCGCCCGGTCCTGATCTGTCGCTCCAGCGTTGTCCGCTATCTGCATGACGCGATCAAAAGAGCTCCTCTGCGGCCAATTCGAACTCCTTCGCGGGGGTCTTATCCTGCCTGGGAATCGCCTTAATCAGCGAGTTGCGGTCGAAGGAATAAATTTGGTCGAAGAAAACTATGGGAACCTGCAGGCCGTTGCACATCTCCGGGCCGGCGAGAGGTCCTCGCATTCCGACCACGACATCCAGGTCCATCGGCGTGGGGCTCGGGCGCAGGGATTCGACCAGCAAACTGTAACCGGCAGGGTCCCTCGGAACCGTAATGTATGTCTCCATTCCCTCAATCGTTACGACCCAGCACAACTGGCGCACCAGATAGCGGTTGGCGGGCTTGGACAGCACCACCTGTAGTGCCTGCCTGTCGGTGAGCCCGGAGGTCTTGTCTCGCCCCAAGGCCTGCGCGAACTCCTTCTCCACTGAGATCTTGGGAAAGCGGGGCTCCATTCTGCCGATAGCGTAAACGTAAGACGGCGCTGCCGCAGCGCTGGGAGCGGACGCAGCGGCTGCCGCACAGGCTGAGCAGGATGTCGAAGGCGCCGTTGCCGGCGTGTTGGGCTCGTCATTCCTTTCGCATGCAGACCGCGATGGACCCATTCGGATTCCCCTTTTTGAGAAGTGTATTTCGTGCTTCGAACGTTAGCGTGAAAAAGTCATCCAACGATTCAGGGTCGCCGCCCGTTTTTCGCAACCGGCACACGGCTTTACGCCCATAGCATAGGTCACGCGCTTAATGACGTCCCCTAATCCGGCCTCGTCTTCGATGAGAAAGCCGGGAAGGCGGACGCAACGCGCCAGCGCCTCTCCCCGATCAAGTTGCCCTGCCCTTGCGTTCGGTCGCTTCATTCGCCAAGCTCCCTCATCCCGGCACTTGCCCTTTACATCCAGTTGCGACCGGAATCTCCGTTTTTGGCATTCAGGTTCGATAAATTCTAATCCATCAGTACTCGCCACGCCACATTCATTAATAACTTTTAATGTCGCCTACCGTGTGCAGGATATCCTGACGGCGTTGCGGTTTCTCGACGCGCAACACGCCGGGCCTCCCGCGCTCTTGGCAATAGGCAAAGCGGGCGCCTGGGCGCGTTATGCCAAGGCCATGGCTCCCATCGATGTCACGCTAACGGCGGATGCGGGCTCCTGCCCGTCGAGCGACGAAGATTTCGTCAAAAATCTCTTCGTGCCCGGCGTGCAGTTGGTGGGGGAGCCCTGCCCCGGAGAGTGATCGCTCCCTATTTGCGCCTACTTCGTCAGACCCGCTACGTACACCGCGCGGTATCCACCCACATGCGCTTCCGTGCCGATCACTTTAATAATATGGCCCATGTGTTCGGCGCCCGCCGCACGGATGTCCACACCGCCATCCCGCCGCGGATCGTGCTCCTCCGGCATGATCATGTATAGCGTGCCTTCCTTGGTCAGCAACCCGACGGGCTGGCCATTCTGGGCGCACTTCTGGCCGCAACTGCGATGCTTCTCGCCATGCTTGCCGAGTTGCAGATAACAGGAAAAGTCCACTAACTCACCGACCAGCGTGACCTCGTGGCCGGCCTCCGGCTTCTTGTCCACGCCGGCGGCGATGGTGGTTGCCGACCAGGGCGCCGCCGCGCTTTGGCCCAGCGTGGCTGCCGGCGCATCATACGTACCGGTTTCCACCTTCATTTCGGGATGGAGGATGGCGCCCTGCGCCATCAGAAGGGCAGCCGCGAACGAGAGTGCGGTCCCGCACAGAACAGATCTTGAAAGGTTCGACATAGTTCCACCAGTGTACACCGCCTGCGGTCAAGTGGCGTGCCGCGCACGTGGTCATCAATCAAGGGAAAGGCGCTACCACATAGGGGCGCATAAAGGCAGCGGCGCATTTCCGTGGCGGATCGGTTATGGAGTCCCAGTCGTCGTCAGTAGAAAAAGTCCCCACGGTCATCGGCGTCGGAGCATCGGCTGGAGGTCTTGCTGCAGCCACAGATTAACTTTCCTGTAGAGCAAGTGGTCCAGACCGTACCCCTCGCACCAAACCGCGTTTACCTCATTCCTCCCAACGCAAACCTGAACGCCATTGACACACACCTGCGGCTCTCGAAACTCGAAGAACGGCGGCAGGAACGCGCGCCCATCGATCACTTCTTCCGTACGCTTTTAAGTAACCGCCCGCAAAACGGCGCGTGGGCAGTTATTCGAAGGCGTTGAGGCGCCCCCGCGCCTTTGCGGGCTAGCTAGTGCGCACGACGGACACTCTATCGCGGTAGTTCTCACCGGCACCGGGTCTGACGGCTCTCTGGGTATTAAAGACATTAAAGCGTGTGGCGGTCTGGTGGTCGTACAGGACCCAAACGAAGCGGAATATGACGGGATGCCGCAAAGCGCCATCGCCACCGGCCTGGTCGATTTTATCCTTTCCGTAGCGGAAATCCCTGCGACGATTCTCCGATTCGACAAGACCGAGCCTCGCGTCCCGGAGATTGAGGACGGCGAGGCCATTCCACCAGATGAACGCGTTCTCCTGCAAGATATTTTGGCGAACCTGCGGACGCAGACGGATCGTGATTTTTAGCCGCTACAAAATGTCCACGGTTTTACGGCGCATCGCCCGGCGGATGCAGTGGGCCTCGACACATACGGTTACGCACTTCTTTCGCGACCATGGGTATTTGAAAAGCTGGAGAAAGAAGTCATTCCCCGCCTGTTCAACCGGAAGTCGCAACAGGACGCGATCCGTGTATGGCCGGTGGGCTGCGCTACGGGTGAGGAGGCGTACTCGCTGGCCATTGCCCTGAAGGAAGCGGCGGGAAAGTTCGAGACACCGCCTCAAATTCAGGTTTTCGCGTCGGACCTGCACGCCCGCTCGTTGACCATAGCGCGCGAAGGCTTCTACTCGGGAGACATCGAAACCGATGTGAGCGCTGAGCGTCTGAAGCGATTTTTTACACCGGAAATCGGTGGCTTTCGGATTCGACAAGAACTTCGCGACCTGGTTATTTTTGCACCGCATAATATTCTCTCCGATCCCCCGTTCTCGCGCATGGATCTTTCGAGCGGAGACAAGAGACTCTGCATTTTTGTAAAGCGGAACGCCCCCGTGCGCCAGCCCCGTCTGCCAGTCTTCCCGCTGACTCACTAGCGGTTGTTGGATAAGCGGAAGGTTAACGGCGGCGCGCGTGCTCAATGAGTTTTTAGCCACCGTTGGGCGGGCAGTCAAGGAGATGCTGGCTACCTCGCCGTTGCTTCCCTGACCGCTCCCGGAGATTCTTTCGGGTAATTACAGCAGCCCGTTTTGCCGCGCGTATTGCAGTGCTTCGATGGCCGCCCCGCGGGCGCCCGCGGTATCGCCATTGGGCATGATGTGAATCGGGATGTCCGCCTGCTCGGCGCGTTGCGGGGGCATGCCGGCGTGGATTTCGTCGATGAACCAGCGCTGGAACTCCCGGCTGGTTTCGATGGCGCCTCCGCCGACTACCAACGCATCGGGATCGAACGTGTTGATCATTTCATCGAAGAAAATGCCCAGCGCATGCGCCTGCACGCGGAAAATCTCCTTGCACATGGGATCGCCCTTTTCCGCCATGCCGCGCACTAGCTTGGCGGCCTTGGTGGATGTCGAGTTTGCCGAGTTCGTGATCCGGATAGCGGCGCAGGAAATACGGCAGAAACGACTTTCCGATGGCGGTCAGCGAGCAGACCGATTCCAGATCTCCGGTGCGCCCGCAGTTGCATTCCGGCTTCAGCCCTTCGATTCCGCGGATATTCTGATAGGGCAGCAGGACGTGGCCCAACTCGCCGCCGAAACCCTTGCGGCCCTTGACATCGCGGCCGTCGATAATGACGCCGCCGCCCAGACCGGTGCCGATCACGACCGTGACGGAAGTGGCTTTGCTGCTGGCGCCGAAGATGGTGAAGTGGCCCCAGAGAGCGCCGGCGTTGCCGTCGTTCAGATACGTCACGGGGATGCCCAGCCGGGCTTCCAGGCCGGCGCGGATGTCGAACCCGCACCATTCGGCTGTGCACGAAGTTGGTGGAACCGAGCGCGCTGAGCACTCCGGCCGCACTGGCCGGCCCCGGCGTATCGAGACCGGCGACGGCCACGTCCGATACCTGCAGGCCCACCTTCTCGACGGCCATCCGCAGCCCGTCGACGATCTGTTGGAGACAGATCGGCGGGACCCTCCTTGGAGCGGGCGGGATATTCGCACAGCCCTTCGATCAGGAACTGCTCCTGCGGGTCGATTAACGTATAGTTGATGGCGGTTCCGCCAAGATCCACTCCGGCCACAACGCGCACAGCGGTTTCCTCACTTCAGGGCGATTAGATTCCGATAGCTCAGGATAGCAGGAGTGGCCGCGCCCGCCGCTCGCGTCTCTAGTCAGAAACCGTGTCGGAAGCGCATCGCGTCTCAAACGCTGAAAGGAGAGCCTTCATGAAGTCTCTAGCGTGGTTGATATGCCTGGCTTTGGCCTGCGCCGCCGGCGTTGGGCGGGCCAGAAGCCAGTCGCGTATCGATTGGCCAGCTTGCCGGCGAGCGCGGAGCAGGGACAAGAACTGGTTCTGTGCGCCGTCAACATTGGCACTGGCCCGGTGGACGTGTCACTGGAGTTCATTAACGTGAAGACGGGCATCGTGATCACGGAGAGCACCGTTAGCCTGGCGGCGCTAGGTTCAGGCGCCGCCAGCCAACCATGCTTAACTACGCAGGCAGCGGCTTTGGATCCGGGCGGAGATGCGCTGGTGGTCGGCGTGGCGCTAGTCCGGAAGCCGCTCTTGTCGTTCCGCGAGGCGCAAGTGACTGCGTCTATCCAAGTGCTGGCTCCTGATGTTAACGCGGCGATGCATACGGTAGAGACGATCCCGCTGAGCCGCACGGCGCATCCATCGGACGGCGCACCCGTGTACACTCCGTCCTCGTCGAGCGCGCATCACAAGTGAAGTCTACTCATGGCGCAGAGCTACTATGGGTTCGACCCGGTAGCTTTATACGCCGGAACACAAATGGCGAGAAACGCGGCGAGCCCCAGTACCGCCGCCACCGCGCCGAATGTGACCGGATCGGTTGGCTCGACACCGTACAATATCCTGGCCATCAGTCTCGAAAGAAGCAGGGCTCCAGCTACACCGGCCGCGGAGCCGGCGAGCGCCTGCAGCATCCCCTGCCGCACCACCTGGCGCAGCAACCCGATACGGCTGGCGCCCAGCGAAATGCGAATGCCGATCTCACGCGTCCGCAGCGAGACCGAGTAGTTCATCACGCCATAAATTCCTACCGCGGCCAGCAGCAGCGCCACTCCGGCGAAGACTCCCAGCAGGAGCATCTCGAAGCGCGGCTGCCCGTTGGCGTCCGCCACGACCCGGTCCATCGTAAAGACTTCGGAGATGGGCAGGTTGGGGTCGAAAGACCAGACTATTTTCTTCACCGCCGGCGCAAATCGCGCGGGATCGCCACTGGTGCGCACCACCAGCGTGAGGTACGCCCAAGCCGTTGAGGCATTTCCCATGAAGTCGCGGTGCTGCAGTGCGGCCAGGTACACCTCCGGCGCGGGCGCGGAAACCCAGTCGTCCTGCCGGGCGTTTTTGACCACGCCAATTATTGTCAGCCATGTGCGCCGGTCATCGAAGGTGATGCGTTTCCCCAGCGGATCTTCCCCCGGCCAGTATTCGCCGGCGGCACGTTCATTGATGAGCGCTACGCCCGGCGCGTGGGTATCGTCGTGACCGGTAAGATCGCGGCCGCGAAGCAACGGCAGGCGCATGGTCTCGAAATATCCCGGCATCGCGATGCGGTAAACGCCGCCAGGCGATTCGCCCGGGCGCGGCTTAGGCCGGCTCTCAATGGCGAAATCCCAGCCCCAGATGTCGCCTGCCAGTGGCAGATGGTTGATGGCGCCGGCGGCCAGCACGCCCGGCGTCGCATCGAGATGCCGGAGGAGTTGTTGGTAGAAGATCGTGCGCCGATCCGGCGAGGCCTCGGCCGATCCGGCGACCGACACGACCATGGAGAGGACGTGGTGCGGGTTGAATCCCGGGTCAACCGATTGCAGCGCGAAAAAACTGCGGATCATCAGGCCTGCGCCGATCAGCAGGATGAACGCCAGCGCGAATTCGGACGCCACCAGGAAACTGCGCAGCCGGTTGCGGCGAATGCCGTCGCCGCCTCCCCGGCCGCCTTCTTTTAGCGCGCTGTTGAGATCGCCGGCGGCGGCGTGGGTTGCAGGAGCCAGACCGAAGACAAAGGTAGTCAGCAGAGTTACGGCCAAGAGAAACAGCATGACCCGGGCATCGATGGCCACCGTCTGCAAGCGCGGAATGGAACTTGGAGCGAGCGCCACCAGAGCCTTTGTTCCCCACATCGCGAGCAGCAGGCCGGCCGTAGCTCCAAGGCTCGCCAGCACAAGGTTTTCGGTAAGTAACTGGCTGACGATGCGGCTTCTGGCGGCTCCCAACGCGGTGCGCACGGCGATCTCCCTCTCCCGGCCGGATGTGCGGGCCAGCAGCATGTGGGCTACATTGGCGCAGGCAATTAACAGCACAAATCCGACCGCGCCCAGCAGAATCAGCAGGGGCGTCTCGATCTTACCGACCACATTCTCTTTCAAGGGGGTCACTCGGACGTCCGCGGTTGGTGCCGGGATACTGGCGTTTCGAGCCTGCCGGTAATCGCCGCGATTTCGGCGCGTGCCTGGGCCAGCGGAAGTCCCGCTTTCAGGCGCGCGAAAGACGCGCAGACTGTTTCCGCCGCTGATTGTGCACGCGGTCGGCCAAATGCATCCGGCGCCCACAATTCCGCGCGGGTGGCCCAGAAAGGCGCGAACTGAAACTCGGGCGGCATCACGCCGATTACGGTGTAAGCCTCGCCATTCAGGGTGATCGGCATGCCCACTACGCTCGGATCGCTGTTGAAGCGACGCCGCCACAGCCGATGACTGAGGACGACCTCATGCTCCGAACCGGGCTGGTCTTCGCCGGGAAGGAACAGACGGCCCAGCAGGGGCTCGATACCGAGCATCGGCATCAAGCTCTGCGTCACTCGAAGACCCCAAAGATGCTCGGGTGAACCACTGCCAGTGAGGTTGGGGGTCCAATAATCGGCCGCGCCCATGGCCGCGAAGGATCGGCTCTGGTCGCGCCAGTCAATATAATTGGCGACCGCTACGGGATCGGCGCCGCTGTGCAGGAGAGTGACGAGGCGGCCCGGATCCTTATAGGGGAGCGGCTGGAGCAGTATGGCATTCACCACGCTGAAGATGGCGGTGTTGGCGCCGATGCCCAGCGCCAGCGTGATGGCCGCGAGTGCCGTAAAGCCCGGCGTCCGCGAGAGACTGCGCACACCGTAGCGCAGGTCCTTCAAGCGCTGCTCAACCCACATAAAGGAACGTGCCTCGCGGTGTAGCTCCTTGGCCAGTTCGGCGCCGCCATAGGCGCGGCGGGCGGCTAACCTGGCGTCGTCCGCGGATAATCCACGGCGCTCGTATTCCTCCTGCAGCATGCCAAGATGGGAGGCGATCTCGCGGGAGAGTTCGCGCTCCAGGGCGGGGCGGCGGAAAAGGTTTGCCAGTCTCGCAGAAGAATCGGCGCATGAATCAGGCACCTTCCGACAAGCAGTTTATCCACCAGGCTGGACATCCGCCGCCAGCGCTGGGTTTCTTCCGACAACGCTTTCTCCCCCGCCTTGGTGATGGTGTAGAACTTGGCTTCGCGGTTGCTCTCCGTCTTGGCCCAGGCGCCCTTGATGCGGCCCTGCTGTTCGAGGCGCACCAAGGCGGGATATAGCGTTCCCTGATTGAGGTGCAGCAGATCGCTCGGAGACCTGCTCGAGCCGCGCCGCGATGCCATAAGCGTGTTGCGGGCCCATGGCTTTCAGAGTGCGCAGGACGATCAAATCGAGCGTACCCTGCAGGACGGTGATCCGGCCGGGGTCTTCACTTGGCATCCAAGTAATCCTCTACGTTGAGTATCGGACAGCTTCACTTGGTTGTCAAGTGCAAAAGAACAGGCTTGATACTTTCGACCGGCGCCCGATCAGGCGCACGCGCCGCGACTCAACAAGAGGCCGTTCCGACATGGCCTCGTCGATGATGGCGGCCTGCTGCTCCTGATGCCGCCGGCCCGATCCGGTGGCCGGGCTGGCGCTCTCCGGACGGCCTACATATCGCAGTTCGCGGCCGGTGGGCGAGAGCAGCGGCTGAAGCTGTTCCTCGATATAGCGGCGCGCGCCCATGTTGCGCGGCTCCTCCTGCGCCCACACCACTTCGGCGGTGAGCGGATAGCGCAACACCGCGTCGTTCACATCCGTCTCCGCGAACGGATACAACTGCTCGATGCGCACCAGCGCCACGTGATTCGCCTGGCGGGTTTCGCGGGCAGTCAACAGATCGTAGTAGATCTTGCCCGAACAGAAAATCACGCGCGTGACCAGATCGGGTTCGATGGCGATGGTGTCCGGCAGCACCTCGCGGAAACCACCGCTCGATCAACTCCGCCGCCGTGGAAACGGCCTTGGGATGCCGCAACACGCTCTTGGGCGTGAAGATGATCAGCGGCTTGCGCATGCCGCGGCGGTCGGCGCCGCCATACATCTGGCGGCGCAGCAGGTGGAAATATTGCGCGGGGGTGGTGCAATTAGCGGCTTGCATATTGTTGCCGGCGCACAGCACCAGAAAGCGCTCGATGCGGGCGCTCGAGTGCTCCGGCCCCTGCCCCTCAAACCCGTGCGGCAGCAGCAGCACCAGTCCGCTGGGCTGTCCCCATTTGGATTCGGCGCTGGAAATGAATTGGTCGATCATGATCTGCGCGCCATTGGCGAAATCGCCGAACTGGGCTTCCCATAACACCAGCGTGAGCGGATCGGCCACGCTGTAGCCGAACTCGAAACCCAGCACCGCATATTCGCTCAGCGAGCTATCGTAGACGTCGAAGCGGGCTTGATCCGGCGAAACGTGTTGCAGCGGGATGTACTTCTGGGCGGTCTCGGAATCCCAGAAGGCCAGATGGCGCTGGCTGAAAGTGCCGCGGCCGGAGTCCTGGCCACTGAGCCGCACCGGCGTTCCTTCGAGAACCAGCGTCCCGAAGGCCAGCGCCTCGGCGAAAGCCCAATCGACGGGTCCGCCTTTCTCGATGGCCTCGCGGCGGCGCCGGATAAAAGTGTGCAACTTGGGATGGACGTGGAAATTCTCGGGGAACTGCGTGATAGCGCGAATCACCCGATCGATGGTGGCCCTATCGACCGCGGTGCGCGGGCAGAAGCTGGCGATCTCGTCCTTCGGGACGGCGGCCAACTCCTGCCCTTCGAATTGCTCGCCAGATTGCTCGCTAGACTTCTCGCTAGACTGGGCGGCCGCGTCGTAAGCCGCCGAAAGCCGCTGCGCGACTTCCTTGCGCATGCCGGCCACCTGTTCGCCGGTGAGCAGGCCTTCGCGCACCAGGCGCTCGCCATAGAGCTTGCCCACAGAAGGATGATCCTTGATCTTGCGGTAAAGGATGGGCTGCGTGTAGCTGGGGTCGTCGCCTTCGTTGTGGCCCCATCGCCGGTAGCAGAACATATCGATGACCACGTCTTTTTTGAACTGCTGGCGGTAATCGAATGCGATCTGCGCGACGCGGATGGCGGCCTCAGGATCGTCGCCATTGACGTGGAAGATGGGGGCTTGCACGCCGCGCGCTACGTCGGTGGAATACGGCGTGGAGCGGGCTTCATCGGGCAGCGTAGTGAAACCGATCTGGTTGTTGATGATCAGGTGCAGCGTGCCGCCGGTGCAGTAGCCATCGAGCTGCGAAAGGTTCAACGTTTCGGCGACAACGCCTTGCCCCGCAAAAGCGGCATCGCCGTGAATCAGCAGCGGGATCACGCGCTCGCGGTGAGTGTCGCCCAGGCGATCCTGCTTGGGGCGGACGATGCCCTCGACCACGGGATCGACAGCTTCCAGATGGCTGGGATTGGGCGATACGGAGACCAACACTTCACGGCCGGTGGTGGAGCGAAAGACGCCGCGCGCGCCCAAATGATACTTCACGTCGCCGGAGCCTTGCGTGCTGGCCGGATCGAGTTCGCCTTCGAACTGCGCGAAAACTTCGGCGACCGGTTTGCCGACCACCGTAGTGAGCACGGTCAAACGCCCGCGATGCGCCATGCCCATGACCACTTCGTTCACATTGCGGCCGGCGGCGCGTTCCAGCAATTCATCGAGGATGGGAATAGCGGTTTCGGCGCCTTCGAGCGCGAAGCGCTTCTGGCCCACGAAGCGGGCATGCAGGAAATGCTCGAACTCTTCGGCTTCGACGAGCCGCCGCAAAATGCGCACGCGCGTTTCCGGTTCGAGGGGCCAGTTGTTGGACTGCGGCTCCATGCGATGTTGCAGCCAGCGCTTCTGCTCGGGCTGCTGGATGTTCATGTACTCGCAGCCGATTTTGCCGCAATAGGTCTGGCGCAGCGTCTCCAGGATTTCGCGCAGAGTGGCAACCGGTTTGGGACCATGCTCGCCGCCGTGCTCGCCGATGGCCTCGCTGAGGCTGCCGGTGAGAAATTCGCGGTCGAGGTCCCAGATGGTGAGGCCGTAGGAGAGGGGGTCGAGCTCCGGATGGTTGGTGGGCTCGCCGCCCAGCGGATCGAGATCGGCGATCAGGTGGCCGCGCACGCGATAGGCGTTGATGAGCTGGAGTACGCCGGCCTCTTTCGCAATCTCGGCGGTGCGGCCGCTGGCGCCGGGTAGCATGACGTGCTTGTCGGCCTCCCAGCGCACGGGCTGGTGAGGCATCTTCAGGTGCGCGAAGATCTCTTCGTAGAAGCCGTCGCCGCCATCCAGCAGCGCTTGCACCTTGCCCAGAAACATCCCGGATTCCGCGCCCTGAATAATGCGGTGATCGTAGGTGCAGGAAAGCGACATCACCTTGCCGATGCCCAGCATGGAACGGGTCTCGGGCGCGGCGCCCTGGTATTCGGCCGGGTAATCGATGGCGCCGGCGGCGATGATGGCGCCCTGGCCGGCCATCAGGCGCGGGCTGGAACTCATGGTGCCGACGGTGCCGGGATTGGTGAGCGAGATGGTGGTGCCTTGAAAATCGGCAGGCGCGAGTTTGCCTTTGCGGGCGCGGTCCACCAGATCGTCGAAGTTGGTGACATATTGCGCGAAATCGATAGCGCCGGCGTTTTTGATGCTGGGGACCAGCAGGTTGCGGTTGCCGTCTTTGGTGGGGACGTCCACCGCGATGCCCAGGTCGATCTGCGGGTGCGCGACACGCGCGGGCTGGCCGTCCACTTCGGCATAGGCGTGGTTGAGGCCCGGAAAGTTTTCGAGGGCTTTGAGGATCGCCCAGCCGATCAGGTGCGTGTAGGATACCTTGCTCTTACCGACCAGCGTGCGGTGCTGATTGATGATGCGGCGGTTTTCGTCCATCACCTTGACGGGGATGATGCGCTGCGACGTGGCCAGCGGGATCGAGACGCTGGCGTTCATGTTTTCGGCGATCTTAGCGGCGATGCCGCGGAGGGGCTGGATGTTGCCGGAAGCGGCGGAAGGCGCGGCGTTGTGCGCGGTTGGGCGGGCGACGGATTGAGCGGGGGAAGGGGCGGCGGTTTGGCCGTTGTTCGGATCTTCGAACACCTGTTTCCAGCTCTCGTCGACGGCGGTGCGGTCGTTCAAGTATCGCTGATAGAGCTCGTCTTCGAGCCAGCTATTGATACCCAGATCAGGATCGGTTTTAAGGGGCATAGTGCGGGGAGGCTTTCCTATTCATCATACCGTGAGCCGGCAGACGGCCGCTCTAGCGCCGGCCCTACAATGCGGGCATTTAGCGCCCTCCGGGCAGCGGCTTGCCGATCTCCCAATGATGGCCGAAGGGATCGGCGATTCGTCCTAACCGCCAACCGTACTGGTCGGCTACGGGCCAAACCACGGTGGCGCCCGCTAAGACCGCCCGATCGAAGGCCGCATCCGGGTCTTCCACCACCATTACCATCCGCGCGGTACTGCCGCCGAGGGTCTCAGGGCTGAAATTGAAGTGCTCCGGGGACTCGTCGGCGACCCAGAACTCGGCTCCCCCTGCGGATAATTGAGCGACCACCGCTCCGGCGGGATCGTCGATGCGGAATAGCTCGGTAGCGTCGAACGCGGCCTTACAAAACTCGATCGCCCGCGCGCCGTTTCGCACAGAGAGCATGGGGGCTATGGAGGTTTTGTTCATTGGCAAAAGCCTATTGTAGCCGGTGGGGAGAAGGATCCGGTTCCATCCGGGCGGCCGCTGGCCGATGGAGCTTGTGCCGGATTGTGCGCGATTGTGCAGGGCCGGGGGCGTCCGGAAGGGCCGTAAAGTCATCTGGAAGAACGAAGCCATTTTCCTGTAACTCATCTGTTTTATGTAGCTTACGATCTGTTTTGGCGGGTCCGGGCGATTTACTTAGCTCATCTTGGCCATTTCGGCTCGCTTTCGAATGCGGACGCGCCGGCGAGGGCGAGTTTGGGGCGAATCTACGCACGTGACCTGCCCCAGCCTCTCGGTACCACGCCGGAGATCCGGGGGCTTGCGGTGTGGAGCGGCGGGGCGCTGCAGGTGGTTGAAACAACGGGGGCTGCGGTGGCGGCGGTGGATTTTGCCGGGGTGTGATTACCGGAAATGCCGCTGCGCGATGGGCCACTCGCCGATGCCATGAGAGTGGATATCTGGAATCAAAATTCCAAAATTTCTTCAAGAACAGCCCGCTACCTTCCGCGAGTTTGTGATCGTGCACGAGCTGCTGCGCCTGCCTGTGCCGAACCACGGAAAGCTATTCAAGAGCCTGATGAACGCCTATCTGCCCGGATGGGAAAGCGGCTCCCGACGGCACATACGCCCAGAAGCGAGTGAACGCCGATCTCAACGCAAGCCATCAGGCACGGCGCTGGCGCCATTTGTCCGGGTCGCGAGAGGTATGAAACACCGCATAGATTGTAACTGTCGCCTCCGACCACGCGTGAACACGGCGTACGGAAAGCGGCGTATCAGTGAGCGACGGTAGCCCTCGTCCACGACTGGGTACATCTCCGGCCGGCGCCGGGTGCTTTCCAAACAAGCATCGATCGAACTCAGGAACTCCTCACCCAGCCCAACCCTGCGGCCTTCATACCATTCGTAGGCTTCCGCGATGTCCAACTCCGCTTCCGGCGCAATGACCAGCTCAACGGGCATAGCGCGCACGTACTCTGCGCTTCGCCTCTCCCAGGCCATACCAGAAGCCGGGTCCCTCAACAGATTCGCCTTCCTGCGGGCCAATTCCTGCCTTTGCCAGTCGTGGACCGGTACGGCCTCCGGTGCGGCCGCCAGGTCATCCCACAGATCCTCGACAAGTTGGAGCTTCTCGGAAGGGCTTAGATCAAAGATCGAGGCTGAATCCATTCGGTTCCTCCACTACCAATTCTCTCAAATTCCCCGGCCAGCGAAGCCAGCGCTGGCAAAGCCCATCCCTCCATCTATGCCCGTATCGCCACTTTCAGCTATATGACGTTGGTCACCGGACGCCTGGACCGCGCGCAATGCGCCCTGCCTAACAGATTACTTGAGCGCACGGCGCTTCGCCACCTTAAATAGCAGCCGGTCGGTATTATTACCGCCTGTGGAGTTCGAAGCGTCCGCGACGATGGCGAAGCCCTTTTGGAAATCGGGGACTCCATGGGCTTCCATGTACTTGCCGATCCAATAGGAGTAGAATTTGATCGCCGCCTCGGTAGGAGGCATGTCACGAGTAAACAGCGGGTCCACTTGACGCAGCCAGGCCCACACATCGTTCTCATCGACTTGGGGTATCGCAATGGTCGCTTTTGCTGTGGGCGCCACGTCGGTGCACTTCATGTGCAGCACGACTTCCGTCTCTTTGTCGGGCAGCGACTCATATTCGAAGTCGATGTTGCCGATCAGGCCGCTCTTCGTTACTTTTTGCAGCGCTTCGTGGAGTTTGAGAAAGTTCACCTGATCGCCCGCCTTGATTTCGGCCAGGTGGATGACCGACAGTGTAGGCAAGCGTGTGCCTTCGACGAAGATGCGGCGGATTGTGACCAGTTTCTGGGCATCACCGGCGGTGGCTTCTTTGGCATCCTGCCCCGGCGCGTCTCTGCACAGAGTGACTGCCAGCAACAGTCCGGCGAGCCAGCGCAGCGTTGTACGTTTTCGCATCGGCTTAGTATACACAACGACAGGGAGTAGAGCGCAGGGGAAACCACTACCGATATTGCCCCGAGGCGGTTTGGTCCACGTGTCGCGAGCGTGAGAGCCACTATGCCCCGTGTATTCCGCGCGCAAGACTTCTGCCCGCGGTCAACTCCTCTTGTTCCATAAAGCGAGTGCTGCGCCGGCGCGTGTAATTGATCCAAGTCTCGCCGGCAAGATAAGTGGAAACGAAACCGAGCCACATCGCCGGCCCAAAGAATTGCGACAGGCGTGAGCCCCGTCAGCCTGCTGGTCGCGAAAAACACGCCCATAATCGGCCGCGTAGTAGCCACGCCCAACGCTATGGCGGCCATACGCGTGGCCCATTCGCGATGCAGTTCCACCCGCCATGGCGAATGTGCCACCACGCCTTCGCGAGCGAAAACAGAAACAGGCTGCCGAAGAATGCAGTCGCCGTTCCCTCGGCCAAGCCCGCCCACCGGATGAGCGCTCAACCGCAGAGCCGACACGCCGAGCACCACGCCCAACACCACAATCACGCGGCCCGTCCAGCGATGGAAACGCGGGTGACGCCGGCGCAATGAAGTAACAAACTGCAGCGGAACCAGCAGCACGAACAGCAGGCTGGGAACGATGTGCAGAAGCACTATCCCCGCCTTGGCAGCGAAGTGCGCGTCCAAAGCCGCCAGCGGCGGACGGTCCCGCAACCGGTGCACTTTCGAGCGCCACGATTCGCCGCAGCGCCGCGGCGGCGCCGATTGCACACAGGAGTAACAGTGCAATCCAGAAGCGCTTCATCGCCGTCACCCTTCGCGCAGCGCCACCAACGGATCCACGCGGCTGGCCCAGCGTGCGGGCAAATAACACGCCAACAGCGCGACCGCCAGCAACACCACGGCCGCTCCCGCCACGCTCACCGGATCGCCGCCGCTCACGCCGTACAGCATTCCGCTCAGCAGCCGCCCCACCAGCAGCGCGGCCAGCAAGCCAATCAGCACTCCCGTCACCACCAGCGACATGCCTTGTTTCAGAATCAGCCCCAGCACGCTCGCTCGCGTAGCGCCCAGCGCCATGCGCAGCCCGATCTCCCGTTTTCGCTGATTCACCGAGTACGCCAGTATCCCGTACAGTCCGATGCTCGCCAGGCCCAGTGCCAATAATCCGAACACGCTCAGCAGCGTCACGCCCATCTTGGCCTGAAACAAGCCGCCATCCACGATCTCGCGCCCGGTCCGTATGCTGGTCACTAGAAATTCGCGGACCGGCCGCGCGCACTTCGCGCTGCACCGCCCTCAGCACCTGCCCCGGATCTCCCTTGCTGCGCACGTACAACGTCATCGCATCGGAATAGTTCTGTGCCGCGGGCACATAGACGCACAGTTGCGGCGGCTCCGCCCAGTTGGTGTAGTTGGCGGTTCTCGCGATCCCCACGATCTGCCGCATCTGTTTCGCTCCCGGCAACTGAATGCGTTTTCCCAGCGCGTCTCCGCCCGGCCAATAATCGTGCGCCAGTTTCTCGTTCACGATGGCCACCGGAGCAGAATGTCTCCTGGTCGATATTCGTGAACTCGCGCCCGCGATCGATCCTCACGCCCGCCGTCTCGAAATAATCGAGGTCTACCGTGTTCACGATCGTGGTGATCTTGTCGGCCTGCGATCGCTGCTGCCGCCCTTCCACCTCCAGTCCATTCACGGCTCGGCCCCACAGCGGCAGGTTCGAGGCCCACGACACCGACTGCGACGCCGGGTATCTGCGCCACGCGCTCGCGGACCTCTTTGTAGAACGCTTTGGTTTGCGACTCCTTGTAGCCGGCCTGTCCGGGATTCGTCATGAACACCGCCAGGTGCGTGGTCTGAAAGCCCGGATCGATATCGTACGCCCGCCCGATGCTTCGCAGGAACAAGCCCGCGGTCACCAGTAAGAGAAATGAAAATGCTACCTGGCCCACCAGCAGAGCGTTCGCCAGTGTCACTCTCCTCCGGCTTCTTCCCGTGGTGCGGCCCTCTTCCTTCAACGCTTCCGCCACATTCGCGCGCGAAGCTCTAAAAGCCGGAATGATGCCAAATATGAAGCCGGTTGCCAGCGAGATACACAGCGCAAAAACGAATACCGTCGCATCGAGCTTCGGCGTGACGAAGTTTGCGGATCCCGGCAGCGCCCCCATCAGCAGTTGCATCCCCGCATAGCCGATCAACATTCCCACGGCGCCGCTAAGAAGTCCGAGAAACACGCTCTCGGTCAGAAGCTGCCGCACCAGCCGGTAGCGGCTCGCTCCCATCGCCAGGCGGACCGCCATCTCCTGCTGCCGCGCCGCCGAGCGCGCCAGCAGCAGGTTCGCCACGTTCGAACACGCAATCAGCAAAACGATCCCCACCACAATCAACAGCGCCGCGCTGGCGAACAGAATCGGCGTGTAGCTGCTGCTATTGCCGCAAAAATGGCCTCGCGGATAGGACGCACCGCCGACCGTGTGGCCCTCATTGGCGTCGGGATTTTCGCGCGCCAGATCTCGCGCCAGGAGTGCCATGTTGGCTTGTGCGCGCGCCCGGGAGACGCCCGGCTTCAAGCGCCCGATGCCCGTGAAAATCGCCTTTGCCGCGATCGCTGAACGCGTTCTGCATCTCATTGGGGAACAACCGCTCCGCCATGGTGGCCGGCATCCACATATCCGGACCGAAAACGGCATTCACCCCAATGAACTTGGGCGGGGCGACGCCTACGACGGTGAAGACGACGTTGTTGATGCCGCAGCGTCTTGCCGACAATGTCGTCCGCGCCGCCAAAAACCGTCTGCCACGTGCCGTAGTTCATTACCGCAACCGGGTGCGCGCCCGGCGTGCTGTCTTCCTCGGGCAGGAAAAACCGTCCTTTGGCCGGCGTGAGCCCCAGTGTCGAGAAGTAGTTGCCGGTCACCAATTCGCTGAACAGCCTCTGTGACCGACCCTTCGGCTGCCAGGTGATCAAACGCGGAGATGTGTAGCCCGCCAGCGAACGGAAGACGGCGTTCCTCGCTTGATAGTCTTTCAGGTTGCGCGTACGAAATCGGCAGAGGCGCGCTCGACTTTGAGGTGCTCGTGGTTTCGACCGTCTGTATCCCGACCAACTCGGAGGGATTCGCTGCCGGCAGCGGATTCAGAATCAGCGTATTGATCAATGTGAAGACGGTAGTATTCGCGCCGATCCCCAAGGCCAGCGTCAGAACCACAAAGAGAACGAAGATGGGGCCTTGCCGCATCGTGCGCACGGCGTAGCGAAGATCTCTCCAGAGCCCCTCCATGAAATTGCCCGGCCGCATGTCTCCAGCCGGTGGTGCGTCGTGTTTCGGCATGCACTTGATTCCCTCTCCAGTCCTGCGCCGCAGCGGATACATGTCATCCAACTCCGAGATGGCGCTGCGGTAGGCCTCTTCTTCGGTTGCTCCACCGCTCAGAAGGTCGCGATAGATATCTTCCAGGTGCTGCGCGATCTCTTCAGTGAGAGCCGCCTCGCCCGCTGCGGTGAGGCGCAACGGGGCGATCCGTTCTCGAATGAGATTCTTCCAATTACGCATGTTCGATTCCTGTGATCCGGCTGATCACTGCGACGAAATCCTTCCAACTCTTCTGCTTGGAACGAAGCTCGTTCCAGCCTCGCGGGGTCAGTTTGTAATATCGCCGCCTGCGCTGCTCGGCCTTCTCCACCCACAGCCCCTCGATCCATCCCTGTTTCTCCAGACGGTGGAGCAACGGGTAAAGCGAGGTGACATGAAAACTCAAAGCGCCTCCTGATCGAAGCTGGATCAACTTTGAAATGTCGTAGCCATGGCGAGGTTGGTCCTCAAGTAACGACAGCACGAGAAGCTCGGCGCTGCCTTTTTTCCATTCCTGATCGGGCGGATTCGAGTCATATTGTTCAGTCCCTTATATGGGACTCATCAATGTAGACGTGGGATGCGGCGATTTGTTACCAAAGCCGTTGAAATCGACGGAAAGCGGAGGGGGAAGCAGGACGTATTGCGCGCTAGAGGCGGGCGGCAACGGACTTCGTTTCGGTGTAATGCTCCATCACTTCTTTGCCCATCTCGCGGCCCCAGCCGGACTGCTTGTATCCTCCGAAGGGCCAGGCCGGATCGCCGTAGTTGTGGTTGTTGATGCAGATGGTGCCGGCTTTGATCTTGCGCGCCATCAAGTGCGCCACGCGCAGATTTTGGGTCCAGACGCTAGCTTGCAGGCCGTATTCCGTATCATTGGCGAAGCGAGCCACTGAGTCCAAATCGTCGTCGTCAAAGGACTGGATGCACACCACGGGTCCGAAGATCTCTTCGCGGACCACGCGCATGTCGCGATTGGTTTTCGCGAGCACGGTGGGTTCGACGAAATAACCGTGCCCGTTGCCGGTTCGGCCACCCACCACGACCTCGGCGCCTTCGCTGCGGCCCGACTGAAGGAAACCCGTCACACGCTGATGCTGTTCTTTTGAAACCAGCGGTCCCAGGGTTACGGTGGGATCCAGGCCGTGGCCGACCTTCATCTTGCCGGCTTCGGCTACCACGCCACTCACGATGCGGTCGTACACTTTTTTGTGGGCGAACAGGCGCGAGCCTGCCGTGCAGCACTGGCCCTGGTTGTAGAAGATGGCGGAGGCGGTGCCGGCCACCGCCAAGTCGAGATCGGCATCCGGAAATACGATGGCGGGGGATTTGCCGCCGAGCTCCAGCGATACGCGCTTGAGATTTCCGGTGGAAGCCTTGACGATCAGCTTGCCGACCTCAGTGGAGCCGGTAAAGGCTATTTTGTCTACGTCCAGGTGTTCGGCGAGCGATGCACCGGCAGTCTCCCCATAGCCGGTCACGATATTGACTACGCCATCCGGAATGCCGGCATCCTGGATCAGCTCGCCGAAGCGCAATGCCGTAAGGGGAGTCTGCTCGGCGGGCTTCAACACAATGGTGCATCCCGCCGCCAGCGCCGGCGCCAGTTTCCAGGCGGCCATCATGAGGGGGAAGTTCCAGGGAATGATCTGCCCGACCACGCCCACCGGCTCGCGCAGCGTGTAAGCATGCCAGTTGCCGGGGCTCGAAACCTGGATGGTCTCGCCGTTCAGGCGGGTGGCCCACCCGGCCATGTAGCGAAACATAGCGATGGATCCAGCGATGTCGCCGTTACGGGCGTTGGTGACCGGCTTACCATTGTCGAGAGCTTCCAGTTCCGAGAACTCGTCGGCGTGCTGTTCGAGCAGGTCGCCGAGGCGCCACACCAGCCGCGATCTCTCGGCCGGCGAGATGCGCGACCAGGGTCCCGATTCGAAGGTGCGGCGCGCGGCGGCGACTGCGAGATCGATGTCGGCTTTATCGCCGGCCGGGACATGGGCAATGGTCTCTTCGGTGGCGGGATCCTCGACGGGGAGGGTCTTGCCGCTCTGCGCGGCCACCCATTTCCCATCGATCAGCATGCGGTGTGGCTTTTCCAAGAATTCTGCGGCGGCCCGGCCGAGTGCCGGTTTTTCGATCGTTATGGTCATGTAGGCCTCTCGATCGAATATTCTATCGAATCCTGAGGCCTACATGCCGGAGGCGTGCGGCCATCCCTACTTTTCGTGTTTCTCCGGTTTGGGGTTGCTATGCGCCGCCGGCTTTGGGTTGGAAGCGTGCGCCGGCGCTGCTGCGTGAGGCGCGGGCGCTGCTGCGTGAGGCGCAGGCCTACTGGACGGCGCTGCGTGAGGCGCGGCGGCCGGCGGATGGTAAGCCGGAGTCGACTGATGCGGCGCGCTCGAGGGCGCCGCACGCGGCGCGGTGGCGGGCGCCGGGTGATAGGTGCTGCCAGGCGCCGGGCGATAAGGTTGGCTCGCGGCCGGCGTTGGACGGTTGGTGCTGCCAGGGGCCGGGCGATAAGGTTGGTTCGCTGCGGGGGCCGGATGATAGCTGCTGCCGGGCGCGGGACGATAAGCTTGCGCCGGGGCTCCCGCAGGGTGATTGCCTCCGGTCGCGGGATGTGCAAAGGCAGCCGATTGCGCCGTTACTGCGGGATGATATCCGCCCGGCACACCTTTTCCGGCATGCTCGAACACGCCGCGATTATTCACGCCGAAATTGCCATGGTTGACTACCGTAGTGCTGCGCGAAATGTACGTATTGTGGTTGTACACCACCACGCCTCCGCGCCAGTTGGGCGACCAGGCGTTATAACCCCACCCGAAATGAGAGAACAGGCCAACCCCAATGCCGACGCCAAAGCCGATGGCGAGGCCACCGCCGAACGCCACGCCGGCCGGCGGGCCTCCCCAGTAATACCCGCTCCATGCGGGCACCGGCGCGCCGTATACGACCCAAGGATTATAGTAAGGGACGTAAACCATCCCGGGATTCACCGGTTCAATCACTATCAGCCCGCCGTTCGCGTATACCCTCTCCTGCGCCGTACCGCGTAGTGTGCCTGCCTGCTGGGCCTGGAAACGCATGGCCTGCACGGCGTTCATGACATCGCCGGGCTGGTTGTAATATGCATTACCCAGCGCCGCAGTCCAGCCGTTGTTGCGCGCCATGTTATCGAGCACGGTGGGAAATTCAACCAGAGCTTTCACGCTCGGGTCCCACGGCATGGTGTCGACGGCCGCGCCCATCTGATCGGGCGGCATGCCTTCATTTTGATGGATCCAGTTGTCGGCATTACTGACCTGGTCGGAGAACGTGGACGCAGTGAGCACCTGGGCTACCAGCGCGTCGGGATACAGCGCGATAGGCGCTACCAACTGGTCCAATTGACTGGCATCCAGCGGAGCGTATGCGCCAGGATCCTGGCCGTAAGCGCCTATTGGTGCGAACGGTAACAATAAGATCGACAGCGCGACAGCAATCGATGGACGTGCACATGAAGTAAGTTTCATCAAACCACCCTTTTCTCAATGACCTAGACGTAACGGCGCGTTGCCGAGGTTTCCTAATTTACTTTAACGCGTGCAGTCTCGCCGTGTCAGTTGTTTTCAGGACATAAGGTCTATTTAACCCAGCCACCGGACTTTTCGCGGTGGAATCGAAGTGGGCCGTGGTGTAGCATGCGGTCTACCACCGTGATTTTCGCAACAGGGAGTGACATTCTCAAGGCGGGCTCAACGCGGCGGCTTGATCTTCCCGATTAGAGCGACAAAGCGCGGGTCGGTGCGGACCGGATCGTACTGGGGCATGCCTATGAAGTATACTAGCGAGGCCGATCTGGCTTCCCACGCCTTGTCCAGCCAAACGAAGGCCTGCTCTTTGTTGCCCAGGGCGATATAGATTGTGGCGGCGGCTTCCGGCGCGACGTAGCGCCGGGCGGAAAGATCCAGGATTTCGCGCAGGATAGCCCGCGGCTCGGCGGTACGTCCCATGCGGGCGTAGGTGACCGCCATACCCGGAAGGGGCTGGCCAGCTATTTTGCCGGCTTGTTGGTATTCGGCGAGCGATTCGGCCAGCATCTCCTTCTGGCGATAAGCGATGCCGGAAAACGAGTCGGCGTAAAAAAAGTTGTTATCGAGGTCTTGGGTTTTTTTGTGCTGCTCGATGGCTTAATCGTAACGATGCGCCGAGACGCGCGTCCGACGAATTGGGATTGTATTGAAGGGCGAGGTGTAGCTCGTCCTGAGCCGCCGGAAAATCCCGATCGGCGCCAGGATTTCGTAAGGGCCTAAACGAGCACCGGAGGCCAAGGGCATAGTCGCCGGACCATTTTAGCGCACCCCTGGCGGAGAACGGCTTTCGCCGCCTTATGGCGTTTGCGGCAGCCGCTGGCCCTTCGGCCACTGCGGCGGTTTCTTCTTCAGGCGCTGGAGGACGTCTTTGATCGTGAACTGGCTGGCGGACTGAAGGTCCTTCAGCTCCCGCCATTCGAGCGGCACGGCGACGGGAGCGCTTTCGCGCGCACGCACCGAATAATCGGCGATGGCGGTGGCGGTGTAGTCGTTGCGGAAATAGTCGATGAAGATCTTGCCGGTGCGCTTGGCCTTAGTCATGGTTGCCACGTAGGCCGAGGGCGCTGCGGCGACCATCTCGCCCGAGAGCACCGCCGCGAATTCCTTCACGGCGGCCCATTCGTCGCGCGCGGCGAGCGGAACGGTGACATGGATGCCTTTGCCGCCGGTGCATTTCGGCATCGATTCAAGGCCCTTGTGTTTCAGACGCTGCCGGAGGTCGAGCGCGGCCAGCTTGACGGCCTCGAACGGGATGTCGGGAGCGGGGTCGAGATCGAAAATCAGCCGGTCGGGGCAATCGATGTTGTCGATGCCGGCGCCCCATGGATGGATCTCTATGGCGCCCATCTGGATCAGAGACAGCAGACCTGTCGGCGTTTCGATATAGAGATATTCGTAGCTCTTGCCCTTGTGGCGAAACTTAAAGGGATGTACTTCCTCGCCGAGGCCCTTGCCGGGATTGCGCTGAAAAAAGCATGGCTGGCCGATGCCCGAAGGACAGCGCAGCAGGCTCACGGGATGCCGCGCGATGTGCGCGAGCATCAGGGACGCCACAGCGCTGTGATATTCGGCCAGCTCACCCTTGGTGATGTGTCCTGTTTCGGAGATCACGCGGTCCGGGTGGGTGATGGTGACGCCGTTCAGCACCAGTCCTTTGGTGCTCCTCACGGCGGGCTTTTCCATCTTGACGTCGCGGGCGCTTTTGTCTTCGCGCAGTCCCTGGAAGGAGGGGTGGCGGATGCGGCCGTCTGCGGTCCACTCCGTGAAGGCGACTTCGCAGAGCAGTTTCGGTGAGACCCAGTGAACGGTCCGATATTCCCCCGCGGTCATGCCCTTTGTCTCGGCTCGCGTCAGGACGGGCTTGGCACTCGCAAGCAGCGCGAGCGGCGCGAGACGGGCGGTGATGGCGCGGGCGCTCCGCATGGTGAAGCCGGTGCCGACCTTGCCGGCATACTTAAGGGCGGCATGATCGTAGTAGCCGAGGTAGAGCGCACCGAGGGCGCGGCCGCCCTTGCGGGCGTTGCTGTAGCCGACGATGATGAATTCCTGGCGCTTGACGCATTTCGATTTCAGCCAGAGCTTGTCGCGCCCGGCGGTGTAGGGCGCGTCGGCGCGCTTGGAGACGATCCCTTCCAGGCCCATGCCGCAGGACTTTTCGAGCATTCCGGGCGCCGTTGCCAGCGAAATGTTCGCTGTAACGCAGCGCCTTGCCTTCGTTTGATTTCTCAAGCAGTGCTGCCAGCGTTTCCTTACGCGCAGTCAAGGGCTGTTTCGATAAATCGCGGCCATCGAGGTGGAGCAGATCGAAGACAAAGGCTGTAATGCGCTCGCGATGTCCGCCTTCTCCAAGGGCCGCCTGCAGGCCTTGGAATGTGCTTCGCCCTTTCTCGTCCAGGACGACTGCTTCCATGTCGAGTACCGCACTCTCGGCCTTCAGTTTTTCCATGGCGGCGGCGATGGATGGAAACTTCGCGGTCCAATCGAGGCCGTTGCGGGTGCGCAGGCAGACGGCGCCGTCTGCCAGGTAACCGAGCAACCGGTAGCCATCGAACTTAATTTCGTGCACCCAGCCATCGCCCTCGGGCGGGGCGTCCACCAACGTGGCCAGTTGCACGGAATCGTAGGTTTTCATCAGCGCCGCCAGTTTGTCGCCTCCGGCGATGGCGTCCATGGAACGTCCCGTCTTGACACTAGACCCCAACTGGTCGAGAAAACCAGCGGCATCGCCGTCCGGCCGGGCTTCGGCGTCGTTCGCTTTGATCAGCAGCCAGTTTTCCTTTTTTGCGTCTTTTGTGTCGCCGCGCATGCGGATGAGATCCCAATCGCCCTTCAGCCGCTCCCCGTGCAGGGTAAAGGAGAGATGGCCTTTCTTCAGCCCGGCGTGCGCGTCGCCCTTGGGTTCCCAGCTTCCTTTGTCCCACAGCATGACCGTGCCCCCGCCGTACTGCCCCTTCGGGATGGTCCCCTCGAAATCGCCATAGGAAAGCGGATGGTCTTCGGTTCTGACAGCCAGACGCTTGGCGGCGGGGTTGAGGCTTGGCCCGCGCGTGACCGCCCAGCTCAGCAGAACGCCGTCGAGTTCCAGGCGGAAATCGTAATGAAGGCGGGTGGCGTCGTGCTTCTGGATCAGGTAGGCTAGCTGCTTCTTACGGCCGGAGACCTTCTCCGGCGGCGGTTCGGGCGTGATGCTGAAATCGCGTTTGCGCCGGTATTCTTTGAGAGCCATCTATGAAAACGTGATTTTCAGTGTGACTGCGTGATTCGACGGCTGCACAGGAGGCATAGGCACCCGCAGCCCGGCCGCGCCCTGCGTCCACCGCATCGGTCCCGTGTGCCCCAGCAGTTCCACGCTCTCCACCGGTTGCGTCACCGACCGCACTACAGCTTCTCCCTGCGGCCACCCCATCACGAACGCGTACAGCGTGCTGCCCTTGGTGGTGAAACGGACATCTTCCGCGGTTAAATCCTTGCGGCCATCCTCATTGAAAGCCGCCTTCGCCTTCAGCTCGGTACCCGGGCCCTCGCCGAACACTTTCCATGGGCGCGTGCCGTGAATGCCCTCGCTGTTCACCGCCATCCAATCGGTGATTTCCGCAAGGATGCGGCGCTCGTCGGCGTCCAGTTCGCCCGAATTAGGCAGCGGAAAATTCAGCAGCAGGTTGCCATTCCGGCTGACGATATCGCACAGCATATCGATTACCGTCTTGGGCGATTTGTAGTGCTGGCCGCGCCGGTAGTGCCAGTCGCCTACGCAGGTGTCGGTCTGCCACGGGTTCGGCCAGATCTTGTCGACGATGCCGCGCTCCACGTCCAGAACGCACGTCCCCACGTCGCAGTCTTCGCGCCGCTTGCTGGTGTACACCGCCTCCACTTTGCCGCCGTGCCGCCTGGCGCTCTCGTTGTAATGGTGCGAGACCAGCCGCAGCCCGTACTCTTCAAATGGAAGTGCGCCATCGGTGTAGAGCAGATCGGGCTGATACTGATCCACCAGATCGGTGATGCGCAGCAGCCAATGTTGCCGCCACGATTCCGGGATGCCTTCGGGTCCCCATTGCAACTCGCGCTGGCCAAACGGCGCGCAGGCAGCTTCGTGATAGAGGTCCGCGTTGGCGGGATCCGCGCCGTCATAAGCCACGCCCGCGAGCGGTCCCGTTTTGTCCGCGCCATGGCTTACAGCGAACCATTTGTAGCTGATCCACAGGTGCTCGCTCACACCGAACTTCAACCCCTCGCGCAGGGCAGCCTGACGGAACATACCCACCACATCTTTGTGCGGGCCCATGTTCACCGCGTTCCAGCGGGTGTGTTTGGAATTCCAGAGGTCGAAATTATCGTGATGCACCCCCATGCTGACGAAGTACTTCGCGCCTGCCTTCTTATACAGCCCGACCAGATGATTCGGATCGAATCTGTCGCCCTTCCACGTGGGGATGACGTCCTTGAAGCCGAACTTGCTCGGATGGCCATAGGTGGCCACGTGATATTGATATTGCGTGCTGCCCTGGATGTACATATTGCGGGCGTACCAGTCGCCGGCTTCGGCGGCCGATTGCGGACCCCAATGTGCCCAGATGCCGAACTTGGCATCCCGGAACCATTCGGGGATTTGATATTGTTTGAGGGATTCGCGGGTGGGTTCGAAAGGCTCCGCGGCAGCCCCTACACGATTGGGTACGGCAAGGCTCCCCGCCAGTAGCGCGAGAGTCTCCCTTCGGGTGAGCGCCATGCGCCAGCTAGTCTTTGGGGGCGGGCGGCACGGGTTCGTCCGGAGTGCTCTTCAGCGAGTCCTTAAAGCTGCGGATGCCTTGTGCCAAGCCTTTGCCGAGCTCCGGCAGTTTCTGCGGACCGAAGAACAGCAGGGCGATCGCCAGGATTATCAAGAGATGCCTGGGTTGGAGCAGATCTTCAATCATGATTGTTCCTTTGACTAGATGGTATCACAGTGTGGCTGCGCCGCGGCAGCGTCGCCACTACGAACCAGGGCAAGGAGCGAATACAGAAAATTCGCTACCATAGCGGGATCGGATGCCCGCCTCCATCACAGACCTGCTCCAGTTCTCGCTCCAGGCGCTGATATCCATCTTCGTGCTGGTCGATCCCATTGCCGCCATCCCTACGTTTCTGGCGATGACCTCGGATGGCGACGCCGCCGATCGGCGCCACATGGCCAAGCGCGCGTCGTGGGCCTGCGTGATCGTGCTGATCTCTTTTGCAGCCGCCGGTAAGCTGATTTTCCGGCTGTTCGGCATCACGCTGCCGGCCTTCAAGATCGCCGGCGGCGTCATCCTGCTGTTGATCGGCCTCGACATGCTGCGCGCGCGCCGCTCCCCGACCAAGGAAACGCCCACCGAAGTTAAGGAAGGGGCCGGCAAAGGCGACGTGGGCATCATTCCCCTCGGCGTGCCCATGCTGGCCGGTCCCGGCTCCATCTCGACGGTCATGGTGCTCATGAGCGGCATGCCCAACTGGTGGTACGCGATCCCGGTGTTTGTGGCCATTGTGGTCACATCGCTCGTATCTTATTGGGTCCTCTCCGGGGCCGACCGCGTGCGCCGGCATTTGGGCGAAACGGGAATTGGCATCCTCACCCGCATGATGGGCCTGATGCTGACGGTAATTGCCATCCAGTTCGTGCTGAACGGCCTCGCCGACGTGGGCATGATCAAAGCGGTCCATTGAGCTGGCACGCCGTCGCCCGGTTACCATGGGATTTATGCGACGACGCGACTTTCTGGCCCTGGCGGGCGCCGCTCCGCTGGCCGCCGCCGTGCCGGCTTCCAAATTGGCTGCCGATCCGCACCGCCCGCAGTATCATCTGCTGCCAGCCGCCAATTGGATGAACGATCCCAACGGCCCCATCTACTGGCAGGGCAAGTATCACATGTTCTACCAGTACAATCCGAACGGCGCGTTTTGGGGAGACATGCATTGGGGACACGCCGTCAGCGAAGACATGGTGCGCTGGAAGCATTTGCCCGTGGCGCTGGCGCCTACGCCCGGCGGCCCGGACAAAGACGGCGTATTCAGCGGCTGCGCGGTGATCGACAACGGCGTGCCCACGGTGGTCTACACGGGCGTGAATCCGGAGACGCAGTGCATCGCCACCAGCAGCGGCGATCTGACGGCGTGGAAGAAGTTCGCCGGCAATCCGGTAATCGCGGGGCCACCCGGCCGCTGAATGTCGCGGGCTTTCGCGATCCCGCCGTCTGGAAAGAAGGCGATACCTGGCTGATGGCGTTGGGATCCGGCTTTCGCTGGAGCAGGCGGCGCCGTACTGCTCTACGAATCGAAGGATCTGCGGCATTGGAATTACCTGCATCCGCTGATCACCGGCAGGATGAAGGCCGGGGCCGCCGCCAAAGACAGCGCCAAAGACCCGGTGGATACCGGCGAGATGTGGGAGTGCCCGGACTTCTTTCCGCTGGGCGAAAAACATCTGTCTGATCATCTCCACCGAGCGCGTGGTGAAGTATCTGCTCGGCATGTATACGGATCGCGTTCTTCATCCCGAGACCACGGGCGGCATCGATTACGGCTCCTATTACGCGGCGCGGACCATGACCAACACCGGCGACCGGCGCATCCTGTGGGGATGGCTGACGGAGGGCCGCACCGCCGACGCGCAACGCGCCGCGGGCTGGAGCGGCGTGATGTCGCTGCCGCGCGAGCTGAAGCTATTCGGCAGCCAGATTCAGATGCGGCCGGCCGCCGAGGTGGAGACGCTGCGCGGCAAGCATTTGGGCGCCGATGCCGCGGGCGACTGCCTGGAGATTCACGCCGAGATCGACCCCGGCGACGCGCTGCGGGCCGGGCTCAAGCTGCGCGCCGCGCCGGATTCGAGCGAACAGACGCTGCTCTATTACGATCGCGCGGAGAGAATGCTGTGCGTGGACCGCAGCCAGTCGAGCACGGACGCCAGCGCGGATCGCAGCATACAGTCCGGGCCGTTTCTGCTGGGGCGCGGCGAGCCGCTGCGGCTGCGTATATTCCTCGACGGGTCGGTGGTCGAAACCTTCGCCAACGAGCGGTTCTGCCTCAGTGCGCGCATCTACCCCGTGGGCACGCGCAGCACGGGGCTGGGGTTGTACGCGAGCGGCGGCACCGCGAAAATGCCGACGTTCGAAGCGTGGGAGATGCGCCCGATTTCTCCCGATCGCATGACGACCTAGGGCGATTTACCCACAGCCTGTGCCCCAAAAATCCGCAATGCTGCAATTCTGACTGCATATTTGACGTTGCTGACCTGATACGGTTCGTATTACGGCACCTAACTCATTGGCTGACAAGTGCTTACTGGGGTGTTAACTATAGTGCTGTAGAACTGTGCACTTTGTTACGAAGTCTTTACGAACGTTGCACTTTGTCTCGAATCCGGGTTTTGTTTCCACAGGTTTTTCCACAGAGCCGTTGGAAAAAACGATTTGGGCAGATCGGCGCCTGTGTTAGAATCCGCAGTCTAAATGCGCTTGGTCGATCTGGTGGTCATACTCGCGTATCTGATGGCCATCACCTGGTTCGGAGCGCGCTTCCGCAAGGGCCAGACCACACTCAAGGACTACTTCCTTGGCGGCCGCAATGCGCCCTGGTGGGCGATCAGTTTGTCGATCGTCTCGGCGGAGACCAGCACCCTCACCATTGTGGGCACGCCCGGCCTCTCCTTCGCGGGAAACCTTGGCTTTCTGCAAATCGTCTTCGGATATCTACTCGCCCGCGTGGTCATCTCGATAGTGTTTCTGCCTCTCTATTTTCGCGGCTCGATGTTCACCGCCTACGAGTTGATGCGGCGCCGCTTCGGCGAGCGAATCCGGCGGGTGACCGCGTCGATATTCCTGATCACACGGGCGCTGGCGGAAGGGGTGCGCGTGTTTGCCATTTCGCTGGTGATCTCCATTGTGCTGGGGACCGGCGAAGTAGCCTCCATCATCCTGATCGTGTCCCTCACCCTCTTTTATACGTTCGAAGGCGGCATGACCGCGGTGATCTGGACGGACGTGGCGCAAATGTGCCTGTATGTGCTGGGCGCGGCCATCAGCTTGTTTACCATTCTGGCCAAGATTCCGGGCGGTTGGACACATGTGGCCGCGGTAGCGGGACAAGCTGGAAAACTCCAGGTATTCGATTTCAGGTTCGCGCCCACCATGCAGTTCTTTTCGCGTACGTATAATTTCTGGGCCGGCCTGGTGGGCGGCTGCTTTCTTACGATGGCCAGCCACGGCACCGATCAGCTTATGGTGCAGCGGCTGCTGAGCGCCCGCGACGAGAGCCAAAGCCGCCTAGCCCTGCTCTCCAGTTGGCTGGTGATTTTTTTCCAATTCAGCCTTTTTCTGGCGATTGGCGTGGCCCTGTTCGTCTATTACCAGGACGCGCATCTGGTGGCGCCCCACGCGCTCGATCGCATCTACCCTGAATTTGTGTGGAAGCATCTGCCGGTGGGCGTGGCCGGCCTGGTGACGGCGGCCATTCTGGCCGCGGCCATGGCCAATTTGAGCGCGGCGCTGAATTCGCTGGCGTCCACTACGGTGATCGATTTCTTGCGGCCGATGCGGCGGAGCGGGCAAACGAGCGGCGCCGACACGCGGGATCTTAAACTGGCGCGCGCCATGACGGTGGTATGGGGCGTGGTTCTGGTATCGATCGGCATGCTGGCCCGGCATTGGGGATCGGTGCTGGAGTCGGGCCTTTCCATCGCGTCGGTGACACTAGGTTTGCTGCTGGGCGTATTTCTGCTCGGCGCGCTCACCACGCGCGTTCAAGAGCGGGCGGCGATCGCTGGAGTACTGGCCGGTCTAGCCGCGATTCTGTACGTTTGTTATGTAACTCCCATAGCCTGGACGTGGTGGGTACTAATCGGCTCCTCAGTCACTTTCATCGCCGGTTATGGCGCGTCATTTTTTCAGACGGGTTTTCAGTCGGGTACACCGGAGACCTCTACATGACGAGAGACAGAGAAGAAGTAGGACTCCGGCGAGACCTGGGTCTATGGGGCGCCATCGCCATCGTGATCGGGACCGTGATCGGCAGCGGCATTTTCCTGGTGCCGCGCGCCATGGTGCTGCGGGTGGGCTCGCCGTCGATGGTGTTCGTGGTCTGGGTGTTCGGCGGGATGCTGTCGCTTTCGGGAGCGCTGAGTTATGCCGAACTGGCCGCCGCCATGCCGGAGGCTGGCGGAGAGTATGTCTATCTACGGGAGGCCTACGGCCCGCTTTGGGGCTTTCTGTATGGTTGGACCCAGATGTGGGTTGCCAAAAGCGGCTCCATAGCGACGCTGGCCACCGGTTTTTTTTATTATCTGACGAGTTTCTTTCCTTTCCTCGATGGAGTCTTCTATACTGTGCCGCTGCCGCTGGGGGCGCATGGCGCGCCGCTCGATTTGCGATACGGGCAACTGTTCGCCATGGCTCTGATCCTGTTTCTCGCCTTTGTCAATTACTTCGGAGTCAGGCTGGGTGGTGAGATACAGATTACAGTGACGGTCATAAAGGTCTTGCTCATTGCTTTTATCATCGTCGCCGGTCTTGCTTTTGGAAAAGCGCACGCGCCCGCACTCGAAACCGCTCCGCATCCGCTTACCATCGCCGGGTTCTTCGCGGCGCTGGTGGCGGCCTTGTGGGCATACGATGGCTGGAACAACGTCAGCATGGTGGCGTCCGAAATCCAACGGCCGCAGCGCAGCCTGCCGCTGGCGCTCATCGGCGGAACGCTGGCGGTGATCGGCATTTATCTGGCCGCGAATGCCGCCTATTTTCACGTGCTTTCCGCGCAACAGGTGGGCGCGAGCCAGCGTGTCGCGGCCGACATGATGCGGCGCGTGGTCGGCGGTTGGGGAGCGCAGGCGGTTTCGATAGCCGCTATGATCAGCATTTTCGCGGCTCTCAATGGTTCCATTCTCACCGGCGCGCGAGTGCCTTACGCCATGGCGCAGGACCATCGCTTTTTTGCGAGCGTGGCGCACGTCAGTGCCGCATATCACACACCGGGGGTATCCATCATGGCTCTCAGTGCCTGGTCCGCGCTGCTGGTGCTCTCGGGGCGATATGAGCAGCTTTTTACATATGTCATTTTCGCCAGTTGGATTCTTTACGGAATGACAACGGCAGCAGTGATTGTCCTACGCTATAAGAGACCCGACCTACCCCGGCCATACAAAACCCTAGGCTATCCCGTACTTCCGGTACTATTCGTTTTGGTTGCTATCTCACTAGTACTCTCTACTCTGTTCGATTCACCACGCGAGTCGCTGCTTGGATTGGGTTTCATTTTTGCGGGATTGCCTTTTTATTTCCACTGGAAGCGCCGCCATGCTTGAGGTGTCACATTGGTCCTATTGGTTCTGGAGCATATGTTTTATTCCAGAATTAATTTTTGGCCTACTTGATATTCGTCTCACATTAGGTTAAATAAGATGGTAAGCTTTTGTTGTGCAATCTGTAGTGAGTCATTGAGTGCGGGAGAACAGAATGGACGTGACCAAGATTCTTGCGGAATTACGTCAAGAACGAGAGCAAATCGAAGAGGCAATTTTAAGCCTGGAGCGGCTGGCCAGGGGCCGCGGACGGAGGCGTGGCAGACCGCCATCCTGGATGACGGAGATCACGGCGAAACGGCGTGGCCGGCCGCCAGGCAGCAAAAATAAAGTCCCGAAGTCGATGGGCACGTCCAATGGCGCCTAAGGAGCAAGAGCCTACAAGGTCTGCGGCGCTTCGCCAACCTTTACGTGCACCTGTTGTGAGCGGCCGTTCCGGTAAACTGTGAGCGCCAACGTGTCCCCAACCCGTTTGCGGTTCAGGACGCGCTGCAGCGAATCGTTGCTCTCAACGGATTGGCCGTCCACGGCGAGAATGAAGTCACCGCCGATTCCAATCTGGTAGACTCCGCCCACTATGGCTCTGCGCGTCTGGCCGCGCAGACCAGCCTCTTCGGCGGGCGAACCGCCTTCTACGTGCTGGATCAGCAGGCCGCCCGAGTTGGGCAATCCGAGGTCGTCCGCCACTTCGCCGGTAATGTATACGGTTTGAATGCCCAGGTACGGCCGGGCCACGCGTCCCTTCGCCTGAAATTCGTCGAGCATGGCTTTCGCGCGGTTAATGGGCATGGCGAAGCCGATGCCAATGTTTCCCTGCGGCCCGTAGATCGCGGTGTTGATGCCTATTACGGCGCCGTGCGAATCGAGCAGGGGCCCGCCGCTATTGCCCGGATTGATGGCGGCATCGGTCTGGATCATATCTTCCAGGCGGCGCCCCTCCTGCGGTTGCAGGGAACGCCCCAGAGAGCTGACGATTCCCGTGGTCAAGGTGCCTCCCAATCCGAACGGATTGCCGATGGCCAGCACTTTTTGTCCAACCTGCAGGGTGTCGGAATCGCCCAGTTTCAGAAACGGCAGCGGGCGGTCCGCCTGTATCTTCACCAGCGCCAGATCGTTACGCAGGTCGGTACCGAGCAATTTGGCCTTGTATTGCTTCTTGTCTCCCGCCAGAGTCACGGTGAGTTGCGCGCTGCCCGACACTACGTGATTGTTGGTCAGGATCAGCCCGTCGGGCTTGACGATGAAGCCAGAGCCGGTGCCCTCTTGCGGATAAACCTGGAAAAAGAAGTCTTCGCGATACACGATACTGGTGATGTTGGCCGCGGCCGGGCGCGCCATCTTGTAAATCTCAATATTGTTATTCTCGTCCGTGCTGAAGCCGGCCGAGCGCGCCGCGGCCGGGGCGGTCCACAGCCGCTCCGTCTGCCGCAACGGCTGTAGAAGCTGGCCGGCATTCCAGTGCGCGGCTGACGTCAAATACCAGAAGCCGGCCACCAACAGGGCAGCCCCGATGAAAGGTCGCAATCTCATTGGTTTATTCTCCGCAAGGATTCGTAGAGCGCGCGCGTCTGGCGCAGGGTTTCCTCTTTGGCGCCTGAGGTATCGATTGTAAAATCCGCGTATTTCCGTTTCTCCGCGAGTGGCATCTGGCGGCTAAGGCGCGCCATCACTTCTTCGCGCGCCACGCCGTCGCGCTTCATGGACCGCTCCACCTGCTGCTCTTCGCCGCAGACCGCCAGAATCAACTTGTCGAACCGCCGGTAGCTTCCAGTCTCGATCAGAATGGCGGCCTCCACCACCGCGATACCGTGCGGATCCGCGGCGGCCACACGCGCCCGCCATTCCTCCTCCTGCCGCATGACCGGGGGATGGACGAAGCTGTTGAGCCGGGCGAGCCTTTCGGGATCGCCGAAAACCTGAGCGGCCAAAGCGCGCCGGTCAATATTCCCATTCTCGCCCAGAATGCCGGGGCCAAACTCGCGCACCACCTCGGCGTAGGCCTCGCCGCCCGGCAGTAGCACTTCGTGGCCCAATCGATCCGCCTGAAGCAGATGGCAACCCATGTCGGCCAATGCCTCGCCGACGAAGCTCTTGCCGCAGGCTAGTCCACCGGTGAGACCCACTGTCAACATACGGATGGCTCGCACAGCATGCAATTCTCATGATAGCGGCTTCGAAAACATCCGCACTGGATACAATGCGATATGCGGACACCGGATCCCCAGTTGCTCGTGTTTCTTTCGGCCTATGACAAATCCGTGAGCGATCTCGCGCTCGCGGTGCGCCACATCATCATCGAGGAAGCTAATTCGGCCATCGAGACGATTTACGATGCCTACAGCGCGGTGGCGCTGGGCTATTCGTTTACGGGCCGCCTGAAGGATGGGTTCTGTCATCTGGCTGTCTACACCGGACACGTGAACCTGGGCTTCAATCGCGGCGTGGACTTGCCGGACCCGCGTAATGTGCTCGAAGGGTCCGGGAAGAACACCCGCCACATCCGTATCGAGCCTGGCGACGACCTCACCCAGCCCTGGCTCCGGCGCTATATACGCATGGCCATTGCGCAGGTGGGCGGACCGCTCGCGAAGGGCCGCGAAGGCAGCAGTATCGTGAAGGCCGTTTACAAGAAAAAGCGCCGCCCGAAGCCTCGTGAACGGCAGGAGTGACTACTCCGGCAGGCCAAAGGACACCAGGTTGCCGCCGGCGGCTACGGCGACGTATTGCCGGCCCTTCGCCGTGTAAGTCATCGGCGAAGCCTTCCACGCAGTATTGAGTTGCATGTGCCATAGGGGCGCGCCAGTGGCTGCATCCACCGCGGCGAAGGCGCCCGAATCGTCGCAATAAAAGAGCAATCCGGTAGCGGTCGCCAGCACGCCGCCCCAGCTTTCCTCGTCGCCGGTCTGCGGAATCTCCCAGGCGATTTTTCCGGTTTCCAGATCCAGCGCGCGCAGATATTGGCGGGGTGTTTCGCCGCGGGACTTCGCGGGCGCCGCCGCCGTAATACGATTCGCCAGCCTTCCACACCGGCGGAGGATTTCGAGAAGACGTTGCACTTTTCGAGCGCCATCAGATAGAACAGCCGGCGCCCCGGATCGAAAGCCGTGGACATCCAGTTGGTGGCGCCGTCCATCGACGGACATGCGCGCGCGCCGGCCGGGGTCGGCTCGCTGCCGGGCAGGCAGAACGGGCCGCCCGTCCTTCGAAATACCGCTGGCCCACGTCAGCGCATGCACGAACGGCGAGGCGCCCAGAAACTGCCCGTTGGCCCGGTCAAGCACATAGAAGAATCCGTTGCGATCGCCTTGCAGCAGAAGCTTCCGCGCGGCCGCCCTGGTAGCGGGCGTCCACCACCATGGGTGTCTCGGTGGCATCCCAATCGTGCAGATCGTGGGGCGTGAATTGGTAGTGCCACTTCAGCGCGCCGGTTTGCGGATCGAGCGCCAACACGGAATCGGAATAGAGATTGTCGCCTTTACGCTCGTCGCCGTTGAAATCCGGGCAGGGATTGCCGACGGGCCAGAAGAGGGTATCGGTTTCCACATCGTAGGTACCGGTGAGCCAGGTGGATGCGCAGCCATGCTCGATGGCGCGGCCGGCCCACGTGGCGGCGGCGGGCTCGCCGGGCGAGGGCACGGTCCAGAAGCGCCAGATGCGCTGGCCTGTGAGGCGCTATAGGCGGCCACGAATCCGCGAATGCCTTCATCGCCGCCGGAGGTCCCGGAAATCACCAGATCTTTCACCACCAGCGGCGCGGAGGTGGCGCCGTAATTTTCGCCCGAATCGGCCATCTGGGTGTCCCAGAGGAGCGCGCCGGTCAGGCGGTGCAGCGCGATCAGATGGGCGTTGTCGGTGACCATGAATACGCGGTCGCCCAGCAGCGCCACGCCGCGATTGATGCCGCCCGACGCGTCGCCCGAGAGGCCTCTTGCTGCGCGGGCGTTCGTAGTGCCAGATCTCGCGGCCCGTGGCGGCATCGAGCGCCCAGGCGGCGTTTACGTTGGTCACGTACATGACGCCGTCCGGCTACCACGGGAGTCACTTCCAGGTGGCGCGCGTTGGGGATCGGGAAGATCCAGCGCGGCGCGAGTTGGCTTACGTTGCGCGGCGTAATCTGGTCGAGCGGGCTGAAGCGGTTGCCAGTCAATTTGGCCATGATAAGTGGGCCAGTCGCCGGGTTGCGGATGGGCGATGCGATCCCAGGTGAGCGCGCCCGGCAGTCGCGCCCGGCGATCGGGCTGGCCGCGGAGGCAGGCGGATTCGCCAGGTACGCGATCAGATCCTGTAGTCTCCGTCTTGGTGGCCGTGAGCGCGGGCATATACGATGCCGTTTCGCGATCGATCCCGGCGACTTCTGCGCGGCGCAACAGGTGGAGGCGTCCGTCGAAGTCTTGCAACTGCAGATCGTAGAGGCTCTCGTTGCGCAGCAAGCCGCGGATGGCCGCGCCCGTGCGCAGGCGCACCGTGGCCACTTCATAGCCGGGCTTGCGGCGCGCGGCCGGATTCAGCAGCGATCGCTCCATCTCGGCCAGCGTCAGATTCTCTCCGGCATTGCTCAGGTCGGGACCGGTCACGCCGCCGCGGCCGTTCATCGAGTGACAGTGCGCGCATCCGCCCTGGCCGAAGAAGAACGCCTGGCCGGCTTCCGGATCGCCCGGCGGCATGCTCTCGCGGGCGGAAGTGACGCGCGAGCGCACGAACGCCACTAATTGCGAAAGCTCCGGCTCCGGGACGTTGAACGCGGGCATGCCCGCGTCCGGAATGCCATTGTGGATCAACTCGCGCACCGCTGTCTTCCGATTCGAGGCGTGCGCGCTCGCCGCTGCCGATGGCGGGCGCGCGCTCGCCGCCCATGCCGTCCGCACCGTGGCAGCCGCCGCAGCGCGTCCTCGAACTGTTGGCGGCCGGCCGCGAGCGATTCCGCCACCGCCGGTGAAGACCAGCGTCCCGAAATTTTCGGGCACATGGTTGGGATCGCGATTCACGACGCAAGTGGGCTGCCAGCACAGGAAATGGCGCTCGCGAATCGGGGCCCTGCCCTCGATGCGATAAAGATTCGCGCGCCACTTGGTGCCGGGCTTTACGGGGATCTGCGCTCACCGCGCTCAGCGGGATGCGCGCGGCCGCATACCAGATGTGGCGCGGCCTCGTCGATGCGCGCGGCGGTGGTCCATTCCGACCGCCAGGCTTGATCGTAGCTCTCGTGGTCCAGGTCGATGGCCAGATCGATCCAGTCGCCCGTGGGCGCGATCTCGAATTCGCGATAGTGCCGGATGTTCTTCCAATCGTCTGCCCAGGAACATCTCGACCACATCGCGATCCCAGAGCTTGTCGCGCGGGCCGCCGCCGAGCGCGGGCAGGAACAGATTCAACTCGTTGTAGGGGCAACTGAATAGCAGATAGAGATGCGTGTCGGTCCAGAACGAGCGCACCTCGGTGCGCAGCGACGGAGTAGTCGATCTGCTTGCTGCAATCCTTCGAAATGGAGGTGGCGGCGGCGTTGCGCCAGATCCGGGCGGCGGGGTCGGCGGTGAGCGGCGGATCGCCCGCCACGTGCGGAACTTGGAAGGTGGCGGTGGGCTGCGTGACGGTGCAGGGCTCCTGCGCGCACGCGACGACGGCCACTAGCACGAGACGCAAGCAGTGCAGGCGCGGCCAGATCGCATCACGCTCCGGATGCACCCAAGGAGCTGCGGTACGGCCGCGCCAGCAGCCGGTTGGCCTCCTCGTCACCCACGATGCGTCTGGCTGTGCGGGTCCCAAGCCAGCGTCCGCCCGAGCTTCATCGACATGTTGGCCAGGATGCAGCTTGCGGTCGAGATGTATCCCTCTTCGATATCCGCCACGGGCTTCGAGCGCGCGTCGATGGCCGCCAGGAAATCCTGCATGTGATGACGGATGGCGGGCGCCACGTGCTTTTCCAGATCCGGCTCGGTCTTGTCGATCGGGTATTGTTCGAGTTCATAAGTGACATCGCGATGAATGGCGCCTTTGCCACCCGCCGGCACGAAGTCATAACTGTAGACGCTCACCTTCAGCGTGCCTTTGTCGCCATAGAAAGTCGCAGCTCCAGGCATAGTTGGGATCGGGATCGGGGGCCGAGCCCCAGGTGCGATGCTGCCAGACGAGCTTCAGGTTGTCATAGTCGAAGGTGGCGGTCTGCGTGTCGGAGATATTCGCTTTGGACTGCTTGTCGATCAGGATGCCGCCCTCCGACGAGACGCGCTTGGGCCAACCCAGGCCCAGCATCCAGCGCACCATGTCGAACATGTGGATGCACATGTCGCCCACGATGCCGTTGCCGTATTCCATGAACGCGCGCCAGCCGCGCGGATGGACCAGCGAGTTGTAGGGGCGCATGGGCGCGGGGCCGGTCCACATTTCGTAATCGAGATTCGGCGGCGGATCGGTGTCCGGCGGATTGCCGGTGGCGCGCATGTGATAGTAGCAGCACATTTCGACCAGGCCGATGTTGCCCAGCTTGCCCGCCTTGATGAACCGGTCGCGCGCTTCGATGATATGCGGCGTGCTGCGGCGCTGAGTGCCCACCTGCACCACGCGCTTGATGCCGGCGCGCGGCGGCCAGCATGGCCTGGCCTTCGCGAATATCCACGCTGATGGGTTTCTGCACGTAGACGTCGGCGCCCGCCTCGACAGCGCCGCGATCATGGCCAGCGCATGCCAGTGATCGGGCGTGGCGACGAGAACAATGTCGAGATCTTTCTCCTTGAGCATCTCGCGATAGTCGGCGTAGGTGCGCGGCCTTTTGCCGGATGCCTGCCGGGTGGCGGTCAGGTCGGCCGCGCGCGCCAGCATCTGCTTATCCACGTCGCACAGCGACACCACCTCAACGGGCGCAACCTGGATCAGACGGAACAGATCGGCCTTGCCGTACCAGCCGGGGCCGATTATGCCCACGCGCCTCGGCTTGTCGTCGGCGTAGCCGGCGGCAGACAGAGCCAGACCCGCGGCGCTGGTGTAAAGGAATTGACGGCGATTCATAAGGAGAGTATACGATAGACCATTATGCGAATCGCCCCAGGCACGGACGGGGTATAATACGTGTCTATTGATACATATGGACAACCGGCTCTCGTACGCCACAAAACTATTCGGCGCTCTAGCTTTGGCGCAGATTCCTTTGCACGCTACAGTCGCTATCGTATCGATGACTCCTTCGGTGGCCTCACCGCAACCCCTGGGCACGCCAGTCACCTGGACGATCACTGCCACCGACAGCAGCCCCAACTCGCTGACATTTCAGTTCAACGTCGCTAACGGCGCTCAGCCGTTCGCCCGGGCGCGCGATTTCAATATCGGGACGTTATCCGCCGGCGTGTGGACCTCACAACCATTCATTTGGGCCACCATAGCCGGCGAGGGTATCTACACCGTTCAAGTGATCGCGAAGGATTTCACTTCGGGCGAAACGGCTACCCAGACCGCTCTTTTCACGCTGACTCCACTGGCGACGGTCGCAGCCGTTGTTAACCCGACCGCGAATCCTCTGGTGGCTCTTTACAGCGCTCCGTCATGTCCCGCGGGCGCTAACATCCGGGCAGCGTTCTCTACGGGCGCCAATCCAACCGTCTACACGAACTGGGTGGCTTGCAATCCGCCCATCAGCGTGAACTTCTATATTGCCGGCATGCTGGCTTCCGCCACTTACTCTATATATGCCGAGGTGCAGTTACCCGATAAAGTCCTCAAGGGCGGACGTGTCAACTTCACTACCGGAGCTTTGCCCGCGGAGTTGGCGCCCCCGAATATACTCCCATCTCTTACAGTAAATACCGCCGCCGGTGCTCAGACCGATACCGCGGATTCCCTGTTGCTCTGGGGATTCACCAACACTGTCGTGCCAGTCGCCACGGATCTGGCGGGCAATATTATGTGGTACTACGCAGGCGGCATCAACACCGTGGTCACGCGCCCGCTTACAGGCGGCACCATGTTGACCTTCCAAAACGGCTTGTCCTGGAATTCGCCGACCACGGAGTTCCAATTGCTCCGGGAAATCGATCTGGCGGGCAACACCTTCAGGGAGACCAACACAGGCATCATTGCGAATCAACTGCTGGCCTTAGGCGCCACGGACGCGGGAGCGTGTCTTCCCGTTCCCGCCCCCAAGACCGGCACGACCTGCCTGAACAATCTGAGTCACGACGCCATCCGGTATTACGCCGGCGGCCAGGAATATACCGCGTTACTGGTGCACATCGAAAAGATGTTCCCGCCAGGCACCCAGGGCAGTAACCCCAAGGGACCACCCGTAGATATTCTCAGCGAAATGCTGGTGGTTCTCAACTCGCAATGGCAGGTGGTGTGGTACTACGATTCGTTTCAACACCTGGACATCAAACGCCCGGCGGTGCTGGGCGAGTTCTGCACTACCACCAGTTGCACGATCAATCTGCTGCTTTCGACGTACGCCTATGACTGGACACATGGCAACACGATCTATTACATCGAATCCGGCGGTGATTTTATGGTCTCCCTGCGCAACCAGGACTGGCTGATCAAGATCGCTTACGACAACGGTAAGTCGTCGGGCAAGATCGTATGGCGCATGGGCCCGGAAGGCAACTTTACCTTTAATAACATCGATAACGATCCCTGGCCCTGGTTTTCGCACCAACACGAACCCGGCTTCCAGACCAATGGCGCGAATCCGTTGACGCTCTTCGATAACGGAAACACGCGGGTCTTTTCGCCTCCTCTGGGGCTGGGCAGTAACTGCGGACCCAGCGATTGCAACAGCCGGGGTATGGCACTCACAGTGGACGAAACACCGGCGCAGATGCAAGTGACTCCCGTGATCAGCGTGGATCTGGGAGTCTACGCAAATTCCGACGGGGCAGCCCAATTGCTGGCAGGCGGCAATTACTTCTTCCAGCCGGGACACCCGACGGTGATCGGCATCGAGATCCTTCCCACGCCGGGTACGCTTACTGGCACGCAGGTGCTGAATATCTTGAGCCCGAACGATGCGTATCGCACCTGGCAGATGTCGAATTTATACACGGCTCCCTCAAGCTGAAATGCGATTCTCACTCCTGTTTGTCACGTGTTTGATGGTGCTATCGATCTTGCCTGCGGCCGATCCTCGCACGATGCGTCTGGATTGTTTCCACGGCGGCACGGCTACCGAAGAGCAGATGTCACTCGATGGGTTAGTGCTGGAAGGGCCTTGGCCGGGGCGCCTGGACCGCGCCATAGACGACACCAACCTGGGCAAGTATTACTTCGAAGTGCGCGACCGCCAGACCGGCCGCGTGCTCTATTCGCGCGGCTTTGCCAGCATTTTCGGCGAGTGGCGGGAGACATCCGAGGCCAAGGATGTCCGCCGCCAGTTTCACGAGTCGCTGCGCTTCCCCGCCCCTACCGCGCCCGTGAAGGTGATCGTAAAGCGGCGCGACCGGCAGAACGCGTTTCAGGAGATGTGGTCGATCTCGGTCGATCCCGACGACCCGGCCATCGACCGCTCCGGGCCGCCGGCTAACGTCAAGGTATGGGCGGTGATGCAAAACGGCGAGCCGCGCGACAAAGTGGATCTGCTCCTGATGGGCGATGGCTACACCGCGGCGGAAATGGATAAATGGCACAAGGACGCGCGCCGCCTGGCCGATACGCTATTCGCCGCCTCGCCCTTCAAGGAACGCCGCGCCGATTTCAACGTGTGGGCCGTGGATACGCCGGCGGAGGAGAGCGGCGTGTCGCGGCCGTCGGATAGCGTTTATCGCCGGTCGCCCTTGCGCGCCTCTTACGATGCCTTCGGCTCCGAGCGTTACGTTCTGACGTTTGACAACAAGCGCATGCGCGAAGCCGCTTCGGCTGCGCCTTACGAGTTCATCGAAATCATCGTGAACGACCGCAAATACGGCGGTGGCGGGATCTTCAATCTGTATGCCACGGTGGCGGCGGACAACGCCTTCACACCGTATGTATTCGTCCATGAATTCGGCCATCACTTCGCCGGCCTCGCCGACGAATACTATACGTCGGACGTGGCGTATGGAGCGGCCGCCGAGCGGCCGGAACCGTGGGAGCCCAACGTTACCGCCGATCCGCACGCGGCGAAATGGAGCGGTCTGATCGCGCAGGGCACGCCGCTGCCGACGCCATGGCCCAAAGAGGCATTTGAATCCCTGGAGAAGGAGATTCAAGCGCGCCGCCGCCAGATCCGCGCGGCGCACCGCCCCGAAGAGGAGATGGAGGCGCTGTTTCGCGAAGAGCGCGAAAAGGACACCGCGCTGCTCGCGTCCGGCCCGCACGGGCACGCGGTGGGAGCTTTCGAAGGCGCCATGTACGAGGGCCGCGGCTACTACCGGCCGCAGGCGGACTGCACCATGTTCACGCGCGACCAGGTGGGCTTCTGCGCGGTTTGCCGCCGCGCCATCGAGCGGATTATCGATCTTTACTCGCGGCCTTCACCTCGATGAAGACCATTTCCATCGGCTGGGTGTTCAGGTTCTTGGCGGAGTGCGTATCGCCCCAAAGCCAGCGGGTCTCGCCGCTGGCCATGTGAATATCTTGGATATGCCCCCCGGGCTCGGTGAAACGGAGGTGGCAATCCTGGATGCATACGGCAGTGGCATCCACGTCGTCATGCATAGGCACGCGCCTCATCGGCTTTTAGCGCCAGCCGGATCGCGCGCACATGCTCATTCTCGAAATCCAGGCTGTAATGTTCGGGATCGATCCGTAGCGGGTCGCGGCGCGCGAACGTTTCCGGCGGAACAATGTCGGGCGGGAGATGGGCGCCGGGGAAAATTGGGCCTCTGCCCGAATGCGCCAAAGGTTACGAGGGCAAACAGGAGGAGACGCACCATGCGCTGATCGTAGCACCGACCGCGCTTATTTGGGTTTGGGCGGCGGCAGTTCGCGCGCCACACAGGTGTCCTGGAAGCCGGTGCGGGCGTGGGCGCCGTCGCAAAACGGCTTATTGGCCGACTGCCCACAGCGGCACAGTGAGATCACGGTGCGGCCCGCCGAGCCCGAATTCAGCGCCCGACTGATCGTGAATGGTGAATTCGCCTTCTATGCGGATCGGTCCGTTGTTGATAGGCGTGATTTTTGCCATTAGGGCTGTTTCGGTTCGGGCCTTTGGTTATCTTGGGCTTATCCTTGGACTTATCGTCGACCACATCGCCGAAGGTGAATGGTGGACTTGCCTGAGAATTTCTTATAATCCTTGTAAGTCACGATCATGCGGATGCGTTGGCTCATATCCTTGAAATGCAGCGTGTCATCCGCGTGCGTATAAGTGGGGAACCAGTACTTGCCATCGATCTGCTCGCGGAGAGTCTCAAACTTGGGAAATTGCTGATCTTCGCCTCTTTTCAGGCGTCCCGTGGCCTTGCCATAAGTCTTTACGATCTGGAAGTCGCGGTCGTCAACCCAGATCTGGCCCTCGAAAAAGCGCTTGCCGGGGATCAGCTTTTTGGGCTTCACGGAGAAAACATAGCACGAGATTTCGTCCGCGTTCTGCTTGCCCAGGTAACGAATGTCGTAATCGGGAACCTGGTCGGACGTCAGCACGAAAGGCTGCGTATTCCGCATATCCTCCATGTCTTCGGGGCTGAGTAGGATATGCTGCAGCGTGATGACCGGCGCGTAGGTTACATGTTCCGTGCGCTTGCCCTCGGGCGTAAAGGTGACGTCCTGGACGATCTCGTACTTTCCTTCGGGAGAGCCGCGACTCGTCCAGTTCCTGAAACTTCACGGTCTGCTTATAGGTGTAGCTCTCAAGCGCGCGTGGCGAATTCCTTTTCCTTGGCGGCGAACTTTTTGATTATCTCATCCGCATTGACATCGCGGGCGCAGTATGCCGAGGCGGCGGAGTCACTGGCGCTTTGTTGGGGTCGTCTGCCCAGGCAGGCAGACACACCGCCGAAAACAGAAGAATTTGGGCAAATCGATGCATCTTTTCCTCTCTTAAATGACGCCTTCAATAACTTAGGGGTTTCCTATTTCCCCAATAGCTTCTTGGCGATGGTCAGTAACTGGATATTACTGGTCCCCTCGTATATCCTGCCGATCTTGGCATCCCGGTAAAGCTTCTCCACCGGGTAATCCTTGGTAATGCCTACGCCGCCATGCACCTCGATGGCCCTGGATGCCACGCGTTCAGCGATCTCGGAGCTGTAGTACTTGGCCATGGCAGCTTCGGTCTGGAAGGGCATGCCGGCATCCCGCAATCGCGCGGCGTTGTATACCAGCAGCCGCGCCGCTTCCACTTCGGTCGCCATCACCGCAAGCTGGAACTGCACGCCTTGAAATTCGCCGATAGTTTTGCCGAACTGTTTGCGCTCGCGGGCATAAGCCACCGCGTGCTCCAGTGCGCCGCGCGCCAGCCCGATCATTTGCGCGCCGATGGCGATGCGCCCCTCATTCAGCGTCTCGATGGCGATCTTGTATCCTTTGCCCACGTCGCCGATGACGTTCTCTTTCGGCACGCGGCAGTTATCGAGGATCAGCTCGCAAGTGGACGACGCGCGAATGCCGAGCTTGTCCTCTTTCTTGCCGACCTGGAAGCCGGGAAAATCGCGCTCGATCAGAAATGCCGTAATGCCGCGATAACCCGCATCCGGATTGGCGTTGGCGAACAATAAGAACAGGCCGGACTCGGCGGCGTTGGTGATCCATAGCTTGCGGCCGGTGATCAGAAAATGATCGCCTGCATCTACCGCGCGCGTCGCCAGGGCGAAGGCATCCGAGCCGGATCCGGCTTCCGAAAGCGCGTAGGAAGCCACCGTATCGCTGGCCAGGCGGGGCAGATATTTCTTCTTCTGCGCGGCGTTGGCCCAGCGCAGGATGGCGTTGTTGACGATGGTATTCTGCACGTCGGCGATGACGCCGGCCGAAGGATCCACCGCCGACAACTCCTCCACCGCCAGGATGCACTGGAAAAAGCTGCCGCCGCTGCCGCCGTACTCCTCGGGGATCTCGATGCCCATCAGGCCCAGATCGAAGAACTGCCGGATGATGTCTTTGCGGAAAACGCCGGCCTCATCCATTTCGCGTACGTAAGGGCCGATCTGTTCGCGGGCGAACTGGCGCACGGTGGTCTGAAAGAGCTTCTCTTCTTCCGTCAACGCGGTGAGAGGCTGCGGCGTAGTCTCGGTTTGCTGCGCGCTGGCTGGCATGGCCTTTACTTCTTATACTACACCCGCGAATTCACGGTGTTCGCGGCCCTGGGAATCCGCCACGCCGGAGTGCGTCACATGGCCGTTGTAGGTGTTGACGCCCTCGCGCAAGCCGGGGTGTTCGGTGCACGCGCGCTCCAGGCCCTTGTTTGCCAGTTCCATCAGGTAGGGGAAGGTGGCGTTGGTCAACGCGAAGGTGGAGGTGTGCGGCACGGCCGCGGGCATGTTGGAGACGCAGTAGTGCAACACGCCATCGACAAAATAAATGGGCTCGGTGTGAGTGGTGGCGTGCGAGGTTTCGAAGCAGCCGCCCTGATCGATGGCCACGTCGACCACCACGGCGCCGCGCTTCATATTGGCGATCATGCTGCGCCGCACGAGCTTAGGCGCCGAAGCGCCGGGGATAAGCACCGCGCCCACCACCAGGTCGGCGCTCTTCAAAGTTTCGCCGATGGTCCAGGAGTTGGAAGCCAGCGTCACGATCTGGCCGCCGAAGATGTCGTCGAGCTGGCGCAGGCGGTTGAGATTGCGATCGATGATGGCGACGTGCGCGCCCATGCCCAGCGCGATTTTAGCGGCATTGGTGCCGACCACTCCGCCGCCGACGATCACGCAGTTGGCGGGGGCCACGCCAGGTACGCCGCCGAGCAGCACGCCCCGCCCTCCGTTGGGCGCCTCCAGATATTGCGCGCCCACTTGCACGGACATGCGGCCGGCCACTTCGCTCATGGGCGTGAGCAGCGGCAGGGACCCGTCGGGGTCGTGAATGGTTTCGTAGGCCACGCCGGCGACTTTGGCCTTCAACATGTGATTGGTCAGGTCCGGCAGAGGCGCCAGGTGCAAATAGGTGAACAGAATCAGGCCGGGGCGCAGGTGGGAGTATTCTTGGGGCTGCGGCTCTTTCACTTTGACGACGAGATCGGCGCGGCGCCACACTTCCGCGGCTGTGGGCAGGATGGTGGCGCCGGCCGCGGTGTACTCATGGTCGGGGAGCACGCTGCCGTCGCCGGCGGTGGACTGGACCAGAACCTGGTGTCCCGCCTCGCACAAGCGCGATGACGCCGCTGGGCACGAGGCCGACGCGTGTTTCATGATCTTTGACTTCTTTGGGAACGCCGATGATCATCAGGAGTGCTCCTCCAAAGGGTGGTGCTGAAATAGCGTATCATACGCTGGGTGGCTGCGGGATTGCGCGGGGCGGGGAAAATCGGGTAGATTAGAGGAAACGGTGAGGTGCGAGAGCGGTTGAATCGGGCGGTCTCGAAAACCGATTCAGCCGATCTTGGAGGTAGTACAAAATACAAGATAACCTCTTGCCAGCCAAAGACTTGTGGCCGTATTCGATTTCACCTAATTTCATTCGATTTCACGCGTTTAGACTCGGCTGTAGTGACAAACTAGTGACACTTTGATCGTCGATGGCGTTCAGGGCATCCAGGTGTCACTGCGAAGTCTAGTAACGCTATTAGATTCAATTTGTTGCGGACAACTATCGTGCAGCGATTTTGGCGCAGGGTGGGAGGCGATATAGGGGGAGCATCGAATTAAGCGCTGGAAGGCAGGGATTTCGAACCCCGAGACGCAGATCAGATTCTGCCACGGCAACCCCTTGATTCCATTGATCTAGCTCACTTTGAAAAGGACTCTGGAGAAGTCGGGCAGAAGGCGCAATACACCCGCAACACAGAAGGTGGATCGGAACTTCGTGACGGGAGTTGCGGGTGTGAGGGCGGTAACACGCGCGAGGACGCGATGTTCCGCTCCGAGGAAGAGACGTTGCCCTGAGATTCGTCGTTGCCAACAAGTTACTGTAGCCACCGCACCCACCAATGGCGACATATGGCCGCATCCAAAGTCCGAGAATCCGGGTTCCTGAACGCTCACCCCGCTTGGCCTGGAGCCGTGACTGAAGCGCCTGCACAAAGACGCGGAACGCACGCCCCATAATCCTCATGCGGAAGCGTGAGAGAATGGCGCTTGACATGTGTACTGCCGAGCACGAGCGAGGTAAGACTGCGCGATCCATCTGAGATATGCGAATCGGAAGGGGGCGCGGCAGGGGAAATCTCCAGGGTCCTCGCCGCCGACATTCGGGCCCTCATCAACGCTGCCCGCCATCGTGCTGCCGCGGCGGTCAACACAGAGCTTGTGCTTCTTTACTGGGGCATCGGAAGCCGGATTCGTCAAGACATTCTCGGCGACGCACGCGCAGGGTACGGCGAACAGATTGTCTCTACGCTGTCGAGACAATTGACTTCCGACTATGGAGCCGGTTTCAGTCGGCCCAACCTGTTCCACATGATCAGGTTCGTCGATGTCTGGCCCGACCGAAGCCAGGTGGAAACCCTGGCGCCGGACCTCGGAGCCACTTTAAGGAACTCCTGTACTTGGAGAAGGAAACCCAGCGCGAATTCTATGCCGAAATGTGTCGTGTTGAGCGTTGGTCGGTGCGCACGCTTCGAGAGCGTATCCGTGGCATGCTCTTCGAGCGCACCGCGATTTCGCGCAAGCCGGAAGAGGTAGCACGGCAAGACCTGCAGCGCTTGCGCGAGGAGGACCGAATTACGCCTGACCTCGTTTTCCGGGACCCGTACCTGCTCGATTTTCTCGGTCTGGCAGACGCCTTCAGCGAACGGGATCTTGAAGCCGCGATTCTCCGCGAACTCGAACGGTTTTTGCTTGAGCTTGGGAGCGATTTCGCGTTTATCGCCCGCCAGAAGAGGATGATTATTGGCAACCAGGACTTCTACTTGGATCTCCTCTTCTATCACCGGCGCTTACGCCGGCTGATTGCGATCGATCTGAAGCTTGGCCGGTTCGAGGCTGCGTACAAGGGTCAGATGGAACTCTACCTCCGTTGGTTGGACAAGAACGAACGTTATTCGGAAACCGAGGACGCCCCAATAGGCCTTATCCTATGTAGCAGCAAGGATCATGAGCAGATCGAGTTACTCCAACTGAACGAGGGTGAGATCCGTGTTGCAGAATACCTGACGGCGCTGCCCGAACGGCGGCTACTCGAATCGAAACTACACGAAGCCGTCCGGCGAGGCTCGCGAGCAGCTCAAGGCTCATGCGACACCGGAAGAGTGAAGAGACCAGCCAGTGGCATCTGCCCAAGTCCCGAAGCTTGGCGGCTGAAGAAATAGGACTGTGCCGACGGCCGCAGGCAGGCGGCGACCCCGCTGCAACCAGGCGGCTCCGTGTGGTGCCAGGCTGGAGGCCGGAACTGGCTAGACAGAGCGCCGTTTGGGTCGGCCGCTGCTTCTGCTCACTTCTCCGATGCCGGTTTTTCCCGGCTTAATCAGGCTGAGCGGTTGCGTGGGGTCGAAATGGATGCCGTGTGGTCAGGGTGCCTCCGGCGGTGATTTTGAAAACCGTGCGATCGCCGTAAGTGCCGCCGCACTCCGTCGTCCCGTAGAGGTGGCCGTCGGTGGCTTGCACCGTGCGTTAGGAGGTAGGCACCGTCGGTAAAGTCGAAGCTGTGCATAGTGGTCAGCGTGCCTGCCGATCAAACCGACCCCGGAGGGTTTCCAATTCGACCCAAGTGAACCGCTTCGGTTGAAGAAGCCGGGCAAGAAAACCGCCGATGTTTAGCGTCTGCGCTCATCACAAGCGAAGCCCGCCAAAATCTTCTCGTCGGCGCACCCTCCTTCGCCGAGAGCTGTGACAGCGCGCGAGCTAACCTATGCCAGGTTTTAGTCGGGCCTGCGACTGCGCGTAGGACAGGCTGTTGCCCCTGCCGGCCGCGCGGAGCCGTCTACAGGAGGTGTTGGCCGCCGGTTTCATGCCTTCGGATATTTGCCGCCGGCCCACCGCCGCTGGTTGCTGCGGTTAGGGCAACGGAGCGGGAGCGAGTGCCGGCGTTTAGCGCGACGGTTGCTCCGCCTCTCTTTCCCCGAAACATCTACTTGCCGGGCGATCCGGCGGGCGTCCGACTGATGGAGCGGATAGCCTGGTCCTCGGGCTTGACGGGGCGAATGTGCTTCTGTTCCACCTCATCTGCGGCCTCCGCGGGGTCCGCTAGTGTGAGGCTCCGCACGCTTTTGAGCTTGACGCGCGTGAAATCGGCCCTGACCCATTGCTTGGGCCCCGCCTTGGCCTCCAGCGGCAGATCTGGCGTTCGCGTGGGGGCAAAGGCGTCGGCCCAATGCCCATACAGCAGGTCCGCCCGTTTGCCCTTCGCCGCGACCTCCGCAGAGCAGACATGTACACCCGGGGAAAGAGCGAGCTCGAAATAGGTCTTGCTTCTGAGCTCCGCCACCTTCGTCAGGTCGCAGTAGACCCCCACGAAAAAGCTGGTGCCGATAGATCTGGGCACGAAGAAAACCACCCTGGGCATACCCGTGGTGTCTTCTTTGTCAGAGGTCTCCACCACTTGGGCCTGCGAAGTCTGAATCGCCGCGGCAGCGGCCAGCAAGGCAAATACGAATCGTGACGGCAACGGTTGTTCCCCTTTCGGATCAGTTCCCGGCAGAAGCTTCCAGGAAATGCCGGATCTCCTGCGACTTCTCAATCGCCTCGGTGGACTTTTCTCCTACGTCGCCTACGGCCGTCTCCAGGAGCTTCCTGTTATTGAAGCCGGCGGCCTTCCGCGCGTCCCCTTCCACGGTCTGAACCCACAAGACCTTGCCTCTTGGATCGGTGGCGGTCCACTCCACAAGAAGCGCCATGTTCCTTTTTCCGAGGGGGTACGGATATGCGGCCCGGAGGTCGCCTCCATATCTATATACCGGGGGATCAGTACGAGGTGGCCACCCGCGTCCTCCGGCTTGGGGGCAGTCTCCATCCGGATCACTCGCTCGAACGACTTCCGGACCGCCTCTTCCACAGCCGGACAAAGCAACCGTCCCAATTCGAAGAACTCGTTTTTTTCCATGGTTCCAGCGAACCTGAAAAGGGTGCGCTTATTCACGGTAACGGTACAGAATGGCTGGGTGAGCACTGCAATGGCCGTGGCAGTCATCTTGCCGCCAGGCGCGGGAGGCTGTTGCGCGCCCGCTGAGCCTTTCAGCACAATCATTCCGAACAGAACCCACAACGCGGTATGCCTCATTTTCTTGCGCCCTCCATTTCGATCCGAAAATAGAAATTGATGTCCTGGTTCGACGGGCCGCCTTTGACTGGGACGTCCAGGAACACCTCCCTAACGGGATTGCCGACTTTGCCGGTCGGTACGAACACGAACCCGCCTCCCGATGTGCCTGGGGAAACGGTCTGGCTCCGTAGCTCCTTCGCCAATAGGTTCATTCGTACTTTTTCAACGGAATTGACCCAGATCGTCCCTCCCAAATCTTTCGCCATGGCAAGAAAAAATCCCGAGGCATCCGGCCTGGCTGGTTGCTGGCCCCGGCTCACGGGGGGGAGTCATCGTGTTTGTAGACCATCAGGTCGCGAAGCAGGATGGCGCTTTGCTGGCTCGCATGATTCTCGATTACGACGTAGACCGGCAGGAATCCCTGCGCCAAAAGGTTTTCTCCGAAGTAACGCTTTTGCGATGATTTGTCGAGGAGCGGGACCACCGCCAAGCCGATCCCCTGCTGCTCCTGGTAAGACGGATATTGGCTGGCCGCGAGCGGTACGTAATCGGGATAACCCCCGGCATGCGCCACGGGGAGCAGCGCCAGCAATCCCAGAATGGCGCGTCCCGGTGCGTGGCCGGCCCGCATCCCGTGCTCAACTTCCCTTGGGGGCCTGCGAACGCGCGCTTGAATCTTTGAGCGTTGTGCGTCCGGTGTTTCCTCCTTTTTAGCCATTCGTCTGTTCCTCCTATTCACTGGCATTACTTTGCAACAATTGTACACCCGGCCGCTTCCATTGGAGACGGTTTGTCTCGGCAAGCTCCAGCGGCCCAAGTAGTCAGCCTTGCCGACGAGCCCGAACGAATTCCCTCCTCAACCCAGGCCGCGAGGCTATGAGCCACCTCATCATCGAGATCACTATTGCGCTGCTTCTGCCGCCAGAAATCCAATCGCATATCTCTCCTACGCCTGCCGCAGCGCGTCCCTCAGATCCGGGTCCGCGCGGCCAATTGTCGGGTCGCAAATGCGGCCTTGCGATGGGCCGCCCACTGCATCGGCCCGACCATGGGCTATTCCATAATCTTCCATACGGACGGGCACTCCGAATACACGGGAAGAAAATTTATGGTCCGAGCTTTCAGAGATCAACTTCCCCAGGAGGACTTTCGGAGAAAACTACCGACGGCCATTTCGAAGATGGCCGCCAACTGATCGTCTGACAACTCCGCCACCAGGTCCTTATACAGAGGCAGGCGCTCGGCCGGATCCTTTGAGGAGATGTTTCGCGCGTGGTGCCCCAGCGCGGATGCCACCGACGAGTGATAGAGCAGCCTGGCAGCGACAGTCTTGGGGGGTGCTTCGGCAGCCACGGCTAAACGTTTGGCAACACTCTTGATTGCAACCATGTTAGCACCGGTCAGAGACGACCGCATTAACGCCGGGAAACGCCCGCACCGACCGCCGGCTTCGTTGTCAGGAGACACGCCGGCGCAGTCGTCGGCGCTGAACGCCGGCGATGAATGCGGTTCAGGAAGACAGGAACAGGGCTACAAGGTGGCTACCCTCCCGCGCCGTCAGCAGAGGACAAGATCTGTGGAACGCCGCTCGTGTTTGGTTTCCAGCTTGACCGATTCGATAACCAGGTAGAGTGTGTTAACACTGTTGATCTTGCCTGCCACGCCATGGGCATCGGCGCTCTCCTGTAATGCTTTCGAGTCCGAGGTCGCCAGAAACGCGTTGTCGTCCTCTCGGAAAGCCACTCCCTGACGGCGGAGTTCGATCTCGATGAAGTTGTTGCCATTCAGGTAATACGTTGTCTGAAACAGAAGGTACGTGCCGCTGCACATCAGCAGCGGACCGATCACCGGATCGCGGATGTAGAGGTAACCGAGGAGGCGTACGGCGACAAGGTGCCATGGCCGCCGATCAACTGCAAGGTCTACGGAGCGACCGCGATGGTGACCTGGTTCGTCGTCGTCACGCCGCCAACCGTGATCTGTAAGGACACCGTATCCCCCGTTGGGGTGTTGGCGGCCGGTATTACACCGATCTGATACTCACTGACAAATTGGGGAGAAAGCACGGAATACACGGGCTGTGCCGGAACACCGCCGATCAGCACCGTCGGCGTCAGTAAGGTGTACCGGAGGATGCCATCGGAGGCAGCTACATAGTCGCCGATAGACGGGTTCACAGACCCAAGTCCCGTGCAGGCAATTATCAAGGCGTGACCTGAGCTAATCGAGATGGGGGCGGTCGCGAAACTTCCGATGGGCGGGCCTGATGGCGCTGCCAGCGCTGCCGTAGTATTGTCGTAAGCAAAAGCCTGGCCGAGTCCGTTTGCTGTGGTAGTGAAAATGCCGGGCGATGCGGGCACCACCGTTACACTCTGCAGGGCGGACGCGCCGCTACTGCGCGTAACGACAATGTTCACCGTGCCGCTGTTGTGTCCGAGCAGTACATCAAACGGGAGTTGCGCATTGATCTGATTTTGACTGACAAAGTAGAGTCCGGCGGGAATGCCGTTGAGTGTTACAGAGCTGACATCGCTCAACGTGGTTGGTAGCGGGATAGAGCTTGCGACGGCGGCTGAGGCAGCCAGGTTGGTGCCAAAGATGGAGACGATGGAACCCGGAGCAACGCCTTGCGTGGTATAACTGGCGGAGTTCAAGACGCCTCCGGGGTTAACCGCTGGTACGGCCGAGCTCAAGCCTACAGAAAGGCTGAAGACCGTGCCATAAGCGTCGCTGCCGCCATACTGAGTTGTCCCGTAGAAGTTTCCGTCGCTTGCCTGGATGAGCCCCGCGAGGGGACTATAACCGTCGCTGCACCCATTTTGGGAGCAGAAGTTGTACAGTGTCGTCAGCGTGCCGCCCGGCGTAATTTTGAAGATCGTCCCACAGCCATAATCCGTGCCAGCGGTTATGCAGGAGTTGGCGCCGCCAAACTCGGTTGTCCCGTACAGGTTCCCATCAGTGGCCTGGACTAGCCCCGACATGGGGGACAGGCCGTCCGGGCAATCGGGAAAGACGCCTTGGGAGCAGAAGCTGTATACCGTGGTCAGCGCGCCGCTCGGGGTGATTTTGAAGACCGTCCCGCAGACGCCATAATTCGTGCCAGCAACTATACAGGAGCCGGTCCCGCCCATCCCTGTTGTCCCGTAGAGGTCCCCATTTGAGGCCTGGACCAGCGTTGCCTCGGGGGTGCCTCCGTCCGCGCACTCCTCCTGGGAGCAGAAGTTGTATAGGGTCGTCAGCGCGCCACTCGTCGTAATTTTGAAGACCGTCCCAGAGTTGTTGGCCCCGCCTGCCAACGTTGTCCCGTAGAGGTCGCCATTGGTGGCCTGCACAAGCGCCGCTAAGGGGAATTTGCCATCCACGCACCCGCTCTGGGAGCAGAAGCTGTATAGCGTCGTCAGTGTTCCGCTTGCGGTTGTTTTGAAGATCGTCCCATTGCCGAGCCCACCAAGCCGGGTCGTACCGTAGAAGTCCCCATCTGTGGCCTGGATGAGGCCCGCGTCGGGCTCAACACCGTACGTGCCATTGAAGCTGAAGCTATATAACGTCGTCAGCGTGCCACTCGGGGTGATCTTGAAGACTGTTCCCTCATTGGAGACGTCGCCCGCGCCGCCAGCGGTTGTCCCATAGAAGTCCCCATTAGCCTGGACGAGCCCCGCCGTGGGGTACGCGCCGTCCGCGCAACCACCTTGAGAGCAAAGGCTGTATAACGTCGCCAGCGTGCCGGCCGGCGTGATTTTGAAGACCGTGCCGCAGCCGTGGTACCCCTCCTGCGGGGGACAGTTGGCGCCGCCCGCCTCGGTTGTCCCGTAGAAATTCCCGTCGGTACCCTGGACCAGCCCCGCCACAGGGTATTCGCCGTCTGTGCCGTCGAAGCTGTGCAACGTAGTGAGAGTCTGCGCAGGTAGGGCAACCGCAGTCATTGTGCACAGCACAAAAACAGCGCACGCCTTGCTTCCGCAGTTCAGTTTGCCCAACTGGCTGGCCAATCGTTTCATTGATGCGCTCCTCTTGGGGACGGGATTGCTTTCCGGTCACGAGACGTGTGGAGGTATCTATTCACGTGGAGATCTCCTTCAAAGCCGAGTTTGACCCGCAGTTCCGGAGGAAGAGTCTTGCGTTCGAGTGATCGGCCCACTTGTTCATAGGTTAAGCCAGCGACGGCGGTGTCCAGCTTGTAATCTCATGTTATGAAGATTAATCGACATCCACCCCGAAGTCAAAAATCACGACGTTAGCGGCCGCGTTGGAGCCGCTCATTCCGGTAGCAGCTATGAATGCGTACTCCCCGGCTTGCAGGCTGGCGTCGGGAATCACCTTGTAAACGTACGGCCGGATCTTCTCGGCATTAAACCGGCGCGTTTTCTTCTCGTCATTACCCGCGCTGGCAGTGCCGAACCCCAGCTTGTAAATGGTCGTTTCCCTGTGGTCCTTTTTGGGCTCAAGTTGGAGCAGGGAAAACTGCGCGGGGCTGCTGATCGTGTCGGTTGCGCCCAGGTTGCCGGATGTGGGGAAGTACATGAAAACTCCGGCCTGGCCTCCGCTGTGCGCACGGAGGCGCGGGAGCCGGGGATTTCGGTCTTGGCCTTCGCCTTGAGAACTCCGGCGGTGAGCACGTGTCCCCACACATCGGCCGTCTTCACGCGCCCTGAACCTCCCCGCTCGATCAGCACCATCTTCTTCTTGCCTCCTTCCCGGGTTATCATGATGTACACGCCGGGGTCATGCGGCGCCATGGGATCGTCGGGGTCGTCCGAGGCCGCGCGTATCGCCGAGCCGGCAGCGCGTGGGTCCGTCGTAGGCCCAGGACTGACCAGCGCTCGGAGCACGCCATCGCTGGCGCCAGCCGACTTCAGGGCGATGAGATCATCGGCGCTCCACTTCGGAGGGTTCGGTTCGCTCCTGATCTTGCTTACGATCACGTCTTCTGGCAGCCCGGCCTTCATCATCTGGATAACCGTATCTCTTGTAAGAGGCGGGTTCTGCCCTGCCAGGCAAAACGAAACACACACCACCATAATCAGACTGCGGCAAAGCTTCATAAATTGTTCCTCTACTTTTCATGCTCGGGAGTCCGGCCTGTACTCTTGCGGCCCGCCTGCCCCCTCGGCTTAAGCCGAGATCGAAAAAGATCAGAATGTTGGCCAGCGGAATCAATGGCATCAGAGTCGGGCACCCAGACTGTCGCCAGCGCAAGCCGGACAGAAGGGATTCCGAACTTAACACTCCTCGCCCTGCGAAGGGCGCGCGTTGTCACGCTACGGCTGATAAATCTGCACGCTATCGAGGACGCTCCCGTTCCATGCAGTCCAGCCGCCGAAGCAATACAACCTTCCCTTATGCACTGCAGAACTGGGTTCTATTGTGTCTTGCGGGATGGGGGCTAGCGTCTTCCACGCGTTCTTGGACAGTTCGTAGGACTCTGTGACGCCTAGGGCAGGCCCCTGAGTGTCGTTGCCACCGGCAACGTATAGTTTTGAACCGATAGACCCGAAGCAAGCAAAACCCCGTGCTATAGGATCGGCATCGAGAGAGGTCCAGTCATTCGTCGAGACGTTGTAGCTTTCGTTGTCTCCCGTGAAATCGGAGGGGCAGCACTGTGCAGCTCCGTCGGGGACCACAATCGTGTAGCCAGTCACTGTGGTCCCGAACGAGCCAGCCGAGGGGTGCCACTTGCCCACCAGAAGCGGCGCTTCCTCCGCCCACGTGTCTGTGGCTGGATTGTAGCTTTCGACTGTGGCAAGGCCGTTACCGGAGAACACACCGTCCCATCCGCCGATGACGTAAATATTGCTATTCGCCACGACAGCCGCGGCTACATTTCGGGCTGTCGGCATAGCAGCCTTTGTGGACCACGTCTTGGTCTTCGGGCTGTATGCCCATACGGTATTTGTCGGTGGACTCCCGCCTGTGGAGTCGTCGCCCCCTATGACGTACAAGACATCGTCAACTACTGCGGCGGCCGCGTTTTCGAGGGGGGCCGGTAGAGGCACTCCAGTTCTCCAAACGTTTGTGGCAGGGTTGAACACTTGGGTATCCGCGATCGGTGCCGAGTTGTCATACCCTCCGACCACGTAGATTTCTCCTTGGAGCGCTGCGGCAACCGAACCAACCACGGCGATCGGCATCGGTGCACCGCTCGTCCAGGTATTATGCGTAACCGCGGGAGCCTGCGCCCCGACTTGTGCGTGTGCGGTAGAGGCCGCCACGCAAAACGCTACCGCGAAGCATGCCATTTTCGAGAATCCAAATCTCTTCATTGCTCGCCCTTTCCGTCTCGGCACGGCGCGGCGCGGCGAGAAACCAGCGTGGGCGTTACCTCTGCGGTTCGCCTGAAATCGAATAGTCGGATTTCTCATCTGCTCTCCTTCTCACACGAAAAGGCCACGTCCGCCTTTAGGCCCGGATGTACCCACTTTCGATTACTATACGGGCGGGGATTCGGAATACGGGAGAAGTATTTCGCAGTTTTTTCAAAAGGCGAATCGCCCCGAGGGCATCAGGGTTTCGTGGAAGGCAAGCGAGCGACGCCCTTTTCGAAGATGGCCGCCAACTGATCGTCGGACAGATCCGCCGCTAGGTCCTTGTATAGAGGCAGGCGCTCCGACAGGCTCTTCTACGAGATGTCTTGCGAGTGGTGCCCCGGCGCGGATGCCACCGACAGATGGTAGAGCAGCGTGGCAGCGGCGTCTTGGGTGGGGGCTTCGGCGGCCACGGCTAAACGTTTGGCAACGCTCTTGATTGCAACCAGAGCCTCCACCGGCGTGTCCGGGGAACAGACGGCCTGCGATGTGCGCCACTCGTCATATCCGCCTTTCGAACCGTTATGCAGGTGTACCTTCCCGACGGCAACGGCCATGTCGATGGCCAGCGAGGGCGGCATAGCGGGACATGAGACGGTGCCGTGCTCAACGGGTGGCGCGAAGCCGACTTGGTGACGCCGGGGCCGCCGCCCCATTCGAGGAAAGGATCTCGTCAAGTGCCATGTTGCAAAGCCTTCCGTAATCGGCGACGACACGCAGTCCAGCGCCAGAATCTTCAATCACTACCATTCCGACGTCTTCCATTCCGAGATTACGGTGTGCCCGTGTTGACCGTCCTCCAACTGGAACATGATCGTCATGGCGGCGGATGACTGGCTGAGCGTGTCCGTTAGGACGCACTCTGTCGTGATGGTTGCCGAGATCCCTGTGTTTTGAAGCCCACCACCAGGGCCAGCGGAAAACTCCACGGCACTGCCGGTAATTAATCGAACTTCCCTATTGAATGGCACGAGCTGCCCGACGGAAGTGCCACTGGAACTGAAGAGTGCGGTGCCGTTCACCACGACGCCGGCGACGGTGCCAACGCCGCATTGGATGCCCCGAAATTCGCTTGCTATGGAATACGTGCCGTCCGCAGCGCTGAAGATGAGAGCGGAATACTCCCACCACTCCCGGCAGTGAGCACAAATTCCTGTGCCAAGAAATCAAGATCCCCGTCGTTAAAGGCTGGTCCGTCACCAACGTGCTCTTCCTCTACCTCTACGATCTCCCAAAAAAGTAAGTTTCAAGTGGGGCGGGAGTGCAGCGTTCAACGAGCGAGCGCCCCATAGAGAGCGTGGATCGGTCAACGTTCAGGAGGTCGGATACGTACTGGCGCGCTTCGCCCTTGTGGGGGTTACGGGTAGAACAGCTTCTTTCCCTCTTGGGTTGTCACCGTACCCGTCCCTGATATATAAACTGCTCCCACATCCTTGACGAGCCTGAAGACCAGCGGATTATTTCTGTTGCTGGAAAATGCGTCCCCAAACAGACTGACATTGCCGACAAACGTGTATTCCGAGCCGTTGAAATCGAGCATACCCGTGTAGACTGCTTTATCATTCTTAATTGCCACCGAACCGGGAAGGAGTTGCATATGGTCGCCCGTAGGGAGGCCGTCGGCGCTATAGGAATACCGATCTCCGCGGGCGTCGGTGAGCATGCCGCCGGCCGAGGTGCCTGGCAGGATCCACATCTGGCCGCAGTACAGTATCTCGGAACCCTTCTTCAGAGAAAACAGCAACCAGTCGCTAACCCTCCAAGCACTGATGACCGCCCGGTTCGCCTGCCCATTATCGATGGTGGGTTTCAGATCGGCTATCACTGGCTTCCGTGCAGACGGCTTAGAGTTTTTTGTGGCGTGGCCATTCGATTGTTTGGTTGTCTGGGCAAAGCAGGGAACGGCAATAAGGACCAGCGCCGTTCCGACGATACGGACAGGTGTGGCCAAGTGCTTCAGCATAAAGGATTCTCCTCAAATTGTGACTCGACTGGCACCGCGGCACGGTTTTCGCGGTATGTTATCTCAGATTTTATGCGCCTACTTAGGCTCTGGGCACGCACGACCGCATGGGTTACTTGCCATCCGGGCCTTTCAACATAGTTGGGTTTTGCGAGGGCTGTGCAGCGGGAGTGGATTTGCTAAGATCCCACGTCAGGAGACGTTTTCCATCCGCACTCAGAACGATGGTGCTTTTGAGACTGTCTTTTGGTGCGATGATCTCGTTGCCCACCACTACTCCACCCCCGGTTACCTCACCATAGACCCAATTAAACGTCTGCCCACGCGCGTTAAGAACCTTCGGGAGCAGCATTTCGAACCCGACGACTTTAGCCAAGGCTGCCTGGGCGCAGCGCGGGCTCTATGGAAGCACCCGGAAGCGCATCGTGCGTGTGCTCAGCGTGCCCTCTGGCGTCGTCACCTCAACGTCACCGGTGGTTGCGCCCGTCGGTACCGTTGTGGTGATTAAGTATCTCGAAACCACGGTGAACGTAGCCGCGGTGCCGTTGAAGGTGACGCTGGTGGCGCCGGTCAGATCGCTTCCCAGAATCTCGACGGTCTCGTCCACCTCTCCGGCGGCCGGTCGAGTTTCCACAAACGGGCCCAAGCCTACCGACAGGCGGAAAATCGTTCCACAGCCTGGGGGAAGTTGTGTAGTGCAGGTGTCATTGGCGCCGCCATACACGGTTGTTCCGTAGAAATCCCCATTAGTGGCTTGGAACAGCACCGCAGAGGGAGTGTAGCCGTCCGTGCAGCCGCTTTGGGTGCAGAAGGTGTACAAAGTAGTCAGCGTGCCGCTCGGAGTGATTTTGAAGACTGTCCCGCAGCCGCCGTAGGCCGAGTCGCAGCTGTGGCTGCCGCCATACTCGGTTGTCCCGTAGAAGTTGCCGTCGGTGGCCTGGACTAAACCCACATTGGGGTAGTAGCCGTCCGTGCAGCCGGCCAGGGCGCAGAAGCTGTACAAAGTAGTCAGCGTGCCGGTCGGGGTGATTTTGAAGACTGTCCCGGCGTCGTCGTCCCCCCCAGCTGCGTTGTCCCGTAGAGGTTCCCATCGGTACCCTGGACCAGCCCCGCGTAAGGTATTGCGCCGTCTGGGCAAAAGCTTTGAGTGCAGAAGCTGTATAGCGTCGTCAGCGTGCCGGTCGGAGTTATCTTGAAGACCGTCCCAGCGCCATTGCCGTAGATCTCGTCGTTGGCCACGCCGCCATTGGCTGTTGTCCCATAGAAGTCCCCGTTAGTGGCTTGGATCAGCCCAGCCTGAGGGAGTGAGCCGTCCGGGCACCCGCTTTGGGTGCAGAAGGTGTACAAAGTCGTCAGCGTACCGCTCGGGGTGAATTTGAAGACCGTCCCGCAGCCGTAGGGTGAACAGTTGAGGCTGCTGCCATACTCGGTTGTCCCGTAGAGGTCCCCATTGGTGGCCTGGACGAGCCCCGCATAGGGGAGTGCGCCGTCCGGCGCTGTGCACGGGCTCGTGGCGCAGGACCAGGGGAAGCTGTAGAGCGCCGTCAGCGCGCCACTCGGCGTCATTCTAAACACCGTCCCGCCGCCGTTGACGCCGGCCAGTTGGACGGTCCCGTAGAGGTCTCCGTTCGTAGCCTGGACGAGCCCCGCGTACGCGATTGCGCCATTTGCCCCGTCTAAGCTGTATGGCGTCAGGGTGTCGCTCGGCGTGATTCTGTAGACGGCCCCACAACCGTTCGCAAATCCATAGGCGACACAGTTGTCCGCGCCAGTCTGCGTTGTCCCGTAGAGGTCGCCATTGGTGGCCTGGACCAGCCCCGAATAGGGGTTTTGGCCGTCCGTGCCATCAAAGCTGTGAAGTGTGGTGAAGGTTTGCCCGGGTAGGGCAATCGCCGTCGCTGCGCACAGCACCAAGACAGCGTACGGGTTCTTCCCGCAGTTGAACTTGCCCAGCGAGTTAACGATTCGTTTCATGGATGCTCTCCTGTTTTGACATTTTGCGAGTCTGAGCTCTGAATTTATACTAATGCCTTCCGCGCAATGTGCCGCTCACTACCTTGATGTGGCGAGAGTGCGGTATTTCCGATAAAACTCGGTGAAGGCTGCTGGCGTCCCGATTTTTCTTGCGGATCCCCACGCACCAAGTCCATCCTGAGGCGGGGCGGGGCCGGCAGGTTTAGAAGTGCTCTTTGCCTGTGGACTATTTTGTATTCGACCGGGTGCCGACTGTGCCCATGTTGTGAGTGCACAGATCAGAACCCCAACATCTATGACGAGTTGCCGTTTCATTGTTTTCCCTTTGACGGTAAGGTTGAGATGACGGCTATTTTGTCAGCTTGAGTAGCTCTCGCCGCTGTGACGGCGTCACCCATGCGGTTGCCCCAAAGTTGTCATCGAAGACCACCAGCATTTTTCCGTACTTTTTGGTATTGATGATGAAGTTCTTGCCCTCTGTCACGACCTTGGGGCTGACCAGCTCTATATTGGTATCGGCTACCGCGAACTTAACCACTGTCGCATCGCTCGATACGGCCTTGCCCGCCTCAAAGCGGATTTCGCCAGCAGTCACCGTGAAGGCAACTGGCACGCCCTGCGGGCGGAATGGCTCATATTTGACAGGTTGCTGAGTTGCCACACTTGGTGTCTTGGCAGGTGCGGGGCTTGGTTTTTCCTGGACTGCTGCAAGCAGTTGCCCTGTATTTGCCGCCGCCGCGCACAACGCAGAGACAGCGGATACTCGCTTCGCGAAATTAACGCTTCGTTCCATTGATGTACCCCTCCCTTTATGCGGGCCGGCGCCCATGGCGCACCCGCGGCCAATTGTCGGGTCGCAAATGCGGCGCGATGGGCCGCCCACTGCATCGGCCCGACCATGGGCTATTCCATAATCTTCCATACGGACGGGCACTCCGAATACGGGAAGAAAATTTATTGCCCGAGCTTTCAGAGATCAACTTCCCCAGGAGGACTTTCGGAGAAAACTACCGATGGCCATTTCGAAGATGGCCGCCAACTCGTCGTCGGACAACCCGCCGCCAGGTCCCGATACAGGGGCAGGCGCTCGGCCCGGATCCTTTGAGGAGATGTTTCGCGCGTGGTGCCCCCAGCGCGGATGCCACCGACAAGCGATAGAGCAGCGTGGCAGCGGCGTCTTGGGTGGGGCTTCGGCTGCCACGGTTATACATTTGGCAACGCTCTTGATTGCAACCAGGGCCTCCACCGGCGGGTCGGGGAACAGACGGCTTGCAGAAGTGCACCTCCGGACTGCTCGGTGCCGGTGCACGTCTCCGTGAGTAGGTGCTCCAGCCGCTCCGAGTCGCCGATCTCCAGGAGCCAGTTCCGCGTCGCTCACACATTAGTGGACGCTAACCTGAGCAACTCCTTGAGTTGCCGGTTCGTGCAATGGTCCAGCATCGAAGTTTAATCGAACAGCGATGCGGAAGTGGCTGGCTCGCCGTCGCCTAAATGCTCCGATTCCGTTTCCCGCGACCGTCCCGATGATGCCAGTGCTGGCCGATACCTTGCGGATTCGATTGTTAAGCGGAATAAGCAGGGATGCATCGCGAACAACATCGTTGGTCAATGTCGCGAATAGATCGGTTGGGCTTGGCGCCAAAGATGTTTAATACCAGCCCCGCGTTGGTAGTTCGGGCAATGCAGGCGCGATTGACACCCTCCGGTACTGGCCAGCGCGCAAGAGATAACCATAGCGCTTGTTGTTGCTTGCCACTTGCTTCTTGTTCAGTGGTCAATCGCATTGTCCGCGACTGGCAGCGAGCTATGGGCCGCCTTTATTGCGGACCTCGAATCGAGAATTGATTACATACTTCTCGCTGACCTGTAAGTTCAGAACGATCTTGTGGATACGCCGCGACTCTGCCGTTTCCCAGAAAGGGGCATACAAGCCGTTCGCTACTGAAGCGAAATCACGACACCCGGAGGAGTCTGCACCGCTCCCTCGCCCAAGACTCCCACCGCCCCCACGAGTGGAACGTCTCCCGTGCCGAGGCCCGGCGGAAGAGTGAGATTGATCTGGTAAAGACCAGCGCCGGACAACCCCGCAAAACCTCCGCTGCTCGTTCCGTTGGCGTCGGTCACGGTGCAGGGATTTCCCCCGCAGTAGATAATCATGTTGAATCCATTAATGGAAACATTCACCTGATTGTCGGTCGGCGCCGGCCAGCCCCAATTTGAGGGGGAGAACGCTTGCCCGGCGGGTATGGCCGGGTAGGTCGGTCCAAACCCCACGGCGAAGATCTCGATGGTGTCGCCCGCCTTCGCGGCGACCGTTCGGTAACCAAGTGAATTTCCCGTTGGCCCGATGATGTCGTAGGTTCCTCCGCCGTAGGCTCCTGAGCCATTCGACCTGGGAATGATGCCAGCCACGTGCTCGCTGTCGAGAAGGAGGAACGCGGGCGCCGCAAATGCACCGCCTTGAGGGCCGCTTGCGGTCAGCGCTACAGTCGACGTGGAGGTTCCGCCCGCGGTTGTTACCACTACGGGAACGTTTGCGGCCGGGCAGCCGAAGGCTCCGCAGGCGACCTCGTCCGGTGCCTGCAAGTTGATCTGGGTGGGGCTGACATACGAAAGGAATGCCGCCCTCCCGTTGACCGTCACGCTTGTGCCACCGAGCAGCGTTGGGAAATTCCCGTTCCAACTCGCCGTCGAACTGGCGAGATTGGTGCCATAAATCCAGACCCACTCGCCGGGCATGACTGTTGCCACTGTGCTGTAGATAGGGGCAATTCCGCCGGAACTGATCGACGGCTGGGGTAGGGTTGTGGACGCCGGCGCCAATTTCCAAACCATGCAGCCGACGGGAACGTCGTTGTTGTAGCTGCCCTCCGTTGTCCCATAAATGTTTCCGGCGCTGTCCAACGTGACGCCCGCCCAGGGCCAGAAGCCCTCTGGACCGCTGGCGCCGCCAAAGTCGTACAGGTCCCGGTAGGTTCCCGACGCCGTGATCTCCCACACTATGCCGTCGCCGACGGAAGCGAAGCTGGTGTATGGGCCTCCCTCCAGGGTCGTTCCATACATATTGCCGGAGCCGTCGAGTGTCACGCCCGCAAATGGGTGCTCGCCATCGGTGCCGGTGGCTCCGTTGGCGTTAGTCACGGTGCCGCCAAAGTCATGCAGGTCCCTGTAGGTCCCCGACGCCGCGATCTCCCACACCATACCCATACCTGCCTGCAGGCCACCATTAGTGGCCGTTCCGTACATGTTTCCGGCACCGTCGAACGTGACGCCCGCCAACGGGTACGCGCCGTCCGCACCGCTGGCCCCGTTGGCGTTTGTCACGGTACCGCCAAAGTCGTGCAGATCCTTGTAGGTTCGCGACGCCGTGATCTCCCACACCATGCCTACGTTGTACGGGCCGCCTTGAGTGGCCGTTCCGTACATATTTCCGGCGCCATCAAACGTGACGCCCGCTTGGGGGGAAGATCCGTCGGGGCCAGTGGCCCCGCTGGCGCTGGTCGCGGTCCCACCAAAATCGTGCAAGTCGTTGTAGGCTCCGTACGCCGTGATTTCCCACACGATGCCGCCGCCGTAGGCGCCGCCTCCGGAGGCGGTTCCGTATATATTTCCGGCGGTATCGAACGCGACGCCCGCTTGGGGATTCACACCGTCCGGACCGCTGGTCCCGTTGGCATTGGTCACCGTTGCACCAAAGTCATGCAAGTCCTTGTAGGTTCCCGACGCCGTGATCTCCCATACCATACCGTCACCGGGCAGGGGTCCGTTCGCGCCGCCGCCGTACGGGCCGCCCTCGGGAGTCGTTCCGTACATATTTCCGGCGCTGTCGAACGTAACGCCCCCAACCGGACCCCAGCCGTCCGGGCCACTGGTTCCGTTGGCGTTGGTCACGGTAGGGCCGAAGACATAGCCGGGTTCGCCCGGTCTCGGCCCGATGCCGCCGAAGTCATGCAAGTCCTTGTAGGTTCCAGAGGCCGTGATCTCCCATACCATGCCGGCCACAATGTCTGTGCCCCGCCCCCCCAGTTGTGGCGGGGAATAGCTGGCATAGGGTCCGTTCGCACCGCCGCCATTTGCCGTTCCGTACATATTTCCGGCGCTGTCGAACGCGACGCCCGCAAACGGGAGCGAACCGTCGACCGTTTGTTGGCTGCCCAGCGCGCTGGGCCCGAGCACTATGTCGCCGAAGTCATGCAGATCCGAAATTAAAAAATGAGTCGAAACCGCCGTCGGTGACTGCACAACGAGCGTGAGAGGTTGAATCGCGGTGTTGCTGAAAGAGTCAGTAACCATCACGGTGAAGGCGTAGGTCTGCGCCGCTGCCGACGGACTGCCTGTCGTCGTCAGTGTCCCCTCGGACAACAACCTAAATCCGCTTGGTAAGGTGCCAGAGGAGACAGACCATATGTAGCCCGTTGTGCTGCCTCCAACCGCGGCAAGCTTGACGTTGTACGGCTGGCCGCTCGTGGCGTCCGGCAAATTGGCGGTCGTGATTTGGAGCCCTAGACCAAGCTGCACGACGAGCATGAGCGCCTGAGTTGCACTGTTGCCGGCCGAATCGGTGACCTTCACGGTGAAGGCGTATGTCTGCGGCGCCGTAGACAAACTCCCCGTCGTCGTCAATGTCCCTCCAGAAGACAGCGTAAACCCGCCGGGTAAGGAACCAGAGGAGACGGACCAGATGTAGCCCGTTCCGCTGCCTCCGCTGGCAGCAAGCGCGGCGGTGTACGGCCAGCCGACTGTAGCGTTGGGCAGAATGGTGGTGGTGATTTGCAGGCCGATCTCGGGTTGCACGACGAGCGTGAGACTGCTGAGTTGCAGCGTTGTCGACTAAATCGGTGACCTTTACGGTGAAAGCGTATGTGTCCGCTGCTGCTGCTGGACTACCCGTCGTGCTGAGGATACCTCCCGACGTCAATGCGAAGCCGCTTGGCAGCGACCCTGATGAAAGCGACCAGGTATAACCGCCGCTGCCTCCCCCCGCCGTTAGCATCGCCATATAGGGCTGGCCGCTCGTGGCGTTCGGAACGCTCGTCGTGGCGATGTAGAGAGATGTTATGACAGCCATCCCGATGCTATTTGTGCCCGAGTCGGTGAACCAAAGCGCGCCATCTGGCCCGTTCGTGATGCCATAGGCTTGGGCATTGGGCATCTGCAAAAAGTAAGGAGTGACCGCCCCGGACGTCGTAATCCGATAAATGCCGTTGCCTCCAGCATACCAAAGGGCCCCATCCGGCCCAGTCGTGATGCCGTAACCTAACGTATCGGCGCCATATTTGGTAATTGTCCCGGCTGTGGTGATCCTGCCGACGCCCCCGGCGGAGCCAGTGAACCACAGCGCGCCATCAGGCCCGGTTGTGATCTCAATCGAGCCATCGAACAGCGGGTTGGGGTACTCAGTAGACGTCCCAGCCGTCGTGATCCTCCCGATGTTGACTGCGCCGCCGTCACTGCCCTGCGTAAACCACAATGCGCCGTCCGGCCCCGCCGTAATGTAGTAGGGAGAGCTTTGGACTGGGTGCTCGGTGAATGCCCCGGATGTGGTGATCCGCCCGATTTTGCCGCCAGACTCCTCGGCAAACCACAGCGCGCTGTCAGGCCCGGCCACGATGCCATAGGGGAGGGCTGCCGAGGTCGGAATCGAGTACTCCGTGATCGCCCCGGACGTGGTGATCCGACCGATCTTATTACCGAGAAGTTCAGTAAACCATAGAGCGCCGTCCGGCCCTGCCGTGATGCCGTTGGGAGAGGCTCCCGAAGTCGGGATGGCGTACTCGGTGACCACGCCGACGGTGGTGATCCGCCCGATTTTGTTCCCCGTGGCTTCCGTGAACCAGAGTGCTCCATCCGGTCCCTTTACGACAGAAGTGGGGTTACCGTTAGGCGTTGGGATTGGGTACTCCGTAACGCTGACGGATTGCGCTGACGCCGCCGCAGAGACGCTTAGCAACAGCAGCACCCACCACAACGTGGTACGATCAAACCGTCTCATAGGAGGTAGCCCTTCTCCACAAGAACGCGAGCAAAGGGCGCTGCTAGCCAGGCGGCCGATACTCGCTTCGCGAAATTAACCAATCGTTTCATCGATGTACCCCCCCTTTATGCGGGCCGGCGCCCATGGCGCTCCCGCCGCCAATTGTCGGGTCGCAAATGTCGGCCCGACCATGGGCTATTCCATAATCTTCCATACTGACGGGCACTCCGAATACGGGAAGAAAATTTTTGGCCCGAGCCTTCAAAGATCAACTTCCCCAGGAGGACTTTTGGAGAAACTACCGACGGCCTTTTCGAAGATGGCCGCCAACTCGTCGTCGGACAACTCCGCCGCCAGGTCCTTATACAGAGGCAGGCGCTCGGCCGAAGTTTTTGAGGAGATGTTTCGCGCGTGGTGCCCCAGCGCGGATGCCACCGACAAGTGATAGAGCAGTGTGGCAGCAGCGTTTTGCGCGGGGGCTTCGGCTGCCACGGCTAAACGCTTGGCAACGCTCTTTATTGCAACCAGAGCCTCCACCGGCGTGTCTGCGGAACAGACGGCCTGCAGAAGTGCGCCTCCGGACTGCTCGGTGCCGGTGCACATCTCCGTGAGCAGGTGCTCCAGTCGCTCCGAGTCGCCGATCTCCAGGAGCCAATTCCGCGTCGCTCTCACGTTAGTGGACGCTAACGCGAGCAACTCCTTGAGTTGCCGGCCCGTGCAATGGTCCAACATCGAGATCTCTGTGTCTGACATGCTTAGTCCTTAAGAGGCGAAAGTAACGCCTTAATCTCTTCGTCGATGGCTGCCTCCATTACTTGGGGGCGCCATCGCCCGCTGCCGGCTGGAACGGTAATCTCATTGCGGAGCATGCGGCGCAAAACGAGGCGGAAATGGCGGGCAACCGTGTCGGCGCGCTCGCGGGCAGTCTTCTGGTCCATGCTGTAGCGCGCACCCAGTTCCTCCCAGGAAGGCGCGAGATCCGCCTCGCTGAGGTATCGCGCCTCGAACAGATCGAGATGTACCTGCTGATTTCGCTTGAGGCAAAGAACGCGTACTCGATTCAGGGCCTCTGCCAATGTGACCTTCACCCATTCATGATGAAACGCCGCCTCGGCCGCAGGATACCCGGGTAGCTCCATAACGTCCCATCCTCCCGTGCTCGCCTGATCGGGATGCGTTTGCAAGGCTTGCGCGCGGTTGCGGCGGTAGCAATCCCTCACCAGGTTCCTTAAAGATTCCCGCAAATAGTCTCGGAATGCACCTTTTTCAGGGCGCGCGCGCTCCAGTAGTCCTCCCGGTCCGCTGAGCCTGGTGAAGAACTCCTGTGCCAATTCCTGCGCCTGTTCGCCGTCCTGAACGAGGAGCAGAAGAAACTGCTGAACCGGCCGATAGTATCTTTGCGCGAAATCTTCTCTCGCGCGGGCTCCTTGGTCACTCTGTTCGCGGGCCTTTGCCAGTAGCGTCCATGATGTTTCTGGGAACCGTTCACCCACCTATCCCGGACCACCTCCGTTGAGCTACCCAAAGCAGCATAGCGCCACCAGGAGGATGGAAGCAAGCCCTCGGCGGCACGTGCAGGTGGCGGGCGAGCCGGAATCGAGCTAAACTATACATATTCAATGCACAGGGAGGCGTTTGCGCCACGTTGCCTCAGCAATCGGGTGATCGAGACAATCCGATCGATATTTCGGCGTTATCCGGCGATCCGGCCGCCGATTCGCTCCAAGCGACGGTGTGGCAGGCGAAGGGGTTGATCGGCCCCTATCAGTTGCTCCAGCCCATCGGCTCGGGCGGCATGGGCGAGGTGTGGCTGGCCGAGCAGACCCAGCCCGTGCGCCGCCGCGTCGCCCTGAAACTGATCAAGGCCGGCATGGACACCGGCGAAGTTGTGGCGCGTTTCCAATCCGAGCGGCAGGCGCTGGCGCTGATGGACCACCCCAGCATCGCCAAAGTCTTCGACGCCGGCTCGACACCGCAAGGCCGGCCGTACTTCGTGATGGAATACATCACCGGTATTCCCATCACGGACTACTGCGACCAGCATAGGATGACTCTGCGCGAGCGGCTGGAGCTATTCGTTCAAGTCTGCGAAGGCGTACAGCATGCGCACCAAAAGGCGATCATCCATCGCGATTTGAAGCCCTCGAACATTCTGGTGAGCGAAGTGGACGGCAAGCCGCTGCCGCGGATCATCGATTTCGGCGTAGCCAAAGCCATTTCGCACGGTCTGATCGGCGAGACGCCAGTTCACGCAGACGGGGGCGATTCTGGGGACGCCGGCCTACATGAGTCCCGAGCAGGCCGGCTCGTCCGGGAGCGGACGTGGACACGCGCACCGACGTGTACTCGCTGGGGGTGGTGCTCTATGAGTTGCTGGTGGGCGTGCGGCCGCTCGATTTCCACGAACTGGCTTTCGACGAGATGCTGCGGCGGCTGCGGGAGGAGGAAGCGCCGCGTCCCAGCACCAAGCTGCGCACTCTGGGCGACCAGTCCGCCGTCACGGCTCAAGAGCGCGGCTCCGATCCTCCCACCTTGGCGCGGCAACTGCGCGGCGATCTGGACGCGATCGCGCTGAAGGCTCTGGAAAAAGACCGGTCGCGCCGCTACGGCACGCCGTCGGAATTGGCCGCGGATATTGGGCGGTACCTGCAGCAACGAAGCGGTGCTGGCGGTCCCGCCGTCGGCTGCATACCGCGCCCGCAAATTCGCGCGCCGCTATCGTGGGGCCCTGGCTACCATCGGCGCTTTCGTGCTGGTGCTCATCGTGGCGGCCGCCGTCAGCATCTGCCAGAGCGTTCGCGCGAAGACACCGAGGAAGCCGCGCAGTGGCCCAGGCGGTCAACGACTTCCTGCAGAACGATCTGCTGGCACAGGCCAGCACCGACAACCAGTCGGGGCCGAGCGCCAAAGCCGATCCGGATCTGAAGGTGCGCACGGCGCTAGACCGGGCGGCGGCGCGCATCACGGGAAAGTTCGAGCAGCAACCGGAGGTGGAGGCCGCCATTCGGGACACTATCGGGCAGACCTACATGGACCTCGGGCTATACCCGGAGGCACGGACAGCAATTCGAGCGGGCGCTGGACTTGCACCGCCGGGTGCTGGGGCCGAGAATCCGAAGACCCTCAGAACCGTGCAGCCGCCTTGGAGTCACTGGCCTAGCGTCAGGGTAGGTACGCGCAGGCCGAGGCGCTGCTCGGCCAGGCGCTGGAGATCCAGCGCCGCGTGTTAGGTCCCGAGCATCCCGACACGCTGTATTCCATGTACGGTCTGGCCGACATCTACCGCGAGCAGGGCAAATACCCGCAGGCCGAGGCGCTCTTCAGCCAGATCCTTGAGATCCAGCCGCCGTGTGTTCGGGTCCGGAGGATGCCCGACACGCTCGATTGCATGGACAGATCTGGCCGAGGTGTACTACCGGGAGGGCAAGTACGCGCAGGCCGAGACGCTCGGCAGCCAGGTGCTTGGAGATCCGCCGCCGCGTGCTGGGTCCGGAGCATCCCAGACACACTGACGTCGATGAGCGATTTGGCAATGTCTATGACGCGCAGGGCAAGTTCGCGCAGGCCGAGGCGCTCTACAGCCAGACCCTGGAGATCCGGCGCCGCGTGTTGGGTCCTGAGCATCCCGACACGCTGGCCGCCATGAACAATCTGGCCGACGTCTACGACGCACAGGGCAAGTACGCGCAGGCCGAGGCGCTCGACAGCCAGCACTCTGGAGATCCGGCGCCGCGTGCTGGGTCCGGAGCATCCCGAAACGCTGATGTCCATGGAGAACCTGTGCCTGCGACTACTCCGATCGAGGGCAAGTACTCGCAGGCCGAGGCCCTGTTCACCCAGACCCTGGAGACCGAGCGGCGAGTGTTGGGTCCCGAGAGCCGGCTCACTCTCGACACCCTTTCGGATGCGGCATTTATGTACCAGCGAGAGGGCAAATACGCCTTGGCGGAGACGTATGCCGCAGAGGTCCTGGCGGCGTGGCGGCGCAGCATTGGGCTCGGAAAGCGCGGTCACGATGGAGGCTGCGGCCGATCTGGCCTTGGTCTACCTTCGCAGGGCAAATTCGCCGAGAGCGAGCCCCTCGCGCGCGAGGCCGTGGAGTTCGATCGCAAGAACCGGCCGGATGACTGGCAACGATTCCGCGCCGAGAGCCTGCTGGGCGCCAGCCTGGCTGGACAGAAGAAATACGCCGAAGCGGAACCGCTGCTGCTCGAAGGCTATCAGGGGATGCTGGCACGGAAAGACCGCATAGCAGTCCCGGACCGGTATCATTTGGACCGCGCCCGCGAATGGATTGTCCAACTTTACCAGGCTTGGGGCAAGCCGGGGAAAGCCGCCGAGTGGAGGAAGAATTAAGATCCACCAGCCTCGCGCCTTATTGATCCGCTTTGTTGATCGTTCATCTTTCGCCACGGCCTAACAACTCCGCCATGGCCGCCTTGGGTCGCCCACCATGGCCCATGCCTACGCTCTTGAGAAACCGGTCATACCGAACTTTACCCCTAGCAACGGCCTGGTCCTGCACCTCCCTCGGCGGCTCGGGTACACAGGTCAGGAAAAGTCTTCGCGAACACGTCAACGAAGGCGAACAAGGCCTGCTGGCCCAATCCGCAGATTCCGAATTCCTCGGGCCATGCGATCCAGACTCGCGGCGATTCTCTGCTCCGCCGCATCCCACGCCGCTTCCCCGGCCGGTCAACTCCCGCTCGATCGCGGCGCGTATGAACGCACTGCTGCAGGAGAATCCGCCTTTCTTGCGTCGCCGCCTCGATCCGCTTGCCCAAGCTCCGCGTCATACCGCAGCCCACGTGTAACCGCCTTCTGCTTCTGTGCCATAGGTTCCTACTCTGTAGGTCCTCCGACTGCATGCTCGTGACACGAAAATCGCCGTGCACAAACGTGCACAAAACGGGCTGAACCGTGCGCGCTCGAAACGTATTCACGATACGGCTCTTAAGGTCCAATCCGCAGTCCAACTGTGTTCATTTCCTTTATGTTCCACTACCGGTATTCGCTGCATTCGCTGGCTGACTTAAGCTTGGCACGCTGGCAAACTTCTGGAACATTCCGCAACAACTTGGTCCGCCAACTGGACCGGTGAGACATTTGTCGAAACATCACGCGGAATTGAAAAAGGCTGTCACGCAGACCTCCGCCCGCTGCTTACCGGTTATAAGACCATGATCAGCGATACCGCGACGAACGACGACATGCAAGCGATTCTGGGCCGGCTACCCTCCAAGCCGCCCCGTTCCAAGCTGGAACCCTATCGGGAGCCGTCCAGGAATTGCGAAAGCGCGGCCGAAGCTACCGTGAGATTGCGGGTATCCTGACGGACTGCTGTGGAGTGAGTGCTGGCACGCACACCGTCTACAACTACGTGAACCTGGCGAACGCGTACACCGGAGGGCGCAGAACTGGGTGTCAACGACTGCGGGCCACTCGATCTAAACCGCCTCCGAGCACGGCTAATGGAAAAACCTCGCACCAAGGCGGGTCAGGTCCGCCAAGTGTGGCCAGATATCAGGAACCTCTTGGCCGGCGGTCACAGGCTGAAGGACATCTGGACTTGGCTGAACGAAATCGGACTACAAATCGGCTATGCTCGCTTATCACACTACGTTGGCGAACTGCGCCTGCGGGACCAAGCTGCGCAGGCGCAGTTTGAACCCGGAGCGCCGCTCAAACCACAGCGGACTCCGCACCGGCTCGACGCCGGTGCCCCACCCGGCACTGGTTCGCGGCCAAGGCTCCGATCCGCTCGCCAAGATCTTTTTGAGCGAGAGAGCAAACGACCGGGCTTCAACTATAACGCAGAGCCCGATCGCAATAAATTGATTTGAGAGGGAGATCCTACAGTCCAAAGCGAAACCGTCAGAGCCAGCCACGGTTTTCTTGGCATCGGCCGGAGGGCCCATACCATTGCAACACGGTTTGCAGAAGGTTGATCGCGCTGCGTGGCTGCTGCCGCAACAACAGCCTCTAAATCCGACAGAAGCAGGTCAAACGACGCAAGGCGCGAACAGACTGCGTGGCCGTCACGGTCAGTGTATCTCAGGGCGTACGGTGTAGATGGGCAAATGGTCAGCACGGCAGGCAATTCTAACGAGCAAGGCGATCATTGAGCGTCCCGCTTGTTCAGGGACCATGCCGCGAAATCCTGCGGGCGCGGTGACAGCCTATGCGCAATACCTCGATCCTGGCGGGGACCTCATATCGACTACCAACACAGAGCGCGTCATTAAATCGTTTTTTGCCGGCGGAATGCATATGAAGAAAGAATCCGAGGAGGCTTACCGCGCTCAGCCCATTGCCTTTATTCAGGAGTGAAGAAGGGAGCATTCCGAGGAGGCCAGATTAGCATGCAGGACGCGTCTCTGAGGAGCATCCCATGCCGGAAGAACTTCTTGTCGATATTGGAGCTGTCGCGGCGCCTGAGCATTCCCAAGGGCACTCTGTACAATTGGGTCTATCTTCGCCGCATTCCGTTTATCAAAGCTGGCCGCTGCCTTCGATTCGATGCGCAGGAGGTGATCCAGTCCTTGCCCCATTCGGCTACAATGGATCTGGCTGGCCAGAGGTGGAAAGGTCATTAACATGGCACTCTACCAACGAGGCCGGGTCTGGTACGCGGATTTCTACGTAGACGGGAAGCGGGTGCAGGAGAGCACCGGCACCGCGAACCGGCGCGAGGCGGAGAAGTTCTTGGCGTTGCGCATATCCGAAATCGAGCGGGGCGAATTCGTCAGGCCGGTCAAAGATCACGCTTGCCGAACTTGGGCGAGCAGTACATGGACTATGCGAAGGCCAACAAGCGGTCGTGGCTCAGGGACGAGCAGATCATGGCGCATCTGAATGAGGCGTTTGGGCCGATGCAGCTTCGCGGATATCGGGCGCTTCCAGATCGAGCGATACAAGCTCGATCGGGTGAAGGACGGCGAGTCCGGCGACGGTCAACCGTGAGATTGCGCTGCTGAAGCATATGTTCAATCTGGCGGAGCAATGGGGGTTTTTCCGCGGCAGGAATCCCGTGAAGGGAGTCAAGTTCCTGGACGAAAACAACCTGCAATTCCGCTCGCTGTCGGAAGCGGAGGAAGCGACGCTGCTCCGGTGCTGCTCGCCGTATCTGCAGGACCTCGTGACGTTCGCGATCAATACCGGATTCCGGCTGGGCGACATTCTTAATCTGAAATGGGAGGAGGTGGATCTGGAGAACGGCACGTTTCAAATGCTGGTGCGAAAGAATCGGCGATGCTGGAATGCCGCTGAACGACAGGGCGCTTGCCGTCGTGCAGCGGCTGGCACGGCATCCGCAAATGCGATTATGTTTTCTACAACCCCGAAACCGGCGGCCAGTGGAAAGACCTCTGGCTCGGGCTCAAGAAGGCCTGCCGCAAGGCGGGGCTGAATGATGTCACCTGGCACACTTTCCGGCATACCTTCGCCTCGCGGCTTAACAGCGACGGCGCGGACCTCGTGACGGTGAAGGAGCTGCTCGGCCATTCGGACATCAAGACGACGATGCGCTACGCCCATACCAACCGCGAAGCAAAAAGGCGGGCGGTTCGGCGTCTGGGGATACTAGTGACAAATTGGTGACACTGGCCGATTGCCGAAGCAAGAAATCGGCATAGTGACAGTCGTTGCAAGTTGTTGGGAAATCAGGTAGATACGGATACGGTGAGGTGCGAGAGCGGTTGAATCGGGCGGTCTCGAAAACCGTTGAACCTTTACGGGTTCCGTGGGTTCGAATCCCACCCTCACCGCCATTTATTCCTCAATAAGTTAGTAGATTTCAGTGGTTCTTGCTCAAGACCCGAGAGCGCACGCCAGAAGATAACGTTCGCGGCCGCCGAAAAAGCTGGTCTGGCGTACGCCGGTGGACTGGAGCGGCACGGTACGGAGTGACCCATCATGCCCAACAGTTTTGGACCGCTCATCGCTTTGTTTTACTACCTGCTGTTCTTTGGACTGATCGTCTTTGCAATTTACAAAGTGGTCTCCTCGCTGAGCCGAATGAGCAGGAGCATGGAAGATATTGCTTAGACGCTTCATCGAATGGAAACCGGGGAATCGCCTCGTCCTGAATCGTAACGCGTTCGTGGTCGGCGCGGCGGTACGGAGTGGGGAAAGGCCGGAGTGTCGGTACCGGCTCTCCGGGTTTTTTGCGTTTCATGCACCAGCTCAATTAAGATAATTATGTCCGTTAGGTGCAATCGGGTGACTTCCTGCACAGTACCGGCATTCGCGATTCGCGAATGTAGAATGGGAGTATAGTTCTGAAGCCACGGGACGCTTTACGTGGTGCTGGAGATCGTGACCTCCGAATTTCGCGGGCCATACGCGCAACTAGCCAGCGAATTGGCCATGAACACGTCTGAAGTACATGCGTCCGTGAGACTGTGCCCACCCAGCGAGGCTGATCCAAGGGCCCGAGCTCCAGAACCGGCCCAATTTCGCGGCTCTGGAGGAGTTCCTTGTGCATGGACTGAAGTGCGTGTTCCCGGCGGAGCGGGGAGTTTACCCGCGGCGTTCCTACCTCGTATGCGCCGAACCCTGCGCGATGTATTGGACAGGGCAACGAACCGATTCCAGTTGGCCATATCCACAGGGAAAGAGCGCGGCATTGCATTCGAGCCTCTATACAAGGCCGCGCCGGGCGCCGCCATGCGCGACCCTGCATTCTATGAATGCCTGGCTGTGGCCGACGCTCTCCGGGACGGGCGTGCACGCCAGCGCGAAGTACGCGGAGCAGGAACTTCATCGTCGTTTCCAGAAGGCAAATGCCCGATCCGAATCTTGATCAACTCATCGCCGCCGCCATGCCGTTTGACGGGGTATAGTGAAATCACTATACTGTTAATTACGGACGATCGACGAGCCGCTCCTGAAGCCAGTGATTTGGGTCGGTTCGAGCCGCAAGGATTTGCGCACGTTTCCCGAGGTGATTAAGGACTTTCGCGGCGATACCTTTCGGGCCGTGTACACGCTGCGTTATGCGGGTGCGGTCTATGTGTTGCACGCGCTTCAGAAGAAATCGAAGACCGGGCGCGCGACGCCACGCCGGGATATGGAATTGATCGAACAGCGGCTGCGCGATGCCGAAGAAATTGCCAAGCGGAGGGGAGCACGGTGAAGAGGAAATTTGAACTAAGCAGCCGGAACGTCTTCAAGGATCTTGGCCTACCTAACGCGGAAGAGCACTTAGTCAAAGCGCAACTCGTATACAAGATCGACACCATTCTCGGGGATCGGGAACTGAAGCAGGTTGAGGCTGGCAAGCTATTCGGTATCCCGCAGCCTGACGTTTCCAAAATGCTGCGGGGGGAATTCCGGCAGTTTTCGGTAGAGAGGCTAATGCGGTTCCTAGTGGCGCTGGATCACGATGTTGAGATTGTGGTCAGGCCGCACCGAGGGCGGGGCGATGCGGCGGCGCTGCATGTATCCTGAGGGAGGAAGACGCCATCCCGCGTAAGTCCGGTATGCCACGGCACTCCTCATGGTCGCGCACGCGAAGCGCCGCCACGTTGAGTTACAGCCCGAGGCTGCCGATCAGGTTACTGATGCTCGTGGCGAGGCTGCCCAGTGGCAATGAAGTCTGCGGCGGAAAGTCGCGCGTGTTGATCGCGTACGCCCAGTCGATGCCGGTGCCGATGGAGACGGCTTCAGTGGATGTTCCAGGAGTGCTTCCCGTGCGACCCCACCACCAATTGCCCGTGTCCGCCGGTCTTGGCCCATTGCCCCACACCAGATTGACGTGTATGAACTGCGTCATCGCGGTAGTCGATGCCGCCAGCCCGGCACATCCCGCGGCGACTTCTTTGATCTGGCCGTCGCCGCCGTAGACACAGGGGATTTGCAGGTCGGAGGTGATATTGATGGGATCGAAACCCAATCCCTGGTCCTCGCAAATCGCCTCGCTCGGGTCGCGGTGTTGCGCCTCCGTCGAGGACAGCAGCACCTCCGTAATGCCCAATGGGTTAAGGACGTTCTGCCGTAAGTAATGAAAGTACGCCATGCCCGTTACGGCTTCGACTATCGCGGTCAACAGCAGGTAGCCGTAGTTGGAGTAAGCGGAATTCGTTCCGGGCGTGTATTGCAGCGGCTGCCCGTACATGTATCGGGCGATATCTAATTTAGTCGCTCTGCTGTTCAGGCCCAGGGAGATCGCGATATTGCGCATGTTATAGGTCGGGTCCGGCGCTGAGGGCAGTTGCGAGTTGGTGCCATCGTTGTAACCGCCTTCGTGATCGAGCAACTGCTGTACGGTGATGGTGTCACTGCGCGGGTCTGCGGGCCCGGAGAATCCCAATAGAGGATAAGCCGCCGAAGAGGGCGTGTAGCTCAGGATAGACACCGTTCCGCCGGATGTGCTCATCGTGGCGGCATTGTCTAAGGGCGTAAACGTACCCACTACGGAGTTCAGAATCAGCGTGTTACCGTTGATCGCGTTCACCGTCGCGGTGGCGCCGGAGCTATTGCCCTTTATCTGGTCGCCGACCACCGGGACCTCGCTGCCATTAGGCGTGATCAGCAGCGTCGGGGGCTGCAACTTCCCGTTGTTGTACAACGTTTGGATCGCCTGCTCGCAAAACATCTTGCTGCAGCTTGCGAGAAGGAACCGGTCCGAGGGCTGGGTGATCCTGTAGCCCGGTTCAGCCCAAGTATAGGCTCGCGATAACAGCGGTTGGCCATTTTTTGCGATCGTGAACTGGGCAGCGCGGACCGCGTTGGTTTGCATGAACTGCTGGAAGGCCGCATCGAACGCAGCCAGAGCCGGAACCGCGGCGCCGGCCGCGTTCCATTGCCTGGAGAATGGGATATCGTCCCGCGCGAATACCGCCGCGTACACGGCATTTGCGGTGGTGCCGCCGCCCTGCACGCAGATCGGATAGAAGCCGCTGGCAACTTGCTGGTTGAACTCCGCCTGGTATTCGGCGGATGTCATCCCGTGCCGCGCCACCCAAGGTCCGACCACATCGTCCTTGAAAACAGAACAGTAGGTTTGGTCGACGGAAAGTGCCACGTAAGCGGGCCGGTAGCCGTGCAGCCCATAACCGGGCAATTGCGTTTCGGCATTAAACGTCGTTTGGTAGTCCGGCGCGGGATCTTCCGAATGAACATGCCATTTGACGTATCCGGGGTTGGAATGCCAGACCGCGATGTAGTAATGATTGCCGGCATCGCCGTAAATGGCAAACGAACGGATATACAGACCTTGCGACGCGAAAGACGCGTTCAGGTAGTCGAATGACCCGCTTTGATTCTGCATACCCGCGGGCACGCCGTGGCGCGCCTGCCAGGGGCCCTGAACTCCCTGTTCGAAGACCGCCGCGAAAACCGCATTCGCGATCGGTCCGGTCGCCGAGACTAAGACCGGCACGTAACCCTGGGCCGTCCACGTGTTGAAGAAACTCTGATAGGCGGCGGCGTCGATGCCGTGTACGGCTACCCATGCAGGCCCGCTGCGCTGCACCCACACGGCTGCGTACAACGGAGAACTTGGGTCCCCGTACACGCTGAGTGAAATCATTCGATAACCTTGGGACGAGAGGGAATTGAAATTGGCCTGGTGCTGAGCACCGTTGACGCCGTGGTATGCCTGAAAATTCATGCTATTCCTTTCGTTCGGAGCGGGTTTGCCCTACCCACTATAGTGATCGCAGGAAGAAAATCATTACATTGCAGCTTGCTTTGTGTCTGTTTCCAACCAACCGTCCCCGATCCAGCCTGACGTTTCCAAAATGCTGCGAGGGGAATTCCGGCAGTTTTCTGTAGAGAGGCTAACGCGGTTCCTAGTCGCGCTGAATCATGATGTCGAGATTGTGGTCAGGCCGCACCGGGGCGGGGCGATCCGGCGGCGCTGAACGTATCCTGAAAACGTTACACTGCGTCCGAGACGCTGGTGAACGAAAAATTCTTCACCACGATCGGCGGCGCGATCATGCCGCCACCCTCGCCTCCACGCACGCGCACCGGCTTGCCCATGGCTACAGTGCTTTTCAGCATTTCGACCGGACTCTGGTTGAACCGGAAATTCATCACCGGCGAGGTCACTTTGCCTTGCTCGATGAGGAAGACGCCATCGCGCGTCAGTCCGGTCACTTGCGCGGTCTGCTGATTGACTACGCGGATGTACCAGAAGCGAGTCACCAGCAGGCCGCGGTCAACGGATGCGATCAGATCCGGCAGGCTCTTCTCTCCGCCATCGAGCACCAGGTGATTGGGAAACGGCGTCGGCTGCTTGCCGGCTTTGGCGGCATAGTAGCGATCGTAAAACAGGTTCTTCACCACGCCGTTTTCGATCCAGGTCATGGGTTCGGCGGGCAGGCCGGCGCCCCCGCCCCCACCCCCGAAGCCTCCACCTCCGAAGCCCCCACCTCCACCCCAGGGCAGCACCGAATACAGCTTATTGAACGGGTCCGAGCGCAGCGTGATGAACTCCGGAAATAGCTTCTCTCCGGCAAGCGTGCCGCCGCCTTTTTTGCTCAGGAAGCTGCGGCCTTCCTCGGCGGCGCGCGCCTGCATGCTGAATCCCATCATTTGCACCAGGTCGCCGGTGGCGGTCGGTTCCAGAACAACGGTATACTTTCCAGGATCGAGCCGCTTGGGTTCCTTCCACCGCAGGCACTTGTCGATGGCGGTCTTGGCCACCGCGGCGCCATCGATCGTCTCGATCAGCACAGCCGGTTGCGACGCCCAACCGGAGCTCGAACCGGCGGCATTGCGAACGGTGGCAGAGAGGTGCGCATCGGTAACCCGCCCATAACCGAAATTGCCCTGTTTATTGGCGATGGCAGCGGTCTCCGCCGAGCGCTCGAAGAATCCCGCCGCCACCAGGCTGTTGGATTTGGCGCCGTCGATGATCGCGCGGATGTGCGGAATCATGGCCTGGTTGCGCGCATTGGCGGTGGAGGCGGCGAAATTCTCCACGTCGGGATATTTCTGCTTTTCGATGGGCGGTACGCGCTCCGGGTTAGGCGGCGCAATCATGGCCAGCCGTTCGGTGCGCTTCACCGCCTCGCGCAACGAGTCATCGTCGAACTCATCCACGCGCGTGCTTCCGCTCTTGCCGTCGCGTACGGAGGAAATCGACATAGATTGCTCGACGGTGAAACCCGAAGTGGTGACATCGTTCAGGGCGAAACGGATGAACGCCCGTCTCCGAACTGTTCACGCTGATATCGCACTCGGGAAAGGTGGAAAAGGAGAGCGCCTTTTCCGTCAGTTTCTGGGCTGATTCTCTGGTAAGCATGGATTAGTCCGTCTGAATGACATTGACCTGGCGGAAACGCGCCGGAGCGCAGCCGTGGCTGACGGAATTGATCTGCTCCGGCTCGCCCTTGCCATCGTTCGGCGCGCCCCACTGCTGCCAATAGCTGGGTCCCGCGATCAGGTCGAGGGACTGCCAGAAGTCGGTGGTGCGGGATTGGTAGGCGACGCGGGAGACCATACCCTGCTTCTTGCCGTGCTTGATTTCCCAAAAGGCGTCGCCGCCAAACTGGAAATTGTAACGCTGCTGGTCGATCGAGAAGCTGCCGTCGCCGTCGATCAGGATGCCGTCATCAACGGAAGAAATCAGGTCGTCGACGCTGGTGCCGGACTTGCCCGGCTCCAGCCAGACATTCGGCATGCGCTGGAACGGCACGCTCGCCCAGTTATCGGCGTAGCAGCAGCCGCGGGATTCGTGCTCCCCAATCAGATGGGCCTGGTCGCGGATCGTCTGGTAGTGCTTGAAAACTCCCTTTTCGATGATGGGGAACTTGATGGCTTTGACGCCGTCATCGTCGAAGCCAGTGGTGGCCAAGCCGCGCTCGGTGGTGCGATCGCCCCAGATGTTCATGAGGTCGCTGCCCACGCGGTAGTTGCCCATCTTTTCGGTGGTGAGGAAACTGGTGCCCGCGAAGTTCGCTTCGTAGCCCAAGGCGCGATCCAGTTCGGTCGAATGGCCGATGCTTTCGTGAATGGTGAGCCAGAGGTGGCTGGGCATCAACACCAAATCCTTCTTGCCGGGAGTGACGGGCGGTGCGTTGAGGTGTTCGATCACCTCTTCTCGAACACGCTGGGCGTTTTCGACCAGGTTCATCAGCGGCACGTATTCGTAACCCGCGGTCACCTGCTGGGGCTGATAGCGGCGCGACTTGGAGAGACCGCGCTTGAAATCGACCGCCGTGGCGTTTACCCCGGCATAGGTCTGCAAATTGAGCTGCTGGATGGAGGAGCCTACCGACGACGCGAAATACTTATCCTCGGAGCGAAAAGAGAGATTGCAGCCGGCCGAGAAAACACCCTTCTCCTTCTTCACTTCGGCGGCGGCCGTGCGGATGAGTTCGAGCTTTTCTTCGAGTGGGACGGCGAAGGGGTCGCGCTCATGCGGCGTCTGCCAACGCTCGTGGTAGACGGGCACGGGCGCCAATTCGACCGGTTTGGAGCGTAGCGCCACATTGGCGCGCGCCACGTCCACAGCCTCGCCGATCATGCGCGCGATTTCCTCCTTGGTGACCAGCGGCGAGGCGGCGAAGCCCCACGCGCCATCGGCGATCACGCGCACGCCGAAGCCGAACGATCCGCCATCGTTGATGACCGGCACTTCCAGCGTCTTGCCAGTGCCGCGCTCGGGGTTGAGACGCACGGTCAGAAATTGCTGGCGGTAGCGGATGATGCGGATATCGGCGTAGGATGCCTTGAGCCTTTTGGCTTCGCGCAAGGCCACCGCGCCCAGATTTTCCAGTTCGGGGTTGGGCTTGGTGGAACCCTCGGTGGCAGAAAACAGGCGGGTGGCCAGGGCCGTTGCGGCGCTCGATTGCACAAAGGCGCGTCTGGTAAGCATGGGTGTCCTTCCCGGAAATTATGAGTATACATCCGGGTGCGCTACAATTTCGACTGCATGCTCCGGACAGCCCTTCGCCTCACTCCCCTTTTAGCGGCCGCCGCGTTATTTGCCCAGACCTCACCGCCGCCCACCCCTAAGAAACCAGTGACCGACACGTACGGTAAGGTGACGGTCAACGACGATTACCGCTGGCTTGAAGACTTCGACGATCCGGCCGTGAAGCAATGGGCCGATGCACAGAACGCCTATGCGCGCGCCGCGCTTGATGCGTTGCCGGATCGCGATGCCATCTCGCGCCAACTCCGCCAGGTCTTCCAGCCCGCCAAGGCGCGCTACTTCCCCATCGTCCAGCGCGGCGCCGCCATCTTCGCCATGAAGAGCGACCAGCAACACCAGCATCAAATCGTGGTGACCCTGGCATCTCTCGACAATCTCAGCGGCGAACGCACAGTGCTCGATCCGGATGCCATCGACCCGAAGCATCTCACGGAAGTCGACTTCGCGGTGCCCTCCGTGGATGGGCGCTATCTGGCGGCCTCGCTTTCCACGGGAGGCAGCGAAAGCGGCGACCTGCATGTTTACGAAACCGCGACCGGTAACCCCCTTCCGGATCTGATCCCGCGCGTGAACTTTGCCACGGCGGGCGGCGGCGTGGTATGGAACTCGGATAGCTCCGGCTTCTACTACACGCGCTATCCGCGGGATGGCGAACGCGCCGCCGCCGACATGCATTTCTATCAGCAGGTCTACTTTCACAAGCTGGGTAACAAGCCCGAGAACGATGGTTACGAAATCGGCAAGGACTTCCCCCGGATCGCGGAAGTCTCATTCGCCGCCTCGCACGACAGCCGGTATATCGGCGCCAGCGTGGCGTACGGGGATGGCGGAGATCATGAATATTGGCTGCTGGCGCCGGGCAAACCTTGGCGGAAGCTGGCCAGTACGGCCGACGAAGTGAAGCAGATCGCATTCGGCTACCAAAAGGATATCTACGTGGTTTCGACGCATGGCGCGCGGCGTGGCAAGGTCCTGCACATGGACGTGGCGGAGACCGTAGACCAAGCCAGCGTCTTCGTTGCGGAGAGCGCCGCGGTGATCACGTCCATTGCGCCCACGCCCGATGGTCCGCTGGTGAATGAGTCGGCCGGCGGCCCTTCCGAGGTTGAGTTTTTGCCGGGCGACGGGGCGCCCGTAAACGTGCGCGTGCCTCCCATCTCCAGCGTGGATTGCGGCAATCTCGACGGCGCCGGGCCGATCTGTTACGTGGGCAGCTACCTCGATCCAGGCGGATATTTCCACTTCGACACGCACACGCGGAAGCTCACGCCTACCGCGCTCCGCGAGCCGCCGCCTGTTCCGCTCGATGGCTTCGTGGTGGTTCGCCGGTTTGCCATCTCTAAGGATGGCACCAAGATCCCGCTGAACCTCATATACCGCAAGGGCCTGGCGCTCGATGGCAGCCATCCCACCCTGCTGACGGGCTACGGTGGTTACAACATCAGCCTGACGCCCAACTACCCGGCGCCGTTCATTCCTTTGCTCGAACGCGGCGTGGTGTTTGCGGAGGCCAACCTGCGCGGCGGCGGGGAATTCGGCGAGGACTGGCACACGCAGGGCAATCTGACCAAGAAACAGAATGTCTTCGACGATTTCGCGGCGTGCGCCAAATACCTGATCCATCGCAAGTACACGGAATCATCCAAGCTCGCGATCATCGGCGGCAGCAACGGCGGATTGCTGATGGGCGCGGCATACACACAGCACCCGGAACTGTATCGCGCGGTGGTCTCGATGGTCGGCATTTACGATATGTTGCGCGTGGAACTCTCGCCCAACGGCGCGTTCAATGTGACAGAGTTCGGAACCGTGAAAGAGGCAGATCAATTCAAGGCGCTCTATGCATATTCGCCGTATCATCACGTGAAGGACGGAACTCAATATCCCGCGATCCTACTGACGACCGGCGACAATGACTCGCGCGTGGACCCGATGAACTCACGCAAAATGGCCGCGCGCCTGCAATCGAGCGGAACCAAACAGCCGGTGCTGCTCAGAACCAGCAGCACTGCGGGACACGGCATCGGATCGTCAATCGACGAGAACGTGGGGCTGTGGACGGATGTGGATGCTTTTATCCTGCAGGAGTTGGGGGGTGCGAGCGCAAAATGAGGCGGACGGCGTCCACGCACAGCAGGGCGGCATGCTTGGATTCGGGGCTGAGGCCGCCCACGGCGTTCTCGAGGGCGGGGGCGGACAGTGCGGCGAGTTCGCGCGGGGTCTTGCCGGCCAGCCATTCAGTGAGGGCCGATCCCGCGGCGATGGATGCCGTGCAACCGCGCGTTTTGTAGCGGGCTTGCGCCACGCGGCCGTCCCGGAACTCGACCGACAGCCGCAGTATGTCTCCGCAGACCGGATTCGACACTTCCACCGTCACCGCCGGCGGCGGCAGTTCGCCTACGTTGCGCGGATTTTGGAAGTGATCGAGCAGACGCTCGGAATACATCTCGTGCTCCAATGATTCTAATGCAATCGACGATCGTGGTCGCGGCCATCATCCGGCGGGGCGGGCGTATTCTGATTTGCCGCAGAAGCGCGGACCAGGCGCATGCGCTCAAATGGGAGTTCCCGGGCGGCAAAGTGGAAGCCGGCGAAAGCCCGCCGCAAGCGTTGTGCCGCGAGTTGAGGAAGAACTGGCGATTCGGGCGCGGATTGGGGATGAAGTAGAGCGCTACGAATTCCGCTATCCCGGAAAGATCCGATTCTGCTGATTTTTTATGCGGTGACGGATTTCGAGGCGAGCCGCGCAATTGCGTGTTCGAGGAGATGCGGTGGGCGGTGCCCGCCGAATTGCCGGAATTCGATTTCCTGGAGGGAGACGTGGAGTTCGTGAAACGTTGGCCGCGCGCAAGTAAACCCTGACCTACGGCAGCCGCACGGCCATGTTGCGGTCGCGATTCAGCTGCTCGGTCAACTGGCGGTCCACCAGCGAGAGCGACACCTGGTTGTGCACGTTGCCCGAGGTGAAATAGTGCAGCGTGTCGCCTTCGGTGTAATACGCCACAGCCGAGTAGATGGTGTGGTCTTTGAACGCGATCAGGTAGTAGGACGCGTCGGCTGGGGGCGGCGGTGCTCGTCGTTCGAGGGGCCTGGTAGTAATGGATAGTTCGAATCCGCGCGGCTTCGGACGGCGGTCCCTGGTCCGGCGGGAGGCACGCCGAAATACTGATTGATCACGACGGGCGGCTGCGCCGGGCGGATTCACCGCCGTCGGCGTCCGGCTGGTGCGGGCTGATCCGGCTGCGCGGTCCGTAGCCGTTGCCATAAGGGTAGCCATATCCGCCGATGAAAACGGGGTAAGCATAAATGCTCGAGCTGATTGCCGCGGCGATAGCCGTGGCCCGTAGCCGCTGCCTGGATCGGAAGCCGGGGACCAAGCTGCCATAGCGTTAGCGGCCGCTACGCCGGCAAGGCCGCGGCGCCTTGGGGGATAGCCGGAGAAACCACGTTGCCCCACGGATTGCCGCCCGCGGGAGCATGCCCCAGGCCGGGAAAAACGACGTTGCCAAAGCCGCCCACCGACCAATATTGGGCGGAGAGCGGTCCACACGGCTAGAAACGCGACGAAGACTGCGCCGAAAAGTTTCATGGCACCCTCTGCTTCAGCTTACCACCGGCTGGCGAAGTGCCTATCGGCTGCTTGGGCGGCGCGGCCGGCGGGCTTGGCGGCGGCCGGGCGGCGGCGTGGCAGGCTTGGCGCGCGGATGGCGCGCAGCGGCGACGGCGCATTCTTATCGTACAGGGCGATGATGTCCTGCGTGATATCGATGCCGCTGGCGGCGTACAACACGGGCGTCTGTTGCGAGCTGACATCCAGGATCACCGCGTAGCCGTTGTCCCTGGCGTACTTGTCCATCACCGCCTGGATGCGCTGCCCTAACTCCTGCATGATCTTGTTCTGTTCCTGATCGAGCTCCGCCTGGGCATCCTCGGTGTCGCGGTTCAGGGACTTGGTGGTCTGGTCGATTTCGCGCATGAGCTTCTGCTTGGCTTCTTCGCTCATGGTGTTGCTGCCCTTGCGCAGTTGATCCTGGAGTTGCGCGATGGTGCTCTGCTTCTTCTCCAGTTCGCCCTTCTTGGGCCCGAACCTGGCGGTCAGGTCGGCGGCCGCCTTTTGCCCATCTTTGGTGCTGATGATGGCGTTCTGGAAGGCGATGATCCCGACCTTGGTCGGAGGCGAAGACGGTGCCGAGGTCTGCGGCGCGCCGGTCTGGGCCTGGGACAGCAGAGCTGCTCCCAGAGCGAGGGCGGGAAGAAAAATGCAATTCTTTGTCAAGCTGGAACTCCTTGAATTTGTTTCGATACTAACATATTGCAACGGCGGCAGCACGGGCACGCTCAGAACGTCCGGCCGATGGTGAAGCGGAACATGATCGTGCTGCTCGAAGAACGGGTAGGCGTTGCCGAAGGACGCGACGGCATTGAGGAACGTCGCCTCATTCGGGAAGATGGAGCGGTCCGCCACGATGGGCGGCTGCAGATACTCCCGCACCAGCAAGCGGGTTGTACGCCCAGTAGACGCGGAAGGGCGCTTGCACCACGGGCAGCAGCACCTGCAACTCCAGACCGGTGGACATGCGCGGGGCCTGCGTACCGGGGTACACAAACGCTTTGCCCTCAAAGCCGGCGGTCGGGTATGCTGTCGTTCAAATATTGGACGCGCGCCGGGTCCATGTTCAACTGGCCAGGACGCAGGATGCGATTGATACCGGCATCCGCGAAAATCGCCAGCACCACCGGGCCCGAAGATCGGGATGCGGTACTCGAAATTGCCGACCACGTGCGTATCGCCGCCGGGGAAGGCGAGCTGGTAGATCGGGATGTTCATGGTCACGTTGGTCGGGACCAGAGTCCCGTTGAGTGTTGACCAGCTGCGGTGCGCTGCGAGCCATCGTTGTTCAGCACGTTGACGGTGGCTTCGCTGGGAATGAACGCAATGGGACTGATGCCCCAGATCTGGAAACCGCGAATATCCTGCTCGCCGCCGATGTAGGTGCGGGAGAAGGGCGGAATCTCTTTGCCGCCGTAACCGGTAATCATGGAGGCCAGCAGATGGAAAGCCAGGATGTGCGACTTGTGCCAGGGCGCGGGTTTGAAATACTTGCCCTCGATGACCGGCTGGATGGTATTGACGTTGCCGCCCAGGAAGCTGCCGGCGAACGTGGTGGAGATGAAGAGGCTCTTGCCGCCGGTCGGCGTGATGGGATGGTTCACGGTGTTGTATGTAAACGACGGCACGATGCGGCTGGTGCGGATGCCCTGCAGCGCGTTCGGGCCGGCGATTCCGCTGAAATTGATGTAATCGAAATAAGACGACGCGGCGGTGGTTTCCGTCTTGATGTCGGAGATGTCGTAGCCGTAAGTGATGCCGAGGCGGGAGAAGCTGCGCCGCAAAGGATAACTGGCCGACACCGAGAAGCCATGTCCCGTCTGGATGTAATTCAACAGGTTTTGCGAGCCCAGGGCGTTGAACAGCGGAATCAGGTTCTCGCCCGCGAGAATGGATGCTTCGCGGCCCTGGTTGTAATCGAAGCGGGTCAGGTGGGCCTCGACGCCGAGCTGCAGCGGACGGTCCAGGAAGTAAGGCTCGGTGAAACCCGTGGACACGCTGCGCATGCGCGTGCCCAACTGCGAGTTGATGGAAAGCGTCTCGCCCAATCCCAGGAAGTTGTTGGTGGCATAGTTCAGCCCCACGAAGCTGCCGGCGATTCCGGAGACGCCGCCATTGAGGCCGATGGTGTTCTTGCCGCGCTCCTTGACCTTCAGGGTGATATCCACCGTGTTGGTCTGGGTGTTGCGCTTGATGTCGGCGGCTTCTTCGGCCTTCAACGCTTCGAAGTAGCCGAGCTGATTCAAGCGCAGGATGCTCAACTCCCACAGGCGATTGTTGAAGATGTCGCCTTCATCCAGCAGGATCTCGCGGCGGATGACTTTGTCGCGCGTGGTGACGTTGCCGGAGAAATCGATGCGGCGCACGAAGAACTGCTTGCCTTCGTCGGCGGTCAGAGTCAGATCGATTTTGTCGGTGTTGGGAATGACATCGAAACGTCGGCTCGGGCACGAAATCGATGTAGCCGAACTCGCCGTAGAGCTTGCGCAGGTTCTCCAGACCCTTGCGCAGCTTGGCGGTGGAGAAGGCATCGCCCTCCGCCATGCCGAACAGCGGCCGCATCAGCGTTTCCGGCGTGCGGAAGAGCTTGACGCCGACGAAATTGATTTTGTTCAGGCGGTACAAGCGGCCTTCCTCGACCGGCAGGGTGATGTCCACGGCCTTGCCGGGATTGTTTTCGCGGATCAGGGGAATGCTTGAAGCCGTGCCCGCCGGTATCTAACTATTTCCGTCTTCTGGTCGAGAACCTTGGCCGTGAAATAGCCCTTCGCTGATACGCGTCGCGGATGCGCTCCTTATCCTCTTCGAGCTTGGTGGAATCGTAGGTCCGCGCGAAGATATTCTCAAACAGGATGGAGTGCGGGATGCCGTAGGCGTGCAGGTTCTTCATGGCGCGAATGACTTCGCGCTGGCTGAAGGCCTGATTGCCCACGATGGTGATCTTGCCGACCTTGACCTTGGGACCTTCGTTCACGTTGAAAACGACTTCGAGCGAGGAGGGCGGAATCTGGCGCACTTCCGGCTCGACGGTGGCGAACTGGCGGCCGCGCTCGGCCAGGTATTCCTTGATCACCACGGCGGCGCGCTGGACCTTGTTGGGATCGTACTGCGACTCGACCGACAGGCCGACCTTGCGCTCTTTGAAGCGATCCAGGATTTCCGAGACGGTGAGCGATTTGACGCCTCTCGTATTTGATGGAGCGCACCACGCGGCGCTCGGTGACGACGAAGCGCACGATGATGCCGCCGCCAGGGCCCGGTTCGGTTTCCAAGCGGATATCGTCGAAGCGGCCGCTGTTCCACAGCGCCATGAAGTCGCGGTGCAGATCCTCCTCGTTGTAGATATCGCCTTTCTTGGTGGCGATGAGGGCGCGCAGGGTATCCAGCGGGCACGCGGCGCTGGCCGCGGAACTCGATGCCTTCGATGACTTGTCCGCCGGGCTGCACTTTGGGCTGTTCCGCGGGCTTGGGAGCCTCGAGCGGTGGCTGCTGTGGAGCGGTTGGCCCGGCTTGGGCTGGGCGACTCGGGCACGGTTTCGAAACGGATTCTGCGGCTTCTTTTCCTGCGCGGGAGGCGGCGGTTGCTGCGCGGAGCGGGCGGTGGCTGCTGCGCAGGCGGATTCTGGGCCCATGCGGTGGAAGCAATAGCGGCGCAGAGAGCAAAGAAGGGCAATCGACAGGCAGGCGCGCCTGTAACAAATCATGAAAACATACCTTTCCACTCTGCGCTGTTACGGAGACGTAGATTTCCGGGAAACAGTTTCACTAGGGCTATGCCAGTTCGCAGATTGAGTAAAAGTCCATTCTAGCCAATGCGGACGGCTGGTACAACGAGGCGAGGTTGGCACAGGTGTGAGTCAGAGGCACAGGATTAGATGGGCTACTCGCACTTATCAGCAGAGTCAGTTCCAGAGGCGCGCCGGCGGCGCAGCCGAGCACCTTCGCGGCGGATGCCTGGCCCACCGAAATCTCGTAGTAACCCGCGCTGCCCACGATCAGGAACGGCTCGCCGAGGCCGCACTCCGCATAGTGCCGCGCGATGACGCCGATGCGCCGCGGGCCCACGGCCATCTCGAATGCGCGTTTGTCCAGGTCCGGAAAATCCGCGGCGGAGAAGTTCGTCACGATGTTGCCGAAGCGGTCCACCTTCAGGATGGCGCCGGTCCAGGTGCGGCGGCCGGTGCGCGCGGGCTTGTCGAAATCCAGCCGCAGATAGTCCGCGATCAGCTTGCCGAAGCGCGCGGGTGCGATGCCGCCCGCCAGGTGCGCGGCCACCGGCGCGAAGATGTCGCGGCCGTGAAACGTGTTGCTCACCGGCTGCAGAAAGTAGCGGGCGCTCGAGATGGCGCGCACCTTGTGTTTTTCGCGCGCATAGACCATGGAGAGCACGCCATTATCCGGCGCGATGAAATACTGTCCCGCGGCCTGCGCCAGAATGGGACGGCGGGAAGTGCCCACGCCGGGATCGACCACCACCACGTGCACCGTCGCCGCGCGGAAAATAACGGTAAGCCTGGGAGAGCGTGAAGGCCGCCTCGGCGATCTCGAAAGCGCCCACGCCGTGGCTGATATCCACGATGCGCGCGCGCGGGCAGATCGACAGGATGACGCCTTTCATCACGCCCACGTAGTGGTCGGACAGGCCGAAATCGGTGGTCAGGGTAATCAGCGGAGCGGGCATTGTTAGAATGAAAGAAAGTGCAGCGTTTCTACTTCGATCACAACGCGACTACGCCGGTGTCTCCGGAAGTGCTGGAGACCGCGGTGGAGTGTCTCGGTCAAGTGTATGGTAACGCTTCCAGCATCCATCATTTCGGACAGGCGGCCAAGCAGCGGCTGGAGATGGCGCGGCGGCAGACGGCGGCGCTGATCGGCTGCCAGCCGCGGGAGATCGTGTTCGTCAGCGGCGGCACCGAGGCGGACAACCTGGCGCTGTTCGGCGTGGTGCGGCAGGCGCAGCTGGCGGGCGCGCGGCCGGCCATGTGATCACCACCGCGATCGAGCATCCGGCGGTGCTGAATGCCTGCGCGCAGCTTGAGCGCGAGGGCGTGGCCGTGACGTATGTGCCGGTGGGCGCGGATGGCATCGTGGACCCGGACGATATCCGGCGCGCGCTGCGGCCGGATACGCGTGCTGGTTTCCGTAATGCACGCGAATAACGAATTGGGAACCGTGCAGCCGGTGGCGGAGATCGCGGCCATCGCGCGCGAAGCCGGCGTGTATCTGCACGTCGATGGCGTGCAGGCTGCTGGGCAAGATTCCGGTGGACGTGGACGCGCTGGGCGTGGATCTGTACAGCATGAGCGGCCACAAGATTTATGCGCCCAAGGGAGTCGGCGCGCTGTACGTGCGGCGCGGCACGCGGCTGGGCGCGATTCTGTTTGGCGGGCATCACGAGCGGGAGCGGCGTCCGGGAACGGAGAATGTGCCGGGAGCGGCGGCGTTCGGCTGCGCGGCGGAACTGGCGGGCGAGGAACTGGCGGCGGAGGCGAGAGCGCGTGGGCGAGCTGCGCGACAGGCTGGAATCGGCGATTCTGGAGCGCATTCCGCACACCGGAGTGAACGGCAGTCGCGCGGCGCGCACGCCGAACACCACCAATATCTATTTCGACGGTCTGGAAGGCGAGGCGCTGGTGATCGCGCTCGACCTGCGCGGCTTTGCCGTTTCGAGCGGCGCGGCCTGTTCGAGCGGCGCCGTGGAGCCGTCGCATGTGCTGACGGCCATCGGGCTGAGCGCGGAGCGGGCGCGCGCCAGCATTCGCTTTTCGCTGGGGCGCGCCAACACGGCCGAGCAGGTGGATGCGCTGGTGGAGGCGGTGGCGGCATCGGTGGCGCACCTGCGCAAGCTGTCGCCGGTGATGGTATGAGCGAGGCACCGATCCCCCGCGATTGCGGTCGCCATGAGCGGCGGCGTGGATAGCTCCGCGGTGGCGGCGCTGCTGGCGCGCAGCGGACAGCGCGTGGTGGGGCTGACCATGCAGCTCTGGAATCAGCGGCGGCTGCCGGAGCTTGCCGTGGAAGGCGCGACGGGACGCTGCTGCTCGCTCGACGACGTCTACGATGCGCGGCGGGTGGCCGAGCAGATCGGCATTCCCTATTACGTGGTGAATTTCGAGCGGCAGTTCGAAGCGCGCGTGATCGAGCCGTTCGTCGCGGATTACCTGGCGGGGCGCACGCCCATTCCGTGCACGCTGTGCAACAACTTCATCAAGTTCGATCAGTTTCTGGAGATGGCGGATGCGGTGGGCGCGGGCAGATCGCCACGGGACATTATGCGCGCATTACTTTCGATGCGGCGGGCGGGCGATATCAGTTGCGCAAGGCCGTGGATGAGACCAAGGATCAGACTTACTTCCTGTTCGGACTGACGCAGGCGCAACTGGCGCGCAGTCTGTTTCCGCTGGGCGGAGATGCGCAAGGCGGAGGTGCGGCAACTGGCGCGCGAGATGCATCTGGCCGTGGCGGACAAGGGCGAGAGCTTCGAAATCTGCTTCGTGCCGAACGGCGATTATGCCGCGTTCATGGATGCCTATCTGCGGCAGAAGGGCGCGGCCGCCGCACAGATGCGCGGGGAGATCGTGACCACCGACGGGCGCGTACTGGGCGAGCACGACGGCGTGCATCACTTTACGGTAGGCCAGCGCAAGGGCTTGGGCATCGCCACGGGCGAGCCGCTGTATGTGATCGCGACCGACCCGCAATCGCAGCGGGTCACGGTGGGCCGCAACGACGACTTGTTGCGCGCCAGCCTGACCGCGCGCGACGTGAACTGGATTTCGATCGCGGGCTTGCCGCCCCCATCCGCGCGGAGGTGAAGATCCGCAACAGGCACGCGGCCGCGCCGGCTACGCTTTATCCCACGGCGAGCTGCGCGCGTAGAGGTGCGGTTCGACGAGCCGCAGCGCGCCGTCACGCCGGGACAGGCGGCCGTGTTCTACGATGGCGACCTGGTGCTGGGCGGCGGGTGGATTGAGTGATTTTGCAGTAAGGGAGAGTAACAGCTAATGATTATTTCGATGCGTCCGCACGCTTCGCGCGAGCAGATCGATCACGTGCGCGAACGAATTCAGGAGTTCGGATATAAGGTCCACTCCATCGAAGGGGAGGAGCGCGTAGTCATCGGCGTGGTGGGCGTGGGCGACGTGACGGCCTGCCTGGAGTCGCTCGAAGCCACGCCGGGTGTGGAGCGCGCGGTGCGCATTTCGGCCCCTTACAAATTCGTCAGCCGCGAGTTCAAGCCGGAGCACACCGTCCTACGCGTCAACGGCCTGGAGATCGGCGGCGACGAGTTCATCGTGATGGCGGGGCCCTGCTCGGTGGAATCCGAACGGCAGATCATGGAGACCGCCGAAGGCGTGGCCGCGGCTGGGGCGCGCATGCTGCGCGGCGGCGCGTTTAAGCCGCGCACCTCGCCCTACGATTTCCAGGGCATGGAACTGGCGGGGCTCAAGCTGCTGCGTAAAGCCAAAGAGGCCACCGGTCTCGCCATTATCACCGAAGTGATGACCGATAGCGACGTGGCCATGGTGGCCGAGTATACCGACGTGATGCAAGTGGGGGCGCGCAACATGCAGAATTTCGCGCTGCTGAAATCGCTGGGCGGCTGCGGGCGCCCCGTGCTGCTGAAACGCGGCATGAGTTCCACCATCAAGGAGCTGCTCGATGTCCGCAGAGTACGTGGTGGCGCACGGCAATTCCAACGTTCTTTTGTGCGAGCGCGGCATCCGCACGTTTGAAACCGCGACACGCAACACTTGCGACATCTCATCGATCCCGGTGCTGAATGAGCTGACGCATCTGCCGGTAATCCTGGATCCCAGCCATGCCGCGGGCAAGCGCAGCCTGGTGCCGGCGCTGGCGCGCGCGGGCGTGGCCATTGGCGCGGACGGGCTGATTGTCGAAGTGCATCCTAATCCGGAGAAGGCCATTAGCGACGGCGCGCAGTCGCTGAAGCTGGAAGATTTCCGCGCTATGATGAGCCAACTTCGCCCCTATCTGGATCTGTGGAAGGAAGCCCGGGTGGCCGAAACCGCCGCGGCTGTGTGATACTTCTTTCGTGAACTACAAACAACGGGCCGCGCTGCTCATCATCCTGATCGCATCGCTGTGCGGAGTAGGGGTTTGGGGTGTGGCGCGCCTGCGCTACCGCGGGTTGCGCACCACGGAGGACTGGCTGGAGCGCCTGCCCACGCAGGATGCCGTGGTCTTCTACATCGATTTCGCCGCGCTGCGCAGGGGCGGCCTGCTCCAACTGCTAGCGGGGTCCAAGGCGTCCGAAGAACCGGAGTACAAAGTCTTCGTGCTAAAGACGGATTTCGATTACAAGCGCGATCTGGATGCGGTGCTTGCCTGTTTCACGCCGCGCGCCAAGTATCTGGTGGTGAAGGGCCGTTTCGATTGGGGCAGCTTGCAATCCTATGCGCGGGACCAAGGTGGAACTTGCCGCGACGTGCTGTGCCGCATGAACGGCAGCACCCCCGAGCGCAAGATCTCGTACTTTCCGCTGCGGCCGAACCTGATGGGGTTGGCGGTGAGCCCCGACGATTCGGCGGCCATCGAGCTGGAGGCGCGCCCCTTGCACCGCCGGACCATCGAGCTGCCGGATGCACCGGTGTGGATTTCGCTTCCGCCCGCCATGCTGAAGAGCGGCAACGATCTGCCGCCAGGCACGCGCATGTTCGCGCATAGTATGGAGGATACCGACGACCTCACCCTCGCCGTAGCGCCCGCGGGCAACCGCTTCGAGGGCCGCCTTAGCGTGCAATGCCGGTCCGGGCAGCAGGCCGCCACAGTGGCCCTGGAGCTTACGCGCATCACCGGAATGTTGCGCGATATGATCGCGCGCGAGCATCAGACCCCGAATGCGAACGATCTGAGCGGTGTACTGACTTCGGGCACGTTCCGGCAGGATGGGACGCGCGTGCGGGGGAGTTGGCCGCTGGAGCGCGGGTTTATCGACGGGATGCTGGGGAGTGGGCTTTAGCCCGCGCGCTGGCGGTGCTCCCTAGGCCTCGCTGAGGAACGCCATGGTTTTCACGCCCGATATATCGAACCGCTTGCGGCAGCGCAGGTTCTTGCAGGCCACTTTATCGTCCAGCAGCACCATGTAGCTCTGCGACTTCGCGAAGCGCGCGCGGTCGCGCTCGTCGGCGCCGGGCGGCAGGCGGTCCTTCTTCTTGCGCACCATCCAGCGCAGATCGTAGGTCTCCGCGGACCTGCAAAAAGGGCAGTGCAACGACGCCGGCTTGGTGGTCGGCGATTCGGTGTAATAGGCGCGCTCGTCCATCAGCGTTGGTCCATGGGAATCCACTTCATGCCGTCCGGATTGCCTTTATACTCCGCGCGCGGGCGGATCAGGCGGTTGTTCTTGTATTGCTCCAGCGTGTGCGCCGTCCATCCCGACATGCGGCTCACGGCGAAGACCGGCGTGAACAGATCCACCGGAATGCCCAGCGAATAGTAGGTGGAGGCCGAGTAGAAGTCCACGTTGGCGATCAGGCCTTTTTCCGCCTTCACGGTCCGCTCCATGGCCTGCGACATGCGGAACAGCTTCTCGTGGCCGGTGCGCTTGCCCAGTTCCTCGGAAAGCACGCGCAGGTGCGTGGCGCGCGGATCTTCGGTGCGATACACGCGGTGCCCGAAACCGGGGATCTTCACTTTGCGCGCCAGCGTGCTCTTCACCCGGTCGACGGCCGCTTCCTCGCTTGAAAGCTCCAGCAGGATCTTGATCACATCCTGGTTCGCGCCGCCATGCAGCGGGCCTTTCAGCGCGCCGATGGCGGAGGTGATCGACGAATAGATATCCGAGAGCGTGGCGGCCGTGACGCGCGCGGCGAAAGTGGAAGCGTTCAGCTCATGGTCCGCATGCAGCGTTAAGGCCACGTCGAAAGCGTGCTCCATCACGTCGTCGGGCCGCTTGCCGGTAAGCGTGTACAGAAAGTTCTCGGCGAAGCTCATGGCGGGGTCGCCGCCGATGACGTGCAGACCCTTGCGCAGCCGGTCGAACGTGGTCACGATGGTGGCGGTCTGCGCCATCAGGCGCATCGCCTTGCGGGCGTTGGCTTCCGGCGTCATGTCCGGCGTCTCGGGATCGTAAATGCCCAGCATGGAGACCGCCGTGCGCAGCACGTCCATCGGACTGGCTTGCGGCACGCTCTTCAGAAAATCCACCACGGCGGGCGGAATTCCCCGATTGGCGGCCAGGTCTTTCTTGAGCTGATCGAGCTCGGCCTGCTTGGGCAGCCACCCGTTCCACAACAGGAAGATGACTTCTTCAAAGGTGGCGTTGTCCGCCAGCGTGTGGATGTTATAGCCGCGGTAGCTGAGGACGCCGGCGTAGCCGTCGATGTAACAGATCTCGGACTCGCCGGCAACCACGCCTTCCAAACCCGCCACTATTGTGCCCATGCTGCTCCAGTTCCTATCTTTTACCCCGCCCTGAAGGGCGAGGCTTAATCTCTTCATTTCACATTGTATGACGCATGCGGGTCAACCACCGACCCCACAAATTGGCAGGGGCGGCGAAAAGCCGATGCGTCAGGTCGTCGCGCTGCACCCACAGCTCATCTTCCTGGTTCGGCCCGTGAATCCACGAGTCACGATCACGCCCGAGCCGCAGGAACGGCTCCGGGGAATGTGTGTACTGAGCGGCGTTGCGCTTGCTGTCGGGGCCCCAGTCCTTCATGAACTCGGAAAAGGGATAATCGCGGCAAGGGTGCGCGATCGGTGCAGTTCCACAGCGCGTAGGCCGCCTTGTAATCCTGCTGCTGCAAGAGGTCGAAGAAGCTCTTGACCCGGCTCTCCTGGCGGTGATTGCGGAGAACCTGGGCCAGCCGCGCCACCGACTGGACGCGCAGCATTTCGGTCTTATCCCAGACGAAAAAGAAGAACCAGAGGAACAACAAGACGAGAACGGCGGCTCCCAGACTGAGGATCAGCTTGTTGCTCTTCTCGCGCCGCTCTTCGCCGGCTCCGTATTTGTCGAGATAGCCAGCCATGGCGTGCGCCTATTTTGCCGGATAGGCCTTATCGTAGGCGGCTATGGCGTCGGCGGTCAGATCCAGCGCCGGCTTGAAGAACACCGTGCTTTGCGCATCCACGATCACGTCCAGGCCTTTCTCCTCCGCCAGTTTCCGCACGATTTCCTGCATCTTGCGGCCGCTGGCGCCGAGAATTTCGTTGCGCTCGGCGGTGACGTCGGCCTGCAGGTCGTCGTTCATACGCTGCAGATCGCGCTGCTTGCGCTGGCCCTGGGCCTTCAAGTCCGCCTGGGCCGCCGGCGTGAGCTTGCCGGCGTTGGTCTGCAACTGCTGCTGGATGCCCTCGAGCTCCCTTTGCAACTTTTCCATGTCCTGCTGGCGGGGCCTGTACTTGGCCTCCATTTCGGCGGAGGCTTTCTTGATCTCGGCGCATCCCAGCACCGCCTGCTGCAGGCTGACGATAGCCACTTTGGTCTGGACTCGCGCTTGGGGAAACCGGCTTTGCTAAGCGAAACAAGGGCGAGGCAGGCCACGGCCAGCCGCAACCCAAACCTTACTGACATGCGAAACGAACTCCTTTTGAAGTGTGTGAAGAAATAAGGTAGCACACGAGGCGGCGCGGATGGGCGCGGTTCGCCCTACAGCCAGTATTGCCACTGGTCGAACACGCAGCACATAGGCCGCCAGCAAAGCATTGGTGACGGCGTGCGCCAGGATGCAATCCGCCAGGTTGCGCGTGCGCACCATCCACCAGTTGTAAGCCACTCCCGCGATCAGCCCGACTTCCCAATAGGGACCATGTTCGGAGGCGAACAGCAACGCAACCGCCCAGAACGATAGCGGCGTGTATTGACCCATGCGGCACGCTTTCGAAATCCGGTCGAATCAGCCACCGCATCAGCCAGCCGCGCCAGAAAAGCTCTTCGAGAATCGGCACCAGAATCGCGCTTTCGAGTACTCGGACCGCGATGAAGAACGGGTTCGATTTCAGATCCGACGGCAGCGTACTCCGCGCGACGCCAGTTAGGCAGTTGTGGAAGAGCCAAGTGTCGCGATAGCCATGCCAGAGCAGGTCCGGCGCGATCCAGATCGCAAAGCACCAACGCGCCCAGCAGGATGGAACCGACAGGAAACCAGGGACGCCACGGAATCACGCGTCTGGAAAACACGGCCATGCGTCGCCGCTACCGCCAGCACGCGGATAGGCGCCAGCCACTCGGGCGGAACGGGGAGCCAGCGCAAAGCGATGAAGACCGCGAACGGCGCGATGTACGCAGGCGGTTTCAATCCCAATACTTCTCGCCTTCCGCGAGGTTGGCCTTCACCACATCCGGATTCAACTCGACGCCCAGCCCGGGCTTCCGCGGCACCGCAATATAACCCTGCGCGACCAAAGGCCCTTCATGCAGAATCACGTCATCCATCCAATTGCGGCGGCCCAACCACCGTTTCGGCGGCCAGGAAATCCCGCACGCGAGGCGGCCCACTGCACGGTAGCCATGGTATTCAGCGCGGTCCCGGTATTGTGGGCCGCCATGGGGAGACCGAACAGCTCGGCCAGGCCGGATATCTTCTTCGACTCGAGCAGCCCACCGGCGTTCCGCAGATCGAGCTGCACGATGTCGCAGCCTTGATTCACGATGAAATCCTTGAAGCCCTGGCGGCGCGCCAGATTTTCGCCTGTGGCGATGGGGACCTTGGAGGTCTGCGCCAGGCGCACCCAACTGGCGGAGAATTCCGGCGGCAGGGGATCCTCCAGCCACAAAGGCTTGACCGGCTCGAGGGCTTCGGCAAGTTGCATGGCGGCGCGGGAAATCGTAGTCGCCTTCGCAATGGACGATCAGGTCGCGATCCCAGCCGATGGCGTCGCGGCAGTATTCGAAGGCCTGCCGGATATCGCGCAGTTCGCGCGAGGTGAGCACGCGGTTGGACGGCGTCGCGCGCGCTATCGAGTTTGGGCGCCGAGCGCGGCGGCGAGACTCGGAATGCGGTCCAGCCGGCGGGGTCGGCCTTCATCTTGTCCGCCCAATCGTTGCAATTGGTGCGGTCGAGCATGTTGGTGGGGCCTTCGTCGCGATACACGCGCACGCGGTCGCGATAGCTTCCGCCCAGCAGCGTGGTCACGGGTTGGTTGAGCAGCTTTCCGGCGAGGTCCCAGAGCGCCATCTCGATGGCGCTGACGGCGCGCACCAGCATGTTGGCAGAGCCATCGATGCGGTTTCCCAATCCATTGTAAAGTGTTTCGATTTCCAGCGGATCCTTGCCGAGGAAATAGGGGCGCAGCTCCAATACGCCCGCCTTCATGCCGATGCCGGGGCTGCCATAGCCCTCGCCGATTCCGTATACACCGGCGTCGCTGACGACTTTCACAAAGGCGTAAGTGCGGGGGCCTTGCAAGATCATCACGCGGATGTCGGCAATGCGCGCACGGCCGCGTTCGGGGGCGGCCAGCGCGCGGAAGGCGCCGAGCGATGCGGCCGCCGGAAGGGCGCCCAGAAATCGGCGGCGCGAAAGCGAAAACATAGAATGCCGGCATTCTATCAGACACCATCGGGCTAACAGACACCGCCCGCCGAATCATCGTGCTTGCAGGATATATTGGAAGATACATGCACCGTTTTCTGCTATTGTTGGCAGCGGCCTGCGCGTTGCTGGCGCGCGATCCGGACGTCATCTTGAGCAAGCATGCCGCCTCCGATTTTCCGTTAACTGCGAACCCGCAGGCACGCCAATGGAAAGAGGCGCCCGGCGTCTTTGCCGAAAACGGTCCGCGTGGTGAACCAGTTCCCGGTCATCGCACGGAAATCCGCTCGCGCTGGACGCGCGACAACATCTACTTCCTGTTCATCTGCCCCTACCAGGAGTTGAATCTGAAACCCCACCCATCGACGGCGAGCGAAACCAATCACCTTTGGGATTGGGATGTAGCGGAGGTTTTTGTGGGCAGCGATTTTAAACAGATCACGCGCTACAAGGAGTTCGAGATTTCGCCGCAAGGCGAATGGGTCGACTTGGATATCGACCGCTTGCACGCGCAGCCCGAGGGCGGGTGGCTTTGGAATTCCGGATTTGGAACGAAGGCCCGCATCGACGCGCGCCACAGGATCTGGTATGGCGAGATGCGGATTCCTTTGCATTCCATCGACGATCGGCCGCCGGCCGCGGGCTTGGAAATGCGCGTCAATTTCTATCGCTGCCAGGGCCGCGACACATCCCGCGACACATCCCGCAAGCCAGGCCGCAAATTCATCGCGTGGCAGCCTACCGGCGAAGCCAATTTTCACGTGCCGCAAGCTTTTGGTTTACTGAAGCTCGTTCCATGATCTCTCAACATGCCGCCAAATCGCTCCGTATTTCGCAAGTCGGCCTGCGCGGCGTGGTGGGGTCCGCGCTTACGGCCGCACACGTTCTGGATTTCGCCGCGGCATTCGGCACGCTGCTGGAACCGGGCGGCGCGGTAGTAATCGGGCGCGATCCGCGCGCAAGCGGCGTGATGATGCGTGAGGGCCTGCTGGCTGGATTGCTGGCCTGCGGGCACGACGTGATCGACCTGGGCATCGTGCCCACCCCCGTTATTCAGCACTCCATCCGGCGAAGGGATGCGGCCGGCGGCGTGTCGATCGGGGCCAGCCACAACAGCGCCGAGTGGAACGCGCTCAAATTCCTGGGCCGCGCGGGCACTTATCTTTCGACCGCGGAAGCCGGCGAGTTACTGGATATTTACCACCTGAAAAAGTTCGCTTTCGTGGACTGGACGCGGATCGGCAAAGTGACTCCCGAGCAGCACGCCATCGACCGTTACCTGGACGACCTGGCCGCCAACTACGACTTCGGCGCCCTGCGCAAATTCCGCGTGCTGGTGGATTGCTGCAACGGCACTTCCTCGCTGATCCTGCGGCGCGCCAACCAGCGCTTCGGCACCGGATTCATACTGATCAACGAAAAAATGGAGGGTGTCCGCTTCGCGCACGACCCATCCACCACGCGCGATGCGGTGGCATTGCAGCTGGCGCCGCTGATGCAGCCCTTGCAGGCGGATGCCGGCTTTCTGTTTGACGTGGATTCCGACCGCGTGGCGCTGGCCGCGGAAGACGGCACGCCGGTCTCGGAGGAAGTGGTGCTGCCGATGCTGGCCGACTACCTGCTGCCGCGCGCGCCGGGCAAACTGATCATCGCCAACATATCGAGCACGGCGCTGCTGGAGGAGATCGCCGCGCGGCACGGCGGCAAAGTCGTGCGCGTGCCAGTGGGACGCCAGGCGGCCATCGACGCACTTTCCACTTATCGCCCGGAGCAGATCGCATTGGCGGGCGAAGGCACCGGCGCGGTGATGATGCCGCAGTTCCGTTTCGTTTATGACGGCATCGCCTCCATGCTGGCGGTGCTATCGATGCTGCACGAAAGCGGCCGCACGCTGAGCCAGGTGCTTCACTCATATCCCACTTTTTCGATCCTGAAAGGGCAGGTGCCGCTGGTGACGCAGCGCATCCCGGCGCTGCTGATGGATTTGCGGGAGCGCTATAGCGACGGACGGGTGAGCATGCTCGACGGCCTGCGCGTGGACTGGCCGGGCCGCTGGTTCCATGTGCGGGTGAGCCAGACCGAGCCGATTGTGCGCGTGATCTGCGAACAGCGCGGCGACCCGCCGAAGGAGTTGTTCGACGCGCTGATGGAGGAAGTGAGGAGTTTCGCCTGATGGCTCGCGAACATCTGCTGAAAATCGGCGTCTCAGGAATCCGCGGCGTAGTGGGCGATTTTCTCACTCCCGGCCTCGCGTGCTCCTTCGCGCAGGCATTCGGAACGTACGTGGGCGCCGGGCGCGTGGTGGTGGGCCGCGATACGCGATCGAGCGGCGAGATGCTGCACCACGCGGTTGCCTGCGGCCTGCTGGCGGCCGGCTGCGAAGTAGTGGACGTCGGCATAATACCCACCCCCACGATCCAAATTTATGTGGGCGCTACGGGTGCGCGCGGCGGGATCGCCATCACCGCCTCGCACAATCCGCCGGAGTACAATGCGCTGAAGCTGTTCAATTCGGAGGGCCTGTTCTTCAACAGCTACGAGCGCAGCGAGCTGCTGGACCTGTATCATCAGAGCGATTTCCGGCGCGCGACCAATGAAGAGATCCGCCGCGCCACTGCCGACCCGGCCACGCCGCCACGCCTGCACATCGAGCGCGTGTTGCGCCATGTGGATGCGGCGCGCATCCGCCAGCGCCGCTTCCGGGTGGCGCTCGACGCGGTGAATGGCGCAGGTTCCGTGATGACCTGCGGCTTCCTGCGCGACACGCTGGGCTGCGACCTCCACGCCATTTCCATCGACCCCACCAAGCCGTTTCCGCGCATCGCCGAGCCGCGCCCCGATACGCTCGGCGATTTGTCGAACCTGGTGCGCTCCACCGGCGCAGAGGTGGGATTCGCGCAGGATCCCGATGGCGACCGCCTGGCAGTTGCCGACGAAACCGGCCGCGTGCTGGATAACGACGACGTGCTGGCACTGGCAGTGGATGCCGCATTGCGCCGCTTGCCCGGCGACGTGGTGGTGAACCTGACCACATCTTCGGTGATCGACGAGGTGGCCGCCGCGCACGGGCGCCGCGTGTACCGCACGCCCGTCGGCGAGGCGAACGTAGTGGAGATGATGCAGGCCGTGAAGGCCGTAATCGGCGGCGAAGGGTCGAACGGCGGCATCATTTTTCCTGCCGTGCACCTGTGCCGGGACAGCTATACGGGCATGGCTTTTCTGCTGGAGCGCATGGCCGAAACCGGCGAAAGCATGTCCGCGCTGGCGGGCCGCCTGCCGCGTTTTTACCGCAAACTGGGCAAGGTATCGTACGAGCATGGGCGCCTGGGAACCTTGATGCAGGCGCTCGAAGAAAGCTTTCCGGATGCGCAGGCCGACCGCTCCGACGGGTTGAAGCTGATCTTGCCGGGCGCGTGGATCCACGTGCGCGCGTCCAATACGGAGCCCCTGCTGCGCCTGGCCGCGGAGGCTCGGTCGGAGGGTGAGGTGGAGGGGCTGTACGCGCGGGTGCTGGGGTTGTTTGAGCAGGGTGGGTGAAATGCGCTATAATACTGGAGACTGGAAGTTGATCCGCAAACCCCTCTCCCCTAACCGGTAGTCGGCTCGTCGATTCTCCTCCGCACAACCTAAAAATGAAAAGTTTCTCTGAATTCTCTCTCTCTGCTCTGCTGAAGAGCAACCTCACAAAACACGGCTTTACCGAACCAACCGCCGTCCAGTCCCAGGCTATCGAGCCGGCGCTGGCGGGACGCGACTTGGTTGCTACGGCCCAAACCGGGACGGGTAAGACGCTTGCGTTTGTGCTCCCCATCATCCAACTTCTTGGAAGTGAAGCATCGCATTGCGGCGTTCGGGCTGTTATCTTGAGCCCTACCCGCGAACTCGCGCTCCAAATCCACGAGGCCTTCGCCCACATGGCCGCCGGCACTAGCGTGCGCGCCGCCGTGGTAATCGGCGGGCTCAACGAGCGCACGCAACTGCACAATATTCGCAGAGGCGCGCAAGTGCTGATCGCCACGCCCGGCCGGCTGTACGATTTTCTCAGCCGCGGACTCGTGGAGCTGGGCAAGGTTCGCATCCTGGTGCTGGATGAGGCCGACCGCATGCTGGATATGGGTTTCCTTCCCACCATCAAACGGATCATAGCGGCCATCCCCACCGATCGCCAGACCATGCTTTTTTCGGCCACCATCGAAACCTCGGTCAAACATCTGGTGGAAACGCAGGTTCGCAATGCGGTGCGTATCGAGGTGGGTTCCACCACCAAGCCGGTCGATAAAATCGACCTGCACCTTTACGAAGTCGAGCCGGACCGCAAGGTGGGTCTGCTGCAGATGATGCTGCGCGAGGAAAGCGGGTCGTTCCTGGTCTTTACCCGCACCAAGCACGGCGCAGACCGGCTGGCCAAAAAGCTATCGCACGAAGGGCTAAAGACCGCGACCATCCACGGCAACCGCAGCCAGAACCAGCGCAGCCAGGCGCTGAAGGGCTTCCAGGACGGATACTATCGGGTGCTGGTGGCCACCGACATCGCGGCCCGCGGCATTCACGTGGAAGGCATTTCTCACGTAGTGAATTACGATCTGCCGCAAGTTGCCGAGGATTTTATTCATCGCGTTGGACGCACGGGCCGCGCGGGCGCGTGCGGAACGGCTTCCACCTTCGCGACGCGCGGCGAACGCTCGGACGTGGCTCAAATCGAGCGGCTGTTGGCTGTGCGGTTGGTTCGCCGCGAGGTGCCGGCGGGCGTGGCTCGCGAGCAGAAGTCCACAGCTCCCGGTAATTGTTATGCCTTCCGGCGCGCCGAATCCGCGGCGGTCGTTCCGGACGTTCGCGCCGCGGGGAAGACGGACTGTTCGCCGCGCCGTATAGCCGCAATTTCTTCTGCTACCCGGGCCGCCTCCGCCGCCGGATCCGCCGCGCGCGTGATTTGGCGGCCCATCACTACATAGTCGGCCCCGCTCGCGATGGCTTCCGCCGGTGTGGCCACGCGCTTTTGATCGCCCCTGGCCGCGCCGCCGGAGCGGACGCCCGGCGTCACCAGAATCGCCGTCGCGCCAGCCTGCGCGCGCACTGCGGCCACATCGAGCGGCGAGCACACTAGCCCATCCATACCGGCCTCGGCCGCTTTGCGTACTCGCAGCGAGACCAGATCGGAGATGGCGCACTCATAACCCATGTCCGCCAGATCCTGCTGATCGAAGCTGGTGAGGACGGTCACCGCCAGCAGTTTCGTGCCGGCTTCGCCGCGGCCTTCGCGCGCCGCGCGCATCACCTGGCTGCTGCCGTGTACCGTCAGGAATCGCACGCCACTGCCTGCCGCCACTCGCACCGCACGTTTTACGGTCTCGCCGATATCGTAATACTTCATGTCGAGGAAGACGTCTTTTCGCTGCGCCATCAGTTCGCGCACGAAGTCCATGCCGGCCGCCGCGTAAAGCTCCATGCCGACTTTGTAGAAGCCAATTTGCGCTCCCAGGCGCGCCACCAGCGCGCGAGCTTGGGCCGCGGAATCCACGTCCAGAGCTACGATGATGCGGTCTTGATGCATGTCTTGATTCATATTAGGCGGATGGGTTTCGTCTGGCGCGGCAGCACGCGCCCCACATGGTAAGCATCCGTGAACGCGGCCTCGAGCGCCACGGCGTCCGCCTCGGGCAACGAGATCAGCAAGCCGCCGGAAGTCTGCGGATCGTAGAGGAGGTCTTCTACTTCGGATGGCATACCGCGTACCGCTTCCACGGCGCACGAAGCGTATTCCCGGTTGTTCTTAAGCCCTCCTGGAATCGCGCCCAGCCGCGCATATTCCAACGCTCCCGGCAAAAATCGTACGCGAGCCACTTCGATCTCCAGTGTCACGCAGCTCGCCAGCGCCATCTCCCGTGCATGCCCGATCAGCCCGAAGCCACTGACATCGGTGCAACCATGCACATCGATACTCGAGCATCGCTTCGCACGCACGGCGATTCAGCGTCAACATCGAAGCGATGGACGCTTCCACATCCGCGTGGCTTGCCATGTCACGCTTCAGGGCAGTAGAAATCACGCCGGTGCCCAGGCGTTTGGTAAACACCAGCGCGTCGCCCGCGCGCGCTCCCGCGTTCGCCTTCACGCGCCCCGGATGGATCGTGCCGGTGACGGCGTATCCAAACTTGATTTCGTCGTCGGCGATACTATGGCCGCCCACCACAGCGCACCCGGCCTCGCGCATCTTTTCCGTGCCGCCTTTCAGAATCTCGGCTAAATCCTCGAAATCGCCATTTGCCGGATACGCCAGGATCGACAACGCCGAGACCGGCCGCCCGCCCATGGCGTAAACATCGCTCAGTGAGTTGGCGGCGGCGATCGCACCGAACGTCCACGGATCGTCCACGATCGGCGTAAAAAAATCGACCGTCTGCACCAGGGCAAGCTCCGCCGTCAACTGGTAGACTGCGGCATCGTCGGCGGTGTCGAAGCCTATCAGCACGTTTTCATTCGCGACGCGCGGAATGCTCGCCAATACCCGGTCCAAAACCTTTGGACTTAGTTTCGACGCTCAACCGGCCGCTTTCACATGAGCCGTCAGCTTGCGCAATTGCGTGGTGTCTGACATAGGGGTTCCGTCCTTACTATAATAACGGGATGCGTCGAACCGCCGTTGTGCTTGCCGTCTTTCTTACGGGATTGGCCATTCTGCTGGCATCCCGAGAGCCGCAAACCGACTCTCGCCTGAAACACTCCGCCCGCCACGCCGAGCAAAACGGCTGGATCTGGGTCCACCTGGAGGGCAGCCCGTCGGACATCGGATATCAGCACGGATACCTGCTGGCTCCCGAAATTCGTGACACGCTGCAAACCGTTACCCTTGAGATGGTGCACGAGGAAAAGAAGGACTGGCAATTCTTCCGCGACAAGGCACAGAACATGCTGTGGCCGCACGTGGAGGCCGAATACCGCGCCGAACTGCAGGGCATCGCCGATGGCGCGGTGGCGCATGGCGTGAAGCTGGACGTGTGGGACGTAGTGGCCCTGAACGCGTGGCTGGAGTTTCCGTACTTCGACAAGTGGAGCTCCAAACAAAATGGCCTGGCATCGCCATCGGCCACGGCCGAACATTGCAGCGCGTTCGTCGCCACCGGCAGTTATACCAAAGACGGCCGCGTGGTGATCGCCCACAACAACTGGACCAGCTATGAGACCGGCGAGCGCTGGAACATCATCTTCGACATCGCGCCCGCGCAGGGGAACCGCATCCTGATGGACGGCATGGCCGGACTGATCCACAGCGGCGACGATTTTGGGGAAAATTCCGCCGGCATTATGATCACCGAGACGACCATCAGCCGGTTCAACGGCTTCGATCCCGCGGGCATCCCGGAATTCGTGCGCGCCCGCAAAGCCATGCAGTACTCCGCTTCCATCGATGACTTCGCGCGCATCATGAAGGAGGGCAACAACGGCGGCTACGCCAACAACTGGCTGCTGGCGGACCGCAAGACCAATGAGATCGCCAGCCTGGAATTGGGCCTGAAGAACGTGACGCTCGACCGCACGCGCGACGGTTTCTTCGTCGGCTCCAACTTCCCGGTTGATAAGAAACTGGCGAGTGAAGAGACCGACTTCGATTTAAACGATGAGAACGATAGCGCCAACGCGCGCCACGTGCGCTGGCTGCAGATTATGAAGGAGAACAAGGGAAAGATTGACGCCGCGGCCGCGCAACACTTTCTGGCCGACCACTTCGATACGGTCGAGAACAAGATCGATCCGGACGAACACACGCTGTGCGGCCATATCGATCTGTCGGCGCGCGGCGATCTGCCGTGGGCGCCGCCCTACGCTCCGGTGGGCGCGGTACAGTCGAAGGTTTCTGACGCCGCCATGGCCGAGGGGATGACGCTACGGGCGTCGTTGGGCCACTCCTGCGGCATCGGATTCAAGGCGGCCGGGCATCTGCGCAAGCACTCCGAATTCGCGTGGCAGAAATCCGTATTGCGCGACATGCCGTCGCGGGCCTGGACCACGTTCAGCGCGCAGGTCGCGTCTTTGCCGTAATGAGCGCCGCCGCGCTCAGCGAACTGGCGAGCGCCAGCCCAGCCGCCACCCACAATACCGTGCGATAGCCGGCGATAAACGATTCGTCAATGGCGCGGCGTCCGTCCAGGTCGTTGGTTTCGGCGGCGGCCAGTTTGGACCGTTGCGCCTCGAGTTGCGCGCGCACCGGCGGCGCGAGACTCTCCATTCGGCGGGTCAGTGCGCCTTGGAAGACACTACTCAGCAATGCTCCAAAGACCGCCACCGCCAGCAAGCTGGCGATGCGCGATACGGCATTATTGATTCCGGAAGCCGTTCCGGCGTGGCTCTGCGCCACCGCGTTCATGACAGTGGTGGTCAGCGGGGCGACGCTGATAGCCATGCCCAGCCCCAGCACCAGCACTGCGGGAAAGAATGTGGTCCAGTAGGAACCGCCGATACCCGGCAAGGCAAATAAAGCGAATCCGGCGGCGGCGATCACCGGACCGGCGACTAACGGAAGCTTGGGGCCATATCTGTCAACGAGGCCGCCCGACCAACGGGAGAGAAGAAACATCAGCAGGATAAACGGCAGAAGAGCGGCGCCTGCTTCGGTCGGCGAATAACCTTGAACCTGTATCAGATTGAGCGGGAAGAAGAAGAGCACACCGCCCAAGGCGGCGTAGAGAAAGAGCGTGAGCAGGTTGGCTCCGCTAAAATTGCTGGAGCGGAACAGGCGGAGCGGAAGCATTGGAAACGGCGAATGAGCTTCCCAATACAGCAGCCAGACAAGGACGGCCACACCTGCGGCTCCGGCGGCCGGCGACGATTCGATCAGGCCGAAGACGATTCCGCCGAAACCGAGAGCGGCTAACAGGCCGCCCAACCAATCGAGCCGCTGGCCATCGCTTGCGGCCTTGCTCTCCGGAACTTTCCACAAAGCCAGCCAAAAGACGGCCACGCCGATCGGCACGTTAATGAAAAATACCCATCGCCAGGAGCCGTACTGGGTGAACCAACCACCCAGCACGGGACCGATGGCCGCAGTAATCGACGTGAAGCCGGACCACGTCCCGATGGCGCGTCCGCGCTCTTTCTCAGAGAAATTAGCGCTGATGAGAGCCAGGCTGCCAGGCACAAGCAGCGCCCCGCCTATCCCTTGCAGGCCACGGGCAATGATCAGTTGCCGGATATCGGACGCGAGTCCGCACCACGCCGAGGATGCGGCGAAAACCACTACTCCGGCTGCGAAGATTTTGCGGCGGCCATAAAAGTCACCGAGCGAGCCGCCGATCAGGAGTAGCGCGGCCAGGAAGAGCGAGTATGATTCTACAATCCATTGCACATCGGATAGGCTCGCGTGCAGTGCCGATTGCATGGCTGGTAAGGCCACGTTGACGACCGTGCCGTCGATGAAGGCCATACTCGAACCGAGAATGGTGGCGGCCAGAATCCAGGAGCCGTTGGGTGTGGCCCTGTCTGTGTCCGTGGCCGCGCAGGGCTTCGCCAGGATTACGGCTTCGTCGCACGGAGGTCTGGCGCTGGTGGCCATAGTTCACGACTAAACATTAAATTCAATGCCCTGCGCCAGCGGCAGCTGCGACGACCAGTTAATGGTATTCGTCTGCCGGCGCATATAGGCCTTCCACGAGTCACTGCCGGATTCGCGGCCGCCGCCGGTATCCTTTTCGCCGCCAAACGCGCCGCCGATCTCGGCGCCGCTGGTGCCGATGTTGATGTTGGCGATACCGCAATCACTGCCCGCATGGCTCAGAAAGCGCTCGGAGGAGATCAGGTTCGTGGTGAACATGGCCGAAGAGAGACCTTGCGGCACGTCATTGTGCCAGCGGATGGCTTCATCGAGAGAGTCGAATTCCACAAGGTACAGAATCGGCGCGAATATCTCTTCACGCAGGATCGGCATATCGGGCTTCGCCTTCACCAGCGCCGGCTCCACGAAGCAGCCGCCTAGCCGTCCGCCGCCGTAGATCACCTCCCCGCCCTGCCGGCGGATGGAATCGAGGCCCTCCATCATGTCCTCGACGGCGCGCGCGTTCACGAGCGGGCCCATCAGCGTGTGCGGTTCTAGCGGGTTGCCGATGGCCACCTGCTTGTATGCGCGCAACAGTGCGTCCGTCATCCGCCCGGCGATGCCCTTCTGCAGGAACAGGCGTCGAGTGGTGGTGCAACGTTGTCCGGCCGTGCCTACCGCGCCGAACAGGACGGCGCGCAACGCCAGATCGAAATTGGCGTCATCCATCACGATGATGCCGTTGTTGCCGCCCAGCTCCAATATGGTCCGGCCCATGCGGTGCGAGACCGTCTGCGCCACGCGCCGGCCCACTTGGGTCGAGCCCGTGAAGCTGATCAGCGGCACACGCGCATCGTTCAGCAGGGCTTCGCCCACCGGATCGCCGCGTCCGATCACCAGATTAAAGATGCCTTTCAGTCCATGGCGCGCCAGCACGCGATTTGAAATTTTCTGCACCGCCACGGCCGTCAGAGGCGTATCCGAGGAAGGCTTCCAGAGCACGCAATCGCCGCACACCGCCGCGATCATGGCGTTCCACGACCACACCGCCACCGGGAAATTGAAGGCGCTGATGACGCCCACCACCCCCAGCGGATGCCACTGTTCGTACATGCGGTGGCCGGGCCGTTCACTATGCATGGTCAGCCCGTACAACTGTCGCGACAGACCTACGGCGAAGTCCGCCACGTCGATCATCTCCTGCACTTCGCCCTGGCCTTCCGCGCGGATCTTGCCCATCTCCATGGTCACCAGCGCGCCCAGATCGGCTTTCGCACGACGCAGCTCATCCGCCAACTCACGCACGAGCTCGCCGCGTTTCGGCGCCGGGACCATGCGCCATTCTCCGAATGCGCCGGCGGCGCGCGCCGCCACGCGCTCATAGTCCTCGCGGGAGGCCATGCGGACGCGCGCGATCACGGAGCCGTCGGCCGGGTTGATGGAGGCTAACTCGCCGCCGGAGGGATTGGCTACCCAGTCGCCATCGCACGCGCCGGAATTTACCGGTTCAATTTCCAATCGTTCCAAGACTTCGTTTGCTTCCGCTGTTGCTGTCATGATTCGTCTCCGCATGCGCTTCTGCAGGCATTTCTGCAAGCCAGCCAAAGGCTTCCGTGCCGGTGCCGAATCGCCGGCCGGCGGCCGCAGCCCTTTGCCGCATTCTTTTCACTACCGCCGCTTGAAAGGCGGGGTCGTGCCATTCCATAAAGCCGCGGGCGCGGCTGATGCACACGCCCGCATCACGCGTGGTGGCGCCGGACTTCTTCACCGCGCGCACATGAAACGGATCGCCGATGATATCGCGATCCGTGGCGTCCAGCGCCATATCGATGAGCGCCTCCGGCTCACAGGGCAGCAGCGGCGCCAACGTAGCGTAAGCCGCAATGCCCGCGGCGCGCAGGCGGCGGACCGTTTCCAGGCGCTCGGCAATCGGCGCGCACTGGGGTTCGTACAGCCGGCGCACGCGGTCGCTGTCGGTTGTGATCGAGAAGCTGACCCGCAGAATGGTTCGTTCCGCGAGCCGCTGGAGCCGCGCGATGTCGCGAAGTATCAGTGGGCCGCGCGTCTGCACGGCGAACACCCGCGGCGGACGTTCGATCAACTCATCGAGCAGCCGCGGCATCATCAGCTCGGTCTCTTCGGCCGGCTGATACGGGTCCACCAGCGGCGAGCAATAGATCACCTGCTCCGGCCGCAGCGAAGAACGCAGCAGGGCGGGCGCATTGCGTTTGAACGTGGTGAAGCGGCCCCAATTGTTCCAGTCATCCGGTTTCAGGCCGCCGTAGACGCGCATGGTCGGGACGTAGCAGTACGTGCAAGCGAAAGTGCAGTTACGCGCCGGCGTGAGTGAGTGCGTGAAGCCTGCCTGGGCAATGAAGCCGGAAGTGGGCGATAGGATACTGGCGGCCTCGGCGCGGTAGATCTCAAAGCGCACAGTCTTATTGTACGGGGTCTTGGACGCAAAATAGTCTCAACGTTCCGGCAGGCCGCGCGGTAATAACTATTAGAAATGGAGCCGGAAGGACTGGCGCTGCCGATGACCGCATACCAGCGGGAGAAACCCGCCGATTTGGCGGCTTTCGAGCGGATCATGACGCAGTGCGAGCGGCGCGTACTGCGCATTGCGTTGAGGCTGCTCAACGATCCGCACGACGCGCAGGATGCGGCCCAAGAGGTGTTCCTGCGGCTGTACAAGCACTTGGGGCGCCTCGACGAAACAACGGGATACGAGGCATGGCTCTACCGCGTGACCGTGAATGTGTGCCGCGATATCGGCCGCAAGCGGCGCCGGTCGGTGGCGCTGGAGGAGATGCCGGACCCGCCCGCGCCGCAGCCGGACGCCTACCATGATCTGGCGCGCGCCCAGCAGTTGGACATTGTCCGCCACGGGCTGAGGTGTCTGGGGGAAAAGGAACGCGCAGCGCTGGTGCTGCGCGACCTGGAAGGGTTATCAACGCGGGAAGTGGCCGGGATCCTCGGTTGTTCGGAGAATACGGTGCGTTCGCAAATTTGTACGGCACGCCTGAAGCTCCGCGATTTTACGAGCCGGATGTTAAGGAGGCACTCATGAGTTGCACGAAATGGGCAGCCAAAATCTCGTTATATGCCGGCGGCGATTTGCCGATCGGGCGGGTGGGGCGGGTGGAGAAGCATCTCGCGGGGTGCGCGGATTGCCGCTCGCTGTTGCACGAGATGCGTGCGGAACTAATGCTACTGGGCGAGCTGCGGGATGCGCCTCTTGAAGATGCGCGCCTTGAAGATATGATGCTGTCGCGGGTGCGGTGGCGCGTGTTGGTTGAGACCGCGTCTGTCAGAGCGGGGCGAACAGGTTGGAAGCCGGTCGAGGTTTGGGCATTGGCTGCGGTTTTGGTGTTGGTAGCGGCTCTCGAGATTCCATGGCGCGGCCGGCAAACTCCGATAGCTCGAGCGCCACGGGTCACCAATGCACCCGGGGCGGCGCCCGCCATATCGGCCCTCGCAAAGATTGTTCCAGTGCGGCATCAACGTATCCGCCGCCATCACCATCCGGCGACACCGCCATTGCTGGTGCAGTTTGTAACCGACGATCCGAACATCGTCATTTATTGGCTAGTGGATCAGAAACCTCATGGAGATTGATTATGAAAATCGTGAAACGAATCCTATTCGGACTGGCCGCGGTGGGCATCCTGGTTGCGCAGCAGGCGGCCACTCCGCCGGTCGAAGTCGTCAAGCCTGAGCCGGCTCGCCAGCAGCGTATTTTCCAATTGAAATACGCCGATACGCGGGACCTGGAAAACGTGCTGGCCATCTTCGGCTACAAAATAAAAACCGACCGGGACCTCCACGTCCTGGCGGTGAGCGCTCCGGCAGACGCGATGGCAGCCATTGAAGACGCCATCAAGCGGTTGGATGTCCCCGCGGCGGCGCCCAAGGATATCGAGCTCACTGTCTACCTGGTTGCGGCGTCGGAACAGACCCTCGCATCCGATGGCGTTCCTTCGGAATTGCTGCCGGTTACCAACGAACTGAAGAAGATATTCGCGTACAAGGGTTTCCGCTTGCTCGACTCGGTCATGCTGCGGACACAGCCCGGTAAGCGCGCGTTTGCGAAAGGAATCATCAGGCAGCAGGGCGAAGGAAAGGAACCGTATACCTTCGAAGTTCTCTCCGCCACAGTGACGGAAGACCCCAAGGGGCGTCTAATCCGGCTGGACAATCTTAGCCTGAACATGCAGGTGCCAGGCGGTGACGATGCGGGGGTCCACACCGACATTACGGTGCGCGAAGGGCAGAAGGTGGTAGTGGGCAAATCGAATATAGGCCCCGACCAGGCCCTGATCCTGGTGGTGACCGCGAAAGTGACGGAGTAGAAAGCCCTCATGGGTCTCAGCGCAGCAAAATTTCACTGCAACCATGCGCGCAGGGTCGACTCTCTCGCCAGCCCCGATTCGCTGCGCTTGATCTTGCCATCCGCGCCAATGAGTACGAGTTTGGGGACGCCGCTGACGCCGTAGCTCCGGGCCACGCTGCCATCCGCATCCACCAGATTGAGCAGGTGGAGCGGCCGCAGCACTTCTCGGGCGCCGTCCTCATCTCCAATATTCACAGCGGCGATCTCCACTCCGTTCCGCATGGCATCGGGAAACAGGTTGTCCAGGATGGGAAGCTCGTGCCGGCAGATACTGCAACTGGTGGTCCAGAACACCAGCAGCACCGGTTTTCCGCGAAAGGAATCCAAACTATACTCGCCGCCGTACGCTCCTCGCAGAGCGAAGTCCGGAGCCGCCCGTCCAACTTCGTTGTGCCGGAGGAATAGCAACACCACGAGGGCTGCCGCAATCCAAATCAGCGGGCTGGAGGAACGGTCGCCCATGGCCGTTTCCAGCTTATCAATCGGGAGCGGCGCGATGATTGCTTACTTTCGTTAAGGTATCGAGCAGACGGCCGGTGGCGTCGGAGACCTGCTGGACGGCCAAATCAAACGCTTCCTGGTTGGATTTCGACGGCTTGCGGTAGCCGCTGACCTTACGCACGAACTGCAGCGCCGCCGCGGAAATCTCGTCAGCCGAGACGGGAGCTTCCGGACGCCTGAGTACTTTGATGCTGCGGCACATTTCAGAAGTATACCGCCGGGACGGGGCTTCCTAAGTAACAGCCCGCAAAACGGCGCGTGGGCAGTTATTCGAAGGCGTTGGGGCGTCCCCGCGCCTTTGCGGGCTTGCTACCGGGGCGGCTGTAGGTATTCGGTCAGATCGTGGATGATGTGCTGTTCCTGCGGCGAATACCGGCCGCGGAATTCTTCGCTGTTCAGGCGGGCTTCGCGCTGGCCTTCCGGGAGCAAACGAAGCTGCTCCACCTCGCCATGCACCACCGGACGGCGCGCAACGGGCAACTGGCGGAACTCGCGCAGGCGCTCCCGGACGACCTGCTGCTTTTCGGCCGGAAGCTGGCTGAAGCTCTCGTAGCGGTCGCGCAGACCTTGCTTATCCTGCTCATTCATCTGGTTAAACCGGCGGATGCGCTGCCGGATCAGCCGGGCGCGCTCCGGCGGCAGCTTGGCCAACTCGCGCTCGCGCTCCTCCGGAGACATGCGGTTCCACCGGTCAATGGGAGTCTGCTGGCGCTGCGGCGGCTGGCATCTGGCAGGCTGAACCGCCACCGTTGCCAGAAATGGCGACAGCAACAACGCCATTCCACAACTGAGAAGCGCGGAGCGTACGAACTCACATGGCATTGGGATGGGCGCTGCTTTCCGCGGAGTTCGCCGCTGCGAATTGGCGCAACAGTTCCAGATCGTCGAGAGTGCGTTCCACCTGCTCGGCACGCACGGTTTCGCCGTGCGGCACAGCGGGAGGGGTCACGTTGGGATGCCGCAGCAGAAAGCCCGCCATCAGCAGCAGGCAGGCGGTGGCGGTCAGGGGCACGGCCTGGCGCAACGGCATGGGACGGAAGGGGCGTATGAGGCGCTCCCACCAGGAGAAGCGCACTTCCGTCTCAATCCGGCGATAAAGGCGGCGGTCGAAATCGGGTGAGACCGGCGGGGCCTCCCACGCGTCCAGAGCCTGCCACACGGCGGCCTGCTCGGCGGCCAGAGACCGGCACGCAAGGCATCCGGCCAAGTGCCGCTCCAGGCTGCTGGCGGATTCCCGATCAAGTTCGCCAGCGGCATAAGCCACCAGTATTTCCGGGTTGCGGCTTTCCATCGGGCAATTCATAGGTTTCCCAAGTGCGCCAAATTGGCGCGCAATGTCGCATACGCGCGGAATAGCAGCGACTTCACGGCCGATTCCGAGCAGCCCAGTACTTTCGCGATCTGGGTATATTCCATCTCTTCATACTTGTGCATCAGCACCGCCGCGCGTTGCTTTTCCGGCAGCGCGGCCACCGCCTGCGCGTACCTCTTCCGCGCCTTCACCAGATACACCAACTCCTGTTCCACCGAAGGCCGCCGGTCGATAACCTGGCGGGCCGGCAGATCCGCGGACCCATCATCCAAACGCTCCTGCCCGCGCTCGTGCTTTTCGTCCCGCAGCCAGTTCAGCGCCAGATGCGTGGCAATCCGGAACAGCCAGGTCGTGAACTTGGCTGTCGGCTCATAACTCGACCGCGAGCGGTACACGCGCAGGAAAACCTCCTGCGCCAATTCCTCGGCAATGGCCTGTTCCTGCACCAGCCGGTAAAGGAAATGGATCACCGAGGCGCGATGCTTTTCGAGCAGCAGGCTGAAGCTCGCGCCATCGCCCTCCTTGACGCGAAGCATCAGCTCGGCGTCGTAGTCCAGGGCGCGCGGCGACCACCATATCAGCTTTAACCCTCGGTTCCATACAAGGTTGCGGAAAGATTAAGAAAACCTAAATAAATGGACCTCCTGACGGTCCCCGGCGGCTTAGTACTCTCCTTTGAGCGAGCGCTCCATTAACCTCCGGATTGCCTCGCGGGGAGGCAGGCCGAAATTTAACATCTCAAACATCTGCGTGGAGATGGGCATATCGACTTGATGGCGGCGGGCCAAATCCACCGTAGCATTGGTGGTTTTGATCCCTTCCGCCACCATCTTCATGGAGCCGACTATCTCTTCCAGTTTACGGCCTTGTGCAAGTTCAAGGCCAACCGTGCGGTTGCGGCTCAACTCCCCGGTGCAGGTCAGCACCAAATCGCCCAGTCCGGCGAGGCCGGCCAGGGTTTGCGGGCGTCCGCCCATGGCCATCGCCAGGCGGGTCATTTCGGCGAGTCCGCGGGTGATCAGGGCCGCCTGGGGATTGCTGCCCAAGCCCAGCCCGTGGCAGACTCCGGCGCCGATGGCCACTACGTTCTTCACCGCGCCACCGATTTCCACGCCCGCCGGATCGGGGCTGGTGTACAGGCGGAAAGTGGGTCCCGAAAAAGCGGCCTGCACGCTGTCGGCGAGCGCCCGATCGGCGGAAGCCACTACCAGCGCCGTGGGATCGCCGCGAGCCACTTCGCGCGCGAAGGTGGGCCCGGAGATCACCGCGACCCGCGGTTCGAAGCGTGCACGGCCAGCCACGCATTCGCGGATGACTTCGGAAGCGCGCATCAGAGTGCCGTTTTCCAAGCCCTTGGTGGCGCTGACGAAGACCATGGAGGGGTCCAGGTAGGGCAGCATCCGGATATAGATCGGGCGCACCAGATGCGAAGGCATGACGCTGAGCACCGTGGCGGCATCCGGCAGCGCGGCGGCGAATTCGGTTTCGACCGCGACATTGGCGGGAAGGGAGAAGCCCGGCAGAGTAGAGATCGTTGATGCGCGTGGCGCGCATCCGCTCGGCGAGATCCTGCTCGTAGACCCACAGACGAATGCGCGGGAAGCGCGGCGCCAGCACGATGGCCAGCGCGGTGCCCCAGCTGCCCGCGCCAATAATCGCCAGGTCGTTTCCGGGGATCACCGGCGGCTCCCAAACGAGAAGACCGATTCGGTGCCGGCGCGCAGGCGGGCAATATTTTCGCGATGCCGGTAAATGATCAGCGCCGCGCACAGGATGGCGGCCGCGACGACCGTGAGCGGCGGATGTTCGATCAGCCAGACGGCCAGCGGAAAGGTGCCTGCGGCCACGATCGATCCTATGGAGATGTGGCGGGTTCAGGCCACCATAGCGACGAAAACCACCAGCGTGGCCGCCAGCGGCAGGGGCGTGAGGCAGAGCCAGGCGCCCACGAATGCAGCCACGGCTTTGCCGCCGCGGAAGCGCAGGAAGACAGGATAGGAGTGGCCGAGCATCACGGCCAAGGCCGCGGCGCTCATCCATATCACGTCGCCGCCGGTGAGCCGGCCTTCCAGCCAGACGGCCAGATAGCCTTTGGCGATATCCAGCAGCAGAGTGGCGACGCCCGCGGCGCGGCCGGTGGTGCGCAGCACGTTGGTGGCGCCGATATTGCCGCTGCCGGCGGCGCGCACGTCGCGGCCGGTGGTCAGCTTGACGAGCAGGTATCCGAAAGGGAATGTCGCCCAGCAGGTAGGCGATGGCGAGTCCAAGGGCAGCGGTCATCACTTTGATAGCGGGAACTCCGCAAGCTTAGTGTACACGGAACCGGCGGGGCCCTGGCGGCTGCTGATAAAGGAAAAAACGGTCGGCCGTGAAACTGCCGAAATCGAGGGAGGGCAGCGCGGCGATGGCTTCACGCAGAGCCTCGAACGGCACGGGGCCTTTGATGCGGTCTTTGATACGTGCCAGCGTCAGGTGCGGGCTGAAGGGGCGGCCCTCCGGCGGCAGGCCCAGAGGGTCGAGCGCGTGGTCGGTTTCGGCGGCGAGCGTGGCCAGATCGGGAGCGGCTTCCACGCCCGCCCAAAAGACGCGCGGCGAGCGCGGATTGGGAAAGAAGCCCAAGTTGCGGATGTGGATCGGGATGGCGGAGTGGCTGGGCAAGGCGGAGAGCGCGGCGTGCGAGATCCGGCAAGCGGGCCTCGGGCCATTCGCCGATGAAGCGGATGGTGACATGCAGATTGGCGGGCGGGCTCCATTTGATGCGGGCGGTTGGGCGGAGTTGGTCGAGCAGGCGGTCGAGAGATTGGATCACTTCGGGAGGAAGGTCGAGGCCGGTGAAGACGCGCATTGACTCAAAGTAGCACCGGCCAGCGGGGTTACGGCGCAGCCGGAACCACCCGTTTTTCCAGAGTTCCGGAATCCACCGTTTCGCCCGTCAGCGAAACGATCTGAAAATATAATTCGTCTCCAGCAATTTCCACCAACCCAAATGTGCGATCCGTGTCGAACCCTTTGGCCGTTTCCTCAGATGCCTTCAGCCCGTGCAATCGTAGTTGGCCCGAGTTCCCCAGGACAAAATAGTTTATGCCGCCTTGGGGCTTGAGCCGCTCATAAATGTGATCGTGGCCCGAGAACACCACGCTCACACCGAGCTTCTGGAAGATGGGTTCCAGTTGCCCCCGCAAATCCATGTCGGAGCCGTGCATCCTGCCATGCGAGTACAACGGATGATGAAAGAAACAGATTTTCCAGCCCGCATTCGAAGATGAAAGTTCCTTATTGAGCCACTCCAATTGGACGGGGTCCATGTAATTGCTGTCGAGCGCGAAAAACTGCACATCACCGCGTTTGAAGGTGTAGTAACGCTTTCCATCCATATTGAATGGCTTGTAGAAACGCTGGTTGGGATCGTCATGGTTGCCCAGCGACGCATAGAACTTCACGCCCCCGTCGAGCAAGGGCTTGTAGGGATCTTCGAACTTCTTCTTGAAGTCGGCGGGACTCTCGCCGCCGTAAAGATTGTCCCCCAGCATGATGACGAAATCGAACGGAAAGGCGGCCTGGAAATCCGCTATCTGCCGGCCCAGCTGGTATTGGGGCTTCTCGCCTGTTCCGCTATCGCCGATCACCGCAAACCGGACCGACTTCGGCTTGAGCGGCAGCTTCAAATCCGCCGCGGAGGCGGCCACCACAGCCAGGAGCAGAAGGAAAACTCTACGGCGCATTAGTCCTCGCAGGAATAGCATCCGCGATAAAATCCACAATGAGATTGGCTTCGGTATCGCGGAGGACGAGAGAGCGCCCCACCACACGATACTCTACCTCCGGCGGCAGTTTCGGCAGGTTCGCCAGCAGCGTCGCCGGCGTAGACTGCAGCGGAACGCCTTCAGGATAGCTTCGGTTCACGCGCAGGGACTGCAGGTGAACCGGTTCCGCACGCTGCAGGCTCTGCTGGATGCGGGTGGCGTCCTGCCCCTGCATCGCAATCCCGATCAGGCGGCGGAATTCCGCCGAAATATCCGGGGAAAATATGTCGCCCGGGGCGGCGCCGCGACGCAATTCGCGAATCCTGTGAGCCAAGCCCTTCTCGTGATATTGGATGGTCTCCGCCGATTCCGTCGGTTTCAACTTATGCAACCCCTCGCGCGCCGTATTGCAGAGCTTCACATACTCCTGAACGCGCTTGCCAAAATCCTTCTGGACTTGCGCATCCGGATTGACGGAGCCCTGTGGTAAGGCGGCCGATGCCGCACCGCATAGCAGTATCCAAAGCGGCACTCGTAGCGTCATCTTCCCCCCGCGCCGGCACGCCCTGCAGCATTCTCCACCACGTCTTTGACCGCTTCCTTGACCGCCTCTTTTACCGCGCCTTTCACACTTTCTTCCACTTCGGCAACATTCAACTCCAAATCGTTGGCTTTCCCGGCAAGTTCTTTGACGATGGTGTCGACGACCGGCGCCACCGGCGGCAGATCTCTGGCTATGGTCTTCGCTACTCTGGCGGCCAACGTTTCCGCCGGCACAGGTTCGCGCGCGCTTTCGAGACCGGTTTGCGCTTCGGCCTCCCAATCGCCGTGAAAAACCTTCGCCATCTGGCTTACCACTTTGGCGTCGCGAAAGATGGCTCCGATCTCGCGCCGCTTATCGAGCTCGATCTCGCGAAGGCTCTGGCTGCCGATGAATGCCATTTGGCCGTCCCGAATGATGGTTCGCGTGTGCAATCGCCACTGTACCAGTTTGCGGGAAGCCAGCGGGGAATTCTTGCGGGTGAGCTTGCCGATGATCTGGACATCCACACCCGCCCGCTGCCGCTCCTCCAGAAGCCGGATCATGGCGGGGTCGCTGATCTTTGGGTCGTAAATGAGCAACTGCTTCTTGGCGCCCTCAATAAAGGATGAGAGGCGCGCGCGGGCATTGGCCGGACTGACCACCAGCGCATCCAGACCAGGTTCGTAGGGGTTCCGCGTGGAATCGGCCTCGAAGAGCCGCACGGCTTCGCGCACCAGGCTCCGGCTGCGCGTGATAATACCGAAGCTGCGGTTCTGCTCCATATCTACGTATGTCAGATTGAAGGCTAGGACGTAGAGTTCCTGGCGGTCCACGATCATGAACTTGCCGTGGTAGCGCCGCAAGTCGCCGGCGGTCCGTGCGACGGTCACTCCAGCCGCAAGTAACCGCAGTTCCAGTTTTCTCAAATTGTCTTCGCCGGCCCGGTTGGTATGCGCGATCAACGCGCGCACCGAAACCCCGCGGCCGACCGCGTGTGCCAGCGCCGTTTCGATCTCATGCTGGTCGAAGCGGAAAATGGCGATTTCAATACTACTCTTAGCTTTGTCGATCCCTTTTATTAATGCGCCCGCACCGTCACCAGGCTGAATTAAGAGTTTCATGGTAATTCCCGTACGCTGGTATCTCTCTTGCAAGTTAAGCCCCAGTCCGGCTTGCGGCCAGGTGACTCGTTATGTCTGTGAGAAAGAATTCATTTATTTCCGCTTTGCTGGTGATGGCGCTCACTCTTCCCATCTCCGCAGGCATCAAGAGCAAGAGCGAGAAACCGGCGGAAAACGGCCGCCTTGTATTTTGGCAGGATCCGGGAGATATTGCATCGCGCGACCTTTTCAACGGACCCGGCGGCGAGGAGCATCAACCTCACGGCCCGTACACCTTCGAAAAAGAGGATCTGGATGGCAGCAACCCTAAGTTCGTGGTGCGGGACCGCGATGGAGTGAAGTGGAAGGTCAAACTGGGGGTGGAGGCGCGGCCGGAGACAGTTGCCACACGAATTGTGTGGGCGGTGGGGTACTCTGCGAACGAAGATTACTTCTTGCCGGACCTGCGTGTTGAAAACATGCCGGTCCACCTGCACCGCGGACAAAAACTGATCGCGGCGGATGGCTCCATGCACAACGTCCGCCTGAAGAGAGAGGACGAGAAGAAGCTCGGCGACTGGCAGTGGCGCGAGGATCCGTTTACTGGAACGCGGGAATGGAACGGATTGCGTGTGATGATGGCGGTGTTGAATAATTGGGATCTGAAAGACGAAAACAATTCCGTGTACCGGAACGGCGATTCCGAGCGAGTTTACATGGTGAGCGATCTGGGCGCCAGCTTCGGCACAACCGCCGCCAGTTTGCCGCTAAGCAAGGCGAAGGGAAACTTGGAATCCTATAGCCATTCCAAGTTCATTCGCCGCTCCAGGGCCGCCACCGTGGATTTCTATGTGCCAGGCAGCCCCACGCTCTTGTATGTGTTTTATCCGTGGGAATATTTCCGCCGTCTTTCCATGCGCTGGATTGGTAAGGATATTCCCCGCGCCGACGCCCATTGGATAGGCGAACTGCTGTCGCATCTCTCGGCGCGCCAGATCCAGGAAGCTTTCCGCGCGGCGGGATATTCGCAGCAGGACGGGGAGGCATTTACGAACGTCGTCCAGCGCCGGATCACGATGTTGAGCGAGTTATAGACGGTTTTTCAGGCGCCGGCGGAACCGGAGTGCAATTTTTTCGTTCTCTTTGGCTGTCTGGAACCCGCAGCGCCCTCAAAGCCTTCAATCCGGCGTGCCAACTCGCGAACATCGCGCAGCAATTCCTTTGTTTCGGTGCGCGGCAGTGTAACGATGGCCAAATGCCGCTCCGCCCCCGATAATGCCACGCGTGAGAGGCTTAGCGACTGTACGGCGGCGTCATCCTCGTGCAGGGTTCGCTGGTCGATGGCTAGCGCCAACATGCGGTGCCCAGTCTCTAATTCGGTCCTGACAAAATCGCTCTGAAGCCTGGTATTCAGTTTTGCCGGTGACAAGATATTCCTCTCTCTCGCAAAGTTAGCGTGCATTCGGTATGCCAAGCCGCTCAAGCGGTACCGGCGTGCGCTTCCTCACCGAACTGTAATTCGTACAGTTCGGCATACAGGCCGCCCGCCTTGATCAACTCCGCATGGGTGCCGCTTTCGCCGATTTCACCATCCTTGACGACAAAAATGACTCCCGCCTGGCGAATGGTCGAGAGCCGGTGTGCAATCACGATGGAGGTTCTGCCTTCCATCAGCCGGTCGAGCGCCTCGAAAACCAGCTTCTCGGAGGCCGCATCCAGGCCGGTGCTCGGTTCGTCCAGTATCAGGATGGGAGTGTCGCGAATGATGGCGCGGGCTATGGCGATGCGCTGGCGCTGGCCGCCCGAAAGCGTGACGCCACGCTCTCCAATCCGCGTATCGTATCCCTGCGGCATCTTCTCGATGAACTCGTGGGCGTTGGCCATCTCGGCGGCGCGGAGAATTTCGGACCGGCTCGCGCCCGGCTTGCCATACGCGATGTTATTCCAGATTGGGGCATGGAACAGCAGGGTCTCTTGCAAGACGAAGCTCATTTGCTGGCGTAGCGAGTGCATCCGAAACTTCCGCACGTCGGCGCCATCGACACGCACTTCCCCCGAGGTTGGATCGTAAAAACGCGGAATCAGGCTGATGATGGTGGTTTTGCCGGCCCCCGTTGGTCCAACCAATGCGGCCACCTGCCCCGGCTCGATGCGGAAGCTCACATCGCGGAGCACGGGATAGCCGGACTGGTAGCTGAAGCTGACGCGGTCGAATTCGATTTGCCCTCTGAGTCTCGGCGCGGCCCGCGCTCCAGGCAGGTCTTGCACCTCACCGTCGGTATCCAGAACCTCTACAATGCGCTCGTAACCTACCTCCGCCTTGGACCACGCATCCGTCATTTTAGACAGCTCCTGCATGGGCTTGTACATCTGCTTGAGGTACATGATGAACACGATCAGGTCGCCTGTCGACAGACTGCCTGCCAGCGCCATGCGGGCTCCGAACCAAAGCACCATGCTGGTGCCGGCAGCCACCAGAATAGTCACCAGCGGGGCCAGCCTGGCCTTCAAACCGCGCGCATGCAAGGCGATCTCGACACTCTCCAGGCTCTCTTCTTCCAGGCGGGTCTGTTCGTAATCCTCGCGTGCGTATGCCTTCACGACGCGGATGGACGACAGCACTTCCTGTATTACGGAAACAATCTCGCCCTCTTTTTTCCGCACGGCGCGGGCCGCTTTCTTGATGCGGCGGGTATACGTAAAGACCACGATAAAAAGCGCCGGCGCGATACTCAACGCAATCAGCGTAAACCGCCAATTGAGGCAGAACATGACCACCACCATGCCCACCAGGGTCAGGCTGTTGATCAGCGCACCGAGCAGTCCGGAGGCGATGAAACTCTGAATGGCGTCAATGTCGCTGGTGACGCGGCTCACCAGATCGCCGGTCTGCTTGTTGTCGTGGTACGACAGGGACAAGCGTTGGATGTGAGAGTAAAGCCGCAGCCGGAGATCGTGCATCACCCATTGGCCAACACTGGTCGTAAGATATTTCTCCGTGTAAGAGCACAGCGCTCCCACGACCGCGATGGCTAGGGCGGCAAGGGCCGCAAACTTCAGAATGGTCAGCTTGTCCGCACCGGCAAGAGGCCCGATCCAGTGAACCAGCCACCCTTGTAAGGGATGCGATTTCAAAACGTTGTCAATGACGATCTTCAGTGGCCAAGGCTCCAGCAGGTTGGCGAGACCCTCGCCCACGACTGCCAATAAGCCGAGCGCCAAGGCCCTCTTGTGCGGCTTTAGCAGATCGGTGACTCTTAGGGAGTTTGGTTTGGTTGCCATGTCCAGGCCAGGCTAGGGAGCCGGAAGCGGGCCAATCGCCACCGCGGCATGGCTGGGGAAAATCCACGGCAGAAACTCGCGCGCCACATTGAAGCCGGCCTCCACTCCCACGGAAATCGCGAAGTTGTCCGCGGCATGCACCGGTCCGCTCGTACTGGGCGGCTGCCATGTTCGGGAGATCAGCGCGGCAGCGGCATAGCTGCTCATTCGCGAAAAAGACAGATGCCTGGTCCCGTCGTCGTGCCGCCCCATAAACGTGCTGGCTACCGCATATTTCAAGCGCGCGCCGAAGCTGGATTGCCCGGAACGAAAATACCGGTTGTCTTCGTGAAGCACAACGGATGTGCCATACATCACGGTCGATTGAATAATGTGTTCCGCATAGCTATTGGCCAGACGCTCGCCGTAACCCGCGGCCCCTTGGCCCCACTCATGTGGCGTATCCGCCAGTTGGTCAAACCCCGCGCCCGCAGCGGCTCTCACAGCGGATTCCAAGCTGAACATATGCTGCCAGTAATAATGCAGTCTCTCTTTCTGGGTCTGCGGCGTATATTGGAGCGCGACCGGCAGCGATGGCGCAGCCCGATCCGCCGCTCCGGCGCCCGTTTGCGCCATCAAGCACTGCCCAATGAAAACGGCGGCAAGAGAAAGACCGATTCCCTTCCCGAGTCGTGAAGTTGCGGACATATGCAAAAGTCTCTGCACGCTCCATGCCGGAATGCGTATACGCTGGCGGGAATCAGACGAATAGGACATCCAAGGACCGTCTGTTTCTTGCTCTGCCGAACTCTCTTACGCTGGAGAACGCTGGCAATGTCCCGCCTCTCCTCTCAGAAATTCGCGGTGACCGCCCGCAGATCGTTCGATTACGTCGAGTTAGCCTGGTACGCTGGCCGGCATCGCGCAGGCTAAAAACAGCGGAGCGAGCTATGGACAACGAGTTGAGGGGTATGCCAAGCGGTATGGTGAGCGTTTTGCCGATGGCACAATCGAAAACTTTATCACGCGGCGGCCATCTCTACCTTTACGTATCATCCGCATGGCGAGCGAAACCTATCCGACTTGGCCGACGTCTGCGCCACGCAGGTGCCTTTTGACACCTTGAGCTATGAGTCTGAAGGGGTTTTGACCGCCATTCGGCGCAAAATGCACAGGTCTAAGAGCGGTCAGGCACAGTAATAATACCTAGATTATTGAGCCCAGGGCCTCAGGCGAATGGTGAAGAAATTGCTAAATAAACGCTGTGAGGGTGTTTAACATGCACAAATCTTACTGCTTCGCCGGCCAACCGGCGGCCTGTGAAGGCTATTTCGCCCACGATGTCCTACCCTGCGTATGTGGTAGAGACCAAAACCTCCTGTTTGTACTGAGCCAAGTCGCCTTACCCGTAATCCCGGTGAAAGCGCCAGCTCCGCAAGCTGCAAAACTACCGTTGAGCGCCTGAGGATTGTCCGGGCGGCCCTCTTACTGGGGCTTTGGTGCGACTTGCAGATTGTCGACGACGCGAACCACCTTAGGGACAGCCCTGACAATTCCTTCCGCCTTCTCCTTGGCGCTCGATGAATCAACCTGGCCCGCCAGGGTCACCACTCCGTTAGTGGAATTGACCGAGATGTTGGTCATCGTCGAGACTCCCACATCGGAAGCCAGCTTGGACTTCACCTGTGCCGTGATTTGAAGATCGTCTACCTGACCTTCCGGCGTTTCGTTCGTTCTGCATCCGAGAAGCGCAGCGCACAACAGTAGAAACGGAAGATATCTCATTTGTCCTCCGGCTTTTTATGCTCCGGCGGTTTCCGCTCAGGCGTAGTCTGATGAGCGGGCGGGGGCGCGGCATGCGAAGGCGGTGCCGCGTGCGGAGCCGGTGCAGTGTGCGGAGCCGGTGCGGCATGCGCAGGCGGTGCGGCATGCGTGTGCGCAGGTGAAGTTCCACGGTCGGCCTCTCCGTGCGCGGGCGGTGCCTGCTTGGCCGGCGGATGGGCAGCAGGACGTTGCTGCGCCTGGACGGGCGGTGTCTGCCTCGCCGGCGGATGGGCAGCAGCATGTTGCTGCGCCTGGACGGGCGGTGTCTGCCTCGCCGGCGGATGGGCAGCAGGATGTTGCTGCGCCTGCACGGGCGGTGTCTGCTTCGCCGGCTGATGGGTAGCAGGATGTTGCTGCGCCTGGACGGGAGGTGTTTCCTTGGCGGGCTGCCGCGTAGGCGAAACTGGTTGACTGGCGGCCGGATGTTGCGCGGCGCGCTGCTGCGCGGCGGGCGGTTCAAAGGACCGCGCCGGCGGTTGCGGAGCACGCTGCGGCTGAGCCGGCGGAACATTACGAGCCGCAGGCGCGGCGGGCGCAGTCTTAGGAGCCGGCCCCTTGGCAACCGGCGGCGTTACCAGGCGAGCCTGGGACATCACTCTTACAGGCGGCCGCACGGCGGTAGCCGGCGCGGACCTTGCCATCTGATGCATCTGCGAAACGGAGAGCGGACGTCCGGGAGTCTTTTCCAAGAGCGCCTGCCGCTGCTGGAACGACGGCGGAGCCGCAGGCGGAGTCGTCCGGGCCACCATCGCATGGCTCAGCACCCCGGCGGCCGGGTGCGGCACGTTCGCGCCGCCCTGATGCCCGAGGACGCTGGACATCTGCGGCGCCACGCGCGGGGCCGCGTCTACGTTCTTTACCGCGGCGATCTGATTGGGCTGCAGTTTGATAGCGGCATGCCGCACAGACTGCGCCGACGTCAGGGCATTCTGAGGAATGGCCATCACCGCGCCTGGAACCGCCCGGTTCATATAGCTGGCTACCGGGACGGATCCGGTGCGCACGTAGTTGTTATATACATTGGTGACGTTCACCGTGTTGATCAGGGTGCTGTTACTGACGTTGATCCGCGTCACGTAAGCCGCGCTGGCTCCATAAGCCGGGATGTAAACATCGCGCGGACCCAGTGGAAACCAACCCACGTCGACACCCACGCCACCAAATCCGACCCAGGCCACGAGGGCGGGGGCAAAAACAGGGGCGGCCGCCGCCGGGCCGGGGCACCATCCCCAATACCCGTTGACGAAAGCCCAGCGGCCGTAGTGGAAAGGAGCGAATCCCCAAGGCTCATCATCCACCCACGTCCATCCCCACGGTTCCACCCACGACCACTGTCCCGACTGATAAGGCGCCCATCCCGAAGAGACACCGGACGGTACCCACACCTCGCCATAATCCGGAGTGCTGCGCCACGTGCCAGAATCGCCTAAGTCTTCGTAGCCAACCATCTGTGGCGAGACATAACGCGAAGTGGCGTAGCGGTCATCGCGCTGGCTACGAGACCGGACCCAGTTATCGAAGCTGTCAAAACCCGGCGCGCCGTAAATGTTGTATTGGGCCGATTGATCCTGTCCCATGATCGCGGCTTGTTGGCCCGCATGATCGTGAAAGATCCGCTGCTACCCGTCACCTGCCCTTGCCCATCGCGAACGGTAATGTAGGTCTGCCCCGTATCGGGATTGGTGTCGATGCGGTACTCGCCCGCAGCGCTCGGCGTGAAGGACGCATTGGGGCCGTCAATCTCGATGCCGCCGTAAAGGTTGCGGATGCGGACGTCCAAGCTTCCCTCCGATAGCCGCACCTGTACTTTGCGATCATCCAGGTTCAGGAACTGGAAGGCGGTGCTATCGCCCATCCGGAACGCGGTGCCGGGTACGTGCACTTCGGCCTTGCCGCCTTGATCGACAAACAGTTGGTCGCCAATTGTAAGAGGACGGTTTACGGTCGCGGGAGCCCAGTCCGTCACCCCCGCGGGCTGAAAGGAAACCGTACCGCTCACGTAACTAATCCGGCCGGCCCGCGAGGGCGGATCCTGCGCCACCAACATGCCGGCGGCGACCGCTGTCGCGACAATCATCGAGGTTAAGCTCTTCAACATTTTTTCACCCTTCCCGTCTACTCTTCCTCTTACAGCACGCGAGCCTCCGGATGAACATTTCTAAAGGATGAAGGTAGTGCCTGTACGGAAACACCCAGCCTCGCCGAATGGCCCTCACATTGCTGCGCCCTTCGTGGCTTCCAGCGAGGGACCTTAGTATGTCTAACGATCCCAAGAAATGCGCCCACCCGGCCTGCTCCTGCACTGCCGAGCCGGGAAGTAAATATTGCAGCCCATACTGCGAAGATGCAGGAGACACCACGGAAATTTCATGTAACTGCGGGCATGCGAGTTGCGCGGAGCTCTAACCGCTTGCGCAGCCTTCTCTGTTTTTTTCTCTTTACCATCACGACCATCGCGCTCCTGGCCGGGGTTGACACTAACGCCCCCCGGCCGGTGACGACGTCCCAATATGGCTCCGCACGCACAGGGACCAATCTCAACGAATTCGTGCTGACGCCGCAGAATGTCAGCGTGAGTGGATTTGGCAAGCTCGGCGCGTTTCCGGTGGATGGCGCGATCTATGCGCAGCCCCTGTTTCTGCCGGCCCTTACGATACCGGGCAAGGGCACCCACGATGTCGTGTTTGTCGCCACGGAACATGACAGCGTATACGCGTTCGATGCCCAAACCGATAGCTGGGCGGTTCCGTTGTGGCATGTCAGCTTCCTCTCTTCGGGTGTTACGCCGGTGCCTGCGCACGATACGGAATGCCCATTGATCTCGCCCGAAGTGGGCATTACTTCCACTCCGGTAATCGACATCGCGACAGGGACACTGTACGTGTTGGCACGCACCAAGGAGCACAAGGGCCCCCTGGGTGATGTATACGTTCAAAAGCTGCATGCCCTGGCTGTGACTACGGGCGCGGAAAAATTTGGGGGTCCGGTAATGATCCACGCCTGGAGCCGCGGCAGAGGCGTCGCCAGCGCGCATGGCGCGATCCTGTTCGACCCGAAGCGTCAGAATCCGCGCGCGGGGCTGCTCCTCTCGCAAGGGCGCATCTATCTCACATGGGCGTCTTCTTGTGATGCGGGCCCCTATCACGGCTGGGTGATGGCCTACGACGCGCATACGCTGAAGCAAATCGCCGCCTTGAATACCTCCCCGGACGCCAACAATAGCGGCATCTGGCTCAGCGATACGGCTCCCGCGGCCGACGATGCCGGGAACATTTTTGTGGTGACAGGCAACGGCCTGTTCGACGCGGCCAAAGGTGGGCACGATTTTGGGGACAGCATTCTCAAGCTTCACCTGGATAAGGGAGATCTGGCTGTCACGGATTACTTCACGCCTTTCAACCAGAGCGGTCTGAACGCGAGCGACGAGGACTTAGGCTCGGGAGGCCCGGTGTTGCTGCCGGAACAGCCAGGCGCGAATCCCCATCTGATGGTCGCGGGCGGCAAAGGTGGAACGCTGTATGTCGTCAATCGCGACCACATGGGCGGATTCCATGCAGATTCAGACGAGCACGCGGCCGGCACATGGCAGTTTCCCAAGCACCCCTTGTTCGGCGCGCCCGCATTCTGGAACGGACACATCTATGTCATTGCCGCAAGCGAGGTTCTTCAAGATCTGGCCCTGCACGGATGGGAAATTGACTCTGGCCCATGCGGCGGGTTCGCCCAAGTTTCCGGACGCGGGCGCCACACCGGTGGTCTCGGCTCATGGAACCGGGGACGGCATCGTATGGGCCATCACGTCATACGATTGGCAGCGCTCGGGACCCCCGGCCGTGCTGCATGCCTATGACGCGGCCGATATAGGGAACGAACTTTACAACAGCGAGCAACAAAGCGACCGCGACCGCGCCGGCGAAGCGCTGCGATTTACGATTCCGCTGGTAGCTAATGGGCGCGTTTACGTGGGAACGAGGCGGGAGTTAGACGTTTACGGTCCGCTGCGGTAGGCGGGCGCCGCGTCACAGCGGGCCGTAGCGGCCTTGCTCCAGTACGCGGTCGAGTTTAAAAGCGGCGCTGATCAAGGCTAAGTGCGTCAGAGCTTGCGGGAAATTTCCTAACAACTCGCCTTTGGGGCTTATTTCCTCTGCATAAAGGCCCAGGTGATTGGCGAAAGAGAGCATCTTTTCGAAGAGCAATTGGGCCTCTTCTACCTGGCCGGCGCCCGCCATCGCTTCCACCAGTCAGAAAGAACAGGCGCTGAAGAAACCCTCGTGGCCGGGAAGGCCGTCGCGAGCGGGTTTGCCGATTTCATAACGGAGCACCAGACTATCCTCAGCCAAGTGCCGGCGAATTTGCTCGAGGGTAGACACCATGCGTGGATCCGTGGCGGAGACGAAGCGCATCAGAGGCATCAGCAGCGTGCTGGCGTCCAGCGCGTCGGAATCGAAACACTGGGTGAACGCGCCCATTTCCGCATGGCATCGCTTGATGGCGCAACACGAATACAGCCTCTTGGCCCGCAGGGACCACAAACTCGGCGGAGACGCCTCCGTCTTCGAGTTGCAGCGGCCGTTGGCTTTTCACCGCAAATTGCAGGTGAGCGGAAGAAAAAATTGCGCCGAGGCGATCCTGCTCCAAATGGACCTCGGCCGGCTCGCGCGCATAATCGAATGCCGGCCGGCACACCATGCGGAATTTGGCGTCGCCACGGGTGGCGCGTGCTATGCGCACCAACTGATGGGATTTCTGATCGGTTTCACCACCCGATTCGCGGCCGATGGCCATAAAATCGATCACCTCGGCCATACCGCCGTCGTGGAGGAAGCGCGTCAGCAGCACGTTCGTATTGGGCAGGTAGATTTGCTTGATCTCCTCATCGTCGGCCGGACACAGGCTGAAGCAGCCGCCTTTTTGGTCGTCCAGGAGGGCACCGAAAACGCTGGGGGAGTCAAAGCGGGGAAGACAGCACCAGTCGATCGAGCCGTTGCGGCCGACCAGCGCCACCGAATGCAGGTCGCCGATAATGCCATAGCCGGCGATGGGTTGATAGCTCACTATCGGGTTTCACTCGCCGACGGAACCGTTTCCGTAGGCGGCGCAGCAGCCGCCGCAGCGAGCCGTACAATCGCCGCCGCCGCCATATAGGAGACCGCCGGGTGCGGATCGGAGAGCAGGGGCTGCAGCTTGGCAATGGTAGCGGGGTTGCCGCGTTGCCCCAGCGCTTTCGCCACGGCCGCGCGCACGGCCCAGTTCTTATCCACAAGGGCCCACTCGAGCAGAGTCAGCGCGTAGGGATCCGGATCTTCCCCCAAGTATTTTGCAGCCAGGACGCGGCCTGAAGAGCCGCCGTCTTTGAGGGCCTCCTTAGCGAACATGATGCCCATGGATGCGGGACCGAGGAGCGCACCGGCGGCTTCCTGCACGCCCATCAACGCCAGAGTGGAGGGGTTGCGCAGTTTATGCTGGGCATCGCGTATCGCACCGGTGACCATCCCAGGCGAATTTCGGAGTTCCCCTTCGAGCACGCCCTGAAAAATATCACGGCCATCCTTGCCGCCCAGCTTCCAAAGGGATATCGCGGCCGTGAAGCTCACTTCCGTGCAGTCATCCAGCGCCTTCTTGAGATACGGAATCGCCTGCGAGGATTTCATTTCGCCGAGCTCCGCCGCCGCCGTCTGGCGAACGAGAGTATCTTTATCTTGCAGACCATGTTCGACAATCTTAAGAGCTTCCGGAGTGGGCCCCATCGACCCGGCCGCGGCGATGGCCTGACCCCGCTTCTCGGGATTGGAATCGCCCAAGCCTTTATCCAATACCTGCCATGCAGCGTGCATTGCCGGGGAGGATAACACAGCCGGTCCGATGGACACCGGCGTTGTGACGGCGTCTTGCGCCAGAGACGCCATCTCCAGAAGAAGCGCGATACAAAAACTTCGAGCCAACATTCCGATTCCACGACATAGCATCGGAATTGCCAAACACGGGATTTCTTTTTGAGGCCGGCGCCCAAAACTGTGGAGTTAGAAACACTCGAAGCGCGGCCCCTCAATTGCTCATGTCACCGGTAATTGCTGCAGAGGGAGATGCAACAAATGATAAACGCATTGCTACGGATTGCCCTTTGTGGATGCTCTCACCGGAACACCACCTTTCGTTGACATCCGGCCGCGGTCTGGGCCGCACTTATGTGGTGTGTCTGGATTGCGGCACGGAGTTCGATTACGATTGGAAAGCTATGCGAATAGCGGGGCCACCACACACGCCGCGTTCACTGCCTTGCCCGCGCCTCCGGCTACCGGCTGGTATCGCTTCCGGCCACGTGATGGTTCGTGAGACTTCTCCAGAACCGCACCACCTGACTCCATAATCCCAACGCCTGAAGCAATCCCACGCAGGTGGCGACCACAACCAATATGTTCAGAATCGCCTTGATGCTTCCCGCCATCGGCACATAAGTATTGATGAGCCACAGCGCCATTCCCACCACGATCAGAATCAGGACAAGGTTCACGATCAGCTTGACATATCGGGACATCGGCACATACGTGTTGATGAGCCATGCGGCCAGTGCCACAACAATCAACGCCACCACAACTTGGACTATAAGCATCGTCTGTTCCTCTCAAAATGAAATGTGGCAATTGAGTTACCAACCCAGGCGTTAGCACCTTTTCCACCAAATGGAAAACTTGGAAATGAATCCTCTCCTAAGGCGCATACGTCCAAACGATTGAGGAAGGAGGTAGAAAGCGATGCTGAAGAAACTTGGAATTCCTACGCTGGTGATGGCGGCGCTGTTGATGGTTGTACCCGCCCGCGCAGGCGTGCGAATCGGAGTGGGAATCGGCGGGCCTGTCTACGCACCAGCCTACCCGTATGCTCCCTATTATGGCTATCGGGCTTATCCATACGCGTATCCATACGCGTACCCTTATGTCTATGGCGGATGGGGTTGGCACGGCGGGTGGCACCATTATTACCGGTATCGCCGTTGGCGGTAACCAGGTAATAAGTGTGTCTGAGTAAGATGCGGCACACTCAAGTAGCTGCAAAGCTACTTGGGCGTGCCGCTCTTCTTTTGGAGGGGAGTTAGCGGAACATACCCAACAGGTAGCAAATCAGGATGATCAGTAGTATCGTCCCGAGGCCAATACCCGCGCCTCCGCCATACCCCCAACGGCCATAACCGTAGTATCCTCCGCCGCCTCCAAGAAGCAACACCAGAACAACAATCAGCAGTATCAACATAGTGTTTGTTCTCCGCCTAGGCTCGTCTTCCTACGTGCATGATGAGGCTGACGAGGAAGAGGACCAGGAAGATGAAGAAGAGGATCTTCGCGATGGCGGCGGATGCCACCGCTACGCCACCGAAGCCCAGCAGACCCGCGACGAGCGCGATGACAAGGAAAACCAGCGCGTAATACAGCATAATCAGTCACCCCCGAGAACTTCCAGGGCAGGTTTTAAGCCAGTGTGAGAGGGAGCACGATCGATCAATTGGATGGCAGTGTGAAGTGAAGAGTCGCGCCTTGGCCGCCGGATGAATCGACCCAAATGCGGCCCTCGTGCCGGGTTACGATTTTCCGGCAAATAGCCAGACCCATGCCGCTTCCGGCGCTCCGGTCCCGGGGCTGTAGGCATTTGAAGATGCCGAAGACCTTCTCGGCATACTGGGGCTCAATTCCGATGCCATTGTCTCGAACCGAAAAGAGCCATTCGCCGTTATTCGATTTGGCGGCAACCTGGATCCGGGGGGCTTCGTGGCTGCGATATTTGATGGAATTTACCAACAGGTTTTGGAACAGGCGCGTAATCTGGATAGGATCTCCCGTGATCCACGGCAGTGGCTCCCGTGTAATCTCGGCTGCGCTCTCGTCGATCAGGGAGCGCACGTTGAATATGGCGTCGTCCAACGCCGTTTCGCAATTTACCGCGGTGAAAAAGTCGGTGCCCCGCGCATCCACGCGCGAAAAATCCAGCAGATCGTGGATGAGTTTCTCCATACGTTCGGCGCCCTCCACGATAAAAGCGACGTATTGATCCGCATCGCCCTGAAGCTGCCCCTGGTAGCGGTGCGCCAAAAGCTGAGCATAGATCGACACGTTTCGGAGCGGCTCCTGCAGGTCGTGGCTGGCCACGTAGGCATACTGCTGCAGCTCCTCGTTGGACCGCATCAATTCCTCGGTGCGCTCCAGGACGCGCTGCTCCAGTTGCGCGTTTAACTCGCGAATCCGCTCGTCGGCCTTCTTGCGCTCGCTGATGTCCCGAATGGCGCTCGAAACCAGAATGCCTTCATCGGTCTCGAGCGGACTCAGGCTGATCTCCACGGGAAACTCGGTGCCGTCTTTGCGGCGTCCGTACAGCTCGAGCCCGGCGCCCATCGGCCGAACCCGGGGTTCCAGGGAGAAATTCGCCCGGTGTTGCGGGTAAAAGCTCTGGAAGCGCTCGGGAACCAGGATTTCGGCATCCTTGCCCAACAGATCTTCCCGGCGGTAGCCGAACAAGGTTTCCACTTGCGCGTTGACGAGCACAATCTTGCCAAAGCCGTCCATCACCACCATGGCGTCGGGCGCGGCTTCGAGCAGCGACCGGAATTTTTGCTCGGCCTTGCGCAGCACGCTGGCCTGTTCTTTCAGCTTGGCGTTACCGCGGCTGAGATCCACCAGCACCGCCACCTTCGACCGCAAGACCTCCGGCACGATGGGCTTGAACATGAAATCGACCGCACCCAGGTCGTAGCCGCGGAAGAGGTGTTCTTCGTTACGGTAGCCCGTCAGGAAGAGAATGGGGGTCTGCCGGGAGCGCGGGCGGCTGCGGATCAGTTCGGCGGTCTCGAAGCCGTCCATGTCCGGCATTCTGACGTCCAGCAGGATGGCCGCGAAATCGTCCACCAGGAGCCGCCGGAGCGCCTCTTTGCCGGAGTGCGCCATCACCAGTTCTTCACCCAAGCCGCTAAGAGCCGCTTCGAGAGACACCAGGTTCTCAGGCGTATCGTCGACCATCAGGATTTTCATCCTGGGTTCGGAGGTAGATTCGCGCGCAAGTTCCACGGCTTGGGCTTCGGCCATACGCATTCTCGTCACGCAACCGTGCTGGCAAACGTCGGCGTCTCATCATAGCTCATGAGCCAGACGCGCAGCATGGAGAAGAGCTGGTCCAGGTCCACGGGCTTGGTGATGTAATCCGAGGCGCCTGCCGCAATGCATTTGGCCCGGTCCCCCTTCATGGCCTTGGCCGTCACCGCGATAATCGGCAGCGTCCGGAATTCCGCGATCTGGCGGATGGCCCGCATGGTTTCGTAACCGTCCATCTCGGGCATCATGATGTCCATCAGTACGCCGGCCACGTCCGGCGTTTTCAGCAGCATCTCAATGCCGGCGCGTCCATTCTCGGCGTGCACAACCTGCAGGTCGTGCTCCTCCAGCACCGAGGTGAGAGCGAAAATATTACGCACATCGTCATCCACCACCAGCACCCGCTTACCGGACAGCATGGAGTCGTTGCGGCGCAGAAAGTCGAGGATCTCCTGTTGGGATTCGGAAAGATCCGCCTGGTCGCGGTGCAGGAACAGCACCGTCTCCTCCAGTGCGCGGTCAACCGACTCCGCGTAGCGGACGACGCCGTGCCGCGCCAGGCGCCGGATCTCGGCCTCTACCTCCGAGCCGGGGTTGGCGGGACCGCAAATTACCACGGGCGGCTTAGGAGGGCCAACCTGGCTGCGGATCTCTTCGGCGAGTTGCACGGCTGGAATGTCGCCGAGGTGCAGATCGATCGCGATGCCGTCCAGATATTTCTGGCGGGCCACAGCCAGGGCTTCGCCGCCCGAAGCCACCGCCAGAATCTCTACGTCCGGACCGCCCAGGAACGCGGTCCACTCGGCGCGGAGAGATGCATCCTGCGACACCACCAGCAACTTCTTGGTGCGCCGTTCGATGGATTGATGAATGGCATCGAAGGCCGCGCTCAGATTGTCTTTAGCGACCGACTTTTCGAGATAGGTCATGGCGCCCAACGCCAACCCGCGGCGGCGGTTCTCATCGCCGGTGATCACGTGCACTGGAATATGGCGGGTGGCGGAATCGTGCTTCAAGCGATCGAGGATCGTCCAGCCCGCCATGTCGGGCAAGTTGATGTCTAGAGTGATGGCGCCGGGCCGGAACTCGCGCGCCAACGTGAGCGCGGTCGCGCCGCGCAGCGCAACCAGGGCCTTGATGCCGCGATCGCGCGCCAGGTCGAGCAGGATGCGCCCAAACGTAGCGTCATCCTCCACGATCAGGAGCACCGGATCGCCGGGCTGGATCAGGTTCCGGTCGTCGTCGATCTCGATGTCGTGCACGACCGCGGTGGGCGCGGCCAGCGGCGGCGGCAGAATTAAATCCAGACCTTCTTCGCTGGCCGCACCGGCGCCATCCACCGAGATCGCATCGGATAGCGCCGCATCGGTCTCGATGGTCAGCGGCTCGGGCTTCGCGGTGGTGACATAGGCCTGCGGAAGGTACAATGTGAACGTGCTGCCCGCGCCCGGCACGCTTTGCAACCGGATCTCGCCGCCCAGCAGGCGGGTCAACTCGCGGCTGATCGACAACCCCAGACCGGTGCCGCCGTACTTTCGGCTGGTGGTGCCATCGGCTTGCTGGAATGCCTCGAAGATGATCCGCTGTTTGTCTATCTGGATACCGATGCCGGTGTCGGATACGGAGAAGGCTATCACCGACCTGACCCGGTTGAGAACCGAGTGATTCGAGCTCCAGCCTATGATGGCCCGCTCCACGCGCAACCGGACCATCCCATGTTCGGTGAATTTCAAGGCGTTCGACAGCAGGTTCTTGAGCACCTGCTGCAACCGCTTGGCGTCGGTGAGGATGCTCTCCGACGGCAGGTTTTCGCCCAGTTCGATGGAAAAATCCAGCCCCTTGCGGTCGGCTACATGGCGGAAGGTCCGGTTGCAGAAGTCGCGCAGCTCGCTGAAACGGACACTGCCCACTTCCACATCCATCTTGCCGGATTCGATCTTGCTCAGGTCCAGAACGTCGTTGATCAGGGCCAGCAGATCGGTGCCGGACGAGTGGATGGTTTCGGCATACTTGACCTGCTTCGGGGTCAAGGTTCCTTCCAGGTTTTCCGCCAGCATTTGCGCCAGAATCAGGAGGTTATTTAACGGCGTGCGCAACTCGTGGCTCATGTTGGCGAGAAACTCGCTCTTGTACTTGGAAGTGAGCGACAACTGTTCGGCCTTGTCTTCGAGAGCGGCCTTGGCCTGCTCCACTTCCCGGTTCTTGGTCTCCACTTCGTTTTTCTGCTCGGCCAGCAGGTGCGCTTTTTCCTCCAGCTCGGCATTGGTTTTCTGAAGCTGTTCGGCCAGCGCCTGGCTTTGCGTCAGCAATTGCTCGGTGCGCATGGTGGCGGCGATGGTGTTGAGCACGATGCCGATGCCCTGCGTCAACTGGTCGAGAAAGGCCAGGTTCACATCGGTGAAGTGCCGGAACGATGCCAACTCCAGCACAGCGCGGGATTCCCCTTCGAACAGCACCGGAAGCACCACGATACTGAGCGGAGTCGATTCACCCAGGCTGGAGCTGATGCGGATGTAATCCTTGGGTACGTCGGTCACCAGGATGCGGCGCTTCTCCTGCGCGCACTGGCCGACCAGGCTTTGCCCCATCCGGAACTGAGTTGGGACGCCATGGGAATCATTGGCGCCAAAAGCCGTGAGGAGCTTCAAGTTCTCGGCGCCCTCTTCGGACTCGCGGATATAGAAAGTTCCATGTTGAGCGCTCACCAGAGGAGCCAACTCCGACAACAGTAACTTCGACACAGTCAACAGATCGCGTTGGCCTTGCATCATACCGGTAAACTTGGCGATGTTCGTCTTGAGCCAGTCCTGATCGGTATTTTTGCGGGTGGTCTCGGCGAGATTGACGATCATCTCGTTGATGTTGTCTTTCAGGGCGGCGACTTCACCTTGCGCCTGCACGGCGATGGACCGCGTCAGGTCGCCCTTGGTCACCGCGGTGGCCACGTCGGCGATGGCGCGCACTTGGGTAGTCAGGTTGGCGGCGAGTTGGTTGACGTTGTCGGTCAGGTCGCGCCAGATTCCGGCGGCGCCGGGCACCAGCGCCTGACCGCCCAACTTGCCATCGATACCGACTTCGCGCGCCACATTGCTGACCTGGTCGGCGAAAACCGCCAGGGTGTCGATCATGCCATTGATAGTGTCGGCCAGTTCGGCGATTTCGCCCTTGGTCTCCAGCACCAGCTTGCGCTTCAGGTTTCCGTTGGCCACGTCCGTGACGACCTTGGCGATACCTCGCACCTGCGTGGTCAGGTTGGCGGCCATGAAATTGACGTTGTCGGTAAGGTCCTTCCAGGTGCCGGCCACGCCGCGCACTTCAGCCTGACCGCCGAGCTTTCCTTCGGTGCCGACCTCGCGCGCCACGCGGGTTACCTCCGAAGCGAAGCTGTTGAGCTGATCCACCATGGTGTTGATGGTGTTTTTCAGCTCCAGAATTTCGCCCTGTACGTTCACGGTGATCTTGCGGCTTAAGTCCCCGTTGGCCACCGCGGTGGTGACCTGGGCGATGTTTCGAACCTGCGAAGTGAGGTTGCCCGCCATGAAGTTGACGCTATCGGTGAGATCCTTCCACGTTCCGGCTACGCCGCGCACTTCGGCCTGGCCGCCCAGTTTGCCCTCGGTGCCGACCTCGCGCGCCACGCGGGTCACTTCCGCCGCGAACGAGCTGAGCTGATCCACCATGGTATTGGCGGTGTTTTTCAGCTCCAGAATCTCGCCGCGGACGTCGACAGTGATTTTGCGCGACAGGTCGCCCTTGGCGACGGCCGTGGTGACTTCGGCGATGTTGCGGACCTGCAGGGTCAGGTTGGCCGCCATGGAATTCACGCTGTCCGTCAGATCCTTCCAGGTTCCCGCCACGCCTTTCACGTCAGCCTGGCCGCCCAGTTTACCCTCGGTGCCCACTTCACGCGCCACGCGCGTCACTTCGGAGGCGAACGAACTGAGCTGATCCACCATGGTATTGATGGTGTTCTTCAACGCCAGGATCTCGCCGCGCGCATCCACCGTGATTTTGGTGGTCAAATCGCCTTTGGCCACGGCCGTGGTCACGCCCGCGATGTTGCGTACCTGGTTGGTCAAGTTGCTGGCCATGGAATTGACCGAATCGGTGAGATCTTTCCAGGTTCCCGCCACGCCGCGCACGTCGGCCTGGCCGCCCAGCTTTCCTTCGGTGCCGACCTCGCGCGCCACGCGCGTGACTTCGCCGGCAAAGGCATTGAGCTGGTCCACCATGGTGTTGATGGTGTTCTTCAACTCCAGGATCTCGCCGCGCACATCCACCGTGATTTTGCGGCTCAAATCGCCGCGCGCTACGGCGGTGGTGACTTCCGCGATGTTGCGGACCTGAGCCGTCAAATTGCCGGCCATGGAGTTCACGCTGTCGGTCAAATCCTTCCAGGTGCCACCGACGCCCTTCACATCGGCCTGGCCGCCCAGCTTCCCTTCGGTACCCACTTCGCGCGCCACGCGCGTCACCTCGCCCGCGAAAGCATTGAGCTGATCCACCATCGTGTTGATGGTGTTCTTCAGCTCCAGTATTTCGCCGCGCACATCCACCGTGATCTTGCGGCTCAAATCGCCACGAGCCACGGCAGTGGTCACCTCCGCGATATTTCGAACCTGGGCCGTCAGGTTCCCGGCCATGGAGTTCACGCTATCGGTGAGATCCTTCCAGGTGCCCGCCACGTCCGCGCACGTCCGCCTGGCCGCCCAGTTTGCCTTCCGTGCCCACCTCGCGCGCCACGCGGGTCACTTCCGAGGCGAAAGAGCTGAGCTGATCCACCATCGTATTGATGGTGTTTTTCAACTCCAGGATTTCGCCCCGCACATCCACCGTAATCTTGCGGCTCAAATCGCCGCGCGCCACAGCCGTGGTGACCTCGGCGATGTTGCGCACCTGATTGGTCAGGTTGCTGGCCATCGAGTTCACCGAATCGGTAAGATCTTTCCAGGTGCCGGCCACGCCCTTGACCTCGGCCTGCCCGCCCAGTTTGCCTTCCGTGCCGACCTCGCGCGCCACGCGCGTCACTTCCGAGGCGAACGCGTTCAATTGGTCGACCATGGTGTTGATGGTGTTCTTGAGCTCCAGAATCTCACCACGCACATCCACCGTGATCTTGCGCGACAAATCGCCGTTGGCCACCGCGGTGGTCACCTCGGCAATGTTGCGGACCTGGGCGGTCAGGTTGCCGGCCATGGAGTTCACGCTGTCGGTGAGGTCTTTCCAAACGCCTCCGACTCCTTTGACGTGGGCCTGGCCGCCCAATTCACCCTCCGTACCCACTTCGCGCGCCACGCGCGTCACTTCCGAGGCAAACGCATTCAACTGGTCGACCATCGTATTGATGGTGTTCTTCAGCTCCAGGATTTCGCCTTGCACATCCACCGTGATCTTGCGCGAAAGATCGCCGTTCGCCACGGCCGTGGTCACTTCCGCGATATTGCGGACCTGCGCGGTGAGGTTGCCGGCCATGGAATTGACGCTATCCGTCAGATCCTTCCAGACTCCGCCCACGCCTTTGACCTGCGCCTGGCCGCCGAGCTTTCCTTCCGTACCCACTTCGCGCGCCACGCGGGTGACCTCGGAGCCGAAGCTGTTGAGCTGATCCACCATGGTGTTGATGGTGTTCTTCAGTTCCAGAATTTCGCCGCGCGCATCCACGGTGATCTTGGTCGAGAGATCGCCCTTGGCGACCGCGGTCGTGACGCCGGCGATGTTGCGCACCTGGTTGGTCAGGTTCCCGGCCATGGAGTTGACGCTTTCGGTAAGATCTTTCCAGGTGCCTGCCACGCCCTTCACGTCCGCCTGGCCGCCCAGCTTGCCCTCGGTGCCGACTTCGCGCGCCACGCGCGTCACTTCGGAAGCGAACGAACTGAGCTGATCCACCATCGTGTTGATGGTGTTCTTCAGCTCCAGAATCTCGCCGCGCACCGCCACCGTAATTTTGCGCGACAGGTCTCCGTTGGCCACCGCCGTGGTGACTTCCGCGATGTTGCGGACCTGGGCCGTCAGGTTGCCCGCCATGGAGTTCACACTGTCCGTCAGATCTTTCCAGGTTCCGGCGACGCCGCGCACATCCGCCTGCCCGCCCAGGATGCCTTCCGTACCCACCTCGCGCGCCATGCGCGTCACTTCGGATGCGAAGGCGTTGAGTTGATCCACCATCGTGTTGATGGTGTTTTTGAGTTCCAGGATTTCCCCACGCACATCCACCGTGATCTTGCGGGAAAGGTCGCCGTTGGCAACCGCCGTAGTGACTTCCGCGATGTTCCGGACTTGGGCCGTCAGGTTACCGGCCATGGAGTTCACGCTGTCGGTCAGATCCTTCCACACGCCCGCCACATCCTTCACTTCGGCCTGGCCGCCCAGCTTGCCTTCCGTACCCACTTCGCGCGCCACGCGGGTAACTTCCGACGCGAAGGAACCCAGTTGATCGACCATCGTATTGATGGTGTTTTTCAGTTCCAGAATCTCGCCCTGCACGTCCACCGTGATCGTGCGGGAAAGGTCGCCATTGGCCACCGCCGTGGTTACCTCGGCAATATTGCGGACCTGCGCGGTCAAATTGCCGGCCATGGAATTGACGCTGTCGGTAAGGTCTTTCCAAACGCCGCCTACGCCCTTGACGACGGCCTGGCCGCCCAGTTTGCCTTCGGTCCCGACCTCGCGCGCCACGCGCGTTACCTCCGAAGCGACCGAATTTAACTGCACCACCATCGTGTTCACCACGCGCGCGGTGTGCAGAAATTCGCCCTTGAGCGAGCGGCCGTCAACCTCGAGGGCCATGCTTTGGGAGAGGTCGCCCTTGGCCACCGCTCCGATCACGCGGGCGACTTCGGTGGAAGGCTGCACCAGGTCCCCAATCAGGTTATTGACCGAGTCCAGGCATTCCGCCCACCCGCCAGAGGCCGATCCCAGGCTGGCGCGCTGGCTGATTTTTCCCTCTTTACCCACGGCGCCGCTGATCCTCAAGAATTCGCTGGCCATTCGCTGGTTCAACTTGAAAATCTCATTGAGGGTGTCCGCGACCTTTCCGGCTATTCCGGTATGATCGACCGGCAGTCGAACGGAGAAATCGCCCTCCTTGAAAGCAATCAAGACCTTCAGCAAAGCGCTCGAATCGAGTGTATCCATTGTGGTTTCGGATTTCATGTCTGTTCCCTTTGCCATCTTCTTCTTTAACTCCCGCTTCCGCTTCCACAGCGCTGCGCGTTCGCGGCATGTTGTTCCAGGAGTTCCTTAAATATCGCGCCCAAGGCTAAGAAACTGTTCCAGGTTGGAAGGTTTTCGCAGGAACCGCGTGACGCCCAGCCGATCGGCGGCCAGACGATCGCGCGGCGAGTCTGACGAGGTCAGCACCACCACCGGTATTTGGCGTAGGTCGGCCGTTGCCCTAAGCTGTTGCAAAATCTCGATTCCATCATGCCGCGGCAGGTTGAGATCCAGAATGATCAGAGCGGGACGCTTCCCGGTCTGGGTCCGAATCGGCGCCGGAAAGAATCCGCAGTACCTGCTGTCCGTCGCCAGCCACCCGCAAACTGCACTCTACGGCATGCTCCCGGAGGGCCTCGCGAATGAGGTAAACATCCGCTGGATTGTCTTCGGCTAGCAAGATTTCAGGCATCGCTTCACTCTTCCTTTTTGAATGGCATGGACTGGCCAGGAGGCGCGTCCGGCGCCGTGAGATGCAGTTCTTGATTCAACCGTGCAAAAATTGACATAGCTCGCCGCCATAATCTGCCAAACTGAATGGTACGGTCTCACGCGAAACCCGTCGATTTGCACGTTGCCAACCATCCTGCAGTTCGCCCACAGGTATGTACGAAAAATCACAGATCGAGTTTGGCGCATAAGCTGCACGGCGTTAAAAGACAATGGACCGACCGTCGAAAATTCTCATCATTGAGGATAATGCCATTGACCGGGAGGTCTACAAACGATGCCTGTGGGAATCCACCACTTGGGGGTTCGAGTTTGCGGAGGCCGATAGCGCTATTGAGGGTATCGAGATGGCGGCAACCTGGGGCCCGGATTGCGCGCTGGTCGACGTAAACCTGCCGGATATGGATGGGATAGAGGCGCTGGCCCGTCTCAAAGCCAGATCCGGCCGGGTTCCCTTCGCCGCCATCGTATTGACCGCGTATAGCGAGGAGGCTGTGGCGGTACGGGCGATGAAGGCCGGTGCCATGGACTATCTGCCCAAGGGCAAGGTGAGCGCCGATACGCTTCCGCACGTCGTCAGAAACGCGATGGAGAGATTTCTCATGCAGCGGCGGATCGAGGAGCAGCGTTCCGCTCTGGAAGAAAGCGGTCAGCGCTACCAGGTCTTACTCGAAGCCATGCCCCAGATGGTCTGGAGCGCTAACGCGTCGGCCCAAGTGGAGTACTCCAACCGCCGGTGGTTGGAGTACACCGGGACCAGCATGGCGCCCGGCACCCGCCTGGAGTGGGATCGGCTGGTGCACCCAGAGGATCGCGAGCGAACCTGGCGGGCGTGGCGTCAGGCTGCGGAGTCCGGCTCTGTCTTCGAGATTGAACACCGGCTACGGTGCGCGGCGGATGGCAGCTACCGGTGGCATCTGGTGCGCGCCATACCGGTGCGGGGCAGTACCGGTGAAATCACCAACTGGTTTGGCACCTGCACTGAAGTCGAGAATCAAAAGCAGACCGAGAAGGCCCGCCTGGAAAAGCAGAAGCTCGAAAGCCTGGGACGGTTGGCCGGCGGATTGGCGCACGATTTCAATAATCTCCTGGTCGCCATTCTGGGCGGCGCAAGCTATGCCATGGAGAAACTACCTTCCTCGCACCCGGCGCAGGAAACGCTGCAGGGTGTAGTGCAAGCCGGTGAACGCGCCGCCGAAATTACGCGCAAGATGCTGGCCTATGCGGGCAAGGGCAACGTCTTCGTGGCGCGGGCGCAAATCGATCAACTGGTTGGCGACGCAATCAAGTGCGCCGGGGTTCCCGAGAGCATCCGATTGGAATTTCATGGCGGGCGCCGTCTGCCACCCGTGGAAGCAGATTCCGATCTTTTGCGCCAAGCCATAGCCGATCTGCTGAAGAATGCCATCGAAGCCATTGGCGAGCAGTCGTCCGGTTCCATCTTGGTGCGCACGGCGATGGTAGAGCTAGGCAAAGAAGCGGCCCGGCGCGATTTCGGGCCCCCCGGTATCTCGCCCGGGAAGTACGTGGCCGTGGAAGTCCGGGATACCGGATGCGGCATGGACGAGGAAACCCAGAAGATGATTTTCGACCCCTTTTTCACCACCAAATTTCTGGGCCGCGGTCTGGGTTTAGCCGCCGTGCAAGGATTCGCGCGAAGCAACGGTGGCGGCGTTCAGGTGGACAGCAGCCCGGGAAAAGGGGCTCGTTTCCGGTTGCTCTTGCCGGCCGCGCTCGAAAAGTCGCGCGTCGCCACCAGTTGAGGGCGCCTCCATGCCAGCCCCCGCAACCAAGATAACTCCAATGCAGCCTAGGATCCGGCGTCCTGCGCCCAATTCATCGCGCCGCGAGGAGGATTGCGTTTGTCTGACTGCCGATTCTCTGCACGATCTCGCCAGCCCAATTAACCAGGTCTGTTCCCTCTCGGAGCTGATCCTCAAGAAATCCGAGGGCAGCTTTGAGGAGGAGACGCAGAGTCCTCTTCGGCCTTTTGCGGAGTTCCGCGGATCGCTTGAAGAATCTGATGGGCGGAATGCGGACGTACATGCAAGTGGCCGGTGAGCCGCCCTGTTGCCGCCTCTCGGACGGAAACGTGCTGCTGGCGGGCGCCCTGGCCATGCTGCAACATACGATCGCCCACAGCGGAGCGCTGGTAACGAACGATCCGCTTCCGGAATTGTGGTGCGATCCGAGCCAGATCACCTACGCTTTGGCCAGCCTCATCGAAAACTCCATCAAGTTCCGCGGTCAGCAATCGCCTGAGATCCACGTTGGCGCATTTTCGGACAAGAAAACCTGGGTGCTTTTCATCCGCGATAACGGGACGGGGATCGATCCGAGGTACGCGGAGCGGATCTTCGGGGCTTTCAAGCGGATCCACAACGACGCGTATGCCGGTGCGGGTGTGGGCTTGGCCATCACCAAGCGCTTGATCGAGCGGCACGGAGGCCAGATTTGGGTCGAGTCCGAACTCGGCCACGGCTCTACGTTCTTTGTGGATCTGCCCAAGTTGGGTGAACGCCGAACGAAGCCTTCGGCCGAGAAACGCGCCAAAAAAGTCGCCTAATAAAAGGACCGTCGCCGGCGCCGCGATCACGTGGCGCGGCAACGGTCCCATTCAGAGGGAGTAAACCTTACTTCGAAGAGGGATTTGACCTCCAACCGCGCTTGCCTCTTCACTTCATTGGACGTTGGACAGACGGATGGCGGTTCGCCAGACGGTGGAATCGACCGCCGGGCAAGTGCGCTATCTGAACTTTGCCGAGGCCTTTGGATTGCAATGCTGCCTTAGCAATCTGCAAGAAGCGGAGGTTGAATCAATGCGCCCAGCGGACACAGCCATTGTTCTGGCCATTCTTCCGTCGGCGGAGGATCAGGCTTCTATGAAACAGATCCTCGGGCACTCCAAATGGAGCCTGCATGTGGTAGAAACCCTGGGTCACGCCCGGCCGTTGATCGACGAACTCGCCGCGGGAGTGGTGATCAGCGACCACCAATTACCCGATGGGGGCTGGCAGGACGTGCTGCTGGAACTGCAGTGCAGGCGCGTGGAACCAGTGCTGATTGTGGTGTCCCGCCTGGCAGACGATGGGCTTTGGGCGGAGGTTCTAAATCTGGGTGGCTACGATGTGCTCGCCGCGCCGCTGCAGGCTCAGGAGGCGATCCGGTCGGTGAGCGCCGCATGGCAGCACTGGCAGGACAAACTCACGACGAGCGGTCAAATGCGGGTTGGCAGGCGTTGCGCGACGCCCTGACTCAGGATCGGCTGCCGGAGATCTGGGCTGGTACTCATCAATTGGGTACGCAGACTTTGGTATGCCTGCAGGAGCAAGAGTTTCACCGCGGAATCTGAATATCCGAGGATTGTGGCAATCTGTGAATAATCGAACCTTTCGTACTTATGCAGCAACACCGCGGCGCGCTGGTTCGCGGGCAACGCGGCCATGGCCCGGCGGACAAGAACCTCAGGCGAACCTGGCCGGAGCGAATCTTGCTCAGAGGCACGTTTGCCTTCCCGGAGCGGCGCACATGCAAGCCGCATCGCTTTGCGGAAGAGCCAGGTGGCAAATCCGGATTGCAGTGCACAGATTGCCCGCGAGCGATACGCGCCCCGAAACACCTCTTCCGCCAATTCCTCGGCGACTGCCTGGTCTTCGACCAACCGGTAAACAAAACGGATGACCGGAATGCGATGCCGTTCCAGCAAGTGGCGGAAGGGAGGTCTCGGATAGCTTGCAGAATCTACAGCAAATCTCAAAATACTTTCTAGCCCCCGACGCGCATAGGTTTGCAATCGGATCGCCAGAGGGTTGTCAAGCCCATGCCCGGGCGGCTCATTCAGATCGCGGACCTTCGTGGGGCGGTGCGGTATTCGACAGATGCGCTAAGATGTTAAATGAGTATCGGGGGGGGGTAAGAAATGCCAGCGCAAATCCTTGTGGTAGATGATGACGTCTCCCAGCGGTCGGATCTTGCCGAAATGGTTTCGTCCCTGGGCTTTGAGGTCGAGACGGCGGCGGACGGCCAGGAAGCTCTGGTCAAGTTAGCTCATTTTCCGGCTAGCGCGATCTTGACTGACTTAGTGATGCCGCGCATGGACGGCGTCGCGCTGTTGAAGGAACTGGCCGCGCGCGGCGATCGAACACCCGCCATTGTGCTCACCGGATTCGGCAGTATCGACCAAGCGATTTCGTTCGTTCACGATCTGAAGGCCTTTTGGTTCCTCGAAAAACCGGTGCAGCCTGGAGTGCTGCGTACTCTTCTGGAGCGAGCTATTCAGCAGAACCATTTATTGGAGGAAACCCAGCGGCTGAGCCGTCAGCTCAGCTATCAGGGCGTATTGGGCGATCTGGTCGGCGATTCCCCGGCCATGAAGGAAGTGTTCTCGATCATCCGCCAGGTGGCGCCGACTACGGCGTCCGTGCTGATCACCGGGGAGAGCGGTACCGGCAAGGAACTGGTGGCCAGGGCGATTCATCAGTTGAGTCCGCGCAGCCGGGGCCCGTTTGTCGCGATCAATTGCGCCGCTTTGCCCGAGAGCCTGATGGAAAGCGAGCTCTTCGGTCATGAAAAAGGTTCGTTCACGGGCGCCGTCGAACGCCGGGCCGGCTGCTTCGAACAAGCCCATAACGGAACACTGCTGCTGGATGAGATCGGCGAGATGCCGATTTCCACTCAGGCCAAGCTTCTGCGCGTGATCGAAGAATCCAAGGTACGGCGCTTAGGCGGTACGCGCGATATTCCGATCTCCGTGCGGGTACTGGCGGCCACCAATCGCGCGCCGGAAAAAGCGATCGAAAACAAGCAACTTCGCGAGGACCTTTATTACCGCCTGAATGTGTTCCATATCTCCCTGCCGCCCCTGCGTGAGCGCAAGCAGGATATCCTGCCGCTCGCCGCGGCCCTGATTCGCGATGTCAATAACAAACACGACTGCCGGGTGACGCATCTGAGTCCAGAGGTGCTGGAGCGGTTTCGAGCCAGCGCCTGGCCCGGCAACGTGCGTGAACTGCGCAACCTGATCGAGCGCGCGGCCATTGTTGCCCGCGCTGGCGAGATTCAGCTTCGGCACCTGCCTGGTGCCGTGATGGCGCAGGCCCCGGAGGTCACTCCTGCCGCGGCGCCGGCCCCGGAGACCATCCCTGCGGACGTGCTCCAGGTGCGGGCTGGATCCTCCTTAAGTGAGGTAGAGGAAGCTTACATGCGTCTCACGCTGAGGCACACCAATAACAACCGGCGCCGCGCCGCGGAGTTATTAGGCATCTGCTTGCGCACGCTCCATAGCAAGCTCCGGTCCTACGAAGCCGGCAAAGCCGTGGGCGTGGCGGTGGGTCAGGGCGTCGCTGATCAACGTTAGCTCAGCGTTAGCCAGGGCGCGCGTAAAATCCTCCCATTCAGGGCATCACCGCTTTCAAAGACTGCACGCCGAACTGCAAGGCTTGCATTTCCTGCATTCATCCGTGAGGCGGCTCTTGGAGCGCCCAAGTCGCTGCTAAATCGCAGCAACGGCTGGATTTCCCAGTGTATCGTGCCCTCCGGCAAAGACCCGGGCGTGTGGCCCGAGAACTGCAAAGGTACGCCTGCACCCAGTTCCGCTGGGAAACAAAAGGTCGCAGCAATTACAAGGAGTCCACGTATGGCAGCTATCGCAAGAAGCGGGTTGGCATTTGCGCCTCAAACCACGCATGAAGATCCGTTGACCTATCTCCCGCGCGCCACCGTCGTGGGATACAAAAAGAACCAGTTAATCTACGGCCAGGATTCCCCTCCCACTGGCATCTACATGATCATCGAGGGCAGGGTCAAAATCAGCCGCCTCGCAGACGACGGCCAGGAAGTAGTGGTGGATATCCTGCGAAGTTCCGACTTCTTCGGCGAGTCCGCGCTGCTAGGCTTGGAGTACGACGCCGAGCAGGCCACCGCCATGGAAGGCACCAAAGTGATGACCTGGAACGCTGGGGAAATCGAAGATCTGGTTTCGAGACAGCCTAAATTGGCTGTGGCCCTGTGGCAGATTCTAGTCGAGCGCATGGTCGACTTCGGGCATCGCATCGAGAGCCTGTCGCTGGACACTGTGGCTCGCCGGCTGGCGCGCTGCTTGATCCGGTTTTCCGAACATCTGGGCACGCCGGCCGACGACGGGTCGATCCACATGGGGGCGTTGACTCACGAGTTGCTGGCCAGGCACGTAGGCACTTCGCGCGAGATCGTCTCGCACGATATGAGTGGTTTCCGCAGGCAAGGGTACCTGCGCTACTCCCGGAAGGGAATCGCCGTCTACCGCGATGCCCTTAAGGAGTGGTTGCATCAGGATGCCCGGGTAATCCTCCCCAGATAATACCTGACGCCCGGCGGCATGGAAAATCAAGATAACGGCTACGGGAACGAACACGGCCGTCGCTGCCCCAACTGCGGGTGGACCGACGTGCGCCGCTCCATGCCGCACGGGCTCCTGGATCGTTTCACGCGTCTGATCGGGCTGGCGCCATTCAGGTGCCGGACTTGCGGCGTGCGCTTTTATCGCACCGCGGTACGCGAGACGTCCCGCGAGCCCGTCGGATAAGGAAGGGTCATTCGTTGCACCGGTTGGCGCGCCCTTACACGAACGGAGGGTAAGGTAGCGGGGGCCGCCAAGACTTCCAGCATGTTTCCAGCAACGGTTGACCGCCGACGCAAGCAAGAAACAAACAAATAAGGGAGGTCCCGATGAGGGACCTCCCGTTGTACGATTGGCGCGGATGCCTCTATGCTTTACGGTGGCTGAACCGTCTCCCCAAGCCTGCCAGGGCAATCAGCCCGAATCCCAGCAAACCTAGAGAAGCGGGTTCCGGCACGCTGCCCGGCTGGAACGCCGCTACGGTGTCGGTACCGCCATCGATGATGGAGGCATTACCGAGGGAATACGTGGTGGCGTCGGTGCTGATGATCATCACATAGGATTGCTGACCAGGGCCGATTTCAGGATTCGGCGTGGTCGGCGGATAAAAGCTGAAGCCGATCACGCTCCCGTCCACGTTGCTGTCCGCGGTTATTGGAGGCAGTTCTCCATCCACGAATGATGTTCCAGTGAGGGTACTGCCGTCCGACCGGAACGCCGCGTTGGTGGTAAAGCCCGCGAAGTCGGTCGCCGTCAGCCGGGCCAAAGCCGTTGCCGAGCTGTCGCTGTTCGAGACCTGATAATAGAAATCCAAGGTTCCGCCATCGTTGTAGACCGCGGATTCGATGGTTCCGCTATTAGTGCCGGCCGAAGTCGAATAGCTGAAGTCCGTTGTCATATCGGCGAGCAGGATTCCCGGCGTCATTCCAGTGCAATCGACCGGTAAGACGAAGTTGCCTGGGGTGGGTCCCCCGCTTGCGACGGCACAACTGTCTACGGTCCCTGCCAAGGCCGCAGACACGCCGATCAATCCGAGAAGTAATACCATCCCCAACAGTGTCGTTTTTTGTAGCGCGTTTGTGAGCATTTTCATTTCGTAATCTCCCTCCGACGTGCGACCACTTGGGGTCGCTGTTAGAAGTTTGAACCAGCCACGATACTGTTGCAACAGCGCAAAAACGGAGGAGTTACTAAAAGGCACAAATCCCGCGTGGCGGGTGTATGAAGCTCCACAAATCTGCCTCTATCGGGGGCTTCGGGGTTTTTCGCAATGGACCGGCGGCTTGGCCGAAGAGTATTACGTATGGCGATGTACGATTTACGCGATGGTGGTGATGGAGTGTACAATCTGCCCGGTAAAAAGATACCGAACACTGCCCTGGTACTTATTAAGTTTCGCATTTTCAACAAGATGCATGAAAGGTACAAAACATGCAAGTTGCTCGCCTCCCAAATTAACCCTGGATACTCTTAACCATCAGCAGTCTAGACTGGAGTCAAAGGATAGGCCAAGCTAACAACGTGGAATTTGCATTTTTGGCGTAGCTGCTCAAGTTCAGCTTGCTCGTTGCCGTCCGAAGCGCACCACTTCAGGATCGACGGGAAGACGGCCCGGCCCGGTCCAGGTTTGAAAGCTCAACGTTACGCACAATAGTTGACTGCAACACTTTGGTGCGCGCTGGAGAACGGCCTTTTACGGCTGCGTTCAAAGGCCGCAAAGCAATTTCACCTGAAGAAACTGAGGCTTCACGTGATAAATCGAGTCGCGGCCGGGTGTCCGGACTGCGAACCGGAGTTAAAGGCCGAAAACGCCAAAAACGGAGAAAAAGAGATGCACGCACGCACTTCAATGTTTATGTCCTGTTGCAGAATTTTGGGGGCCCTTGCGGTCTGCCTGGCGGCCGCTTCCGCCCAGCCGTACGGATATGTAGGCAATACCATGGGAAACAATGTGGCTGTCGTGAATCGAGCGAACAACACGGTTGTCACCAATATATCGCTAAGCGCCGGAGGTGTAGCCGGTCTGGCGATCACGCCTAACGGATCTTATGTGTATGTGGCCGAGACCAGCAAGAACTGCGTGGCGGTGATCAGCACGGCCAGCAACACAGTGATCGGCACTATTCCCGTGGGCACCGGCCCAGTTCAGGTTGCAATTACTCCAAACGGAGCCGCCGCTTATGTAACGAACCAAAATTCGAACAACGTCTCGGTGATCAATACAGCCAACAATACCGTAGAAGCGACGGTTGCGGTGGGCACCAAGCCCGTGGGTGTTGCAGTTTCGAGAGACGGCACCTACGCCGTAGTCACCAATCTCTCTTCCTTGAACATCTCCGTCATCAGCACCGCGACCAATAAGGTAGTTGAGACTTGGACGGCGCTTTCGGGCCCGAACGGCATTGCCATGAGTCCGACTCAAGAAGTCATGTATGTGACTAATCAATATGCCGATGCGGTGTCGGTTTATAGCCTTCCTGGCGGTACTCTGTTGTCGACCATTGCCCCCACCGGGCTTCTCGCCCCGACTTCAGTCGCGGTAACTCCCAACGGCAGCCAGATGTATGTCACCAGCTCGAACGGGGCCGCGGTGTTTGCCATCAACACCTCTTCCCTGCAGAGCACCAAGATACCCGTCGGCAGTCTGCCAACCTCGGTAGCCGTGTCGTCGGATGGCACCACCGCGTACGTCACCAACGCCTATGGCTATTCGCTCTCTGTAATCAATACAGCCACCAATACTGTGGAATATACGTTGTCCAGGGTCGGAATCTATCCCTATTCCGTGGCCGTGTACCATTGATTGAAGGCCGGGATTGAAGGCCCGGCATCGGGCCGGGGAGCCCCGCCCACGGAATTAGTGCATGACCTGTATGGAAGCCGGATTGCAATGTGGGGCGGCGGGGTCGAAGGATGGGCTACATCTGTATCCACAATCACTTTTATCAGCCGCCTCGCGAAAATCCCTGGCTGGAAATGATCGAGCTGCAGGACTCCGCCTACCCGTACCACGACTGGAACGAAAGAATCACCGCCGAATGTTACGCGCCGAACTCGGCCTCGCGCATCCTCGACAACAGACGACCGAATCTCGGATATCGTCAATAATTACTCTCGCATCAGCTTCAATTTTGGTCCCACGCTGCTGTCCTGGCTGCAGGCCATGGCGCCCAAAGTCTACCAGGCCATCCTCGATGCCGACCGCGAGAGCCACGACCGCTTCGGCGGGCATGGCTCGGCGCTGAGCCAGGCTTACAACCACATGATCATGCCTCTGGCGAATGCGCGCGACAAGCGCACGCAGGTCATCTGGGGCATTCGTGATTTCGAAAGCCGGTTCGGCCGTCCGCCGGAAGGAATGTGGCTACCCGAAACAGCCGTCGACCTGGAAACCCTGGAAATTCTGGCGGAGTTCGGCATAAAGTTTACGATTCTGGCTCCCCGCCAGGCCAAAAGGGTGCGCAAGATCGGCGGCCGCAATTGGCGGGAGGTGCAAGACGAGCGGATCGATCCCACCATGGCTTACCGCTTACGGCTGGCCTCGCGCCGCTCGATCGATCTGTTCTTTTACGATGGCCCGATCTCCCGCGGCGTGGCTTTCGAGCGGCTGCTGAACAACGGCGAAGCATTCGCCAAACGCCTGGCGGGCGCCTTCTCGGAAGAGCGCACCTGGCCCGAGTTGGTCCATATCGCCACCGATGGCGAGACCTATGGCCACCATCACCCGCACGGCGAAATGGCGCTCACCTACGCCTTGGAATATATTCGCACGCAGCAACTGGCCGACCTCACCAACTACGGGCAGTACCTCGCACAGTATCCGCCGACACAGGAAGTTGAGATCTTTGAGAATAGCTCCTGGAGTTGCGTCCACGGCATCGAACGCTGGCGTTCTAATTGTGGTTGTAATGCCGGGCATTCCGGATGGAATCATGAATGGCGGGGTCCGCTGCGCGCCGCTTTGGATTGGCTCCGCGACACTCTGGCGCCGCGATTCGAAGAGAAAGCCCGCGAGTTCCTGAAAGACCCGTGGGCCGCGCGGGACGAGTATATCGACGTGGTGCTCGACCGCCGCGCAGAGAATCTGGCGGACTTCCTGTACCGGCACGCCACCCGTGAGCTCAGTGAGCCCGAACGCGTGACCACCCTGAAGCTGATGGAAATGCAGCGGCACTTGATGCTTATGTACACCAGTTGCGGGTGGTTCTTCGACGATATCTCGGGTCTCGAGAGCGTGCAGGTGATCCAGTACGCCTGCCGCGCTCTTCAGTTGTCGCAGGAAGTGCTTGGCAACCATGTGGAATCCGATTTTCTGCAGGCCTTGTCCCAGGCCAAGAGCAACGTTCCCGAACATGGAGACGGCGCTTCGATCTACCGCAAGTTCGCGAGCCCGGCGGCCATCGATCTGGAGAAACTGGCGGCTCACTATGCGATCAGCTCCCTATTCAAGCCGTACGGCGATCACGCCCGCATCTATTGCTATTCGGCCGACCGGATAGATCGCCACAGCCTGGAAGCGGGCCAGATGAAACTGGGGCTCGGACGGGCCCGTTTTACTTCCGAAATCACGCAAGAATCGAAACAGCTCGTTTTCGCCGCGCTGCATTTTGGCGATCACAATTTAAGCTGCGGGATTCGCGTGTTTCGCGACGAGGAGAGCTACCAGAAGCTGGTCGACGAGATGACCGCCGCCTTTTCGAAGGCCGACATTCCGGAGGTGCTCCGGGTGATGGACAAGGAATTGGGATCCGCCTACTCCTTGAAGTCGCTGTTCCGCGATGAGCGGCGCGCCATCCTGAAGCAAATCCTGAATCCTTCTCTGGAGGAGGCGGAGGCGGCCTACAACCATATTTACGAGCGGCATATCCCCCTGGCGCACTTCTTACGCGATATCGGATCCCCGCTCCCGAAGGCCATCCGGACCGCCGCTGAATTCGCCTTCAACAGTCACTTACGGCAGGCGTTTTCGGCCGATGAGATGGATCTGGAGCAGATACGGAAGCTCCTGAACGAGGCGCGTGCGAGTGGCATCGCCCTCGAATCCACCGCTCTGGAGTTCACGCTCCGTCTCACCATCGAACGGTTGTTCGAGCAACTCGTCAAGGAGCCCGGCAATTGCGGGCGCATCGAATGGCTGGAGTCGATCGTCGAAATGGCGCGCACTCTGCCGTTTGAGGTCATTTTGTGGACCGCCCAGAACGCATGGTCGGAGATGCGCCGAACCGTTTACCAGGAATTCCTCCAGCGGGAGCAACAGAATGACGAAGAAGCCCGTTGCTGGTTGCAACACTTCCGGTCGCTGGGCGATAAGCTGGGCTTGCGCCTGAACAGCGCTCTCACCGCAAGCGCAGAGTCGAGCGGCTAAGCCACAGGCAGAGTAAAGAAGAATGTGGCGCCATGGCCGGTCTTCGATTCGGCCCAGATCCTTCCTCCGTGCCGCTCCACAATCGCCTTGCATATCGCCAGATCCAGCCCGGTAGCCGCCTGCGCGCCGGCGTGAACGCGCGCAAATGGCTTGAAGATATCGTCCAAAGGGGCCAAAGAGGCGGCTTCCACGCCGGGACCGTTGTCGCTCACGGCAAACCGCCAGATCTCCCCCTCCTCTTCCGCCGCGATGTGTATCCGTGGATGGGCCGGTCCGCGGTAATGTAGCGCGTGACGAATCAGACGCTGCAGAAGCTCGACAAGCCGGTCCGGATTGCCCCACACGCGCGGCAGGTCCCCATGGGTCACCTCGGCGCCGCAGGCGCGCCGCTCCTCGTCCAGTTTGGCCAGAACGGTTCGCAGCATGACGTTCATGGGCGTGGATTGAAACGACTCCGTGTCTATCCGCAGCGCGATGGCGAAGCTGGAGAGCGCATCCACTAACTGGTCTATTTTTCTGGCGCCGTCCACCATGAACCCGAGTCGCTGTGGCAAATCGGCGGTGGGCGCAGGGTCGCGCAAAAACAGCTCGGCGTGCGCTCGAATGGCACGCACGGGAGCCCTCAAGTCGTGGCAAGCGCGGGACAGGAAGTCGCTCAGTTCGTGGTCCGTGAACAGAGGCGGTGGTGGTCCGGTCTGCTTGCCGCCAGTACGCTTACGCGAAGCCATGATAGAGCATGATAAAGCTAATGATAAAAGCGTCGTGGTGCCCGGGGTGGGAATCGAACCCACACTCCCGTTGCCGGGAAAAGGATTTTAAGTCCTTTGCGTCTGCCGGTTTCGCCACCCGGGCATACCTGAGCTTTCATTATAGTGAAGAAACGAACGAATTTGTCTTATCTCGCTCAGAACACCGTGCGGCACTGGCGCTCCGCCTTGGTGGCCAGAGAATAGCGCGGATCCACCGCTGCGCCATCCAGAATGCGCGCGGTAACGTACTCGCCCACCGCGGGACCATGCTTGAAGCCGTGGCCGGAGCCGCCGCCGACCAGCCAGACGTTGGTGAAATCCGGATGGCGGTCGATCAGGAAATCGCCATTGGAGGTGTTTTCGTACTGGCAGACGCGCGCTTCGAGCAGCGGCGCGCCGCGCAGAGCGGGAAAGCGTTGGGCCAGGATGTCGCGTGCCGCGGTGAGGGCGGCGGCGGAAGGAACCCGATCGGCGCTATCGGGATCGATACGCGGGCCATGTTCATCGAGCGCGATTTTGACGCCGCGGCCTTCTAGATTGGGGAGGCCATAAGGTCCGCGCGGATCGCAGAAATCGATCCACGCCGGCATGGCCGGGGGCGCGAAGCGCGCATCGCCCGGAGGCGCGCCAAAGAAGAAGGCCTCCTGACGAGTGGGCTCGATTCGTTTCCCCAGCAGATCCGGAAAGATCTTGGGCAGCCACGGACCGCACGCGAAGACGAAGGAGCCTGCGCGGATGGTCCGGCCAGTGCGAGTGCGCACGCCGCGTGCTGTGCCCCGGCCCTCCGGCGGAGCGGCCGCATCGGCCAGATAGGCGACGCCATCGTGAATGGCGTCCGCCACTACGGCCTCTACCGCGCGGCGAGCCATAAGCGCTCCGCTGTCGGGTTCGAAGATGCCCCCGGCGCCGGGCGCGAATTCCATCTGAGGAAAGCGCGATTTCAATTCGGCGGGCGTGAGAATCTCAAAATGCGCGCCACACAGGTCGAGCGTCTGGCGCGTTCTTTCGGTATAAGGATCGCCGTCAGTGGCGATCCAGAGGACGCCCGTCGGATGAAACAGCGGCAGCCCTGTGCGCGCGCAGAACTGCCGCCAGAGCGCCAGCGAGCGCATTGCCGAGCGCGTGTAAATTTCATCCGCCCCATAGCCCATACGAATGATGCGGGATTCGCCGCTGGAGCTGGATCGCGAGTTGGCCGGGCCATAGGCATCCAGGAGCGCCACTTGCCGGCCGGCTCGCCGCAGATGGTGAGCGGTCCAGGCACCGAATACCCCAGCGCCGATCACGGCTACGTCATACACCATATCCCTGAAATTTTAATACCGCGATATAGAAGTTCCGAATTTCCGTATAAGTATTACTCCATTTGGGGTATTATTCTAGGTGCAAAGGACTATATGAAACTCCGCGGATCGTTCGTCCTGAAACTCTACTTATGTTTGGTTGTGATGGCGCGAGCCGCCGCTCCGACCACGGTGCCCACCCTATCGGCCAATCCCCCGGCCGTAGATTTTCAGTACAGCACCAACGGGGAGACTCCCCAGTCGATATCCGTGACAGTGACCGCCAGCAATGGAACCACGCCGGCGATCGCCGAGACCCTGACACCCGCATCCGGCACCCCCGCCAACCTCTTCTCTCTGGCCGGCACCGGCTCCACCACTTTCCAGGTGGGAATCAACGTCGCCACGCTGGATACACTGCTGAACCAGCCCGGTGTCTACACAGCGACCATCACTGTCTCCGCGCCGGGTTTCAGCAACTTGACTATTCCCGTGGCGCTCGGCGTCAACGCCTCAATATCCATCGCCGCCTCACCCGCCATGCTCAGTTTCTCGGCGCCGGCGGGAGCCACTGTCCAAACTGTCGCCCTGACGGGCACCAGCAACAGTGCCGTGGCCTTCTCCGTGACGTCCAGTACCGCGGCTGGAAGCTGGCTGAGCGTTACCACGAGCGCCAATGTCACTCCGGCAACCCTCACCGTCACCGTGAATCCGTCGACTCTGGGCTCCGGCGTTTACAGCGGCAGTATTACGGTTACGCCCGACAGCGTTTCCCTTCCTCTCGGGATACCCGTAACACTTGTGGTGGGAAGCAACACCTTGGCCGCCAGTCCCGTTTCCCTGGCGTTCGAGTATACGCTCGCGGGAACCACGCCGCCGGTTCAAGTGGTGCAGCTCTCGAGTACTGCTCCAAATAACACGTTTGTCGCGCAAGCGGCCAGCACGGGGAATTGGCTTTTAGTGAACGGCGTCACGGCCAACGTGTCCGGACCGCTGCCCGCCAGTCTGGACGTGACGGTTAACCCTGCTGGTTTGACGGCGGGCACTTATCAAGGCACCATCACGGCGACGGACGCCCATGGCAGCACGCAAAGTATCGCCGTCACGCTGGTTGTAAACGGCGTATCGAGCATCGCCAATCCGGCTTACTTGAGTTTTGTGGCGGAGGAAAATGGCCTGCCTCCCATGTCGCAAACGATAACGGTGACCGGTTTTGCCAACGCGTCGTTCACTGCCACTGTGACTGCGCCATGGCTCTCGGTTTCCGCGGCCAGCGGCCCTGCGCCCGCTCAAATCATCGTGAGCGCCCGTCCCACGGGATTGGCGGCGGGCACTTACACCGGCAGCGTGCAGATCGATGTAGATACGCATATACAAGATGTCGCAGTCACCTTCGTGGTTTCCGCCAACCCCGTGCTCACGACGAATACCGGCGATTACATCTACAACTACTTCGGCGGCAATCCCCCGCCATCGCCGCTTGATCTCGACGTCAATGTCAGCAGCGGTTCTCCACAAACATTTACCGTTGCGACCGGAGTGCCGTCCTGGCTAGAGGTTAATACGGGCGGCCCGACCGCAACCACTCCCGCCGTTCTCGCCGTCACGCTGCTGCCTCAAACTCTGGGAACCGGCACCTACGTGGCGCAGATTGTCCTGTTACCGGCGTCGGGTGGCCCCCCAGTCACTGTGCCGGTGGTGCTGATGGTAGTGAACGCCACAGCCGTGATTCCCAGCTCCGGCTCGCTGGCTTTCACTGCCGTGGCGGGTGGTCCCCCGCAAAGCCAGACCGTACAAATCAGTGCGGCTTCCACCACGGCGTTCACCGCCGCCGCGAGCACCACCAGTGGAGGAACCTGGCTAACCGTCGCGCCCGCCAGCGGTACCGTGAACACCGTCAAGTCGCCTCTTACGGTCACTGCGGACGCTACCAGCTTGGGCGCGGGAACCTATCAGGGCGCCATTAAGCTGACCACCAGCACCGGTGTGATCACCGTGATACCAGTCATGTTCACAGTGGGCGCCGGGAGCGGTACCCCAGTCACGATCAGCCCATCGGCGCTCACATTCGCTTATACCCAAAATGGACCTCTGCCGGTTGCTCAAAACCTGCAGATCACGGGGTCGGAAACTTTCACGGCCGGCGCGACCACTACCAGCGGCGGCTCGTGGCTGGCCGTTATGCCGGTGTCGGGAACGGGCAACACTGTATTAAGCGTGTCGGTCGCCCCGGTGAGTCTGGCGCCTGGGACCTATAACGGCGCGATCACAGTGACTCCGTCCGGCAGTGCGGCGCAAACCGTGCCTATCACACTCACTGTGTCCATAGCTGGAATACTGAGCGCCACGCCCACTCCGTTAGCTTTTGCTTATGCCGCGGGAAATCCCGCGCCGGCTCCGCAAGCCGTGTCAGTCACCTCCAGCGGCCCGCCAATTCAATTCACGGCCACGGCTTCGAGCAGCGGATGGCTGTCGGTTACACCGGCCTCCGCCACCACACCCGCTACACTCTCGGTTTCGGTGAGTCCCACCAACCTGGGACCCGGCACTTACACCGGCTCGGTCGCCCTGGCCGGCGGTGCGGGAGTCGCCGCACTGAGCATTACAGTCACTCTGACGGTCACTGCTCCGCAGCCCGTGATCAGCCGCGTGGTGAATGCGGCCAGTTTCCTGAGCGGCGGCATATCTCCGGGCGAAATCGTCACCGTGTTCGGCGTAGCGTTGGGGCCATCGGCCGGCGTCGGCGCGCAAATCAAGGACGGCTTCATCCAAACCAACCTCGCGAATGTGCAGGTAACTTTCAACGGATACGCCGCGCCCATTTTGTACGCCGGTTCGGGCCAGGTCAACGCGATCGTCCCCTATGAGCTGGCCAGCGCCTCCAACGCATCGGTGGTCGCGATTTTCGGCGCCGCTAAATCCAGTCCGGTGACCGTGCAGGTAGTATCCAGCGCGCCGGGGATATTCAGCGCAGACGCGTCCGGCATGGGTCCCGGCGCTATTCTCGACGTAAACTATCACCTGGTTTCGAGCAGCAACCCGGTGAGCGTCGGCGATAGCATTCAGGTTTTCGCCACCGGACAAGGGCAGACCAGTCCGGCTGGCGTGGATGGACTGATCGAGCCGTCGGTCCTGCCGCTGCCCGTTCCGCTTCTGACGGCGGCGGGGGCCTTGGTCGGTGGCATACCCGCCAACATTACGTACGTCGGCGCCGCCCCCGGTCTGGTGGCCGGAGCCCTGCAGGTGAACATAGTCATCCCGCCGGGAGTGCCTTCCGGTCCGGCGCAGTTGATCCTTTCGATTGGCGGAAATAGCAGCCAGAATGGGATCACCGTGGCTGTGCAATAGCTGTAATCAATCGCGAGCAGCGGAGCTGGTCTGGTACACTGGTATGTAACCTCCCCGGCACTCAAAGCTCATGAAATTCGGCGTCATTGTCTTTCCCGGCAGCAATTGCGACCACGACGCGTGGTACGCGGTCAACCACAACCTGGGCCAGCAGGCCGAGTTCATCTGGCACGATTCGCACTCGCTGGGCGATGTGGACGCCGTCATTCTGCCCGGCGGATTCGCCTACGGCGATTACCTGCGCTGCGGCGCCATCGCCAAGTTCTCGCCGGTGATGCAGGCGGTGCAGCAAGTTCGCGGCCGACGGCGGCCTGGTGCTCGGCATCTGCAACGGCTTCCAGATTCTGGTGGAAGCCGGCCTGCTGCCCGGCGCGCTGCTGCGCAATCGCGGATCTGAAGTTCGTCTGCCGCGAAGTGCACGCTGCGCACGGAAACCACCGACTCGCCCTTCACCTGCGCAGCCGCAACAGGGCCAGATCCTGCGCCTGCCCGATCGCGCACGGCGAAGGCTGCTACTTCGCCGACGAGCGCACGCTCGACGAACTCGAAGCCGAAGACCGCGTGGCGTTCCGCTACCTCGATAATCCCAACGGTTCGCTGCGCGACATCGCCGGCATCCTGAACCGCGAGCGCAATGTGATGGGCATGATGCCGCATCCCGAGCGCGCCTGCGATCCGCTGATGGGTTCGACCGACGGCCTGGTCAGTTTTCGAATCCATGGTTGTCGCGCTGTGCCCGCCCATGAGCACGATGACCATCACACCCGAGCTGGTCGCGCAGCATCAGCTCACGCCCGCGGAATACCAGCAAGATCGTCGCGCATCCTCGGCCGCGAGCCGAGCTACACCGAACTCGGCGTCTTCAGCGTGATGTGGAGCGAGCACTGCTCCTACAAAAGCTCGCGCCTGCACCTGAAGAAGCTTCCCACGCGCGGCAAGCTCGTGGTGCAGGGGCCGGGCGAAAACGCCGGCATCATCGATATCGGCGGCGGCTACGTGATCGCCTTCAAGATCGAATCGCACAATCACCCCAGCTTCATCGAGCCGTTCCAGGGCGCGGCCACCGGCGTCGGCGGCATTCTGCGCGACATCTTCACCATGGGCGCGCGGCCCATCGCGGTGATGGATTCGCTGCGCTTCGGCCCGCTCGACGATCCGCCGAACGGCGCGCGCAACCGCCGCATTCTGGAAGGCGTGGTCGCGGGCATCGCGCATTACGGCAACTGCTTCGGCGTGCCGACCGTCGGCGGCGAGTGCATCTTCGAAGCCTGCTACAACGGCAATCCGCTGGTCAACGTCTTCGCGCTGGGCGTCTGCCAAGAAGGACGAGATCTTCTACGCGCAGCGCCGCGGGCATCGGCAATCCGGTGATCTATGTGGGCGCGAAGACCGGCCGCGACGGCATCCACGGCGCGTCCATGGCGTCGCGCCGAATTCACCGAGGAATCGAAGCAGAAGCGGCCCAACGTGCAGGTGGGCGATCCGTTCCTCGAAAAGCTGCTGCTCGAAGCCTGCCTGGAAGCCATGAAGACCGGCGCCATCGTCGGCATTCAGGACATGGGCGCGGCCGGGCTCACCTCCTCCACCTGCGAGATGGGCAGCCGCGGCGGCAGTGGGCATCGAGATCGATCTCGACCGGTCCCGCAGCGCGAAACCGGCATGACGGCCTACGAGATCCTGCTCTCGGAATCGCAGGAGCGCATGCTGCTGGTGGCCGAGAAAGGCCGGGAAGACGAAGTCTTCCGCGTCTTCCGCAAGTGGGGCCTGGACGCGGTCACGATCGGCGTAGTCACCGCCGATGGCCTGCTGCGCGTGCGGCATCACGGCGAAGTGGTCGCCGAGATTCCCAACCGCGCGCTGGCCGATGAAGCGCCGCTTTACGACCGTCCGCATACGCTGCCGCTGCGCACCGCTCGCCCATGGCAGGCGCCGCGTCTTCGCCAGCGGCGATCTGAACGCGCGATCTGGAAACGCTGCTCGCGTCGGCCGACATCTGCTCCAAGCGCTGGATCTGGGAGCAGTACGACTACCTGGTCCGCACCAACACGCTCGCCGGGCCGGGCGCGGACGCCGCCGTCGTGCGCATCAAGGAAACCGGCGTATCGCGTGGCCATGTCGCTCGACGGCAACGGCCGCTACTGCTATCTTCGCCGCGCGAAGGCGCGAAGCTGGCGGTCGCCGAATGCTGCCGCAATCTCGCGACCGCGGGCGCGCTGCCGGTCGCCGCGACCAACAATCTGAACTTCGGCAATCCCGAGCGGCCGGAGATCATGGCGCAGCTGGTGGAAGCCATCGAAGGCATCGCGGAAGCCTGCCGCTTCTTCGAGACGCCGATCACCGGCGGCAACGTCAGCCTGTACAACGAAACGCTGGGCGAAGGCATTTATCCCACGCCGGTGCTCGGCATCGTCGGGCTGATGAAGACCGCCGCGCCGGTCACCCGTCGATTTCAAGACGCCGGGCCGCGCGATCGTGCTGCTGGGCGGGCTGGGCGACTGCGACGAGCGCGCTTCGGCGGCACGCAGTACGCCAAGGTGGTTCTGAAGCGAGCTCTGGGGACTGCCGCCGGCGCTCGATATGGATTACGAAAAGCGCGTGCACGACGGCCATGCGCGAGATCGTCGCCGCGGGCCTGGCCGAATCCGCGCACGATCTGAGCGATGGCGGGCTGGCGGTGGCGCTCGCCGAATGCTGCGCTCGGGCCGGCAGTGTCGGCGCGCGATCGAACTTCGAATCCGACCTGCCGGCCGGAGCTGCTGCTGTTCCACGAAGGCCCGTCGCGCATCCTGATCTCGACCGCCGAACCCGGACGCGGTGCATGAGATCGCCGCGCGACATGACGTCGAAGCGCCCCGCGTCGGCGTTACAATGAAGCAGGGTTACAGATTCGGCAATCCGGCACTGGACTCTGATCTCATAGCCGCGATCGACAGCCTCGAAAACGATCTTCGAAGGATCGCTCGAAAACCAACTCCGAGTCATAAACCATGTTCGATAAATTCCACGAAGAATGCGGTGTCGTCGCCATCTACGGCCATCCCGAAGCGTCCAAGCTGGCCTATCTGGGGCTCTACGCGCTGCAGCATCGCGGCCAGGAGAGCGCGGGCATCTCCACCAGCGACGGCACCGAGATCCACTGCCACAAATCCATGGGGCATGTGGCCGATATCTTCACCACCGCAGGTGCTCGAGGAACTGCCGGGCGACTGGCCATCGGCCACACGCGCTACTCGACCGCCGGCGACACGGTGCTGCTCAACGCGCAGCCGTTTTCGGTGCCTGCAACAAAGGCCGCATCGCGGTCGCCCACAACGGCAACATCACCAACGCCGCCGAACTGCGCACGGAGCTGGAACGGCGCGGCTCCATCTTCCAGGCCAACAGCGATACCGAAGTGATCCTGCACCTGGTGGCGCACTCGCGCGAACGCACGCTGGCCGGCGCGCTGCGCGATGCGCTGCTGCAGCTCGAAGGCGCGTTTTCGCTGGTGTTCCTGGCCGAGGACCGCATCATCGTGGCGCGCGATCCGCACGGCTTCCGTCCGCTCGCCATGGGCCAGATGGAGTCTCGGACGGCGCAACGCCTGCTACGTTTTCGCCTCGGAAACCTGCGCCTTCGACCTGATCGACGCCGTCTACCTGAACGATGTGCAGCCGGGCGAGATGGTGATCGTCGGGCCCGAAGGCGTCACGCGCGAGCGCTACGCGCCGGAGCAGCCGCTGGCGCAGTGCGTGTTCGAGCACGTCTATTTCTCGCGCCCGGATTCCATCGTGTTCGGCCGCCCGGTGCAGGAATCGCGCGAGATGCTGGGCCGGCTGCTGGCGCGCGAAGCTCCGGCCGATGCCGATATCGTGGTGCCGGTGCCCGATTCCGGAGTCGCCGCCGCGCTCGGCTATTCCGCCGAATCCGGTCTGCCGTTCCGCCAGGCGCTGATCCGCAATCATTATGTGGGCCGCACGTTCATCGAGCCTTCGCAGGCCATCCGCGATTTCGGCGTGAAGCTGAAGCTGAACCCGGTGCGCCACCTGCTGGAAGGCAAGAGCGTGGTGCTGGTGGACGATTCCATCGTGCGCGGCACCACCAGCCGCAAGATCGTGCGCATGGTGCGGCAGGCGGGCGCGCGCGAAGTGCACCTGCGCATCTCCTGCCCGCCCACCGATTTCGCCCTGTTTCTACGGCGTGGATACGCCCAACAAGAGCGAGCTGATCGCGGCCAACAACACGTCGAAGAGATCCGCCGCTTCGTCGAAGCCGATTCGCTCGGCTATCTCTCGCTGGCGTCGCTGCGCGAAGCCGTCGGCGACGACCGCAGCACGAATACTGCTACGCCTGCTACACCGGCGATTATCCGACCGAGTTCGTGAATATCGAGCAGTTAATGCACAGCGGGAAATAACTATGGCGCTTCCCAACCAGCACGCCGCTCCATCCGGTCCGGCGCGCCCCACGGTTCCGGAACCCGGCCTGGCCGAGCGTGGACGCACCCTGGTGCACCTTGGCCGCATCGGCACGCTCTCCACCCATTCACGCAAACAACCCGGATTCCCCTTCGGCTCCGTCATGCCTTATAGCGCCGACGACTGCGGCCAGCCGGTGTTCCTTATCAGCAGCATGGCCATGCATACCCAGAATTTAAAAGCGGACGCGCGCGCCAGCCTGTTGGTGATGCAGGAAAGCGGCGATGACCCGCTGGGCGCCGCCCGCATCACACTGGTCGGCGAGGTGTTGCCGGTTCCCCAGTCCGAAACCGCCGCAGCACGCGAACTCTATCTCAGCCGCCATCAAAATGCCCGCTATTGGGTGGATTTCGACGATTTTGCCTTTTACCGCATGCGCCTGGAAGACGTGTACTTCATCGGCGGATTCGGCGTGATGGGATGGGTCGACGCGCAGGAATACGCCCACAGCCTGCCCGATCCGCTGGCGGACGCCTCCGCCGGCATCCTGCGCCACATGAATGAGGACCACGGCGAGGCCTTAGTATTGCTGGCGCGCGCGGCTGGCGAAACCGGACGCGGAAGCCGCCACCATGACCGCCGTGGACCGCCTTGGTTTCCACCTCAGGCTCCGCAGCGGCGAACGCGTGCACGGCGCCAGGATCGCCTTTCCGCGGGAAGTGCGCGAAAGCGGAGAGGTGCGAGCCGTACTGGTTCAAATGGTGCGCGCGGCTCGGCGATAATGGCAGTACCGATACGCTTGCGTCCGGGGAGAGATAAGTTTAAGATAACGATGTGGATAACTCCGAATTGAGGGAGCTTAGACGATGATTTACTCTCGATCCGCTGAATATGCCATCCGGGCTTTTGTACACCTGGCGCAGGTGCCGGATGGCAAATACGCGATGGTCAAGAACATCGCGGAACAGGAGGACATTCCGGCCCACTTCCTGGCCAAGATCCTGCAGCAGCTTGCCCGGAAGGGCCTGTTGCGATCGAGCAAAGGTCCCACGGGCGGCTTCGCGCTGCGTGTGCCTCCATCGGACGTGAGGCTTTGGGACATCGTGGAGGCGCTGGACGGCATGTCGCAGTACACGGCCTGCGCCAGCGGTTTGGCGGAGTGCAACGACGAGATGCCTTGCTCCATGCACGATAGCTGGATTATCCTGCGAACGCGTATCATAGATTATCTGGAGAAGAATACGATCGCCGACCTGGTGAAGGCGCTGGACCAAAAGCGGAAGTCGCTGGCCAAACAGCGGAAACCCAAGCGCGTCGTTGCCACCCGCCGGTAATCTGCTGCATCCAATCTACTGTGAGAACAGTTAAGGAGAGTCTTAAATGGGTCAATCTGTCTTAGTTCCCATGGTCGTGGAGCAAACCTCCCGTGGGGAACGCGCGTACGACATTTATTCGCGGCTGTTGAAGGAAAACATCATATTTCTGGGCACGCCCATTGACGACAACGTCGCCAACCTGGTGATCGCCCAACTGCTGTTCCTGGAGGCGGAGGATCCGGAGAAGGACGTTTCCATTTATATCAACTCGCCCGGAGGCTCCATCACCGCCGGCCTCGCCATTTTGGACACCATGGACTTTATCCGTCCGGATATCGTGACCATCTGCGTGGGACAGGCGGCTTCCATGGCGGCTGTGCTGCTGGCCAAGGGAACCAAGGGCAAACGCTTCAGCCTGCCGAACTCCCGCATCATGATCCACCAGCCCTCCATGCAGGGGTTGGCAGGCCAGGCGGCCGATATCGATATCTACGCCAAGGAAATCCTGCGCATGCGCGAGACCCTGAACACCCTGCTGTCCGACGCCACCGGCCAGCCTGTCGATCGCATCGCGCGCGATGTGGATCGCGACTACATTATGAGCCCCGAACAGGGAGTGGAATACGGCATGATCGACCGGGTGATCGCCAGCCGCGACCTGGTGCCGGTGGCCGTGCCACGATAGGCGGCCAGCCGCTATAGCAGTTCACTTGCGATCTTTATCGTCGAGCAACCCCTTCAAACCTTTGAGTTGCTCGGCGATCTTTCGCTCGCGCGAGACCAGCGAGAGCACATACACCACCAGAATCAGCCAGGCGGCCAGAAACCCGTAAAACATGAATGTGAAATTGCGTGTGTCCATTTAGGCTCCGTTAAACAGCGTGGGCATAGCGGCGGATGGATTCGACTTCGCGCTGCACTTCCTCCTGCCGCAAGCGGATGAGGGTCAGGATGACGGCCAGCAGGATTAGCGCCAACAAATTCAGGAGGGCGGTAGTGTACATGGCGGGATCGATGCTGCCGCCGCCCCAGAAGACCGGCTGAGGATGCTGCGTCCGCCACCATTTGATGGAGAAGAAAACGATCGGGACATCGGTGAAAGCGAAGATGTTGAACACGGCTGAAATGCGTGCGCGCGCGGCGGGTTCCTCGATGGCGCGGCGCAGCATCAGGTAGCCGGCGTACAGCAGCCAGCAGACCAGCGCGGAGGTGAGGCGCGCATCCCAGGTCCACCAGATGCCCCAGATAATGCGGCCCCAGATGGAACCGGTTACCAGGTTGGCGGCCAGGAACGCCAGCCCGACTTCGGTCACCGCCACGGCCAGGGCATCGCACTTGTAGTTTTTGGTGACCAGGAACAGCACGCTCGCGATGCAGGCCACGGCCGAGCACAACATGGCGGTGATGGCGGCGGGCACATGAAAGAAGATAATGCGGTAGATCATCCCTTGCGAGGCTTCATCGGGAAGCTGCATGAAGATGGAGTAGAGATTGCGAGCCAGCAGAGCAGCCGCGACCAGTCCAAAGCCATAGATCAGTTTTTCGCGCATGGAACTCTCCTAACCAACCAGCACCGTCTCCAGCAGGACCAAAGACAACGCCGTAAAAATCACATCGAAGGCCACCAGCAGGCGTAGCCAGATCACGTTCTCGCCGCCCAGCGGCTTTCCGGCGATCAAATCCATACTCAACTGCATGGCGCTCATCAGGGCGGGGATCAGCATCGGATACACCAGCAGGGGCGCCATCAATTCACGTAACCGGATATTCACGGTCAGCGCGCTGAAGATGGTGCCGATAACCGTCAGCCCCCAGGTGCCCAGCGCCAACACCAGCATCAACGACCAGAAATGTGTAGTCCAGTGCACATTATAGAAGATGCCGAATACCGGTAACGAGACCAGTTCGACGGCCAGCACCAAAACGAAATTGGCGAGCGCCTTACCCAGGAACAGCGCGGCGCCGGAGATGGGGGCGGCCACCAGGGCATCCAGGCAATCGTTGGGTATTTCGCGCGCGAAACTGCGGTTCAGCACCAGCGTACCGGCGAAGGCGAAAACAATCCACAACAGGCCGCCGGACATGGCCACGGTGTCCTTTTCCGCCGGGTCGAAAGCGAAACTGAAGAGGACCAGAATGACCAACGCGAATGCCAGCGCAGCGTTGATGGCTTCCTTGGTGCGGAACTCGGCGCGCAGGTCTTTGCTGGCGATAACCCACGTCTGCCGGAAAAACTCCATCACTCCTCGCCGTCACTCCTCGCCGTAGCGCGCATAGACCCAGCCGGGGTCTTCGACCATCTGCGGCGTGCGCGGGCCATGGAATGTGGTCTTACCACGGTTCAAAAGGGTCACGTGGGTGGCCAGTTCCAGGGCCTCGCGCAACTGGTGCGTGGACATCACCACTGTGCGGCCTTCGGCCAGGGCTTCCTTCAGGAGGCGCTGCAGCACGGCGATGGCGCGGTCGTCGAGGGCCGTGAAAGGCTCATCGAGCAGAAGGACTGACGGCTGATGCAGAAATGCCCGCGCCACCGCCAGGCGCTGCCGCATGCCGCGCGAGAACTCGCGCAATAAGCCGTCTTTGACGCGTTCCAGACCCGTGCGCTCCAGCCATTCCATGGCGGTCCTGCGTGGATCTGGCAAGTTGTAGAGCCTCCCGAACAGGCTCAGATTTTCGAAAGCCGACAGCTCATCGTAAACCGAGATGCCGTGGCCGATCCATCCCACGCGGCGGCGGGTTTCGGTTTCGCGAGGATCGTGCCCGAAGATGCGAACCTGGCCGCGGCCGGCTTTCGAGAAACCGCCGATGATGCGCAACAGGGTGGTCTTCCCCGCCCCGTTCCGGCCGATCAGCGCCAGGCAGTTGCCGGGATCGGCGTGAAGCATCGCGTCGCGCAGCGCCGGGTAGTCGCCGAAGTACTTCCAAACGCCCTCAGCGGCGACCGCTGTCATGCTTTCCTTTCCCCAAATTGGGTTGGGCGCGGTAGAGTACGATGAAGCCAAGCGCCAGAATGCCAAAAGCCAGCGCCAGTATCCACTTCATATTCTGGCGGAGGACCTTGGGCGAGATCTCTTCGAGCGGCGGTCCGTTATCGGAATCCGCGTCGGGGGTGGTGGGAGCAATGGCGCCGGCGATCTCCACCTTAAACTCCGGTCCCTTGACGGTGAAGACTGTGGTCTGGCTACGCGGTTCCACACCCTTGGTCTCGAGGCCTTCCCCTTTGAGCGTCACACCACTCGGCGCTCCCAGCAGAGTAGGCTCATCGGTGCTGTACAAAACCTTGTCCTCAAATACCGTGCCCGAGGTGTAGGGAACCACATAGGTCAAACGGAAATCGGTCTCACCCGGCTTAATGGGGAAGTCGACGCTGTAGATATCCTTCTGTTTGGTCTTGGTGGCCACGCGATCGATAGGCATACCCTGGGGCGCGGTGGCTTTTATTTTTACGGCACCCTTGGCTGCCTCGGGCAGATAGAATTTCAGCGTCCCTGCGGCGGGGTCGTTGTAAGTTGTCCGACCATCGTTTCGGAACTGGAAGCCTTCATCCACCGCCATCTCGGCGCCGGCAGGCTGAAAGATCAGGAAGTGGCGAACCACGCGCGACGCCCCGGGCAGCTTGGAGGAGTTATAGACGTCGATGGACACATTACTGGTCACTGAGCCCGGCGGCAGTATATGGTTATAAGTGACACCGTCGAAGGCGGCCTGCAGTAAGTGGGGCCCTTGGGGAGTTGCGTCGATATGGAACTTACCATCGGCCCCCGACTTCACGCTCTCAAGTGACTCGGGGCCGGCTTGCCCCAGCTTATACAAAGTGACAGTGGCTCCGGCCTGAGGTTTACCAGTAGTCTTATTGGCGACTGTGCCATCCACCGCGGCGAGTAGGGGGAAGGCAAGTAACAAGGCGATCACACTCTTCATGGTTTGGCGACCCCCATCTGTTTACCGCATTCTCCGCAGAACTTCAGCGGCTGAGGGAATCGCGCACCGCAGTGCGGGCAGAGGAGTGGGTCAGCGCGCAGCGCGGGCGGCGCGGGAGGCGCGGCGCCGTTGTTACTCAATTGCAGCTTGAGGCGATCCACTTCGGCGAGCACGCCGGCCAACTCTCGTTGTAGGTCCTTCTTAGTCTGCTGATAGTCGTTATCCGAAAGTTTGCCCACGCGGTATTCGAACTGTAAGTCGCGCAAGTTATCGTAGATGGCTGCCTTTCGCTCATCCAGATGTTGGAAGGGGAAACCGGCTCCGGCTCAGGCAGGTCCTTCGCCCGCACCGCCAGGATAAAGACGATCACCCCGACGGCGAGCAGCGCTGCAATCGCGATAATCATTTATTCCAGATGTGCCAGGTCCTTCTCGATCTCATCATGATACCTGGCCAACTCGGAATCGTCCGGCAGCGGGCCAATACCGGGGATGGGACGCGGCTTGCGGTAACGCCGCACAAACCACCAGATCAGCGCCAAGCCGGGCGCGATCAGCAGATAAGGGACCAGCCAACCGTAGGCGCTGGGAGCGCCGCGATAAACCGTGGCGCCATAGTTGGCCACAAATGCATCGATGATGGCACTGTCCGCCATGCCGGCGGCTTGCATTTTGGCGATCTTCTCCTTGGCGGGATTCGAAAAGCTGCACTCCAGCATCGCGCAGGTAGCCACGGTGTCCGTACAGCCGCACTGGCAACCGATATGCGCGCCCACGCGGCGGACATCCACGCTGGGCTTTTCCGCCGCGGTTTCGGCGAAGGCCAAGCTCAGGGAACAAGCGGCGACAGCGAGAAGCAGCAGGCCGCTATTTCGGAACGTCCGCATATTTTCTCGTAATCCCGACCACCTCGGTGCGGGCATATTGCAATTTGATCTTGCTGGGCACCAGACACACCAGGGTGCCGCCGATCAGCACCAAACCGCCGATCCAGATCCAGGAGACCAACGGGAAGACGTAGGCTTGGATAACGGCGCGGGCGCCATCGTCGGACATGCCGCCGAAGTTGAGATAGAGATCCTCGTTGAGGCGGGGCCGCACACCCACTTCGGAGGTGCCCTGACGGCTGGCTTTGTAGAAGCGCTTCTCGGGCTCCAGCGTGCCGAGGACATCGCCGCCGCGCGAAATCTGCACCGAGGCGCGATGCCACTGATAGTTTTCGTTTTCGCCTTCCTTGATGTCCACGACCTTGAGCTGGTAGTGGCTGAGATTCAAAGTATCGCCGATGCCCATTTCCTTGACGTCGGCCTTATTGAAAGCGGCGCCCGTAAAGCCGATGAACATGAGCACGATACCCATGTGGACCAGGTATCCGCCATAGCGGCGGGTATTGCGATGCGTCAGCTCATAAGTGGCGCGCGCAAGGTTCATGCCGTTCTTGGCGGAGATGGCGCGCGCGCCGCGATAGAACTCCATCAACACGGTGAGGGCCACGAAAAGACAGAAGCCGAACGAGATCAACGCATAGTAGCCGCGCACGCCGGCGGCCAGCAGCGCGCCCACCAGGACCACGGAGGCGATGCCCGGCCACTGAAAGTTGCGGCGCAAGCTCTCCGTTGAAGTGCGTCGCCAGGCAAACAATGGACCAACCCCGGTGAGGAACAGGAGGAACAGCCCGATGGGAATCATCAGCTTGTTGAACCAAACCGCATCGAGGGCAATCTTCTCTTTGGAGACGGCTTCCGAGATCACAGGGAACAACGTACCCCAGAGCACCGCGAAGCAGCTTGCCAGCAGGATCAGGTTATTGAACAGGAAGCTGGATTCGCGGGAGACAACGCTTTCCAGTTGGGACTCGCTCTTCAGATACGCGAGGCGGTCGATAATCAGGTAGACAATGCCTGCGATGGCGATAGCCAGGAACGAGAAGAAATACTTGCCGAGCGGCCCTTGCGCGAAGGCGTGCACGGAGTTGACCAAGCCCGTGCGGGTAAGCGACGTGCCGAAGATGCAAAGCAGGAAGGTGGTGGAAATCAATACGATGTTCCAGACCTTCATCATGCCTTTCTTTTCCTGCATCATGACCGAGTGCAGAAAGGCTGTGCCGCTGAGCCAGGGGAGCAGTGAGGCGTTCTCGACGGCGTCCCAACCCCAGTAGCCGCCCCATCCGAGCACGTGATAAGCCCAGGCCATGCCAAGCATGACGCCGGTGCCTTGGAAGAGCCAGGTGACGAGGGTCCAGCGGCGGGTGGTGTGGATCCAGGCGTCACCCGGCTGGCGCGTGATCAGCGACGCGATGGCGAAGGCGAAGGGCACCGCAAATCCCACATAACCCAGGTAGAGCATGGGCGGATGGATCGCCATGGCCGGATACTGCAATAGCGGATTCAAGCCGTTGCCATCCTGCACCGCGGTAATGGACCCTTCGACCGACAACATCTTAAATGGGCTGGCCACGAAGTTATTCAAGATCAGGAAGAAGGTTTGCACGCACATGAGCACGCCGACGACGTAAGGCATCATGTCGCGGTGTTTTCGGCGATTGGTGAAGACCACTACGCTCGAGTAAGTAGAAAGCAGCCAACTCCAAAACAGTAACGAGCCTTCCTGTCCGCCCCACCAAGCGGCGAACTTATAAAGCAGCGGCATGCTGCGGTTGCTGTGCTGCGCGACGTAAGAGAAGCGGAAGTCGCCTGTGACCAAGCCATAGACCAGAACGGCGGAAGCGATGGAGATGAGAAGCCACACGGAGTAAACCGCGCGCTCGCCGCTGACAATCAGAAAGGGTTTGCGTTTCAGGCGCCCAATGACGGATGCGAGCAGCGCGTAAATGGCGGCGCAAAAAGCCAGAAGGACCGACAATGCCGCTACGTTTTCCATGGGTTCACCCTGCTAAGACTTGTTGATGGGCAGCGCCGGGGCGGCACGCAAATTACCGGGTTTGGCTTCGTATTTGGACGCGCACTTGGCCTGGATCTTGCTGGCGTGGAAAACGCCATCGCCTCCTAAGTGGCCATCGGCCAAAGCCTGGGCGCCGTCGCGAAAGGTGTCGGGAAGAGGATCGGTGCCTGTGTAGACGACCTTCAATTGCTGCTTGTCCTGAAAGAGGGTGAAAAGCACCTGTCCTTTGGCATGCTGGATGGAGCCGCCCGCGACGTCGCCAGCCACACGGTAGCGCTGGTCAAAAGCCTTGTCGCCCATTTGCCGGAGCTCAGAAATGGTCTTGTAGTATGTTTTGGTTTCGCTGACTCCGGTACTGGCGAGCCAGACGAGAGCACCGACCACAATCATGATCAGGGCGGCGAACTTCCAGTATTTCTTCATACATCCCTCTGAAGGAATAGTATATCGTGAATCGGCGGCGATAGATGGCGGGCCGGATTTCGCCCGTGCCGGCGGACCGGTTCGGCCGGTTATTTATCGGTCGTATACCCCCATTTGCGCCTGCCTGATGCCCTCATATTTGGGCGTTTTTAGGGGCTTGATTGTGCACGATTGTGCACGATTTGTGCAGAAACCACTTTGGAAGAGCAGACCCATTTTGGGAGGGTGGAGCAGCGATCCGCCGCGCCTGACTGGTCCCTCTTCTCTCCTCAAGCGTTCCACTCGATTTGCCTGCATGTAGCACGATCTCTTCGTCAACGATTCCTGCCGGCGGCGCAATCGCCGCGTCCGGCGACCGGGAGGGGCGGCCGGTTAGTAACTGAGTGCCGGAGGCCCGGAAATAATCTCCGGAAATGGCCGGCGTGGCCGCACCTTTCCTACTACGCACGATCGGGGTTTTGGTAGTGGGTCAGTTTGAATCCGGGCGATTCGCCGGTTTCTCGACCTTGGCGTGCCGTTGGGTGGATCAGGCGTCATACAAATTACGAGGACGGTGGTCGGAGGACGCAGGTCGCTGTGTCTAACCGGCACTTCTCACCGTAGGCGACTACGCGACCAAGTGGAAGGTGGATCCCCAGACGTAGGCGCGTTTATTGTTCCCGCTCTCGAAAAAGACCGGCGCGCGGCAAATTCAACGCTTTGGCGGGTCAGCCTCGAGTTCACATGATACCGACTTTCCAACTAATCGGCGAATCCGTCGGAGAGTTCGAGCGCAGTGAAATCTCGTCGTCAGATTTCGGGCGGTTTGTTCCTCGATTGCCCATCGGTTGTGATCTGGCGGAGAATGGTGTCTGATGCGCTCCGCCGAGACCTTTTCAGCATTTGGAGATACATTTCTCATCGCCGTAACGCGAGATATAACGGAACAGCTCAAACAGCAGGTTGCCGGGGCAGACCTCTCTTATGTCGCCAGCGTAAACCCCGCGGAGTACGTCGCAGGCCTTGCTGAGCAGTTCGCGATCTCGCCGCTCATTGTCGATGTCGACCATGCGGCCATGAGTCCGCGCGAGGAGACGGCGCGGGTGGAACGCTTCGATGTTTACTCGGGTCGACAGGCCGGGGATCCGTACACGCGACAGATTGTCACGGTTCATGTGCCTTTCACCGGCGACCCAGCGGTGTTCCGGTATCAGGCCAGCGCGCGCACGATTTGTCCATGTCCGATCTGGGTTGACGGGGGCGAAGTATGCTTCGACGTAATAGTGCACGCACACCCATCGGCCGATATCAAGGCGGAGGTGAAGCGAATGTTGGCCTGCCTCAGCGAGAATGCAAGATGTCTCGGCCAGGAGATTGCCCGCTTCAACCATTCTTTGGCCGAATTAGCGAAGGGCCTAGTTGATCGGCGGCGAGCGGAACTCCAGGAGCGTCTAGGTATCCTCGAAAAGCTGGACCTCCCACTGAGAAAGGTGGATGCCGTGCGCGCGAGCGTGTATGTCCCTGTTGTGCGAAAGACGTTACCCGCACCCAGACCCGCGCCAGGCTCGACGCCATATCGACGCTCGTGGACGCTCGACGAGAACATCTATGAAGAGATACTCCAGGCCATCCAGGACAGAGGACGATCCTGGGAACGATTGCCACGCGCTTACGCGGGCAAGGGAGAGGAAGCGCTTCGGGATGAGTTAATCGTTCAACTCGCGTCGCAGTTTGGTTGGGCGTCAACCACCGGCGAGACATTCAACAAGGCAGGCAAGACCGACATCTTGATGCGGTACGAGCAGGAAAACTTGTTTGTGGCAGAGTGCAAGTTCTGGCGGGGGCGCCAGCAGCACTTCGCGACGATTGACCAACTGCTCAAGTACCTCACGTGGCGGGACGCCAAGACAGCAATCATCTACTTTCTCGATACTCGCGAGGTGACTACACCCCTGCGCGGAATTCCGGAATGCACACCGGAGCATCCGTGCTTCGTCGCAGCCATTGGCACCAGCGGCGAATCGCGATTCGACTTCACGTTTCATCTTCCCGACGATCCCGAACGGACACTCCACATCGCAATCCTCTGCTTCCACCTCCCCAAACCCAAGCAAGACGAATCGAGCAACTAGCGAATCCTCGTACGTGAATGCGCAGGATCACTCCAGATAAGGCCACCCCATACCAAACGGAACGAGGATATTCCAAAATCGTCGTCCTGCGGACACAAGTTAAGAAAGGGCACCTCGCCTACAACAAGTCCTAAGACAGTCGGAAAGATGAGAAAATGGCTGGCTGAGGTGCAAGTTGGCTTTCGACCCCGCAGACGTGAGAAAGGCGGTGATCGCCCTTGGGTTGGGCGGGATCGCCGGCGCGGCGATCGTTCAAAGCCATCACGAAGAGGAGCGAAAGAGCCAAGCTGAGAAAGACGACCCTGCTGGGTGCGAGTGGCTCTGCGATGTGATTTGGGATCTTCTCGATGATTGGGAGCCGGAGGACTGCGAGCGCGAAGACGATTACACAGATGATTTGGTGGAGTTCCTCCAGGACGGACTAAGGGATGTCCGCCCAGCGGGTGATGATCGGCGGACCAAAGTGAAAAAGCGGACACGAACCGATCTGGGCGTACCTGATGTACTAATCGATGACCGCCTAGTTTTGGAACTCAAGGTCGGACCTCATGAAGGGGAAAAGGATCGACTGATCGGGCAGTGCTGCAAGTATTCGGTGGAATGGGTAACCTGGGCCATCGTGACCGACATGGATGAGGAGAAATGTGACGAACTCGTCGGGCTACTCGCCAAGAAGAGCTTGCACTACATCGAGGTGATCCCATTTGATGAGAGCGAAGACGAGGACGACGAGGAAGAATGGGATGAAGGGGACGATGAGGATGAGGAGGACTAGCCGCCGCGGCCGCTGGATCGCAAGAGCAGCCGGATAAAGGAAAACATCCGGTGAAACAGATAATCGACGTGGGCGGAGCCGGTGATCGGCGTCTTGTTCGTCTCTGTGTGGCGGATCATGAAGTTGTTGCCGATCTCCGTCAACTCCATCGCTTCCTTCTCAAGGCGAGCGCGGAGATTCGGCTCGTTCGTCGCCTTGTCCAATAGGGCGTTGGCCTGTGCTTTTTTGTCTTTGCCTGGTTCAACTGTTTTTAGACGCTCCCAAGCGTCCCACAACTTCTCAAGCCCCTCTTTCCGAACGTCCAATGAAATGATTGAGGAATTTCTCGCGGGCTGTTTCGAGTAGGCGGTCGAGGTCGTCATCGCCCGTTTTGAAGACGGTGGTGGCGAGCGCTTCCTGCAACCCGGTCGGGGCCATACGCGTAACCTCGCCATGCTTCAGCTCAAGAGCGAGGCTGTTGCGCTCGAAGAATCGATTGATACCTTCTTCAAACTTGGCTCTGCCTGCTTCCTGGTCATAGGCGTAGTGTTCATGGCCGAAGAATGGATGGTGGTAGTAGGATTTCGGGAGCCCAGCATGCTCATAGAGAAATTCGAGCAGGTCGAAAAGCTGCGGATTACTTGGCCATTCATCATTCTGGTTGAGCCAATCGCCGGGCCAAATGACCTTGTAGGCAACCAGTCCGTCTTTTAGTTTTCCCTGATCACAACCGATGCTGTCGTAAGGAGGGTCATAGCGTCCCTCCGAGAAAAGCCCCACCGAAAAGGTTCTCACCGATCTTGGCATTGACGACGGTCAAGAGTCCTTTGGTGAGATCGGCGTCAAGCTCGTCCTTGACCCGGGGTTCGGTCATGCCGTGGCGATCTGTGAACAGCGCTTTCATTGCACGCAGCCAAAATGCCGGGGAAAATGCTGCTTTTCGCCTCTGCTTTGCGAATGTAATGCGCGAGATCGTGGCAACTTGACGGAAAACGCGCACCCCTCGCTGATGTGGGAGGTTTCCGGCGCCCTACGAATTAGGACACATAAAAGCGCTTGCCTGCGCACAATGCCAAGGCGCTAAACTAGCTTTATGGCTCGCAAGGCAAGTGTTGTTATCGAAAAAGACGAACACGGCTTTTACGCATGGTGCCCGGAATTAAAGGGTTGCCAGTCGCAAGGAGACACGCTCGAAGAAGCGATGGCGAATATCAAAGAGGCCGCCGAGCTCTACCTGGAAACACTGCCAGCCGATGAAAGGGACGTCTTGCTCAGCCGCGAGATCCTGACGACCGCCGTTGAAGTAGATGCCTAAGCTCCCGCGGTGGACTGCCTCTGAAGCGGAACGGGCCTTGCTGCTGGCTGGTTTCGAGCATCTCCGATCGAAGGGGAGTCACCGGATCTACGGTAGAGGCGGGCTGAGGGTCACGGTCCCCTTCCACGGCGGGCAGACGTTGCACCCGAAAATCGTAAAGCAGGTTGTGGAGACCATCGAGGAGGCTGGAGATATCCAACTCCCGACGCATAGATCCTGATAAACGCGCCCTCCCCCGTTGTGCTACTCCGCCTCAATGAGTTCATGAAAGAGCTCTCGCACTTTACTTTTCGATGCCATTAAAGCCTCCCGGCCTAACCGGGTCGCCCGGTACACTCGCCGGAGCGATTTGCCTTTTCGCCGCTCGGCCGATCGTAGATAGCCTTTCTTCTCAAGCCGTTGCAGCAGAGGATACAGGCTCCCTGGACTGATGCGATACCCGTGACGGGCCAGTTCCTCGATCATCCCAAGACCGAAGATGGGGCCCTCTACGGCGTGGTGCAGGACATGGAGCCGAATCAGGCCTGAATACAAATCGCGATCTGCCGCTGGGTCTTCTTGTTCCGATTTCGATTTCGAGATCCGATTACGATTCATGATATAGTGAATTGGCCGGAGCGCGCCGCATCGCTGGACCATGCCATTTTATCAGTTGTGCTCTCCCCTCATACGATTCCTGCTCTTCATGCTTGCGGCTTCCAGCCTATGGGCACAAGGGCCTCCGTTCCAAACCGACGATCCGGTTCCGGTCGACCTGCACCATTACGAGTTCTATATATTCGGAGCGATGGATGGTACTCCGGCGGAGATCGATTCCACCGGTCCGGCCTTCGAGTTCAACTGGGGCGCCCTTCCCAGGGTGCAGTTGCACATCATCGCGCCCTTTGGCAGCATCAACCCCTCCAACAATCCGATCTACGCCCCCGGCGGCATTGGCCGGCCCGCCTTTGGCTACACCGACATGGAACTCGGCGCCAAAATCGCGTTCATCAAAGAATCAAAGTACATTCCGCAGATCGGCACCTTTACGATGTTCGAAATACCGACCGGTAACTACGACAAGGGGCTCGGCGTGGGAAAGGTCTGGTACAAGGTTCCCGTGTGGCTGCAAAAGAATTTCGGACACCTGCTCCTGGACGGGGGCGGCGGCGAAACGATCGTTCAACAGACCCAGTACCGCAGCTTCCCATACGGCGCATTCCTGGTGAAGTATGCCTTCGGCGAGCGGCTGGAACTCGGGGCCGAAGTCTTTTCCCATGGACGCGAGGGTTACGCCGCGGCGCAAACCGAAGCTTCGACTATGATCGACATCGGCGGTTACTATCACTTGAAGAGTCACCCAGGGGAGCAGTTTTTATTCTGCTACGGCCATTCCATAGCCGGCCAAACCGAACAGTATGCATACGTCGGCATGTATTGGACGTGGGGAAAAGACAAGCCGACGAACGGAATGGGATTTCAATGAACTTGCAGAAAAGAGACGGCAGATGGAAATCACAGCGCGCGCACTCTGGACACTGATTCACGGTATGGGATTCGGTGGGCTCTACTTGTTGGCATGTTCCGGCGCGCTCATCGGGCTCTTACGCACCCGAATCCATGCCCGGCCAGGAACGCTTCATGCGTATCTACCTGATTACGATGGTTGTGCTGGCGTGGGCCGCTGTGCTCACTGGGGCTTATGCAATTTATCCCTGGTATCGCGCGGCGCCTCCGCCGGGAGCGGTTGATCTCTCGATGTTTCCGCAACGTCTGCTGATGTCCAGCCCCGCCACAATCGGTTGGCACTCGCTTGGGATGGAGTGGAAGGAGCACGTTTCCTGGTTCACTCCCATCTCGATCACCATGGTCGCGTTCGTCTTCATCCGGTACGGCCGCGATCTTAGGAATCATCGCCAACTTCGGGCGGCGGTGCTCGTCTTTAGTGTGGCTTCCCTTGTTGCCGCGGGGATCGCAGGTTTCTTCGGTGCAGAGATTGACCGCCACGCACCGGTTCAGGGCGGCAACACGATCCAATTGAGTCGAGGAGAAGCAAAATGACGACGCATGCCGCGGCATCTGACAATCCGTCCTTGACAAACGGTTCCGGCGCAGCCGCCATTCTCTCGGCGGGCGCTGGTTGCTTTGTTCTGGCAGTCCTGGCCATCCTCGGTGACAAGTCGGCCGTTATCCGGCGTAGCCTTGTTTTCTACAAACCAACGGGGCCTCTCTCAGGCGTAAGCACGGTGGCCATTCTTGTTTGGCTGGTCACTTGGGCGATATTGGAGCGGAGTTGGCGGAAGAAGACACTTCCTGCCGGGCGTATTAGCGCGATGGCTCTCGCTCTGCTGGTCCTGGGCCTGATACTGACGTTTCCGCCCGTCGCTGACCTGTTCTGAAGCTATGCTACCGTCAAACATGGGTAAACTACTGTGTTTGGCCACCTTCCTCGCCGCCGTACCGCTGTTCGTCAGCGCGGCTGCGGCGCAATCTGCCGGCGCGCCCGCTCCGCCGAAGCTCGATTGGTTCGAGCCCTCGCTCGTTGGTCTGCCGCCCGCGCGATGCTGTGCGTCGATAGCTTATGACCAAGCTACCGGCGAAACATTGCTCTTTGGCGGCCGCACCTACAGCACTAACTTTGACGACACCTGGGTGCTCTCGAAGAGCGTAGGATGGACGCAACTCGCGCCCGCCGTTTCTCCACCCGCTATCAACACTGCCGGGACGGCTTACGACCCGACCACGCAAACCGTAGTTCTCTTCGGCGGGGCTATCGACAACAGCATCAATTCCAACCAAACCTGGATGTGGGACGGTACTACCTGGACGCAACAATTTCCCCCGGTATCGCCTCCCGCCCGCGGCTGGAATACCAACGGAATGGTCTTCGATGCCCACCTTGGCAAGGTAGTCATGTTCGGCGGAGACAACCTTCAGTTCGACATGATGAATGACACTTGGGAGTGGGACGGAACCACCAAAACCTGGACGCAACAATTCCCCGCTCACAGTCCGTCGCCGCGAGATACCACCCTGGCCTACGATGACGCCACGAACCAGGTCATTTTCTTCGGCGGCTGGACCAACGGTGTCGCCTATGGCGATACCTGGACCTACGACGGCGTAGATTGGACCCAACAGCACCCAGCGACTTTACCGCCGGTGCGCGCCGACAATGCCCTGGCTTTTGATTCTGTCCTCAAAAGTGTAATGCTCTATGGGGGCTTGGCCGGCCCGTGCGAGGACTGCGGCGAAGGCCGCCTGAACGACACCTGGCTATGGAACGGGAGCAACTGGAATCAGGTGCAAACCCGTTCCAGTCCCGAACCAGTTTCGGGAGCGTCCTTCACTTACGATGCCGCCATTGACGCCATGGTCCTATTTGGAGGCTGGATCAGCAGCAATGGCTTCACCAATAGCACGTGGCTCTTCCGGGTTTTCTAGTTCACTTTGCCCGCTTCAGATCGCAGTGCGCGTGCAGCGCCTGGCCGTCAGGCAGCATGAACGTCCAGTCTTCGGCGTGATGGTCCACAGCGATCATGGTAAATACGAAGTTATGCAGCGTTTCACGCGAGAACTCCCACTGCGCTCTTAACGGCCTCCCAAGCGCGCATGACGTGGGCGCGCGTGGTCCCCATGTTGCCGATCGCAAGATGCAGCGTGTATTTTCCGCGCAGTACGGTGTGCGACAGGAAAAATTCGCCGGATGCGTTGACCGTTTCGAGCAGGCGGCGGTTCTCATCGTCCGTGCCCTTGTACCGGAAATACACCACGGAGAACGGCGCGGGGGCGGCGCGCTCGAAATGCGGATCGGCATCCACGGCGCCCGCCAGTTCGTGAGCCCAAGCGATCTGCTCGGCGGATCATCTCCGCCATCTTCTCACGGCCGTAGTAGCGCATGACGAACCACAGCTTCAGGGCGCGGAAGCGGCGGCCCAGCGGCACGCCGTAATCCATGTAGTTCACCGCGCGCGGGTCCTCGGCGGTGCGCAGATATTCGGGCACCAGCGAAAAAGCGCGGCGGAGAATATCCGGCCGGCGCGTGTAGAAGGCGCTCAGATCGACCGGCGTGAAGAGCCACTTGTGCGGGTTCATCACCAGCGAATCGGCGCGCTCGGCGCCATCCAGAATGTAGCGCAGCTCGGGTACGATGGCGGCCGCGCCGGCGTAAGCGGCATCCACGTGCAGCCACAGACCGTGGCGCTGCGGCGATATCGGCGATGGCCGGCACCGGGATCGATGCTGGTGGTCGAAGTGGTGCCCACCGTGGCGACCACGCAGAAGGGACGCAGGCCGGCCGCGATATCGGCCTCCATGGCGGCGGCCAGCGCGTCGGGACGCATGCGGAATTCCGCATCGACGGGAATCTTGCGCACGTTCCGCTGGCCGATGCCGATGGCGATGGCGCCCTTTTCAATGGAGGAATGCGCCTGCTCGGAGCAATAGAGCGTGAACCCGCGCGAAGCCCCCAGCGTGCGCGCTTCCGGATCGGCCAGCTCGCGCGCGGCAGCGATGGCGTGCATGCTGCTGGTGGATGCCGTATCGTAGATGATGCCGAAGAGGCCGGCCGGCAGACCCATCCATTGCGCGCAGCCAATCGAGCACCACCTGCTCCAACTCGGTGGCGGCGGGCGACGTTTTCCAGAGCATGGCGTTGGTGTTGAGCGAGGCCGCGAACAGCATCTCCGCGATGATGCCCGGACCGGGCGCGGTGTTGGCGAAGTACGCCATGAATCCGGGATGGTTCCAATGCGTGGCGGCGGGTACGATCAAGCGCTCGAAATCTTCGAGCAGCCGGTCCATCGGCTCGCCCTGTTCGGGACCGGATGCGGGCAGCGCGTCGATCAGTTGGCCGGGCTCGATTTTAGGCAACACGGAGTAGCGTTCGGGATGCGAGAGGTAGTCGGCGATCCAATCGACGGACTCGTGCGCGTAGCGGCGAAACTCTTCCGGAGACATTCTTCTATTGGATCACAGCAACGGCTAAAGCCAGCCGCTGAACCACTCCCGGAACTCGTCGAGCGCGGCTTGGGTTTCGCGCGCGAGCGGCACCGGCGGGTGACCTGTTTTGATGGCCGCGCACTCCCAGCGCGGCTTTGATGGCGACGGGCGTGGGGAAGCGCTCGATGCGATCGAGAAACTCGTGCAAGCGGGCATCGAGGCGTTCGAGCTTCCGCATCGGCCTGCTGCTGCGATGGCGCGATCGAGCGCCAGCAACAACTCGGGCACGGCGCAAGCGACGCCGGAGACCACGCCATCGGCTCCAGCCTTGCGCGCGGGCGCGAAGATGCGCATCGTGGCCCACCAGCAGCGTGCACGGATGTTCGTGCTTGTGCCGGTTGAGCGCGGCGAAATATTCCCAATCGCCGCTCGAATCTTTGATGCCGGCGAAGCGTCCGGTGGCGAGCAACTCGCACCGCCGTCTCGCTGGCGATGGGGCTGGTGAACACCGGAATGTTGTAGAGATAGACCGGCGCGCCGTGGGCCATCTCCGCGGCGAACCGCAGATAGAATTCGCGGATCTCGGGCTGGCCGTAGCGGAAGAAAAAGGGCGGCATCAGCAACAGGCCGGCCGCGCCCGCCGCGCTGGCTTCGCGGCCCAATGCCAGCGCGCCATCGAGGGTCGAGTGCGAAACGCCCGCCAGCACCGGAACGCGGCTGCGCTTCACCGCCAGATACACCAGGCGCACGCGGTCGTCGAAATTCAGATTGATGAACTCTCCCGTGGAGCCGAGCAGCGCGATGCCCTGCACGCCGGCCGCGCACAGGAAATCGATTAGTTCCAAGGTGGCGCCGATATCCGGCTCGTCGCCCCGTTTGCCATGCGGCGTTACGGCAGCGGCGATCACTCCCGAGAAGGCCGCCATCATTTCACCAGAGGGCGTCAGCACGATGCTGCGGAATTCCACTGGGCCATGATCGCCCTGCAGCATGATGGGCCCGGGCACGCCTTCGTCCGGATCGCAGGCGATGGCGGTCAGTCCGTCGATTACCCCCTGCGTCACGGTGCGGCCGTTGAGAGTCACCGTCACATGGCGCCCCACCAGGCGGATGTCGTAGGTCTGCCACTCGCCCGCGGGCTTGGTGACGTTGGCGGTGGGCACGATGCGGCTGTAGAGCGCCGCGTTGGAATGGCGGTCGAGGGGCCGGCCGTAGTCTTCCAGGATCTGCACTTCATAGCGGCCGCGCAGTCCGATCCCGCTATTGCTGTGCTCGGGCGTGCGATATTCCACGTGCAAGGTGAAGTTCCAGAACTTGTCATTCGCGATCAGGTCGGTGGCTTTGCCGTTGCCCTTCAGCGTGCCGCCCTCGACGCTCCAGCCGGGCGATGCATCGGCCGTCATGCCATGCCAGTTGGAAATGTCATGGTGGTTGAACAGATCGATGGGCTGGCCCGGATGCCAGGAGCCATCGTCGGCGTCGTTGATTTCCGGAGCGCGCGCGCCCGTCCATGAGAGCTGGTTGTCTCCAGACTGGAACGTGCCTTCCAGCTTGCCGCTCGCGAGCGTGGCGCGATATTCCTGGTGCTGGGACTGGCCGTCGAAGGTGAAGCGCAGGGCGCCATTCTCGATCCAGATGTGCTGGATGTCATTCAGATCGCCGCCGGGGAATCCGATGAACTTACCTTTGATGGCGTTGGCGCCGGCGCCCTCGACCTGCAGCCACCAGGCCCGCCCGCGCGGCGAATGGTGGACGGCGATATCCCAGCGACCGTTGTAATCGGTGTCCGCGGGCCAAGCGGCGGCGGCCCACAGCAGGAGCAAAACAAGACTGCGCATCGATGATTGCCTGACGGATTAATCTATCATATGCGCGTTTGGGTCCGGCCACGCGTCATATTGACGTTAGGACGAATGCGCGGATTATTCCTAGCCGTACTGTGCTGCTCGGCTGCGCAGGCCGGCGTGATCGGTGGTGTGGTGCTCGACCGGGCGACAGGCCGCCCTCTGGCGCGCTCGCTGGTTTCTCTGCGTCCGGTCGAAGGAACGGGCAGCAAGGCGCAGTCCGCGCGCGCCAACCGGGACGGGCCAATTCCACTTTACGGTGGGCGCCGGCATGTACCTGCTGCGGGCCACGCGCAGCGGCTTTGCGCCTTTCCAGTACGGGCAAAAGGATTGGAAATCGGCGGGCAAGCCCGTGGCTATCGAACAGGATGGCACGCTTTACCTGGACATCCGCCTGCGCCGCTACGGCGCCATTGCGGGCACAGTGATGGACGAGAACGAGATCGGCATTCCGGATCATAAAGTGATCGCGTATGCGGCCACGCAGCCGCTTGAAATCGCGGCCTCCGCCACCACGGACGACCGCGGCATCTACCGCATTCATGGCCTCGATCCGGGCAGTTATTTTGTGCGCTCGGCGGCCAAGCAACTGGAGGATAACTCCGGGCTGCTGCCGACCTTCCACAAAGAAACCATGGCGGTAGATCAAGCGATCACGGTGGACGTGGATCTCGACCAGCAGGCCGATGACATCGACATCCGCCCGCTCGCCGGCAAATTGTTTAAGGTGAGCGGCGAGGTGGTGGTTCATCCATCCGTGCCTGTCACCGTGACACTGATCTCAGACGTGGGGCGGGTGCGGACGCAGACGGTGAAAGCGTTCGTCTTCGATCAACTGGCGCCGGGCAATTACGAACTGATCGCGGAGGCGGACGATCCCAACGGCCGGGGCAAGATCGGCACTTACCGGGAGATGCCCGTGGATAGCGATCAGGAAATACAGGTCCCGGTGAATCCTTGGCGGGAAACCGAGTTTCGCATGCAGGATGAGAACGGAAATTCCCTGGATCCAGGCACGGCGAGGATCAGCGCGCGGCGCAAGGATCTGGATGGGGGCGGACACGCAGAGGTTCTGAAACTGAATAACGGCCGCGCGGCGCTGGGGCCGGGACGCTGGGAGATGTCGGTCGGGCCGCCAGCCGGTTACTATGCCGTCACGTTGATCGGAGGCTCCGGTCTGGCGGCCGGGCGGGCGGATGGCTGGACCGAAGTGGTGTTGCGCGATTTCAACGCGATCACCATCAAGCTCTCCACGCGGCCGGCTTCCATTCATGGCCTGGTCGGCGGCTCCGGACACGATCCTGCGCCGGGCGCGCCGGTGTATCTGGAAACGTTCGACCCGGAGACTCACAAGCGTCTGGCCGATCTACGCGCCACGCGCACCGACCTGCGCGGACAGTATCACTTCACTGGCCTGGCGCCGGGAGCGTATCGTATTCTGAGCACGTTCGAATATGAGAAGCCCGATGTGGAGACAATGGAGGCCGCAGGCGCGCGTCTGCTGACTCTGGCGGAGGCGACGGATACGGCGCAGGATCTGGATTTATACGCGCCGTAGTTACAGCTTACTTTTTCCCACTTTTTTTCTGGCGCCAACGCGTCTTTCCGCGCATCTTCCCGGGGAGTGAAAAGCGTATTGAAAATATCCTTCAGCTTCAGCATGGCAGGCTCGGCGAACATGCCCACCAGACCGGCGAGACCGGCTGTCTTGAGGCAATCGGCTCCGCCCAGCGCCAGGTCCGGGGTTCCCAAGCCGCTACGCACCACCAGGCATACGACCAAAGCCACTGCTCCGCCCATTAAGGGCCGGAGCACGTACCACCAGGTCCAGCTCGATTGGAACTCGCGGTTCCCCGCGAATATGGCAAAGGAAGATGCGCCGTGGATCAGGCCGCCCAAGGCGCCGGCCAAGGCGATGAGCGCGATCAGGCTGGCCGGGCCGGGTGCGCCATCATCCTGGCAGGCTTTGGCAGGCGATTTAGGCAACAAGGTGATGTACGCGCCCGCAGCGCGGGGTGGACATCCGGGAACGCGGGCGTTGGCCATGATCATGATGGTGACGGGACGCTCGATTTCGCCAACGGAATAAACGGCACCGTTCCCTGCATGCGCCGAGATCGATCCGAGCGGCGGTTGCTGCCACTCAACCACGGCTTTTGAAAGTTCGATCTGCCCTTGTTTTTCGGGTGCAATGGTGAAGACGGGATGGATCTCGACGCGGCCTTCGCCAAAGAGCACCGCGTTACGGGGCGAAATGGTCAGTCCAATATCGGGCGACCAAACGAGGCTGGCGCTGGCGGTTTTTTTGGGATCCGCGACGGCCGTGGCGGTGATGTTGGCGCTGGCGTTCGCGGGCTCGGCCGGCGGGGCCACATAAAGTCCATTGGCGCTGACGTTATCAGGCCACACGACAGGCGCGGAAGCGGTGAGCCGTAGGGCCTGGGCGCTGGTTACGGTGGCCAAGGGCGGGCTGACCGGAAGAGCTCGGAAGACCGGCAGTTGGGGCAGAGATCGACCCAGCGGAACAACAAAATGTACAGCAGCAATACGGTCCACGCCAGCCAGTAAATGCCCAGAAAATGAAGCCAAAACTCGGGCGCGCAGACAGATATTCTTAGGGATTTCCTGCAATGGCATTCGACTCGCGTGCGCGTGCGAAGAATCGCACTATTGCTTAGATAGTGAGCGAAATGCGGCGAATTTATCCGATTTTCTTGGGGTTACTTCAGGATTGGTTAGAATGCCCGCCTTACGGTCGCGGCTCTGTAAGACGGTCACTTCAGATCAGGCCGGCAAACTGCTGAAGCATGACGTTGCCTTTATACTCCATCTCCTGGTGAATGCCGATTTTCGAGGTGTAGTAGCCGCGGGCGGTTTCCCTTTTCAGATTCGACGAAGAACAGCTCTTCCGGGGTCTTGGGATTGGTTTCGTTCTTGGCCATGGCGGCGACCAATGCGATCCGCTGCTCAGGGGTGGCTTGCATGAAGGCGACGTCGTGCATCTTCTGCGAGAGCGCTTCCACCAACTGCAATCCATTGCGCCATTCGTCCCGGTCTTTGGCCTCGAACGCCTCGGCCACGCTCCCATCGATGTAGGCGGCCACTTTGGCGGCACGCGCGCCGGGCGAATGCTCGTCGGCCGGGATGACGATCTCGGTCAATTCATCGAGCGTCGAGAATTCGGCGGGCGTGAAAAATTTGGGCGCATCGGCCGATGCCAACGCCGCAGGCGCCGCCAGAACCGCGCCCGCTCCGATGCGGATCAAATCACGGCGATTGATTTCTATGGACATCAGACATCCCCTTTCTTCAATTCTTCGGCCAGATGATCGCACGAGCGCCAGCACAGCGCCATGATGGTCCATGTCGGATTCTGGCACGAGGCGCTTACGTGGCGTGCTGCCATCCACCACCAGCAAATTCTTCACGTCGTGCGATTGCTGGAACTGATTCACCACCGATTTCTTGGGGTCGGAACCCATGCGCGACGTGCCCAATTCGTGGATTGAGTAGCCTTCGGTCAAGATCTGGCGGTTGACGCCGAGCACCTCGATGCCGGCCGCTTCAAACATCTCACGCGCCGTATCGGCCATGTCTTCGGCCATCTTCTTCTCGTTGTCGCCGAATTTGATATGGAAGCGCAGCACCGGGACACCCCACCTGTCTTTGACGCGGGATCGAGCTCCACGAAGTTTTCGTAGCGGGGCAGGACTTCGCCGAATCCGCCCATGCCGATAAAAGCGCCGGCATAATCGCGCACCTGTTTTTTATAGGCCGAGCCGAAGCCCGGCATTCCGGCGCTCTCGGGAAACATGCCGGTACCGCTATCGCCTTCGAATCCGTAGCCGCGGAGGAATTTCGGGTTTCGGTCAGTGAGGTTGCGGAAACGGGCGAGGTAAAACGCGCCGGGGCGGCCGTCATCGAGCGTGCGCGGCTTGCCGACCAGATCTTTCACCAGTCCGTTGACGCCCGGTCCCATGAGGTGTTCGCAGAAGTTGTGGCCCACATGCCCGCTGGAGTTGCCGATGCCATTGGGATAGAGGCTCGATTTCGAAAGCAGCATCAGACGGGCGGATTCCAGGGTCGATGCGCCCAACAGCACGGTGCGGGCCTTGGCGGCGTAGGTCATGCCCGTATCGGTATCGATGAAGGAGACGCCGCTGGCCTTGCCCGTGTCTTTATCGACGGTGACCTCAAAGACGGTGGCATTGGTGCGCAGCGTGAGGTTGCCGGTTTCGAGCGCGGGATAGATGAGGCCGGTGGGAGAATCGAAGGCGGCGTGAATATCGCACCCGCCCACGCGGCGGTCGCAGGCGCCGCGCCCGAAGCACCGGCTGCGGAATTTATTGTGCTTCAGGCCATCGGTGGTGACGCCCGCGCGATAGGGGGTGAGCACGCGCCCCATTTTGGCCAGGCTCTCCCGAAGCCGGACCTCCCCCGGATTCAAGCCGACAGGGCGCTGAAAGAGACTATCGGGCAGGTAGGGCAGGTTCTCCTTGTGGCCGGAAATGCCCAGGTACAGATCGACTTTATCGTAATAAGGCTGGATGTCGGCGTAGGAGATGGGCCAGTCTTCGCCGTAGCCATCGCGGGAGGCGGCTTTGAAATCGTAATCGGAGAGGCGTAGAGCCAGGCGACCCCAGATATTCGTCTTGCCGCCGAGGCAGCGCGCGCGCACCCAGGCGTACTGAGTGCCGGTGTAGGGATGATCTTTCTCGTCGACCACGATGTCCTTGGCGTAGTCGGATCCGTTGCCATCCTCGATATAGGAGTAGACGTGCTTATAGGGCGAGGCCTGCGCATAAGGCGGCTGGCGGATGGTGTATTCCCGGCCGGAGAGCGCGTGCGAATCGGGCGGCATGTCGCCGCGGCGGGGATGGTCGTAGGGCCACTGCATGGACTTCAGTTCCTGGTTGATGTTGAGCTTCTTACCGGCTTCGAGCAGGAGCACCTGCATGCCATGCGTGGTGAGCACATGCGCGGCCATGCCACCGGCTGCGCCGGAGCCCACAACGATGGCGTCGTAGGTTTTCTTAAGATCGACTTCGTCAGACTTGCCGGATTGGAACATATCGGGGCCTCGCTGTGCGTATGCCTACATAGTAGAACACAGCGCCTCGATGGTGAGGACGTGGTCGGGGTGGATTGGGGACCCGCGGAGGCTTGGCTACCGATGGCCTTGGCTGTTTATTTTTTGTTTTGCGTTACATTTTGTTGCATTGTGTGGCTTCGGAGGCCTGAAGGACGGCAGAACTCGCCTGATCTCGAAAAACGGCCGATCTCACCTAACCATTGTGGTTTCGACGGCGGAATTTTCTCATGATTTTCTCACGGCGCGCTGTCGATGGAGGCGGTGCCTTGATTGCGGACTCCGTCCGGGTTGGTCGTTGGTCTCCGCGAAATACGTTATCTCTAGGGAGCAAGTGAGAAGACAGGGCCCGCGCCATATGCGCCGCCCGATCCAGTGGTGCCATACAGTATGCCTCCATTCAGCATTACGCCTGCCGTCGGGGCTGCCCCGTCGGCCGAAGAGAAGTCGTGGATTATACGGAATGTCCATGCGCCCCCAGGTGACGCAGGGGGTAGGGCCTCCCAAACCGTGCCGCACCCGCCGGGTCCACAGGCCCCATTGCCTCCCTGCCGGGAGGTCCCGTAGATCGTCCCCACATTCGGCTCGCGGCACAAGCTACCAGTCGCGTATTTCACAGAGGACGGTGCCGCGAGGATCTCGTTGGTCCATGCCCCCCCCGGTTCCGTGGGAGGTGTCAGAGAAAAAACGGTAACGCCCAGAGACGTTGCGCCATACAAAGCCCCCTGCCCTAGCAGTACGCCGGTTTGAGGGTCCGCTCCTCCACTGTCGTGGCTTTGCCGGAGATTGAACCGGAAGAGAATCTCCTTGTGCCAGCCGGCTTGCGCTTTCGACGGTGGGGTGAGCGAGAACGCAGAACCGGCCTCTGTGTCCGTTCCGCCGCTAGCCGTTGTACCGTATAGAACACCCTGCCCGCCGATCACGAGGCCAGCCACCGGGCTCGCGCCACCGTCGATTCCGCCCTTAAAGCTGTGGAGCGTAGTCTCGGTCCAGTTGCCACCAGGCGAAGCCGGCGGAGTTAGCGAATACACAGTTCCTAGATTAGAAGTGCCACCGAGGTAGGTGGTACCGTAGAACACGCCCCCCGCTCCGGCAGTTAGCCCCGCAAGCGGATTGGCCCCGTCGGTGTCTCCCGTGAAACTATATAGAACTTGTTCCGACCAAGCCCCGCCCGGCGAGGCTGGCGGCGCTAGCGAGAAAATGACGCCGCATCCGTCCATGCACGAAGAATTTCCACCGTAGGTCGTAACTCCATAGAGCACGCCGCCGCTGCCCACTATCAGGCCGCCTATCGGAGCTTGGCCGTCGCCAACACCTCCGAACGCCCACAGCACAGTTTCCGTCCATCGCGCTCCCGGTGAAACTGGCGGGGTTAACGAAAACACGGTGCCGCACCCGTAGTTGCACGCCGAACTCCCGCCGCCTGAAGCAGTAGTTCCGTAGATTACGCCGCTGGCGTCGATGGCCAGCAGCGACTGTGGATAGGCCCCGTCACTACCATTTCCAAAACTGTAAAGGGTGGTGAAGTCGGCAGCGCGGGCAAGCCCGGCGACTAGCAACAAGCCGCAAACAGACCCCAGTACCATGTGCTTACAGGGGCGATGTAACGGCACTATCAATACCTCCTCGCATGAGTGTAATCTGCTTCAACGAAAAATACACACTTCGCGACAGTTCTCGGTACTGGTTCTCGGTACTAGGGATCATCGCCAGCGTGCGCGGCTTTAGTTGAACGTCGAGGTAGCAAAGAACTCGACCCGAAGGCCAGTGGTGTTCGGCGAGCCGTTAGAGGGTGCATTCTGGACCAGAAAATACAGGTAGGCGTAGGCTCCAGGGGTGACAGGAATAGGGTTTGTGAAACTGATGGCCCACCAGTGCTGAAAGTTGTAGTCAGGGTTCACGGGAAATGGCTGGCCTGAGACGAGTGAGCAGTGCCCGCTATTTGCAGGACTCTCCAAATAAATCGCAAACGTTGCATTGTCGGATGCGAGTTGGCCGTTGATGGTGAATCCCGTAGGTGCGCTGCCATCAGATAGAACAGACGGGACAGGGAAAGCTGTCCGATAAACATACCATCCTTTAGGATAGTTACCTTCTCCATCGTATGGCGTAGTCCATTCCGACGCCGCGCTGACGCTGTTTGGAAGCCAAGCAGCTAAAGGAGTGTCAACCCAAGCGTGGACGAAGTGCGCCAGGTCGCACGGACCATGAGTTGGCGAAAGATCTGACGGATACGGATAGGCCAATTGCCAATTGCCATCTCGATTCGGGCCGCCACCTGAGGGGTTGGGAGTCACCAGGACGCCGGTGCATCCAGATGCGGTTGCCTTGGTTTGGCCGGTATTGCAAAGGCCAGGAATCTGCGCGGCAGCCATTGTGCTGAACAATAGCAGGGTCGCAAACACTTTCGTAATCACCTTGAACGGCATCCTTAGAGAAAACATGGATTTCGCTCCTTTTCCCACGGCGCGGAGTATATCGGGGTCTTTACGCATTTTTACCGCTCGCGCAACTTTAAGACACTACCCAACTCCTTACGAAGGGAATCCGGTGAACGATCTCCACGAGAGGTTTCCGCGATGAGGTTATGGATGTGTCCCGCCAGTTCCCGCGCAGGATTGTCCGGTGCTTCCGCAGGTCCCAGAGAATTGAGACAAACCAATCCTCGAATTCATGCAGTTCGATTTTCCCCAAGAGGTATTCGTTGAGGTGCTTCTGAATTTCCGACATTTCAGGGATGATTTGTGTTGGCATGGCTAATTCAACCCCAAAGCGGCTCGTTCATCAATCCACAATACTACGGATGGTCACGGATGTGGGATTTGAGGCGGCGGTCCTTAGTGGACATGCGCAATCCGGCAAACCGTTGAAAGACGATCCAGGCCACCCGACCAACCACCGGGCTCGCGAAGCCAAAGTGTTCCATATTTCCGCATGGGCCATCTGATTGCCATCTGCCACCAGATACGCTGCCCGATGGGAGTTTTGGGGCCAGCGGAAAACCTGACCCAAAATGCTTCGGTATCAAGATATAGATTCTATTGCCATTCAGTTGGTTGCTCGTGCGGTACTTGTCAGTCGCCAGCAGGACTGGAGGGACGTTCTGAAATCTATCGAGGGGACGTAGCGCCCTTCTGGTTGCGATCTGAGGAATGTGGCATCGTGAGGGTGCGCGACATAATTGTGGATGATTTTAGGCGGCCGCCGAGCGAGAAGCCCAGTAGTCCTCGAATTTGCCGGACAGCCGGTTGCAGCGCAAGGCGATGATGGCATTGGCACCGCGCACTGTCCAGAACATGCCGGACTGCTTGAGACGGGACCCGATCACCGTTCGGCATCCTGCCTCGATGACTCCAGAGCCTATGAATAGACCCTGCTTGCGGAATTTGGGGTAACGCATGCGATTTCGGTTCCGTTCGAAGTAGTCGGCTTGGATACGAAGCTCATCGCGTAACTGTGCCTTGCGTGTGGGGAAGCTGCGCAGTTCACTGACGACGTTTTCGACTCTGCCTCGGTTTAGTTTTTGGATTAGCTTCTTGGCCCAACGCTTCCGTTGCTTCTCGTCGGAGGGAAATAACTTAGCGGCTACATCCCAGAGATGCTCGCGCGCGTGCCAGATGTCGATGATCTGAATGGCGCCAGCAAAATGCTGGTCTGCGATATTCCAGATCCACTCGGCACCGTCGCCCAGCACCACTTTCCTTTTGGCCCGATCCCATCCCCGTTCGAAGGCTTCGGCGTAGAGCCGACGGCCAAACAGTTCAGCAGTTTCGATGGCCCCGGTATAGGTGGTGGAAGCGGCATCCCGAATGGGTCGGCCTTCCGCGTCGGTGGTGGTGTGGGTGAAGACACACCCGAGTTTGACTTCCCGGGTGCGTGCCGGCTGCCCCTGGGATCTGCCGGCGCGCCCTTCCAACTCGGCGTGTACCATCGGCAATTGGGTGCCATCCATTTCGACGACCAGCACGGGAACGGCAGCGCCCAAGATGTCGGGAAACTCCAATTGCACGATGCGATCTCGCTGGGCCTGTTCCCGTTCGGCGATATCGGCACCGATGGCTTCGGCGTGGCGTTCGACAGCTTTGGTAGTGACCTCCAGGCCGGCCAGCAGGTGCAGCCGTTGGCGGCCACTATCGAAGCTGGTCTCGCTTCCTACCATGGCCATCATACGTCGCACGCCGGGCGAACACTCCGTCCCGACTACGTCAAGTTCCCGATCGCGGGGACTGTGTCCTTGATGGCAACTCGGACAGAGATAGTAGGCTCGATCGTAGACCACAGGCCCCAGCATGGTCAGGATCTGCTTCGGGCGCGTTTCGCGGTATCGAGCTTGCTGACCGCAGCCGCAGGGGACTTGGCGGTCGTGCGCCGCCGGCATACACAACAACCGCTGCATGGCTATTGCCCCGGCGTGGTGCATAGAGTCCCGCACCAGCATCTCGACGGCCTCAAGATCGATCGTGCCGGTCTTATGCCAATCGCCGAGGACGATCTGTACCGTCCGACCTACTTCTTGGGCGACTTCTTGTTGGATCGCTTCTGCTGTTTTTTTTCCTGTGCGGTCAAAGTGTCCTCCACCGGCCGCAACTTGCAGATTTTCTCGTTGACTTCCAACAGATCGTGACCGAGCTGACGGAAGCGATGGAACTCTTCGACTTCCTGCTGAGCCTTGCGCAGAGCCGTCGCTGTGCTAAAGGTCTCCGTAACGGATTTTCCATTGACTTTGCGGGTCAAGCGATAGAAAGGGCCATGGCCCGGGTCATCGGGCCGGCGGCAGTGGCACCCTGGGTTGCCACATCGTCCGCCCGTGCTGGTAATCGACCCAGAACGCATATCGCCGAGTCGACTGATCTGGAACTGTGTCTGCGCGCGCTGAGCTTCGAGCGCGGAAAGAGCTTCGGTCATTGGGAACCTCCTAATACCTAGCGTACTACTACGCTAGGTTTAAGGCCACAAAAAAAGAAAGTGGCCCTGCCGTTCCATTTTGTGTCGCGCACCCGCATCGTGATTCGGGCTTGCCTTCCGGATCAATTGCCGCTATTCTAAATTCGTTCAGAAGCTTTCCGGTGTTGTATGGGAAGCTGGTGCAAATCCAGCACGGCCCCGCCACTGTAAGCGTGGAGGACCGGTCAAACGTTAAGCCACTGTCCTTAAACGGATGGGAAGGCTGACCGGCCCGTAGAAGCGCAAGTCAGGAGACCGACCGGCAAGACTCCAGAATTGCGGCTCTCGAGGGAGGAGCCTACAATGCGAATTCTTGTCCTGTGGCTGGGGCTATTGCCCGCGGCCGCCGCCGCTTCATTCACCATTCACGGAACTGTGGTCGATCCATCCGGCGGAGCCCTCGCCGGTGCGCAGGTATCCGCTGTCAATAGGCTGGGCGTGGCTGCCCAAACCGTCACCGACGTGGCAGGCGGCTTTACGCTGAAACTCGCCGCGACCGCCGGCATACAGCTTGCCGTTACGGCGCCGGGCTTCGAGACGAAGAAGATCCCGCTCAGTGGAACACCGGATTCCGCGCCGCTCACCGTCCGGCTCGCGATCGCACCGCAGGTAGATTCCGTGCGCGTGGCCGGATCGGCGATCGATGTGCCGCTCAGCGAGCAGGGAAGCAGCATCGACATCGTGCCGCGCGAGGAAATCGCGGAGCGCAACGAAGGTCTGGCGGTGGATTTGCTGCGCTACATGCCCGGGATCACGATCGCCCAGACCGGCAGCCCGGGCGGGGTTGCGGATATGTTCATCCGGGGAGGCAATTACAACTTCAACCTGGTGCAGATCGATGGTGTGCCGGTGAATAGCTTCGGCGGCGCCTTCGACTTCGCGCACATTCCCACGGATTGGCTGGAACGGGTGGAGGTGATCGAGGGGCCGCAGTCGGCGGTCTACGGCGCATATGCCAATAGCGGCGTGGTCAATTTCGTCACGCGCGCGGCGCAGGACGAGCCTTATCTGGATGTGTTGGCCGAGGGCGGCACCTACCAGGAACATCGCCTGGCCATCGGCGCGGCAGGGACCCTCGCGGGCTTCGGGGTGGCGGCATTCGCATCGCAGCTTGGCGACAACGGCCCGGTGCCCAATAGCGATTACCGCAATGACAACGTGGCCCTGCACATCACACGCACGTTTGGCCGGCAAAGCCTGTCTTTTGGAGGCGATTACAACGCGAACGTGGTGGGCGACCCTGGCGCTTACGGTTCCGATCCGGGGAACGATTATCCGGGGCTCGACCTCATCAGCCGCGACAAAAACGATTTTTCCGATTACTTCCTGCATCACCAGATCGATATCTCGCCGCGGTTCCGGCAGGAGACCTTCGCCAGTTTCTTCCTTGAAAACAGCGGCTACAGCAGCCCTTACGGATACAGCTACGAAAAGGATCTGCGCGGCCAGTTCGAGACGCGCAGCATTGTGAGTGTGACTCCCTGGTACACCACCGCGTTCGGCGTCAGCCTGACGCGCGAGGAAGTCACGAACACTTATATCAGCGACGATGACAATAATTCCTTTCCGATCAAGCGCGACGATGCCGGCATCTATTGGGAGAATCGCTTCCAGGCGGGCAGCCGGTTTTTCGTCAACGTGGGCGCGAGGGGCGAGATTATTGGCACACCATTCATCCCGGAGAATCTCAGCGATGGGCGGCCCGCGTTTCCGGCCAACACGATCGCAAAGGTGAACCCCAAGCTGGCGGCCACTTACATCCTGCACGCGGGTACGCGGCTGCATACTTCTTTCGGCACGGGGATTCGTCCGCCGGCGGGGTTGGAACTGGCGTTCACCAACAATCCGGCGCTGAAGCCGGAGCGCACGGCCAGCTTCGATTTCGGCGTGGAGCAACGGCTATTTGGCGACAAGCTATCGCTGGATGCGACTTACTTCTACAACCGTTTTTACGATCTGATCGTATCACTGGGCGGGGATCTGGCGGTGCTGAGCGCTTTTCAGACCGATAACCTTTCAAACGCCAGAGCGCAGGGCGCGGAACTATCCGGCCGCTTCCGCCCCGCGCGTTGGATGTCTCTCGCGGCATCTTACACTTATCTCGATTCCGAGGTGCTTTCGTTGAACGGGTCTACGGGTCTCGCGCCAATTCCTTTCTCGGTGGGACAGGAACTGATCCGGCGGCCGGCCAATTCCGGGTCGTTCGTCTCCACCTTCACCCGCGGGCGAGTTACAGCGAATGTGACCGGATATTTTCGCGGCTCCGACCTGGATGTAGATCCTACTTACGGCGCGACGGCGGGACTGTACCCCGACCGTGGCTTCTTCGACATGGGGGTCAACCTGAACGTGCGCGTGCACGCGGGGCTGACGGCCTATGGAAACCTGCGTAATGCGCTGAATCAATCGTACGAGGAGGTTTTGGGATTTCCCGCGCCGAAGCTGAATTTTGTGGCGGGGTTGAAGTGGACGCTAGCGAAGGGAAAGTAGGCTACGTGTCGTGAGACGGATCCAGGCGTTCTTCGTGCGCGGCGGCGATGTTGGTGAGGCGGTTGATGGCGTCCATCATCTGCCCCATCCGCCGCTCGTTTTCCTGTTGCATGGCGGCCAGCAGTTCCACGGTCTGGGTCAAGGCTTCGTGCCTTTCGGCGAGTTTTTCGAGACGTTCTTCGGTCGTCATAGCGCACCCCGGACTGACTTCATCATAGCAGCGCACAGTGCCGGCAATGTATCCTCGAAATATGGAACCTAGCACGGAACAATTCGACAAGCCGCGCCTGGCTATCAACCGTGTCTACACGCGGCAGGGCGATCAGGGCGAAACCAGCCTGGCGGGCGGGCAGCGCGTGCAGAAGGATTCGCTGCGCATCGCGGCCTATGGCACCGTGGACGAGCTGAATTCGTTCGTGGGCCTGGCGCGCCAGACCGCCGTGGACGATGGCGCGGTGGCGACGCTCGACGGCATCCTGCTGCGCGTGCAGCATGAATTGTTCAACCTGGGATCCATCCTGGCCACGCTGCCCAAGGATGTGCATCCGCGGCAGGCGCGCATCACCGGGGCGGAAATCGCGCAACTGGAAGCGGAGATGGATCGGATGAACGAGGGATTGCCCGCTCTGCGATCGTTCGTGCTGCCGGGCGGTTCGCGGCTGAATGCGGAACTGCACATTTGCCGCACGGTGTGCCGCCGCGCCGAACGGCTCGTAACAGCACTGGCGCGCGAGGAGCAGGTCCCGGCTGAAGCGGTGCAATATCTCAACCGCCTGAGCGATGCGTTTTTTGTCTGGAGCCGTTGGGCCAGCCACTTGAGCGGAGCCGCGGAGACGCTGTGGGAACCGAATCGCTCGGCGAGCGGTACACTATCTGAATAGGGAGAGATCATGGATCGAGAGAATAATGTTCGGCCGCTGGCGTTGAGCCTGACCGTATTGGGAGCGGTGGCGCGTTTGTTGCCGCATCCGCCGAACTTCGCTCCGGTGGGCGGCATGAGCCTGTATGCCGGCGCGCGCCTGCGCGGCTGGCAAGCGTTTGCCGTGCCGCTGGTGCTGATGGCCATCACGGATCCTATATTGGGCGGCTACTCCTTTGCCACGCCGTTCATCTATCTGAGCTTCATGATCAGCGTGTGGATCGGGCGGCGGCTGCAATCGACCGAAAACCCGCTGCGCATCGGGGCGGCTTGTCTGGCGTGCAGCGCGCAGTTCTTCCTGATCTCGAATTTCGGAGTGTGGCTGGGGAGCTTCTACCCCCATACGCTGGCGGGCCTGGGCCTCTGCTTCACCGCGGCGATCCCGTTCTTCGGCCGGACGCTGGCCGGCGATCTGTTTTACTCCGGCGTGCTGTTCGGCCTGCACGCGTGGCTGAGCCGCCGTCTGCACACGGCCGAACAGGTCGCCGCAACCGCTTGAAGCGCGCCCTGCTTTCCTGGAGCAGCGGCAAAGATAGCGCCTGGGCGTTGCACAGGATGCAAGGCCAGGGCGTGGAAATTGCCGGCCTGCTGACCACTTTCAACCACGTGGCCGATCGCGTAGCTATGCATGCCGTACGCCGCACGTTAGTGGAGGCGCAAGCGGCAGCGGCGGGTCTCCCGCTGCGCGCCGTGGAACTGCCTTGGCCCTGTTCGAACGAGCAGTATGAAGCCTTGATGGCGGAGGCTTGCCGCGGCGCCGTGGCGGACGGATTCGAGGCCATCGTATTCGGCGATCTGTTTCTGCGGGATGTGCGCGCCTACCGCGAACGAGCGCTCTCGGGCAGCGGCCTGGAGCCGCTGTTCCCACTCTGGGAGATTCCCACGCGCGCGCTGGCGCAGGAAATGATCCGCGAGGGATTGCGCGCCAGAATCACCTGCGTGGATAAGAAGGCGCTCGACGCGAGCTTCGCCGGCCGGGAGTTCGATCTGACGCTGCTTAACGACCTGCCTCCCCAAGCCGATCCATGCGGCGAGAATGGCGAGTTTCACACGTTCGCCTACGCCGGCCCCATGTTCTGTCGACCGATTCCAGTAGCCGCGGGCGAATTGCGCGATGCCGATGGCTTCGTGTTCGCGGATCTGCTGCCCGTGATGCGCGAGGGAGCATGACGCCGCGCATTGTCTCCATGATTTCGAGCGCCACGGAGATCGTCGATGCGTTGGGAGCGTTGCCGTGGCTGGTGGGCCGTTCGCACGAGTGCGATTTTCCCGAAGAAGTGCGCGCGTTGCCGGCGTGCACCGCCCCGCGTTTCGCGGTGGATGGCGACAGCCGCGAAATCGACCGGTTGGTGAGGCAGTCGATGGCCGAATCGATCTCGGTTTACCAGGTGTTCGACGATGTGCTGGAACGTTTGCAGCCTACCCACATCCTGACGCAGATCCATTGCGAAGTTTGCGCGGTGAGCGTGCGCGATGTGGAGCGTTCGGTGGCGGCGCGCCTGGCCAGCCGGCCGGCGGTGATCTCGCTCAATCCGGTTTCGCTCGCGGAAGTGTGGGAGGATATGCGCCGCGTGGCGCGGGGGCTCGAAATCGCAGCCCGCGGCGAACAGCTTGTCGCGCGGTTACAGCAGCGCATGCGGACGATTTCGGACGCCGCGAACGCCGCATCGCGTCGCCCGCGTCTTGCTTGCATCGAATGGATCGAGCCGTTAATGCCGGTGGCCAACTGGATGCCGGAGCTGATTGGCATGGCCGGCGCGGAACACGTGGAGTGGCGCACGTGGGAGGATCTCGAAGCCGCGGATCCGGACGCCATCCTGGTGATGCCGTGCGGCTTCGATCTGCAACGCGCCATTGACGAGATGTACTGGCTCACCGGACGCGCCGGCTGGCACGATTTGCGGGCGGTGTGCCATCAGCGGGTGTATGTAGCCGACGGCAACCAATACTTCAACCGCCCCGGACCGCGATTGGTCGAATCGCTGGAGATCCTAGCCGAAATCCTGCACCCGGAGATCTTCCCGCCGCGTCACGCGCGCAGTGCGGTTACGACCTTCCCCTTGCCGTCCTTAGTGACGTAGAAGGGCCGCTTCTCGACTACGTAGGCGGTATCGGGCGCAATGCCCATGGCCGCGTAGATGGTGGCGTGCAGATCTTCGATAGTGATGGGGTTCTCGACGATGCTGCAGGGGCGCTCATCCGCGGTACGCCCGTATAACTTGCCCTTGGGCGCGCCGCCGCCGAACATCAGCACCGAGCAGGCTTCCGTGAAATGCCGGTGCATGCCGTAATGCTTTGGCTCAGTCATGATATCGGGCTGCTTCACCTGCTCCTTCACTTGCGCGCCGGGCTTACCCTCGGTCATCATGTCGCGTCCGAATTCGCTGGCCACCACCACCAGGGTGCGGTCAAGCAAGCCGCGCGCTTCCAGATCGAGGATTAACTGCGCGACCGGCGCGTCGATCGTTTCCTTCATGCCGACTGCGCGCTTGTGTCCGTTCTCGTGGGTATCCCAATACCGGAAGGGAACGTATTCCGTGGTGACTTCGATGAATCGGGCGCCTGCTTCGACAAGTCGCCGCGCCAGCAGACAGCCCAGGCCGAAGCGGCCGGTGTTGTAGACATCGTAAGCGGCCTTCGGCTCCAGGCTGAGATCGAATGCTTTCGCGGCGGGGGAGTTGAGCAAACGGTGCGCGTTGTCGAGCGACCGCAGCAGGCTCTGGCGTTGGAAATCGCTGCCGTATTGGCCCACGGGGCCGGCGGCCACCAGCTTCTTAAATTGTTCGTAGCGGTTGGCAAAGCGCGCGGGACCGAGTTGTTCCGATGGCCGCACACGCGCTACTGCATCCCGCGGGTCGGCGATCAGGAAAGGGGCGTGCTCGCTGCCGAGAAAGCCGGCGGTGTGAAAGGCCTTGACGGCGTCGCTCTCGCCACCGATTTCGAGATTCTGGCCGATGTCGATGAAGGCCGGCATCTCCGGATTGCGCGGCCCCAGCGTGCGCGAGAGCACCGCGCCCATGTGAGGCGCGGCCACAGACTGCGGCGGAGCGTAGCCGGTGTGCCAATGAAACTGATGGCGCGAGTGCAGGATGAAACCCAGATCGCCGACGCGGTGCGAGCGGATGAGCGTACCGCGGTCCATGATCTTGGCGATGCGCTCCAGCCCCTCGGAAATCTTGATGTCGTCAACCGACGTATCGATCGCCGGAAAGGTGCTCAGCACGCGTTTCGATTCAATGCCGGGCTCGAATGGGGTGTAGCGCTTCGGATCGAAGGTTTCGGTCTGCGCCATGCCGCCCGCCATCCACAGCAGAATGAGACTATCGGCCCGCGGGACGATAGGGGCGCTCGACGCCAGCAGGCGCGGATCGGAGGCGGACAGAGCGGCGAGGGCGGCGGCGCCGGATGCGCGCAGGAAATGGCGCCGGGACAGGCCGCTCAGGATTTCTTTTTCGATTTTTCCCGCATCGTGATTCATTGGTACCCACCACTCGTTTTCATTCCATATTACTATGACATTGCTGTGGCGGGATGGCGCGCGGGTGCGAGAGTGAGCCCATATGGGGATCGTTACCGACGCAGGCCCAGGCTGTTAAAAGTCAAGTAAAGGGACGGCTTTAAGCCAAAATGCGACAATTGTGATTGCCCATGCCGACCAGGATCTTCATCAGCTATAGCCACGACTCACCGGAACATGAGGAGCGTGTTCTGGTGTTTGCGAATGGTCTTCGCGATCGAGCCGTAGACGTCATGATTGACCGCTATGAAGGTGCGCCAGAAAAGGGCTGGCCTCACTGGATGGAGGCTCAGATTGAGAAAGCTGAATTTGTTCTCGTCGTCTGTACCGAACTATATTTGCAGAAAGTAGAGGGCAAAGAGGAGCCGAAAATGGGGCGTGGTGTCGTATGGGAATCGCTGTTAATGCACACTTACCTGTACACGCGTCATACGGTGAATACTAAGTTCATACCCGTGCTATTCGCCGCGGATTCGGAGGCGGCAATTCCGCTCGCGCTGAGGGTCTATCAGCATTATTATGTGGATACCCAAGAAGGTTATGCTAGTCTGTATGCGCGCCTCACGGGACGCGCATCCGTGAAAAAACCGCCACTGGGCAAAATCAGGAGGCTCAAAATGAGAGCGCTAAATAACGATTCACTTCCTACGGCAGCGTTGCTGGAGCAGATGGAGGACATATTGTCGAACCCAAGATATGCCGATGATCTCTACCGGTTGGATCGGGTATATGACAGGAAGGCTGTTATAAACCGCGAGACCATTATTCTGGTGATCGGCGTATCGGTAGTCTCTGAGTTGCTTGACCGCGCTGCGGCGGAATTGTTACGGGCGGAAATAGACGAGCAAGGTGGGGCCTATCCGTTCCGCAGAGGGATCATATTGACCGACCGGGGCTGGGAAGCCGAGGCGGCGTCCTGTGGTAGTAATCCCGTGATCGCAATAGGCGGTCCTCCCGCTAACCGGCTTTCCAAAGAATTCGACGAGTGGGTGAAACCGGCGGATTCGCTTGAGGGGAAATATACAATTCCCGGAGGCGATGCGCTTACGGGCTTCTTCCGAAAGAACGGAAGGGGATATCCTCAAATCGGTTTGTGGGGTGAGACGGCAAGCGCAACTTTGAACGCTGTGGAGCACTATATCAAAAATGAACGAGGGCTCCCTGAGCTCCTCCGCATGTGCTGGAAGTAGTTAAGCACACTCCGCTGCGGTCCGAGTTCTACGGCTGTGTTCGGTCCCTCCAGAAATCGGACCGCGATAAAACCCGGTGATTCCTTCTGAATGTGTAACTCTCACCTCCCGTCGACTGAAAATGCCAGCAGCACATTGCCCGGCATCTCGAAGAACATCCCGTAACCGGAGTTCACATAGAGCGTGCCGCCCACCACCACGGGTCCCGGACCGTCGAGCGAACCACCCTTGGCTTTGACTCCGTTCACCGCCTGGTATTCGATGGCGGTATCCACGTCCCAAATGATGCGGCCATCGGCGGTCGAATAGGCGCGCAGATGGCCATCGAGCGCGCCGGAGAAGACCACCCCCGGAATCACTGTCACTGCCGCGGATTGCGCCGGGCTGCAATTCGGCTTGTCGCAGGCGGGCGGCGGCGTGGACCAGACCCGTTCGCCGGTGGCCAGTTTGAGCGCGAACATCCCGCCGGCCTGTTTGGGATCCGGGGTGGCGAAGTGGTCCGAGACGGCCACATATACGTTCTGGCCATCGGTTGCGTTACCCCACTGTACGCCGCCGAGCGCACCGCCTTTGCCAACCCGAACCGACCAGAGCACTTCGCCCTGCTGATCCGGATCGATCGCATGCACCATGCCGGACTTCTGCCCGGCCACCAGCGCGCGCTTGCCGTTCGGCAGATCCACCAGGTTGGGAGAACAGCCGAAATCGAAGTCCGGTCCCTTGGACTCCGGGCAATTATCGCCCGTGGGGCAACCCAGATTGTACGCGTCTCCCTCGGTCAATTGCCGCGACCAGAGCAGCTTCCCCGTATCCATATCGAAGGCCAGAAACGAATCGCTGGTGTGGGCCGGCGGATCCGAGTAGGAATCGCCCGTGGTTACATATACCGCATGCCGCTTGGCATCGATGGTAGGCGACGACCACACGCCCGCGCCCGAAGGCCCCCAAAGCTGGATCCCCTGCTTGTTCTTGCGGACGGGGTGGGGCTCCTCCGCGATGGTGTAGCTTTTCCAGATCAGCTTGCCAGTCGAGGCATCCAGCGCCGATACCCCGCCGCGAAACTTGCAGCACTCGTACTTAGGGCCGCCACCGGTGACCTCCTCATAGGACGAATCGGGAACATAGAGCCGCCCCTCGTAGAGGGCCGGCGCGCCCGTGATCATGGCGGCGGGATGCTGGTCCACGCGCACCTTCCACAGCAGCGTGCCGGTGGCCGCATCCACGGCATACGCTTGGGCTCTCTGATCGCCGAAATACGCCGCCCACTTGCCGCCCACCGGACCGATGCTGATGGCGCTGCGCACCGGTCCATCGGCTTTGAACATCCATTGAATGCAGCCGGTCGAGGCATCCAGCGAATAGACTTTCCCGGAATCGCTACCGGCGAAGATGCGGCCCGCTGACCACCGTCGGCTGTGCGAATGCCTTGCCGGCGCCGGGAAACCCGAAGGCCCATTTCAGCTTCAATCGCGGCGTGTCGGCCGGCGGTCAGGCCGGCCATGGCCGCCGGCTGCATGCGGCTATTGGCCGGGTCCACGCCCCAGCCATTCCAGTACGGTCCGGCGAACGGTTTGTCGAAAGCCGGTGCCGGCCCGGCGCACTGCCCTTCGGCCGCGGGCTGATCCGCCCCAAATGATTTGGAAGTGACGAACATGGCTACGGCGCGAGTTTCCGCCGGCGTGAGCGACTTGCCCTGCTCCGCCATTTTGCCGTCGGTCAGCGCGGCCACCACGCGCTCGGGCGTGTACAGACTTAGGGCAAGAAGCTGCGGAGCGCGGCCCACGCCCTTATCGTGGCACTGTGCGCAATGCTGCTTATAGACGGCGGCGCCGTCTTGCGCGCAAACGCCGCTGCGCAAGCCATCAATACAAATACTGAAACTCGGGGTGCAGCAATAAACTCCACAGCAAATCCTCCAGTGCCGCCGGCGCCAGTTTGCCGCCCGCGAAATACCTTCTTACGATGCGCGCTTCCTGCGAGTTCGGTTTTCGCGCGAAAAGTTGCAAATAAAAACGGTCGACTGCCGCATTGACGCTGGTCAGGGGTGGCGGCGCCGGCACGGGGGGCTGGCCTGAAACATGCACCAGCCGATCGGGATCCGGCTCCGCGCCGAAAACGAAAAAGCGCACGGCGCCCTCGACGTCATCGGGTACGGAACGGTCGTCGAGGGCCACCCGGCCGCGCATGCGAGTGAACCCGAGCCCGTCAATCGGAATCACCATCCGGCTGCCAGGGGGCATGGTGAGGGCGTCGCCTACGGGCACCTTGTTGGCCGTGAGCGGCTGGCGCGCGAATGCGGCGGGCGCCAGATCGGTAAGCTGCTTGGCGCCGTCCGGCCCACTGAGTTCCACCTGGACCCATCCGGCGACGGTGCGCGACAGATCGTATGAGCCGGCATCCTCTTCGAGCAGCCAGAGTTGCTTCAGGCCGGAAATATCGATATCGAAATCCACCGCGCCTTTTTTTAACTTGCCGCTGTCGAACAGGTTGTCAGTCGACGGCGGCAGTTGACCCAGCAATCGGAGAGAGCCCCGCCGCAGCATGTTCTGAAGGCTCGCGCCGTTGACGAGCTCCAGCGCCTGAAATGTGGTCGGCCGGTTGTCGCGCGTGGTGAACACCTGGTCGCGAATGGGGCGCCCCAGGGCCAAGGCCAGCGGCGAGGCTCTGAACTGCCAGTCGCGCGCGGGCGTGGCAGTGGGCGAGATGCCGTGCGGGCGCGTCTCGGGCTCCACCAGCCGCCACTCGCCGGTGATGGCGGAAACCGTATCGGCGAATTCCTCGGCGGAAAGCCGCCGGACCTGCGGGCCGAGGAAGACATACGGTTTGGCGGGCTGTTCGGCGGTGATGGCCGCCGGCAACTGATACGCTTTCGAAGTCATTAAGAGCCGCAGCAAATACTTTAGATCGCTTCCGTGGGCGGTGAAGTCGCTCGCCAGCCAATCGAGCAGGTCCGCATTCCATGGCTCGCCGTCCATCTCGTCGACCGGCTCTACCAGCCCGCGCCCGAATAGCTTCTGCCAGTAGCGATTGACGATGGTGCGGGCCACGCGGCCGTTGCGCGGGTCGGTGAAGAACCGCGCGGCGGCGGCGTGCCGTTCGGCAAGAGTGGCATCGTCAGGCACGGTGCCGAGCTCCGGATAGAGCAGTTGCGGCCCCGTATAATTGCCGGTCTTGACATCGCACCGCACCAGTTCCAATCGGCCCTGCGGCGAGAACAGGGCGGCCATGCCGTAGGACTCGCGCAGTTTGTACCGGTTGATGAAACTATCGTGGCAGGACGCGCATTTCAGATTGATTCCCAGGAAAATCTGCGCGGTGTTCTGGGCCGCCTGCATGTAAGGGGTCTGGCTGGCGTTCACATCGCCGCGCCAGTTGACACCGACCAGGAAACCCTCCGGGCCGGTCTTCTGCGCCGGATTCACCAGCGCGCCGATCATCGTGCCGTAGGGCAGATTCTGTTCGAGAGCGCCCAGCAGCCAGGTGGTGATGGACTTGCGGTCGCCCGCATATTCTCCGCCCTGATCGTTGCGCAACAGATCGTTCCACCAACTGATCCAATGTTCCGCGTAGAGTGGGAATCGGCCAGCAGGGAGTCGATCAGCCGCGCGCGGTTGGCATTGCTTCTATCGCGGCTCTTATCGCGGAGGAAAGATTCCAGTTGCGCCGGCGTGGGAGGCAGACCCCACAGATCGAAATAGACGCGCCGCGCGAATCGCGCATCGCTGACCGGCCGGGGAAAGGCATGGCATGCGCAGCGAAGTAAGCCGCCAGGAAGCGATCGATGGGATGCGGCTCCGCGCCCGCGGGCAGATCGGGCTGGCGGGGAGCGATAGGGGCAACCCAGCCCTGAGGGGTGGGTGCGATCTCGGGCCAAGGGGCGCCCTCGTCGATCCATGCGCGAAGCGTCGAAATCTGGGCCGCTGTCAGAGGCTCGCCGGACGCGGGCATGATGGCTCCGCGCTGGCCGGAAACTTTCCGGATCAGCAAGCTGCCCTGGCAATCGCCGGGCGCCAGTGCCGGGCCGCTCGCGCCGCCCGCCAGCGCCTGCCGGCGGCTGGTGAGCGATAGGCCCGCTGCGGGCTTATCGCCGCTATGGCAGGGAGCGCATCGGGAAGCCAGAATGGGGTGGACTTGAGTCGCGAAGTCTACAGCTTGAGCCAGAGCCGGCAAAGCCAGGATCGCCGCCGCGCGCATAACGGCGGAAAGGTTCATGCGATCAAGCCGCGATGCAGCTCCGCCAGCCAGCGACTCTGCATGTCGTCGAGACGCCGGTCCAGGACATCGAAGTGTTGGTGGACCTCGTCAAACCTGACCTTCATATACGCCGCCACCAAGCCGAGCAGCAGCGCGTTGACGATGATGGGCACGCCGATCACCAGATAGAGTTGGATGTTGGTAATCAAGAAAACCCACGCTCCGGTTATCAACCGTATCATAACTCACGCGCGCAGGAAGGCCTCGATTTCCTCGACCTCTCCCGGACTCAGCCGGAACTCGGCCGCGCCGATCACGCCCTCCACCTGACTGGCAGAACGCATGCCGACAATCGCGGCCGTCACCGCCGGATGGCGCAGCGTCCAGGCTATCGCCACTTCGCCGGGCGTGCGCCCGTGGCGCAGGCCAATGGCGCGCAGTAATTCGGCCAACTCCAGATTGCGGGTGAGCAGAGGCTCCTGGAAGCTCGGCACGCGGCGGCGGAAGTCGTCCGCCGGCATGGCGGCGACTCGCTCGCGCGTCATGGCGCCGCTCAGCAGGCCCGATTTCATGGGCGAATACACGATCACCCCGATCCCATGCGCCGCGGTGTATGGCAAGATCGACTCTTCGATCTCGCGCGCCAGGATGGAGTAAGGCGGCTGCAGCGAGGTGATGGGCGCAATGGCTTGGGCGCGGCGCAGGTGATCCAGGTTGAAATTGGAGACGCCGATCCAGCGCACCTTGCCCTCCTGCTGCAGTTGCGCCATGGTGGTCCAACCCTCTTCGACATCCTCGTCGGGCTCGGGCCAGTGGATCTGATAAAGATCGATGGTATCGGTTTCGAGGCGGCGCAGGCTGGCTTCCACTTCGCGGCGGATGGATTCCGCCTTCAGGCTCTTCGAGATTTCACGCCGCTCGTTCCAAACGCGCTCGCACTTGGTGAAGACATAGGGCCGGTGAGACCGCCCCTTCAACGCGCGCGCCACCACCTCTTCGGAATGGCCCAGGCCGTAGACCGCGGCGGTATCGATCCAGTTCACCCCGGTGTCAAGCGCGGCGTGGATGGCCGCCACGGAATCGCTATCGTCTTGCGGGCCCCATGCGAAAGCCCATCCACCGCCGCCCATGGCCCAAGCCCCAATACCGATGGGCGTGAGATGCATGTCGCTGTTTCCCAATTGCCTGGTCTGCATATCGAGTTCATGATAACCGCTGGCGGGTTACTGCTGAACGGGGATGGTAACTCCGGACTGCGTCACGAAGCCGCCGATCGTCGCTGTGATGGTTTGATCGCCGGTCAAGAGACTCGACGGCACCGTCACATTGAACTGATCGAGGCCCGATCCGGACTGGCCGGCGAACACCACCGTAGCGGCCACGCCGCCGATGGTGATTGCAACGGTATTCGCCAGCGGCTCCGCCGCAGTCACCTGATTGGCGGTGGGAAGCGCCGGTGTGGTGGGGCCGAATCCGGTGCCGTACAGCAGGACGGTCTCGCCCGGCTTGGCCGGCGACGCAGCGTTCACGTCGGTGTAATCCGAATGCTGCGCCGCGACATACTCGCCGGAAAAAGTAAACCACGCCGGCGCGAACCGCTGTTTCTGCGCGGTGTAGCTGTAGGTCTGTCCGGCGGTGCTTACTTGCACAGCGACGGGGCCGACCACCGGATCGTCCGGCGCCAGCACGTTGATCTGTGTCGAGCTGACATACTCGACGTAGGCAGGCAAACTATCAATCGTGACCGAAACCCCACCGAGCGAAGTCGGCAGCAGCCCATTGCTAAAGTCGCTGCTTTGCCAGGTTTGGGTGGTCGCGGCCAGGTTCGAGCCAAAGATGGCGACCCAGGTTGCCGAGGCAAAACCGGACTGAAAGCTGGCCGCATTGCACACATTGGTGATGGTGCCCGGCGCCACCGCCATCACCGTGATGGCGTCGGTTCCCAGCGCGGACGAGGCTGTCACTTGAATGGTCATCAGCCCGGTCAAAGACGCCGGCAGCGCCGCGGAGATCGACGTATTGTTCCAAGAGGAGACCTGCAGGGCCGTCGACGTGGTGGCTCCCGTGGGAGTGGCAAGCACCTGGCAGCCGCTGCACTGGCTTCCGAAACCGTTGCCGTCGATCGTAATCGTGGAACCGGAGTTGACCACCCGCCCGGGCACACAGGCTAGCGGGCCAACCGAGAAAATAGCAGTGCCGATCTTACAGCGCGCCGGCGAGTAGTAGCCCGCAGGCTCCGTGAGCGAAGCGCAGTTATAGGTACCGAGCGACGTGCTGGTGGCTTGGTAATCGCCCTGACCGCTGACGAAATCCGTGAAAAACACCGTGGAGGTATCGCCGCCGGTTGCGAGCGGCACCGTACCCCACTCCACAGCCGTCAAGTCGGTCACGTAGCTATCCGATACGCTTTGCATCGCGAAGTATATGCCGCCATCCACGGATAACCAGGTATCGGCGCTGGCCGGCCCTCCGATGGTGGTCCAATCCGTGGTGCCGGAGAGAAAAGAGCGCACGATCACACCGGTCTCCTGGGTGTCGTCAGTCACATTGGCAATCCCCGCGGCGTTGCAGTTGAACGTTCCGAACGTGGTGTTGGTAAAGGCCACGGGGTCTACGTGACAGTAAGGAACAACCTGGGTCGGCGTGGAGGCCGGCGGCAGGGTGAAGCCTAGAGCGGCGCTGGTCTCCGAGACCAGGCCATCGCTGGCATTATTGAGCTGCGTGGTTGCCTCTAAGCTTCCCAGATAGGGTCCGGCGTTACCCACGATGGCTAGGGCCGGGACGCCGCGCAGGTCGTCGCCGCGCTGATTCCAGGTGGCCAGGTTCCACAAAAACGAGCTGGCAGGAATCATCTCAGCGCTCTGCGTCCCGGCGGGGAGGGAGTTGAGGTAGTTGTAGGCTACAAATGAACCGAAATTGGGCGTGGCAATCAGGATCAGGTTTCCGATTAAGGTCGGCGTTGGCGGCGTGAACGTCCCGTCGGATTGGATCCCCGCCAAGTAGGCACGGGCAACCAGTCCGCCCATGCTGAAAGCCACCAAATCGATCTGCGGGACCTGGGTGCCATCCGTGTACTTGATGCTGTTCAGGTAGGTACCCAGGGCGTTGCCGATGCCTTCAATGATGTCATTCGGATCTTCCACACAGTTATCGAAGAAATACACGTCCGGAACGCCATCGGACACCAAATACTGGGCCAGGTTGCCGAAGACGTCGGATGAGCTGGTGGACACGGTACACGTGCCCGTAATGAAGGTTTCCCAGCCATTCAACAAAACCACGGGATTCCGGGCCGCGCCGGATGGCACCGCTTGCCGCGGCTTCACAGCGATGCTCAACGTGGTAGAGCGCTCTTCGCCCGCTTCGCTGGTCGCCGAGAGCGTGACGGAATATTCGCCCGGTTTGGTGCGCGCCGGCGCGGCCAGCAGCAGGCCATCATGGGCGCGATTGGGCGACACCACCAGGCCGGTCGATTCCGCACCATCGATCTCGACTCGCAAACTCTTGGCTTTCAGCAGGAAATCGAGGGCCTCCGGGGGCGCGGCCACGGACACGGGTTCGCCCGCCCGCACCTCATATCGGGACCGCTGCAGCGTCAGGGGTCCGGCGGCGTGGATGGTGACGGCGAGACATAGCAGCGGAGCGCCTATCCGCGCCATCCGCCGGGCGTTACCGAGGAGTGAAATGTCCAAAAGAGAAAGACGAGCGGAGCGCCCAAAACGCGCAGGCGAAGGCGTATCCGCCTTTACTACTGGGAGAGACGGATGGAGATCTGGCGGGCGATGGTGTCAAAAGCCACCGCCAAATAGGAAGCGTCCGGGGCGTTGGCGAAGAGCCCTTGCGGCTGACCCGACTGCTGCGAATAAAAGGTTGGGCCGGGGGATGCCTGGCCGGCCAGATTCGGATCGTTGGCCATCTTCATCAACAGCAGCGGGTCCGGATACTGATCGACGGCGCCATCGCCCTGCAGACCGATGGTGTAAATAGTGGGCTTCAGAGTGGCGTTGGTACGGATAGTGGTCGCCTGGTTGTCGGCTGGCGTTGATGGCCGCGTAGACAGCCCCTTGCGCGTTGGTAACGTCGCTTAAGTTGGCCGCCTGATAGTTATAGGCGGGACTCTGCACGGTGTATCCCTGGGTCGAGTTTTGAAAGATATCCTGAGTCGGGAGGCTTGCGATATCCTGCGACACGTTGCCCTCGTAGCTTGCGAAATTGCAGCCGGCGTCGTTGGCGATGGTGATATCGTTGGCGCTGGCGAGGGTCGCTTGCAGGTGAACTGACAGGCCGAGCGAACCGCCGGGGAACATATTGCCGTTTACGGTCCCGCCGGCAAAAACCCCGACCAAGGGAGCAGATCCGCAGTTCATGTTGCTCCGATAGTTCCAAAAATTGCCGGTAATGCCCGTGGGCAATCCGTCGGTCATCAGCATGATGATGTTCGCGCGCGTGGTGCTGTTCACTGTCTGAATCTGATTGTAGGCCCAGTGCAGGGCCTCGGCGGTGCTGGTGCTGCCCTGGCAGGTGATGGATGAGATCAGCGACGGAACGTCGTTGCCGCTGGCGTCCGGCGTGGTAAAGGACGTGGTGGGCGGATAGACGAAAGTGCTGCCGCTGAATACCACCAGACCAATCTGGTCGCGGCCCGGAGCAAAGTCGCCGACGAAGTTGGCGGCGTCCGCTTTCATGATGGTGCAGGCGGATTGGCCTGTGCCGGCGACGATCTGGTTCATGGAGTTGGAACGGTCGAGAACCACCATCATCATCACATCGCGGCGGCCCGCCTGGCTGGTGACGTTGATGGTGGAAGTTTGCTGATTGAACACGCGTAAAAAGTATAAAGGCGCCTGCACGGTGGCGGTCACGGTGACCGTGCGATAGTTAGGCGTGGAAGTGCCGTCAACCGAAACGGAAGCCGATGAGCCGGTGGTGCGCCAATACCCCGCGGGAAAGTTCCCGCTGAAGAAGCTCTGGGCGGCGGTTAGGGCGTTGGCCTCCTGGGCCGACTCGTTGGACCCCTGGGCGAGAGCGCGCGCGCCGGCCAAAGCCGCGGAATCCGCGGCGGCTCCCAGTTTCGATTTGATGAGATACAGGGTGCTCACGTCGAAGCCCAGTCCGACCAGCGGCAGCGTTACGGTGAGCGTCAGCGTCGTGAGGACGATCGCTATGCCCTTCGAGCGTTTTTTGCGCGTGCTGAGGTTTTGCATGTAAGTCGCCTCTTTTCCGTCCTTAGAATATGGCGCGGTTAAATGCGCCCAAATGGGTGATGAATCCGACCACGCCCAGATCCGTGAAGGAGAAATCGCCTTCAGTCATGTAAGCTAGTCCGCCCGAGCCGATGGTGAGCACGTTCGAGACGTTGTCCGCCCGGGCCGTCGTATCGTTCGCATAATTATTCACGCTCCCGTTGGATGCGATGGAAGATGGGCTGCCAAAGGGGCTGGTGAAGAGCGTATTGTTGCCGATCACGATGCGATCGACCACCACCACGTGGCCCGCGTTCGAGCAATTGCAGGAAGACGTGAGACTCTCGAATACGGAGAGCACCAGCACGCCTTGGCCGGAAGTGCCTCCAGTGGTGTTGCCGCTGTTGGCCGTCAGGCTCAGGCCGTTCGCCAAATCGTTCGTGACCAGGTTCTGATTGGCCTGCTGCGAGAAATCCACGCCCTTGGCCATCATGTGGCCGACATCCCGGGTCAGTTGGTTGACTTGAAAATTGCGGACGATGGCGATACCGAGCGTGATCATGCCCAGGATAACGGCACGAAGAAGAATGACGCCACCAAGACGAACTCGATGTAAGCATTGCCGCGCTCGTCACTATTGAGCCGCATGGATTTGATTCCTTTGTTTCGCGACATATCTGGGCTCCTTTTACGGGCATGTGGCGGGTTGCGGGTTGGCCACGGTTGGACAGCCCGCAAACGGACACTGCTCCATGACATCCGATGAACTGGCTGAGATCGAAATCGGGCTGCTGCTCTTGAGGATGCCCACCGGCCTGTATTTATAGCCTACTATGGAGACTTCCACCACGTCACCGCCCGTGCCGGTGTCCGCCTGTCCCGTTATCGGATTGTAGTAATTGATGGCTATCTTACAGGCGCCATTAGCGCCATTCAGTATTCCCATGGCATTTTGCTGGACCGTTTGAGTGATGGCGTCGTTCAGATAGCGTCTGCGATCCAAGCTGTTCGGTTACGGCTAACCGCACGCCGGCGCGCACCGCCGACTGCAGAGTCGCCTTGGTGAAGAGCGCCAAGGCCAGATCGACGACCAGGAACAACAGCCCGAACAAGAGTAAGGTGATGGCAGTGCCTTCCATGAGAGCGCCACCGCGCTGCGATTTCCTCGTTTTTGGCTGCCCGCTGTTGTCATTTTCATTTCCTCCGACTGACTGAGTGTACCTGGATCTTTTGACGGATGTAAATGATTTTGCGGGAGTTAGGAGTCACATGAGAACCACTGGTACCTGGGCTTGGCAAGTACCGAACTTACCAAAGTTAACTGGGTGGGATTAACTGTAAGCGAGGCCCTGGAGCATACTTCGGCACACTCGGCCGAATTACCCCCGCCGAGAGTCCGAGGGTTCCGTTGCCCAGCGAGTCTGACGGGGAGATAGGAGAGCGGTGAATGTCTATCAATCAGATGCGTGGAGAAGCGCGGCGTTATCCCGATGGGGCGTTGGAGATACTAACCGCGGAAGGATGGCGGACGTTTTCCGAGACGAGGCGGGTACTGTTGGTACTCAGCGGGAGCAGCAAATCTGAGTGGAGAGGATACGGGAGCTGGCGAAGAAGTTTTGCTGCGAGAGCTGCTTATAAATCGATCCGGCGACGCCCGCGGCGATAGGGCCATTGATGCGAAAGCCGCCCGTTAAGAGAACCACCACCACCAGTTGATTGCGCTCCACATCGTTGAAAGAGCCGAACCAGCCCAGATGGTTGAGGGCGCGGGAATCGTGACAGGTGCCGGTCTTACCGAGGATGGGCTCCGATGAATCGTAACCGGCGCGGTGCGCAGTGCCGAAGTCGACGGCTCCGCGCATGCCCACTTTGACGTCGCCGATCCAACGGGCGACATCCAGGCGCCGCTTGACGCGGGGCACGAAGCGATCGATCTCCTCCTGGTTGCGCGGATACTGGAGATGATAGAGGGTTCCCCCGTTGGCGATGGCGGAAACCAGCGCGGCCAGTTCCAGTGGCGTCAACTGGATGCCTTCGCCGAATGCCGTCATCATGCCCACGCCGCCGTATTGCGGAGGAGCTTCGGGAAGCAGACCAGGACGCTCGCCGGGGATTTCCCAGCCAGCCTTTTCGCCCAGACCGAAGAGCGCGCGCGTAGCGCACGACGCGATCGTAACCGAGACGGTCGCCGAGAATTTTGAAATAGGGATTGTTGGAATGCGCCAGGGCGGTGCTGAGATCGAGACTGGTGCGGCGGGTGAGCTGCAGGGGGGTCTCACGCTCGACGAGCCCTTCATTGAGGGCGGCGAAGGCGGTGACCAGCTTGATGGTGGAGCAGGGCGTAAATCCGCTTTCGAGCGCGGTCTTCTGGTTGACGATGGTGAGAACGCGCCCGGTTTGGGGATCGACCACCACGACCGTGCCGTTATAAGGGCCGAGAGCATCGACGGCCGCGCGGCGTACGGCGAGATCGTCGCCATCCACGTTGTCGCCGGCGGTGGGGTCGAAGATGGCGGCCTTGGGCAGCCGGGTGTGGGCGGCGGGCGCAGGGTGCGGACGGCTGGATGCCGACTTGGGCTGGCTCGCGGCTGGAGCGGCGGGCACGGCACGGGGCTTGGTTTTGGTTTTGGCGTTGGGCTGCGCTTTGCGCTTTTTGGTCTTGTTAATGGTCTTGACCGCAAAAGTGCACGGGGATAGCAGGCAGACGAGCAGCGCCAATGTGAGGCCGCGGAGCATTAGCCGGTTCTTAAAAGGGCGGAACGGCTATTATCGACTATTGGTACTGGGCGGGTCAAGCATTATGTAGCCTGCGTGCTATGTAGCCTGCGTGGGAAGGATCGGAGCCCGAGGCGCCGGAAGCCGGCTCGTTCTCGTTCTAAATCGTCCAGCGTGCAATCAATCCATACTTCGTGCGCGCGGAGGAGTCCGTCGATTTGTTCGCTGGTTTCAAAACCCAGCACCCGCCTGAGATCGGGCTTCGTGAGATGGCCCTCTCAAATTCATGGCTCACCCACCATCGTATCAAGTTGCCCTCCATCGCGATTGCCTGTTCGGGCTCGCATTCTCGTGCAACCGATTCGATTTCAACCACGAACTGGTCATTAAATTCGTTCGGAAGGGCTGATTTGAAGCTACGAGTCACGAGGCCACTTTGTTACTCCGGCGTCGCCAAATGATGAACGCTGCCAGGCTGAGCAGCGCTGTGCCACTGATGACTGCGCCCACCACGAACGAGGCTGGCGTATAAACGAACCGGATTCTGTGATTGCCTGCCTTCAGAAACACTCCACGAAAAAGATAATTCGCGGTAATCCATTTTGACCGCCGGCCATCCACATATGCCGCCCAGCCGGGATAATCGCTATCGTTTAAGACGAGCAAGGCAGGCTCGTCCGGCGAGGCATCGATATCAACCTCCTGCGGGCTATAGGCCACAATTCTCGCCGCTTGGGCGGGTTTGGCCGGCAAGGCACTCATGCTCCGGATAGCTGCCCTATCGCTCGCGTCCAGATTCGGCGCCGCCACCACAGCGGTCTGAAAGATGTTCAGGGATGGCGCCGCCAACTGAGCTAGTGCCGCAGGTTCATCCGCTGCCACCTGCACCTGGGAGAATAGAGCCGCACGTGGCAGCACGTGAAGATATTCGTAGATCTTGACCTCGTGGTCGTATGACAGGCGAAACGCCGGCGGCGCCGCAGCTACCTCGCTGAATCGCGGTTCGCCCCAACCTGCCCAGTCCGCACAAGCGTCTCCGGCGGGCCCCGGATTGGTAGTAAAGAGCAACTCAATGTCCTGGCCCACGTACCGGCTCAAGTCGACCGACGCTGCGATCCATCTGCGTTCCGCCGGGTTGTGTTTGGGGTCGATGTACCGGTCGTACAGAGGTGAGATCCGGCCGTCATGATCGCGCGCCTCCAACCGAAACTCGACGCCGTCTCCGCATATCGGCATCGTTCCATCATAGACGGCTGGCTGCATGGCCACGCTGAAAGAGAGTTCACGTTGGGTGGGGGTGATAGCGACCCGGTACGGCAAGCGGTCGTAGGGCGGATGCTCATACAGAACCGCCTTGGCCTCCCCGCCGATCGTGAATTCCCGGATTTCGATCAGGTTTTCCCGGCCCCGAGCGAGCCGGCCCTCATTTTGGCGGATAATCTGCGTTACTAGCCCTTCAGGCCTGTAAGGTTCAGACGATATAAGAAATCTGACCGACGACAGTTCCAGCAGCCGTCTCTTGTAAGGGCCGTCGAACGCCGGCCAACGGGCGCCCGTGAAGGCGACGCGTAGATCCCCACCCGGGCTGTCCGGGATCTCCGCGCGCAAGAAATATCGGATGAAGTCAAAGTATTTGCGATAATAAAGTGCGTCCACGCCCCGAATATCACTGAGTTTAAAAGTTTCGGCCCAATTGGGATTTAAGATTCCCTTCCGCCCTATGACACGCTCATATGCGCCAATTCGGGCTTTTCAGGTAATCGATGAAAGGGGACTCCACGATAGGGGTTCGCATCCACCGAGGCGGAGCTTGTCAAGCCATAGTACACGGGATAAATGTAGTTACCAGCCATCTCCGCCGCCAGTAGAACCACCAGAGCGCCGGGTAGCCAATTCCTGGAAGCGCAGCGGGCCGGTCCCAACAGGATCAACATAGCCGCGAACAACACGCCACCGGCCTCCGCCAAGCTCAGATAATATATGTCAGATTGTCCCTTTGCTGCCAGGACGGCGGGTAGCGACGTGGCCACGGCAGCGACCAACAGTCCAAAGACGATCGAAATCGATACCACTAAGCGCATTCGGCTTACGGCGTCACTCAGGATCAGATGGATGCCATATGCGCATAAGACAGAAATCGCAAATGCCAGAAGAGGTTCGTCGTACTTCGGAAACAGGATGAACTGGCAGAACGGAAGATATCCGACCCAATTGATTATTGGTGCACCGAACCTCTTCAGGACAATGGCTATGGCGGATGCGAAAAAACCCCGCAGAAAGCTCAAACCGCCTAGCCCCGGTGCAAGTGGACGCCAGACAGACTCCGAGGAGCAGTGGAATTATATAGGTGAAGACCGAGAAACCAAAACGATCGTGGTTCAGACCGGCAATATGTCCATCAATGTTCGCTGGCTGATGCGTGTTGAACGAGAGCCGCATGAATTCGAAAAACGGAACCAGGAGAAAGGCCGCCAATACCATTCCCAGTCCACAGGCAAAGACAAAGTACTTCACTTGCGCGAAGCGTCTCACGCGGAAGACGAAGTAAATGGCGCCAAATACCAGAACCAGAAAGGCGCTCTCGGGCATGCCGCCCACCATGCAGAAGAAGGTCACTGCAGTCAGTATCAATATGTTTCTGGTACTTTGCTCGCGTAGCAGGCGCTCCGTGGCCAGGAAAATAGCTGGCACAAGAATGTTCACGCTCAGCTCGGGCATGTTGAAGAAGAGGACATAGTAGCCCGATAGCATGCATGCGATGCCGCCGGCAATTGAAGGTACAAAAGGCAGGAAGAGCCTCAGTTAAATGTAAGTAAAGACGCCGGTGAGCAGGAAGCGCGCGAGGATAAAGAAATTCACCGTTCGCGGCCCCGGATCGAGAGCGAAGAGGATGAAGAGCGGATAGAACGGCTGCGACTGCATGTTCGCGGCAAGGGGTGCGCCATACGATTGGTATGGATTCCAAAGCGGCAAGTGCCCTTCACCGAAGTATTGCCGATGAACTGCGGCCGCATCGGATTCCATTAGCCATGCGGCAGCATCCATGTCATTGCCCCGCTGGAAAGCCGGTCCTGCGCTGCCGCCGTAGAAGGCGCCATTGGGCAAGATGCTCGCTACGCCGCGCGAGCTAGCCAGCAACGTCTTGTGGCCCCAGATAAACGGAAAGAAGCAGACATTCAGCACCAAGCCAAGGATCAGGACGGCTGCAAGATTCGAGTGTTTCGCGCACCACGCGGCTGGCAAGTGGGCCATTATAGCGTGGCGCGCCGACCCGGCTAGTACCGTCGCCTTTAGGATTTTGCTTAGATTGCCAAACGACATGATATTCTGTTGTGGCGATGATAGGGCGAGCGATTCTTGTGTCGGCGCTGCTCGGAGTGCCACTGGCGCAAGCTCAGACGTATACCGTACTGCACCGTTTCAACGGCCGGGATGGGTCGACCCCCGAGGCGGGCTTGATCGCAGATCCGGCGGGCAATCTTTTCGGTACAACCTTGAATGGCGGCGCGTCGGGATACGGAACAGTCTTCAAACTGGGTAAGACCGGCCTCACGAGACTGCACAGTTTCACCAGCGGAGCTGACGGGGGCAACCCCTACGCAGGTTTGGTTCGTGACTCGGCAGGCAACCTCTACGGCGCCACCGAGCGCGGCGGCAGCGCCGATTACGGAACCGTCTTCAAAATCGACGCGGCCGGCACGGAGACCGTGCTGCATAGTTTCACAGGGCTCGGGGACGGGGGAATCCCGTTTGCCGGCCTGATCCGAGACTCGGCTGGCAACCTTTATGGCGCCACCACGCGTGGCGGTGCATCGAGGGCAGGATTGTTGTTCATGCTGGGCAAAACCGGCGAGACCGTGCTCTATAGCTTCGCTGGGGGAGCGGACGGCGGCAGTCCCTATGCAGATGTGATCCGGGACTCAGCAGGCAATCTATATGGCACTACCCCGTTCGGCGGCGCGTTCGGCTTCGGCACGGTGTTCAAGGTGGACACTACTGGCAAGGAGACTGTGTTGTACAGCTTCACCGGCGGAACGGACGGCGGCAACTCCTATGCAAGTCTGGTCCAGGACTCGGCAGGCAATCTTTACGGTACGACCGTTTCCGGGGGTGCTGCGTCCGTGCCGGACGGCTTTGGAGTCGTGTTCAAGCTGGATACGGCCGGCAACCAGACTGTGCTGCACACCTTCACGGGTGGATGGGATGGCGGAAACCCACATGCAGGCCTGGTCCTGGACCCGGCAGGCAACCTCTACGGCACGGCGGTAGACGGTGGCGCCGGCCCAGAGCCGTTCGACGGTGTGGTGTTCAAGCTGGATACAATGGGGACGGAGACGGTGCTGTACAACTTCACAGGAGCGGCTGACGGGGCGCAGCCCTTTGGCGGCCTGTTACGGGACTCGGCCGGTAACCTCTACGGCACTGCTGCGTTCGGCGGTGGCTCCAATAGCGCGTGCGTGGATGGCAGTTGCGGAGTGGTGTTCAAGATTGCACCTTGAGTTTGACTTCTTCTAACAGCCGAGGGACCAGAAGCATCAGAGCCCGAGGCGCCGCAAGCCGGCTCGTTCGCGTTCCAAATCGTCCAGCGTGTAATCGATCCACACTTCGTGCGCGCCGAGGAATCCATCGATTTGATCGCTGGTTTCAAAACCCAGCACCCGCCTGAGGTCGGGCTTCGTGAGATGGCCCTGCCGGTATTCCTCGGCCACTAGCGCTTCTAAGGCGCGGCGCGGCAAATCCCCGCCCGACTCATGCAGGCGCTCGGCAACGTCGTCGGGAATTTCCAGCGTCAGATTGATGGCTCTCCCACCATCGTATCAGGTTGCCCCATATCCTACCCAAGGGAAGGGCGAACCGGGCGCAAAACGGGCCCGAATTGGGTTATGTACCCAGATGCATGGTTTTCTCACGGCGGCGGCCGGGAGACCGCAGTGCCGGCGCGCCAGCATCCTGTGCATCCACCACTGCGATGGCGGCGCGTAAAGAGCGAACCTGCCCGCCGCCGGGCGATCGGCCCGATCGCTAGACGATTACACACTCTATCGTATAATAAAGGCCGCACGCACTCTCGCCTCTCGCGCGGTAGGTTTGCAACGCGACAAAACAGCGGCTTTTGCTTTTGGAGCAAACGAGCGATCTTGGGATAATAGGAGCGAGTTCATGGGTGTTGCCGAAAACCAATCGAGGCGGGTGGGTACAAACGACCGTCAGCGTAACAAAGCTCGATGGAACCGTGAATCACGGAAAACCCTTCGACGTTCTCAGCTATCCTGGCGGCGGAAGGATTCTGAAAAGTTATGTTCTCAGCGACGCGAATGCCGGCAGTGACCTGAAAGTCGCCTGGCTAACGCCAACTCGCCTTCAGATTGCGCATCTGACCCCGGTAGAGCCCGATCTGGAGGTAATCCGTTTTTCAAATGTTGACATCAGCTTTCAATAGGTACCGCGACCCAGATCTCGGACCGTGCACGGCCCTCTTTGCCTACAAACCGGTTTGAGACAGCGCCGGATGCCGTAAAATCAGGGCACTCGAACGTCGCAGAATTCGGTCCCCAAAGCAGCAACCGTTCTCGAAGAATTGCGCCCACCGCCCCTCGCTTCTCGACAGCTTCCCTCAATTGGCGAATATGTAAACGCCGCGTCAAGTCCCTTGATGTAAGGCTTCCTTACGCCCGCGGCCCGGGGACTGCAGTGCCCGCCGCACCCGCATCCTGCGCATCCACCACCGCGATGGCGGCGATATTGACGATATCGTTAACCTGCGCGCCGCGCTGCAGCACGTGCACCGGCCGCGACAAGCCCATCAGGATGGGCCCGATCAGATCGGCGCCGCCGATGCGTCCCAGCAGCTTGTAGGCGATGTTGCCGGCTTCCAGGTTGGGAAAGATCAGGACGTTGGCGCCGCCTTTCAGCGTGCTGAACGGGAAGGTCTCGTCCATGATCTCGGGCGCCACGGCGGTATCCGCCTGCATCTCGCCATCCACCATCAAGGCGGGCTCGCGCTGGCGCACCAACTCCACGGCCTTGCGCACCTTCTCGGCCAGCGGATGGCGCGAGCTGCCGAAGTTAGAGAACGAGAGCATAGCCACGCGCGGCTCCACATCGAAGCGCCGCGCCATTTCCGCGGTATTCACGGCGATTTCGGCCAGATCCTCGGCGGTCGGCTCGATATTGACGGTGGCGTCGGCCAGGAAATAAATATCGCGCTTGGGCGTGATCATCACGTAAACGCCGGAAACGCGTGCGCATGCCCGGCGCACCTCGATCACTTGCAGCGCGGGGCGGATGGTGTCCGGATAATGCTGGGTGAGGCCGCCGACCAACGCGTCGGCATCGCCCAGCCGCACCATCATGGAGCCGAAAACATTGCGGTTGAGAATCAGTTCGCCGGCTTCGCGGCGGGTGACGCCCTTGCGCTGGCGGAGGCTGTACATTTCCTCGGCATAAGCGGATAGCAGCCCCGACTTGGCCGGATCGACGATCTCAACGCCATCGAGGCGCAGATGCAACTCCGCCATGGCGGCGCGAATTCGTTCTTCGTCGCCCAACAGAATGGGCCGGGCGATCTTCTCATCCATCAGGATCTGGCAGGCGCGCAGGATTTTGGGCTCTTCGCCTTCCGGAAAGACCACGCGCTTGGGCTGGCGCTGGGCTTTGTGGATCATGACCCGCATCACTTCGTGGGCCTTGCCCAGGCGGCGCTCCAGTTGTTCGCGGTATTCGTGGATATCGATGGGAGCCTGCGCCACGCCGGTCTCCATGGCGGCCTGCGCTACCGCGGAAGCTTCCCAAATCAGCACGCGCGAATCGAACGGCTTGGGAATGATGTACTCGCGGCCGAATTCCAGGCGCTCCACGCCGTAGGCGCGGCGCACGGCGTCCGGCACATCCTGGCGCGCCAACGCCGCCAGCGCGCGCGTGGCGGCCAGCTTCATCTCGTCGTTGACCGTGGTGGCGCGCACGTCCAGCGCGCCGCGGAAGATGAACGGGAATCCCAGGACGTTGTTGACCTGGTTGGGATAATCGGAGCGTCCGGTGGCCACGATGGCGTCCGGCCGGGTGGCCACGCCACGATCGTAGGCGATCTCGGGATCGGGATTCGCCAGGGCGAAAACGATGGGATCGCGCGCCATGGTCAGCAACATTTCGGGCGTGACGCAATTGCCGCTGGAGAGGCCGAAGAACACGTCCGCGCCCACGAAAGCGTCGGCCAGGGTGCGCGCTTCGGTTTCGGCGGCGAAGCGCTCCTTGTAGGAATTCATGCCCTCCTTGCGGCCTTTATAGATGACGCCCTTGGTGTCGCACATGATGATGTTTTCGCGGCGCACGCCCAGGTTCACATAGTGCCGCGCGCAGGAGATGCCGCTGGCGCCCGCGCCATTGAAAACCACGCGCACCTGGCCGATCCGCTTGCCGACCAGATCCAGCGCGTTCAGCAGCGCGGCGCCGGAGATGATGGCGGTGCCATGCTGATCGTCGTGGAACACGGGGATTTTCATGGTGCGGCGGCATTCTTCCTCGATGTAGAAGCATTCGGGCGCCTTGATATCTTCCAGGTTGATGCCGCCGAAGGTGGGCTCGAGCAACTGGCAGGTGCGGATGATCTCGTCGGCGTCGTCGGTCGCCAGCTCGATATCGAAGACGTCGATATCGGCGAAGCGTTTGAACAGGACGCCCTTGCCCTCCATGACGGGCTTGCCGGCGGCGGGGCCGATGTTGCCCAGTCCGAGGACGGCGGTGCCGTTGGTGACCACGGCCACCAGGTTGCCTTTGGCGGTGTATTTGTAGACGAGGCTGGGATCGCGGGCGATTTCGAGGCAGGGCACGGCGACACCGGGCGAGTAAGCCAGGCTCAGATCGCGCTGCGTGAGGCAGGGTTTGGTGGCGACGACCGCCAGTTTGCCGGCGGGCGCGGAGGAGTGGTAATCGCAAGCGCTTCTTCGGGATCGATTTTCATGGCGGGGTCCGTACGCTACAGGCATGATACCATTCGGGAGTTGCCCTGACATGCCTATCTACCAAGTGATTGTGCTGGCGATCGTGCAAGGGCTGACGGAGTTCTTACCAGTCAGCAGCACGGCGCATCTTTATCTGACTTCGTGGCTGCTGGGCTGGCAGACCGAGAGCCTGACGTTCGATATCGCGCTGCACATCGGGACGCTGCTGGCGGTGCTGGTCTATTTTGCGCGCGATTGGGTGCAGATCATCGCGCATGGATTCGGCCTGCGGTGGGGACGCGACGAGGAACTGGAGCGCAACACCGGCCTGCTCTGGCTGCTGGCGATCGGATCGATACCGGTGGGCATGGCGGGGCTGCTGTTCAATAAGCAGGCCGAGGGCGCCGTGGCGCAATCCCGCGGTGATTGGCAGCATGCTGATCGGGATCGGCGTGTTGATGGGCATCGCCGAATGGACGGGCCGCAAGACGCGCGACATCGCGGGAGTGAACCTAGTGGATGCCGGGACCATTGGCATCGCGCAGGCGCTGGCGGTAGTTCCGGGTGTTTCGCGCAGCGGCATCACCATCACGGCCGGGCTGTTCCGCAACATAAATCGGGAGGCCGCGGCGCGCTTTTCGTTCCTGCTTTCGACGCCCGGCCATCGCAGCAGCGGCCGGCAAGGCGATTTACGACTTGATCAAGCATAAGGCTCTTTGATCCCAATATGGAAACGGCGCTGGTGGTAGGGATCGCGGTGAGCGCGATCACCGGGATGATGGTGATCGCCTGGTTCCTGCGCTTTCTGCGCCACCGCAGTTTGTGGTTTTTCGTGTTTTATCGGATTATTTTTGGCATAATAGTGCTTGCTCTGGCTTTCTTCCGCCGGCCAGCGGGATGAAGCTCTTATCTCCGACTCCGCAGAAACGCATCAACGAACTCATTGGACTGCTGCTGCTGTCGCTGGGCTTGCTGGTGCTGCTCAGCCTGGCGTCGTACCATACCCAGGACCCGTCCTGGAACACCGCGGCAGCAGTGCGGCCGCTTAACCTGATCGGTTATCCGGGCGCGTGTGTGGCCGACCTGCTGTTGCAGTGCTTCGGCATCGGCGCCTTCCTGTTCCCCGCCCTACTGTTCATGTTGTCCTGGAAATGGATCCGCTCGGAAGAGGTGGCGGCGGGCGCCGTCAAGCTATTCGGCACCGTGCTGTGGCTGCTGAGCCTGACGGCGGCGGTTTCTTTCGCACCGCGTCTGTCGCTGTTCGGCGGCGCGATCCCCATCGGCGGCCTGCTGGGAATGGTGCTGGCGCGCTACCTGATCCACGCGCTGAACACCACGGGCGCGATCCTGCTCACCATCACTACGCTGATCGTTTCCGTCTACCTGGTCTCCTCCTTCACCATGTCGAAACTGGCGCGCTGGTTCGCCGGTCCGCTGCGCTACCTGGGGATGCTGGCGGACGCCTGGCGGGCGTGGCGGGCCGAGCGGAGGCAGCGCAAGCAGGAAAAGGCGCGCCTCGCCGCCGAACGGAGACGGGAGGAGCGACGGACGGAAAAGGAGTCCCAGAGGACGGTGCGCATGGTCGCACGGCAGGCACCGCCGGAGGATGCGCCCGCGGATTCCCCCGCTGAAGCCCCCCGCGAAGCCGAACGACATTCCCATCTGCCCGCTCGAGGATTCCGCTCCTCAGAGCGCCGCGCCGGAACCGATCGAACCGCCGGTCCTCCGCCCGGCGCTGGTGCCGAGTTCCCGCACGATGCCGGCCCCCTACCAGCTGCCCTCCACCGACTTGCTCAACGAGGGGCAGGGCCGCAGCCCCTACGACGAGCAGGAGCTGAAGGACATCGCGGTCCGCATCAAATCGAAATTCGAAGAATTCAACGTGCTGGGCGTCGGTGGTGCAGATCAACCCCGGCCCGGTGGTCACCACCTTCGAATTCAAGCCCGAAGCCGGCATCAAGTACAGCCGCATCACCACGCTGACGCGAGGACCTTTGCCTGGGCCTGCAGGCCGAATCCATCCTGATCGAGCGCATCCCCGGCAAGCCGACGGTGGGCATCGAGGTGCCCAACACCCGGCGCGAGGTGATCGCGCTGCGCCAGATGCTCGAGATCCGAGGAGTTCACGCAGTCGCAGTCGCGCCTGACCATCTCGATGGGCAAGGACATCAACGGGCGCATCAAAGTGGCGGCGCTCGAATCCATGCCGCACCTGCTGATCGCCGGCTCGACCGGATCGGGCAAGAGCGTCATGATCAACTCCATGATCATGTCGATCCTCTACAAATCGACGCCGGATGAAGTGCGCATGATCATGGTGGACCCCAAGCGCGTGGAGCTGGGGATTTACGAAGGCATTCCGCACCTGCTGACGCCGGTGATCACCGATCCCAAGAAGGCCACCAACGCGCTGCGGAACGCGGTGCTCGAGATGGAGCGCCGCCTGCGCCTGCTGGCCGAATTCGGCGTGCGCAACATCGACCAGTTCAACAAGAAGATCCGCAAGCTGCAGGAGCAGCCGCGCAACCTTTTCGAAGAAGAAGAGACCGCCGCGGAGGATCTGCGGCCGCTGCCCTACATCCTGATCCTGATCGACGAGTTGGCCGACCTGATGATGCTCGAAGGCAAGAACGTGGAGGAATCGGTCACGCGCCTGGCGCAGATGGCGCGCGCGGTGGGCATGCACCTGGTGCTGGCCACGCAGCGGCCCAGCGTGGACGTGATCACCGGCCTGATCAAGGCCAACTTCCCGTCGCGCATCAGCTTCCGCGTGGCCACGCGCGTGGATTCGCGCACGGTGCTGGACGTGATGGGCGCCGAGCACCTGCTGGGCAAGGGCGACATGCTGTTTCTGCCGCCGGGATCGTCGCGGCTGACCCGCGTGCACGGCGCGTTCGTGACCGAGACCGAGATCAACCGCGTGGTGGATTTCTGGAAGGAGCAGGCCGGCCCGAATACGATCAGTCGTTCCTGGATGCGCCGCCCTCGGACGATGAAGTGGGCGCCGAGGAGGCCGGCTCCGGCGAGCAGGACCCGATGTACGAAGAAGCCGTGCGCATGGTGCTGGAGATGGGCAAGGCTTCCACTTCCACGTTGCAGCGCAGGCTGCGGCTGGGCTATGGGCGCGCGGCGCGCATCCTCGATATGATGCAGCGCGACGGCATCATCGGGCCGCCGGACGGCAGCAAGCCGCGCGAAGTCCTGAAGCGGCCGGACTGGCTGCATGAAGTGGAGGATTCGCTGCGGTAGGAGCGGTAGTTTGCCGAGTGCCTCGTGATTTGATCGGGGTTGGGTGCGCAACTTCTCAGAACGCCGTTTCGTGGGGCGCGGCGTACGCCTAAAGACGGTTTCCGCCTCCGAAAGCGGTCCGACCCATTCCCGCTCACAGTCGGCTTCGCTCTGCGATGATGTCATTTATGGGTATTTCCGCTCAAGGTGCTGAGCACCTGACGATGAAGATTGGCCGGGCATACAAGCATGTTCGGGAGTTTGACTCATTAGTCGTCGCCCATTGCACGCGGTCTGATCTGTTTACCGCTACGGGCCGCGACGACATCAAAAATGGCCGCTTCATCGTTCGCGCTGAATTCGCAATGCTTGAAGGAGACATTCTCTTAAGCCTCGGCGATTGCGTTTACAATTTGCGTTCCGGGCTGGACCAACTCGCCTGGCAGCTGTGTCTGTCCGGCGGCGGAGTTCCCAGCCGGGACACCATGTTCCCTATCTACGAAAAGAAGACGCGAAGAGCGAGGAACTATTTCAGAAACGCGTCAGGGGAATGCCGCCCGACGCCATCGCTATCATCAGGGAACTTCAGCCGTACAAGCGCAGAGCATCTTACAGACAACATCCATTGTGGCAACTGAACGAGCTCGGCAATATTGACAAACATCGGCTTCCCGCGGGTCGTAGTGCGGATACCAGCTTTTATATCGAGCCGCCCGGCTATATCAAAACGGACTTCGATAATGGCATGGAACTCAGCTGGCCCCTTTCAGCTAAAGGCAAAGTGAAGCTGGAGGGACGGACGCCCACACTGACGTTCGGCGATCCAATCGACAGCACAAGCACTGGCGACCATCTTGAGCTGACGAGATATGACATCGCGGAAATATACCGTTACGTCAGAGAGGATGTCGCCCCTTCATTCACGCGCTTCCTCGTGTAATCGTCTTGACAAGGACCTTTGACGCAGAGCCCTCGCGCGCGAGAGAGACTATAAGACCCGCATTCCCCACCTGACGATGATCGAAACCATTGGTTTACTTTTTGTGTGACGCAAGCCGGAAGTCCGGTTCGCGGAGATCACCGTCCTGACGACGGCGTGGCGCCCTGATGGATGCGAACGCCGTCTCCGGGCCGCGATGCCGGATTGACGGCGGAGAGGCAGCTCGCGTTAGTTATCCAGTGTCGTTACCCGCGTTATCCAGCGGTGCCTTCAGGCCTGTTGAGATGTGCTTCAATATCAACGTAGCGAGTGCGGATGATCCGCTCTATCCGCGCGATGGATTGAGCCAAAGAAGGAGGACTAGGATGGCATACGACGTGAAGTGCCGGAGCTGCGATGCAGTCACATCGGCAGGCAACATCATCGGCCTTTTGAAGGACCATACGAACCGGAGCGGCCGATTCGTGTGCTCGAAGTGCTCAGGAACCGACACCTTCATCTATCGCATCAGCGACCTCCAGGAGGGTCCCGAAGAGAAATTTGAGCGTTGGATTAAGGGCGTCATTCCAATAGATAGCGGAATTGAGACCTACTCTCCCTAGGTCTTCCTCACCGCCGATTCGGAGGACGGCTCGGTCACGGGCCTCCACTTTCACTACTACAAGGACACCAGGGCTCAGCCCGGCGGCCGGCTCAAGCACGGCCATGGGCCTGGCGGCCCGCCCGTCTTGGGCATTGATGACCTCTTTCACGTTCTGGAACACCTAGTTACCCAGGGCATTCTGCCGAAGGAGCGTCTGCGCGGCTTTGCTTTGAGACTATGTGACACGGGGCCGAGCTCAGTCTAACCAGCGCTTGATCGCGTCGGCAGGGTCCGGTCGTTCATGCCCAAGCCGTTGGCGGAAACCCGCGGTGTCGAATAGCTGTGACGAAACCCCCTTCGCACCGGCGGACGCCCAGCAAGTCCGGATCTGGGAAGTGCGGCAGCCCAGCCCCGATCTATCCTGGCAAACGCCGTCGTTTCGAGCCAGCGGTGCTCCAAGCCGGCCAGTGTACGAGCCGCGCCCGACGCAGCGGTTGCCCGCTCGGCAATATACTGTGGATATGACATTCAGGGTCGTTCTGGAACATGATCCCGAGACCGGCGATTACTCTGCCGTCTGCCCGGAACTCCCCGGCTGCGCCTCTGCCGGGGAAACCGAGGCCGAAGCCAGAGCGAATATCCGAGAGGCGATAGAGCTCTACCTGATGCCAGGAGACATCAATTTGCCTAAAGACGCGAAGCTCTTCGAGGTGACGGTTGGGTGAACGCGGAACGCCGAGGCTTTCTTCGGACCAGGTGATCCGGATTCTTCGCTACCACGGCTTCCTGCGGATCGGCGCCTCCGGTAGCCACCAGAAATGGCGGCATCCGCTCACCGGAAAGCAGGTCATAGTTGCCCAACACCGCGGCCGAGTGCTTCCACTCGGGACCATGAGGGCGATCATCGAGGGCAGCGGCATTGAGCCCTCGGAGTGGTTGAAGTGAGCGTTGCGCAACTGGAGAATTCCGTTACACCCGATAAACACCGCCCCGGAAACCGGATCATGGCCGCTTCGGCCTGAATCACCACGTCAATCCCACGGGACCACAGATTGCGTACGAGGTCCCCGTCCATGGCGGCCTCGTCAAAGGTACAGATGGAGGCGGCTCACCGCAGTTTCGCGGGGGTAAGAAAGATTTTTTCGATCACAGCGTCCTCGGCCCCTCGTGATTGGGTGCGCAACTTCCCAGAACGCCGTATCTGAGGCGTTTGTAGACCCCCATCCCGGCGCTGCAGTGTGCTGGCGTCGCCCGTTATAATGTATCGGCAGGAGGAGATATGGCTGTGGGATCGCTCGACTTGAGGCCGGTCGAGACGTCGCCGGACATCACGCAACTGCTGATCGCCTGGGGCGGCGGCGACCTGGCGGCCATGGAACGACTGGCGCCCGTGCTCCAACGGGAGCTTGCATCGGGTGGCCTCCGCGCACCTGGCGGCCGAGCGGCGCGGCCATATTCTGCAAACCACCGCCCTGGTGAACGAGGCTTACCTCCGGCTGATCGACTGGAAGAACGTGCGCTGGCAGAACCGGGCGCAATTCTTCGCCATGGCCTCGCAGATCATGCGCCACATTCTGGTGGACTATGCACGCGCGCAACATCGGGAGAAGCGGGGCGGCGGTGCGGTGCACGTGTCGTTGTCCCAGGCGGCAGGCGTCCCGCTCGAAAGCTCCGGCGATTTGCTGGCGCTGGACGAAGCCTTGCGGACACTGGAATCGTTCGCGCCACGGCAGGCCCGCATTGTGGAATTGCGCTTCTTTGGGGGCTTGAGCCTGGAAGAAACGGCGGAAGTGCTGGATGTGTCGGTGGGAACCGTGAGGCGGGACTGGAGTCTCGCGCGGGCGTGGCTCTATCGCGAGCTCAACCGCGAGAAACGATGAGCCCGCAGCGGTTCCAGCGCGTGAGGGAGATTTATCACGCGGCCCTGGACCGGCCCTCCGATCGAGCGCTCCGTCTTTCCTGGAGCAGGCCTGTTCCGGCGATGCCGCTTTGCAGCAGGAAGTCCAGTCGCTGTTGGAGGCCAGACGCGGAGGCCGGAACATTCATGGCCACCGCTCGCCGGAGCCGGATTGGATACCCAGCCGGCCGGGCCTGCCGGGGCGCCGCTTACCGGCCGCATTCTCGGTTCCTACGAAATTCTGTCCCCGCTGGGCGCCGGCGGTATGGGTGAAGTTTATCTCGCCCGCGACCAGCGGCTGGAACGAAATGTAGCCATCAAAGCTGCTCCCCAACAGCCACCGGCTGGATTCCGAGCGCGTCCGGCGGTTCGAGCGGGAAGCGCGCGCGGCTTCCGCGCTCAATCATCCGAATATCATCACGATTTACGATATCGGAACGTGCGACGCGGGCCGTTACATGGTCATGGAACTGGTGGAAGGCCAGACCCTGCGCGAAATCCTGGACGCTGGTCCGGCTCCGGCATCGCTGGCTCCCGTGGGCGGACAGATCGCCAAGGCGCTGGCCGTGGCGCATGCGGCCGGGATTATTCATCGCGATATCAAGCCCGCCAACATCATGGTGCGCAAAGACGGGTACGTGAAAATCCTGGATTTCGGACTGGCGCGATTGGTGCACGAAGCCGAAGGCGCCAGTCGCTCGATGTCACCAATCCAGGCCAGGTATTAGGGACGGTCGCCTATATGTCTCCGGAACAGGCGCGCGGCGAGAACGTAGGGGCGTCCTCGGACGTGTTTTCCCTCGGAATCATTTTCTATGAGATGGCCACGGGCCGGCATCCGTTTCACGCGGACTCGCTCGATGGCGACGCTGCATGCCATTCATTCGCAAGCGCCAGTTCCGCCCTCTACCTTGAACCCGCACATCCCACCGCCGCTGGAAGCTCTCATCCTGGCCATGCTGCACAAGGATGCATCGCTGCGGCCCACGGCGGCGGAGGTGGATGCGGCGCTGATGGGCTCCGGGACCGGCAACGCGCTCCGTCGGAACCAAGAGCGCGGCGGCCGCACAATCTGCCGCCGCAAAGAACGCCGCTCATCGGGCGGCGCGCGGAACGCTCGGCACTGCAACCTCTTCTGCTCGATCCTGAAATCCGGCTGATCACCCTGACCGGTCCGGGAGGCACCGGGAAAACCCGGCTGGCGGTTCAGGCCGCCAGCGATACGGTCGACAGTTTTCCGGGGGGAATTCGTTTCGTGAACCTGGCGCCCCTCTTCGATCCCAACCTGGTGGTCTCCGCGATCGCCCAAGCCCTGGGAATTCGCGAAACGCCCGGGCGTCCGCTGATCGAAGTGGTCAAGGAACAACTGGCCGAGCCTCGGCCGGATGCTGCTCGTCTTGGATAACTTCGAGCAGGTCGCGGCCGCGGCGGCGGATGTTTCGGAAATTCTGGATGCATGTCCCGGGGTCAAGGCCATGGTCACCAGCCGAACCGCTCTGCGCGTCTATGGCGAGCGGGAGTTTTCGGTTCCGCCCCTGCCGCTGCCGGAATCCGATGCGCCGCTTTCGCCGGGCCGCCTGCTGGATTTTCCGTCCATCGCGCTGTTCGTCCAGCGAGCCACGGCCGTAAAGCCCGATTTCTCCTTGACCGTGCAGAACGCCGACGCTATCGTCCAGATCTGCCGGCGTTTGGACGGTCTGCCGCTGGCCATCGAACTGGCCGCCGCCCGAGTCAAGGTCCTGCCGCCCGCGGGCTTGCTGGCCCGCATCGCCAGCAGGCTGGAACTGCTGACCGGCGGCGCGCGAGACCTGCCCGAACGCCAGCGCACTCTGCGCCGCGCCATCGACTGGAGTCACGATCTGTTGACGCCCGCGGAACAGAAGCTCTTCCGGCGGCTCTCGGTTTTTGTGGGCGGCTGCACGCTGGAAGCTGCCGAGGCCGTCTGCAACGCACAGGAGGATTTGGGGATCGATGTGCTCGACGGCGTAACCTCGCTGGTGGACAAGAGCCTGCTGAGCCAGATGGGACCCGGAGATGCAGAGCCGCGCTTCATCATGCTGGAAACCATCCGCGAATACGGCAGAGAACGGCTCGAGCAAAGCGGCGAGATGGAAAGCACCAGGCGGGCACATGCGGCTTATTGCCTGGTATTGGCGGAAGAGGGAGCGGCGGAGATGGCCGCCGGCCGAGCGGGAGGCTTGGCTGGGCCGCTGCGATGCGGAGCACGATAATTTCCGCGCCGCCATCGAATACCTGATAGAGTCGGGCAATGCCGAGTGGGGGCTGCGCCTCGGTAGCGCGCTCTTTGGGTTCTGGGAGCCGCGCGAACACCTGACCGAAGGGCGCCGCGCGCTGGCGGCGCTGCTCGATATACCCGGGGCGAATCCCGTGAGTGCCTACCGCGCCCGGGCTCTGTATGCGGCAGGAGTCCTGGCGGATGCCCAACTCGATTTCGACTCGGGCACGGAGCTGATGAATCTCTGCCTTGAAATACAACTTCAGCTTGGGGACAAACAGGGGATTGCCACGGTGGAAAGCGCTCTGGCGGTCGGCTGGAATAAAGCCGGACGATATGACCTGGCGCGATCGCACATTGAGCGGGCGCTGGTGCTGTGGAAAGAGCTGGGCTCCGGCAAGTTTGTTCTGGGCCTCAGTAACCTCGCCAACATCGCCAAGAAACAAGGCGATTATGCGGTCGCACGAACGGCCTACGAAGCGACCTTGGAGGCGTTCCGTTCCGCGCGCGACTTCCGCGGTATGGCTGTCGCGCTGACCGGCTTGGGCGACGTCGCCGCGGCACAGGGCGACTTGACGGAGGCGCGCCGCCTCTATGAGGAGAGCCTGAAGGAATTTCAGCAGATTGGAGATCTTTGGGGAGTGGCCGGCGTGCTCCGCGATCTCGGGGATCTGGCCTGCCGCGGCCACAACCATCTCCATGCCGCGGACTTCTACAAAGACGCTTTGGCCGTTTTTCACAAACTGGGGCACCGGCGCGGCATGGCCGTCGTGCTGGAACACCTTGCTGCCTGCGCCAGTTACGACAATCGTCCGGGTTGCGCGCTGAAACTGGCGGGCGCGGCGGCGGTCATGCGGGAAAACCTGGGAATCTCGCTCTCACCGGCAGAGCAGGAAGAACTCGATCAGACCATCAGCCGCGCCCGTGAAAGACTACCCGAGGCCGAGCAGACCAAGGCTTGGGCCGAGGGCCGCGCGATGACCGCCGATCAGGTGCTGGAGTTTGTGCAACGCGGCTGAAGTCCCGGCTCGCCTAAAATTTCTCCGGGTTCAGAAGCCGCCGCACCGCCGAAACCCGGTTGGCCGGCAGGCCGGCGCGCCGCGCATGCTCGCGAATCTTCTCTTCATCGCTCGCGAAGTACACGCAATAGATCTTCTCGTCGGTGACGTAGCTGTGCAGCCACTGAATGCTGGAGCCCAATTCCTTCAGCACCGCCAGCGACCGCAGTGAGACTTCCCGGATCTCATCCTCAGTCAGATTCCCCGCGCCGGGCACCTCCCGTTCGATTACGTACTCCGGCATGCAGCCCTCCCTCGACAGAGAATACCATCACCCCCACCTCGGCTGCTCGTCCGGGTTGATGCCCAGAGTCAATTTCGCCAGCAATTCGTGCGTCAGAAAACTATTAGCCGGATGAATTCGGCCCAGACGGGCGTCCCGGAAAACCCGCTCCAATCCAGCGGCGCGAAAAATCCCGAAACCGCCCGCCAGTTCCATGGCCATGTCGACCACCCGCCAGGAGCTCTCCACGGCGCGATATTTTGCCGCCAGCACGCGCATTAACAATCCGCCCACCTTTCCGGGGTCGGTATTCTCCGCCCAGTCGCGCGGCGGCCCTATCCAGCAGCGCTTCCGCCGTTTCTAACTCGATCACCATCTCCGAGATAGCGTGCTGCACTTCGGCATGGTACGACATCGGACGCGACATCCCGATGGAGCGCTTCTTCTTCACCGTCTCGATGGTGCGATCCATGGCGTATCGCGCCAGGCCGTAGTAGACATTCCCGAACCCCATCAGGGCCCAAACAAAAATCGAAGCCACGAAGGCGTCCAGCCCCGCCGCCCCCGCGGGCACCACCCGTGCGATGTAGCGGTCGGGCACGAAGCACCCTTCGAGAATCGTATCGTCGCTTCGCGTCGCGCGCATGCCCATTACATCCCACGTTTCCTCGATCCGGTATCCCGGCGTGTCGCGTGGCAGAAACGCATGCACGACCTTCGGCGCCGCCGGATCGCTGGTATCCATGGCATGTAAACCAAGCCGGGTCCAAACCGGTGACAGGCTGCCGAAATGTTTGCGCCCGTAAAAACGATAGCCGCCATCCACCCGTTCCGCCTTGGTTGTGGAGAGCAGCACTGGAATGTCGTTGCCGGTTTCGGCGTGGCCGGCGGCGAAGACTTCGCCGGCTGCGCCTTGCCGGAGCATCCACTCCAGCGTGTGATCGCCCGCACGGCGTAGATCGGCGGCCAAACCCATCCAGTACAAGTGCATGTTCAGCCCGAGCGCGGTGGCAGGCGCATAGTATGCCAGCCGGCGCTGCTCGCGGCAGACCTCCGGCAGCGTCATTCCCCATCCGCCTAGCTCGGACGGTACCGGCATCAACAAATATCCTGCGACCCGGAGTTCCTCGAAATCTTCGGTGAAGAACCGGTTCTCCCGGTCGTAAATCGGAGCGCGCTCCGCGCACCGTTGGAACAGAGCTTCGGACGTCATCTGAGTAGCAGCTTGCATCGCATCCTCCCGAGGGCCGGCAAGAAATCCAGCCTCTAATTATAAAGGCGCTTTTTCGCGGCGGAAGTGCTAATGGCTTTAGATCGCGCACGCCCCCGTTACGGCGTCCCGTAAGTCGGGAATACCGGGCGCTTCACGACCGGCGGCGGGTTCTTCCGCAGCTCCTCCATCACCACCTCGATGGCCTTCTCCAACTGCGGATCGTGCCCCTGCCGCACCAACGCCGGATCCAGTTCCACTTCGATATCCGGCGCGACGCCGTGATTCTCCACGTCGATAGGTTCCGTTCGGATTCCAGATCGCCACGCTGGGCGCCATCACCACGCCGCCATCCATCAATTCGGGATATCCGTTCAGCCCCACCAGGCCGCCCCAGGTTCGCTCGCCGATCAGCTTGCCGACGCCCGCGCGCTGGAAGTACCACGGCATGGCGTCGCCGCCCGAGCCCGCGAATTGATTGATGATCATCACCTTCGGGCCGAAAATCGCGCCCTGCGGCTGGAGGAAGTCCGCGCCGTCGCGCGCACGTGGCGACGCTCATCAGCTTGCGCTGCAGATACTCGATGATGTCGGTGGCCAGCGCGCCGCCGTGATTGAAGCGCTCGTCGATGATCGCCGCGTCCTTATCCACCTGCGCGAAAAAATAGCGCATGAAGCTGGTGTAGCCGCCGAAGCCCGTATCGGGCATGTGGATATACGCCACGCGGCCGCCGGTCATCTTGGTCCACTTTGCGGCGGTTGTCCTCGATCCACGCCAGGTGCCGCAGGCCGACTTCGTCGCCCACCGGCACCACCTTCACTTCGCGCGCATTGGCTCCCGAGGGATCCGGCCCCACTTTCAGCATGGTGGTCTTCCCGGCGGTGGCTTCGAAGAAACTGTAGACGTTGTCGGCGGCGCGCAGATCGCGCCCGTTCACCGCCAGCAGATATTCGCCCGCCGTCACGTTCACGCCCGGCTGGGTCAGCGGCGCCTTCAGATCGGGATTCCAGTTCTCGCCGTTGAAAACGCGCGCGAAACGGTAGCGGCCGTTCTCGATCGTGTAGTCCGCGCCGAGCAGCCCGGTGGGCACTTTCTTCACCTCCGGACGGTCGCCGCCGCCCAGGAACATGTGCCCGACCGTCATGTTGCCCAGCATCTCGGTGAACAGGTAATTCAGATCGTCGCGCGAGGCCAGTCCGCTCAGATACACGCCATAGCGCTCTTCGGCCGCCTGCAAGTCCAGCCCGTGATAATGCGGATCGTAAAAGAATTCGCGCTCGATGCGCCAGACTTCATGGAACATCTGCTTCCACTCCGCGGGCGGATCCACTCTCACTTCCAGGTCCTGAGTCTTGAGCGCCTTTTCGTTGCCCGGTTTGGGCGGCGGGCCGTCGGTGCCTCGGGCATCGGCGGCGGATCGGCGATGGTCCACTTGTCGTCCTGCTGATAGAGCATCTTCTCGCCGGTGAACGATACCTGGAAGTTCTTGACGCCGCCGACGACCACGTCCGCCTTTCGCTTGCTCAGATCGAAGCGATGCATCGTCAAAGCCGGCGGACCTCCGGGCGACGGGCGGCGGACGCTTCCATGGCGTAAACCACTCCCGCCTTGCCCGCCTCAAGCGCCACGTACCGGAGCGGGCGGCATGGGCAGCGCCAGAATTCGCTGGCCGATATTTTCCAGATCGATTTTAACCTCGACCTTTTCGGCGCTCTTGTCTTTGTCCTTATCTCTTGTCTTTGCGTCGTCTTTCTTGGCGTCCGGGTCCTTCTTCTTTTCGTCGTCGCTCTCGGGCGCCAGCGGAGACGGCTCGGTCTTCGACAGCACCACCACATACACGCTGGCGGTTACCGGCCGCGAAAAGCTCTCGATGTCCGGCTGCATCGCCGGCCCCGAATTGGTGCTGGCGGTGAAGTAAAGATATTTGCCGCTCTTGTCGAATACCGGATTCTCGGCGTCGCTCATGCCGTCGGTCACCTGTGCGTGCTCTTGCCGTCCGCCAGCGAGTAGAAGATAGATCGCCGCCATGTGGCTCTTCAGCGTCTTCGAGTAAGTCAGCCATTGGCTGTCCGGCGACCATGCAGGCGCCAGACCGTCGCCGTTGAGATAGTAATCCGTCTCCACCAGCACCGGCTTCTTCGCCGCCAGGTCCACGTAAAAGAGATGATCGTGGTTGTCCAGGTAGGCGATCTTCTTGCTGTCCGGCGACCATCGCGGCGTGGTGTAGAACGCCTTGCCCAGCGGGATCTTTTGCACTTCACCGGTGCCGTCCTGATTGCGGACATGCAGCGCGTACTCGCCCGATTCGTCCGAGAAATAAGCGATGCTCTGCCCATCCGGCGACCACACCGGCTCGCGCTCCATGACCGCCCGGGTATTGGTCAGGTTGCGCGGATCGCCCTTGTCCGCCGGAACCGTCAGGATCTCGCCGCGCGCCTCGAACACCGCGCGCACGCCGTTCGGCGAGATATCGGCATTCGCAGCCGCTTGGCGACGTTCACATAATGCGGCCGCAGTTCGGGCAGATCGCCCGCCAGTGTCACGGCCACTGCCTTGGTCTGGCCGGTTTTCAGGTCGTAAAGATGCAACGCGCCGAACTGCTCGTACACGATCGCGCCCGGCCCCGCCGACAGCCGACTTGAAATCCAGCCCGTGGTTCTCGATGGCGCGCGTGACTTTCCGGGTCTTGGTGTCGTAATAGAACAGCGTCACCGGGCCTTCCCGGTCGGAGAGAAAGTAGATCCGGTCGCCCACCCACATGGGGTTGAAGTCGTTCGAATTTTCGCGGGGAATCTTGACGATGCTCGAATCCGCCAGGTTGGCGATCCAGATCTTGCGCGTCTGACCGCCGCGATATCGCTTCCAGGCCTCCTGCCACTGAAACAGCGGCACGTAAGCCAGATGCGAGCCATCGGCGAGTAGGATCCCTCGAAGGCGATCGGCAGCGGCAATTCTTCGGGCAGTCCGCCGCCTTCCACCGGCAGGTGTATAGCCGGGCGCCATCGTTGGGAATGGCGCGCGATGCGAGCGAAACAGCACGCGCTTGCCATCCGGCGTCCAACCCACGGCTTCGTCCTGCCCCGGATGATACGTCAGCCGCCGGGGCACGCCGCCCGCGGCAGGCATGACGAAGACGTCCACGTTGCCGTCATACTCGCCGGTGAAGGCGATCGTCGATCCGTCCGGCGAGAATACCGGGTCGGTCTCCACGCCCGGCGCTGCCGTGAGCCGCCTGGCCTCGCCGCCCTCGCGCGGGACGCTCCACAGATCGCCCGCGTAGGAGAACACGATTTGGGTCCGGCTAAGCGCCGGTTTGCGTAAGAGCAAATGACCGGATTCGGCGCTGGCGAAGAGTGTTAATAAAAAGAGTCCGCAGAGGATTCGACGCATAAGCTCCAGTATCGCACGATGCAGTATTAGCCCGCCGTACTGGGGTGGCTTACCACTGGATGCGTGTCACGCTGTACGGGCCAATCGTGATAGGGTTCGGCGAAGTGGTGTTCACTATCTGAATAGTATTCTGCTGTGTAGCGGTGTTCTGGGCGGTATCGGTAGTGCTGGAGATGTAAGACACTTGCAATGTAGTCTCCAGTAAGTTGCCCTCGACTTCGACGGCCATGGGCACTGGCGAGCCGGACTTGTTCGTGACCAACAGATAATGCGTTCCGTCAGTGCCCTGATATCCTTGGGCATACACCGCGGGCACCGGATTGCCGTCGTAGCCCTCGATGGGTACCGTCGGGCCGCCATATACGCTGGTTTGCCAGACGCCATTGCTGCCGTTGATCGCCAGGTTCGCGATCTCCATCGCCAACGCGTTAGCCGAATAATAGAAGCTGAACTGGGTATTCGGATTGGTGGCCGTGTTCGTCGAGTAGTTAGGATTGGCTGTCACCTGCGCTAATAGATAGTTCTCAAAGTCGTCGACCGCCCGGATCATCCCCTGGTTGAACGAGTTACCCAAGTACAGGCTCGGATACCCCCACGGCCTTTACCTGCGGGATCGTGGTCATGCGGGCTACATATTCCGCCAGGAAGACTGCGTTGTAAATATACGACTCGAATGCCATGGTCGCGGTGCCTGAGTTCAGCTCGCTAATGAAGACGGGCGTGCTCGTTCCGATGAGCGGCTGCACATAGGAACTGAAATACTCGGTAGTTCCGTGCGCCAGAATGCCGTTGAGCGTCTCTTCCTCGTCGGTAGTATCAATTGTCGAATCGGTAATGGGGTAAACGTGGAATGACACCGAATTCCAATACTGCGGAGAGTAAGCCGCCATCCCGCTATCCCATGCCACGTAGTTGCCCTGTTGCCAATTGAATTCGCCCTGATAGAATACTCCGACTTTGGCGCTGGGGACGGCCGCGGCGATATTCGTATAGTACGGATTGTACATAGCCGAGCAGTAGTCGGCGGGTGTCGCATAAATTGAGGTGTAGATATAAGGCTCGTTGTCCAATTCCCAATCGACCATGTTGATCCCATCCTTCGCGGCGGCCAGAGCCATCTTATACGCCGAGTCCGGGGTGGTGTCGGTGTAACCATTGAAAACCACTAAACCATTAGCACCTACTGTTTGCAGGAGCGTTCCATAGTCCGCAAAGGCCGCGCCACCCTTGGCTTGGGCCAGCAGCTGCGCTTTCTCGAGCGTCTGGGTGAAATAGGAACCAATCAAGGGCCCTAGCGATCCGATCCAGGCCAGGTTCTCATCCGAAGCCTGCCAATCGAAGCCCATCGACGGCGTACCGGAAGGGTAGCGGATCCAGCCGGGCTTCAATGGCTGCACCATCGCTATATATTTAGGGTCCCAATATTCCACGCCGTTGACCAGGTACTCATCGTCGAAGCCGCTGAAGCCGGGCGCCAGCGGGTTAGTCGCGGCGGTATTTACGTTGATTACCGGGACGGCTGCCGCGACGGAAAATCCGTTCGAGAGCGTGGCCTGCTCCGTGCCTGTTGTAACGGTCACAGAGCGGGATCCCACCGTGGCTGAACTGCCGATAGAGATTTGCGCTACCGCGCTGGTCAGACTGTCGACCGTCACGCTGGTCACCGAGATCCCCGAGCCAAAATTCGCTTGTGTCGTTCCCTGAGCGAAATGTGTGTCGGACCCTGTAATAGTGACCTGCAAGGATATGCCCGCATTGGCCGACTTAGGCGCCATGCTTAGGATCTGGGCCGCCGGGTTTACGGTGAGTCCGAACGATTGGCTGGCGGTAGCCTGATTCGTATCTGTTGCCAGGATCGTAAAGTTCGACGTAGCCGCCGTGGTGGGGGTGCCGCTGATGATACCCGTAGCTGCGGTGAGCGTCAGACCGGCCGGCAGGGCGCCAGAACTCACGGACCACGTGTACTGCCCGCTGCCGCCGGTAGCGCCTAATGTTTCCGTGTAATTTACGCCCACTTCGCCAGGTGGCAAAGGCGACGCCGTGGTGATGACGATAGCCGGGTCGATGGTAACTGAGAAGACCTTGGTTGTGATTACCTGATTGGTGTCGTTTACCTGGATGGTGAAGCTTGGCGCGCCAGCGGCATTCGGCTGTCCGCTTATCAAGCCAGAGGATGAATTTAGCGTGAGACCGCCCGGCAGCGCGCCTACTGTAACGGACCAGGTGTATTGCCCACTCCCGCCAGTAGCCATCAGAGTCTGCGAGTAGTTGACGCCTATTGTGCCGGCTGGAAGTGGCGAGCTAGTCGTGATCGCCAACGCCGGATTGATAGTTAGGGAGAAGGGTTTGGTCGCCGTCACTTGGTTGCTGTCGGTCACCTGTATGGTAAAGCCCGGTGCTCCGGCCGCCGTTGGCTGGCCGGTGATCGCGCCGGTGGCAGCATTCAGGGTCAGGCCAGCCGGCAGTGAACCGGCACTGACTGACCAGGTGTATTGGCCGCTTCCTCCGGTGGCCGCGAGAGTCTGTGAGTAGTTGACGCCCACCGTACCCGTCGGCAAGGGCGAACTGGTGGTAATGGCCAGCGCCGGATTTACCGTCACGGTGAAAGGCTTGGTTGTAGCCGCCTGGTTGCTGTCAGTGACTTCAATGGTAAAACTTGGGGAACCCGCGGTGGTTGGTTGCCCACTGATTGCGCCGGTCGCGGCATTCAAAGTCAGCCCGGCAGGCAGCGCGCCCGCGCTGACCGACCAGGTATATTGCCCACTTCCGCCGGTGGCTGCCAATGTTTTCGCGTAAGCGACCCCAATCGTGCCGGTTGGTAGTGGTGAGGCCGTCGTGATTACGAGCGCCAGATTCACGGTCATGGAGAACGGTTTCGTGGCAGTCGCCTGGTTCGTATCGGTAACCAGGATCGTGAAGCTGGGGGCGCCTGCCGTCGTGGGTTGGCCGGTAATCGCGCCAGTGCCGGCGTTCAGAGTAAGGCCGGCCGGCAATGCGCCTGCGCTGACCGACCACGTATACTGACCGCTACCGCCTGTAGCCGTAAGAGTCTGCGAGTAACTCACATTCACCGTGCCCGTAGGCAGCGGCGAACTGGAGGTGATCGCCAGCGCGGGATCGACGGCCACCGTAAACTTCTTACTCGTCGAAGACTGATCGCTGTCTGTCACCTTGAACACGCAGTTGGACGTACCTGACGCCGTAGGCTTGCCGCTCACCAAACCGCTGGCCGCATTTAAGGTCAGGCCGGCAGGCAAGCTCCCCGAGCTTACCTGCCAGTTGTACTGTCCAGTGCCGCCATTGGCTGACAAAGTCTGCGAGTAGGTTATGCCGACTGTCGCCGCAGGCAAGGAATTGGTGGTGATAGACACCAGCGCGTTCACGGTCAGCGCGGCCGTATTGCTGCTTTGGAATTTCTTGCCGGCTGAAGTTGTGCCGGAAATCGATACCTCATAGGGTGTTGCCACCGGCACGCTGATGAACTTTGGCACTATGAAGCTCACCCGCTCCGTGGTCCCCGATTCGGCGGTTACCTTACTGGCCGTGGTGGTGCCGGATGGTCCGGCTCCGGCCGTGGCCGGATTCAATGTCACCGTTACGTTGGCTGGTAAAATCGTCCCCGAAGGAAAATCGTGGCCGGTCACCGTGACGGTGGTGGCTACTGGATCCGCCGCTGTAGGGGTAGCCGACGGACTTAGCGTAACGTTGGTTACGGCCGCCGCTGAAATTGAGCATGCGATGAGTGCCGACACCGCGAACTTCAACGTCCCAGACAACATCCCAGCGGTTCCCAGATCTGAGTTTGGAGGCTTCGTACGGAAAAGTCAACAGGTACTGGAACTAGGTACTGGAACTACTTAGCTTCGTGATCGAGAGAGATGGAAAGCCAGATCGCTCCGTTGGGAACCGCGGCTCCAACGCACCCACCGCCTCCGGTGCCGCGCCAGTCCCAGGCGCCAACCTACTCCGTCACCTGGAAGCTCTGCTGGACGGGAACAGCCGCGGCCCAATCGGCATCGCCCTTTTGCGCCGCCTGGATCGTGCACTTGCCCGCAATCATCAGAGTCACCGTGCCTCCGGCAACACTGCAAATACGCGTCGTTTTGGACGTAAAGGTTACAGCCAGTCCGGAACTGGCTGTCGCGCTTATTGTAAACGGAGATGTGCCCAGCGTCTGATTCGCGAGTGGGGCGAACGTAATCGTCTGGCCGCCTTGCGCAATTTGGAAGCTCTGGCTGACGGATGGGGCGGCGGTGTAATCGGGGTTGCCCGGCTGCGTCGCCAGGATCGTACATGTGCCCACGCCGGCCAGCGTCACGGTGGCTCCGGACACGCTGCATAGCCGCGGCGTTTGCGACTTGAAGCTGACCGGCAAGCCGGAACTGGCGGTCGCGCCAATCGTGAATGGCGGGGCGCCGAATGTCTGGCTCGAAAGCGCCCCGAAGACGATTGTTTGGCTCCCTTTGGTCACTTGGAAATTTTTGTTGACGGTCCGAGCCGCGGCATAATCGATATTGCCCGCCTGCGTCGCCTGGATAATGCAGGTACCCTTCCCTGCCAGCGTCACAGTGGCGCCCGATACCGCGCAGACAGCCGTGGTCGTCGAAGCGAAGTTGACGGCCAGACCCGAGGATGCAGTCGCGCCGACTGTGAACGGCGGAGTGCCATACGGCTGATTCGATAGTGCTGGGAACGTGATGGTCTGGCTGGCTTGCGTGACTTGGAAGCTCTGGCTGACGGGCGGGGCGGCCGCATAAATAGCATTGCCTGGCTGCGTCGCCTGTATCGTGCAGGTGCCCGCCTGCACCAGCGTCACCATCGCGCCCGATAGCGTGCAGACCTCTGGCGTAGTCGCAACGAAGCTCACCGGCAGACCCGAGGATGCGGTCGCGCCGACCGTAAATGGCGCGGCGCCGAATACCTGACTTGAAAGCGTGTTGAAGGTGATCGTCTGGGCCGTCAATCCGCTCTGCTGCGTTACCGTGACTTGCTGGCCAAGCACGGCGATGTGCGCCACGCGGCTCGCCATCGTCGTGTTTGCCTGGAATGTGAAATCGATCGTGCCACCCGTCACACCGGCAATCGTCAGCCAGGGCTGGTCGCTGGTGGCCGTTATCGGCGTGCTCGCCGGAAGCACCTGCGCCGTAACCGAGTCCCCGCCCGCCGCCGCGGCTTCCGTCAAGTTTTTGCTGCCGAGCGAAAGATACGCAAAGACGACTTTCTCGATGGCGTTGTTGTTCTGGTCCGCGATGTACAGGTTGCCTTGCCCATCCACCGCGACGCCCGCCGGACTATTCAGTCCGGATGGCGCCAGCGTCACCACCTGCCCGTTTGCGGCAATCCACTGCTTCACCTGATTGTTGCCGGTGTCGCTAAAATATACGTTGCCCTGTCCATCCACCGCCACTCCGGCCGGCCCACTAAGCCCGGACGATACCAGCGCCATCGCCTGAGGGGCGCCCGGATTCCACTGCTCGATGGCGTTGCCGCCGGTGTTCGCGAAATCGATGTTTCCGAGCCCGTCCACCGCTAATCCGGTAGGACCGATCGAGCCCGATCCAGCCGCCAGCAGGGCCGCCTCCGCGGTGACGGCGCTCCACTCTTCGATGGCGTTGTTGGCCGCGTCGGAGAAATACACATTCGCTTGCGCGTCCAACGCGACTCCATACGGATCGCCGAGCCCGGCCACCAGGATGCTCACCTGCTGGGTGGCCGCATTCCACTCCTTGATCGACTGGCTGCCGCCGTCGGCTATATAAACATTCCCGCTCGCGTCCACCGCCACGCCCGTGGGAGCGCTCAGTCCTGGCACCAGCGTGTTGAGCTGTTGTGTGCCTGCGTTCCACTGCTCGATGGCATTATTCCCCGTGTCCGCGATGTACACGTTGCCCTGTGCGTCCACCGCCACACCCTGCGGGGCATTCAACCCGGACGACACCAGCGCCGTCAACGGAGCGACCGGCGCATAGCTCGTGCCGGCCTGTGTGACCGTGAAGGTTAATCCGGCGATGGTCAATGTGCCGGTCTGCAGGCCCGAGTTGGTGTTCGCGTCGTAGGTGTACTCTATTAGCGCGCTGCCCGTGCCGCTGCTGCTGGATGGGGAGACCTGCAGCCACAAGGAGTTGCTGGCCGCGCTCCAGGGCCCCGCCGCTATCAGTTCCACGGTTCCTTTGCCGCTCGCACTCCCTACCACGGTCGAGTAGGCCGCCAGCGCATAGCCCGGGTTGGACGGCGCCGCCAGGTTGGCCGTCACGGGGCCGCTTCCGCTTTGCGGGTTCCACACCGAAATCGACAACTGGTCGCCTGGGGCCAGCGAACAAAGACCATTCTGGTTCAGATTCGGGATCAGTTCAATCCGGGTGTCGGCCCAATTGCCGACGGACACTGTGCAAGGGCTCCCGGTATAGCCCGCGCTCCAGTTTTGCGTCCAGTCGGTGATCTGCAGGTAGTTCGAGTTGCCCGTGTAGGGTTCTCCCTCGGGCAGAAATCCAAAGCCCGAGCCGCTAAGCGTGATCGGAGGCGATGCCTCCAACTCCAACGGACTCAATCCCGGCCCGGGCGCGGGAACCGCGGCGATCGCCGGCGGATTCGCCGGAACCAGTCCGCAGCCCGCATTAGCGATGGGCAGGCCAACCGGAAGGGATCCGCACGCGCTTTGCCCTACCAGTTCGGAAGCCGTCTGCGGCAGGGTGGCCGCCGGCGGGTAGTCCACCACGGGCATGTAATCGCCCGTCAGGCTGCCCTGGGGCGTATACACGGTCGTTTTGTAGGGAACGTTCTGGGCCGAACAAGCGAAGGTGCTGGAAGGCAGGATTTCGCGAATAATGAAAGACGCAAAGCTTTGATAATCCGGAACCGCGGTCAGGTCCAGGAAAGTATAGCCATTGGCAGGCGTGATCCACGCAGGGATGCTCGCCCCAGTGCCCACGATCAACGTGGCATACCCGTTGGCGTCCTGGGTGAAAGCGGAATCCGCCACGCTGGAGAGAGTGTTGTTCGCCCCGTTGAGCGAAAGACCAAAATAGCGCACCTGTTCGTTTCCGGAAAGCGAACAGCCATTGGTGCACGGCGTCGGAGGAACCATGGGCACCCGCAGCCTAAGACGCATTACTTCCCCCGCCGCCGAGAGAGTGCCAGGCAGGTTAGCTGGGGTGGGAGCGTTCAAATAGGCGCAGAATGGATTCGGCCCCGTGCCGCCTTCGCGATTGCGCGTCCAGTTGACTACGCTGCCCGGGTCGTTGGAATAACAATAAGAAGGCAGGTAGCTGTTATAGGTCTGATGTTCCTGAAATTGCGCCTGATCCAGCACCGAGTAGGCCGACTCGCTGGTGCTTACAATTTGCAGCGTATTCAGCGCGTATGCGGCAGGGTAGGCGCAGCCGGAGGCCACGTCGCGCACGATCACGCTGGGCGTTGTGGTGGGATCGGTAATGTTGATGTCCACATACGCGCGGGCCAGTAGGTATCCGGCCTGCGTAGGGTTGGTATGCTGCGGGGTATCCACGTTGTGGACCGGAGGTGTGGGCTCGGTTTGCATGAATCCCGGATCGGTGTTCCAGTTCAAAAACTGGTGCCGCTGTGTGGCATCCAGGGAATTCACGGCCACGTTGTAGCCGTTCATCATGCAGCCGGTTTCCTGCGTACCTGGCGTGCCCCCAAAGTTGACCGCCACGGCATATTGCTGGCCAGAGGCATAGGGGACGTTTGGCTGGTAAGGGTTCACATAGCTGGAGGTGAGGGGCACTATATCGGTATCCAGAAGGGCCTGCCCAATTAACGAGTGATCGTCATAAGCGGTGAACGAAAAGTATCGGGCATTCGGAAAATTTCCCACGAGAATAAGCTGGTACCGCGGGTCGACCTTGTAAACGACGTGCCAATCGGTATCGTTTAAGTCGGTGAATGTCCCTGGCGGAATCGTCATCGGGATCATGTAGCAGGGATTCTGAAAGTTAGAAAAGAAATCGCCGGTGGGAAACTCGTTTCCAGTGAACTGAGTGGGGAGGTTCGAGCAGTTCTGGGCGCAGGCCGCGCCGGCGAACAGGGTCAAGGCGATAAGCAGTATACCCCCGCACACTTTCAGATTGCTAGATTTACAACCCATTTTATCCAGGGGATTATACACGAAGAGATATGCACTTAGCCACAGATGCCCAAAACTGCTGAAAAGGCTAGAGTAATTTTGGTGCTGGTTCGTATGTTACTCTCCCCAAAGGTTTGCTGCGTATGGCTATACGTCACGGTCCCACTAGGTACTAGGCCGCTTTACGCTGAATCAAGAAAGGAGCTCTTTTCCACTTCTACGTACAACTGAGGCTACCGCGGCGTAATCAGCCCGCCCAGCTTATCCTGCTCTCCCGATCCCATGCGCGGGAAGCGTGTGGCGTAAGCCTCCAGGTATTTCAGCCCCGCGCCCGTGTTGTAGATCACAATGCGTTCCTCCGGCTTCAGGAAACCCGTGGCCAGAAGCTTTTCGAGCGCGGCCACGCAGGCCGCTCCCTCCGGCGCAACGAAGAGGCCTTCGTCACGCGCTAACTGGATCCCCGCGTCCAGCAACTCGCCATCGCTCACCGCCAAGGCCGTGCCGCCGCTGTCGCGCACCGCTTGCAGAATCAGGAAGTCGCCCAACGGTTTGGGCACACGCAGCCCGGCCGCTACAGTGGAAGCGTTCTCCCAGAACTGGCTGCGCTCCTCGCCGCGCTCAAATGCGCGCACCACCGGTTGGCAACCCTCCACCTGCACCGCGATCATTTTCGGCCGCTGGGCGCCGATCCAACCCAACTTCTCCATCTCATCGAACGCTTTCCACATCCCGATGATCCCCACGCCGCCGCCGGTTGGGTAGAAAATAACGTCGGGCAATTGCCAGCCAAGCTGCTCGGCCACCTCGTAGCCCATGGTTTTCTTGCCCTCGATGCGATAGGGTTCTTTTAGGGTGCTGACGTCGTACCACCGCTCGGCGGCCACGCCCACCGCCACCAGCTTGGCGCAGTCGCTGATCAGGCCGTCCACCAGCGTGACGAATGCGCCGAAGGCCTTGCACTCGATGTAGTTGGCCTGCGGCACGTCGCGCGGCATGAAGATGTGCGCCTCAATCCCCGCCGCGGCGGCATAGGCTGCCAGGGCGCTGGCGGCGTTGCCCGCCGAAGGGATGGCCATCTTCCGGATTCCCAGCTCGACGGCCATCGAAACGGCGCAAGCGAGGCCCCGCGCTTTGAACGATCCGGTGGGATTCAGCCCTTCATCCTTGATCCAGAGGTCCCGCGCGCCCAAGCGCGCTCCCAGCCGGCGCGCGGGCAGGAGCGGCGTCATGCCCTCTCCGAGGGTGACGATGGATTCCTCCGCCGGCGGCAGAACCGGTGCGTATCGCCACATATTGTTGGGTCCGGCGGCGACCTGGGTGGGACTCCAGGCGCGGCGGATGGCTTCGAGATCGTAACGGACCAGCAGCGGTCCGCCGCAGGCGCACAGATGCTGGGGCCGGTCCGGAGCATATCGCTGCGCACACAGGCTGCACTCAAGGTGGGTTGCTTTTGGCATTCACCCGTCAGTCTATCAACTAGCGGCTTGTACGGGCGCCTTGCACGATCAGCCCCGCCGGTGCGTCATAATATTTGTAGCGCAATTGATGAAATCCGCCGGTGCCCTCCTCTTTCTGTTTGCCTGGTCCGCGATGGCTGGCGAGTATGCCGTATTGGCCAACGGCGCGCGGCTCTATGCCGATCGCCATCAATTAGATGGCGGCAAGCTGACGCTCTTCGCAGGGACCGGTTCCACGGAAATGGAAGCCTCCCTGGTAATTCGCTTCGAACAGGATGATTTCAAGCCACCCGAGGCTGCGGCGACTGTTCCGGCGCCAACAACGCCAGCCGCATCCAAACCGGCCAATTTAGGAGAGCTGGTGGATAACGCCGCCCGCAAGTACGGTTTGCCGCCCGCTTTCGTCAGGGCGGTGGTGGCCGTAGAATCGGGATACCAGCCCAATGCGGTCTCGCCGAAGGGCGCCATTGGCCTGATGCAGCTTATGCCCTCGACCGCTCACCAGATGGGCGCCGATCCTACCGTCCCCGAGCAGAACGTGGATGCAGGGACGCGCTACCTGCGCGACCTGTTGGTCAAGTACGACAACCACGCCTATCACGCCCTCGCGGCCTACAATGCCGGCCCGGGCGCGGTGGAGAAATATCACGGCGTCCCGCCGTACCGTGAAACGCAGAATTACATACTCAACGTACTGCGCAAGTGGCAAAAATACCCGCAGACGGATTGATGCGGTTTGGCGCGGCTGCCCCCTAGGCTGCCGGTACCGACAACAGCCCTTTCTCCCGCAGCCCCGACAAGGCCAGGCCGTAGCGGCCGCGAATTCCTGTTTTCTCAAAGATGTGCTTGAGGTGGATCTTCACCGTCCCCGGGCGAATCCCGAGATGGGCGGCGATATCCCGGTTCTTCAGGCCCTGCTCGACCAAATCCACCACTTGCAGCTCGCGCATGGTCAGATTCGAGCGCGCTCCGCGCAAGGGACGCTCGGGTTCCTGTAGCACGCCCTCCTCCATCCAGGTCTGCCCGGCGGCCACCGTTCGCATGCACTGCAGCAGGGCCGCGGTGGACGCCGTCTTGCGCACGACTCCCAGCACGCCGGCCTGCATCATGCGCAACGCCTCCCCTTCGTTCAGGTTCACGCCCCAGACGATCAGAGCGACGGGGTGCCCCACACTGCGCAACCGCGTCAGGCAGTCCATGACGGTGTGGATGCCGAAGCTCTTGTCGAGGATCATAATGGCGGGGGCGTGTTGCCGGACGAGCTCGATGCCGCCCAGCAGCGACGTTTCCGCCGCGGCCAGATGCAGATCCTCACATTCATTGAGTAGGGCCCGAATGCCCTCGATGGCGATCGGTTCGGTATCGCAAATGGCGACGGATTTCATGTTGGTTAAGTGACTCATGTAGCTCTCGTCTAGCGAATAACGGACTTCCGTCACGCGCCGGGGGATTCAGATGACGATTAGCAAGAACTGTAGTTGTCGAGAGGGGGTAGGACTCTCAGCTTTTTGCTGTCTGGCCTGTTTTAATATTGATGGTCCCCCGGCAGAGGGCGGAACCACAGCGGCAAAACACCTTATCGATCTTGTCGGAGAAGTGGTAATCCACGGTTAGCTCCTCTCCACGCCGAATATCCCGCTTGCTCATGTAGAGGATGTGACCCTTGAAGATCCAGGCGTATAAGTTGGGATCGCAGGAATGGTTGACCAGTTCGGCCCCGCTGCCGCCCACCGATCCATCCAGAGTCCAATAGTTATCGAGTGTGAAGAGGTAGGTGCGCTCGCCCAGGCCTCGCCGGCTGGTTTCGCGGCGGCTGATGCGCTCGCCGGTGTATTCGATCACTTTACGGCGCGCGGGAATCCGCTCGCCCGCATATACCCCCAGGTCATGTATGCCGGAGCGGCCCAGCCTGAGACCAAAACAGGCGAACCGGGGATCGATTCGGGGCGTGTCGATGAATGCGTGTGCCGCCAATCCGAAGATTGTACCGAACGCCGGACCGTTTGAGAAGAGGTTACGCCAGATATAATGCGGAAAATGATCCGACTCGCCAACGGCGCCTCCGCCGGCCTCTTCGAAAGCGCTTTCCGCTTCGCCCGGCGCCAACTGCAAGCCCTGATCGAGCGCCATCCCGGCTTCTATCCGATGTACACCGCCGGAGGGCCGCTGGAAGCATGCAGGCGAGGCTTGGACGCACTGGTGCGACGGCTTCCTGCCCGGAATGCTGTGGATCGTATACGCTCGCGAGGCGGCGGGCAGCGCGGATTCCCGCTGGTGGCGCGAGCAGGCCATCCGCTATTCGCGGCCGCTGGAGCCGCGCAAGCTCGACCGGACCGTTCACGATCTGGGTTTCCTGTTCATGTCCAGCTACTAACGCTGGTACGGCTTCACGCCCGATCCCACCCTGAAAGCCGTGGTGGTGGAGGCGGGCCGCACGCATGGCGCTGCGCTTCCGGGAGAAAGGCCAGTACCTCCGTTCCTTCCTCGCGGCGGATTCGCTGTTCATCGACATCATGATGAATGTGGGCATCGTTTTCCATGCGGCGCGCGAGACCGGCGACCAGGCCCTGCTGGATATCGCTTTGCGGCATTGCCAGACCACCAGGCGGGTGCTGGTGCGCGGAGATGGCTCGACGGCGCACGAGGGCTTGTTCGATCCCGAAACCGGCGAATTCCTGCGGCAGACGACCCAGCAAGGCTTTCGCGGCGATTCCTGCTGGTCGCGCGGACTGGCCTGGGCGATCTACGGTTTCGGCACGGCTTACGGCTACGCGCGCGATCCGCGGTTGCTGGCCACCGCGGAGGCTTGCGCGGATTTCTACATCCGCAGTACACCGGCCGGATGGCGTGCCGCCCTGGGATTACGACGCCCCGGCCGATAGCCGCGCGCCAGTGGATACGTCCGCAGCCGCCATTGCCAGCGCCGGCCTGTTTCAGTTGGGCGATCTGGCGGCCGATGCCGCCAAGGGCCATTTCTACCGCGAAACCGCGCCGTCATATCCTTGGCACGCTCTGCCGCGACTGGCTGGCTAGGAGCTTGGTGAAAAACGCAGAAAACCGCTTCCTGACGGGCGCGGCTCAGAATCGCACCCATGCGTCTGCAGCAACTTACGGAGCCGCGACCGTCAGGGAGCGGGATGCCGAAGGGGATGCGGACGAGGACCCGGAGTGGGAAGGCATTCTGAAGGGCGGGGTTTACCACATTCACAAAAACCTGGGCGTGAACGAATCCGTGATGTGGGGCGAGTATTTTTTCCTGGAGGCTCTTGAAAAAGCATTAGCCGCCCAGGAACACTGATTTACGGGCGGCTAACAACCTCTTCGTAGTACCGCTCGTACAGCGGAATAATCTTGTCCGCGCAGAAGCGGTCCGTAGCGGTGCGGCGCGCGGCCTGTGAGACATGGATCGTGCAGGCTGTCATCCATCAGCAGCGCCGCCACGCGGGCGGCCTGCGCGGGGATGTCGCCCACCGCTTCCAGATAGCCATCCACGCCATCGGTGATCAACTCGGGCACGCCGCCGACGCGCGTGGCAACCGGGGGCACGCCGCAGGCCATCGCCTTCCAGGGCGGCGAGTCCGAACGACTCCAGTTCGCTCGGCATCAGCAGCACGTGCGCCAGCGGAATGATGCCGCTCCACGTGATTCTGCTTTCCCAGAAACGAAACATGCCGCTCCACGCCCAATTCCCGCGCGAGGTATTCCGCCGGACCGCGCTCCGGCCCGTCGCCCACCATCAGCAGGTGCGCCGGGGCGCGCCGCAGCACCTCCGCCAGAATGCGGACACAATCCTGCACGCGCTTCACGGGCCGGAAATTCGATACGTGGAGCAACAGCTTCTCCCCATCCGGTGTGTAGCACTTGGCCATGGCCTTTTCGCGGTCCGGTTTATAGACGTCGCAGTTGACGAAATTTGTGATCACCCGGATGTCGTTGCGCACGCCGAACACATCCACTGTCTGACGGCGCAGGTATTCGCTGATTGAGGTGATGCCATCGGACTTCTCGATGGAGAACTTGGTGATGGGAAAGTAGGAGGGGTCCGTTCCCACCAGCGTGATATCGGTGCCATGCAGGGTGGTGATGAAAGGGCAGGCGCCGCACGGGCGCCAGCATGTGTTTGGCGAGCATGGCGGAGATGGAGTGCGGGATGGCGTAATGCACGTGCAGCACGTCCAGGTGGTACGATTCCGCTACTTCCGCCATGCGCGAGGCCAGCGCCAGGCAATATGGCGGATATTGAAAAAGAGGGTAGTTCGAAACTTCCACCTCGTGGTAATGAATGCGGGGAATGCCGGGATCCAGGCGGATGGGGTTCGCGTAGGTGATGAAGTGGACATCGTGGCCGCGGTTGGCCAGTTCCAAGCCCAGTTCGGTGGCCACAATGCCGCTTCCGCCGTAAGTTGGATAGCAGGTGATGCCGACGTTCATAATCGATTCTAACGTGCCGGGGGTGCTAGTCCCGTGTCAGAATGGCCGCGACATCCAGCATCCGCCGCACTAATGCGGCGAGCTCGACCGGCGCGAACGGCTTGGAGATGAAGTGTGCGCCAGAGCCCTCCATCAGCGACGCCACGGCAACCGCCGGCAGGCCCGACATGCACACCAGCGGCAGCCCCGGACGCAGCGCGTGGATGGCAGAGGCGAAATCGGTGAGCGGCATGCCCGGCATCATCACGTCGCGGACTATTAACTGCGGCACGGCCGCGGCGCGCTCCAGCAACCCTTGCCGCACCGCTTCCAAAGCGGCTTCGGAATCGGTGTAGCTTAGCACCCGATAGCCGTAAAGTTCCAGGCAGGCAGTCACGAACGCGGCCACTTCCGGCCGGTCGTCCACTACCATCACCATCTCGGTCCCCCGCATCGCCTGGGAACTGGGACTGTCGGGTTTTTCGACCGCGTTTTCCGTTACGCCGCTCGTCGGCAAGAGAATGCTGAAGACACTGCCGCATCCCGGGCGGCTGTCGACGCGAATGTGCCCCTGGCTCTGCCGGACAATGCCATAGGCCATGGAGAGACCCAGGCCGGTGCCTGCCGAGCGAGTGGTGAAGTACGGATCGAAAATGTGTTCGAGCACTGCGGGCTCGATGCCCGAACCGGTGTCCTCCACTTTGATTTCTACGAAATCGGTGCCGGCTTCGGGGGGCACGTCATGGGCATCCGCCCGTCCGGTGCGCACCACGATGCGGCCCCATCCGTCAATGGCCTGCCGCGCATTCAGCACCAGGTTCATCAACACCTGTTCGATCTGGGCCGCGTCGGCGCGCACCGGCAGGGGCGTCTCGCAGAGTTGATAGTCGAGCTCCACGTCCCCGTCGACGAGCTTATCGAGCGTGCCGCGCATGGAGTTGACGAGCGCGTTCAGCTCGAAGGCGGCAGTGTGGAACTCCTGCCTCCGCCCGAAAGCGCGCAACCGGGCCGTAATGGCCGCCGCACGCCGCGCGGCAGTCAGAATCTCGCCAATGGTGTGGCGCAGCCGGTCGCCCAGATTGTCTTCAAGCGCCAGCGATGCGTAACCCATGATCACGGTCAACAGGTTATTGAAATCGTGGGCGATGCCACCGGCCAGGCGCCCGAGGGCTTCCTGCCGTTGCGCCTGCCGCAGTTCCTCTTCCAGGCGTACGTGCTCACGCAGGTCGCGTCCGATCAACCCTGTGGAAGCCGGTTCCCCCTCGCGCGCGCTCATCGAGACCGCTCCCACCAATACGGGAATGCGCTCGCCGGTGACGCGATTACGCCACTCGGATTGGCCCTCCCATACGCCGGCAGCGGCGATCGCACCGTGCATTCCGGCGCGCATGGGATCCGGATCGTCAATGCCGCACACCTCGTCCAGCGGCTTCATGAATAAGGATGGAATTTCGTCCGCGGCGTATCCCAGAAGATTGGCCGCGGCTGTGTTCAGGTAGCGCAATCGCCCTTCGGAAATCACCAGGATCGCGTCGCGGCTCTGCTCCACTAATTGCGCGAGGCGCCCCCGCTCGCCTTGGGCTTCCTGCAGTTCGCGCAGGGCCTGGCGCGCGCGGCGCTCAGACCGCTCGGCGCTCTCGGTCAGCAGGAGACCCACGCCGAGGCTCATGGCGATCCAGACCACCGAGTTGGTGACAAAAGTAAAGAGCGCGAACCGGATCAGCTCCGGATTGTTCTCGGCTCCGCGCAGCCCCCAGGTTGAAGATTCATAAAAGATTCCGGCGCGGACCAGATTGATCAGGCCATAGAAGGCCCAGGCTCCGGCGGTGACCAAAGAGCCGGCGAGCCGGTATTGCCGGGCATGTCTGGCAAAGGCCGCGGCTACCAGCAGGCTCGCCAGCCCATAGAAGAGATACCTCGGTACATTGTGGATGCGGATGGCCACCGGGCCGTCGATGGGGTACGGCAGACTGGCTACGAATGTGACAGCCGCGGCTGCCAGAGCCACCCCGTAAAGACCGGCGACCCAGGCGCGCGCGGGTGAGCGGCCGCGCAGTAATGCAATGCTGGTGAGCGCGAAGGTGGATGGGACCATGAACCCCAGCAGCCCGATGGATGCACGCACGGAAAGGCCGGCCGACGGATTGTCGAACACGAACCAGAGGCTGGCCACATAGGCGGCCTGCGCCACCCAGGAGTATGCAAACCAACGCAGCCAGGCTTCGCGGGCGACGCGCCGGTAATAAAACTCCAGCAGGCAAACGAGCAGACAGGAAAATGCCGTCTGCATGGCCAGGCTGGCGTGAGCTAACATCCGGTACAGCGTGCGTCTCTCCTATCTATAAAATAATAATCGTTTTCGGCAAAATTCGCAGGTTGAATTTGCATTATTCTATCAATTGAGCGGAAAATTGCGACGCCATATAGCCGTGCTGAGCCTGATGGGAATGGCTGTCTCCGCAGGGCGGGCGCAGACCTGGCTCGCGCAATCGAGCGGCACAACCGCATCCTTGCGCGGCGTGAGCGCAACCAGTGCGGCGGTAGTCTGGGCCAGCGGCGCGGGTGGCACCTATCTGCGTACGCTCGATGGCGGCGCCACCTGGCACGCTGCAGTGGTGCCGGACGCCGCCGATGCGGATTTCCGCAGCGTCCATGCGCTCGACGCCAACACCGCCTGGCTGATGAGCAGCGGGCCGGGCTCCAAGTCGCGCATCTACAGGACGGCCGACGGCGGCGCGCATTGGTCGTTGCTCTACACCAATCCCGATGCCGGCGGCTTCTTCGATGCGCTGGCGTTTTGGAATGCGCATCGCGGCATCGTGCTGGGCGACCCTGTGGACGGGCGGTTCGTGATCCTGACGACCGAAGGGGGCCGAAACTGGCGGCGGCGTCAGTTGCCGCCTGCATTGGCAAATGAAGGCGCGTTCGCCGCCAGTAACTCCTGCCTGGTGACGCGCGGCAAACGCGATGTCTGGTTCGGCACTGGCGGACCCTCGGGCGCTCGCGTCTATCACTCAAAGGATGGCGGGCGGACTTGGACCGTAGCCGGCACGCCTCTGCGCCACGACAGCGCTGGCGCGGGAATCTTCTCGCTGGCGTTCGCGGACGGATTGCATGGCGTCGCGGTAGGCGGAGATTACGGCAAACCCGCCGATACCGCCGGCAACTTCGCCATCACCGCGGATGGCGGAGCCGTCTGGACCGCGCCAGAAGGTGGGCGCCCGAACGGGTACCGGTCGGCGGTCGCATTTCTGGCTGGGCGCAATGCCTGGATCGCGGTCGGCACCGCTGGCTCCGACATTTCAAGCGATGGCCGGAACTGGACGCAGTTCGATAGCGGAAGCTACAACGCCGTTAGTATGGCGGGCGATGCGGTGTGGGCGGTGGGGCCGGGTGGACGCATTGGGCGGCTAAGATAGGAATATGCCGGACTCTGAGCGCCTCACGATCGAAAATGTGAACCTCGACGACGAACGCGAGATGGATGCTCTCATCGACCAAATGTTCACCGCTGGATTGGCGCGAGTGAAGGCCGAGGGCGACGATCTCAGGAGAAAAGGGCTTCTCGATTCTGAAGGCAATCTGGTCGGCAAGGCGTTTGACGAAAAAGGGGCAGCGAACTTTCGAGAGATCCTTCACTCCCTCTCCTCGGGCATCCGCGAAACTGTCGATCTCCACAGTGACCCGGGTATCGAGGTAATTGACACAACCGAGACGTGGCGCAACATCGAAGGTCTTGTGGAACCATTTTGCGAAGCAACAACGCAAGGCTTTCAATGGCTCACAGAAGGGGGGGATGCGTCCCTCCTTCTATCAACGGATGGGGCTTGGTAGGCAACCAAAAAGATGCGGCGAAAAGGGAACAGCACGCCTCCCGCCGAGCGCGCCACATAATGCGGGCGGAGCCATTCGAGGTAGTCGCCTGCAAATCGCTCCCGGTCCGCATCGGTTTCGAGAACCTCCAGAAAAGGCCGCAATCCGGTGCCCCTGTACCACTCGACGATGGCCTGCGCGTCCGGCAGAATGTGGAGATACTCGGCGGTCCAAAGGTCCAGGCGGGCGGCGGAGGAAGCCAGCACGTCGTAATAAAACTCGATTTCGTGGTGATGCCACTCGCGGACTTTTCCGGGCGGAAACCAGCGGCTCCAGGCGGGCGATGCCGCCAACTCGCGCATGAGCCTGTGCGGCAATGCATCGATGTTGCCGGGAATTTGGATGGCCAGCGCGCCCCCCGGCGCCACGCGCGAAAGAAGCCGCGGATAAACGCCCGCATGGTCGTCAACCCATTGCATCGCGGCGTTCGAGAAGACTACGTCGAACTGGGCGTCGGCTTCAGTGGCGGTTTCAGCGGCCCATTCGGAGATGCCGCCCGCGATCCAGCGATGGCGCGGATGTTCCTGGCGCGCCCGTTCGATCATGCCAGGAGAGCTGTCCAAGCCGGTGAATTCCGCTCCCGGCCAGCGCTCCATGAGCACGGCCGTGCTATTTCCCGGTCCGCATCCGAGGTCGATCACCCGCCGGGCGTGGGGCACGGCGATGCGGGCGGCCAGGTCACGGCACGGCTGCGTGCGCTCTTCGGCGAACTTCAGGTACTGACTCGGATTCCAGTCGGCCACTAGAACGACAGGTGCAGCGACAGTTGCAAGAAGCGCGAGCTGCCAATGGTGTGCTGGATGTATCCTAAGCTGCCATTTGGCGGAATCTGGGGCGGCCCTTCATAGTACGGAAAGAATACTACGTCGCTGTTGGGCGTGTCGAAATCCGGGTGATTGAAAAGATTGAATGCGTCGAAGTTGAAACGCAGCCTGTAACGGTCCTTGAAATTGAATTCCTTGGCGAGCGTCATATCGAAGCGCACCTGGAACGGCCCGCGGAACAGATTGCGGCCCGAGCTTCCGTACAGGGATTCGAACATATCGCATCCCGACGAATCGCAAGGGGGGACGCCGCTCTGCCCCGGCGCCAGAAACTGCGGTCCGAAGTCGGCGGCGTTGAGCACCGGATTATTCACATTCAGGCCGGTGGTGCCCTGCAATTCGGCCTGTTTGACGGTCACACCCGGCAGCAACGGCACGATGGGATTGGTGATATAGTCGCTCGATCCATAATAAAGGCTGGCGACCGATCCCGAGTAGTCATAGACGCTGTAAGGCTGGCCGCTCTGCGCCACGGTTTGTCCACCCAGTGTCCAACCGTTCACCAGATATCCCAGCGACTTATTAGTAGTCACCTGCGGAAAAGTGTAACTGTAATTGATCAGAAAGACATGCGTTTGATCGAAATCCGCCGACGCATAGTTAGACTTGGGGTTCAACGGGTTGTTGCCCGTAAAGAACAGGCCCAGGCCGCTCTGCTCATCGAGCGCGTGGGACCAGGTGTAAGAAGCGGTGAACTGCAGTCCGTTGGACAAGCGCTTCCGGGCCTGCAACTGCAGGGCGTTATAGTTTGAGATGCCTTCGGCTTCGTACAGCACGGAATTCATGTCGTAACCGATATAAGGCACGCGGCCGGGCGCGTTGCCGGCGTATTCGGGGGCCGGGTCGTATGGCTCCAGGTTCAGATAAAGCGGAGTCACTCCGCCATACGAATACATTTGGCCGTTGACGGGATTTTGCGGAGTCGCAATATTCGGCTGATTGAACGGGATGGGCAACACTTCGTGAACACCGTGGTTGCCGACGTAGCCCGCGCTGAACAGCCAGTTATTCGCGGCCTGGTACTGAATGTCGAACGTCCAATTCACCGTGTACGGGAGTTTATTGTTGGAGTCATAGCCGCCAATCAAGAACGGTCCAAACAGGTTACCCGCCGGATAGTTGCCATTTAACGTATCGTTCAGGTTTGGCAGCAAAGCCTGGAACGCCGCGGCGGTTTGCGGCGGCGGCGCGGGCGCCGTGGTGCCGAACGGCGTCTGCAACGTGGCTCCTTTGCCGGCGAAGATGGCCGTAACGAAGGGCTGCTCCAGCGTCACGCCGAGCGGCCCGTTGAATCCGAAGCCGGCGCTGGGCGAGAATTCGCTGAACAACTCGCCCCGGTCGTAATACATGCCGAAGCCGGTGCGTACCGTCAGCTTGGGCTTGGGAGTCCAGGCCAGGCCGACGCGCGGCGCAAAACCCCACTGGTGGTGGTTCACCAGTGAGTCGCTCGCGCCGGCAGTGCCGAACGCGGCGTTGTTTCCCGCGACTTCCAGTCCGGAATTGGTGATCGTGTCCGTAGCGGCATCATAGGCGTACATGCTGGGGTTGAAGGTGGCCAGCCTGCCATATTTTTCCGTGAGGGGACCGTCGAAGTCCCACCGCAGTCCCAGAGTCAACGACAGATTGCTGCGCACCTTGTAGTTGTCGTTGATAAAAGCACCCGCCGTGTCGGAACGGTAATACCGGCTGGCGTTGGCGTTGGGAAATGCCGCCGAGTCGCTGCCGGTGCGGACTGTGCCTTCCACGAAATTCAAGAAACTCTTGAAGCCGAGGGTGTCCGATTCGGTGTTGTTGTTGAGGATGTTGAGCTGCGTATGCACCCAGTTGCCGCCGATGGCGATCGTGTGGCTGCCCTTCACCCAGTTAATGGACGATCCCAGTTCCCACTGATTCTGGACCATGCCGGCATTGCCGAAACTGACGCTCGGCCCAAACTCAAGGCCGCCGCTGCCCAATACGTCGGAGATCTCGAATTGGGGGACATTGCTGGCGCCCAAAAGGTTCATCCCAAACTGGCCCGGCGTGAATTCCTGCTGGGTCTGCGAGTAGGCCTGCAGACGCGTGAATCCGGCGTGCTGCTGCCATGTCAGGGATGGGCTCAGGATTACGGTGTTGTTGATAGAGCCCACCTGGCTTCCGGCCGCGAGTTGCTGCGGAAAGCCGAGCAGGTCGCCTACCGCGCCAAACGGATTGGTGGTGGGATCGGTCTGATAGTAATACTTCACGGTCAGGCGGTCCATGTCGTTCACGTTGTAATCCACGTTGGCGATGCCTTGATTCACACTGGACTGGGCGTTTGGCCCCTGGGTCACGGCATCATAACCAAGGGCGAGCGCCGTGCTCGAATTCGTAATCTGCGCGCTGGGGAAGAGATACTGCCCACCGGGCAGCGTAGCCTGCAGCATGGAGAGCGCCACGGGACTGATCTCGGACGGCGTGATCGTCTTGCCATAGCTGGTTTGAATGGCATTCACGATTCCTTGTGCGCTGCGGTCGTTGGTGAGGCCGATCGGCACGCTCACATCCTTGGTGGCGTCCGCCGCATCCGCGATGCGGACTCCCTGGTACGCCAGAAAATAGAAAAGCTTGTTCTTCTTGATCGGACCGCCAACGGTGGCGCCGAACTGATTGCGCGCCAGGAATGGATCCTTGGTGACGATGGCCGGAGACGCATTGTAAAAGAACGGCGCGGCGTTCATCACGCTGTTCTGGAACTCTTCGTAGAGCATGCCGTGCATCTCATTGGTGCCCGACTTGGTGACCACGCTGATGTGCGCGCCGCTGTGCGCGCCCTGGGTGGCGTCGAACATGGCCGAGTTCACGGATATTTCCTGAATGGCTTCGGGCGGCGGAGTGGGCAGCGCCTGGCCGATGGCGCCATACACCGAAGTGCTGGTCTGAATGGAGCCACCCGCACCGAAGTTCTCGCCGATGTTGAGCACGAAGCGGTTCTCACCCACCTGGCTGGTGGAGTTCCCGTTGAACAGGTTATTGGTATCGATGCCGTTCAGTGAAAAGCTGTTGCTGGTGTCCCGGTTCCCGTTGGCGAAGATCGCCTGGTTGCCGAGCCCCGAGTTGCTGCCGGCTCCGCCGAGCATGTCCGCATGCACGCCGGGGCTCAGGATCGCCAACTGCGTGAAGCTGCCGGTTCCGAGCGGCGTCTCTTGGATGGTCAATTGGTCCACCACATAGCCGTTGGTGGTATCCACCTGGTTCATGAGCGGCGTGGCGGTCACCTCCACCGTAGTGCTGACCGAGCCTACCGCCAGGCTGCCATCCACTGTAGTGGTGCGGTCGGCATTCACCAGGACCTGCGTGTGGGTTTCGGTTTCGAAGCCTTGCTTGGTGAAGGTCAGCCTGTACGTGCCGGCGGGAATATTGGACACCGAGTAAGAGCCATTGGCTTGCGTATGCTGCGTCACTTCCAAATTCGTGTCGACGTTCCGCGCTTGTACGGTGGCGTCGGGCACGGCCGCGCCTGTAGCATCTTTCACGGTGCCCGTGATGGAGCCCAAAATATCTTGCGCATGAAGCGGCGCGCGAAGGACAAAACCAGCCAGGAAAACGAAATAAACGATGTGTTTGAGATAAGGCCTTGGTGAACTCATCCGCGATTTCTCTCCTTTGGATACACTCCGGCGTACGCGCCGTCAGCGGCGCAATCTGTCAATTTTCCAAACCGCGGCCCCTTGGTTCCCGCGCTTCCCGCCCGATGGGAGAGCACGGCAACGCTGCGGCGTTTCTGACCATTTATGATAACCTCAAATCTGCGGAAATCAAGTTGAAAGTTTCGTTAAAATCCATGCCAAAATCTACGCCGCCGACGCAGCCGTTATGACCCTCGAAAATATTCGCCATGGCAGCTTCAGCGCCCGTCTGGACTGCCGGTATCTGGTACAAGCGCCGCAGGTCATCGACGACCGGACCGTGCTGGTGGTGGCGCTCCACGGCTTCAGCGCGACTCCCGAGACGATGCTGCGCCTGACCACCGGCATGATGGGACCCCGGCACGCCGTGGCGGCGCTAGAGGGGCCCAATCAGTTCTACCTCGGGCCGGGCTCGACGAGCGAGGTGGGCTACGGTTGGGCCACGCACAAACATCCGGATTCCTCGGTGCGCCTGCATCACGATATGTTGCTGCACGTTTTGAACGAAGCCGGGCGCGAGTACGGCATTCCGGCCGCGCGGCGGATTTTGGCGGGTTTCTCGCAGCCGGTGGGCATGAACTACCGGTTTGCGGCCACGCATCCGGATCAGATTCGCGGCGTGATCGGCATTTGCGGCGGCATTCCGCGCAACTGGGAAGAGGGACCTTACCAGCAGGTTACGGCCGCCGTGCTGCATATCGCGCGCCGCGAGGACGAGTTTTATAAGCCGGAAGTCACCGAGCGTTATCCCGACCGGCTACGCCTGCGCGCCGCCGACGTGGAATTCCACATGCTCGATGGCGGACACCGCTTTCCATCGAAGGCCAAGCCTATCGCGGAGGCCTGGCTTGAGCGGGTGCTCGCTTAGGGGCTTCGTGAAAAACGCAGAAAACCGCTTCCTGACGGGCGCGGCTCAGAATCGCACCCTTGCGTCTACAGCAACTTACAGAGCCGCGACCGTCAGGGAGCGGATGCCCGAGTCCTTTTTTCCCCAAGCTCTTAGTGTGTCATCGAGTAAACCACGTAGTTCACGCCGATGCGAATCCCCAGCGCCGAATACTTCTCCGGATAATGCGGGTCGTCCGCCCACTCCCATGAATCTCCGATATCCGAGTTAAACGACATGGCCACCATTACGCGGCCTTTGTCGTCGTAGATACCCTTCCAGTGCGCGGTCTGTCCGTCGTTGCGGTAAGTGGTGCCCCGCGCCAGCGCCCATTCACCCGGTACCTGATAGCGGTCGTCCAAGTTATAAATCGTATGGAAGATGGCCTCGGCGTTATCCATTTCCACGATCTGGCCGATCGGGAAACACACGCCCCATGCTTTCATAAAAACGGTTCCATTCCTCGGTGCCCCAGAAATCGTCGAGCATCAGGAACCCGCCGCGCAGCAGATACTCGCGCAGCTTCTTGGCCTGGGCGTCGGTGAGCTTCCAATCGCCCATTTCGCCGGCGCATAGCCAGGGCTAATTGTAGACGTCGTCGCCATCGTCCAGATTGACGGGCTGTTCCACGGAGCGCGCATGAATGCGCGTCAAACGGCGGATGGCCTGCGCGAAGTGGCGGTCGGCCCGCGGATAATCCTGCGTCCAGCTGGTGCCGCCCTCCCGCCAGTCGAAGCCGCCGCCAAAGCGGCGCGACCAGCGGCCGAAGCGCGCGTTGGGGTGCGGCGGATACATCAGGCGGGCGAAGATCCATTCGGCCTTTTGCTGATAGTCGTCCGGCAAGGCCACATCGTCGTAGGGTTCCAGGCTGGGATAGACGCGGAATGGCCTTTGGAATGCAAACAGGGCGGTGAGCAGCGCAATGCCGGCCCAGCATGTTTTGGGAAAAGCGCCACCGGGAAACGATCGCCGCTTGTCGAGGATTTCGTAGCTGCCCATTTGGCCGCCCACTAAATAGCATACCGCCTTTTTTTGTGTCCCTTTTTTCCGCCGAATACGCTATAGTCTTTCGAGGGAGGAACAAATGAACGGTAGTCTGATTGAAATATTGCGCCACAGCCGACTTACAGTTAGTCTGGCAGTACTAGGTAGTCTATATATATGGGGGGCAGTACCGCTCCACGGTGCCGTGCAGCCCGTCATTACCGGGACGACGACAAATTATAACGTCGACCCGCCGACCATCACGATTTCAGGTAGATACTTCGGATCAGTCACTCCCACGGTCACTTTGGATGGTACACCGCTGGTGGTTGTGACCAATACGTCGACCCAAGTCACAGCACTGCTTCCCACGAATCTCAATCCGGGATCGTATCAGTTGGTGCTGACCAATCACAACCTGCAGCTACAGGCCGCCTTTGACGCAACCATCGGAGCAGTGGGTCCCGAGGGTCCTACCGGTCCTAGTGGGCCAACCGGCAGCGCGGGACCAACGGGGCCAACGGGGCCCAGCGGACCAACGGGTCCTGCGGGTACTCCCGGCGCGCCAGGGTCGCAAGGTCCGGCGGGACCGGCGGGAGCTACCGGTTCTATGGGACCAGTAGGACCGACCGGAGCACAGGGGCCACAAGGCTCTACCGGACCGGCCGGCGCCACCGGACCGCAGGGTCTGACATGGCAGGGTACCTGGAATGTCTCGGCCACTTATAACCAGAACGATGCCGTCAACTTCAACAATTCGTCTTACATCAGCTTAATTGGCAATAACACTGGGAACGAGCCCGACACCAGTCCGGCGGCATGGAGCCTGGTGGCCAGTGCCGGTGCTACCGGTTCACAAGGGCCGGCAGGCGCTCCGGGAGCCACGGGCGGAACCGGACCGCAAGGGCCGCAGGGGCCGCAAGGACAGACGGGCGCCACCGGTGCGCAAGGACAGACAGGCTCTACCGGGCCGATGGGACCGATCGGGCCGACGGGGGCTACCGGAGCCCAAGGTTCCCAGGGACCAGCCGGGCCGATTGGTATGAACTGGCGCGGTGTGTGGAACAACTCGACCAGCTACGCGGTCAACGACGGCGTATCTTCCAACGGTTCGAGCTATATCAGCGTAGCCAACAACAACACGAACAACGAGCCGGATACAAATCCGGGCGCATGGAATGTGGTCGCATCGGAGGGGGCACAGGGTGCCGCTGGGGCGGCGGGCGCCACCGGGTCACAGGGGCCACAAGGGGCACAAGGACCGCAAGGGCAGACGGGCGCCACCGGATCGCAAGGGCCACAGGGACCGCAAGGGCAGACAGGCGCGACGGGGGCGATGGGCCAGATCGGGCCGACGGGGGCAACAGGAGCCCAGGGATCCCAGGGACCGGCTGGACCGGTCGGTATGAACTGGCGCGGGTTGTGGAGCAACTCGACCAGCTATGCGGTCAACGACGGCGTATCTTACAGCGGTTCCAGCTATATCAGCGTAGCCAACAATAACACTAACAACGAGCCGCCTAACACTCCGGGCGCATGGAGTGTGGTCGCGGCGGCGGGAGCAACCGGTGCGACCGGCGCGACCGGCTCCACGGGCGCCACCGGAGCACAAGGACCCCAAGGCCTTAGCGGCCCACAAGGGCCGGCAGGTCAGACCGGGCGCAACGGGCGCCACGGGCGCGACAGGAGCGCAGGGACCGCAAGGTCCGACGGGCCAGACCGGCGCCACCGGCCAGAATGGCCCGCAAGGTCCCACCGGCGCGACTGGTGCGCAAGGTCCCGCCGGTCCGGCGACCATCTATCACACGGCGCCAAACTCAAACGGGAGCCCCTACACGCTCACCGGCAGCTACACCACGCTCGCAACGCTCACTCTTCCCGCCGGGACCTACTGGATACAGGCACAGGTCTCGGTAGTCAGCGGAGGCAGCATCGACCTTGAGGTGGCCTGCCAACTCACCGGCATCACCGGAGCGATCTCGCTCACGGACCTGGAGGCAGATAACGGCACCGTGGGAGCCTGGTCGCAGACGATGCCGCTGCAAGGGGCGATAACTCTCACAGGCAGCACAGCGGTCCAATTGCAATGCTTCGGAGCACCTAGCGCCGACATCCAAGCGCTGTACGCTTACCGGCCGCAGATGACCGCGATTCCGGTAACAACCCTCGTCACGCAGTAACCCGCAATCCTCTGCCCACCCCGCCCTTACCGGCGGGGCGGGCAGGGATTTACTGAATCTCTACCGCCGTGTTCTGGGATGCCATCATTTGGCCTTCGCTGTCGCGCGCAACCACACGCAAGACATAGCTTCCCACCTTCACGTCGAAGCTGGCCTTCACTCTAATCCCCGAATCCAGCCTCTTCTGCAGAGTCTCATCCTTCAATCGCAAGTCAAGCGTTTGCTGATTGCCGGCTATATAGTTTCCGTTGAGATCGAAAAGAGCGGATACGATGGTGAGTACATCCTTGTTTCGCCCTTCCTCCTTACGGTAGTGCAGACTCCTGATGTCCATTTGCGCCACCACCGAGAGTTTCGCATCGATATTTCCGGACCGGAAGAACTGCGTGTGCAGTTCGAGCGGAATATCCCTGATGACTTCGCGGGAGAAGACGGCGTCCTCTATCTCCTGCTTGGATTGGTCCGCCTCGTTGGTCTCGTGCCTGGGAGCATAGTAGCCTTTGCGGGCCTCCAGAGTCAGGCCCTTGGGCGCGCTCAAGCTCACTTGCAGCTTGTGAAATTTGCCATCCGATTTCAGGTTCTCCGGCGTAAAAGCCAGCACATAGATGAATTCGGGCGCTGCCGCCAGACGACGGAATCCGTCGTTCAGATCGTTGTTGGCGTGGAACCATTCGCCGCCCGTCGAATGCGCCAGGTTTTCCAGAACCTCCTCCTGGGCCAGCGCTTCCTGTTCCATATACTGATTCACCATGCCGACCACCCTGGGGCCGCCGGCCGTCCCCGGCCGGGTGACGTCATAGCCCGGATCCGTCCACAACCCGCGCACGTCCAGAGGCTGATCACTACGTTGGCGCGGATGGCCCGGTTGATCGCGTCGGTGATATCCGATTGGTCGGCAAAAGGAACAAAGAAACCCGGAGAGGCCAGCACGATGTTGCGCTGCCCGGGCATCGCCGTGAGACGGCGGATCACCTGGACCAGAACGCTCGACGCCAAGCGAGTCTCTTGCTCGCCGTCATGTAACGCGCGCTGCGCATAACCCATGACTTCATTCGCGGTGGCGTATTGATTATTGCTGCACGCCTGGTAGTTCAGAAGAGAGACTTGGAGCGCCTGTGCATCGTTCATGTTGACGATGCGGTCGGCCAGAAAGTAGCTGATATCGGGGCAGTCCACGCCATGGCCCAAGCCGTGCGTGACGGGGTTAGGCCGCAGCCGCGCCAAGGTCGCCTGCAGTTTCGCCTGGTCGCTGGTGAATTCCAGGATGAGTTGGCCGGACGTGGTGTAGATGGCCGCGCGGTCGGATGGCCGCATGGATGTTCCGATCACGCGCACCGCGGCGTCCCGCGCGCGCACCAGATCTTCGAACGTCACGTGAATATCGTCGAACAGATAGGCGACAAAATGATCGGCCATCACCCGAGGCGCGGCCGTGCCGCCCGGTGCGGCCGGGTTGGGAGCGGTCTCAGGTTCCAGGTTCGCGGCATCCTTTTCAATTACTACCGGAGCGCCCGGCTTCTCGATCGGAGAATTTGGCGATGACCTGCGGCTTTCCATTGTCCAGGAGACGGAAATCTTCCTTGGTCAGGTTGCCCACGGCGTGGCCTTGGCGATCGCGCACCACCACGGTTACGGGCACCAGGTTCACCTTCGATGTAAACTTCGCGGGTGACTCTTTGGTCTCTAATTCGGCGCCAGGCGAACTGGGAGGGGCCTGTTGCGCGCTCGAGAGGCAACCCGGCAAGAAAAGGAGAGAGAGCAAACAGCGGCACTTCATAGTGTAGTTCGGCACTCTCATTCTACCCCTGCCGGCCTGGGCTGAGCGGGACAAAACGGCACTTCACCAGCGTCCACAAAGCTTCCCATCCGTCGCGGGCGCGGATTTTCTTGCCGTCCGCAATGCCGCGCGCGTTGTAAGAGACCGGCACTTCATGGATGCGATAACCCATGCGCCGCGCCTTGGCGGTGACTTCCGGGCAGAACTCAAAGCGGCGGCATGCCAGAGGGATGGAGCGAAGCACCGCCGTGCGAAATGCCTTGTACGCGGTGGCTTCATCGGTCAGATGCGCGGAATAAAACACATTCGCCGCCGCGGTGAGGATCGCCATTGGCGATGCGGTTCGGCAGCGCCATCGCCACTGGCTTTCCGAGAAAGCGCGAGCCGTAAACGATATCCGCCCGGCCGGCGGCGATGGGCTCGAGGATGCGCGCATAGTCGTTGGGATCGTATTCCAGGTCGCCATCCTGGATCAGCACGATATCGCCGGTGGCTAAGCCGATTCCCGTGCGGATCGCGGATCCTTTGCCGGAGTGACTGATGGTGCGATGGGTGACGCCCGCCAGCGCCTGGCGCCGTTCCATCTGTCGACCCGTCGTCGATCACGACGATTTCCTTCTCGCAGCCCGCCGGCAACGGCGCTTGGCGCACGCGCTCCAGAACCTGGCTGAACGTGCGGAATTCGTTGTACACCGGAATGACGATGGAGACCTTCATGGTTTGCGGAGCACCGCGAACAGCGACTGGCCGAAGGGCGGCGGCACGGCGGCTTCCAGGCGCGACAGCCACGGCACAACCCAACGGTCGAAGATTCCAATTTGCGCCTTCGGATTGGATCTCGCGGCGGAAAACGCGCGCATTCATCCACCAGCCGAAGAAGCCGATCGCGTTCATGTAATGCAGCTTTTCGATACGCAGGCCGGCAGCCCCGCGCAAGCTGCGGCGAGCGACCCGCGGCTGTACCGGCGAAAATGGCCCAGGTTCCGGTCGATAGGGCCATAGAGCGCCTGACATGCGGGCATCAGCAGGACGACCGCTCCTCCGGGCGCCAGCACGGATGCCATGGCTTCGAGAGCGCCGCGATCGTCCTTGATATGCTCCAGCACGTTCAAGCAGACGCAGGAATCCGGGTGGAAGCGGCCAGGTCCGCGAACGCGGGCTCGCCCGGCTCGCAGACCAGCGCGTGCAGGTTCGGCCGATTCGGATACCGCTCGCTGAGCCGCTCGATGCAGCCGGGTTCCACATCCAGGGCGATGACCATTTCGCGGTCGAGCAACCTGCCAGTGAAATTGCCGATGCCGCAACCCACCTCGATCACCCGCTGCCCCATCTCAGGCGCGGCCAACCGGTGCCTGCCAGGCGAAATAGTTCGCGGCGCGCGCCATCCGTTCCTGATCTGTTATGGTGTAAGCTTCTGGCATTCGATAACCCGTTCGGCATGGGGGCCAGCGACCTGATCGAACTGGCGCTGGCGGCACTGCTGCTGGCATTCGCGCTGGCATGGCGTCCCTTCCTTGAGCCGTATGCACAGCGGCTGGCGCAAAGACCGCCGTTGGTGCATGCTGCTGCTGGCCGCGCTGCCGGTCGCGCTGCGGCTGGCGCTGCTGCCGCGCCATCCCGCGCCCGTGCCGGATATCTATGACGAATTCAGCCACCTGTTGGTTGCGGATACGCTGCGGCATTTCCGCCTGGCGAATCCGGCGCACCCGTTCCATCAATTCTTCGAGACGTTCTTTGTCCTGCAGTAGCCCACTTATAGCTCGATCTACCCGATCGGGCAGGGCCTCGCTGCTGGCGCTTGGCTGGACGATCTTCGGCACTCCCTGGGCCGGCGTGATGCTCTCGGTGGCGGCGCTCTGCCGCGCTCTGCTATTGGATGCTGCGCGGCTGGACGACGCCAGGTTGGGCGCTCGCCGGCGGCTTGCTGGCGGTGATGGAATTCGGCCCGCTCAACCAATGGATGAACAGCTACTGGGGCGGCGCGCTGCCGGCCGCGGCGGGATGCCTGGTGTTCGGCGCGCTGCCCCGATTGCGGCGCGACGCCCGCCTGCACGGCGCGCTGCGCGATGCGATGCTCCTCGGCGCGGGCTTGGCGATCCACCTGCTCACCCGCCCGTATGAGTCGATCTTCCTGCTGCTGAGCGTGGCGCTGTTTTGTCCTGCCCGGCGTGGCGAGCCGCTCATGAAGCCCCTGCTGGCTGCGGCCTTGGTCACGCTTCCGGCTATCGGCATCACGCTGCTGCAGAACAAGCAAGTCACAGGCAGTTGGATCACGCTGCCTTATGCGCTCAGCCAGTATCAATACGGCGTGCCCGCGGCGCTCACGTTTCAAGCGAATGCCGTGCCGCACCGCGAACTGACCCGCGAGCAGGAGCTCGATTACAAGATGCAGCTCTCCTTTCGCGGGGAGCGCGCCGAAACCCTCGAAGAGCTATCTGCTGCGCCTGGTATACCGCATCCGCTATTATCGCTTCTTCTTCATGCCGCCGCTATACCTGGTGCTGCCGCTGTTTTTCATCGCCCTGCGGGATGCGCGGTTCATCCGGGTGTTTCTATGCCTGCTGTTCTTCGCCCTGGGAATCAACTTCTTTCCGGCGTTCCAGTATCATTACATGGCCGGAGTCACTTGTCTGTTTGTGTCTGCTCGCTGTTACCGGCCTCGAACAACTGAGCCGGCTCAACGCGCTGGCCGCCCGCATTATCTTCTTACTATGCATCGCGCAGTTTGCTCTGGAGTACGGTCTGCATGTGCCACTCAGCGACCGGTGGTCGCTGGCGCTGCGGAATCCGGAGCGGCGGGTGGCGGTCAATCGCAGCTTGCGCGAAGCTCCCGGAAAGCAACTGGTCTTCGTGCGCTACTGGCCGCAGCATATCTTCCAGGACGAATGGGTCTACAACGCGGCGGATATCGACGGCGCGCGCGTGGTGTGGGCGCGCGATCTGGGCGCGGCCGAGAATGAAAAGCTGCGCCATTATTATCCGGACCGCAGGTGTGGCTGCTGGAGCCGGATGCGCGCCCGCCGCGGCTGACGCCGTACCGCGGCCGCAGTGAAGCTCTATAGCTCCGCGTCGCCGAACAACGGCCGCCCCGCCAGCGACGCGTGGAACGCGAATGCCGCAATGGCGGCCACGCTGAGCACGCGCGAACAGCGAGGCCCCCGCATACCAGACCGAAAAATCCGCGGTGAGCGGAAACAAGATCAGCAGCACGCCCGACGAATGAACGATGCTATCAGCGCCAGCAGGCCGAAACGCAGCATCACGAAAACCAACAAACCGTTCGTACGGCCGCAAAAAGCGGCTGAAATGAACGGCAACCTGCGGCGCTGCCAGCGCAGCCCAAAACCACTTCCAGACAGCACAGAACGCGCCGCGGCCAGCCAGTCGCGGCGCAGAACGCCGCGCAACATAAAGATCAGCACGAACCATGATCAGCGCCTGCACTACGCACCGTCGGAACTGCCGCTAGGAAATGCCCCCAGCGTGCTCAAAACCCCCTGCAGCGACTCGAGCGACACCGACAGGGGGGTGGAGCGCCAAAGCGCATCAGCAAGAACTGTTGCACCAGCGCCAGCAGCCCCGAGAACACTCCCAGCGCGATTCCGGCCAGCACATCGCGGCCGACCAGCGGATCGCGAATGCCTCCCGCCAGCAGCCGGCTCCAACCGATCATGCTGTGCGGCCAGCGCCGCCGCGCGAAGGGCTCCACGGCCATATACAGAAGCCAGACGATTCCGCGCCATCAACAAAGCGAGACTCAACGCGCCGAGGAACAAGCGCCAGTTCTCCGACGCCCGCCACGTGGGAACCGCCGAATGCCCACATCAACATGAAAATGGCGGCGGTGAAGCCGGCCAGACGCACGGCGCCGCGGCGGTCGCCGCGCTCGCGCCGGATGTTGTGGCGCGCCAGCAGCACGGCCGCCACCAGCAGCAGCACCGCCATCCCGAGGCCGATAAAAGCAAAGGTTCTCAGATTGGAGCTCAACTGGAAGCTCTGCATGCGCGTCCGGGCGTGTCCATGGCCCGACGATCTGAAAGTAGATGGGCTTCCCGCGCCAGGCGGCGGCCTCCACGCGCACGGGGCTGGGCAGTCCGCTGGAGAACGCTCCGGTCCACGCGGCGCGCGCGTCGCAGATGCCCAGCGGCGTCCACTGCGGCGTGGCGGGAGAGAATCGCGACATATCCAGCCCCGCGGCGTCGAACAAACGCTTCCAATCGGGCGGCGGCGCCTCGCCCGATGCTTTTTCCACTTGCGGCGGCACGGCGTCGAACTCGACCAGACGGCCTTGCGGATCGAGTGTCACCGAAACCATCCCCGAGACGATGGGCGGCGGATCGCTGGGTGAAACCGAGCCTGCACCAAACGCGTCCGGCTCCAGCGGACGAGGGCTTTCGCGATACCAGAAGAAAATCGCCGGCGGCTGGCTGTCGCCCAGGCGGTGTTCCCAGCGGGTGGCCGATTTGTCGGTTTTTTCGACGTACTGCATGTAATCGTTGATCGTACTCAAACCGGTGCGCCACGCCCGCGGGTTTGGCCTTGTATCCGAGGGCGCGAGCCAATCCCGGCTTTTCTCCACGAGCACTTCGGGCGGATGTTCCATGGCCACCCGGGAGATCAAGTCTATGCGGGATCCGAGCAGCATCGCCACGGCCAGACAGGCCACGGTAGCGGCCAGACAGAGCAGGCCCAGCAGCGGCCGCATGCCCGCCGCTTGACCGGCCGCCGCGACTAAGATCCGGCGATGGCGTTTCGCCCGCGGCCAAGGCGGCGGCCAACGGATCTCCGCCGGGCAGCGCCGCCGCCACGGCCAGCGCGGTCGCGGCCGCTGGCGCGGATCGGCCGCCAGACAGCGGCGGATCACGCGATCCATGGCCGGATCGATATCTTTACCGTGGTCGTCAGGCTGGGCGTGGATGCCTGCTGCAGGCGGACCATCTCCGCCAGCGTGCCCGCTTCGAAGGGCCGCTTGCCCGCGAACATCTCGTACAGCACCAGACCCAGCGCATAGATGTCGCTGCGCGTGGTCACTTCGCTGCCGGCCAGTTGCTCCGGCGCCATGTAGGCCGGCGTGCCTTCGCGCGCCTGCGTCTCACGCAGCTCGCCGGTAACCGCCGCCAGGCCGAAATCGGTAATGAACACGCGCCCCTGGCTATCGATCATGATGTTCGACGGCTTCAGATCGCGGTGCAGTACGCCTTTGTCGTGCGCGGCCGCCAGTCCGGCGCAGATGCGGCGGGCGAACTCCAGCGCCTTGTCGGAAGGCAGGCGGCCAATGCGGCGCAACAGGGAGCCGAGATCTTCGCCGTCGATGTACTCCATCGAAAGATACGGCCGGCCATCGACTTCGCCGAGATCGTATACGCGGCAAACGTTTGGATGCGAAACCTGCCGCGCGATGCGCACTTCATTGTGGAAACGCGCCAGCATGGCGGCATCGCTCGCCATGGATTCGGGCAGGAATTTCAGGGCCACTGGCTGATCGAGCGTCAGGTCGTTGGCGCGATAAACCTCGCCCATGCCGCCCTTTCCCAGCAGCCCGATGATCTGATAGCGGGCAGCCAGCACCGTGCCTGCGGCGAAGCGTCCTTCCCCCGAGGAAACCCGCGCCGGCACGCTCGCGGGCGCGATTCTCCGCCGCCGACCGGCGTGATACCATCGGGCATGACCGCGGTTTCGGAATTATCCGACACCGGCTTGCCGCATACCAGGCAGAACCGGCTCGTGTCGGGAATCTCGGAAGCGCACGAAAGACAGCGGGTCATACGCGGGTAACTGCTACTGTAGCAGTCTTTGGCCCGTTAGAACGCCCAGGTCACGCTGGTATAGCCCGTGTTCGCATGATAGCCCTGGTAAAACGAAAACAGCCCGAACTCTTCGTGATAATTGTAGAACTGCCAACCCGCGTTCCAGCGCAGCTTGGGATTGATCCGTATCGAAACGCGCGCCATCGGCGATTGGAAGTTCAGCGGGAAGGTCTGCACCGGCGCAAAAATCAGGGTAGTGGCGTCGGTGGCGCCGGCGGGCGTCGCGGAACTGCGGCCATCGCCCGTATCCCGCGTGATGTTGTAGCCGAGGTACAGGTCCACGCGCTTGGCCACCACGAAACGGGCGGCGAGGTTAGCCGCGTGAATGTTGCTTATGTATACCTGGTTGCTGGTGAACGCGGTAGCCTGCGGCACGTTCGCGAAGAACGCGATGCCCGAAAGCGAATCCAAATGCAGTTTCGAATAACTGGCGTCCAGCGTGAACCAATCGTGCGGCGCCCACGACACATTGGAACTGTAAGTACGCGCATGGGAGCTATAACTGGTCAGCGTAATCGAGTTATTGTTGTAATTTTCCTTGTAAGCCGCGTTGAAGGTCAGTTTCTTGAGCCTGTATTCGAAGCGCCCGCCCAGCGCCTGATAGTTGCGGTCGCTCACCGGCGTGAACGGCCGGTCGGCGCGGCCGATCTCGCTTTCCAGGTTGATGGTCATGGCCTTTAGCGGCTTCACCCGGATGCCCACCAGCCCTTCATCCAGATGATTAGCCTGCTTATACATCGCGCCGCTCAAAGACGCGCCTGGAGAGGCATAGTCTTCGATGTCTTCTATCCGGCGCTCCGAAAAATGATAGCCCGCGTAGACCGATAGCCAGTTGTTCACGTGATAATGGAGGTCGGTAGCGTTGGCGATAGTGCGCAATCCCAGGTAGCGGAAAGAAACAAAGTCGGCGGTTTGGGTGGCCAGGTTATATTGCTCGTAGTCGGACGTGCCGTCGATGCGGGTGCTATCGATCGACGAGTTATTGACTACCGTCAACCGGGAGGTGGGAAACAGGCTGATTGAAAGATCGCCGGTCAGCGACGGCCGGGACGCATCGCCACCCACCATGATCTGTTGGTTCTGCGCCCCCAGCGGAGTAACCCCGAATGCGTTCTCATCCAGGATGAAATCGCGCTTACCGTCCACATAAACGATCCGGCCGTTTACGGCCATGCTCTTTCTGCTCTTATTGATATTCCCGAGCCAGTAGGGGCTGGCGCCGTGATACGGCTCCGAACGCTGGAACTGGTTGAGTGTGACACCCGCGGACGGGTTATCGCCCGGAATCGCGCCGCTTTCCTGATATCCGCTGTCGTCTTTGAAGAACACCCAGGTGTGCAGCAGTGTCAGCTTGAATCCGGCCAGTTCCACATCGGCGCCCAGCGCGGTATTCATCCTGCTCCCGCTTTACGTTTTCAAAGACCGGGAAATCGCTGGTCGGCGGCGTACTGAATAACTCCACCGTGGAAAGCGCCGGCCCATCCTGCGTATTTCGGCTGTATCCCAGGTGAAACTGTAACTTCGATTGCGGCAACAGCGTTAAATTGTGGTCCTGCATATGGCGGGTGGTATCCATCAGGTGCAGTCCGGCGGCCACATCAGTCCCGGATTGTAGTAATCGTCCAGCCGCCACAACATGTCGTAGCGGTACAGCTTGTTTTTTTCCACGCGCAAAGTGACCGATTGATACGGATCGTTGCCCAGGCCCATAGTGGTGAGCACGATCTGGTCGAACCAGCGCCCGTGCCCGTCGCGCGAGTTCACGCGTCAGGTTGCTACTCAGCAAGCGGATACCGTCGCCATAATTGACATCGGCGCGATAGGTGCCGTCATTTCCACTGACCGCCGCATAACGGTAGCCGGCTTCAAACGACTCCATCACGTTGTAGTCGCCGGTGTTTTCGCCGCGCGGCGAGCCGGCCTGCTCGGGCGTCGGCGTCACCACCTGCTGCCGCCAGCACCTGCGCCAGCACAATGACGATCCATACGAGATAGACCGTGTTTCGCATGGCGGTTCCTAACGGAAGAAGTAGCTGTCGCTGTTGGACCCGTGTATGCGCACATGGCAAACGGTGCAGCGCTGATAGCGCGGGTCCAGCATGTTATGCGTCGACGAGAGCGCGGTGATGCCGTTGTTGCGCGTGCCGAAGCTATCCGCGCCGTTGTGGCATCGCAGGCACAAGGTGAAGACCACCGGCCGCACCAGCAGCTTGGCATTGGTCGATCCATGCGGCATGTGGCAGACTTCGCAGCCTTCGACCCGCACCGGCGGATGCTCGTAAGCGAACGGACCGCGCTTATCCGCATGGCATTTCAGGCAGGCTTCTTCGTTCCCGCCCGATTGCGTCACCATGCGCGGACGGTCCGCCATGCCCCAGGTGGGCGCGAATGCGCCGTGCGGATTGTGGCAATCCGTGCATTGCATGAAGCCTTCGTTCACGCGATGTTTGAAGGGCATGGAAAACTGCGCGCGCACGTCCGCGTGGCATCCGTAGCACAAGTCGGCCTGTTTTTTCGCCAGCAGAAATTGCGGCGTCGGGCGATTTGTGAATGGAGTGACAAGACGGTGCACACCACATCCGCCAGCGAATGCGACGACCGCTGGATGTTCGCCTTCCCAAAATCGCGCGCATGGCAATTCAGGCAGGTTTCCAGCACTGCCTTGTTATCCATCAGCGAAAATGCGCGCGGAATGGTGGTCTTGCCGCCATGCGCTTCCACGTGCGCTTTGGCAGGCCCATGGCAGCCTTCGCATCCGGTGCGCTCGGGCGGCTGATCGCCCGCGGCGATGCTCTTGTAATGCGGGTTTTTATAGAAATTGAACCAGATGTCCGCGTGACAAGTCTTACAAACGGCGCTGCCGGCATAGTCGGACGCCATCAGCGGCAAGCACAGGCACAACAGTAACCACCGGAACACACTCTCAATATAGGGAAAAAATCAGTAAACAACTGCAAATTCTGCTAGGGGTGAGACTCGTAGACGCGCACGTAATCCACCAACATTTCCTGCGGGAACACGCTGGTCGAATCCGGATCCCGCGGCCATTCGCCGCCCACAGCCACATTCAGGATCAGGTGGAAAGGATGGGCGTACACCCATTTTGAGCCGGTCGGCAGCGAGGCTGGCGTGACCGTGTGATAAGTCTTGCCATCCACCAGAAAGTCGATGCGCTCAGGCGTCCATTCGACGGCGTAGACATGGTAATCGTCCGCGAAACGGCCGGAGGCGAGCTGGAACGGTTTGCCAATGCCATGCGCGCCGGAATAGCCCGGCCCGTGCACCGTACCGTGTATGGTATCCGGCTCGCGGCCGATGTTCTCCATGATGTCGATTTCGCCACCCTCCGGCCATCCTTTGGACTTGATGTCATCGCCCAGCATCCAGAAGGCGGGCCAGATGCCTTGCCCGTACGGGATCTTGATGCGCGCTTCCACGCGCCCGTAGGTGAATGAGAATTTGCCCTGCGTTTTCAGGCGGGCGGAGGTGAATTTTCCGGGCGCGGTTCGCAGGGCCTTAATTACCAGGTGGCCTTCGCCATCGAGATAGGAATTGGCCCGGGAGTCCGTGTAAGTTTCGAGTCTCGTGGTTACCCCAACCGCCGGCTCCCAGATCATAGACCCATTTTGCCGGATCGGGCGCGACGCCCGCGGGGCCCTCGAATTCATCGCTCCAGGTAGGCTTGCCCTCCTGCGCCGCGGCCGGCAGGCAGAGCAAAATGGCGAGCAGAGCGAACTTCATTTCTCCTCCGCGGACGCAGTCAACAATTGCTGGCCGGATGTGCGCCAGAATGCCCAAATCACGATGCCGAGGGCCAGCGCGGGATAAGCCACCACCCCCCATTCGTATGGCTTGGCAAGATCCTGTGCGCCGGGAGCCCGCAGCAACATATTCACTACGAAGATAGCCACCATAGTGGATACCAGGCCGAGCCGCAGCAGGACAAACACGAGCATCGTGAAAATCACCAGAAAGAAAATGAAATTATACACACTCGCGTCTTGCCATACGTCGTGTTCCGACAACGTGAAAACCACCGCGGCCGCCACGGAAGCGATCCAATCTTTCCGCAAGACGGCGCGGAAGCAAAAAATCGCGAACACCACCAGGAGCCCGAATTCAGCCGCGCCGGAAGTGTGGTTCAAAACATCGGCGATGAAGTTACGCGCGCTGACGGCCACACTCGCAGCGGCAGAACTACCCGCGACTCCCTGCTTCATCTGGAACCATTGGGCGGCCAGGAAAAGGGCCGTGATGACGACGCCGACCAAACTGCCGTAGAGGGCATGCGCGGCCACCTGGGCATCCTGCCAACGGCCGGCCAGCACGCGGCTCCAGGTAACCATGGAATGCGGCCAGCGCGCGCGGACAGCGGGTTCGAGAGCGATGTAGAGCAGCCAGAGCATAGCGGATGAAATGAACCAGTCCGCCGCATTTGTGGTGAAGATGGTGATCATCGACAGATCCACCACCCAGTGCGTCGAAAACATCCAGGCCAGAGCCGTGAGAATGAAGCATGCCACCGCCAGCCGCCACGCGCCGCGGCGGTCGCCACGGCCCGCGCGCAGATTGCGCGCCGCGAGAAATGCCGAAAACAGAAAAATAAGACCCGAAATGCCGCGTTCGATCAGCACACGCAGCATCTCTGACTCGGAACGGGAGCGCGACTCCGGCTCCCGCCCCGGCTTCGACCAGGGCCATACGATTTGCAAATCCACGATCCTGCCGTGCCAGGCGGCGGCCTGCACTGTGATTGGGGTATTGAGCGTGGGGTAGGTACCTTTCCACGCCTTCAGCCAGTCGAACGCGACCGGCGGCGTGTAAGGGGCCGTGGTTTCCGGCCATTGGGAAATGTCGAGCCCGATGGCGCGCGAAATCGATGGCACATCCACTTCGCGCGGCCGAGCGGCGCGATCGACCTCAGGCGGGACGGCATGAAAATCGCGCAGGTCTCCCTTGCTGTTCAGCCACGCTTCGATCATGCCCGAGACCACCGGCGCAGGGCGTTCTTTGGTAACTTCTCCATCGGGCAGCGAAACCAGCGGCAGTGGGCTCTCGCGATAACCCAGCCACAGAGGGGACTCGGCCTGAAACCAGCGGCGCATTTCGTTCACGGTATGGACATGTTTGTTTACGTTAGAAACCTCGTCCCCGTCCCAGTGCAGGTCGTACTTCCGGTCGGCGGGCACCGTGGTGTAGCCGAATGCAGCGGCGTGTTCACGCGCCTTGGCGGCCAGCGCGTCCGCCGAAAGCTCGTACGGCACCAGGCTGTGCAACTCGACGTTGGTGCGGGCGAAGGGCACGGCCACGATCAACACGGCCAGTCCGAGGGCCAGCGGAATGGACCTGGCGAGCGGCAGCCCTTCCGTTTTCCCGGATGCCGCCACCAGTTCGGGCGACGGCGTCTCGCCCGCGGCGAGGGCGGCCGCCAACGGATCGCCCCCCGGCAGGGCAGCGGCCACCGACAGCGCGCTGGGCGGGCGCTTGGATGGCAGCGGATCCAGGCAACGCCGAATGGCTTTCTCGACAGCCGGGTCGATGCCGGCGATCGACGACATGCTGACGATCTGCGCGCTCTCCTGCATGCGGATCAGTTCGGCCATGGTGCCGGCGTCATAGGCGCGCTTGCCGGTGAAAATCTCATAGAGCACCATGCCCAGCGCGTAGATGTCGCTCCGGGCGGTGACCTCTTCGCCGCGCAACTGTTCGGGCGCCATGTAGGCGGGCGTGCCGCTGCGCGCTTCAGAGCCGCTCAACTGGCTGGCGACGGCGGCTAAGCCGAAATCCATTACCACCACATTGCCGCGCTTATCGAGCATGATGTTGGCGGGTTTCAGATCGCGGTGGATGACGCCCTTATCGTGGGCGGCCGCCACTCCCGCGCAGATTTTGCGGGCAATCTCCAGCGCCTTGTCGGATGGCAGCCGTCCGATGCGCTGCAGCAACGAGGCCAGGTCCTCTCCATCCACATATTCCATGGAGATGTAGGCCATGCCATCGGCCTCGCCCACATCGTAGACGCGGCAAACGTTGGGATGCGACACCTGGCGCGCGACGCGGACTTCGTTATGAAAGCGCTCGAGCGTACGCTGATGATCGGCGCCGGAATCGGGCAGAAATTTGAGAGCCACGGGCTGGGCCAGAGTCAGGTCGGTGGCGCGGTAGACTTCGCCCATGCCGCCCCGCCCCAGCAGGGAGATGATGCGATAGCGCCCGGCCACCAAGGCGCCAGGCACGAATCGGCCTTCTTCGGGCGTGGATGTGGCGGATGCGGGCTGGGTATGCGGGATGACGACAGTGGGCGTCTGCGATTCCACGGGAGCGTTCATAACGCTGTTAAGAATGATAACTTACTTGCGGATGCCTTACGCTTCGAGGGCGGCCAGAAGAGCTTCGACAGGGGCGTTGTCGCCAAACGTGCGGCTGACGTGAATATACCGGTCCACATTGCCCGGCCCGAAAACAAAGCTGCCGCCGAGCTGAAAAGGGTTCTGTCCCAATTTGTGCTGCCGGTGGCCGGCGGAACGGGCGCGGTCACGAGCGGTTTTGTTATCGCGCCGCAGCATGTGCAGGAGGTTAGCGCTACCGAGACCAGCGGCGTGGTACGCCTCACGCTGCTCGTCGATCAGCAGCGGAAACGCAATGCCGGTTTCCTCGCGGAAATAGCGTGCATAGGTCGCATCGCCGAGTCCGACAGCCGCCAGATTGGCGCCTCGTTCGCGGAAGGCCTGCTCGTGCTCGCGCAACTGCGCGACGTGCTCGCGGCAGAAGATTCAACCATAGTGGCGAAGGAAGACCACCACCGCCGGCTGCCGCTCCCAAAGTGAGCCGAGGCGGATTCGGGTGTCATCCGCATCCGGCAAAACAATCGGCGCAAGCGCAGCGGCGAGCATACTTAGACAGTGTACTCTGTCCGCACCCGCACGGAATCCACCATCAGCGTCGGCGGGATCATGCTAGCGGAACGGTTTCACTCGTGTTTGGCGCACACGAAGTTGGCAGCGTCGTCAGTGCTGCCGCTGCCCTGGTAGTGTGCGACCAAGGGATACGCGCACAAGGGGCGCGTGCGCACAATGTCGCTCGCGGGGTTCAAGTCGTTCTTGCGCTTGGCTGCCACTATCCGCTCCGGGGCGACGCCTTTCTCTACCCATCGCTCCAGGGCAGCATCCATATCGCGATCTGCGTCTCCGGAAGATACGGTGAGCTGGCCAAAGCTATTCGTGCCGGACCCGCCGCCGCAATGCTGCATTCCGGGCACCATGAAGAGCCGCACGAAGGTGGCGGTCTGCGACGGACCCATCTGCGCCGCGACACTGCTGTAGTAATCGATGGTGTTCTCAGGCGCGATGGCGGCATCGCTCCAACCGTGATACAGGATCAGCTTGCCGCCGCGTTCGCGGAATCGGCTGAGGTCGGCATTGGTGGCGTTCAGGTTTCCGGATTGCTTGTCCTCGGCGGCCTTGGTGTCGCGGTCGGCGTCGAAGGTGTGATAGTCCCAGGCGGCATTGTCGAACACCATGTTCTTGAAAAACTGCGTGCTGAAAGCATACATGAGGCTGCGCTCCGGGGCCGGTCCGGTGATCCAGACGGCCCAGCCGCCCGGCTCGGCTTCACCGCCAGGCGCGTAGCCGGGAAAGATCCGGCCATGAGAATTGCTGCCCGCCGGCGTACAGTTTCTTTAGCGCGGCCACCTGTGGCGCGGTCAGGCAACTATCCGACTCGGCGGCCTGGCACGCGAGCACGGCGGGATCGAAATGGCAGCGTGACGGGTCTTCGATGACGCCGTCCTTCACGCCATCCAGCGCATCGCAGGCGGCCAAGGCGGCGGCTTGAATGGCGGGCAGTTTCTTCGACGGGAATGATAGCTGTCCTTATCGCCGAGGAGCGCCAGATTGTCCCAGGCGGCGTTGGCCAGCAGGTGCGTCCAGTAGTTGGCGGGCGCGCCGGCGATGATGCCATCGTAATCCTCGGGATAACGCTGCGCTTCCATCAGCGCCTGGCGGCCGCCGTTGGAGCAGGAGCTGAAGTAGGAACGGCTGGGGGCCGTCGCCGTAAAAAGCGTGCAGGATGGCCTTGGCTTTCACGGCTGTTTCGTGGATAGCACGATAGCCGAAGTCGGTGATCTTGTCGGGATGGTCGAGCGCCCAGGTGGCATCGGTGCCGCCGGCATGGTGGCCCGTATCGGTGGCGGCGGTGGCGTAGTCGCGCGGTCACGGCGTTGCCCAATCCATCGTAGCCGATGGAGCCGGCGAAGCCGCCGTTGCCCACGCCCTGAAACTTACCGTTCCAGCCGGTGGCGGGCATCCAGACTTCAAAATGGATGTTGGAGTCCGGGCGAGGCTTTGATCGCTCCGGCCACGCGGCAGAACGCCGGCAGGTTAGATATGGCTTTGAGCCGGTGCGGGGTGAAGCCGCCGGCGGGCACGGATTCCGCGCTGGCGATGGTGGTGGGCGGGAGGTCCAGCTTGGCCAGCGTGTCGCACGAATGGGCGGCGGCTGGGGCGGCGAGCGATAACGCGGTCAGGGCGATGCGGAGGCGTGGAGTCATGTTGAGTGCTCCTTACGAATATACGTCAGATGGGGTAACGTAGGGATTCGCGGGTATGAAGACACTGGCTCTATCCTTTCTATTGGCGCCTCTGCTGGCAGGCGCCAGTGGCAAACAGATCTTTGCGGCACACTGCGCGGGCTGCCACGGAGCGGACGCGCGCGGCGGCGGAAAAGGTCCGGGGTTGGCGGCCAGTCCGCGGCTCGCGGGTCAGACGGTGGAGCAGTTGCGGGCTACGATCCAGAGCGGCTTTCCGGCGTCCGGTATGCCGCCGATGGAACTGCCGGCCGCCGAGTTAGATGCCGTCGCCGACTATGTGCGGGAACTCAACAACGGCGTACAGACCGGTCCGGCGGCGGGAGGAGCGCGAGTTTCGTGGCACGATCCGCAACCCGGCGATTGGCTGACGTACAACGGCAACGCCGGCGCGAACCGCTATAGTGAACTGCGCGAGATCGACACCACCAATGTCGATCGGTTGCGATTGCAGTGGATCTTCCCGATTCAGCATTTCGGCCTGGAAGTGACGCCGCTCGAAGCGGACGGAACGATGTATGTCACGGGCCCGAACCAGGTGTATGCAATCGACGCATTGACCGGCGCGGAGATTTGGAAATATTCCCGGCCACAGACTCGCGGGTTGGTGGGCGATGCATCTCTCGGCACCAACCGCGGCGTGGCGATCCGGAACGGCAAGGTCTTCTTCGTTACCGACAACGCGCATCTGATCGCGCTAAATCGCGCGTCCGGCAGCCTGGATTGGGAGACGGCGATGGGCGAAGAGCCGCAACACTACGGAGGCACGCTGGCTCCGCTGGTGGTCGAAGATATGGTGGTGGCGGGGGTATCGGGCGCGGACGAGGGGATTCGCGGATTCGTGGCCGCCTTCAAAGCCGAAACCGGGGCACTGATGTGGCGGCGCTGGACGGTTCCGCGGCGCGGCGAGCCGGGCGCGGAGACCTGGATAGGGAGCGAGCCGCTGGCCGGGGGCGGATCGACTTGGCTGACCGGCTCATACGATGCGGAGACGCATACCTTGTACTGGCCCACAGGGAATCCGTATCCCGATTCCGAAGATTCCGATCGCGGCGGAGACAATCTCTACACCGATTGCATCCTGGCTCTCAATCCGCCGGACGGAGCACTGCGGTGGCACTATCAGTTCACGCCGCACGATCTGCGCGACCGCGATGCGACGGAGCCGCCGGTGTTAATCGATACCAGCTATCGTGGTAAGCCGCGCAAGCTGTTGCTGCATGCGGATCGGAATGGATTTTTCTATGTGCTGGACCGCGGCACAGGCGAATTATTACTAGCCAAGCCTTTCTTGCGGCGGGTGGATTGGGCCTCCGGGATCGCCCCCGATGGCCGCCCGCGAGTGATCGACCCATATGGATGTCCTGACGATGCGGCCAACTGGAGACTCCACGGCTTATAGCCCGGTTACGCGGCTTTACTATTTCCTGGCGCTCGAAGAATGCGTGGGAGAGAAAATGGGGTATCCGGATCAAACGGGCCAGCGTTTTCTGCGGGCGGTGGACATCCAGACGGGCGCGATCGTTTGGGAGATTGCGCAGCCGGGCGCGGCCAAAGCCAAGTCGTGGACGGGAGTGTTGGCGACGGCAGGTGGCCTGGTGTTCTACGGGAAGCCTAACGGAGGATTTGACGCGGCCGATGCGCGCACGGGCAAGACGCTGTGGCATTTTCCGACGAATGTCCGCATGAAGGCTTCCCCGATGACGTTCCGTGTCAGGGGGAACCAATACATTGCGGTAGCGGCGGGTCCGAATATTCTGTGCTTTGGGTTGTGAGCGTGGATTTCCAGCAACGCCAGGGTTTCGCTTGAGCGCTTCGTTAGGGACGCATCAAATGTTGAGTCTCAGGAGTCTTGCATTCATCCTATGCTCAACCATACGGCGCGCGCGCGCCCTATCCTGCGCTGCTCTCCATTGCCCTCCCGACATAATTAATGGGAGGAAGAGAAGGAAAATGGCTACAAATAACGCCAGGAAAATGGCTACAAATATGGCCGCTCCCATGTGCAGTCTCCTACGAACAGTATACACCTCCTAACGCGGCAATCACGGCTCGGGGAGCAAAGGACCTCAACGAGACACCATTCCCCGTTAAGTCGTTCTGCATCGCACGGGCCGGTATTCGAGGAGAACGAGTCGCGAATCAGCACCTCGGGGTTATTGGTTACACTGGCAATGCGGCGCGCAGATCGTGTGCAGTCTCATTTTCCGCGGAACGTCGTCTCAAGCTACTCTGAAGAATCTGGAGTGGAGATTTTGTAACCATGGCAAAGCTCGTATATGGATTGAACCAGTCCTTGGATGGCTACGTCGACCATCTGGAATTCAGGCCAAGCCTGGCGCTCTTTCGTCACTTCATAGCGCAAGTGCGCGACCTGACGGGCATTGTGTACGGTCGCCGCATCTACGAGGTAATGCGTTATTGGGACGAAGACTGCCCGGAGTGGGCCGCGGAGGAACACGACTTCGCGGCGGCGTGGCGGAGCAAGCCGAAGTGGGTTGTGTCGCGCTCGTTGAAGTCGGTCGGACCCAACGCCACACTTGTCGAGGATGACATCGAGGCGGTGATACGTGGGCTGAAGGCTCAGCTCGTTGGGGAGATTGACGTTGCCGGACCAGACTTGGCAGGAAGCCTAACTGGCCTTGGTCTTATTGATGAATATCGGCTTTACCTCCACCCCGTCGTACTTGGTCGCGGCAAGCCATTCTTCTCCGGCCCTCGGCCGCCGCTCCGTCTTGTGACCAGCGATCTAATTACCGAGGACGTGATTAGGTTGACGTACGTTCCCGCTTAATCGCGCGACTCGCCCGACGGATTGCGCCGGGGCGTCAGGCCCGCTTTGGGTAACGTCCAGGCATTCCAGCTTGCGCGCCAATCTTCCCCGAAAGCGGCCGCACAAAGGAACCCTTTCGGGACATTGCAAAACCTACCCTACTTGAGACGCGCTAGCTCCTTTGCCTCGTCTTGCGAACTAGTCGTCAGAATGTAGCCATACCCGGCACCGCGTACACTCTCTGCCACGAACCGCACGGCGGCCTGATTATTCTTCTCTATAGCCGGTCCAATCGCCCTCAAAGTCGTCGAACCCATAGCCGCTGTGGTTCTCCACGCCGAGGCCGACTCCAAGAATACGAAAGACCTCGACGCCCAAGACCGCAATCAGACGTGCAGTAGCTTCGTGAATTGCCTGCTGAACTTGCGGAAAGGGAAACACCAACTCCGTCCCTGCCGCCGGGGTCCGGATCGTCGACGTGAGAAGCTCCTTCGGGAGAATCCGCTCGCCAGCATCTGGCGATCCAGTTTGACGTGTAGCCGTCTATACTGATCTTGAGCCCGGAAAGCCGTCTCTAGATGTTGACGCCCGCATCCCGCGCGATTCGCAGCGCAAGCCCTACCTTCAGACTCCTGCTTCCGTGTACCGGAACCGAGATGATCTTCCGCTCCCCGGGTTTGGAATAGATATGGTGACTTCCGTTGGTGCGCCGGAGCGACCAGCCGTTCGCTTCGATAAGCCGGCACATTTCCGGCCCGGTGACCGATTTCAAACCGCCACATCCAGAATTTGGATGTTCGAGTCCGGCTCTCCTCCCTGCTCCCTCAGAACTTCCAATACCCCGGCAATGGCCTCGCGAATATTGTGCTTGAGTTCATCCACCGTTTCGCCCTGAGAATAGCAGCCTGGCAGGGCTGGCACCTCTGCCCAATATCCGCCTTCCGGGTCTTCGTGGATGACAACTGCGTAATTCTGCACGCCTTCATTTTCTCACAAGCGGCCAACCGGGTTCTCGATGGCTTAAGCCCGATGAGCCATTTGGCAGGAACGTCTCCATCTCGTCGACTGGAAAAACGTGGGACGCCTGCTCCGCCCGGATGACGCGCCACTCGGAGATGGCTGCGTCTCGGCGTCTCGCGCCTGAAGCCCGGTTGGGGGAGATTGACCATCTGAGGCGCCCGCTGATCGCCTCGATGACCGTGGGAGTTTGCGGCTGCAGACCGGCGAGGCGGCAAACCGCCAAGGGAACGCAACGGTGTCATGGAACGTCGATCTAACTACCGAGGACGTGATTAGGTTGACGTACGTTCCCGCTTGATCGCGCGACTCGCCCGGCGGATTGCGCCGGCGCGTCAGGTCCGCTTTGGGTAACGTCCACGCATTCCAGCTTGCGCGCTAATTTTCTCGCACAAACGAACCCTTTCGGGACATTGCAAAACCTACGCTTTACGCAACGTGAGTGTGTCTGCTTCGTTTGGATCTCGCCCGGGCCGGAAACGTGGCAAAGGCCCGTGAAGTCCCGTTCTGGCCGGATCACAGCCGCCAGTGCCGTCGAGAAATAGCTCCGCCGCGTCATCCGCTGAACATCTCAGGAATTGGTGTTAGGATTGCCCAATGGCCAGCGGCATCTTCGACTCTGCCTTCAGGCTCGGACCGCTCGCTATTTCGCCGCACTTTTTCCTGGAAGCGCTCGCCTACCTCGTGGGGTTCGCCATCTATCGCCGCGAACGAGGGCGCGCGGGCGACTTTCTGCCAACCCCGGACCGCACCTCGCTGGTGGTGGCCGCCATCATCGGCGCGGCCGTCGGGAGCAAGCTCCTCGCTTGGTTCGAAGACCCCGCGCTCACTTTGAGTCGCTGGTCCGATCTGGCCTTTTTGCTCGGGGGTAAAACCATCGTCGGCGGATTGTTCGGCGGCACCATGGCTGTCGAATGGACCAAAGCCCGACTCGGCATCCACCAACGCACCGGCGATCTGTTCGCGCTGCCCATCGTCGCCGGCACAGCCATCGGCCGCATGGGCTGCTTCTTCGCCGGCCTCCGCGATCGCACCTACGGAAATCCGACGACCCTACCCTGGGGAATCGATTTCGGCGACGGCATTCCCCGCCATCCCACCCAACTCTACGAGATCCTCTTTCTGCTCGCCCTTGGTCTTCTGTTGGTCCGGCTGCGTTCCCTGCCCCACCGCGAGGGCGATCTCTTTCGCGTCTTCCTGATTTCCTATTCCGCCTGGCGCCTCGGCATCGACTTCCTCAAGCCCGACCCGCGCTTTGCCGGACTGTCGGCCATTCAATGGTGTTGCGTCGCCGGGCTCCTGTGGTATGCCCGCGATGCCAAAGCCCTGATCCTCAATCGACAACCATCGGTGGCCCATGGCTGATCGCGTTCGCCCCTACCTCTTCTACGACACCGCCATTTCCATCTGCTCCACCTGCCTGCGGCGCATCGAAGCCAAAATTGTCTTCCAAGATGGCGCCGTCTTCATGCTGAAGCGCTGCCCGCACCACGGCCCCGAGCGCGTGCTCATCGCCGACGATATCGACTACTATCGCCGCTGCCGCGAAGTCTTCATCAAGCCGCCGGAGATGCCCAACCACTTCAATACGCTCGTGAAATGGGGCTGCCCCTACGATTGCGGCCTGTGCCCCGACCACGAACAGCACTCCTGCCTGACCCTCGTCGAGATCAACGACTTCTGCAATCTGCGCTGCCCCATCTGCTACGCTGCCAGCGGCCCGGAGCGCAAGTTCCACCGCGACCTCGCCACCATCGAGCGCATGCTCGACGCCGTGGTCCGCAACGAGCGGCATCCCGACGTGGTGCAGATTTCCGGCGGTGAACCGACCCTGCATCCCGACTTCTTCCGCATCCTCGATCTCGCCCGTGCCCGCCCCATTCGCCATCTGATGGTCAACACCAACGGCACGCGCATCGCGTCCGACCCCGAGTTCGCCCGCCGCCTCGCCGAATACATGCCGGGATTCGAACTTTACCTGCAGTTCGACTCCTTCGAGGAGGCGCCGCTGCGCCAGTTGCGCGGCGCTGATCTGCGCAGCGTGCGCCAGGCGGCCATCGCGCGCCTGAATGAGCTCGGTATCTCGACCAGTCTGGTCGTCACCCTCCAGCGCGGCGTCAATGACGGCGAGATCGGACGCATTCTCGACTACGCCGCGCAGCAGCCATGTGTCCGCGGTGTGGTGTTTCAACCCGTGCAGGCCGCCGGCCGCATCGACGGCTTCGACCCCGCTAAAGACCGCCTCACCCTCACCGAAGTGCGCCGTCGGATCCTCGAGCAAACATCGTTGTTTCGCCCGGAAGACGTCATTCCCGTGCCCTGCCATCCCGATTCGCTGGCGATGGCCTACGCGCTCAAACTCAATGACCGCGTGCTTCCGCTGACCGGCCTGGTGCCGCCCGAAGTGCTGATCAACGGCGGCCGCAATACCATCAATTTCGAATCGGATGAGGCACTGAAAGCCAGCCTGTTCCGCGTCTTTTCCACCAATCACTCGCCGCAATCGGCCAGCGGCACCTTACGCGAGTTGCTCTGCTGTCTTCCCAAAGTCGAAATGCCGGCCGGCTTCGGCTACGAGAGTGTTTTCCGCGTGATCATTATGCAATTCATCGATGCTCACGCCTTCGACGTACGGTCGGTGAAGAAGACCTGCGTCCACATCGCGCATCCGGACGGACAGCGCCTGATCCCCTTCGATACCTACAACATGTTCTACCGCGACGGCCTCGAAGAGACGGTGCTAGAACCGCTGCGGCGCGAGCGCATGGAGATGGCCGGTGTCTGACGATATTCTACCCAACCGGGGCTCAATCGGAAAGGGGATCGGTATTGTCCTGGGCAGCACGTTTGTCGCATCCTTCGTGCTTTTCGGGCTCACCATCCTCACCGGTGTCGCAGTGGGGGTTGGGTTCCTCGGGATCGGCCTTTTGCAGACGATCTGGATCCTTCCACTTTGGATCTACTACCATCACAGGCGGGAGGCAGAAACGTGCAAGGGGATACTGATCATGGCGAGCGTCATTTTCCTGCTAAACGCCGGCTGTTGGGGACTCGTCGCAACCTTGCGCTTCTAAATCGGACCCAAAGCCTGCTGCGGTATCGGATCTCCCAGGAACGGCGGCTAACGTTTCCCCCGCCGGCAACGTGCGAAACGCGAGCGCTGCCACCGCCGCCAACCCCGCCGCGCACGCCAGCATCGTGGAGTAGCCGAACCTGGCGATCGCCGACCCACCCGCGAAGGAAGCCACGAACTGCGCGGCGAACGACACCAGCATCATCAGCGCGGCCGCACCGGCGCGCTCCTGCTCCCGCACGCGATCCATCAGCAGCGTGTTAATACCCGGATCGGTCATCCACTGGCAAGCCGTGTAAGTCATGAACACGGCTGGTACAGCCCAGCCCGCCGGACCTGCGGCGAGACCACCCATGGCCAGCGCGGTGGCCATCAGCATGGCCGCCGTACCGCTCACCAGGCCCATTTTCCGTAACACGAAGCGGCGCCAGCATCAGCGCGACGACTTGCGCGAGCTGCGATCCGGACATGATGAGTCCGATGCGCTCCACCGGCGTGTGCAAGTGCGCGAAGAACGTGGTGAAGAACGGATTGAAAGCGCCCGTCGCCAGGTTCCAGATCGCCCAGACGATGAGGAACCGTAGCACGAAGCGGTTGCGCGGATAGAGCTTGGCGTCTTCGGCCGGCGCGGGCGCGAGGCGCAGCAGCGCCGAAGGCGCCAGCGCCATGGCCACCAGCGCGCATCCGGCCAGCATGGCGGGCCGCTTGCCTCCCATCCAGCCGGGCAGACGGCCGCCCAACGCATTCCCCAGAACGCCCAGCGCGATGGAGCTGGCAGTCGAAATACTGAAGCCGGTGGATCGCGCTTTTTCGCTGGTCAGGCGCGCGATGGCGGGCGCCAGCGAAACCGCGTACAGTGAGAACGCCGCGCCGCTCAGGAAGGCTAGCGCCAGCAGGGGCGCTCGGCTGGAGACGAGCACGCGCACCGCAGAAATCGCGCCCACAGACGCAAATGATACTAACAGGACCTTCCCCAGACCCATGCGGCGCGCCAGTGCGGCGGCAGGCAGAATGGCCGCCACCATACCCGCCGTCGACGCGCTGGCCACCTTCCCCACGAAATCCTCGCGGAATCCCAGGTCGAGCAGGAACAGGTTGTACAACAGCACGTAGATGAACATGCCCAACACGAAGAACGAACTGGCGCCCAGAAACAGCCAATAGCTGCCGCTGAGGCCGCTCGAACGCATCCGCCAGCGTACGCCTGTGTGGAGCAGGGCGCCGAACGCGCGCGTATGAAACACGGCGCGCTTCGCGAGAAACCAGGCGGTCCGCGCGTACTTGAGCATGCGCCGCGAAAACGTGAGTTGCTCCCGCGGCAAGCACACCGCATCCACCGGACCCGGAAACTGCGTGGGAAACACGCGCCGCCGGCACACCGCCAGCTTGTCGCGCGCGGAATCGAGCAGCGCCAGGTGCAACCACAGTTCGTTTTTGTTGGGGCGAAACCAAACCTCCAGCGGCGAGAAGGCGAATGTCTCAAACCATTCCCGCACGGGCGCGGGCAAAGCGGATACTTCCTCGTTCGCGACTGGACCCATCGCGCAGCCGAACCACTCGCGCGCCAGGCGGAAACAGATACCCTCGAGACGCCGCAGTTCCGGTGGGTGCAGTTCGCGCCAGCGACTCCAGAATTCGCCGTCGTCCGCGTGGTGGTGAAGGAACCAGGCCACATCGTATACCTGGCACGGGCGCGCGCTGCCGCGCAGCAGATGACGCAGCAAATGCAGCGCGACGTATGCCAACGCGTCCGCCGTGTCGAGCGCCTGCCCGTTGCGCCGCGCCCAGAACTCGTCCACACCCGGAGCGCGCAGCCGCTTCGGTGCGTTCGTCCCAAAACTGGAAATGCACCTCGATGGCCAGCGGGATTTCCGGATCGAAATGGCTCTTGCCGCGCCACTCCCATCCGGTCTTGCGGATCAAGGCAGGCAGATGGTCGGTGGCATGAGCGCCCGGCTTTTCCATCGGCTCATAACCTTTCTCGATGAACAGATTCCAGGCGCGCCGCGCGTCTTCCGGGGGGCAATACAGATCCAGATCGTATTGCGGCCGCAGCCGCGGGTCCGAAACAAAATGGGGCGATAGTGTAGTGCCCTTCAGAAAAATGAACGGGATGCCCGCCTCAACCAGCCATGCGCTCACTTGATGCTGCAGCGCGCGGACGCGCGCCAGGCGCTCGGTGTTTTCCGCCAGGTTTACGCGCGATCCGTCGGCGCACCCATTCCGGCAGCGCGGTATCCGCCGCGGCGCCGAGCAACAGCGTGAGCGACGCGCGATCGCAGAAGTCCAGCGCCTCGCGCCAATTCAGATCGGGATCGAACGGAGCGATTTCGGGGGCGAATTCGAGCGCCGCCATCACCGCGGACACCGCGCCTGGAACTCGTGGAGTCACTTCATTACCAATCGCCGCCTGTACTAAAAATCGTACCGAACTGCGAACTGCAAGCGGCGCGGGTCGCCTGTGCCCAGAATGCCTCCGAATAAGGGCGGCCCGAAATCGGCGTAGGTGCCGGGAATGCCCCAGTTCGGATGATTGAACGATGTTGAAGGCTTCAGCGCGAAACTCCAACGCGCCGTGCTCCTGGATGGCAAACCGGCGATCGCAGCGCCATGTCGAAGACGTTGTTGCCAGGACCATTCACGATATCCCGTCCGGCATCGCCGAAGGTGTAAGGCGCCGGGGCGGTAAATGCGGCGGTGTTGAAGAATTCCCCAGTGGATGCGCTGGCTGCGCGGCAGCGTCAGGCTGACCCCCGGCACGATATTGGGCCGGTTCGGCAGGCCCGTGTTGTCAGGGTCGAAAGCATAGTAAAAGACATTGGCGGGCATGCCATCCTGCAGGGTGACCGTACCGGTCAATTGCCAGTTGCGCAGCACCGGTCCGAATGCGTGCACCGCGGGCAGGCTGACCACGTAGCCCCCGCTGATGCGCCGGCCCACGTTGAAGGACGATAGCGCGCGTTCGAGCCGCAAATTGTTTTCGTCCTGCGCGCCGATGCTATCGTAAAAGCCCGGAATCACGGTATCGGCGTCGTCGATGGACTTCGACCAAACAAAGCTGGCCAGCAGAGACACGCGCCCGGTCAGGCGCTTCTCGGCTTTCACCTGCAGGGCATTGTAGGACGAGTTGGCAATGTGCTGGCGCTGGATAATTTCGCCCAGGCTGGGCCACGTGCGAAGCGACTGCAAATCGCCCGGCCGCGGCGATAAGTCCGCTCCCGTTTCCGTCTGCAAAGGAGTATTGAACTGGCGGAAACGGCCCAGATGCGTGCCCTTGCTTCCCACGTAAGATACCTCGCCCAGGATGTGTCCGGCGAACTCGTGTTGCAATCCCGGCGTTCCACTGCTGCACGTAGGGCGTGGGCGCGTGCGGATCGATTCCGAAGTAAGTCGGAAAGCCGGTGGATGCGGTCTGCTGGAATCCATTGCGCGTGGTCAGAATGGGCGCCTGGCTTCCGTCGGTGATGTTGTTCTGCACCAGAATTCCGTTCAGCACCAGATCGTAAATCTCAACGGCGATCTCGGGGCTATAGTAGATGCCGTATCCCGCGCGGAAAACGGTCTCGCCGCTCCAAAACGGCAGCTTCGGAAGCCTCCAGGCGAGTCCCACGCGCGGCGCGAAGTTCCGCGTATCCGGGCGCACCGCCTGGCTCACTGGTTCCAGTTGCGGGGGCGGCGGATTCGGCCCGGCCGCATACACCAGGTTCAGCAGATCGCCGCGAGTTTCCGTATAAGGCGTGACATACTCGTAGCGCAGCCCGAAGTTCAGGGTCAGCCGCGGAGCTCACCCGCCAATCGTCCTGGATGAATCCGGCAAAGCTGTTCTGCCGCATGTACGCCTGGGTATTGCCCACATCGCGGCTGGTGTTTTGCGGGAAACCCAACAGAAAATCGGCCATGGCGTCGCCGGTGGCGCCGGGCACGCCGTCCGCGCTGGTAAACGCGCCGGTGTAGGTGAAGGACCCGCGCGCCATCTGGTTTTGCTGGTAATTCAATTGAAAATGGATCCAGTCGAAGCCGGTCTTGATGGTGTGCGCGCCGCGCGTCCAGGACACGCTGTCTGACACATTCCACAAATTGTCGCGCTGTATCTGCGGCAAAGTAGGATCGTCGGTCACCAGCGAATAGTCCGCCAACTGGAAGTACGGCAGACCGTAATTTGCCGGAGTGCTGGGCAGTCCTTCTATGCCCAATTGCTGGATCACGTTAGTCTGAAAAGCGCTCTGCGGCGTGTCGTACATGCTCATCCGCGAGAATGACAGCCGCGCTTCGTTCAACCATGAAGCGCGCGCGTAAGTGTAACTCAGCGCCGCCTGCTGCGCACGCACATTTTCTTCGGTCGGGCGCAACGGGAACGATCCGGAAATGACGTTCTGTTCGCCGTTGTAGGTGTAGCGCGCGCTGAACTGGCTCTGGTTGCGGAACTGATGGTCGATGCGCGTGGAGAAGGAATCGTTCCGGTCTGTGTTGGGCGTCTCGTCCACATAGTTGTTGCCGCTTCCATTATTGAGGTTTGGCAGCGGCTGATATTGCGTTCAGAAACGTGGTGGCGATGGGGTCGATGCGCGTCTGCGGAATCATGTTATTGGGAAACGGCACGCGCGCGCCCGTAGCATCCAGCGTCAGCGGATCGTAGATCGACGTTCTGTCCGGTGAAGTCGCCCGTGCGCAACGGCGCGGGCGGCACGAGGCTCTGCACGGGGTCGCCGATCTTCGACCGCAGCCCTTCGTAAGTTGCGAAGAAGAACGTGTTGGCGATGGGCAGCGGACCGCCGAGCGAACCCCCAAACTGATTCTGGCGCACCTCCGGCGCCGGCAGAGTCGGGATCGTCGAAATCGCTCCGCGCATCCGGATCCTCATTTTGCAGATACTCGAAAGCACTGCCATGGAAATTGCGGCTTCCGGAGCGCGTGACCACGTCGATGGAGCCGCCGCCCCCCTGCGGAAACTCCGCCGGCGCGAGCGAAGTCTGCACGCGCAGTTCCTCCACCGACTCCAGGGGCGGATAAACGGCGATGGCAAACGTGTTGCGATCGGTGTCATACGCGCCATCGAGCACGAACGCTGTTCATCGTCGAGCGGCTTCCATTCATGGGCGGATTGAAGGCCACCGAGCCGCGCGACCCCTGCTGCACATCGTTCACCACATCGTGCGTGAAGCCGCCCAACTGGCGCGGAATGGCGCCGGGACCGAGCGTCACCAACGCCACGATGTTGCGCGTATCCAAAGGCAGCGCCTCCACCGTCTGCGAATCGAACAAATAGCCGATGGATGCCTCGTTGCTCTGCACGGGCGAAACGGCAGCGGTGGCGGTGATACTCTGGCGCTCCTCTCCGACGAACAGCTTCAGATCCAGCACGGCCTTCTGGCTCACGGTCAACTGCACGCGCTCGGCGGCGGTGGCGCGGAAGCCCGGCTTCACGGCCGTCACGGTATACCAGCCGGGCGGCAACGCCTCCAGGGTATAGCCGCCTTCCTGGTTCGTCACCGTGCTGCGGGTGAATCCAGTGCTCTGTTCGCGGGCTGTGACAGTCACCGCGGGGGCCACGGCGGAGGATTCGTCCACTACCGTGCCGAAGAGCGCGGCCGAGGCTGTTTGCGCCAACGCCTCCGCCGCCAAGAGCAGCATCGCCAGCAACAGCTTCAGCAGGCCTCCCTCATGCTGGCCCCGCACCAGTTGCTCGAGCAGCAGCACGGCGTCCTCGAAGCCGGGGTAGCGCAAAGCGAACGCCGGCGCTTCGCAAATCGTCTCGACCGTCCGTATCCGCCGCGGCTCCAGTTCAGGGTCGAACACGGCCATGCCTTGCCGTATGCGCTCCTGCGCCTCTTGCTTGGCGATCCGTGTAAGGCCGGCGCGGCTGCCTGGCTGGCGGTCGAGGAACACGATCCGCGTCCAACCGGCAATCGGGCGCGGTGCGAATCGGCAGAGCCGGCGGTGTGCACTTCGATGGTGGGCTTGCGGTCCAACTGGCGGCCCAAGGTGCGGCCGCGCAGCTCCGGAAATAATTGCGGCGCCTCGGCGCGAAACCGGAAATGATGCGGCTCGCCGATGATGGTCCGGCCGTCCGTCCCGCAAAACGCTGCTGGAATCGTCGGAAACGTAGGTCCATCCCCGCCGCGCGCAGGCATAAGACAACGTGCTCTTGCCCACGCCCGATTCGCCAAAAAGCAGCACGCCGGCGCCTTCCCGCGCCACACAAGCCGCATGCACGGAGGTGAAATAGTTCAGCTCCAGCAACGTGTAAACTAACGCTTCCAGAAAATGCCAGCGGAAAAAGACCCTGTCCGCCACGGTGGCGCGCGTGACGCAGCAATACCCAAACGCCTGGCGGCGGTCGCAGACCGCGAAGTTTTCCTGGTCTGAAACCCACATCAGCAGGTTGCGCTGGCCGCGCAGCACCGGCGACGGCGGCAAGCCGCCGCTTCCCTCGCTGGTCAGGACATGCAGCCGGATCGGCGGCTTGTCGAACCTGGGCGCATACATCCCCCAACTTTCGTGGGCGGCGTCCAGCACTTCCCGCATGTCGCTCGCGATATCCACCGGAAATCCGAATGGATAGTAGCGGCCCACATGGGGCAGCGGCGCCAGATACATCAGGGGGTCGTTGACTTGAGTTTCTAAAGCGTTGGCAGACATCTACTCGACCAGTAATAGCACAGGCTTGCAGTAAGAATAGTAAAAACTGCTAGCCAACCAAGCGCCTGCGCGGCCCTAAACGGTTATGCTGAATGGGGATGCGGGCGGCAATCGTACATTATTGGCTGCTGAACTGGCGGGGCGGCGAGAAAGTGCTGGAGTCGCTTTGCAGGCTTCTACCGGACGCCGATATTTTCACATTATTCTACGATCCGCGCGCCGTCAGCCCGGAGATCCGGCGCCACAAGGTGACTGCCTCGTTCCTGAACCCGCTGCGGCGGCGCTACCGGCGACCTGTTGCCCCTTATGCCGATGGCGCTCGAGCAGTTCGATTTGCGCGGCTACGATCTGGTGATCAGCAGCGAATCCGGCCCCGCCAAAGGAGTGCTCACCGCCTCCGGCGCACGGCACATCTGCTATTGCCACACTCCCATGCGCTATATTTGGGACCTTTATCCGGCTTATTCCAAGGAATGGCTTCCGGCGTGGAAGCGCGCCATCTTCGCGCCGGTGAGCAACTATCTGCGGCTTTGGGATTTCGCCTCCGCCGCGCGCGTGGATGAGTTTATCGCCAACAGCGAAAACGTCCGCCGGCGCATTCAGAAAGCCTGGCGGAGGGAAGCGCGCGTGGTGTACCCTCCTGTCGCCGTGGAGAAGCACTATTGGCAGCGAGCCCGAAGATTATTTCCTGATCGTGTCGGAACTGGTGGCGTATAAGCGTGTGGATATGGCCGTGCGCGCGTTCGCGAAGTTGGGGCGGCGTTTGCGCATCGTGGGCGACGGGCCGGAGTTCAAGCGTCTGCATGCGATGGCGAAGAACGCGGGGGCCGGCGGCATCGAGTTTTGCGGGCGCGTTTCCGACGACGAATTGCAGCGGCCTGCTGGCCCGCTGCCGCGCGCTGGTGGTGCCCGGCGAAGAGGATTTCGGGATGACGCCGGTGGAAGCGCTGGCCAGCGGCAAGCCGGTGATCGCGCTGGGCCGCGGCGGATCGCTCGAGAGCGTACCCACGGCCGATCCGCTGGGCGGAGTATTTTACGATGAGCCGGATGAAGCGCACCTTGCGGAGGCCATCGCTCGGTTTGAATCGATGGAAGCGCAGGTCCGTCCACGCGAGTTGCAGGCATGGGCGGAGCAGTTCTCCGAAAGGCATTTCCTGGCGCACATGCGCGATGTGCTGGCAAGCGAATCGGGCCGCCACTACTTCAACGTGCCTTTTTCCTTAGCGACGCCCAGGAGCGTGGGGTAAAACTGCACAAAAGTGTTGTCTACGGCATGATATATTTTATTAGACCATCCGTTTGACGCGCGCGTTCGACTGGGATCTAATAGTCGGAGATGTCCGCCCCGCCGGTCCGCTATGTCAAAGGCTTTCATCAGCTATAACCGCGACAGTCAGGATATGGCGAGGAACCTGGTCGACGATGTCAAGGCCCTGGGCTATACGGTCTGGTTCGACCGGGAGTTAAGCGGTGGGCAGGCCTGGTGGGATCGAATTCTCGCAACCATCCGCGACTGCGATGTGTTCGTCTTCGTGTTGGACCCCAAAGGGCTGAATTCCGTGGCTTGTCAACGGGAGTTCGGCTATGCCAGCGCTCTGGGCAAGCCGGTGCTGCCGGTATTGGTTGCCGACGGAGTATCCACCAACTTATTGCCGCCGGAGTTATCGCGGATCCAGCTTATCGATTATAGGAAACAGGATCGTCAGAGCGCCATTTCGCTCGCCAGAGCCCTGGCCGGACTTCCACCTGCGAAGCCGATTCCGGATCCTTTACCGCCTCCACCGGAGATTCCGGTTTCCTATCTTGGCGGAGTCTCCGCAGGAAGATCGAAATGTCTCCTACGCTCACTTATGACGAGCAAAGCGCGTTGGTATTAGATCTTAGAAGGGGTCTGCGGGATAGCAAGACGGCTGCCGATTCCCGGATTTTACTGGAGGGACTCAGAAAGCGCCGCGATCTGTTTGCGACCATGGCCGAGGAGATTGACGAGTTACTGGGAAGCCCAATTCCAGCGGCGCCGCCCCCCGCGCTAATCCCGCGCCGGCATCGCGCCCCATCGCCCTGGTCCCCAAAGTGACTCCGCACGAGAGGTGGCCAGGCGCACTTGGCGGTCTCACTATAGGAGCGGCGGTGGGCGCCGCGACAGCCCTTTCCGAGCGGTTCCGACAGCGATTTGGAGTTCTCTGCAGCTTTTGTCGGAATAGCCGGAGCGATTGCCGGCCAATTTGCCGGGCTCGCATGAGAGTGGGTCTTATCGCATTGGCTGGATTCGCTGTGGGGGTCGGGTCTCGGGGGAGCGTGGATAGCGGCCCCGACAGACTCCCTCGGGCCGATCATTTGCGGAGGGTCGCTCGGCGCAATCTCTGGGCGCCATTATCGGAAGGATCGTACAAAAACGGAGCCATTGGCCCTAGCGCATGAGACTCTGGTCCTTACATCCTTCCCTGCTGGACGTGCAAGGGACTTGTCGCTCTTTGGCGGGAAGGCCTGCTCGCCCAGAAAGTGCTCCTCGGAGAAACGAAAGGCTACCGGTTTCACCCTCAGCTCGAACGCTTCCGCGGAAAGCAAGAACCCCGTTGCGGCGATCGGCGCCTACCTTTGGGACGTTGTGGATGAGGCCAAGTCAAGGGGTTATCGCTTCGACGCTACAAAAATCGCAACGAACGGTGCACGATTACGATTCCCGTCACGCAGGGTCAACTGGAATTTGAATACCGGCACCTGAAGAAGAAACTGAGGATTCGCGATCGAGAGAGGCTTCGCGCGCTGACCGGAAGAGACCCGCTCCCTCACCCAATCTTGCGAGCCACGCCGGGGCGCGTGGAGCCCTGGGAGATTGTGTGATCAAGCCAGCGTAGGGCAATGGAGCAGTCCGGAAAGCGGTAACAGCCTTTTGAAATTTGCCCGCCCCAGCATTTTCTTGTATCTTTGGCGTTACGGTGAGAGAGGGGGGCCGCCACAATGGAATTGCACGTCACCGGCGAATTGGAAACGAAACTGACGCACTCCGCCGCCAAGCAGGGCCGTAACCCTGACGATCTGGTGAAGGACGTTCTGACGCGTTATTTCGAGGAAGAAGCCAACGGCGGCGGGTCTGATCGGAAATCAGGCTCGGCCCTAGTCGAGGCGATGCAGGCCTCACCGTATAAAGACATTGATCTCCAACCAGGACGCGGCGCCGCCGAACCCGCGCCGAGCCGCGACACCCGCGAATTGCCCGTATGGCACCTTGGGGCCACTGGTTCCTTCCATCGCCGCGACATTTAAAACGGAGAAATCGCGCGGCATCTATGCGCAGGCGTACTTTCGCGTCGCCGGGATTGGCGCCCACCCACCGGGCGGTCCTCCAGTAGTGGGCCACTTTGATCGGCCGTGACTCTTTCTTGAGGAGGAACGGCTGGCATCGTGAGCCTCTCAGCGCTTTGCGGACCTTACCGACGTGCGCTTTATCTGCGTTTCGACCGCGTAAAACTCTTGCATTTCTTCGAAGAGCGGAGTGATTCCGGCAGCACGGACGGCCGCTGGGGCGTGCCCGGCTGCCTTGGTGGTTGAGGCCTCCTGTCGCTTCGCCTTTGCTGGGAGTTGGCGTTTCCTGCCGCCATCCTTCGACAGCGGCTCGCCGGTGTGGCCATTCCAGAGGATGCCGGGGCGGGGAACGCGGTAGTAGTTGGATTTGTCGAACGGATCGGCCGAGGGCTTGGCACTCCGCATCGGATGACGGACAAAACGACCCAGCGCTGCTTCGCAGTAATCCTCCATCAACTCGACACAGGACCACGAACGATTAAGCCGCTCGCACACCTCGCCGGTCACACAACTGCCGGCGAAAGGGTCCACAACAAAATCACCGGGGTCTGTCAGCATGCGAATGAAATACTCGGGTAAGTCAGCCGGGTAGCGTGCCGGGTGTGGCTTGAATCCGTGCTCCTCGCAGTAGCGCAAATAAAAGCTGTTGCTCTCCGTGTTGGGAATAGCAATCAGGTTCGGCGGGATCGCCGCGCCGTTGTCAATGGAAAATTTTTCGCTGATGTCATGGCCGGAAGGCCGCTTCTTCGCCCTGTAGCCATTTTCCAAGAGATCCCGCATGCTTGGGCTGTAAGGCTGTAGTACCCGCCGGTTGCTGGCCTTCGGCCATGGCGTTTTGGAGAGCCACCAGACGGTATTGATCGCGTCCTTGACGCGCACGCGGCGCACTGTTACCCATTCGGCGGGGCTGGGAAGTTTCGAAGGGTTCCACCAGTAAAAGTCCTGCGCCAGGTGAAAGCCGAATTCCTCGCAAAGCAGGATCAGCAGCTTGAAGTGATACAGGCTGCGCGTGGGCGTACCTTTCATCCACGCGCCGCCGATGTCGATTACGAGGCTTCCGTTATCCTTGAGCACGCGCTTGAACTGCTCGCCGAAAGGGCGGAACCATTCAACGTACTCACTCGCCTCGACATTGCCATAGTCCTTTTTACGTACGAGACCGAAGGGGGGGCTGGTCATTATCAGGTCAACGGATTTGTCGTCATAGCCGGCGAGCACATCGAGGCTGTCGCCGTGTACGATCCGCCCGAGAGATGTTTCGTGGAAAATCCTCGGGGCTGTTGATAGTCGTGGGGGCATGGGGTTTCCGTTTCAAATATCGAGTTTCTTGAGGTCCATGGCGTGCCGTGCTTCGCGGGAAAAAACATCGACGATTGCCGCAGCGCGTGTCTCGATTAACGTCAAGTCGCCACCGTCGAGCATGACAATGCAAAGGTTGGAATCCGCCATGACCTTGTTGGCGTAGCGCCGCGCCTCTGGGCCAATGTCCCCGGTAGAGACGATGACGATGACGTAGCTTTTCAGAAAGTGAGTTAGGCCCACTTCCTTCGCGACGTCGTCAAGTGAAACGCGGCTGGTGTTCTTGCACTGAACTTGCCAACGCGAAAACACTAGGCGGGCTGATTGAAAAATCAGGTCCACCTCTGCGCCGCCGGTCGCTGCCGCACGGAGCCGCGTGGCAACGTAGGTCATATCGAGGAGACGCATGAGTTTGAACGCAAGTGCCTCCAGAGCAAGGCCCGCGATATATCTATCGGAGGATTGAAGCTCGGCGAGTACGGTGGCGAGCGGCTTTTTCAGGAGATCAAGAAGCTTCGGGTCGGTCTGGTCCTTCAATTGGTCAAGCAGCGGGCCCACAAGGTCGTTGATGAGCTTGTCGGTGGGCGCAACCAGAAATGGCTTTGCGCCGCGGCCCATGGTGGTTTTCTCGGCTGTGATATACCCCGCCTTGACAAGTGCATTGAGCACGAGTTTCGGGAGGCTCTTTTCCGGGAAACGTACGCCGTAGGTGGTGGCGGCTAGGCGGGCGACCTCGTTTGCGGGCTGCGGCGCGGTTACTCCGGTGTTGGCAAGGGAGCGGAGAAAGGCTCTCTGCTCGGCGGTAAAGCGGGCCAGAATCTCGAAATCACCCGGGCTGGCTCCAAGCACCTTCTTCAGGCGTATAGTGTCGATCTGCCAGCGCGAGCCAACGAAGATACCAGCCTTCGCAAGCCACAGGCGCATGATGCTCGGGTGCTTGCCGCCCGGCGGGTAGTGCGTGCCACGCTCGGACAGGCCTTCGCGCAGGGTAGTTAAATTCACTTCTTCGCCTGCGGCCGTCATGTCCTGAATGCACTGGACCATTAGCATTCCGTTGAGGTTCAAGAGAATATGCCGGGCCAGGTCGTCGTAGAGCGCGAGTTCGTTCTTGCGGATCTCATACAGATGCCGACCAAAATCGGTGAAGCTGCCACCACGCTCGATGATGCCGTAGGCAATCAAACCAAGCTTGCAATTGTTGGCGAGCTTTCCGCGGTTGTACGAAGCCTCCGCACCCTCGCGGCCTTCGGCGTGAGTGGAGAAATACCGTTCGAGGATGGCCGCTTCGAGCGCGTGCCGGTCACTCTGGCTGGCAGCGATAATTTCCAGCAGATCGGGCAACACGATTTGCGAAGGTGAAAACTCGCTCCCGAAGGGAAGGTCACTTCGGCGCATATTCACCCAGTCGGGGGCGGTGCGCGCTACGAACCTCAAGGCGCAACGGCAACTGCAGTTGCTCGTCGCGATAGCGGGCGATGAATTCCAAGAGCGCCCGGCGGCCGAGCCACGAAAGGGAAACATCGTGCTTGTCGGCCATCGCGGCCATTTCCGCGAATTCGTTATCGTCTAGATTTACCGCAATCCGGTGTTTGGTCGTCGGCATAGCGTTTCTGCTTCACGGTGGAACGTAGCGGAACACGGTGCCACACTGTGTTCCATAGTGCAACATTCTAGCAGGTTTGGAAAAGGTTGCAAAGGGGCACGCTACTGGGATCCCGGTCTGTTCAGGATCGGGAAGTTTTGATGGACAACCGCGCTTCCTCCAGCATAGCGCCAGCCTTTCAGTGTTCGAGCATTCTAGGCCGAGACAACCCGCGGGGCGCAAGCCCTGCCGCCCCGGCGGGAATTCAACCTACCCCCACAGGACGATGACAACACTCGCCAAATCCCCCCGCCCAGCCCAAACCCCTACACCTCAACCACTTGCACGCCGCCCCCGCCCTCCAACCCCAGCGCATCCGCCACCCCTCAATGCTACCTTAAAACCGGGAATTAGGAATCACGAGCCCCTGGCCGTCCCTCACCCCCAAACGGGGTCCCCGGACCTCAAATGGCTCTGCTCTTCCAAAGGCACTTAACTATATGACAACAAACAAGCAAATCGCCGCGAATCGCCGCAATTCCAAGCGTTCCACGGGCCCCAAAACGCCCGAAGGCAAGACCATCTGCGGCCTCAACAGCCTGCGCGACGGCCTCTACGCCACCACCCTCATCCTCCCCAGCGAAAATAAGGAGCAATTCGACCACATCCAAGCGAAATACGAGGCCCTCTACCAGCCCCGGGACGCCTACGAAGAGAAGCTGGTCGACCTGCTGGCCGGCGCCGAGTGGAAAATGATGCGCGCCGGCCGGTTGGCCGCGGCCATCTACGAGCAATACGCAGGCGAGCCGCCCGACACCTTATCATCCCCGTACGACCGTGCCACGCGCATCGAAGCCCGCCACGAGCGCGCCTGGTGCAAGCTTTCCAAGGAGTTACAAAGCATCCGCGCCGCCCGCACCAAGCAAGCCCAGCGGCAAGCCCCCAGCCCGCAGCCCCCGCAATCGAAGCTCGACGGACAGCCAGCCACGCCAAAATCCACCCCGGCCCAGGACGCCATCAAGCGCGGATGGGCCACCCCCGAAGAATGGAGCGTCATGACCGACAAGGAAAGAGGACAAACCCTACAGGAACGCAACGAGATCCGTTGGGTAGCCAAAAAGGGCGCGGAGCCCTGGATGACCGTTCGTCACTACCGGGGCAAAGTGGTCGATGAATTCCCGCCCGAAGAGGGATCAATGCCGGAAACAACGCCGCCAACTGAGCCGTCAACTGAAGCCGTGAACCGCGCCCAGTCGAAGGATCTGCCCTTGCCAACGTAGTCGGCGTACCCCTCCCGCACCCGTTGCGGCAAACCGAAGTAGCGAAGGGGTCCCGTCCCATGGCCCGTAAGCTGGCGCGTGGTTTCATGCGCGTTGCAGATAAAGATGTGATGGTCCTCGTGGCTGGAATAAAGTGGTGACCTTACTTCGGCGGGAATGAAGTCCATCCGCAAGATGGTCGGGCAGACCGGCCTTGTCGTATGGTGGAGAGGAGAGGTTTATTTTGTTCAATCGCCGTACCTTCCTGACCAATGCCCTGACTAGTGGCCTGACTGCTGGCGCTACCGCGGCCGTCGCCGCCGCGCAGACCCCGCCGCCCGCGGCAACCCCGGCCCCCGTAGCATCCTCGTCGCCGTTTGCCGACCCGGACTTCGGCTTCACCGCGCTGATCGCATTGGGAGCAGCCTATTATCGCGGCGGAGACCCGGGCAGGCTGCTGGCTATCGCATCCCAGATCAAAGCGGGAGATTTCGAATCCGCGTATAAGGCTTACCATGATGCCGGCGTGGAGGCCCGCACTCTGGCTGAGCAGGCCGCCGCCAAACACCACAACGTCAGCGCGCGCGAGGCTTACCTCTGGGCCGCCGGCTACTTCAGCGCGGCCATGCGCTTTCTGGACGGCACCCCAGAGCCCGCGCGCATCTTACCGTGTTGGCAAGAGTACAACGCCTGCTGGATAGCCGCAGCCGCATTGTTCGACCCGCCCGTGGAGCGCCTGGAGATTCCGTACGAAGGAGGCAGCCTCACGGGCTGGTTTTTGCGCGCCTCCGATTCACGGCGCCGACGGCCGCTGGTCATCTTGAACAACGGCGCCGACGGCCTGGAAAGCAGTATCTACGTGCTGGGGGGCGCCGGCGGTTTGGCGCGCGGCTACAATTGCCTGATCTTTAACGGTCCGGGACAGGGCGATTCCCTATGGGTGCGCAAGCTGTATTTCCGCCCGGATTGGGAAAAGGTGATTACGCCGGTGGTGGACGCCATGCTCCGCCATCCCGAGGTGGATGCGAAACGCATCGCGCTGGTGGGCATCAGCCAGGGCGGCTACTGGGTACCGCGCGCGTTGGCGTATGAAACCCGTATCGCCGCCGGCGTGGCCGATCCAGGTGTCTCGGATGTCTCCGACCCCTGGATGCGCAACCTGCCAAAGTTCGTCCGCGACAAACTCGACGCCGGGGATAAGGCCCAGTTCGACCAGATGTTGCAAATGGGTACGGCTTCGAATGTGCGGGCGAAAATGGCGGTGCGATTCCGCATGCGGCCTCTGGGTATGGCGTCCTACTACGATGCCTTTCGCGGAATCCAGGAGTACAAACTGGGCGAAGCTGCCGCCCGTATTCGCTGCCCCATGCTGATCACCGACCCCGAAGGCGAGCAGTTCTTTCCCGGGCAGGCGCAGAAGCTTTATGATGCGTTGCGTTGTCCCAAGAAAATCCTGCGCTTCACGCGTGACCAAGGCGCGGACCAGCATTGCGAAGTGGCCGCGCCCGGATATCGAGACTGTTGTATCTATGACTGGCTGGACGAAACACTAGACATCAACTTACCGAGCCGCGACCGTCAGGGAGCGGATGCCCGAGGTTGACAATCTCAATAGTCAAGCGTCACTTTGGTCGCCGTGACTTGTCCCCCGTAGTTGCATTGGGGCGTCAGGCCCGAAGCCCAACTGGCTATTGTCCAACCCGGATTCGAGATCGGGTCGAACTCGTCGTCGTACAGTGACACGCTTGAGAACGAGATCTGACCACTCTTGGGGTAATCGGTGCATTGGGCGATGTTATAGACCTCTAATGCGCCGGCGAACGCCCAATTGAACGTCTGCCCTTCGTTGGGTGTGTTGGTCAGCATAGTGCTTTGCCCCGTGGTCACATCCTCGGTGGTCACATTCCACGAGGAACAGGTTAGCGTTCCCGCGCTGCAATTGTCCTTCATTGTGCCTAGGATTTTGTTGCCCGCCGTGACATGCACTGGCGCGCTCTCGATTGTGATGCCGCTAGGGCAGCAGTTCCAGCTTGCAATACCCCAAGCTGAGCTGAAATCGGCATTCCACCCGAGTACTGGCTGAATGATGCTCACAACGTCGTGGATGTCCTCCAGACCCGGAAAGAGATAGATTGTCTGGCCAACCTTTGCCGTCGGCGCTGCCGGCACGGGCCAGGTTGCAGTCAGTTCGCCGTAAGACGTATTCGTGGTGACGTTTCCGGCTTCAATCCAGCTATGGCCGATCTTCGGCGGCTTTACCCCTGCGGTGACCATCTCTCCGCTGGCCGTGTAGTGCGGGTAAATGCAAGGTGCGACGTTCTCGGTAGTTCCATCCGCGTGCCGAATGACAAGCCCTGCCTCCAGAGTCTCGCCTTCAGCCAGCCGTACGACACAGGATGGATGGAAGTAGCCGGATGGAGTGATCAGATACCCGTCTGGTACGGCCGCTGGGCGGTTCACTCCCGCCGGCGCCTGGGCGTAAACCATGGTCGACGCCAGAAGCGCCAGTTGGATGCGATGCAGCATTTTGGAAAGCCCTCCTTGGGCGATCTGAATTCCCGAGGGTACCACAAAGCGCGCGGACGGAAACGCACACAAAGCTTGCGACCGGGATCTGCAGTTCGATTGGTCAAAAAAAAGCGCATTTCGACAGATTAGATTGAGCCATTTTATGCTCGCTACCTTTAAGTCGTTCGATATCATCGTCAGGATCAATCGGTATTCGAGTTGCTGATAAAAGCGGGAAATCCTGCCCATTTGCGGGAAATCGTACGAAACGTCACAGGACTAATGCCATGCTCGGATGGATGATATTATTTGCATTAATGACCCTATTGGGGGCAATTCTAACCATTACGCATCCTGCCACGGGCTCCGCGCTGGTCGTGTTGATGTTCGCGCTTCTGTTTCTTCTCAGCCTGTTGATCCGCCTGGTGCGCGGGCGGGCCTTGTGAAGGGACTGAAGCCGCGATGAGCTCCAAGCCGCTTCGGACAGTCCTTGCTTTTTACGGTCCTGACGAAGCGGACTCGGCCCGCGCGTACGCATCTCTCACGGACATCTCCACCAAACGAATTTATCAGCGCGGCCCGGCCGGGACTGCGGAGCCTTCCACCACTAACGAGACTTGGACCAGGTATAGCGAACTTCGCCTGGAAGACGAGTGTCTGATCATAGTGAGGGTCGCGCCCGCTGAAGTTCAGTCCACTGTCCAACAGTTCCAGCGGGCGGGCTCGCCGGCTGTCTTCGTTTTATCCGATTCCCCAGACTCTCCAGCCCATGAGCCTCCCCGCGAGATTTCCGCAACCGCGCCGGGCCACGATTTTGCACGCAACTGCGGGGCCCGCCGGGGCAAAGCCAGACCGGCTGGAAAGACCATTCTTTCGCAACTGGAGAAGAACGAGCAAATCATCGAAGCCTCGCGGTCCGCGCTCGCGGAGGCTGTGCGTCTCGACCATGTCTTGACGGCGGCAGCGGAGTGGCTACTCGACAACGGCTACTTGATCCGAACCCAAATCGCGGAAATCCGCCGGCACTTGCCGCGCAGGTACCACGACATCCTCCCGGCGGGAGAGTCGGGTGACCCCTACATCGGCGAACTAGCCAGGGAGCTGATAAAGCACACCGACTATTCGTTAGATGAAGCCAACATAGAGGATTGCCTGCGCCGTTACCAGGAGGTTGCGCCGCTCACTATTGCGGAATTGTGGCCGTTTCCGCTGCTTTTGCGTGTGGCCCTCATCGAAGCTCTCAGCCGCATGGCTGCGCGCATCAGCCGCGCGCAAGCGTTGCGCGAGGCCGCGTATCTATGGGCCAACCGGCTGGCGGCTGCCGCTCGCCGCGGCCCCCAGGCGTTCGATCTGATCCTTAAGAAAATGGCGCTCGAGAGCATCGCCGGCGAGCCCTACTTTCTCACCTGCCTCGCGGAACAGCTTCAGGACGAAGAGGATGCTCTGGCTCCGCTGCAACACTGGATCGAGGAACGGCTGGACCAGCCGCTTACCGAACTTGTCCGTACCCAACATAGCCAGGAGGCGGCCCAATCGGTCTCGACTGCAAATGCATTCGGGAGCCTGCGGGCGCTGTCAAGGATCGATTTCGCCGAACTCTTCGAGTCCGTCAGCCTGGTCGAGGCGGAGTTGCGGAAGGACCCGGGACGCGTCTACCCACAGACCGATTTTGCCACTCGCGACCGCTGCCGCCGCACGGTGGAGCGGATATCCAGGAACAGCGGAGTTGGGGAGCTGGATGTTGCCAGGCGGGCCGTCGCGCTGGCCGCGCAAAACACGGATCCCCGAACCGGACACGTAGCCTATTACCTGATTGACAACGGCGTCAACCAACTCGAACGGGAAACCCGCGCGCGCCTCTCCCTGCGTATCCGATTCCTGCGCACGGTGCAGCGCCGCGCAACTCCGCTTTACCTGAGCGCCACCATTGGTCTCACGTTGTGCTTCGCGGTCCTTTCGCTGACTCTGGCTTGGGACGCCGGCGTGCACCAGCAGGGCATGCTCGTTGTGCTTGGAGCGCTTGGCGCTGTTTCCGTTGAGCGAGCTGTCCATCCAGATCGTCAACGCGCTGGTGATCTCGCTGCTGCCGCCCGACGCGCTGCCGAAGATGGATTTTCAGAATGGCATTCCGCCGGAGCACGCCACGCTGGTGGTGGTCCCGATGATGCTGTCGAGCCTGGACGTGGTGCGCCGCGAGTTGGAGAAGCTGGAAGTGCGGTTCCTTGCCAACCGGGAACCGAACCTGTTCTTCAGCCTGTTTTCCGATTTCACCGATGCGGCCGGGCAGAACATGGCGGGCGATGCGGACCTGCTGCAGGCTTTGCGCGACGGCATTGCCGCGTTAAACGCCCGCTATCCGAACGGCAGGTTCCTGCTGTTTCACCGGCGCGGGAGTGGTCCGAGAGCGAACAGAAGTGGATCGGCCGGGAACGCAAGCGCGGCAAGATCGAAGAGCTGAACTCGTTCTTGAGCGGCGAGGGCTCGCCGGAGATCTTGTGCGAAGGCTCGTTGCCGCTTCCGGTTCGCTATGTGATCACGCTCGACGCCGATACGCAGTTGCCGCCGGGCACCGCGCGGCGGCTGGTCGAGACCATCGCGCATCCGTTGAATCGGGTGGAGATCGATCCGGTCACGCGCGTGCGCCAGCGCGGCTTCACCATTATCCAGCCGCGCGTGAGCATCGCGCTGCCGGGCGCCACGGCGACCCGGTTCACGCGCATTTTCGCGGACACCACGGGCACCGATCCATATTGCCAGGCCGTTTCCGACGCCCAGCAGGATCTGTTCGGCGAAGCCATCTTTCACGGCAAGGCGATTTACGATGTGCACGCTTTTCGGAAAATCTTAGGCGATCGTTTTCCGGCCGAAACGCTGCTGAGCCACGACCTGATCGAAGGCGCGTACGCGGGCGTGGCCTCGCCAGCGACATCGAACTGTTCGAAAATCTGCCGCTCGATTACGTCAGTTATTGCCAGCGCCAGCATCGCTGGATTCGCGGCGATTGGCAGATCGCGCCGTGGATCTTCAGGCACGTGCCCACGGCATCGGGAGGGAAACAGCCCAATCCTCTTTCCATCATCGGCCGGTGGCGCATTTTCGACAATCTGCGGCGCAGCCTGGTCCCGGTCGCCTCGCTGTTCTGCTGCTGTTCGGCTGGCTGATTTCGGCCGCGCCGGGCGTATGGAGCCTGGTGGTGGGGCTGGCCGTCGCCATCCCGGCCTTCGCGCCGCTGCTCGACCGGCTGGCGCGCGTATTGCAGGGCGCCGTATACCGCTGGCGCGGCGCGGCGGATGAGCTGATTCGGGCCGGCGCGATGCTGATCTTCCTGCCGCATCAGGCCTGGCTGGCCGTGGACGCCATCGCGCGGGTGGCTTATCGCCGGTGGATCAGCCATCGCAACCTGCTGGAATGGCAGACCGCGGACAGTGCCGGCGCGAACTCGCACAAGCATGCCGCCTCCACGCGCCGGCAGATGTGGGTGATCTCCGGTCTTTCGGTGGTTCTCATGATTGTGCTGGCGGCGCGGCACGCATCCGTGGCAGCGGTGGCCTTCGTGGCACTTTGGGCATTGTCGCCGGGCGCCATGCGCTGGCTTAGCCGTGTAGATACGCCGCACGCCGGCCAGTCACCGGCCGATTCGCTTTCTTGCGCCATCTGGCACGCCGGACCTGGCGCTATTTCGACGATCTGGTAAGCCCGGCCAACAACTGGCTGCCGCCCGATAATTCGCAATTAGCTCTGCACGTCGAGGTGGCCGCACGCACGTCGCCCACCAATATCGGGCTCTGGCTGACCTCGGCGCTGGCCGCGCGCGATTTCGGTTATCTCACCGCCGGACGATTTCTGACGCGCTGCTCCAAGACCATGGACACGCTGGATCGCCTGGAGCGCTACGAAGGGCACCTGCTCAACTGGTACGACACCGGCACTCTGGAGCCGCTGGCGCCGCGCTACGTTTCCACCGTTGACAGCGGAAACCTGCTTGCCAGCCTGTGGGTCTTCGAGCGGGGCTGCCGGGAAATGCTGCGCGATCCGTTGCTCGATCGTGCGTGCTTTCGGGGTTTGACCGATACCTTCTCAATCCTGGTGGAGACCTGCGGCCCGGATCCGTCGACGTCCGCGCCGGTGCAGGCGCTGCGGCGGCTTCTGCGCGGGAAGGCGGAAGGCCATGAATTACTGTCCCGTCTCCGGCTGGCGGCCACTCCCATGCAGCAATTGCGCGAACGGGGGCGCTGGCCGGATAGCCCCGGAGAAGAGCGGTCCTATTGGCTGGCGCGTCTGACCGCGAGGTGGGTTCTGGATCGAAACCTTAGACCGCTATCTGCGCTGGATGGAGATTCTGACCCAACCGCCGGATTCGGCCTTGGTATCTCTAGGACCAGACGCGGTGGGCTTGCGGCGCCGCGCCTTGCGTGCTGCGCCGTCCCTGCTGACCCTGGCGGGCGGCGCTCCGACCCCCGTGGATGCTCTGCTGGCTGGGCGCGACGCCCCCGGACTGCGACCGGAAATGCTTCGCCTGGCTGGATCAGCTGGACGCCGAATATCGCGCAGCCCAAGCCGCGGCCGCTCAAACCGTCCAAATGTTCGAGAGCTTGATCGATCGGGTGAAGCAGCTTTCGTCCGGCATCAACATGGGCTTTCTGTACGACCGGCAAAGGCGTCTGTTCGGAGTCGGATATGTGGTCGGCGGGCCGCTCGAATTCTCCAGCCACTACGATCTGCTGGCCAGTGAATGCCGGCTTGCCAGCCTGGTCGCGATCGCCAAAGGCGACGTGCCGGTCGAGCATTGGTCCGCGCTGGCCCGGCCTCACGTTTATGCCTCCGGCCAGGATGCGCTCTTGTCCTGGAGCGGCACGATGTTCGAGTACCTGATGCCGCTGCTGTTCACCCGGACCTTCGCCAATTCGCTGCTGGATTAGGCCTGCCGCGAGGCGGTTGAGCTTCAGATCGAGTACGGCCACGAGAAGAATGTTCCGTGGGGTGTTTCCGAATCCGCCTACAGCGCGCTCGATGCCAATCAGATCTATCAGTATCGGGCTTTCGGGGTGCCGGCCCTGGCGCTGAAGCCAGAGCAGAAGACGAGTTGTGGTGGCGCCGTACGCGACCATGCTGGCCCTGCTGGTGGATCCGGCGCCGCTACGAGAACCTCAGGCGTTTGGAAGCTGCCGGACTAACCGGCCCCATGGGCCTTACGAATCCATCGATTTCACGCGCGAAAGCAGCAAGAGACGGCGAGCGCGGCGTGGTGATTTACTCCTACATGGCGCATCACCAGGGCATGAGCCTGTGGCGCTGGACAATGTTCTGCATCGCGAATCATGCAGCGGCGCTTCCACGGCGATCTGCGCATTCGCGCCATCGAATCGCTGCTGTTCGAGCGCATCCCGATGACCCGCCTTCCGCTGCGGAAAAGCAGACAAACCTTGCCACCGGTGCGTACGACCAGCGCCGAAGAACCGGCCGAACGCGTCTGGGAGGAAACCACTCGGTGCCGCGCGTTCATCTTCAGGGCAACGGCCGCTATGCGCTGATGGTGACCAACGCCGGCGGCGGCTACAGCCGTTGGAAGGAATTCGACATCACCGCTGGCGCTCCGACACGACGCTCGATCCCTGGGGCAGCTTTCATCTATATTCGCGACATGCGGTCGGACGCCATATGGGCGACGGCCCAGCAACCTGCCGGCGGCCAGGGAATCGCCTCCGCCCACTTTTCCGCGGATCGCGCCGAGTTTCACCGGCGCGTCTCGAACATCGAAACCGTCCTGGATGTGACCGTGGCCGCGGAGGATGACGTGAATTGCGCCGTCTGACCATCACGAATCGTTCGTCGAGAACCCGGCACTCGAATTCACCAGTTACGTGGAGTTGGCTCTGGCGCCGCACGGAGCCGACAAGCGCACCCCGCTTTCGCCAAAATGTTCGTCGAAACGGAATATGCCGCCGAGGGAGTGTTGCTCGCGCACCGGCGCCCGCGGGCGCCCGAAGAGCCTCCGGTTTGGGCGGCACACGTGCTGATCGGCGCGCCTGCCGCTATCCAGTATGAAACCGACCGCGTCCGGTTTCTGGGCCGTGGCAGGACGCCCGAGTCTCCCGAGGCGCTGCGGCGCGATCTTAGCGGATCGGCGGGAACGGTGGTCGATCCGATTTTCAGCCTGCGCTGCCGGCCGTGATTGAGCCGCGCGACCGGCTGGAGCTCGCGTTTCTTACGCTGGCGGCGGCTTCGCGCGAGGCGCTGCTCGCCTGATCGACAAATACAAGCGTCCGGAAGCGGTAGCGCGGGCTTTCGAGATGGCCTGGACGCGCGCGCAGCTCGAGTTCCGCTATCTGGGCATCGGGCCAGCCGCCGGCCACCGCTTTCAGGAACTCGCCAGCCACTTGCTCTATCCCAATGCCCGGCTGCGGGCGCCGGGTGACCGCCTGGCGCGCAACCGGCTGGGGCAATCCGCCCTGTGGGAGTACGGCATCTCCGGCGACCTTCCGATGCTGGCGGTCACCGTGGCCGAGCGCGCGGCACGCCCTTGGTTCGCGAACTGCTGCTGGCCCAGACCTATTGGCGACTGCGCGGTTTCCGGGCCGACCTGATCGTTCTCAACCAGGAAAGTCCCAGCTACGACCGTCCCTTGCGTCAGCAACTGCAGCGGCAGATCGAGGCGCATTCCCCTGCCGACGCCACGGACCGGCCTGGCGGCGTTTTCTTGCGCGATTGGCACGCGATGCCGGAGGAACATCGCGAACTGTTTCTGGCGGCTTCGAGCGTGGTGCTCAGCGGCAACCGCGGTCCGCTGCAACAGCAACTGGTGGCCGGCGCTGAGAACGCTACGCCTCCGCCATTCGTCCCGCCCGGGGGGCAGGAGGAACCCTCCCCGCCGTTGCCGTTTCTGGAACTGCCCTATTTCAACGGCCTGGGCGGATTCACCCCGGACGGCCGCGAATACGCCATCTATCTGAAGCCCGGCAGCAACACGCCCGCGCCCTGGGTCAATGTAATGGCGCACGCCACATTCGGCGCCATGGTGAGCGAAAGCGGGCTCGGATGCACCTGGTGCGGCAACAGCCAGTCGAACCGGCTGACGCCGTGGCATAACGATCCGGTCAGCGACCGCCAGCCGGAAGCGATTTACCTGCGCGACGAGGACAGCGGCGCGCTGTGGACGCCCACCGCTTTGCCGATCCGCGAAAACGATGCGTACCGCGCGCGCCATGGCCAAGGCTACACCGTGTTCGAGCACAACAGCCACGCCATCGGACAGGAGCTGACGGTGTTTGTTCCATTGGCGGAAGACGGCGCGGGCGACCCGGTGAAAGTTATGCGCCTGCGCCTGCGCAACGATTCGTCGCGGCCGCGGCGGCTCACCGTAACCTTTTTCGCCGAATGGGTTCTGGGATCCAACCGCGAGGACCAGCAACTGCACGTGCAGACCTCCTATGACCAGGAAGCCGGCGCGGTTCTGGCCAGCCAGTCATGGACCGGCAGTTATACGGGTCACATTGCCTTTGCCGCGGCCAGCCCGCCGCCCGCTTCGTACTCGGGCGACCGCACTCAGTTCCTCGGACGTAACGGCTCGCCTGCGAGCCCGCCGCGCTGGACCGCGTGCGTCTCGACAATCGCACTGGCGCGGGCATGGATCCGGCAGCCGCACTGCAAGTTCCCGTCTCGATTGCCCCGGGAAGCCAGTTCGATGTTTTCTTTCTGCTCGGCGAGGCCGAGAATCCGGAGGCCGCGCGGGCGCTCATCAAGCGTTTTCAAAACGGCGAACAGGTGCAACGCGCCCTGGAACGGACGCAACGGTGGTGGGACTCCGCGCTGGGAACGCTGCAGGTGCATACGCCGGTTCTCTCCACCGATTTTCTTTTGAATCGCTGGCTGCTGTATCAGTCGCTGAGTTGCCGCTTCTGGGGCCGTTCCGCGTTGTATCAATCGAGCGGCGCATTCGGCTTTCGCGATCAGTTGCAGGATTCCATGGCGCTTTTCTATGCCGCGCCGGAAATCGCACGCGCTGCACATTCTGGCCTCCGCCGCGCGCCAGTTTGCAGAAGGCGATGTCCAGCACTGGTGGCATGCGGATAACGGCATGGGCGTGCGCACCCGCTGTTCCGACGATCTGCTGTGGTTGCCGTTTGTGGTGGCCCACTATGTCGAAGTCACGGGCGACGCCTCGATCCTCGATGGGAAGCGCCGTTCCTGGAAGGCGCGCCTCTGAAACCGGAGGAGCAAGAGCGGCTGTTTGTTCCGGCGGTGTCCGCAGAGGTGGCGCCGTTGTGGGATCATTGCCGGCGCGCCCTCGATCACGCGGCGCGATTCGGATCGCACGGCTTGCCATTGTTCGGCACGGGCGATTGGAACGACGGCATGAACCGGGTCGGTGCCGAAGGCCGCGGCGAGAGCGTCTGGCTCGGCTGGTTTCTGTATACAGTGCTCGATGCCTTCGCGCACGCCATGGCGAAACACGAGTCCGGACCCACGCTGGCCGCGCAATGGCGGGAACTGGCGGTCCGTGTAGCGCAGTCGCTGGAGCAATCCAGTTGGGACGGCGATTGGTATCTGCGCGGCTTCTTCGACAACGGCTCGCCCCTTGGCTCGCATACTAACGAAGAGGCTAAGATCGATTCCCTGCCGCAATGCTGGGCCGTGATCTCCGCAGGCAGCGGATGCCGGCAGGGCCAAGCGCGCCATGGATTCGGCGGAACAGTATCTGGTGGATGAAACCGGCCGGTTGGTGCGTCTATTTACGCCGCCCTTCGATCATTCCCAGCCGAATCCCGGCTACATCATGGGCTATCCGCCGGGCCTTCGCGAGAACGGCGGACAGTACACCCACGGTTCGCTATGGATGGCGATGGCTTGGGCGCGATTGGGGGATGGCGGCCGCGCCGTGCATCTTCTCGAACTGATGAACCCGGTGGAGCTCAGCCGCAGCCCGGAAGATGTCGCGCGCTATCGCGGCGAGCCTTATGTAACGGCGGCCGATGTGTCGTCCGCGCCGGGCATGACGGGGCGGTGCGGGTGGACCTGGTACACCGGCTCCGCGGCGTGGATGTATCGCATTTGGATCGAGGAAGTGCTGGGATTCCACCTTCACGGAGACACCCTGACCATAAGCCCGGTCACTCCCGCGGACTGGCCAGGCTTCGAGATGACCTACCGCTACCGGTCCGCGACTTATCAAATCGCCGTGACAACAGAGGAGGATGATTCCGACCGGATCGCAGGTGGAAGTCGATGGCCAGATACAAGGCGACGCTCGCATCCACTTGGCGGACGATGGCGCGATGCACCATGTCAAAATCAGGATACCGAAGCGCCCCGCCCCGCGGTCGGCCGAGCCGATCTCACCCCCCATCGCGTATGCTGCGAATGGCGCGTCTTCCGCGCGGATCCAACTTTTCTGTCCGGCCTGGACTACCAGGCCCGACATTGTAGCTGCCGGGATGTTAATACTAGAACGTTCCCAGCCTCGATTGTTGTGCACAGAAGTGTTGGCATCTCTCGTGCTTGTGAAAGTTGTCGGTTGTCGCGATTCTGCCGCTAGCATTCACTTTTGTATGAAAGGGACCCATATGACCGTCGCTTCAACAGACTTCTTTACGCACAGCCGTTTCTGTATTTTGCGGATTAGCCATTGCCGCAGGCTTGGCACTCACGCCTGCGAGAGCAGACGAATTCAATAAACGTACGATTCTGACCGTGTCTCAAACAGTCCAAATTGGGGACACCGTCTTACAACCTGGCCAATACGTGATCAAGCTCCTTGACTCACAGACCGACCGTCAAGTCGTGCAGATCTTTAACAAAGATCAAAAACATATTATCGCTACTGTGGTAACCGTACCGCTCGAGCGCCTGACACCTCGCGGGCATACGACTTTCACGTTTTTACGAGACTCCTGCTGGAACGGCCAGGGCCCTCCGCTATGGTACTATCCTGGCGATGAAGTAGGGCACGAGTTCATTGAACCCAAACATCACGAAATGCTGGCCGCCGATATGAGGGTCGTAGAGAATCCGCTTGCCTTCAATGAAGAGGCACAGATCAAACCACGACGTAACCGCCAGCTACAACCCGCCTACGAACGACCTGCCCCGACTGCCCAGCCATCGGTTAGGACAATCCGCCGACCGCCAGGTAACGGAACCGCGAACCGGCACCGGCGCGAACCGGCACCGGCTCAAACCGAGGTAGCCCAAACCACAACGGCGGCGGCCGCCGGCGTGACACGCTACCACTAGCCTGCATCATCACTCCGGCTGATCAACCCCGGCGGAACTGCCGCAGACCGGAACTTCGTACCCGGCGATCGGATTGTTAGGTGCCATGCTGGTTGGCTTTGGCGGGTCTGGCCCGCGTCCTGCGCCGCGCCTGATTACTGTTGAATAGCCGCTCGCAATTTGCTTCGGCCGGCAGCGTTGTCCTCTCGCTGCCGGCCGCCGGCCGCAGCCTCGCTGACAGTTACACTGTAGAGGCTGATGAACATCGACCGAAAACAGCGAGCCGCGGCATGGCTGGCCGCACACCAAACCCTCTCTGCTGCCCTGGCGCTCGGCCTATTGCTAAACCTGTGCTTCTTCCCTTTCATTTGGGGCGGCAGTACGCTTCTGGCAAGCTCGCGTAATACACCAAACGTCCCCAGCATCATTCCCAATGGCGCGTTCTTCGGCCCACTCCAGGGACCGTCCATTCGCCGCGCCAATGACGACGGCGCGGCTGCCTGGGTGCTCGAAGCCGACGCGCCCTTAGTGCGCCATCAATACCTTGCCGAGAAGAATGCGCCTCTCTGGAATCCCTACGAGTCATACGGAGCACCGCTCGCCGCCAACATGCAATCGCAGCCGTCCAATCCTCTATATATGCTGTTCGCGCTGCATCCCACTCCCCGTACTTTCAACCTATTCGTGTTGTTCCGCTTGTTCCTTGCCGGTTTCTGCGCGTATCTCTATCTCCGCCTCTTTCTGACGTTCGCTCCCGCCCTGGCCGGCGGTCTTGTCTGCATGCTCTCGGGCTACTATCTGCTGTTCTTCAACATGCCACACATCAAGCGTCGACATGTTGGTTCCCGCGAGTCTTTCTTGCCATTGAGCGCCTCCTGCGGCGGTCCAGTCCAGGCAACTTTCTCCTCGCCGTAGTGATCGTGTTCCTGTCTATAGCCGGCGGCATGCCCGAAAGTACGCTGCTGGCATTGACCTTCGGTTATTGTTATTTCTTATTTCGCATCCTGACTGATCCCGGCCTTCGCTCACAAGCACGCAAACACGTGATTCGTTTCATTCTGGCCAATGTGCTCGGATTCGCCATTTCCGCATTCCTCCTGGCGCCCTTCGTCGAGTTCCTGCGAGTGTCGTCCGATTCGCACCAATCGCACAATATATCCGGTCTCCCGGTCTGGGGGCTTAGACACGACGACATAGGCCCGCTCGATTTCCACTTATGTCACCCCACTGATCTTCGGGACTGCATGGAGCCCTATCTCACCCTCCCTGGGCGGATATGATGTGTTGCGTGGCTATTTCGGGATTTTGCCGATCTTATTTGGAATAGCCGCCGGGGCAGGCCTGTTTCACAAGCGCGAGCACTTCCCTGGCCAGAAGCGCTTGACGTTATTTTTTTTGGCCGCCGTGGTGCTCATCGTCCTGCAAACGCTACGGCACGCCTCTCGTTAACTCGATTGGCGATCTGCCGTTCTTGCGGTTGGTACAGTTTGTCAAATATGAAGAATCACTCCTCGTATTTGCCGTTTCAGTCATCAGCGCAATCGGCGTGAGTGAGGCCCTTACACGCCGGGACCGCCGCCATCTGGTGCTATCACGTCAGTCTCGCTTTCCTCGTATTGGCAGCGATCCTCGCCTTTACACTACCAGCCTTCCTGGCTACGAAGGTAGTTCGCGCAATATCTACTATCTAAGCCTTGCCGCAGCAGCGGCTGTTCTGCTTTCGGCGGCGGTTGTGCTCCTCTCGCCCGAATCCGCAGGCAAGGCTGAAATGGCCCGCCGCTGCGATCCTGGTTCTGCTCGCAGGGGAGATGTCCGGTAACTACATTGTCCCGGTCTATTATTTACTTACCAGTTCCGCCACGGTTGACGCTGATCCATATCGAGGCGCCCCATATATCGACTACCTAAGATCTAAACTTACCAGCCACGAGCGAGTCTTCGCATCCGACGGCATACTGCACCCGGGCTGGGCAGGGACATTCCAAATCAACGACATTCGCGGTCTGGACGCAATGTATTGGAGGAAGTACTTCCCCTTCTGTGCGCGCCTTTCTAGGCGATATCGTCGTTGCCACCCGCAGACCGGCGTCTCCACGACCGCTTTACGGGTCTCGATATCAATACCGATGCAAACCCGTCTGAAGACCCGCCTCCTGCAGTTGTCCTCTGTCAGGTATCAGGCGTCAATGCAACCTATTGGTCCCGAGTCGGCCTTGATAGAAGACATACTCGCCCAGACCAAGGGCAAGCTTGCTAAGGGACGCGAGAACTTGATAGAACTTCGCCACTTCACCATTGGTGGAGAAACCAAGCCCGTTCTCTATGAGCATCCCCCGTACGATCGTTTGCCGCTCGCGCTTGAAATCACCCCCGCGCGCCGGCGGCTGTCTTTTGACGTGGCGATACAGCCGGCGGTTTACGACGGCTCCATGCCGCTCTGTGGCGACGGAGTCGAGTTCCGCCTCGAAGTCCGCGATAGTCAAGGCCGCATAGAACCACTGTATTCGCGATATATCGATCCTAAACATATCCTGTCCGAGCGGCGTTGGATTCCGGAAACGATCGATCTAAATCAATACATTGGTCAGAACGTGGAGTTGTTATTTACGACGACGCCAGGTCCAGCAGGAGACGCCTGCGCCGACTGGGCGGGATGGGGTGACCCGCACTTCCCCCTGGAAACAGATCATCGCACAAGTTCCCGCCTGGTCTATGACCATGAGGTCAAGATCTATGAAGTATGACAAAGCGCTGCCGCGCGCATCCCTGTTCTACCAAGTGGAAGTAGTCCCGAACGAACAAGCCGTCCTCACCCGGCTCGTCGATCCATCGCTCGATATCTTCCAGACCGCGGTAGTCGCGGCCTCTGACGTGGACCCCGAGTCCGCCCCTGACCTTCAATCGATCGACGAATTGCCGCCCGGCCCGGTTCAGGCTGCAGCGATTGTTTCATACACGTCGCAGGATGTGGAGATCGAGGCCGCGAGCGGCAGGCCAGCCATGCTCATGCTGAATGACACAGATTATCCCGGCTGGCAAGTCTTTGTGGATGGCTCCCATGCGGAGTGGATGACTGTCGACTATCTATTCCGTGGCGTCCCACTTACTGGGGGCAGGCACAAAGTGCGGTTTGCCTATCAGCCCGCATCATTTCGTCTGGGCGTGGCGATCGCCGGTATAGCCGCGCTGTCAATGATGATCTTTCTGGTCAGGGTCTTGGCGCTTTCCCGGCGGGATAGAACTGGACCTCGGCCCAGCCCGGCGGAGCCGCCTGTGTAGAACCCCATATTCCAGCGATCCTGGCAGTGGTTCCTGGCCCCATGGACGAAACCGGATCGAAGCGCAAAAGTTCGCCATGTTCGCGTTCCCAAAATTGGTTTTCGCTCAGGTTCAGGTACACATCCAACCACTGATTCGCCACCGTCACGATGCCGTTTACTCCCCTGCCGTCGATCTGCTTTCCGAAGAACGCATCAATTCTGTCGCGCTTCTCAAAACGCGCCCGCACTATCACTGTACGAAACTGGCCGAGACCTGGACCCATGTGAAACCACAGTTGCGGATCCTCGGTTGTCGGTGTCACTTCGATCCAGTCAGGATTTACGGACACCTGCGCGTTGAGCGGTTGCGGGGGCGGATTATCAGGAAGCCACAAAGCGATGCGTGCCGCTTCCGGAATAGGATAGGGCGAAACCGGTTGCGGTGTTCCCAGTGGACAAGCGGTTCTCGCGGTAACGATAGCATAAGCTTGCAGGCCGGATACATTCCCGGCGGGTGCGTAACCCACCCAGTCCGAATCAAAGGCGGCTGCTTGCGCGTCACGCCCGAGATGCGGATAGCCGCCTTGGCGCGTAGCGCCTAGCCCCACAATGATGCCCGCCGGGTTGATGAGCACGACTCCATCCGCGGGCCGGCCCGCTCGCGAATCTAATGCCCAGCCCGCCACTCGGTATCCATTGTCGACCCCAACAAGCGAGTCCACCGACCCCAAACAAAGCGCTGCCGAACCAATCGGGAATAACTCGCTCAGCCGATGCCCGATCCAGTCCTGTCTGCCAGCGGAGAATATCGATAGGCGCCTGCGTCGCAATACCCGCGACCAGACCGATGCAAAAGTAGGATCTTGAAACACGTCTGCCAAGGCCTGGTGATCGACGACGCGGTTTTCGAGGCCGATTGCGGATTGCGCAACCCAAGCCTGCCGCACCGCGGCGGCTCGTTCCGAAGCCTGCTGTTGCCCCATTACCGCCACCAGCAGCACGATTGCCAACGTCGCGGTTGCTAAATGCCAGGCAGCCTGCCGCACTCGGGGAGCGCGCGTCAACAACCAGGCAATCAGCACCATTACACTACCCCAGAACGCCAGTGCGATCATTGCGTAGCGCCCCGCCCTGGCCTTGAGAAATGCCGGGTCCGCGGGATCGATCCGCCCGTAAGCGGCCATGGCCGCCGACGCCACGATGAACAGACAAAAGCCCGCGGACACCACAAATACAAGGTCCACAGGCATCCGCCGTCGAATCACCTTCACAACCGCAAACGTGGTGAGCGCCATCCCGATTAGCCCAATGGTTCCCCCGAAAAAGTTGCCGATGTAACTGGCCGGTGCGCCCAGTAGGATCGCCATGAATGCTATCGTGTAAAATGGGTGACTTAGCGCAACAAGCGCCTTGCCCTCGCCAACAAATGAGTAACCCACGAAATAAACGGCGAGAGTAACCGCGGCGGCGGCAACAATCGTACCGATCTGCTTCCTCGGCATGCGTAGCAGCGCCGCCATAGCTACCAATACCGGCCATAGGAGCATACCGTTGCCGGTAGTGTACGTGATAAACACCGTACTAGCGATAGCAATCACGAGACCAGCCATGCGCCCGCTCTGCGCGGTGCGCCACAAAAACAGGAGCGCCAACATTGCCAGTAACTGGGTCAGATACCACTGCACCAGGAACGGGATGACCATGGCTTGCACGTGAATCGCGGTAGTCATCACGATTCCGCAGGCCGCGGCAAATGCCAGCCGGAAGGCTGGGGGAATCTCTCGCATCTGCATCAACATCCACCACAGCAGCGCCAACTGCGCCAACTGGGAAACTATCTCGCAGCCAATCAGAAGGAATTGATGTCCGCCGAGGAGACTAAAATCCAGCCAATAAAGCAGTTCCACCCCGATCACGCGATGCTCGTTGTGCTGTCTCCACAGAGCGCTCAAATCCATCCGGTCTAACCGGTCCAGATCCAGCACGCAGCGCCAGGCATCCCAGGTGGGAATATCGGCATAGTCAATCCGCAGGGCGTGAGCGGTATAGAAGACGCAGAAAATAAAGCAGGGCAGGAGAATCAGGAAGTAGACGTAAGGGAGGCGCCGCAGAACGTTCTTCACTGTCAATGCTCATGACTTTTCAGGCGGTGAGACACCCAGCATCTCCTTCACCGCTTGGCCAACAGATGTCAGAAACTCATTTAGTTGGGATGGTTTCTCAATGTAACGCGTGCCCTGAATTGCGGCACGATGCTTACGTTTTCGGTCCCGAGATGAGGTGAGGATCGCGATCGGAACCTCCGAAAGACGCGGGAATTCTTTAAGGCGATGAAGTGCCTCTTTCCTGCTCGCGGCACATAAAACCCGAATGGCTTCTTCCCCGCTTCCGAATCGCGTGAGGGAGTGCTGAATGCGATTCTCTTCCAGCGCTTTCCCGACAAGGAGCACATCAGCGGGATTGTCCTCGATCAGAACGATTTGAGCGGACTTCATGCGATCCTTGCCCGTCAGCCGAGTCTATCATAATCTGGCCGTGATAGCGTCCAAGAATATCGGTAGGGGTGCGCGACATCAAAGTGCGACGGCGGTGGGTTTCTTTTTTGTAGCGCAAATCTCAGCGTTGCTATACGCTAAGAGAGAAGCCCAAACCATGAACCCAGGCGTGATGGCGAAGCGACGCAGCGAACATCGATCCCATGACGGCGCTACGCTGCGAATGACCAAGGGCTTGTGGCGTTATGATGATTCTTCCGAGTATCGCAAGAAGAACGTCATCCAACCATTGGCAAATGAGCATCTCCGGGGCTCGTAAAGTCATCCAGGTTTCCGGCATCCGCAAGACCTACGGGACGACAATCGCCGTGTCCGACGTTTCGTTTGAAGTTAGTGAAGGCGAGATCTTCGGGCTGATCGGTCCGAACGGCGCCGGCAAGACAACCACGATGGAATGCGTCGAAGGAGTACGCCGCCCGGACCGGGGAACCATCTCGATTCTGGGTCTGGATCCGTTCGGCGACGTATATCAGCTACAGAACCGTATCGGAGTGCAACTCCAGGAAGCACAACTCCAGAAGAGGCTCAAAGTATGGGAATCGGTAGATCTTTGGGCCTCACTGTATTCGAACTCCGTGGACGGCGACCGGCTGCTCGAACAGCTCGGCCTTTCGAGCAAACGGAACGCCTGGTTCATGACACTCTCGGGCGGGCAGAAGCAGCGGCTGTTCATCGCGCTGGCGTTGATCAACGACCCAGAGGTGGTATTTCTGGATGAACTGACCACGGGGCTCGACCCGCAGTCGCGCCGGGCCATCTGGGAACTCGTGCGGGGCATCCGCGATCACGGTAAGACGGTCTTTATGACCACGCATTTGATGGAGGAAGCCGAGCGGTTGTGCGACCGGGTGGCCATCATCGAGCACGGAAAGATCATCGACATTGGTAGCCCCACGGAATTGGTTGGGCGGCACTGCCCCGCGCGAACCGTCGTGCTGGTCACCGACAATGCGCGCGCCGAGGAGCACCTGCACCAGATCCCGTCCATGAATTCCGTGACGCGACAAGATTCGCTGTTCACGATTCAAGGGCGGGGCGACGACTTCGTGACGGAGGTGATCCGTTGCCTGGCGGAGAACCAGATCAGCGTCACAGATTTTCGAACGGTGCTGCCTAATCTGGAGGACGTCTTTCTGAAGTTAACCGGCCATACCATTCGAGATTAGAATGTTTCGCGGACTTTGGAAACTAACCTGGCTGGAGTTCAAGATCTTCCTTCGTGAGCCGCTCGGCGCGTTCGGATCGATCTTCTTCCCCGTCATAGTGTTCGTTGCCGCCGGCCGGATACTGGGTGGCCGGCTCACGCCGAGCGCGATCGCCGCGACCGGGTTCGTGCGCGTTGGGCTGCCAGTCTTCGCCTCCGTGCTGATCGCGCTCAGTGGAGTCTTGTCGCTGGTCACGATTATCTCGATTTATCGTGAAGGCGGCATCCTCAGGCGGCTCCGGGCAACACCGCTCCGCCCGCACACCATTCTCACTGCCCACGTACTTGTCAAACTGGCGCTGACGGTGATCAGTATGGCCTTGCTGTTGCTAGCAGGCAAACGCTATTACCCGGTCAACGTCAACGTTCCCGTATTCGGATTCGCGATGGCACTGCTGATCAGCACGTGTAGTATTCTCTCGATCGGGTTTCTGATTGCGAGCATTGTGCCTACGGCGCGCTTCGCACAACCGATCGGAGCAGCCATCCTGTACCCGATGCTCGCTCTGTGCGGACTGTTCGTGCCGCTAAGCTCGCTGCCACCCGCGCTCCGGGTCGCGGCGCGCGCACTGCCGCTGACGTATGCAGTATCGCTGCTCCAGGGGATCTGGAAGGGCGAGGCATGGTCGGCGCATATTGGCGACATTGCGGCACTTGTGGTTGTATTTGGGATTTGCACCGCACTCTCGGCGAAGGTGTTCCGCTGGGAATAGCGCGAGCTACTCATAGCGCAAAGCAATTATCGGATCCGTGCGCATGGCGCGTCTGGCGGGAATAGGCGGGAATGTAACACGCCGCAGTGGCCACCAACGTCAGGAGGAGAGCGACGCCGGCGAACGTCAGGGGGTCTACGGCGCTGACGCCAAAAAGCAGGCTGCGCATGAGTTGCGTCAGCATCAGCGCCGCGAACACGCCAACGCCGACGCCAATGGCGGTCAGGCGCGCTCCCTCCCCCAAGACCAGGCGCACCACGTCGCCCGGTTGCGCGCCCAAAGCCATCCGAATGCCTAACTCGCGTGTGCGCTGCGAAACCGAATAGGAAATCAGGTCGAAGCGGACGATGTATTCTCTTCGATCTGCCGTTCGAGATGAAAGCCAAGTTCGGCGTCAAGCTCGCATTCGACAGCGCTCCGGTGGAACAATGAGCGGAGCCGCAGACGGACTTTGCGGAGGGCTCGCACCTTAAGCCTCTTGCACCACCAGGTTGATCGCGGCCGAGAGCCGGCTCCAGGTTGCCAGTTCCTTCTTCATTTGGGCGCGCCCGGCGCCGGTGAGAGAGTAGAACTTCGCCATTCGGCCCGTCTCGGTTATCCGCCACTCAGCTTTGATCCAGCCCTGCTGCTCCAAGCGGTGCAGGGCCGGGTAGAGCGAACCCTGCTGCACCTGGAGAGCCTCTCGTGAAACCTGCTGGATGCGCTTGGCGATCGCCCAGCCGTGTTTGGGTTCGAGCGAGATCGTTTTAAGTATCAGCAGGTCCAGTGTCCCTTGCACCAGATCGGTGGGTTTGGCCATATGCCTCGATTGTCCACAACTGTAGACGATCATGGTATCGATTTGGTTAGATTGTTTCCTGAGAAGATAAGCTAGACTATTGGTTGACCGGGAGGTCCGCTATTTTCTCGATTCCACCGCAGGTGTTCTGGCCTTACTGCGCGGCACTATTATCCCTCGCCGTGGCCATCGCAGCCTTTTGGAAGCCCGCCGCGCGAGCGTCGGGGCTCGATAAGCTGCGAGCTATAGCGCCTGCGGCCTATGCCATCCCCCTCGTCGTTTTCGGGGCCGACCATCTGTCTTCCGTCAAAGAAGTCATGCGTATCGTGCCCTCATGGATGCCGGGCAAGATGTTCTGGACTATCTTCGTCGGAGTAGCTCTCATCTTGGCGGGATTCAGCATCATCCTCGGCGTCCAACGCCAGCTTTCCACCATTTTGTTGGGAATCATGTTCTTCCTGTTTGAAGCCCTGATGCATATTCCCAGTCTCATTCGCCTGGCCGCCGCTGGACATCTCTTCATCCCGCCAGTCCAGCGAGCCGTCCTGGGGGTTGCCGGACGGGACTTTGTGTTCGGCTGCGGAGCCTTCGTGCTGGCGGTCGCGGCTTCCCGAGCAGATTTGCGGAATCGCATCGAACGCTACGCCTGCCGCATTATGGCTGTGGTGGCGCTGGTATTCGGCTTCATTCACTTCTGGTACCCGCGCTTCGCTCCGGGCGTCCCGCTGGAGAAGCCCAATCCCGGTTGGATGCCCGGCGGCCCGGCCTGGGGCTACATTACCGGAACGGCCCTCATCCTCGGCGCCATCGGAATGCTCGGCCGGGATACCACACGCCGGAGGGCCGCCACCATCCTGGGCACGATTCTCGTCTTCCTCGTAGCCGTCTTTTATGTGCCCATCATGTTTGCCCAGCCCAACGTCGAGACGCTGAACTACGTAGCCGATACTCTCCTGTTCGCCGCCAGCATCCTCATCGGCGCCGGCCCTCTCTCCGCACGCGACCACGTATCGTCACATTCAAGTGCGGCCGCTTGACACACCACCCCCGGCTGTATTTCCTGCCGTCATTGACGATCGCGCCTCTTTGCGAAACAGTAGAGTGCATCGTGGGTGCGGACGTAGATGCGTCCATCGAGAATCGCAGGCGTGGCAAAGATGTCTTCGTCGAGGATGTTGACGGCGAGGATCTCCCATTGCTGGGCTGCAAGCAGCACGACGACCTTCCCATCTTCGCTTGCGAGGAGGATCTTGCCGTCGGCGGCCACCGGCGAAGACCAATAACGCCCGAGTGCCCCCTGCAGGCGCGCCTGCTTGTACACCCCGCCATTCTCCGGGTTCAAGCTCGTTAGAACTCCATCGCGAATTAGATAGATCACGCCTTCATATAGCAGCGGCGACGATGTATTCGGGAGAGCCTTGCGGTACCTCCAGAGCACGTGAGTCGCGGTAACATCTCCATGGCCGCCGGCGCGAATTGCGACGAGACAGTTCTGGGAGGCAGTCCGCGCCCGATATAACTGCCACTCGCTTGCGTCGATGTAGCCGTCGTGGTTCAGGTCGCTATCGGCAAACCACTCATCGTCATGGTCCGCACGCGTCTCGTCGCGCGACAGCTTCCCGTCGTGGTTCTTGTCATATCTCGCCAGAACCTCGGCAAACTCCGGGATTTCGCGTCGTTGGGGCCGGTCGCCATCGGACTCCCAACCGTTCACAAAAACATGGTCGCCGTCGATGAGCGGCACGGTCTTTTGTTGCCATGGCAAGCCGCGCACCCACCAGAGTTTCTCGCCGGTATCGAGAATGTACGAAGCCACCTCAAACGAGCCGGGAACGATCACCTCCGCCGGACCGCGTTTCGGGCGGTAAACCGCGGGCGTGGCGTAACCGCGCGTGTATTCCGGCCGCATCGTCTTCCAGAGCACGCGGCCATTCGTGGAATCAACGGCAATCAGGTAAGACCCAGTGTCCTGATCGCAGATGAGCACCAGCTTTCCATCCGCCAGAATTGGCGATGTGCCGTGGCCGTTCGGATTGTTGAAGGGGCCTAGCGGCAAACGCCAGCGCTCGTTGCCATCCGGCCCGTAGGACAACAGCCCGAAATCGCCGAAGAACACATAAACACTTGTTCCGTCGGTAACAGGAGAGGGGGATGCCGGTCCGTTCGTGGGCTGGAAACTCTCCACGCGATCGCGCCGCGCCTCCCGCCGCCATAGCACCTTACCGGTGTCGCGGTCGAGGCAGATCGTGAACAGACTCTTGCCCTCGAATGCGGTGACAAAGATGTGGTCCACACTGAAAACGGGAGAGGAATGTCCCGGCGGCAATGCCGTCCTCCAGAGAATGTTCTTTTGCGGCCCGAAGTGCTCTGGAAGGCCTTTGGAGGGGGAGACGCCGGAACCGTTCGGTCCGCGAAATTGCGTCCAATCGGCCGCTGCCAGAGCGAGTGGAATCAATAGACAGGGAAACCAGCGCACTGGGATCAGTGTACACCTGTTCAGCGCAGCCTAAGGCTGTAGCAGAATCGAAATCCCCGTGCCGCCGGTAGTGGCTATGTCAGGCTTGCCGTCGCCGTTAAAGTCCGCCACCACCATCTCTTCGTTTCTGCCTCCACTAACTCCATAAATAGTCGGTGTGCCAAAACCGCCATTTCCATTTCCCGGTAGCAGCACCACCGTGCAAAGATTGAACATAAGCACCGCTAGATCCGGTTTTCCGTCGCCGTTGAAGTCGGCTACTTGCATGGCGGGCACTACGTCGTCTGGCAGTGAAAAGGGGAGGGATTTGCCGAACGTTCCGTCGCCATTTCCCAACATTACGACCGGCGGTGTTTGTGCCGGATACACCGCTTCAAAAACAACAACCAAATCCAGCTTGCCATCCGTGTTGAAGTCCCCCGCGGCGACGGCTGACCAGGCGGCCGGCAAACTGGTCGTGATCGGCGCGCCGAAGGTGCCGTCCCCATTGCCCAGACAAACATAAAGCTCATACGGCGGCAGCGATCTGCTGCCCAGCAAAATGTCCGGAATGCCATCCCCGTTGAAATCCCGCACCGCGATAAGTTCTCCGGTCACGTTTACGGCAATCGGATCGCCGAACGTCCCATTCCCGTTTCCTAGCAATGCGTAGGCAGTCTGATAATTGCCTGTGATCAGGTCCTGTTTGCCGTCCCCGTTCAGGTCCGAGCGCAGCAGGAAACTCGTGCTCTCCGGCAGCGGCGCTTCCTGCAGATGTCCGAACACCCCGGCCCCGGTGCCTACCACCACATCCAGCGCGTTGACCTCGTAGTTCGTCGTCGCCGCATCCAGCGTTTGTCCCGCATTGAACTGGCCTAGCACCAAAGCGCCTCCCGACCCGTTAACCGGCGACTCCTTCGCCGGCTGAAATGTGCCGTTCCCATGGCCCAGCAGCGTGATCAGTTCCCCTGTGCTGGTTCCAACCAGGTCCGGTTTTCCATCGCCATTCACATCTCCGGTCTGCATAGCGCCGATATTCACGCTCAGCAATCCTTCGGTCTCGAAAAATCCGTTGCCGAGGCCGGTCAATACCGTGATCGATCCGTTCTGCGTATCTTCGTTGAGAATCATTACGTCCACTGGCTGCCCCGTGTTCAAACTGGTCGCCAATATAGGGGATGCCAGAATCGTGCAGCACTGCGGATCGGTCCTCGTACTCAAGAGGCTGGTAAATGTCCCATTGCCGTTGCCCTCCAGGATCAGCAACTGCTGGTCGTACCAGTCGTAAATCGCCAGGTCCGGCTTGCCGTCTCCGTTGAAATCGGCCGAGGCGATTCCCCCGGGCACGCCGACATTATAAAAATAGACCTGCGGCTGAAACGTGCCGTTCCCATTCCCGATCAGAATCGAGCCGAAATCGTCCTGACTGTCCGCCTGCACCAGGTCCGGAATACCGTCGCCGTTGAAATCCGCAATCACCACTCCCACCGGCCCACCCCCCACTTGATAATGCGCCACCGGACCAAAGGAGCCGTTCCCCTGCCCCAGTAGGACGGAGATCTGGCTGCCCCATAGATAGACCACATCCTGCGTGCCGTTCCCGGTGAGATCGGCGAGTCGCAGTCCGTATCCCCCCGCCGCGGTCGTGTCGGTGATGGTGGTTATGGCGGGCTTGAACTTGCCGTCAACCTCGCCATCGAGTATGCTCAGCGCCACGCCTGCCGTCACGTTGCCGATCGTCACCAGGTCCGGTTTGCCGTCTCTATTGACATCCGCAACCGCCAGCCCCGCCGCGGTGCCGGGCAGCGCATATTTCACCGGAGTCTCGAAGCTGCCGTTGCCCTTGCCCAGCAGGACCGACAACCATGCGCCGTCGGTCGAGGTCACAGCTAAGTCCGCAATGCCATCGTGATTAAAGTCGCCGGTGGCCAGGAACTGCGGGTTATTGCCGCTATCCACGCTGATAGGCGTCCGGAAAGAACCGTTGGGTTCCTGCAGCAACACCGTTACCCTTCCATCCGCGATGGCCAGGTCCTGCCGGCCGTCGCCATTAAAATCCGCCGCCACCACCGACTGTGGAGTCCCCGGCAGCATATAATCGCGCCGCCCGATCATCGTGATCGGCTGCTGCGCGGCCGCCTGGCCGGCGCAGTATGCCAAAGCCAACAAGAAAGACACGCGGCGCTGTTTCATCAGGACAATCCTAGCATTTTCCTGTACGCTGTTCCCATAAGTACGCAATCCAAATTCCAGCTAAGTCGCGCGCCCTTACGGCTTGACGGAGAAAATGGCGCCTTCGCCGTACTCACCGCCGGATGAAGTGGTCCCGTAAAGCGTGCCGTCGCGGCTAATCACCATGGGCCACTGTGGATTCCGACCAGCGGGTCCCCGCATAGGCTCCATTGCTCTCTGTGAAACTGTAAATTGCGGCTTCTGTCCACGTCTCGCCCGGCGACGATGGCGGCGACAGCGAAAATACCACGCCATAGCCATAAGTGCCACCGGTGGTGGTGCTGCCGTAGAGCAGGCCCCGACTACTTATCGCGGTCCGGGGTCCTACACCGCCGGCAAGCTCCTGGAAGTCACAGACGGTGGCTTCTTTCCATGGCATTCCCGGCGACGCGGGCGGTGTCACGGAGAACACCAGACCAGCCTGTTTTGGTGTGGCTCCCTCGCTGGATACGCCGTACAGCGCGCCCTTAGCGCTGATCACCAAGCCGGGCAGGAGGTAACGCCGTCGGTAGTGCCCTTGAAACTATAAAGGATGGTCTCGTTCTCCATGGCGCCCGCCGCGGCCGCAACCATTCCCATGGCAGCCCGGACTCGCGCCGCCGAGAGACGTCGTTCCATATAGGACGCCGTCGGCTGCCACGCTCACACCATTGGGAAAGATTCCGTCGCCCGCATTTCCGAAACTCCAGATCACATTCTCGGTCCGTATCCTGGGGCCGCCACAGAGCTAAACAGGCTCTTGAAGGGCTGGCTGGCAGCGGCGGTACTCAGCCCAAGAAACGACAAGCACAGGACCACGAGGGCCCCGGCACTTTGTCTTCGAAGCAATCACGCTAATCCTTTGTAACCTCGGCGCTCAGTATCGCACATTCAGGCTCGAGGATTTAAGAATCCGGAGCACTGAGAGTACTGTGTTCCAACTGCGCGTTGTCGCCGGCACGCCGAAGAGCTTGTCGATCTGGCCGAGACAGCCAATTGTTTTCATGTGGCGGCGGTACACACCATACACGAGACGATTCTTCGAGCCAATGATTCGCACAAGCCACTCCCCACCTTCGGGTAGAGTAATAGGAAGAGAAACTTTGCGGCGTCCGGCCTCCGACAGGATACTTACAAATTGAACCACGTCTGCGCGCGCTGGCTCAGTTCCAAACGGATTGTCCATCTCCAGTCGAATCAGATCACGGCCGTCGCAGAAAGCGATGGTGGCTTCAAACGGCAGCTTCCGGCGCAATTCGGCAAGGAACTTTGCGCGCACGCCGGGTTTGCGGACGATAAGCGTGCCTGCGGCGCCCACGTTCACGGTATCGTAGATGCCCAGTTCTTTAGCGAGCAGGCTCGGACGAAAAGCCCTGTGTCCTCCAACGTTGATACCCCGGAAGAAAACGATTAAAGCCATGCTGCCTATTGTTGCAGCCCAGAGGTCCCCGAGATAGCGGGCGGGCGCAGTCCAACGATTTTGCCGGGGCGTGATTTGCCGCGGTGTGGTTCACTTACGCTTAGCGTTAGGGGACGGCAGAGAGAAGGCGTAGAACGTGTTGCTTGCGGTTCCGACAGTTTTGATGACCGTTTGATATCCGGTGCCCCAATACAGCGTGCCGTTCACCACAGCCGGCGCTGAATTGACCGAACCGGGCGCCAGGTACGACCAGAGCGTGGCGCCCGTGGCCGCATCCAACGCGTACATGTACCCCGACATGGAACCGGCATACGCCACTCCATTTGCCACCGTGACGGATCCCATCGGCATGGCGGGCTGGCCCGGGTTAACCGTGCTAAAGCCTGGATCGGGTACCTGCCACAGAATCGCTCCCGTCGCGGCATCCAGCGCAGCCCAGGAACCCCCGTTCCAGGAGACTCCCGAAGGTTGAAGAGTATAGGTCTTCTGGCCTGAGTTGGCGATGGCGACGTAGATGCGCTGGTTGTCCGACGCCGGGTTCCATTCCACTCCACCCAGAAGCCCACCCGGCCCGACCGCCGTGGACCACAACCGGGCCCCGTTGGTTGGCTGTAACGCCCAATAGACGCCACTCTTTTGACCGGCGCCCACCACCTGGGTGGGAACGCCATTGATATTCGCAGTAAAGAAGTTGACGCCAGCACCGAAGTCGTAATCCTGTCCGGCAGGATCGGGGCAACCTGTCTTATTTTGCCCCACGCAGGAGTTGATCCACGCGTCCTCGATGGAACACTTGTGGGCCCACTTCACATTACCAGTAGCAAGATCCAGGGCGACAACGGAATCCTCGTAATTGTCTGCTGCCTGGCAAGCCGCAATGCCCTTCGCATTTCCCACGTTGGCGTCCTCGCACGCTTCGACGGACGCAGGAACCTGATAGTCATTGCCGGTGGTCACATAGATCTGGCTACGCACGGTATCGATGACGGGCGTGCTGGACCACACCGCACCGCCCGTATACCCACTCGGGACGAAATAAGTCTGCCAGAGGATCTGCCCGTTGGCCAGGGAAATCGCGACAAGGCTTCCGCGAAAGGTCGGGTTAGTAATCTGCTCTTCGTGCGAGGATACCCTACATAAACGATTCCATTGTAAATAATAGGGGAAGCGGTGGAGACAGAATTCGGATTCGGATCGAGTGGCGTGGTCCATATCAGGCTGCCATCACTGGCATTCAACGCCAGCAGGTACGATCCGGAGGGACTTGGACTGAGCAAAGGCGCGCTGGCTCCGACGATCACCATCGTGCCGTAGAGGGTGGGAGTGGTTCGCGACATGACAGTCGGGCCCAAGCCATAATCGGTCATGTTGTGCGTCCACACAGTCGCGCCGCTCGCGGCGTTCAATTTATACAGGTATCCGGAAAAGTCGGGAAAGTAGACATAGCCCCCTTGGGAATCAACCGCTGGAGTTGCCGAAACGTCGTTTTGGGTCGTGAACTGCCAGTTCACCGTAAGGCCGCCCACGTTTTGATTATTGAGTATGGTCTCGCCGGAGGCCCAACGGCTGTTATTCAGGTCGTAGCCGGCGAAGGGCCAGCCGCTGGGCGCCTGCGACAGGACTTGAAAGCTCTGGTTGACGGCCGTGGCTGCCAGGTAGCGTGTGTCGCCCGGCTGGGTCGCCTGGACTGTACAGACGCCGACGGCGATTAGTGTCACGGTAGTGCCGGATACTTTGCACGTAACGGCTGTCTGCGAATTGAAGCTTACCTTCAGCCCGGAACTGGCCGTCGCGCCCACCATAGACGGCGGGGCGCCGATGGTCTGATTCGACAGCGCCCCAAAAGTGATGGTCTGGCTCTCTTGCGCTACCAGGAAGCTCTGGTTGACGGGTGGTGCGGCCGCATAGAGACGATTGCCCGGCTGCGTCGCCTGAATAGTGCAGGTCCCGACGGAAACCAGTGTCACGGTGGTTCCAGATACCTTGCAAATCGTCGTCGTCTGCGAATTGAAACGTACTGTCAACCCGGAACTGGCCGTCGCGCTGACTGTAAACGGCGCGGCGCCATAAGTCTGATTTGCGAGTGGGCCAAACGTAATGCTCTGGCTCTGTTGGACAGTCTGAGCGGCGCCGTCTGCTACTTGTGCGAATGCGGAGCAGGCCATTAAGCTCGTTCCGACCAGCGTCAAAAAAACAGGCCTTCTTATTAACATAACTGTATAGCGGGTATGGCTTCCGGCAGTTGCGGTACACCCAGTACGGCACGGGGGGGGTTGGGAGACGGCCTCCCGTTACAGGTACAACACTGCGTTAGGTAACTGTCTGGAAATATAGCACAATTAAGGCTGGAGCGAAGCAAACTTAGAGGGCTTTTTGTCGCAGGTCTTGGGATTTAGGGCAGATCCAAGTCAAGGGCGTAGATGTCGGTGGTGCCAATGTCACGAAGCAGAAGGGGCGAATCGTCGGGCGCGAGGCCCGACCAACTGCTGCCGAGGGGGCCAACGGGCTGGCGGAAATCTCTCAGACTGACCACCTGCTTGAGTTTGCGATCGGAGATGCGAATACGGTAGACACCGGAGGGTTGGCCAGCTTGTGGCGACCCGGTGAAGTACACGTAATCGCCTTTGTGCGACCATTCCGGCCACGCGACAGCGGCTTTGAGGAGTTCGCTCCACTGTTGGGTCTTCTCGTCGAACAACATAAGCCGGTCCGAGGCTTGGGGAGTTGCAATGATGTAGCGTCCGTCGAGGGACCAGCGGGGAGACCATAATCCTTCCGAGCCGGGCACAGTGGACACGGCGTGCGTTTTCAGGTCGACGATTTCTAATCGCAGTTTGCCGCCCCGTTTTACGTCGTCAGGATGGCCGGCGAAGAGCAAGGAATTACCGTCCGGCGACCAGTTCGGGTCGGAACCTGGATGGTCATGAGGGAGAGGCTGCTCGGGAGTCCCGCCGTCCGCCGGAACCACGTAAACATTCCAGGCATGACCGGGCTCGCGCGCCATGAACGCGATCCTGCTCCCATCGGGAGACCATCGCGGCTGCAAAACACAAAGCGGCGGGAAGGTCAGTTGGAGCTTGCTGCGCCAGAGAGTGGCATCGGGGAATGACACGTAAGCGACCCATTTGGCGCCGGGAGAGAACTGCGGAGACAGGGCTGAGATGCCGGAGAGATAGGGGAGGAACTGATGCGAGGATGTATCGTAGCGGACCATCTCATAGCGAGGCTGCATGGTGCTCACAAACAGTTTTCGGCCATCCATGCTGAGGGCTTGGCTGAATGTGTCGGTGGGTCCGGAAGTCAATTGGACGGGATCGTGATCGATCTTGCGGAAGAGGCTGGAGCTTTCGCGAACTGCCCAGGCGTTACGGACACCGCCATGAAATGCATTGAAGACGAAGTAATTGCCATCGGGCGTCCATACCCCGTAAAAGGCATCGCTGAACAATCGGTGGGGATGAGAACCGTCGGCGGAGGCTTCCCAAATCGAAATATGGCTGTCAGCCCCGTTGACGGTGAAACGGAGGCGCTTGCCATCGGGCGACAAGCGGACGTTGGAAGGGATCTCGCCATTGGCGAGTGTCACCAGCTTCGCCGGATCGGAGCCGTCGATTTTCGCTCGATAGATTATGTTGTGCTCGCCATACAAGATCTCTCCTCCGTCGGGCGTGAAATTAGCAAAGCCGAGCACGTTGCCGACGCGCCGCGGCGAGCCGCCCAGAACGGGCTGAATCCAGAGTGGACAGTTCCGTATGCTCCCGAGCAAATCGGGACAGGAGACCACCAGGAGCGCCGATTGGGCTGGTGAGATATCCACCAGGTAAGGGTTAGAGAGCGGCGTCTCGATTTGGACTGATTCGCCGCCCGCCGCGGGCGCCTGGTAGAGAGTGCAGCCTGCCGGGGTGCAGGAGGAGAAATAGATGCGCGATCCGTCGGTGAAAACGAACCTCTTATCGCGGCCGTCCGTAGTGACGCGGACCGAATTGGTCACGTGAGGCGGCGGCAACGCCGGCCGCAACAAGTAGGCGAGGACTACGGCAGAAAGTAGTGCGGCGGCAGCCATTGCCGGCCATCGGGATCGCGACGCTGCGGGTTTTGCGACAGTTGCCGTGACGGTATTGCCGACGGCGGCCGATTTGCCGGAATCGAAATCACGTTTGAGGCGCTTGAGATCGGCGCGCAGTTCGGCGGCGGTTTGATAGCGCAGGTCGCGATCCTTTTCGAGGGCCTTCTGGACGATGCGGTCGAGCTCCGGGGGGATCGCGGGATTGACGCTGGACGGTGGCGCCGGCGCGCCATGGAGGATGGCATCGAAGAGGGCGGCAGTGGTAGGGCCGGTGAAGGCTTGCCGGCCGGTGGCCATCTCCTGGAGCACCACGCCGAAGCTGAACAGATCGGTGCGGGGATCGAGATCCTTGCCGAGGGCCTGCTCGGGCGACATATAAGCGACGGTGCCGATGGTGCTTCCAGGATCGGTGAGATTCTGAACGTGAACCGTGACAGTCGCGTCGCCGCCCACGCCCCTCTCGGGGTTGTCTGAACCGGAGTTAGATTTTGCGAGACCGAAATCGAGAATCTTGGCTTGGCCGCGCGGGGTGACGAAGATGTTAGCGGGCTTGATGTCCCGGTGGGTGATGCCCTTCGAGTGCGCGGCATCCAGGGCATCCGCGATCTGGATGGCGAGATCGAGCAGAGTGTCCACGGAAAGGGCGCGGCTTTCGATGAGGTGCTTGAGCGTGCCGCCCTCGAGGAGTTCCATGGCGATAAAGGGTTGGCCCTCGAACTCGCCGATATCGTAAACCGTGCAGATGTTGGGATGGTTCAGACTGGAAGCGGCGCGGGCCTCGCGCTGAAAGCGCTCGTAGATGTGGAATTGGGGTGCACTCGGATGTACCGAAGCAGTCGGCGCATCGATTTCGGACAGGAACTTCAGGGCGACGGAGCGGTGCAGGCGGGTGTCCTCTGCCTTGAACACGACGCCCATGCCGCCCGCACCGAGTCTCTCCAGAATCCGGTAGTGAGAGACGGTGCGTCCGATGATGTCGGCGGAGGCCATTGCCCCACCATAGGGGAAGCCACAGAGCGAGTCAAGCGGAGCCGGGGTGCTAACGCCACTGCAAGATTTCGTGGACGGGCTCGCCCAACGGAAACGCGAGCTTGTCTTGTGCCACCGAGATCCGGAAACTGCCGGGATTCATTCCCAGCACGGTCCACCGGTCATGAAAGTGCTGGACGGCGCTCACCGGAGCCGCCGGCTGTTTTGTAGCCGGGTCCACGGCCCGCGTGAAAATGCACTCGAATCCGTCATGCAGGGCAGTGAAGTAGATGCGTCCGCCGGACGGAGACCAGCGCGGATGATCGCCTTCGCCCAGGTCGACCCACTCAGCCGGCGGAACGCTTTCCAACTCCCGGAACGGCGCTGCCCATATATGTGGCTGGTGGCCGCGTTCCTCGGATGTGAAGATCGCCCAACGTCCGTCCCGGGAAAAGCTGGCCACGTACAGATTCGCGTTGGGATGCGCATAGATCGTTTGATGCTCGGCGGTTCTGGTGTCCCAAGCCACGATCGCGCGATGGGTGGTCATGCTCGCCGCGAGCAGCCATTTACCGCCCGCCGATAGATCCCAGGACACGCCTCCGGCCACCACCGGGCCCCAGGATTCTCCCGTTTTCAGGTTTCGGATTCGAAGGCCTTCGCCTGGATCCCAAGAATAGGGAAGCCAACTGCTGCCAAAGAGACCGTCCGAGCTGAGCGAGACCAACCCCGGCGAAGAGGTGCGCTTGGCCGTGCGGGCATCCTGAAAGAAACTCGGCCCGTCTTGTTGCGCGAGCAGGAACGACGAGCCATCGGCGAGAGATTGTACAACGAAGTCGCCGTGCCGCTGTTCGTTTAGGGGTGTCAGCGATCCGGTCACACGCCCGGTCTCCGGGTCGATCGGCAAAGTCCACGCGCTTGACCTGTAATCGACCAGATCGGCAAGGATCGTCCCATCGGCGGATGCGGTACAACCGGTGAGTTCCGTTCGAGGAATGGAGTCCTCGGAGGACCACCGCGCCTTTGGGAAGCGGGCCTTCAGCAGAAACCTGCCCAGCCGCGGAATCAACTCGACCCGGGTGGTGTAAACGAGCCGCTCCTGTGTAACGGCACAGGCGCGCGAGCTCTGGTGCAAACCGCCGTCGAAATCGGGAGTTTCAACTGCTACGCCGCCATCCAGGCGCGCGGTCCACAATCCCATGGATCCGAATACATCGGTTGAAATGTAGAGCAGAGCTTGGCTGTCGGCGCTCCACGCCGCGCCCTGCACGGTGGAAGCATTCTTCGCCAGCCGCACCGGTTCGCCACCGTGCGAAGGCACCAGATACAACCGGCGCATATTGGAAGCGGGTATGTCGCCGCCGGTCTCGCCGGCGTTCAGAAATGCGATCCACCGGCCATCCGGGGAGAAACGCGGGACGCGCCCTCCCGCTGCCAGTAGGCGCGCCGCCGCGGTAGTTCCATCGGACGGCAGCGGCCGCAGATAGATGCCGTCGGGAATGCGTTTGGAATGAAAAGCCAGCCATCGGCCATCGGGAGAAAGCGATGGTTCGTCATCGGCCGCATCGCCATCCGTCACTCGCTTCGGCATGCCATTCGGCATCGGTTTAATCCAGATCTGAGGATGCGAGCCTGTTTTCCCCGGGGAAGCGAACGCCAGCCACTTGCCATCGCGCGAAAGCGCTGGTTGTTGTGCGGAAGGGACGCCTGGGTCGAATGGGATAAGTTCATGGGCGTTGTGCGTCGCTCGATAGGTGAGAATGGCGGCGGACAGAACCAATATGACGGAAGCCGCCATCCAGAACTTCTTACGCGGTTTCCGCGCACGCACCTTCTTGCCTTCCAGATATCGCCCGAGATCGGCGTCCATCTCGCCAGCGGATGCATAGCGGCCAGCGGGATTCTTGATCAACGCTTTGGATAAAATGGCGTCGAGCCGTCGATCGAGTTTGGAGGGTTCCGGCTGGGCGCGGGCGATGAGTTCCGCCATTACGGCCGGCGACGCATCGGCGATTCGATACGGAAAGCGGCCGGTGAGCAGGCGGTAGAGCAGAACGCCAGCCGAGTAGAGATCGGTCGCAAAGGTGAGCGGCTCGCCGCGTACCTGCTCAGGGCTCGCATACTCCGGCGTGAAGGCGAAGACGCCGGTCTTGGTCAGGGCTGCCTCAGCAGTAGCGTCCACCAGGCGGGCCGTGCCGAAATCCAGAAGCTTCACCTGGCCGGTTTCGCCAACCAGAATATTGGAAGCCTTGAGGTCGCGGTGAATGACCTGCTGGCCGTGTACGTAAGCGAGGGCCTCCAGAACCTGGCGGACCAGCGTAATGCGTGCGCGCGGATCGAGCCTTCGCGCCTCGCAAAACCGGTCGATGGTCAGGCCATCGACATACTCCATCACCAGGTAGGGCAGCCCGGCTTCGGAGACGCCGCCATCGATGAGGCGGGCGATTTTGGGATGATCCAGTCCGGCCAGGAATTGGCGCTCGCGGCGAAAGCGCTCCTCGATGGCAGGCGAAGCCAGAGCCATGGGGACCACCTTAACCGCCGCGCTCATGCGGAAAGCTCCGTCGGCGCGATCCGCAAGATAAACAGTCCCCATGCCGCCGCGCCCCAGGAGCTTGATGGTTTGCCAGGGGCCGAAGCGGGGCATGCGGCCGGGCACAGGCGGCGCCGCTGCCCGCACGCGTTCGTCCTGGTTCAGCAGATGAAGAACCTGGGCCTGTAAACTGCCGTCGCCATCGCATCTCTGCCGGATGAACGCGTCCCGCTCCTCGCCGGCCGTCACATCCAGCGCCGCGTGGAAGACTTCTTCGATCGTGTGGAACCGTTCCAGGTCAGCCGGCTGCATGGGAGAGCCTTTCAGACCGGCCGCAACCGCTCGCCCAGCCAGGCCAACGAGAAACGCAGGTTGCGCTCCACCGTGCTGCGCGAGACGTCCAGGATGTCCGCGGTTTCGTCCACGGTGCAACCCAGAAAATAATGCAGCTCGATCGTGCGGGTCTTGGCAGAGTCGAATTCGGCCAGATCGTTAAGCGCGGCGGACAGGTCCAGAGACTCAGCCGTGTCCCCACTGAGCCAGGCCAGTTCCGGCGTCCAGAGGAATGCGCTGCCAGCCGACGCCCCTTTTTTCCGATTTTGCCTTGCGGGCGGAATCGATAAGGATGCGCCGGATGAGTTGCGCCGCGAACGTGAAGAAATGCGCGCGGTCGTTGAGCGCCACGCGCCGCAGACGCAGAAGATCGACGAAAACCTCATTGACCACGGCCGTCGGCTGGAGGGTGTGCTCCGGCCGTTCGTTGCGCAGGTAGGCCTCGGCGATACCGCGCAGTCTGGTTGTAGACCAGAGGCGCCAGCGCCTCGACGACGCCAGGGTCGCCGCCTTCCCACCGATGCAGCAGTTCGGTGATCTCTCCGGGGCGCGAATTCTGCACGTTCCATCATAAAACGCTTTCCGGAGACACTTCGACCTTGCCATTGTACTAGCCGTACTTAATAATCGGCGCAATCCGGAGGGCAAACCCTTCAAAAGAAAAACTCGAAGAAACCGGCGTTTCCTTGAAGGGCTTTGGCCGGTCACCGCGCCGTATTAACTGGAGGGGATCCGGCCTTATGTTTATGAGATTGCTTTTGGTTTCCGTGGTTGGTCTGGCTATGCTGTTCGCACTAGTGTCCACGCCTGCACTGAACGCGCAGGGCTTGCAAGGTGACCGGCCGGCGGCCGGGGTCCAAGATTTCAGCCCTTGGATGACACCCGAGCTAAGCACTCCGGACAACTGGTTAGGCGGTCCGGGCAATTGGAACAACGTGGCCTTGTGGTCGACAGGCGCGATGCCGAATTCGGGCAATGACGTGTCCATCAACAACTCCACGCCGGCCGCCGTGGTGTCGCTCAACGTGAGCGACACCATCAACAATCTCAGCATCGGCAGCACAAGTGTTCTCAGCTTCAATGGCAGCACATCGCTGACGGTGGGCGGCACGGCCATCACCAACTCGAACAGCACGGGAACCGGCGGCATCACGCTCAATAACAGCTCGCTGATCATCGGCAGTTCTGCCGTTTCGCTTAGCGGCGGCGGCACCGTAACGCTGAGCAACAGCAGCGGCAACTTGATCTACGGCTCGGCAGGCGCCAACGTGCTCACCAACGTCGATAACACCATCCAAGGTGCGGGCAATATCGGCAACGGCGCTCTGGTGCTGGTGAACGAGGGGACTATCGACGCGAACCAGTCCACGGCTCTAAAGATCCAGCCGAGCAGCACTGTCACCAATTCCGGGACGATGGAGGCCACTAACGGAGCGGTTCTCGATCTGGTGAGCGGCACCTACAATAATGCCGGGGGCATTATCTCAGCCGGAGCCAACTCCCAGGTGACGTTCCAGAACGTCACCATCAATGGCGGCACGCTCAGTTCGGGCACCGGCGGCGTTCTCTTTGTGAGCGGCAGCCCCACTCTCAACGGCGTAACGATTAACGGGTTCTACCAGTTGAACAACACCAACAGCACCACCATTGAAGGGACCATTACAAATACGGGCACCATTGAAATGCTCGGATGCTGTCAGACCGCCAATTTGATTCTGGGCGGCTCGAATGTGACACTCGCGGGCAGCGGCACCGTGACCATGGGCAATTCCGGCGGAGCATACATCTATGGCGCGAGCAGTGCGGATGTGCTCACCAACAACAACACCATTCAAGGCTATGGCAACATCGGCTTCACGGGCTCCACGCCTTCGATGGGCCTGGTCAACCAGGGAACCATTAACGGAAACGCCGCCAGTTCGAATTATTCGGACCCGATGGTGATCTGGACAAGCAACGGCACGACCAACACCGGCACTTTGGAGGCAACGGCCGGCGGCATTCTGATCCTCAAGAATGACACCTTCAACAACGCCGGCGGCACGATTGTGGCTTCCGGGGATAACGGCTCCGGTATCGATTCCGTGGTTGAAATACAAAACGCGACCATCGTCGGCGGAACGCTGAGCACGGTTGGCAATGGCCAAATGCAAGCTACCGGCAACCCAACACTGAACGGGGTCACGATCAACGGCACCTATCAGGTGAACAACACGGCCAGCACCACGATGGTCGGAACCATCACCAATACGGGCAACATTTCCATGGGTGGTTGCTGCCAGACCGACAGCCTCATCCTGGGTGGATCCGGGGTCACTCTGGCGGGCAGCGGTACCGTCACCATGTCCAATACGGGCGGCGCCTACATCTACGGCGCCAGCGCCGGCGACGTGCTGACCAATTCCAATACCATTCAGGGTTTCGGCAACATCGGCTTCACCGGGTCCACACCGCAAATGGGTCTCATCAATCACGGTACGATCGACGCGACGAACTCGAATACGAGCGATCCGCTCACCATCTGGACAAGCAACGGGACCACTAACACGGGAACGCTGGAGGCCACCGGCGGCGCTCAGCCGGTATTGAAGAACGATACGTTTTCCAATAGCGGGGGCACCATTCTGGCGTCCGGGAACGGCACGGTGGAACTGCTGAATTCGACTATCGTTGGCGGTACGCTCACCACGTCCACCGGCGGTGTGATCGCGGCCGGCGGCAATCCCACGCTCAACGGCGTCACCAATTCAGGCACCTATGCAGTGAACAACACTACCAACACGACCCTCGAAGGGACCATTAACAACACGGGGAATATTTCCATGGGCGGTTGCTGCCAGACCGATAACCTGATTCTGGGCGGTTCCAGCGTGACGCTCACCGGCAACGGCACCATCACCATGTCCAATACGGGCGGCGCTTTCATCTACGGCGCCAGCAGTACGGACGTGCTCACCAATGCGGGCAACACCATCGAAGGTTTCGGCAACATCGGGAACGGCGCCATGGGACTGATCAACGGCCCCGGCGGCACGATCCTGGCGAATTCCACGACCGAGCTCTACATCAAACCCAGCGCCTCGGGATTTACAAATAACGGCACCGTGGAAGCCAACAGTGGCAGCACGCTCGATATCACCGGAGGCGTGTTCACCAACTTCAATAGCGGGACGGGCACTCTGACCGGCGGCACGTACAACGCAAACGGCGGGACCATCCAGTTCGACAACGCCAATATCGTTACGAACGCGGCCGACATCGTCCTGACCGGGTCGGGATCTCAGATCGTGAGCAATACGAATTCGAATGCGCTGGCCAACTTCGCAACCAATGCAGCCGGTGGTGTATTCCAGTTGGGCGCGGGACGCAGTTTCACCACCAGCGCGCCCGGCGGCGGCAACTTCACCAACAATGGCACGCTCATCGTCGGCGCGGGCGATACGTTCAAAGTTGCCGGCAGCCTGAGCAATTTCTCGGGCACCACGCTGACCGGCGGCGCTTACTACGTGGCCGGCACGCTGCAGTTCGGATCGAGCGGCAGCAGCGTGACTACTAACGACGCAAACCTGACGTTGGCGGGTGCGAATCCGAATCTGCTCGATCTGGCTGGTAACAATCTGCTGACCGGCCTGAATACGAACGGCAGCGCGGGAACATTTACGGTGGCCGCGGGCGGCAGCTACGCCACGCCTGGCAATTTCACGAATGCCGGAACGATGGACGTGGAACAGGCCAGTTCGCTTACGGTCTCCGGCAACCTGGCCAACACCGGCACAGTGGCGACCAACAACCAGAACGGCCAGGGCGGCGCCAACACGTTCGCGGTGACCGGCACACTGACCAACAGCACGGGCGGCAAGATTACGATCGGCGTCAATAACCATACCAGCGACGTGGCCAATATCGGTCTGCTCGCCAACTCAGGTACGGTCACGGTAGGCGCTGGCGCGGCTCTAAATCTCACCTCCAACGGCGCCGATACCAGCGCCGGCGCCATTACGCTCGAAGGCGGTACGCTGGACATGCAGTCCGGTTCCTTCACCAACTCCTCGACTATCGATTTGGAACAAAAAGGCGCCCTGACCATCGCCGGGAACATCACCAACTCGGGCGCCATCACCACCAATAATGCCAACCTGGGCGGCGGACCGAATGCCATTACCGTAACCGGTACGCTTACCAACAACTCCGGCGCCAGCATGACAGTGGGCGCCAACAACGACACCTCCGACACGGCCAGCATCGGTATTCTTTCAAACGGCGGAACGGTGACAGTGGATAAGGGCGCCACACTCAAACTGACGTCGGCCGGGACCGACACCAATACCGGCACGATCACTGTCAACAACGGGACGCTCAGTCTGGCGTCCGCGGCTGACCTGGATATGGAGCAAGGCGGCAAGCTCGCGGTTACCGGCACACTGACGAACGCCGGCGCCATCACCACCAATACGAACAACCAGGGCGGCCGGGCGAATACCATTACAGTGTCCGGCCGGGTGACCAACAACGCTGGCGCAAGCTTCACGATCGGCGCGAATAACGACACTTCCGACACGGCCAGCTTCGGATCGCTGGCGAATTCGGGCAGTGTGACAGTCGGGACTGGTGCGAACTTGACGTTATCGACGGCCTCCGCCAACACGGACGCCGGTTCGCTCGCCGTGGATGGTACGCTGGATAGCAAGGGATCGATCGCGTTAAGCGGAACTGGCAGCCTCACTCTGACAAACGGCACCGTCACTGCAACGGGTTCGAATGCGACCCTTAAGACGGGTGCGCACAACACTATTTCCGGTTCCGGTACGATTTCAAACTTCGGCGTCACCAACGCCGGCACGCTATCCGCCAACCAGGCGGCCCCGCTCATCATTCTGCCTTCCGCCGCGGGCCTGGACAATACGGGAACGATCAAGGTCAGCGCGGGCGATACCATGGAGATCGGCACGTCTGCCGGTGGCGCTTTCACCAATTTCTCGGGTACGACACTGACGGGCGGCATTTACAACCTCACCGGCACGCTTCAGTTCGGCGCCAGCGGCACGACCATCGCCACCAACGCGGCGAACATCACCTTGAACGGCTCGGGCGAGATGATGGACTTCGGCGGGCATAACATCCTGGCCGGGTTCAACAACAACCTCTCTACGGGTGTGTTCAAGCTGGCTTCCGGAGCCGCTTTGACCACCGCCGGCGGCAGTTTCACCAATGCGGGAACTTTCACCGTTTCCACCGGCACCACGTTCACCATCGGCGGAAGCAGCTTCAATTTCCTGCAGACCGCCGGCAGCACGACGGTGGCCGGCACGTTGAACTCCAGCAGCCTGGGCACGGTCAATCTGGATGGCGGAACGCTCACCGGCGCCGGCACCATCGGCGACAACCTGGTGGACGATAGCACTCTCGATCCGGGCACCTCGGCCGCCAAGACCGGCAAATTGACGGTAGCCGACACCTATACGCAGGATGCCGGCGGCACGTTGAATATTCAGATCAACGGCGCAGCGCCCGTGACCAAATACGATCAGTTGAAGGTCACCGGCAGCGCGACGCTGGGCGGCGTGTTGAATATCGACCTGGGCAGCTTCACCCCGAGCATCGGAGAGAAATTCACCATTCTGTCGGCCTCGTCGGTTGCCGACCAGTTTACGACCGTCAACGGCCTGGCGATCAACAGCAACGAGCACTTCACCATCACCTACAACGCGGGTACCGTGGTGCTGACCGTGGTCAACGGCGCGCTTACGGCTTCCAGCAATAACCAGATGATCACGCAAGCGATCTATCCGGGTCTCTATCACCGCACCATGAGCCTGGCGCGGGTTCCGGCCGCCAGCGCCACCGCCCCAGTCTGGCATCCGGTTTCATTCGCCGCCAGCGGGATGGGCATGCGCGCCTTACGGCCGCGCGATGAAATGGGCGCTCCGGCAGCTTTCTCCGCCACCACAGGCGATGCGCCGGTGGCCGGTGGCATGGGACTTTCGCCGGGTCTGGCGCCGGTTTCGGCGCTGGCCTATAACAGCATGAGCGCTATGAACCACATGCGCTTCGAATGCGGTCTAAATCTGAAAGCTCTGATGAAAACCAGCCGCAAACAGCTCGTGCGTGCCCTGTGGGCCGCTCCGGATTCACCGGAAGCATTGTCCATCGGTTACATGAGCTTTATCGGCAGCCACTAGCGCTCAATAGAATATCGGGTGAACACCCAGTATGACTCTTGCGCGTGCACCCGACATGCAAGCTGCGCTCCAAAAGTACTGGTAGTACGGTGCGGTATTAGTGTACCCTATAGACCCACATCCCCTGCCCCTTTTTTGAGAAATTCACTTGATTCGTGACACAGGCGGTGTATACTCAACTTCGAGACGAGACAGTTCGACGAGAATTATTACGGAAATGGTCCTCCAGGTATGAGGAGAATGTGGCCCCTCTTAACGCTCCACCCGATGTATTTTTCCTTGCCAGGCCTGCCCGTTGTCTTGGAATACTCCTTAACCTCCACTCATGATACTGTCGATTCGGTGAACAAATGATTCAGAAGGGAACCCAAATGAAAAATATTTTTTCTATCAGGCCGTGTTTGCTGCCGGTCGCATTAAGCTTGCTCGCGCTGCTTTGCCTTTGCCCAACGGCGGCGACCGCGCAGACATGGACAGGCCTTACATCCGACATCTGGACGATCGGTACGAACTGGACTGGCGGTACCGCGCCCAACAGCAGTTCCGCCGTAGTCACCATTTCAAGCACCGTGAACAATCCCGTGATGCTGAATGCGACTACCTCCGTTTCGACCCTGACAATGGGTACTTCCACTTCACTGGACATCACGGCCGGCACGTTCTCGGTCTTTGGCACATCCATCGCCAATGCGGGCTCTATAAGCCTCACCTCTCTATTACAGTTGGTGAACAACGTGACTTTGTCGGGGCTGGGTACTCTGACGTTGGCAGGCGGTCAAATCGGCACGAATGGGACTCAGTATACGCTGACCAATTCAAGCACGATCGCCGGATATGGCACCATCGGATCGAACGTCGGCGCCGACTATCCGTATCTGTCGTTGACCAACAGCGGAACCATCAATGCAAACTCAAGCACCAATACTTTGACATCGCTGGTAGCGGAACCGCGTTTAGCAACTCCGGCACGCTCGAAGCAACTGCCGGCGGTATCCTGGACATCGCGGCGCCGCAGCCGATCAATGACAGTGGCGGCAAAATTACCGCCAGCGGCTCAGGCAGCACGGTGGAAATCAGCACCACCATCGCGGGCGGCACGCTGAAAACCTCTGGCGGCGGCGTTATGGAAACAATCGGCACCGCGAAGCTGGACGGGTCCTCACAAGGCGCCATTACTCTCGCCGATGGGAGCACTTACACAGGCGGGAGCGGTACGACGACGAGCCTCGTCGGTACGCTGAATCTCGGAACTTCCACCGGCAGCAACCTGGCGCTGACTGGGAACTTGCAGTTAACGGGCAATGCAAGCATATCGGGTCCCGGCTCTATAACCATGACTGGCGGCCAAATCGGCACTAGTGGCACGCAGTACGCGCTGACGAATTCGTCCCCATTCAAGGCTACGGACTCATTGGTTCGGACAACGGCACCGATTATCCTTACCTATCGCTGGCAAACGGCGGGACCGTCAACGCAAACTTGTCGAGCAATACCCTCGAAATCGGGGGTTCCGGCACCTCCATCACCAATACAGGGCTGTTCGAAGCGACCAACGGTGGCACCCTGCTTCTGAATACCTCCGCCACCATCGTGAACAGCAGGGGCTAATATCACCGCAAACGGCACGGGCAGCACGGTGACCTTCGACAATGTCACTGTCCAGGGCGGCACACTGACGGGATCAAACGGGGGAATCCTGCAAACGGTCGGCACTTCGAAGCTGGATGGCTCTACTTCTGGGGCGATTACTCTCACCGATGGGAGCACGTACACTGGCGGCGCCAATACGACAACCAGTGTCGTCGGTACATTGAATCTTGGTACGGCAACCGGCAGCACCCTCGCTTTGACGGGCAACTTGCAGCTCACTGGCAATACAACCGTGTCCGGACCGGGTACGATCAACATGACTGGCGGTCAAATCGGCACCAGCGGCACCCAGTACGCGCTGACGAACGGGAGCACGATTGAAGGCTACGGACTGATTGGTTCGGACATCGGTTCCGATTACCCCTATCTTTCGATGATTAACAGCGGAACCATCAATTCGAACGTGTCGGGTAATACGCTTACCCTTGGCGGCAACGGTACGTCTTGGGCCAGCACGGGAGTCATTGAAGCCACTGGCGGGGGCACGCTGGTTATCGCGCCAACAAACCCGTTGGACAATCAAGGCGGCATCGTGAAGGCCACCGGTGCGGGAAGCACGGTTGAGATCAACGGCGCGACAGTCCAAGGCGGCACGCTCACCACCTCGAACGGCGGCGTTATGGAGACCGCGAGCGGCGGCGCCACTTTGGATGGGTCAACCAACGGTGCGATTACTCTCAGCGATGGCAGCACTTATACGGCGGGGACGACCGGCCTAACCAAAATCCTCGGAACGCTGAACCTCGGCTCGAGCATCGGCAGCAACTTTGCATTGGCCGGGCAATTGCAAACGACGGGAAACACCACTTTGTCGGGACCCGGCACTTTGACCTTAACCTCCACAGGTGGAAACACCGCTCAAATCGGAACGAACGGTACCCGCTACACTTTGACTAATGGCGCGACCATCCAGGGCGCCGGACTTATCGGCTCCGATGTCGGCTCGCTGTACGATTTAGTAAGCTTGACCAATAATGGCACCGTCAATGCAACAGGCGGTACGCTGACCATCGCCGGCAACGCGACCACCACAACCAACAATGGGACCATGGCGGTGCAGTCAGGCAGTTTGCTGACGATTACAGACACGTTCAGCAATTTTACCGGCACCACTCTAACCGGCGGGACTTACAACGTCAACGGCGGTACCTTCCAGTTCACTGGCGCCAATATCGTCACCAATGCGGCCGATATCATTCTGACTGGCGCGGGTTCGCAGATCGTCGATCAGAACAACGCCAACGCATTAGCGAATTTCGCCACCAATGCGTCAGGCGGTATCTTCCAGTTGGGCGCGGGCCGCAGCTTTACGACGGCCGGCAACTTCACCAATAATGGCACGCTAATCGTCGGCTCCGGCGACACCTTTAAGGTGACCGGCAGCCTGAGCAACTTCGCCGCCAGCACGCTCACCGGCGGTTCTTTCTTCGACGCGGGCACGCTGCAGTTTGGCGCGAGCGGTACGGGCATCACCACCAACGACGCCAACCTCACATTGAGCACGGCCGGCTGGAGCATGATCAACCTGGGGAGCGGCAACCTGCTGACGAACCTGGCTACCAACGATAGTGGCGCAAACTTCACGGTCGCGAGCAACGCCAGTTTCACCACGGCAGGTGCGTTCGCAAACTCGGGCACGGTCGATCTGGAGAATGGCGGCACGCTGAAGGTAACCGGCGGTTTGACCAACAGCGGCACAGTGAGCACCAACGGCACCAATCAGGGCGGCGCGGCGAATACGCTGACAGTGACCGGCGCTCTGACCAACAACGCGACCGATACCGTAGCGATCGGCGAAAACAACAATACCAGCGATGTGGCGAACGTAGGCGTGCTGGCCAACTCCGGTACGGTCACCGTGGGCGCCGGGGCGTCCTTGAACATGACAGCCAACGGCGCGGATTCCAATCATGGCAGCATCACCGTGGATGGTGGAACGCTCGACATGCAGGCTGGCTCGTTCACCAATACCTCCACCATCGATCTGGAACAGAAGGGGACCGCTACCTTCAGCGGCAACCTGACCAATACCGGCACGATCACGACGAACAATGCCAACCTGGGCGGCGCCGCCAATACCCTTACGGTGACCGGCACGCTGGCCAACACCTCGCCCGGCAGCATCACCATCGGCGAGAATAACGACACCAGCGACACAGCCAGTATCGGCATCCTGACTAACTCGGGCACGGTTACGGTGGATAAAGGCGCGACTCTCAAGCTTACCGGGACCGGCGCGGACACTAACACCGGCACGATCGCGGTAAAGGACGGAACGCTCAGTCTTCGCGACCACCGCCGATCTCGATATGGAGAAGTGTGGCACGCTCGCAATCACCGGCGCGTTTACCAACGCGGGCACGCTCACCACCAACGCGGCCAACTCCGGCGGCGCAGCCAATAAGATCACGGTATCCGGCAAAGTAACCAACAACAGCGGCGCAACATTATTATCGGCGCCAATAACGACACCACCGATACAGCCACGTTTCGGCATCGCTGACCAACACGGGCACAGTTACCGTGGGAACCGGGGCAACCTGACTCTGTCCGGACCCACCACCAATACCGACTCCGGCACGCTGAACGTGGACGGTACGCTGGATAGCAAGGGATCGATCACGCTGAGCGGAACCGGAACGATCACTCTGACCGCCGGCGACGTGACGGCCACGGGTACGAATGAGACGCTCACCCCCGGCGCACACAACACGATTTCGGGTTCCGGCACGGTCTCCGGCTTCGGCATCACCAATGCGGGCACTCTGTCCGCCACCAGTGGGGCGGCGCCGCTGATTTTCCTGCCGAGCTCCGCCGGTCTGACTAACAACGGCACCATCAATGTCAGCGCGGGCGACGCCATGGAGATCGGCACGTCGGCGGGCGGCGCGCTCACCAATTTCTCCGGCACCACGCTGACGGGCGGCATTTACGACATTACCGGCAACTGCAATTCGGCGCCAGCGGCACGACCATCGCCACCAACGCGGCGAACATCACCTTGAACGGCACGGGACTAATGATCGATTTCGGCCACAACAACATCCTGGCCGGGTTCAACAACAACCTCTCGACGGGTATCTTCAAGCTGGCTTCCGGCGCTTCGCTTACTACTACCGGCGGCAGTTTCACTAACGCGGGAACTTTCACCGTTTCCACCGGCACCATGTTCGACGTCGGCGGAAGCAGCTTCAATTTCACGCAGACCGCCGGCAGCGCGACGGTGGGGGGCACGCTGACCTCCAGCAGCCTGGGCACGGTTAATCGTGAATGGCGGGACGCTCACCGGCGCCGGCACCATCGGCGACAATCTGGTGGACAATAGCATTCTCGATCCGGGTACCTCGGCCGCCAAAACCGGCAAATTGACGGTAGCCGACACTTATACGCAGGATGCCGGCGGCACGTTGAATATTCAGATTAACGGCGCACGCGCCGTGACCAAGTACGATCAGTTGAAGGTCACCGGCAGCGCGACGCTGGGCGGCGTGCTGAATATCAACCTGGGTAGCGGGTTCACCCCGATATCGGCGAGAAATTCACCATTCTGACGGCCTCGTCGGTTGCCGACCAGTTTGCTACCGTCAATGGCTTGGCGATCAACGGCGGCGAACACTTCACCATTACCTACAACGCCGGTAGCGTGGTGCTGACCGTGGTCGACGGCCCGCTTCCGGCTGTCACCAACCAGATGATCACGCAAGCGACCTATCCGGGTTCTATCACCGCACGATTAACTACGCCGGTAAGGGCCATTTCGCCCTCGCCATCGCCGGCGGCCAGAGAATGGCTCCGGCGGCTGGCTCGAACATGCTGCGCCCGATGGCGGTTCGGTACACGCCCACGCTGAGCATGGCGCGGATTCCGGCCGCCGGCGCAACTGCTCCGGTCTGGCATCCGGTTTCCTTTGCCACCAACGCGATTGGCATTTCCGCGTTCCGGCCGCACGATGACCTCGGCGCTCCGGTAGCTTCTCCTTCCCCACAGGCGATGCGCCGGTCGCCAGCGGCATGGGTCTGTCGCCGGTTTCGGCGCTGGCCTATAACAGCATGAGCGCTATGAACCACATGCGCTTCGAATGCGGTGTCGATCTGAAAGCCCTGCTGAAAACCAACCGCAAACAACTCATGCGTGCCCTGTGGGCCGCTCCGGATTCACCGGAAGCGTTGTCCATCGGTTACATGAGCTTTATCGGCAGCCACTAGAGTCCGTCATAGTGGAGCTGGGGCGGCCTCGTAGGCCGCCTCAGCCCCAATGTTCGTAACCGTCTTTCCTGTCGCATCCACACCGTCCCCAATTGGTTCATGCCGTCGGCACGTTCCCAAGAGAAGTTTAGTATAAGTATCTCTACTAATATCCTATTGTGAGGACTTGACCTAAGTTTTACATGAATATCGGAATCATCGGGGGGGGCTATAGCGGATCGCTGGTGGCGGTTCATCTATTGCGGCGGCCGGGCCCTTTATCGGTGCACCTGATCGAGCCGCGTAATTCTTTAGCGCGCGGTTTGGCATATTCGACGGCCTGCCCGGATCACTTGCTCAATGTGCCAGCCGCGAACATGAGCGCGTTCCGCTCGCATCCCTCGCAGTTTCAAGAGTGGCTCAGAACCAACGGGAATCCCGATGCCGGCCCCGACTTCTTTGCGCCCCGGCAGGTATATGGCAAATATCTGGAATGCCTGTTGCAGGCAGCGATCAAATCGCGTCCCGAACGCTTTTGCTCCTATTCTACCGGTGCAGTGGATATCAGTTTAGCCTCTCCGCAAGCGATCCAGATCACACTCCGCGATGGAACCCTACTCGCATTGGATCGGGTCGTCCTGGCCATCGGAAATCCGCTGCCCAAGCCACTGGCCGTCAGCGGATTAGACGTGGCGCACGGCCGCTACTACCGCTCCGCATGGGAAACGGGCGCGCTGGAGTGTCGCGAGGCGCATCAGCCCATACTATTGATCGGTTCGGGGCCTGACTGCGGTGGATGCAGTTGTGGCACTGCGGTCGCGCGGCCATCGGGGAGTCGTCTACATGGTCTCGCGCCACGGACAGGTCCCGCACAAACATGCGCGCTATGAGCCGGAGTGCCCGGAGGCCGCTGTGCAACCTGGTATGCGGCTCGGTGCAGCGGTCCGGGTAGCGCGCTCTGCCGCTGGCCGGGCGGCGGATTGGCGGACAGTGATCGACGGATTGCGGCCGGTTTCAAACCAGATCTGGACCTGTCTCACCGTGGCAGAAAGACGCCGGTTCCTGCGGCACCTAAAGGTCTACTGGGATGTGCACCGCCACCGCATGGCGCCTCGGATCGCCGCGGTGTTGTGCGCGGCGCAGGCGTGCGGCGAAGTGAAAGTGATCGCCGGGAGGATGCGGCAGATCGGCGCAAAAGGCGAGTGCCTGATGGTCGAGATCACTTTGCGCGGCGGCGGCGCACGGACCGTGGCAGTGGGGCGCATCATCAACTGCACAGGTCCCGACTGCGATTACCATCGCGTGGAGATCCCCCTCATGCAATCCTTGTTTCGACAGGCACTGGTATCGCCGAGCGAATTGGGCACCGGCGTCCTTACAGACGAGCACGGAGCTGTGTTCGATGGAGAGGGCCGGCCATCGGCTCGTTTATTCGCGATTGGCCCGCTGCGATCAGGCCACCTGTTTGAGACCGTAGCCGTTCCGGAAATCCGCGTTCAGGCGGAAGCCATGGCGACTCGTATCGCCACTCGATAACACCGCAAAAAAAATTTGTACTTCCGTTGACAAGATCAGCCGCGCTTGATTAGTATAGTCAAATTATCGGTTTACTGCCCCGATGTTTACGAGAATGCCGGCAGCGACATCAATAAATGGCTGGAAGCGAACAATCTTCCGGTGGGCGCGCAAACCCCGGCCAAGCTACGCGTCAAGCCCACTCACGCGCGGCGCGGCGTAGTGGTGTTCGGCGCGTCTCTCGCATTCCTTTCGTTCCTGGACCGGGCGGCGATCAGTCAGGCGGCGCCGGCTATCCAGCGCCACTTGCACTTGTCGCAGTTTCAAATGGGCATGGTCTTCGCGGCGTTCGGCATCACCTATGCCGCATGCGAAATACCCAGCGGATGGTTGTGCGACCGCTTTAGCGTACGGCGGCTGCTCACACGCGTGGTGATCCTGTGGTCGATCCTTACCGCGGCCACGGGATGCGCCTGGAACTTCGGGTCGATGATGGCAACGCGCCTTCTGTTTGGCGCTGGAGAATCCGTATGCTTTCCCGGACTGGCCCGCGTCTTCCGCACGTGGCTTCCGCCGCAAGAACGCAATTCCGCGGAGGGCATTAAGGCAGCCTCCGCGCGTTTGGACGCCGCCCTTACTCCGGCCCTGATGGCGCTCTAATTGGCTCTTTGAGCTGGAGGCAAGTCTTTCTATTTCGGCGGCCTCGGAATCGTGTGGGGAGTCTTGTTCTCGCGCTGGTATCGCGACAGGCCGAGTGACCACCCGGCAGTCAATGCAGGCGAGTTGTCTTTGCTAGTAGACACCAAGGGTCATGCGGAAGCGCCTGTTTCCTGGTCCAAGTTGGTGCGCGCGCGCAGTGTCTGGGCCTTGGGAATCCAATGGTTTTGTCACTACTACGGGTTTTACTTTTACATCAACTGGCTGCCTTTGTACCTGTACCGGTCGCGCGGGTCGATCTAAGGCACGGCTCGCTGGCGGCAGGCCTGCCGCTATTCTCGGCCGGACTGGAAGCCTGTTCGCGGGCTGGGCGTTATCGGCTCTCACCGCGAGGCTGAAAAGACCCGCGCGCGCGGCGTCTGTTGGGCTATGCCGCTTATAGAGGCGCAGGCGCTCTGCTGCTGCTGTTCACCTGGATCGGGAATCCGCCGCTGGCCATGGCGGCGATGAGTCTTTCCAGCTTTGAGGCGGAGTTTAGCGGACCAATATCCTGGACCACCGCCATGGATATCGGAGGCGAGCGAGTGGGCACGGTTTCCGGATTCATGAACAAGCTGGGGCATTTTGGCGGCAGCGTGGCTCCGGCAGTCACCGGGTTGTTACTGACGGTCAGCGGCAATGCCTGGAACGTCGCTTTCTATTGTTCCGCTCTCATCTACGGGTTCGGCGCTCTCTGTTGGACGATCATCGATCCGGTGACTCCCATCGACATGGGGTGGTAAGGCTGGGGCAGCGCCATGCGCTGCCCCAACCAGCGACCGCCTACTGGTCCGTCCCCGACAGCGCGATCACCTGCTTGCCTTCGCTATCCGTCAGAGTTAACGTAGCCGACACCGTCTCGTTCTTCCTATCCGGCGTATAGGTCGCCTGAATTGCGCAAGTGGCCGCCGGCAATAGACTACCGCCGCAATCGTTGGCCCACCCAAAGTCCGCCGCTTTCGCCCCGCCTACCGTGACAGATGTGAAACTCACTGCCGCCGTCCCCGTGTTCGTCACCGTCACGGTCTGCGGCGCGCTGGTCGTGCCGAACGCCGTGGTGAAGCGGAGTTCCGCGCTCGATACGCTGAACGCCGGCTGGATCAGGATGGACATAGATTGCGCGCTAGTCGCCGCCACATCCAGCTTGCCATCCCCGTTGAAGTCCGCCACCGCCAATGCCATCGGCGATTTGCCTGCGCCCGGCGTGGCGGCTGTGGTGAAGGTCCCGTCTCCGTTGCCCTGCAGAATGCTAACCGTGCCGTCCTCATAGTTGGCTACGGCCAGATCCAGCTTGCCGTCTCCGTTGAAGTCCCCGGCGGTCACCCACAGGGGTTCCCTGCCCGTGGCCGGTGAGGCGCCCGCCGTGAATGTCCCGTCGCCCGCGCCCAGCAGAATCGTGACCGCGCCGCCAGCATAGTTGGTCACTGCCAGGTCCAGGTTGCCATCCCCGTTGAAGTCGCCCGTAGCTATGGCTGAGCCAGAGGCCGCCACTGGTGTGGCGCCGGCGTTGAAGGTCCCATCCCCATTGCCCAGCAGGATGCTCACGATGCCGGATTCCTGGACCACCGCCATGTCCAGTTTGCCATCCCCGTTGAAATCCCCAGCCGCCAATGCGACCGGAGCGTTCGTGCCCATACTCAACGTACTCAATGGGCCGAACGTTCCATCCCCGTTGCCCAATAGAATCGAGACCGCTGCCGTGTTGTTGAAGCCGCCGAGTCCCATATTGGCCACCGCCAAGTCCAGGTAACCGTCGCCGTTGAAATCCCCTATTACTAGGGCCGCCGCTTGTTCGCCAACGGCCACTGTTGCAGCGGTGCTGAAGGTGCCATCGCCGTTCCCTAGAAATATGTCAACCGGCAGGGACCCACTGTTGACCACCGCCAGGTCCGGCTTGCCATCGCCATTGAAATCCCCTACGGCTACGGCTGCCGGGTTGGCGCCGACCAGGAGCCTGGATGCCAGATGGAAACCGCCTGCTCCGTTGTTCAGGAAAATGGAAACAGTTCCGGCCGAGTTGATTACCGCCATGTCTGCCCTGCCGTCGCCGTTGAAGTCCGCCGTCGCTACCGCCGTTGGTGCTGCGCCATCTTTAATCGATGTCAGGCTGAAGATCGGGGAGGCCGCGGCTGAGCCGACCGGGAACAAGACTGGGTTGGATACGCCGGATGCCGGCGCACTGTCCGGGTTCACGGCAGTTAGCGTTCCCGTGCGGGCGGTGTGGATCAAAGATGCCGGAATCGTTACTGTGAAGCTTTCATCGGTGATGTTGCTTGCGGTGAGCTTGGTCACCGTCTTTCCTATCTGCCAGTCAAGTTCGGGAGCCGTAAATCCGCTACCCCGCACCGTGAGGATGAACTTCGCCCCGCCGGGCACCGCCGATACCGGCGAGATATCGCTGATGAAAGGCGTGGCATTCTCTCCCGCCGGCCGTCCCCAGCCCGTCAGGCTGATTGTCTGTGTGCTGCCAGTTGCGCCGTTGTTGTTGTCGGTAACGGTGAGCGTGCCGGTCCGCGTGCCGGCGGCCGTAGGAGTGAAGGTGACGTTAATCGTGCAGCTTGCGCCTCCCTGCAGATTGCCGACGCAATTGTTGGTTTCGGAGAAATCGCCGGTGGCTGCGACCGCGGTGACGATCAGTTGCGCGGCATTTGCGGCGTTGCCAAACGTGATCGTCTGCGATGCGCTGGCGGTCTCCATCAACTGGGTGGCGAAGGTCAAGCTGCCGGAAGAAATGCTCGCCGAGGGCGCGGTGACGCCGTTGCCACTCAGGTTGACGATTTGCAAGCTATTCGACACGTTGTCATTGTTGTCGACGATGCCCACCGTGCCGTTGGACACGCCCGGGCTCGATGGTGAAAAGACCACGTTGATGGTGCAATACGCCCCCGCCGCAAGGCTCGTGCCGCAATTGTTGGTTTGGGCGAACGGGCCAGTGGTGCCGATGCCCAGGATGGTTAGGGCGCCGTTGCCCGTATTGGAGAGATAGAACGACTGGGAAGCGCTGGTGGTGTTCACCGTCTGATTGGGGAATAACATCTGACTGGGCAGAGGACCGACTATCGGTACCGGTATTAAGCCGGTTCCCGTCAGAAACACGGTCTGGAAGCTGTTCGCCACGCCATTGCTATTGTCGGTAACGGTCAGACCGCCGGCACGCAAGCCGGTGGCAGTCGGCGTGAAGGTCACATTGACCGTGCAGGTGGCTCCCGCTGCCAGGCTCGTGCCGCAGTTGTTGGTTTGAGAGAAGTCTCCGTTGGCGGCGATCGCGGCGATAAACAGGGGGCCCTGGCCCGTGTTGGCGACCGTAACCGGCTGCGAGGCGCTACTGGTTCCATCCGTCTGGGCGGCGAAGGTGAGGCTGCCCGGCGAGATGCCGGCCACTGGCACCGGCGAAACCAGGATCGTGACGACGTTCCCCGATTGGTTGCCAACGGCCATATCTAATATGCCGTCACCATTGAAGTCCGCCACGGCCACTTGGGTGAACTGGCCGCCTTCTGGAAGTGTAAACGACGGCCCGGTGGCAAAGGGATTCGGAGCGTTGCCGGTTCCGAGCGCGGTGGACAGGGTGTTCGTGCCGGTAACAATTGCCAGATCCGGAATGCCGTCCCCGTTGAGATCTCCCATCGCCACGCCCATAGAGGTGGCGCCTAGCCCGAAGAATGAGTCTGAGAATGTCGCATCGCCGTTGCCCTGCAAGATAAACAAGGCTGTCCCGGCAGAATTGGTGACGAACAAATTCGCGTTTCCGTCCCCATTGAAACCGCCGGCGGCCAAGTACTGGGGCTGCCCTGAATCACTGGGAGCGCCGGAAAAGCTGAAATGCCCTGTTCCGTCGCCAAGAAGGACGGGGATTGCGCCGCCGACAGTGCCGAGGGCCAGGTCCAGGATACCGTCATTATTGAAATCGGCGACCGCGACGGAGAGAAAACTGAGGCCCGGGGCCGATAAATTATTCGAGCCAGGAAAGGTGCCGTCGCCGCTGTTAATCAAAATGTATACGGTTGCCGGAGTGACGACGACCAAGTCCAGGTATCCGTCGCAATTGAAATCGCCCGTCGCCAGGTAAATCTGTTGAGATCCTACGTCGAGACTCTCGGCGTTCGTAAATGTCCCGTCCCCGTTGCCAAAAAGGATGTCGACCGTATCGCTCCCCTGGTTGGCAACTGCGATGTCCGGTATGCCATCATTGTTGAAGTCGCCAGTAACTACAAAAACCGGTTGATTCCCGATCGATATCGCGTCATTTGTTGGAAAGGTTCCGTCGCCCTTGCCCAATAGAACCGACACCGTATTGTCCTGCGAGTTGACGACCACCAGATCGGGAATGCCGTCGCCATTGAAATCCGCTACGGCTACGGAAACCGGTCCGTTCCCCACGGTCTGTCCATGTGGGGTGTACGTGGGTGAACTGGGCGGGCCGACTGGAAAGTAAACGACGTTCGATAGGAACGATACGCCCCCCACCGTCAACGCCCCTGTGCCGGGCGCCGCCAGCAACGAGGCCGGCACCGTGGCGGTCAGCTCGTGTGCGGAGACATAGGTGGTGTCCAGCGCCGTGGTGGTTTGGTTTTGGACCCACCTCACAATTGATCCGTTGACAAAATTGGCGCCATATACGGTCAGCGTGAAGGCCGCGGCGCCCGGTTGGGCGGATGCCGGAGTGGTGGAAACGATGAAAGGCACCGGATTGTTAGCCAGCGCCAGGGGCGCCAGAACCGCCAGCGCCAGGCAATTGATCAGGATGGTCTTCATGGTATTTCGCATTTGAATGTGGCTCCCTATTCTGTAAGGTGAGAGGAGGATGGAAAATCAGGAAAGGATTGTGAAATGTTTTTAGCCTAGTTGGCCATCCCCGACAGCGCGATCTCCTGCTTGCCTTCGCTATCCGTCAGGGTCATGGTGGCTGATACCCTTTCGCTCTTCTTGTCCGGCGTGTAGGTCACCTGAATTGCGCAACTGGCCGCCGGGAGCAGACTGCCGGTGCAAGTGCCTGTCTGCGCGAAGTCCGCCGCTTTTGCCCCGCTCAACTTAATGGAAGTGAAAGTCAGCGCCGCCGTCCCGGTGTTTGTCACCGTCACCGTTTGCGGCGGACTGGTTTTGCCGAACGCCGCCGTGAAGCTGAGATCCGCGCTCGACACGCTGAACGCCGGCTGGATCAGGATGGCGACAGTCTGGCCGGCCGTCGCCACATCCATTTTGCCATCGCCGTTGAAGTCCGCCACCGCCAATCCAGAGCCGGATCCGCTCGCGCCCGGGGCGCCGGCAGTGGTGAACGTCCCATCCCCATTGCCTTGCAGAATAGTCACAGCGCCGCCGTAATCTGCTGCCGCCAGGTCGATTTTGCCGTCGCCGTTGAAGTCTGCCGCAGCCACCGCGAAGGGACTCTCTCCGGCAAGGAAGGGGGGGCCCGCCGTGAAAGTCCCGTCGCCCGCGCCCAGCAGAATGGTCACATCGTTGCCCTGGACATTGGCCACGGCCATATCCACGAACCCGTCTCCGTTAAAGTCCCCCACGGCTATGGAGACGGGTTGCGGCCCCACAGTTGGTGCGGAGCCTGCAGTGAACGTTCCATCGCCATTGCCCAGCAGGATCTGCACCATATCGTAGCTGTCTATAGCCACTGCCAGATCCAGCTTGCCATCGCCATTGAAATCGGCCACGGCCAGGGCGTTCGGCACGGCGAGCATGGGCAGTGTGTCCAATAGGGCGAACGTGCCGTCCCAGTTGCCCAGCAGAATCGAGAGAGTGTGGTCGCCGAAATTGCCCACTGCCAGATCCAGGTAACCGTCGCCGTTGAAGTCGCCCACGACTAGAGCCTCGGGGCCGTTCCCCACCAGTACCGTGGCGCCCACGTTGAAGGTTCCGTCGCCGTTGCCCAGCAATATGGAGACGGTGCCTACGCCCGCACCGGCCACCGCCAGATCCGGCTTGCCGTCGCCGTTGAAATCTCCGACCGCCAGCACCGTCGGGTTTTCACCGACGGTCGCTGTGGAGGCCAGTTTGAATTGGCCTTTTCCGTTGCCCAGCAGAATCTGGACCGTACCGCTCTGGTGGGTGACCGCCAGATCCGGCTTACCATCGTTGTTGAAATCCGCCGCCAGCACCGCGAGGGACCCCCCGGTAACGGCGACGGCTGTCTGGCTGAAGATCGCCGCGGGCGTGGGAGCGGCGACCGGGAAGAGCACGGTGTTGGACGTCCCCGTGGCCGGAGCTGAATCCGGATTCACGGCCGTCAGCGTCGCCGTGTGGGCGGCGTGGATCAAAGACGACGGAATGGTTACGGTGAAGCTTTCGTTGGTGATGCTGCCGGCGGTGAGCTTGGTCACCGCCGTCCCCACCTGCCAGTGCAGTACGGGCGCCGTAAATCCGCCGCCCCGGACCGTGAGCACGAAGCTTGCGCCACCCAGCGCCGCCGATACCGGCGAGATATCGCTGATGAAAGGCGTGGCATTCTCTCCCGCCGGCCGACCCGAGCCCGTCAGACTGACGGTCTGGGTGCTGCCTGTCACGCCGTTATTATTATCGGTGACCGTGAGCGTACCGGTGCGCTGGCCCTCGGCTGTTGGCGTAAACGTGACATTGATCGTGCAGGTTGTTCCCCCCGCCACGCTCCCGCCGCAATCGTTGATCGCGGAGAAATCCCCGCTGGCCGCAGTACTGGTAATAGCCAGTTGCGCGGCGTTCGCCGCGTTGCCGAGAGTGATCGCCTGTGTCGCGCTGCCCGTCCCCACCAACTGGCTGCCGAAGGTCATGCTGCCGGGAGAAATACTCGCCGTAGGCTCGGTAACGCCCGTGCCACTCAGGTTGACGGTTTGCGAGATGCCGGGCACGTTGTCATTGTTGTCGACGATGACCACGGTACCGGCGGACACGCCCACGCCTTCGGCTATGAAGAACACGTTGATCGTGCAACTCGCCCCCGCCGCCAGACTTGCGCCGCAATTATTGGTTTCGCCGAATGTGCCCGTGGTGCCGATGCCAAAGACCGTGAGGGGCGCCGTACCCGTATTGGAGAGCGGGAACGACTGGGAATTGCCGACGGTGTTCACCAGTTGACTGGGGAAAACCAACTGGCTGGGCAGAGGACCCACTACCGGTGCGGTCTGGGCGGTTCCGTCAAGGCGACGGTCTGTCTGCCTCGGATTGCTTGCCAACGCCAGGGGCGCCAAAAAAGCCAGCGCCAGGCAATGAATCAGTAAGGTCTTCGTCGTATTTCCCATTTGAGTGCATCTCCCTATTCTGTAAGGTGAGAGCAGGGTGGGAAATCAGGAAAGGGATGGGAAATATTTTTGGAGGGCGGTCAATTTTTGGCCGCCCTCCAGGAATCGCCTACTGCAGGGTCACCAGCACCTGGATCAGACCGCTCCCGTTCCGCAGCGGTTCCATGGCCTTGCCTACAACCGCGCCCAGCATACGGCCGCGGTCTGTGCCCTTCATTGCATAGCCCGCGCGCGAAGATGCCACCAGCAGATCCCCTACGCTAATTGCGCCGTTTTCCGCCGTGACTTTGCACGGCACGATTCCCATTACCGCTAATGGAACCTCACCTGCCAACCGGGCATCATCCATGGGATTCGGGCTGGCGAGAATGCCGGGCTTGGTTGAATAAATACCAGCCACGCGCGTCGAGTAAGCGTCCTGCGAGAGATCCAGCCTTCGGTTTCCCGTGGGATCGATGGCCAGCAAGTCGCCGGGTTGGTAGTTCGCTCGATCTCCACGCACTGTTACCGATTCGGCAAAATCGGCACCGCCGGTCTGCGTGCCGCCGTCGAAATACCCCTTGCCCGTACCGTCAACCCGAAACACATTTGTACCGTTATTTTGTCCGACCAGGATATTGCCGCCGCCCACGTTATTGAAGATGCCGGCGGTGCCGGTGGCGCTGGAATCCGAGACCACAATCCCAGCCGTAGTTCCGGTTGTGGCACTGGCGTTGAATGATGCGGCAGTGCCGCCGGAACTCGCGGCATAAGCTGCCAGACCGGTGGTCGCGGTAGCTTGGAAAACGCCGCCGGTGCCGCTGGTGCTAATAGTCGTAGGCTTCCAAACCAGCGGTCTGACCCGTAGTGGACGTCGCGAAGGCCGAAACTGCGATATCGATGGGACCCGTAGCGACTCCCTCCAAGCCGTAGCTCAAATTGGTCGAATTGCCGGCGGCGTCGCCGCGGACGCCCACACCGCCCGGCCCGTACGCGATGCCCTCGACGCCGCGTTGCCCGCTGCTCGTGGTGGCCACGGCCTGGCCAAAGACGGCCACTCCCGACGGGTTGTAATCCGTTCCAAGCACTCCCGCCGTGTTGCCACTAGTACCGTTCGATGTGCCGGCTATCCCCGCCGCCAGAGTGCCGCTAGCACTTGCGGAAGAGTTAACGATCCCCAAAATACCGTAGGCCGTGCCAGACGTTGCATTCGATCCTCCACGCATGGCGGGCCTTCCCGCCGTGTTGGACGTCTCGACATCGAGCACCCCTTTCGGCGTTGTGGTGCCCAGGCCGACATCGCCGCCAGCGGTTTGATACAAAAGAGAATCCCCCAATTTCGTGGCTGATTTCCAAATGGCGATGTAGTCCGCGGTCCCGCTACCAGTGAGCGCGTCTGGATTGGCGGCCTGGCTAGCGCTCTCTGGCGCCGGCTTGGCCTTTTCAACCTGCTGCGCCGCCGCGGGCGAGAGCCCGCAGGTCGAGACAATTGTGGACATCGTAAATAAAGCGGTCATCGCCGCAGTTAGCGTTTTAGGTAAGACTTGCATGGAAGTATCCTCTTTATGTGAAGTTCAACCAGGGAATAGGCGTCCCGGCCAAATGATTATACGCCATTAGAATGGCTCATTCAGTACTTACTTTCCTATACCCAGCAGAGAGACCTGCCCCGGGTACTAGCCTTCCGGGCTTACAGACCTATGATATTTTCAAGCTTGCGCAGATTTGTTTCGGGCCGGTTTGGGGAAACGCCGTGCGCCGCCGACGCGCTACAATACGGAAAGATTCGACATGTCGAGCGCGCTCATGGGCAATACCGTGGCCGGGCTGATGGCGGGCTTCCGCAGAGGCGAGGAGGGATCCGCCGGCCGGCTGATGGAAGTCCTCTATCCCGAACTGCGGCGCCTGGCCGCCACCAAGATGCGCGGCGAGCGTGCCGGCCATTCCTGGCAGCCCACCATGTTGGTGAACGAGCTCTATCTGGACCTGGTGAAGAGGAAGTCGCTGGGCGGCGAGTTGGACGGAGAGAACCAGCGCGCGCAATTCCTCGGGCTGGCCGGGTTCCTCATGCACCGGCTCTTGATTATGCACAGCCGCTCGCTGCGGCAGCGCACACCAAGGGAGGACGCCGGCGAACTGGAGCGCCTGGAAACCAGGGAACCCGGATCGGAAGGATTGCAAGTGGTCGAAGATGCCCTGTCGCGGTTGGAGACGATCGACCCCAAAATGCGCGCGGTGGTGGAAATGCGTGTGTTCGAAGGAATGACTAGCGAGGAGATCGCGGCGCAGCTTGGCTGCTCGGCGCGGTCGGTGGGCACCTACTGGGCATTCGCGAAACGCTGGCTCGAAACCCATATGACGGTATGAGCCAGCTCAGCGACGAGGATTGGGGCAAGGCGTGGGAGGCGTTCCGCGCCGCGCGCGATCTCCCCGCCGCCGAGCAACGCGCCTTCGCCCAAAACATCACCGAATCCCCCCAAATCGCCGAAGAAGTGCTGGGGATGCTGGATGATCGGGATCCCGTATCGCCGCAGCCGGGCCAGCGGATCGGCCATTATGAGGTAATCGCGTTGCTGGGCCGCGGAGGCATGGGCGAGGTCTTCTCGGCCCGCGATCCCGAACTCGACCGCATCATCGCCTTGAAATGCCTGGGCCCCCGGGTGGCTTCGCTGCCCGGCGCAGTCGCCCGCCTCGTGCAGGAGGCCAAGGCCGTTTCGGCGATCAATCATCCGAACATCGTGACCGTGCACGAGGTGATTCGGTTCGAGGGCGGGCTGGCCATCGCCACCGAACTGGTGGAAGGAAGCCCGTTGCGGCATTGGTGCGGGCGCCCGCAACCAGCCGGGCAAGTGGCCCTTTGGGGCGGCCAGATCGCGTGGGGACTGGAAGCCGCGCACAAGCACGGCATCGTGCACGGCGATATCAAGCCAGAGAATGTGATGGTCCGGCCGGATGGCTATCTGAAGATTCTGGACTTCGGATTGGCACGGCGCACCGGCACGGAAGAAGACATTGAAGAAGTACCATTGGGGACCTTGGGTTACATGTCGCCCGAACAGATCGGCGGCCAGGTGTTGACCGCGTCGAGCGACATCTTTTCCCTGGGGACGATGCTGTTGGAACTGGTGACCGGCGTCCATCCGTTCCTGGCGAACACGGCGAGCGAGACCACGCACGCAATCGCCACGTACGCGCCGGCAATTCCCGATCTGCAAGACCGAGCCCGCGGCGTCCCCCTGGAGAACCTGCTGCGCGCCATGCTGTCGAAGGATCCGGAACAGCGGCCAGATGCCGGCACAGTGGCGGCGCGTCTGGGAGAAGTGCAGCGGGAGGAAGCGGGCAAGCGCGGCAGGTGGATGCGCGTGGCGCTAGTTGCCGGCGTCGCTGGCGCTGCATTGCTCGTCTGGCTTTTGCGGGGCCGCTCGGAAGTCGGACTACGCGCCGGGCGCACGCCCCACATAGTCGCGTTCACCACGTATGAGGGCAGTGAGACGCAGCCGTCATTCTCTCCAGACGGGCAATCCATCGCGTTTGCCTGGACGGGCGAGAACGACTTGAAGCGGGACATTTATGTGAAGGCGATCGGCAGTGAGAACGCGGTGCGGCTTACCTCGGATGTGGAGGAATCGTCCACGCCGGTCTGGTCACCCGATGGCCGGCAAATCGCGTTTCTGCGGCGATCTCCGGATTCCAGCGCACCCGAGGTCATGGTGGTGGCGGTCGCGGGCGGCGTGCCGCGGATGGTGGGAACTATCGTCAATCCAAATGGATTTCCGGGACCAATGGGATGGTGGCCCGATTCCAAATCGCTGGTGGCGCGGGACTCTACGCCGCTCGGGACCGCGTTGGTGCGGCTGTCTTTGGAGGACGGAGCAAAGCATCCGCTGACCGCTCCTCCGGCATTGGAGAGCGACGGGCTCCCCGTGTTGTCGCCGGATGGCCGGGTCATAGCCTTCACGCGCCGCACGGTCAACAGCGGGTCGCTTTGCCTGCTGGCGGTGGATACGGTCCGGACACATTGTTTCTACGCGGGGGGCGAATCTGGCGGACCGGGCGGGACGGCTGGGCAGATCGGCGGCATTGCCTGGGAGGCGGACGGCAAGGGCCTGCTGTATAGCGACGGGAGCGCCATCTGGCGGCTGGGAATCGATGGCGATCGCTTTGGGCATCCGGCCAAGGCGCTGGAAGGCGTATTCAACGACATGACAGGCGACCGGCAGGGCCGCCGCCTGGCCTTCAGCAAGACTTCTTCGGACCTTAACATCTGGCGAACCAGCCGGGATGGGAAGCGCAGCGAGAAGCTGATCGCGTCGAGCGCGGAGGATAGCGAGCCGGCCTTCTCGCCGAATGGCCGCCAGATTCTGTTTCGTTCGCGACGCACGGGCGAATGGGAGTTCTTCGTTTGCGAGAAGAATGGGTCCCGTGCGCGGCAGGTGACGCGATTCGGGGGCGGCCACCTGGGCAGTGGGCGCTGGTCTCCCGACGGCCAGTGGATCGCGTTCGACGGATACGGCAATCCCGCGGAAAAGGGCGCGCGTTACACGAACGTCTACGTGATTTCCGCAGCGGGCGGGCCTGTGCGGCGAATAACCCCGGATTCGGCCGAAAGTATTGTGCCGGGGTGGTCGCACGATGGACGGTGGATTTACTATCTACAGTCCGATGGAAGCCGGCAGGAAACCTGGAAAGCTCCGTTCGGGGGTGGGGCGCCGGTACAGGTGGCGAAATACGGCATGTTCGATGTGACCGAATCGCCCGACGGCCGATACCTCTACTACACCCGCGACGCCGGGACCAGCGGGATCTGGCGCAGGGAGGCGGCCGGTGGCGATCCGGTTCTGCTGAAGGGAACCGAGCGGGAGCAGCTTTTCCGTTATTGGGGATTGGCCAAGGGCGGCATCTACTTTGTAGAAGGGCCGCTGAATCCAGTAGTGCAGTTTTTGGATCTGGGTACCATGCGCACGCGGCCACTGGCCACCATTCGGCGCGCCATCCAGCGGGGGCCGCGCGGCATGTCGGTCTCACCGGATGGCTCGGAGTTTTTGTATGTGGAGGACGACCTGACGCTGAGCGATATCATGCTGATCGAGAACCTTCTTTGACGCATGGCTACGAAAGGGCAGGAGAGTGCAATGAACGCAAATCCCGCAGCAGGCATCGTAACGATACCCAGCCATCAATCGGTGGATGGGACAGTCGAAAAGCTGGAACAGATTTTACAGGCAAAGGGCGTCAAGCTGTTTGCTCTGGTCGATCACAGCGGCGAGGCGGAAAAGGCCGGCCTGCAGATGCGGCCCACCAAACTCCTGATCTTCGGCGATCCGAAGGCGGGCACTCCCCTCATGATCGCGTCTCCCAGCAGCGCCATCGATCTTCCCGTAAAGATCCTGGTTTCGGAAGACGGCGATGGGAAGGTGTGGATCTCCTACAACGATCCGGCGTATCTTCAGGCGCGCCACGGTCTGCCGCAGGAGCTGGTCCGGAATATCGCGGTGGTGCAAGGGCTGGCGGCGAAGGCGGGCGAGTAAGTGGGTATGCCCTGGGTATCTGTCGGCGCAGGGGCGACCGGTTCAAGTTTCTTCAACAACATCGCGAGATAGGGCCGTTGAGTCATGTTGAATTCGAACTCGAAGAGTGAAACAATGGAGTTACTCGACGAAGAGGATAGACCCCTCTGAGAGGTTCTCGCGAAACGGAAGCTCGCCCACGAGCAGGCCCAAGTAGCGAGAAACGTGGAGCGCGACGAGACCGCGCAAATTAAGCGCCGGCGCCAAGCCGGAAGCTGGATGGCACCGCCACTTTCCGTGGTTCCAGTAAATTCCTTTGGACGGGATTTGCATGGTAACCAAACAGGCGCGCCGAACATTCATCAATACCCTCAAATCAGTTGACTCCGCGGAAGTGGTAATCCGGGGCTGGGTCTACAGGCTCAGGGTTCTGGGGAGAACATCGTTCGTCATCCTGCGCGATTGTAGCGGCGAAGCGCAGTGCGTGGCGGCGACAGAAGCCTTAAAGGACCATAAATTGAAGGTTGAAGACGTTGTGGAAATTCAGGGTGTTGTTCGGCTTGATCCGCGCTCAAAGGTCGGGTTTGAAATCGACATTTCTACAGTACGCGTACTGAATCGGGCGGGACAGAACTTGCCGTTTCACTCAGCGGATCAAATGGACGCAATTGGCTTGGAGACTTTGGTCCAATACCGGCCCCTGGCTCTGCGCACCGAGACGGTGGGCGACGTCTTTCGCGTCCAGGGGAAGATTCTCCAATGTTTTCGAGACGCTCTAAATCGGCGCCGGTTCACAGAAATCGTCACTTCGAAACTGGTCTCTGGCGGTACAGAAGGAGGCAGCAATCTATTCGAGGTCAAGTACTTTGATCGCGTTGCATACCTGGCGCAGAGCCCTCAGTTCTACAAGGAGCACGGGGTCGCGGGATTCGAGCGAGTCTACGAAACCGGCCATGTCTACCGCGCCGAACCGCATGCGTCCAGCCGTCACTTGACCGAGTATTATTCGCTCGACGTGGAATTTGGTTTCATCGATGGGCCTGAGGATGTGATTCAACTTGAGCGTGAACTGCTGACCGACATGTTTTACAACCTTAACGGGCTGTGCGGAGACGTGATCCGCAAATTTCGCACTGATTTGCTGCCATCGATGCTTGACGTACCATGCTGGGAATTCGAAGCCTGCCTCGAACTTCTGCGTAGCCGATTTGGGCGCGTGGATTTGACGGACGATCTCGACCCGGAAGGAGAGCGCCAGCTTTGCGAGATTGCGCGAAAAGAAAATGGCATACCCGCCGTGTTCGTGCTGGGGTTTCCATTGGCGGCGAGGCCGTTTTATACGGCTCCGCGCGGATCTCAAGGCGCTGCCAGCAGTTTCGATTTGCTATTTCAGGGCCTTGAGATCACGACTGGGGGACAACGCCTTCATCGGCGTTACGATCTGGAGCAGGCCTTGCGTTCACGTCATATCGACCCCACCCCTTTCGAAAGCCATCTTGCGATGTTCGACTTGGGTATGCCGCCGCACGGCGGATTTGCAATTGGTTTGGAACGGCTGACGTGCCAGGTGCTGAACCTGCCGAACGTCCGCCAGGCGGTTCTCTATCCGCGCGATCGGTATAAGCTTGCGCCGTAGGGCACGGGTGCTCGGGGAGGGTTTAATATCGGGCGGACGTGATCATGGCGATCGCCGCTTCGCGATGGCCTGCTCGATCTCGTCGGGCGCATACGGCAACGGAGGATTCAGAATCTCGTGGCCTTCGCGCGTAATAAGGATGGTGTCCTCGACGAAATATCCTTGGTTTCCGGCGACCAAGGCCGGCTCGTAGCAGATGACATTTCCCGCGGCAAACACTTTGGGGGATCCTTCCGCCATATCGACCCCGAGTCCGTGCAGTGGCTGATTCGGATTCTCGATCGCCCCCGCGGCTGCCTCGCGCGCAAGGGGGGTTTGCAACCCATTCCGATGAGACTCCACGTACGTCATGAACGTGTGATTGACCTGGCCGGCGGTAGCACCCGGCTTCATTGCATTAAGCGCCGCCAGATACGCGCCATTCAAGAGCTCCATTGTTTCTTTTTGGCCCGCATCGAAACGGCCGGAGACTGGGATTGTCCGGCCGAAATCACCTTTGTACATTCGGAAATCGCAGCCGAGGTCGAGGCGCACGACTTCCCCGGCTTGCATGGCGCGATCCATATTGCGATAGTCCGCGAAGGCTTCAAACAGTACCCAGGGAGCTGTGAACGGACCGGATCGGACCCACGGCCACAATGACGGACCATCCGAGCCGGCATTCAGACACGCACGGATCACTTCGCCTTCCACCTGTCGTTGCGTCTTCCCAGGGGCGATAGCCATCGCGCCGGCCCAGAAGCCTTCTGCCGTGATGGAGGCCGCCTTTCGTAGCAATGCCTGTTCAGAGGCGCTCTTGACCCAGCGGACTTCGTCAAGAATTGGAAACGCGTCCTTGATTTGAAGATCGCTCCACCGCTGGCGGATGGCCTCCCGCCAGAGCATGTGAGGGTTTTCGATGGCCGCGATTCCAGGCGGATTGCTCACATCGCCCGACATGCCCCCCGTTTGGCCTGCGCTGTCGAGATAGAGCACCAGCTTCGGGTTACTTTTACGGCGTGACTCGACGAAGGAAGCGAAGGTGTCCCAGGGAACGACGTGGTCGATCCTTAGAGCGGTCTCCGCCTCCTGACCAGGATCCACGTAGGCCGCTTCCAAGCCCCGCAGATCCGGACCGAACGGTCTGGAACGGCGCATCACGAAGAGCCACGATGTTCCCTCTGTTCCATCCAAGACCAGAATGGCGCCGTGAGCGTTAGCCAAACCGGTAAACGCGTAAAAGCTGGCATCCTGATGGAACCCGGATTCGTCCCAGCGTTTCAATCCCGAGACCGAATGCAGAGCAATGATTCCGTCCGGAATCTTTTCCATAGCGGCTCGCCGCCGCGCTTGGTACTCCGTGGAATCGATGGACGGCTGGGCGGCTGCACACGACAAAAACAGTACGGGAATCAGAAGGCGTAGCACGGAGGCATGGTAGCCCAGGTCTTTCCTACGCGAAAGACTCTTCTGACCGGATGGACGTGCCGCCGGACGAACCGGAATGGCTCCGCGGCGAACAGTCAAAACGGATTCGAGATCAGCCTCTGCATCGCCTCCTTGTAGGTGCGTCCTGACCGAAGCCGGATGCCGCTCGAGAGAGTCACCAGATACTCCGAATGGGATGCGGACTGCACCGTCCGGATACGTTCGGCATTCACGATTAGAGAACGGTGGATTCGGACGAAGCGGGCGGGATCGAGGCGTTTTGCGATCTCCGCCATAGTCACCTCCACGAGACGGCAAGCCGGCCCCACGTGCAATTCCACGTAGTTCTCCGCCGCCTTTAACCAATCCACATCTTTTGCGTCCACAAAGCTCGTCCCCGCAGGGCCTCGTACCGCGATCCTATGCATGTACGTTGTCTGGCGCGCGATCCGGTGCAGCACCGCCAGCACCCGCGCATCTGTTCCTGGCGAAACACTGCGAATTCGGTTTTTTGCCCGTTGTAGAGCTTGCCGGAACCTTTGCGGCGTGAATGGCTTCAACAGATAATCGGCCGCATTTACCTCGAAAGCCTCCACTGCGTAGTGGTCGCAGGCGGTAACGAATATTACAGCGCTGGGCAATTCCGCTCCGGCCCGCCGCAAGGCGGCAAGACCGTCCATTTCCGGCATCTGGACGTCCAGGAAGATCAGATCGAAGCCGCCGGTCAACATCAATTCGGCCGCGTGTTTTCCATTGGCGGCCTCTTCGATGAGACCGACTTCGGTATCCTGCTCAAGGAGCATCCTAATCCCCTGACGCGCCAGCGTCTCATCGTCGGCGATCAGAGCGCGCAGACCATCGTGCGGGGTCATCGTCAGATGCAGCCTTTCTCGGCATGATAGGGAAGGCAGACCGTGGCGATAGTTCCTCCGCCGGCCAGACCGGCGAGACGCAGGGACTGCCGTTCGCCGTACAGATGCTGCAGACGGGCTCGCGTATTGCTCAAGCCGACGCCATCTCCGGAGCCTTCCCCCAATAGCCCGGGGCCGTTATCGCACACCTGCACTCCAGAGTCGAGTCCCTCAAGCAGGATTTCACTTCGATCCTAACCGGCTCGGAACTTTTGGACACGCCGTGCCGGATCGCATTTTCAACCAGGGGTTGCAGCAACAGGCTGGGGACCAGAGCGTTCAGCGTCCCTGGCGAGAGATTCGTTTCGACGGTCAAGCGGTCCTGAAATCTCACCCGCTGGATATCCAGATAGAGATTAATCAACTCTACTTCGCGGCGCAACGGAACCTCTTGGGTTTCCAATCCCGCCAGGGTTTGGCGCAAGAGTTCGCTGAGGTTGGTGAGCATCCGATCGGCTTCCGCTACCCTATGTTGCCGCACCAGGACGACGATAGCATTGAGTGTGTTGAAGAGGAAGTGGGGATGGAGTTGCATCGTGAGTGCGCTCAGCTTTGCCTGTGCGAGTTGATTTTCGAGTTGGGTTGCACGCAACTCGAGTTGCGCCGACAATCGCTCGCGTTCCAAGAGCCTTCGGTAGTAGCCAACGCTGTGTTGAACACCGACGATCAGCCAGTAGATGATGACATTCAGATGGAAATCGATCGGCACGACCGCGCGAAAGGTTGCGGCAAAGTTCCGCGGAAACCATGGCAGGCCAAACACGGGCGTGACGCAGGCGAACACGACTTCTTCGATCAGCGCGAAACATAGGCTCCCAACCAGATGTATTCCGGCGCTGCGCCACCAATGTCGTCGCTCGATGGGCATGCGCCGCGCAAGCCACCAGACGAACGGAGTGAGAAAAGCCCAGGCGTACGCCGTCGTCAGCCACACTACAAGATCGGCATGCCATTCGACGGCGCGGCCTTGATACAGAAGACGGCCCGCATCTTCGATGATGAAGAACAGCGCGAAAAGCGTCCAGCCGCCGAGATACGCCAGCCAACGGATGAGCTTCGAACTCAACAATGAACCTTTCATAACAAGGGTATCGCTATGTGAGCAATACCCGCACCTCTGCCGCCGGACGAGTTCGCGCGCTAACCTAAGCCAATGCAGCGAAAGATCTTCTGGACCATATTCATGTTCCTGGGGCTGATTGCCGATTTCGCGTTGCCGCTTTGGTGGGCGCTGGGTGCAACCATTCCCATTTTCTGCATTAGCTGGTGGGTGGCATATCGGAGCGAGTGGTTTTGACTGTCGAGATTTGAACTCCAATCCCAGGCGGCGTACAGTTGCCCGAATTGGCCGTTTCCCCGCGCCGCGACTCCCCGTGACGTGCTTCCATGTCGGACCGCAGCCTCTCGCGCTTGCCACGCAGTACATCGAGTTCATGTGCCTTCACGAGAATGTCGGAGTAAGACGAACCCAAAACGGTTTGGGCGAGGTCCAGTGGTTCAAGGTAGGCGAGCAGGTGGCCTAACGCTTCGTGTAACTCTCCAACCAGCATAAAGCAGAAACCCGTTCGAAAGTTGCGATCCTCGCTTGAGCCATTTTAGGGCGCATTCTTGAGATTGGCAATTATTGCGGTTAGAGGCGGTTAGAGGCACCGGAGCCATCCCCTACCCCCGGGCCTTTTTGGGCCAACGTCACGCGACCACCACGCAGATCTACACCAAGCATCCGCGTAGCGCTTCCCGACCACATCTTCTAACCGACCAGATTGCTTTCGTTGAAAATGGGGGCCTTGGAGCCACGCGGCGACCGTCCGGCCCTGTTAACTGAAAGATTTTCAATTTACCAGCTCAGTTCCATCAAAGAGACACCCTGGCGCGGGAGCGAAAACTCCAGCTTCGTCGCGCCGGCTCGCACATCCACCCATCGCGGAGAGTCCGCGAGTTGCAACTGCCCGGCCGCTTCGAGCCTGGCGTACTGTTCTGGCGTCGGTTGCTGCGGAGATCCCATCGCCTTCCACGACTGTCCAGGCGTTGCTGTGGGTCTCATCGATTCGATAGTGGCGCACCAGCACTCGCGTGGCCGTGCTAGGGACGCCCGCTATCTCCAACCGCACGTTCGGCCTCCGCCGCTGGCACATCGTCGTCATGATAATTCCACGTAAGGACGGAGATCCCCCGGTCCGAACGAACGGCGAGCGCATCTATGTCCGGATCGCCGCGGACACCCTCGGCGAGTATCGTGTCGAGCGGCGTGCGGCCACTACTTTCCGTCTTCACGCGGTCGCCTCGCATCAAGGCAGCCATGCGGAACACGTTCAGCACCGGCTTGTCGATACCATTCGTCGCCAGTGTCCGGAAGCCATCGAAGTACGGCTGATCCTCGAACTCGAAGGCCCAGGTCAGCATGCCCTCGATGTTCGTCTGGCGCCGGTCCGCCAGCTCGAAAATGTTCTTCATCATCGCCGCGGTATAACGAGGCGTACAGCGCGCCATTGCGGTAGGCATTTTGCGGATACACGCGCGCCGAGCACGCCGCGCAGCCTTCCGGGTCAGACTCGCTCAGCACGATCGGCAGAGTCTCGAACTTCGGAAATGCGCGGACGATGGCATATCCCTGGTCCACGTCTTCGGCATTCTTGGCGATACCCATGCGAACATGGCCATCCACCACGGTCGGCCGGCCTTTGGCGTGATAGGTGATGAAGTCGAGCGGAGCGCCCGTTCCGCCGGTTGCGGAGTTGCTGCCGTGGTCGCAGTGCTCCAGGAACTGGCGCAGGAACGCCGCAGCCTTCGCTCCAGATGGACCCGTGGTGGCCGGTCCGCCGACTCTCGCCGATGGAAGCGCGCGCTTCACCGCCGCCGCCGCGTAGTCGTACAGCTTGTCGTATTCTTCCGGAGTTCCGTGCCAATACGAGATATCGGGCTCGTTCCAGACCTCCCAATACCATGACTCCACTTGGCCCTTCCCGTACTTCTCCACGCTGTGCTTCACCCACTGGTAGACCAACTCGCCCCATTTGCCGTAATCCTTGGGAGGAAAAGACCATCCGATGGAGTAATCCCGATTCTCGGCGCCGGGAATCCAGGTTGGGCGATACGGCTCCGGCTTCGACGAGAGCGCCTGCGGCATGAAGCCGATCTCGACGAACGGCTTAGCGCCCGCCTGCAAATACGTGTCGAAGATGCGGTCCGTAATGGTCCAGTCGTAGACCGGCCTTCCCGATGCGTCTTCGGTGTAGGCATTCGTGGACCCCCACTTCAACCCCGGCGTTCCGTCTCCCGTGGCAAGCATGAAGTGGGTGCGAATGTACACCGGCGCTGCGCTCATGGCCGCCAATTCGCCCACGAGTTTGCGGCCGTTCTTGCGTATAGGTGTAGTTCGGCTCGTCGTAACCGAAATAGGCGTAGATTGGCTTGAACGGCCAACCGCTCTCGGCCGCGTTGACGCGGATCGTCACGGCGTTCTGCGCGATCCCGCAAGCGGCGAACAGCAATAGAAATGAAATCGGGCGCATTCTGGGAGGAAGTACCGTTCACAATTGGTGGTTGGTTCATGGCCGGTACCATGCCAACTACCGGCCACCGGCGGCGTTTCTTGCGCGGCGGAGGATCGTTTCGGTCTCTTCCAGCAATTCCTTGCTCTGCTGGTGCAGCGCCCGGTACTTCCCGGACAATTCGCGCGTCGCATCTCCCGCCAGTTCCCCGCTACGCTCGTAGAGATCCTCGCATTTCTCGACCAGTTCCTTGCCTGCGTCGATCATGTAATCCGCAACCTCTTCTCCTTTGCGGACTAGTCTCCGGCGGGTCTTTTCGCCGGATGCCGGTGCCAATAACAGTGCTGCCGCCGCGCCGATAGCGGCTCCCAACACGAAGAATGCGGCCTCGTTACCCGCTCTCGAATGGCTCATGGTTCTCCTCAGAGCAAAAACGCTCTCCATCCGAGCTTAGCGCGGTCTTGGCAGGCACCGGGTGCATAAGTTGAAGATCCTTCAGAGGCGTGTGCGGATTTGCACCTGCGTTGGCAAGCCCAAAGCGGTCGCGTTGCAGCGCGGGGCGCAAGTCTTATGCGGTCTCTCTCCCAGTCGTCCAAATTTGTTGTAGGCGCACGTTCAAGGGAGTAGCCAGCCTTGTTGGGGATACGCAGGAGGTGTCAGTGTGCCCCGCCTGGGAGACGGAACCAAACGAAAGCCGTCGCCCGTCGCGCCACGTTCGCCCGCGTTGCGCCGGCTGCGCCCACCGCGGGCAAGGTTGCCACTTGGGCAGGCGGGCGCGCCACAGGGCGAACGGCCGCGCGTGGCCCGCGCGGGTCCCCGGCAGACGGGGTCGGCGCCGACAGCAGAGAAGTAGATAGAATGGATAATGGATACAGAAAACATGCGGCTAGGTATACTGCTCGCTTTGACTTCCGGGCTGGCGCTCTCCGCCCGCGGCGCGGACGTATGCAATCCACGCGATCTGCAGGGTCCTTATGGATTTCAGCTAACCGGCGAAACCACTATATCCGGTGAATCGAAGCCGGCCGTCAGCCTGGGCAGCATGGTGTTTGACGGCTCTGGGGGCGTGAGTGGTACGTCTTCAGTCAAGTTCGCCGGCTTGCTGCTGGGCAACCCGGTCAGCGGGACATACGAGGCCCACACCGATTGCAGCGTGTCCTGGAGCCTGCGGGACGATTCTGGCGGCTACCAGCACTTCGGCGGTATCGCTACTGCAGATGGCCGCCAAGTGCAGTTTCGACAGACCGATCCTGGCGGTGCTCAGAACGGTCTCCTGGTGCGGACTGCGGAAGAGGGATGCAAGAGCTCGGACCTTCAGGAAAAATACGCCTTCACGCTGTCGGGCAGCATCATCCCCATGACGGACGGCGGCGCTTCGAGTACGGTGGCCGCCAAAGGTGTGGTGGAGGAAGACAGTCACCACCATTTCCGCTTGACGCTCGAAGGCAAATCCCCCTACACAACGGATGTTGCGATCAGCGTCGAGTCCGACTGCACGGTGGAGTTGGAACTTGCACTACCGGTGGAGGGAAACGATACGCCCGCCCCTATGAAGCTGCGCGGCATTCTGGTCGATGCAGGCAAAGAGATTCTGGCAATTCAGACTGATCCGGGAGCCATCGTGTCGGCACGGTTTACTGCGGCATTCTGATGGACCGTAGCTGACGGAGGATAGCTTCCGATAAGGGGAACAACGGGACGGCCTCAGCCCCGTCTACCGCCCGGCATTCACACGGTACACATCAGCATTTTGCGAAATCGGCGGTAGATTGAAAATACGGACTTTAGCATCTACAATGTCAATGGGAAGCGATTCCGTTATAGCGTTCCTTCATCGCTGAACAGCAGCGAAAAGTCACGAGACCTATGCCGAAAGCACGTCCCGAAAAGAAGGCAGCCGCCCAGACTTCTGTCATCTCACTCGCATTCTTCAGGAGCCATTTCCTCTGATGAAGGAAAGGCGTACGAAGTCAATGCGCGGTCGCTACGGTCCCATGCGACGCGGGGCCCTAAACTCCCTGTTAGCTCACCGCCCGCCACGACTGGCACTCTTCCACCGCAAGAATGCAAAGTCTATACAACAACTTCTCGCAGAGGCGATGGTCCGCGCCATCAATCCCCAGCCAGACGATCTCTGGCTCGATCCGTGCGGGCCCAGGCGCGTTTATATCGGCACTCCGCAATAACGGCCTCACCAAGAAGCGCATCGTTGCTGCAGATATTGACGCCTGTCCGAGCACGGAGGATGACGCGGCAACGACCCTCCGCGACGTTGATTTCTTCGAATGGTGTGCTCTTAAGCTACCGATAACAGGTGGCGCAGACTTTAGCCTGTCACTATCTGATTACTTTGGTCTTGGCGGCGGAGGTGTTGTTGGACGTGTTCGGGTCGAAGCCGGCGGCGGAGACACGCGCGGTATCGTTGACTTGGTGGCCAGCCGCCGCGGTTACATTCACCGTCAAGGTTACGGTGGCAGTAGCGCTCACCCCCAGGTTTCCGATAGTACACCGAACCGTGCCCGTATCGCCCACACCCGGCGACGTACATGTGCCGGAGCTAGTCGAAACGCTCGCGAAGGTGCTGCCCGTGGGCACTGCGTCGGTGACCACCACCTTGGTGGCCGCGTCCGGTCCGTTGTTGCCGGCGGTAATGGTATAAGTGAGCTCAGTGCCGGTCGGCACGGTCGCGGCCGCGGCATTGGTCACTTCGACATCGGACGCCAATGTAGCAATCTTCACGGCAAGAGCATCGTAGCCCCCTGCCTCGTTCTGCTGGAACGCGCCCGTCGTGACGGTCAGCCCGTTGGTTACGCCGGTTACGTATACGCTGTTTTGGCTATCGATTGCCAAGCTGGCCGGTTCGACGTAGGAGCCGGGCACGTAGGTGGAAAACAGCAGCGACCTGCCGGTGGTGTTCAATTCCGTCACGAATCCATAACATGAAGGTGGGCAAGCGGCGATCGGGTTCACGAGGGGGAAGCCGCCGCCGGCATAGCCAGTCACGAACGCATCGTTGGTCGCGTTGACCCGGATGCGCGTCGCAGTCACAGCGCTGCCGGTGCCGTTCGCTTGATTGCCGAGCATCGTGGAATAGACCGGAGCCGACCCCGTGGTGTTCAGTTTGGTAATAAACGCGGTTTCGCATGATACGCCGCCGTCCGAATCGCAGGTACGTTGAAACGCCCCTGGCGTGGTTGGGAAATTAGGCGACCCAGCCAAGCCGGTGATATAGGCATTGCCAGTCGCATCGACGGCGATGCCCGCGGCTTCGTCCGCCGCATTACCGCCGGAGCCGCCGGTGCCGCCCAGATAGGTGCCGTAGATGAGCGACGCCGAACCTGACTGCGAGGGATCGAACTTAGCGACGAACGCCCGATAGCCCACGATCTGGATAGAATTAGGCGCCCCAGTCAGCGGCGAGGCGCTGGTCTGGAAGGCCCCGGCAGTGACGGGGATGTTCCCGCTAAGCGTATAGCCGGTAATGTAGGCGTCGCCGTTCGAGTCAATGGCGATGGCGGTCCCGTTGGTCGGGTACTGGTTGTATCCCATGCCTTGAACGTTAGGCGGTGTGTTGCTGCCATACAAGGTCGAATAGAGCACGCCCCCGCCGGTCGTGTCGAATTTGGTGAAGAACGCATAGGCGGAGCCATAACCGGGACTGTTCCAGGTGCCAGGCAGCAAGGCGCCGGCAGTTGCCGGGAAAGCAGCGAAAGATGGTTGGTCCGGCCCTGCCACCGAACTAGTGAATCCGGTAACGTAGGCCTCGCCGGCGGAGTCGACCGCCACACCGGTTATGGTGCTACCGTTATCGCCGCCGAGAAATGTGGAATACACTATGCTGGAGCCGGCCGGGTTGATCTTGGTCAAGAATGCGCTGGCACCGGTGCCGGGGCCACAGCCTGGAATCTGTTGCAAGGTTTCCGGGTTCCAATTGCCTCCGCAAATCGTCTGGAAAGCTCCGGCATTGACCGGGAAATCGTTGGCGTCCGTGGTTCCGCCGACATACGCGTTGAATTCCCCGTCCACGGCGATGTCATTGGCGCTGGCTTCGTCGGAGGGTCCCACGCCGCCAAGATAAGTGGAATAGACCAGCGCCGTGCCCGTCGAATTGAATTTGGTGACAAACACTTCATAGGGGTTCCCGTTGAGTTCTGGGCCGTAGATGGGGTTCTCGGTGGGGAAGTCTACCGAGTAGGTAAGACCGGTCACGTAAGCCGAACCCTGGCTATCCACGGCGATCCCTTGGCCGTAGTCGTTACTGCTGCCTCCGAGGTAACTGGAGTATACCAGCAGCGGATCGACAGTCAGTTCGCGGCTGTGGTCGTATGCGCCTAACTCGAAGTGTACCCTGTTGCCGGCCAGCGCGTAGCGGCCTTCGACACTCCGCTTCCCGCCGCCCACCGCCTGATAAACCACCGGCTTTTGAAACCGCACTTCGCTTCCGTCGATGGTCAGGACCAAGTCTCCCTGACGATCGATCTTGGGCTGGGCGCCTTCGAAGCTCAGGAGGATCTTCGAAGGATCCGCTCCCGGCGCCACGATGAAATCGTGCTCCAAGCGGCCCTGATTGCCGTAATAAACCAAATCCACGCCGGGATACACGCCGGTGTACTTCACCTTCTGGTAGGTCGGGATGCCAGTGTGCCATTGGGATGGATCGTGGCCGCGGAAGTAATTCGCCTTCCCCGGCAATTGGTCCAGACCGGATGCCGCGGCCTGGCCACTCGCGCCCAGCAGCTTCATGCGCAAGGGCGCGCCGTTTTTCAGGCGCAGCACGGCTTGGTCTTTGGTGAGAAGAAGGGCGTAGCCTTTGCCTCGCGACAGGTAATCCACGCGGGCATCGGTCTGGCCGCGGTTAGCTTCAAAGCTGAGCGGCACTTTGCCAAAATCGACGCTGACTTTGGCTGGCGTGCCGGCAAAACAGAGAATGGGCACGCAGGCGGCGGCGAGCCGCATACAAGAATGAAAATGATTCATATTCATAAATTCTCTCCTCATGGCTGAAGTCCGGGCAGGCGAAAACGCCCGCCCGACCAGGCATCCACAGCCTGCTCGGCGGTTCAGTTAAGACGGCGCAAGACGCCGCCAAAAGCTGCCACGGGGGATTTCACCGCAGCACTGCGTGGCAGTCTTTTCTCCCGATTTGCGCCGTATCAGTTGAGGGGCCGGCCGGGTCCGGCAGCGCGGTACTATATCGTGCAGTACCCGACGCCCGAGGCCGGTTCGTCCCCAGGCGTTTTATGATGAAGCGTGGCGGAATCCGGGCAAGGGGAGATTACACAGCTCCTGGCGCGCTGGGAGCAGGGAGAGTCCGGCGCGGTCGAAGCCCTGGCCCCGTTGGTTTACGATCACCTGCGCGGCATCGCGGAAGCCTACCTGCGCAACGAGCGGCCGGACCACACGCTGCAGCCCACGGCGGTGGTCAATGAAGTCTTCGTGGACCTGCTGCGCATGCGACGGCTATCGCTTAAGGACCGGGCGCACTTCTTCACGTTCGCGGCGCAGCTCACGCGGCGCGTGCTCATCGACTCGGCGCGCAGGGCAAAATCCGAGAAGCGCGGCCTGGGCTGGCAGCGCGCACCGCTGGACGCCGAACTGTCCTGGCTGGGCGGCGAGAGCGCGGAGTCGCTGGATCTCTCGCAAGCGCTCAACGACCTGGCCGAATTCGATCCGATCAAGACACGCATGGTCGAGCTGCACTACTTTCTGGGCTGCACGGTGGATGAAACGGCCGATATCCTGGAGACCTCCACCCGGACGGTGGCGCGCAGCCTCCACTTTTCGCTGGCTTGGCTGCGCGAGCGCCTGGGTTAAGACGCGGAGGCCGGCGTGAACGCCGGCCGCAGGCTGGAGGCCCGCCCCACACCATTATGAATTCGCCTGAACAGGAACGATTTCGGGAGGTCGAGGAGATCTTTTACGCAGCCGCGGAGTTGCCGCCGGGCGTGGCGCGGGACACGCTGATCCGCGAACAATGCGGCGCCGACGAGAACCTGTGTGCGCGGGTCGCGCGCCTGCTGGAATATCACGAGAGCATCCGGGCGGTGGCGCCCGCGCCCGCGCCACGGCTGCCGCGTTTGGGCGCATGGCAGGCGATAAAGTTGCTGGGGCGCGGCGGCATGGGCACCGTATATCTGGCCGAACGCGCGGACGGGGCCTTCCGCATGACGGCCGCCGTGAAGGTGGTGCCGCTGGCTCTGGCTTCGCGCGAGATCGAAGAGCGCTTCCGGCGGGAGCGCCAATTTCTGGCGGGCCTGGATCATCCGAAGGTCGCGCGGCTGATCGACGGCGGCGTATCGGAGACGGGCCTGCCGTATCTGGTGATGGAATTCGTGGGCGGCCTGACCATCGACCGTTTCTGCGATGCGCACGAGCTGGATACACGCGGCCGCATCGCGCTGATGCGCCAGGTTCTGGATGCGCTGGCCTACGTTCACGGGCGCCAGGTGATTCATCGCGACGTGAAGCCGTCGAACATTCTGGTGGACGACGCGGGCCACGTGAAGCTGCTGGATTTCGGCACCGCGCGACTGGTGGACGCCACCGCTGAGGCGGCGCTGACCAAGACGGGCGTCTTCGCCTTCACGCCCGAGTATGCCAGCCCGGAGCAGGTGCGCGGCGAGCCGGTGGCGGTGGCATCCGATCTGTATTCGGCGGCCGTGCTGCTGTATCGGTTGCTCACCGGCCACCTGCCCTATCAGATCGCCGACGCATCGCCGGCCGGCGTGGCCAAGGCTATCGCCGCCGCGCAGCCGGAGCCATCGCGGTTGGACGCGCCGCTAGACGCCCTTCTGGCGAAGGCGCTGAGCAAGGAAGCGACCGGGCGCTACCGGTCCGCCACGGAAATGGATGCGGACCTGGCGCGGTATTTGGAGGGAGAGCGGGTCCGTGCGCGGAAACCGCGCGGGAAACTGTGGGCTGGCCTGGCCGTGGTTCTGGCCGTTTCGACCGGCGGAATCCTGGGATTCCGCGCGCTGCGGGATGCACAGCGCGCCCACGAACTGGTTCCCTTTGATACGGGCGTGCCCAATGCCATGCAACCGGCGCTATCCAGAGACGGCAAGTGGCTGGCATTCGCGGCGTTCGGGGAAGGCGGCACGCATCCGGACATCTGGCTCAAAGCGATGCCCAACGGCGCGGCCCAACGCGTGACCAGCGGTGAGGCGGCGAACGACGAACCTTCGCTGTCTCCCGACGGCCGATGGCTGGCCTTTCATTCCACGCGGGCGCCGGCCGGTATTTATTTGCAGGATCTGCAGGCAGCGCATGGCGCTGCCCCACGCGCTGCCCCGCTGGCGGAGGGCGGGCGGGTCCCGCGATTTTCGCCGGATGGCAAATGGATCGCTTATCTAAACATTCCCGAAAATGGGGCGGACATTCAAGCTTCCAACACGCGCATGCTCTACCTCGTGCCGGCAAACGGAGGCAGGCCTGTGCGCCTGGCCAGGAATGCATCGTCGGTGCAGGGATCCGCGTGGACCACCGATAGCCGGAGCGTACTTTTCCTGGCGCAAGACGAACAGAATTTCATTCGGCTGTGGAGCGCTCCGCTGGATGGCGGAGCGGCCACACTGATACCCGCTTTCAACGACTTCCGCCGTTTGGATGGGCTCGCCTGCGCCGAGACGGGAGACCGGCTTTTTTACACGTCAAGCGACCAAAGCGTTCGGGAGCTAAGCGAATTCCGGCTTAGGCCTTCCGTTGGGGCGGGCCGGTATTCCGTCGCGGCCGGCCCTTCGGCGTGGGAGATTTCCGGTTGCTCCGCATCCGCCGGCGGCGCCATCCTGGCTGACGCGGTGGACAATCGGTCCAGTGCCTGGGCGCTGCCGATTGACGCGGAGTTAGGCGCTGTGAGCGGACCGCTCGCGCCCCTCAGCAAACCGGAACACGGCGAGGAGAATATACAATTGACCCCGGATGGCGCATCACTGCTGGCAGTCTCGCAGCGCGGGAGCTTCCTGCAGGATTGCCGTACCGGGTCGCGCAGAACATTGCCGGGAGCGTATCAGCTCAGTTCCGACGGTCTCTTTGTGGCGCTGACCGCCCACGCCGCCGCAGACAACTCTCCTCCAATTGTCAAAGTTGTGAATCTGAAAAGCGGCGAATCGTGGGGATGGGTGCAGGGCCTTGCGGTGACCTGGGATCTCTCGCGCGAGGGCCAATGGATGCTGGCGGCCAACGCCCAGGTCCACCGCGCGATTATAGCCTGGGATACTAGAAGCTCCGAGCATCAGGCGATCTATACGCATCCGAGTGCGAACCTGTACCTGGCCAATTTCTCGAAAGACGGGCAATGGGTGCTCTTCACTTCCGAAGAGGGATCCGGGCTGCCGCACATGTGGGCCGCGCCGTTTCGCGGAGTGCAGAATGTTCCGCTCGCGGAGTGGGTAGACTTGGGGGAAGGGGATTATCCGCGTTGGTCTCCGGGCGGGGGGCGCATCTACTTCACGCAGGTACACGACGGGCACGAGTGCATCTTCACGCGCGCGGTGGATCCCGCGACGAAGCGGCCGGTTGGTCCGGTGAGCGAGCTGCAGCATTTCCACGGCCGGCTGACGCCGCAAGGGTTGCGGCCGGGAAGGTTTCGCATTTCGGTAGCGCAAGACAAGATCGCGTTTACGCTGGGGGAGCAGGTGCACCAGTTATTGCGGTGGAATTAAGGGGCGCTGCCGGCTGAGTGCCTGGTCTCTGTTAAATAGCCATATCGTTAGCGGTCTGCGCGCCTCGCGGATGCGAACTTGCGTCAGGTATTGTTCGCACACGCCTAACGCTGGGGCTCACATGTCTGGCGCTGGCACCCGCAGCATTGCTGGAGAGCTACCTGCCGGCGCGCCGAGCGTCGCGCGTGGACCCGGTGGAAGCCCAGCGGGATGAGTCGGTTAATGCCACGTTTGGCCGATGACTGGCGCCACTTCGAGCCCGCGCAGGCGTTGCTCCAGCACGCGCATCAGGCTACGGCCTCCATAACGCGCCGCACGCCAGCCGTGAGGCGGCACTGCTTACGGTCTTCGGCGATTTCCTTCATGCGCTCTGTGATCTGTTCGGGCGACGCGTTAGGCCCGAGTTCCGCGCGAACTTCCCTAACGCGAGCCGCCAGGTCCAGGGTCGGCCTTGCACCCGCGGCAAATGCCCGAGCGTTACACTCTCGGGCGCGGGAGATGGCACAGCGCACAAACGGGCATGGCGGGAGACGCAGGCGCGGCGACAGGTGTCTCGATAGACACCTCGGAGGATCCTGGCCGCGGATTCGACCGGCTTCAAACTCCGCGTGCAGCAGGCGCCGGACAGAGAGCCAGCCCCGATCTAACGCCTTCACTTCGCGGCCCATCGGCGGAATGAGCCTGCATCTTCCTCCCGGCGGCCAACCAGTGCGTGCGGCCGAGCATAGGTGCGCGATTTGCCCCAGCAGCAGCTTCGATCAATATGGTAGCGCCTGTGTTGGGCGCATCCGGAAGTTTGTTATTGCCAACCGGCTCTCTTGGGCCAGATTTAGGTTATGATGGCTTGTCAAATTCCGGCGAAGCTGGTAGCTGACGGTGCCGCCAAGCGCTCGCAAGAATAAGGGAGAGCTCATGACGCGGGTTCTGTTCGTAGGCTACGATCCAGAGACTGTGGATTTTTCTGACCCTGCTTTGCCACCAGGCATGACCGCTGAGAAGATTCATGCTGGCATCGCGGTTGCGATGAAGCAGTTCGCTGAACGCGGATGGGAGGGCTGACGTTGGTTTGATCCGGCCTGATGAAACCGCTGGCCCGGCAGTTGAGCGTCAGTTAGCTTCGAAGAGCTACGATTGTGTGGTTATCGGAGCCGGCGTGCGACTGCCGCCCCGCGGCCTTACATTGTTCGAAGCCGTCATCAACGCTGTTCATAAGGCTGCCCCAGGCGCGGCGATTGCTTTCAATACCGTACCCGAGGATAGCGCCGATGCTGCCGCCCGGTGGTTGGTGGCTGGAAGCCGGCTTGTATAGGTCTGCCCTAATAAGCGAAATAGCAACAACGCGCCTGCCACAAGACCACTGGCAATCGCGAGCATTTTCGTCAGTCGCATACTCACTTCCCCTGCACGTCGTTCATTCAGCCTAGCTAAACGGCATCATTCGTCAATATCGGCAATTGCTTTATGGTGACGATGTGCCGCGTTCCGGTGTAGTCGGCCGGCAGCGTTTTCAGATTGCCGAGTTGGACCTTGATCGGCTGCTCGGCCGGTGCCGGCCGCAGTCTTCTCTTCCAGCCGATGCACCCGCCTGCTGATCGCCCTCATCGCCGTCTCACCGTTTCTGCTTCATCTCCTCCACCGCGGGCTCCAAGACCGCAATGCGCGTTTCCAAACCCAAATCCAAACCGGCGCGCGCGACATCCACGATGCCCAGCGCTGACCGAATACGCCCCGCGCTTTGCGTGCTTTCGGACGCCATAAGCTTCAGCAGCACCGAGATCGCCAATCCCATGTTTGGTTGCGCGCGCATAGCCTTGTTAAACTGCCTCCCAGCGAGCACGCCGGTACTCTTCCAGGAATTCCGGAAGGCGCAGCCAGCGCTTTAACGTCTTCAGGCTGATGCCGGCCCGTGCGCGCGGCTTCCTCGTGGTTTCTGGAGGCGAGCAGAGCCGCGATCACCGCCTCTTTCTTGCGATCGAATTTGGGCGATTATATACTTGCCTAATACCGGGCCGGGTGCTAGGCTTGGGATACGCGGGGATGTGCTGTGATCCGCACGGAATACAGCTACATCAAGCACTGGGCGCTCTCGGTGCTGATGTCTCGTTATTCGGGAGTTCTGCCGATGGCATTTTTCACGGCGTTTTTTGACGCCAGCGGGCACGTGGACGGTCCCGGAAACGTCATGACTGTCGCCGGATTTGTATCGACAATCGACAAATGGATAAAGTTTGAGACGGAGTGGAACTCCATCCTAAAATCGGAGGGCGTCACTACGTTTCACATGACCGATTTTGTCAGCAGTCGTGGAGAGTTTGCGGTTGGCTGGAAAGGTGAGACGAATCGGCGGCGCATTTTTATCGAACGACTGGCAGCGTGTTTAGCGGCCAATGTCATCAAGTCATTTCGCGCCACGTTAGTTATCACTGACTATAACAAAGTCAACAACGGGTTCAAGGTTGAAGAAACGCTTGGCAAGCCTTTCGCTCTCTGCGCAATGATGTGCGTCTACACGCTCAGGAAATGGGCCGAACAAGAGCCCGCATCGAAACCGTTGCTTTACTATTTTGAGGACGGGGATGCGGATAAAGGAAATTTCGATTCTTGGCATGAGCGCACATATGGAGAGCGCCCACGTTTCCAGAACAAGAAGCAGGCCGTCATGTTCCAAGCAGCGGATTTCGCCGGTTGGAAGATGCGGTCTGCGGTTCAGAGTTCGATTAAGGAAAACCACACGCTT